>JBEKJR010000001.1:0-318663 GCA_050011175.1 Occallatibacter sp.
ATGTCGGGGATGTGCCCGGCCGTTCAAACAGGGAACAGGGAATAGGGAGTAGGGAATAGAAAACATCGCGGCTCTGGACCTTGTTCATGCTTTGATTGTGCGCCAATGGAAGGTAATTATCTGCAAAGGACTTGCCCCTTCGACAACGCTCAGGGCAGGCTGTCCAGGCGGGTGGCGCTTGCGCGCCATGATGTTCGTGGTCTTCCAGGTTCCAACAATGGGAACTGAGCAACCAAGCCCGGCTAGCGTAATAGTAAAATATATACTACTATTGGCTAAATGGCTTTGACACGGGATTTTCGGGAGACGGTGCAGGCGCGAGTGAGGGGCGATGAGGAGTTTCGCCGGGGCTTGCTGCGCGATGCCATCGATGCTCTATTGTCGGGTGAAGGCGCGCTGGGCCGCGAAATTCTGCGCGACTTCATCAATGCTACTGTGGGATTTCCTGCGCTTGCCGAGCAGACCGGCATTCACGCCAAGACGTTGCATCAGATGTTCGGCCCCAAGGGCAATCCGACGGCCTCCAACCTCTTCAAAATCATCGCCTGCCTTCAGGAGCATGAGGGGGTTCGATTACAGGTGGTGGCGTAGGGCTAGTGGACAGTGGACAGAAAAACGCTGGTTGGGGTTCGTGGTATCCCCCGTCTGAAAATCCAGACCTGGGGCACACGGATAAGGAGAAAACATGATTAATCAGATCGACGGGTATTTCAAGTCACCAAAGGTATTTCTTAGTCATGCAAGCGAAGACAAAGAGAGATTTGTTATTGCGTTTGCCACTGCCTTACGTGAAAAAGGCATCGAAGTCTGGTTAGACAAGTGGGAAATCCTCCCAGGCGATAGTCTAGTTGATAGGCTCTTTGAAGAAGGTCTGAAAGGAGCTGATGCTATCCTCATTGTAATTTCTCACGCGAGCATCTCAAAGCCGTGGGTCAAAGAAGAGCTTAATGCCGCCATTGTGAAACGAATCACAAAACAGATAAAAATAATCCCAGTTTTACTAGATGATTGTGAGGCTCCAGAAGCCCTCAAGAGTTTAGTGTGGGAATCAATTCGAGATGTTAAGAACTACAAAAGTGAATTGAATCGAATAATTGCAGCGATTTTCGACTATCGTGAAAAGCCGCCATTAGGACCGCCACCATCCTACGTCAGCGAACGCAGCATCCCAGGCCTTCAACAAGCTGACTCTCTTGTTTTACGCTCTATATACGACGATGCAGTAGAACACAACAGACCGCTTTGGAGCCCAGAAGAGATCAGTTCCAAAATTCCTGACCTCGAACAGGAATTGTTCCTCGACTCGCTGGAGATACTTGAACAACAAGGTTATCTCAAGATCGGAAGGGTCCTGGGAGGTTGCCCCCGAGGCATTGGGACAATCCAGCCGACAATGAATGGTTGCATGGTATACGCCAGGGCCTATATTCCGGATTCAGACAATCAAATACGTACCGTTGCATTGGCAATCTTGAATAATGGTATCGTTACTGAGTCGAACATCGCAGAGTTCACGGGAATAAAACGGTTTCTTGTCGCTCAATTCTTGAAACTTTTCGATTCACGCGGCTGGATTCGGATTTCGGGATCGTTAAGTGACACATTCATCTATAATGTTGCCCCAAGCATGAAGAGAACTTTCCAATGACTTATCGAATTTGTGCGACCAGACAGCTCAGAAGCCAAGATTTGCCTTGGTCCACTCTGTGGAAGCGGCAGACAGCATATCGTTCCACGTCTCATATGAAGTGTTCTTTTGAATGAAATCGTCCCATTCATTATCTGGAATCGCAGCAAAATCTTCCGTGCTCTCAACCTTGAATCCACTTGCAGCAAACAACTCGTCTGGCGACAAAAAGATGCTGCATCCTGCCAAGAAACCGGGCGTTAACAGCTCGGTCAATGGAACCTCGTGAGAACCTTGAAGATCACTAGCACGATTTGATAATTCCTCTAATTTCGCTGTCATCTCATCAAGTCCTTCGATTTTGATCATTATCCCTCCGTCGTTTCTGATTCGACCTAATGATAGCAGCTATTAGTATTACGCCAACAGTAACCCCAAACTACGGCTCAGGCGATGGCTGCGATGCCGTTTTTGGCGGCGAGGGTGAGCAGTTTGGCGGCTGGTCCACGCGGCTGCTTTTCGCCACGCTCCCACTTGCTGACGACCCCGGTGGTCACATTCAGATGAGCGGCGAAGACGGCCTGGCTCACCGCCGCTTTGGCGCGGATGCGGCGAATGGCGGACGGAGAGAGTTCCATGACCGGGGTGAGACATGCGCGGTCGAACTCGCGCATGGTTTTGCTGTCAATCGCGCCGGCCCGGCGCAGGTCAGACATGCTTTCGTGCAGCGCCGCGAGTGCTTCGCTCTTGTATGTTTTTGCCATCTTACGATCCCTTCTTTGTTGAAACGATCTCAGCGAGTAGTTTCTGTTTCACGATCGCCGCGATCTCATCTTCACTCAGGCCGAGATAGATTGCCGCGGCCTTGCGATAGGCGCGGAGTTCATCGGGCCTGATGTTCGCCTGATCCTTCTTTTCGAAGCCAAACATAAGCACGGCACGCTGGCCAACCCTCATGGCGATCAATGCCCTGGCTCCTCCGCTCGAACCCTCTCCCTGCCGGGCAAGGTGAAACTTGAAAAGTCCGCCTCCCAAGTCGGCATTCCAGGCTCCGTTCACGGTCTCCCATAGCGCTTCGTCGCCGATGCCGAAACGGCGCGCAAAGCGCATGAAAGGCTTGGACGCAAAGACCCGCAGCTTGCCGGGAGGGTTTGCCTTCATAGGGTTATTATAGCTCTTAGAGCCATAGACAGCAATAGGCGGAGAAGAGAAAGTGAGTGGGACAACCAATCGCGCTGATACACTAACCCTGCAAGGAGAAGCACCCCCAAAAGCATGGTTGAGCTGTTGCCGGTCTCAAGATGATTGAACTTTTGCTGGTATCGATATGATTGAACTTCTACCCTCTATTTTATCGGCGGATTTTGCCCACCTGGCGGACCAGGTTGCCGCGGCCGAGCGGGGCGGCGGCACGGCCATCCACGTGGACGTGATGGACGGCCATTTTGTGCCCAACATCACCATTGGTCCGCCGGTGGTCAAGTGCCTGCGCAAGGTGACCAAGCTGCCTCTCGATTGCCACCTGATGATCAAGAATCCGGACGCATTCGTTCCCGCCTTTGCCGAGGCCGGGGCCGATTGGGTGAGCGTCCACTACGAGACCTGCCGCCACTTGCACCGTTCACTGGAGCTGATCGCCGAACACGGCATGAAGCCGGGGGTGGTGGTGAATCCGGCCACCCGCGTTGAGCTGCTGCGGGACATTCTCGCCATGGTTCACCATGTGCTGGTGATGAGCGTGAATCCGGGCTTCGGCGGGCAGGAGTTCATCGAATTCTCGCTGGATAAGATTAAGCGACTGGTCCAGTTGCGCCAGGAGATGGGGCTGGCATTTAGAATCGAAGTGGACGGCGGCGTGGCTCACGATACGGTGGCCCGCATCGTCCAAGCGGGAGCGGAACTGCTGGTGGCCGGAAACGCCGTATTTGGCCAGGGGGCGCCGGAGCGGGATGCGCGCGCGCTGCTGGCTGCGGCTCGCAAGGCCGCGGGAGAGTAGGATTCTGACCGCGTGATTTCGCGCTATCAGATTAGCGGTTTCCCACCCTTTCGCCAGAAAAAAGGCGAAAGGATGGGGCACGGAACTGGTACAACAACAAGCGGTCAGAGGCCTAGAGGCAAGCTAGAAGCTAACAGCTAGAAGCTGATTTAACGGACAGTAAAAAGGCGTGCAGTCCCACCATGGGCTGCGGCCGTAATGAGGGATTATGAACCGGTTGACGACGAAGATTGCCGCGGTAGCTTTGGCGGTTCTGTTGCTGGGTGGAGTTGCGGCCCAGGCTAAGGGCAGAAAGCCCAAGCAGAAGAAAGAAGACCTGAGCGCCAACCCGCTGCTGGGCGTGAAATCCAAGCAGCCCGACAAGGAGCTCTTCGACAAGGCCATGATCGCCATCAAGAAGGGCCGCTTCGACGTGGCGCGGCTTGACCTGCAAACCATGCTCAACACCTATCCGGATTCCGAGTACCGGATGCGCGCCAAGCTGGCGGTGGGTGACAGCTGGTTCAAGGAGGGCGGCACCGCGGCCCTGACCCAGGCCGAGGCCGAGTACAAGGACTTCATCACCTTCTTTCCCCAGGCTCCCGAGGCTGCCGAGGCGCAGATGAAGGTGGCCGACATCTACTACCAGCAGATGGAAAAGCCCGACCGCGACTACACCAACGCCCAGCGCGCGGAGCAGGAGTACCGGAACATGCTCAACTCGTTCCCGGACTCGAAGCTGGTGCCCCGCGCCACACAGAAGCTGCGCGACGTGCAGGAGGTTCTGGCCGAGCGCGAAACGCAGATCGGGCTTTACTACGGGAGCCGGGAGAACTTCTCCGCCTCTATCGCCCGCCTGAAGACGGTGGTCGATACCTATCCGCTTTACTCCAAGAGCGACCAGGCGTTGCTGGGCATCGGCGATGCCTATGCCGGCCAGGCCCACGCCGTGCAGATTGCGCCCAATCTTCCCGGAGCGATCAAGGAGCGGATGCGCGCGGTCTATCAGGACCGGGCCGCCGAGGCCTACTCCAAAGTGATTACGCGCTATCCGATGGCTCCCCACGTGGAAGACGCCCGCGACCGGTTGGTGGCCATGAACCGCCCCGTTCCCGAGCCCACCCAGCAAGCGATTGCCGAGAGCGATGCGGAAGAGCGCAGCCGCCAGCCCCTGCACTTTACCGATAAAACCCTTGGAATCATCAAGCATGGACCTTCTGTGGTCGAAGCCGTACACGTGGGCGACCCTAGCCTCGACGACCCCAAACGCACTCTGGCGCCGGATATCACCAAGCAGAACATCGCGCTGTTCAACGAAGCCATCCGAGCCGGCCAGCCTGCCGCACCACCCGGAACAATTACGCCCACCGGCGCCAATGAGCCGCCGCGCAGCGATCAGCCCTCCCAGGCGCCTTTGCAGTTGGAGAGGCCGGCGGGCGGGACCAGTGTGGGAGTCCAGATCGTGAATGCGCCCGCTGCCGAACCCAATCCCGTCCTCAAACCTGTTGGTCCCAACAACGCCGTTGCGCCGCCTGCGGAAAAGCCGGCTGAAGCCCCCGGTCAGGTCAACGACATCAAGCCCGGCACGACTCCGGCGCAGCCTGTTGCCACCGGAAGACAGAAGAAGCCCAAAGCCGACCTGAGCGACGAATCGTCGAGCAAGAAGAAAAAGAAGAAGGGCATCTCCAAGCTGAACCCGTTTTAGGCAGACTACAGATTGAAAAACAAAAGGCCGCTTCCCAACAGGGGGCGGCCTTTTTGCGGATTGTCGCATATGCTAACTATTTAGAATCTTGCACTTGAACTGCTGGCGTAACAGGCCTCCTTGACAACTTTGCATTTTGCAAAGTATATTAAGGTCACATTGCCTGCTGCTGCGACAATCTCTGGGGCAGCAAATCAGGAAAGGCCTCCATGCACGTTGTCACACGCAAACACCTGGTTGAGGCCGAAGAACAGTATCCGGAGGCGGCCAGGGAGATTCGGGCCTGGTACAAGATCGCAAGCTCGGCGCGGTGGCGAAACTTCGTTGAAGTGAGGCAGGTCTTCAAAGATGCCGATGATGTAGATGGATACGTGATCTTCAATATTCGGCAAAATCGCTACCGGTTGGTGACGGTCATTCACTATGCGCGCGAGAAGGAAGGCCGAATCACGCAGGGCCACATCTACATTCGGGCTTTTCTGACGCACCGGCATTATGACAACCGGGCTAACTGGGACAAAGGGGTCAAACGATGAGCACAGTGCTTGCAAATCCAACCGAAATGATTCGGCAGGGAGCACCACGTCTGATTCACTCGGATGAAGAGCTTGAGGAATACACTTGTACTCTCTTCGAGTTGACAGCGAAACCCGATCCAACTCCCGACGAGCAAGAGGCTATCGAGTTGATGACCCTTCTGATCGAACGCTACGAGTCCGTGCGCTACCCTATACCCGAGGCAGAGCCTGCCGATGTGCTGCGCTTTCTGCTGGAGCAAAATGGACTCTCGCAGCGTGACATTGCTGCGGAGTTAGGCAGCGAAAGCACCGTTTCGCTGGTCCTCTCCGGCAAGCGCCAGTTGAACCGCGATCATATTGCGCGGCTGAGCCGGCGGTTCAACGTGTCGCCGGCGGTGTTCTTCGGAGTGACCACGCTGCATTGATTGTCCGGAAGGAGTGGCGTTGTGGCTGGCCGATGCTTTTCTACTCTATTTGGTTGTCCGCAGCCGCTTGGCCAGCGCCCATTTCAGCTCATCGATTCCCTGCCCCGTAACTGCCGAAATCGCGTGGAACTCCAGCTTCCTGCGCTTTACGTGAGCCGCCAGCTTCTTGAGTTTGTCGGGGTTGGCAGAGTCGATCTTGGTGGCGGCTATGATCATGGGCTTGTTCGCCAGAGGGTGTTCGCCGTCGGCGTTGGTGAAGCTGGCCAGCTCCTGATTGATGACCTTGAAGTCCTCCACCGGGTCGGGACGGCCGCTGGCATCCGAAACATCGACCAGGTGGACGAGCAGGCGGGTGCGCTCGATGTGACGCAGGAACTGTGTGCCCAGGCCTGAGCCGAGATGCGCGCCTTCGATCAAGCCGGGCATGTCGGCGACGACGAAGGACTCCAGCTCCGGCTCCTCGCCGACGGTGACCACGCCGAGGTTAGGCTCGAGCGTGGTGAAGGGGTAGCCGGCGATCTTGGGACGCGCGGCGGAGATGCGGGAGATGAGAGTGGACTTGCCGGCGTTGGGGTAGCCGACCAGGCCGACATCGGCCAGCAGCTTGAGTTCCAGGCGATAAAGACGATCCTCGCCGGGACGGCCCAGCTCGTGCTCTCGCGGGGCTTGATGGGTGCTGGTGGCAAAGTGCTGGTTGCCGCGTCCGCCGCGTCCGCCTTTGGCGATGACAACCCGTTCGTCGGGTTCGGAGAAGTCATGCACCAGCTCGCCGGTCTGCTGGTCGTACAGCAATGTGCCGACGGGGACTTGCAGGATGACGGGGTTGCCGTCGAGCCCGGAGCAGTTGGAACCCATGCCGTGTTCGCCGCGCTGGCCCCTGTGCTCCGGGTTATAGCGGAAATGGATCAGCGTGTTGTGGCGCTGCGAACTGACCATGACGACATCGCCGCCGCGCCCTCCGTCGCCGCCAGATGGCCCGCCGCGGGGCACGGACTTTTCGCGCCGGAAGGCCATGCAGCCGTGGCCGCCGTCGCCGGCCTTGACGCGAATTTTCGCTTCATCGATGAACATGGGGAACCGAGGGACTAGGGACTAGGGAATAGGGAATAGCCCGCGAATGCCAACCGGCGAGGTAAATCCGAAATACCGTCTTTTCAGTTTACCGGAGAAGGGCATAGAATCTCTGGGAACGTTGTTGATGGGGTAATTTGAGCGGCCAAAGCAGGGAGATTTCTGTCTGACTATGGCCGCAAGGCTCTGCCCCATCCGGACCCGCCGCCAGAGCGGGCCGGGGTTGAAGCTTGGAGAGGTTTTCCCAGGATCTGCCGCGAGCGAGTCTCGATGGCAGGAAGTTGGACGAAGACGCTGGCGGTTGCCGTGCTGCTGATGAGCGCGGGAACGGTGGGTTTTACCCAATCACCCCAGATTCAATCAGACGTAGATCAATCGACCGGCTCACTGAGTGGTAGAGTGACCGACCTGCACTCCAAGCCCCTGGAGGGTGTTGCGGTCGTAGTACGCAACCAAGCCACCGGCGCTGAGTCGCGCACCATCACGACAAAAAACGGAGCATACCGGTTCAGTGGACTGGAGCCGGGGGAGTACGCGCTCTTCGCCGAGAGTCCTCAACTGGGGCGTGGCCAGGTGGAATGGATTGTGGTCGCAGCCGGCCACGAGGCGCGGGTGCAGGCGGCGATAGAGTTGGAGCCGCTGCCGCCCAGTCCTGTTGTGGCGGCATTGCCAGGTGAAGAACATCCCAAAATTGAAGAGCCGCCCTGGATGAACCGGCCCGTCCTGGAGATGGAAACCCTGCTTGTGGGCGACGTTGCAATGACCACTGAGACCTTGAGTTTGCTGGCCTTGCGCGGGCAGTGGATGAGAGCGAAGGTTTCTCAAACCGCGACAGTCGAGTTGAACGTTGCGCTGGAGACCGAGCTGTTGTGGACGCTGCCCTCGCGTGGGCTGTGGGTGAGAGCAAAAGTTACTCGGACCACGGCTGTCGATGTAAACGCTGCACTGGAAACTGAGCCATTGCGGACGCTGGCTCTGGCGGGGCAAAGCCTGCCGAATCCCACTTCTCCGGCGCCGATAGCCTCTCCTGCGATTAGTCCGGCGGCTCCGCCGTTGAGCAACACGATGAGCGCCGCCGAGTTGCAGGCATTGCCGGTGAGCGGGCGGCGCTGGCAGGATTTTGTGCTGGACAATACGCCCACATCCACAACCCCGGCAGGCGGCCAGGGAGAGATTTCGCTGCGAGGCGCGAGTGAGCCGACGGAGATCGCGGTGGATGGAATGAACCGGAGGACGGTCTTTGGCCCCACAAATGAGACGGGGCAAGGCTCGCAGGGACGGGGGCCGTTGGGTCAGGGCGAGAACCCGGCCGGAATGGCGCAGGTGGGCAAAGGCGGGCATGGGCTTGTCCTAAGCGAAGCGGCGATTCGCACGGTGGAGACAATGGCCGGCAACGTGGAGGCCGCGGCAGACCGGGCGGCGGGCGGGCGCATGAACGTGGAGACTCAGCGCGGCGCCAATGAGCTGCATGGACAGGTTTTTTTCTTTGATCGCCAGAACACATGGGGCGCGCGAAACCCTTTTACGCAGTGGGTGAAGGAGACTGCGCCGGCCAGCGCGCTCTATAATTCGGTTCCGGTGTTTACGCCGGAGTCCTACACGCCTCCGGATCACGAAACCACCTGGGGCGTCGGCGTGGGCAGCCGCATTCGTCGGGATAAGCTCTTCTGGTTTGCCGCGCTCGATGGTTATAACCGAAACGATCCGGGACTGGCTACGGTGAAACATCCGGACGAGTTTTTTGCTCAGCCCTCGAATGACCAGATGCAGGTGTTGAGCGCGCGACTGGGGTTGAGCAGTTCCAATCCGGTCGGCGAGGGTCTGGCGACCTACTCGCCGATGCTGGAGACGCTGGCCGGTCTTCTCGGCCCCGCGCCACGCACCGCTACGCAGTGGACCGGCTTTGGGAGGCTTGATTGGCAGGCGAGCGAGCGCAATCGCTTCACGTTGGAGGGCATCGGCGCGCGATGGAACTCGCCGGGCGGAGGGCTGACCCGCGTCTCGGAGAGCTACGGAAACCACAGCTTCGGGTCGAGCAAGGCCAGCGAGGAGTGGCTGTTGGGCCGCTGGGAGGCTTTTTTGACACCCAACCTGTTGGCCGTGACCCAGGCCTCTGCGGGACGCGTCATCCAGGAGGCGCGGCCTGAAACTCCATCAACCTATGAGAAGACTCTGCTTAGCGGGAATGTGTGGGGCCAGTTGCCGCAGATCGTGGTGGACAATCGCTATGGCTTCACCATCGGCAACCCGTCACGCTTTGGGCAGGGCAGCTATCCGGATGAGCACCTCTACCACGGGCGGGAGTCGGTGGATTGGATTCGCGGCAAGCTGCTGGTGAAGGCCGGCTTCGAGGTCAGCCACAACGCCGATGCGACCAGTTTGCTGCGCAACCAGACGGGGACCTACCACTACTCCAACGTGGAGAACTTCATCTCCGACGCGCTGGTTTTCAGCAAGTTTGGGCTGACAGACGCGCTGGACCCATCGAACCAGCACAACTGCGACCAGACGGGCAAGGTGTGGCGTGATTCAGGGGGCGGGTTGCGCGGGGTGGGTTACCTGCCCTGCTACTCCTACTACTCGCAGGTCATGGGTCCCAGCGGCTGGCACTTAAGCACCAACGATTGGGCGGGATACGCGACGGCCCAATGGGAGGCGAACAAGCGCGTGGTCCTCTCCATCGGGTTGCGCTGGGAGCGGGAACAATTGCCGCCGCCCATTGGCGCGCTCTGGCCGCCACCGATTGCCCCGAACTTATCCACCGGAGCTTTGCCTCCCCAGGGACTGCCCAACCTTGGCAACAATTGGGGTCCGCGGGTCAGCCTGGCTGTGGGGTCAGGCGAAAAACACTGGCCAGTGCTCCGGCTGGGCTACGGAATGTACTTTGGACGTACCGGAAACCTGGCGCTGGAGACGGCGCTGACCCAGACCGGTTCCTTGAACGGAGACCTGAACTTTTTCATGCGGCCCACGGACAATCTGAACAATGGCGGTGCTCCGCCATTTCCTTATGTATTGCGGGGAACTCCGGGGAGCGCAGTGAAGCCGGGAGCGGTGGAGTTTGCGCCCAGCTTCCACAATCCCGAGGTGCATCAGGCGGTTGTGACCGTCGAGGAGACATTGCCCAGCCATGTGGAGCTGATCGCCAGCGCGATGGTGAGCCTGGGACGGCGACTGCCGGTCTACATCGACACCAACTTAGGTCCCGCAGCCACGATGGCGGGGAACATCACCTACGCCGTGGTAGATCCCATCAGGGCGGTAAACCCCACCAAAGGTGGGCCCATCAAGGCCACGCAGATCACGGTTCCCTTTTACGCCTCCTGGTTCTCGGCCGGATATACGGGATGGCTCAACCCGAATTATCAACAGATCGACCAGATCACGAGCGTGGCCAACTCGACCTATGAGGCGGCGATGCTGAGGGTTGTCCGCTATGGCCGACGGGGTCTGAGCCTGCACGCCCACTACGTCTACTCTCGCGCCATGGATTGGAACCCCGGCGAGAGTGAGCTAGAGCCGGCCAACTTCAGCCAGGAGTACGGAACCAGTGACCTGGATATGCGCCACTCTGTCACCGCCTGGGCGATCTATGAAGCGCCATGGAAGCTGCGCGGCATGGCCGGAAAACTGGGCAATGGTTGGATGCTCTCGGGGATCGGAAAGTTCCGCAGCGGCTTACCCTACACCATGCGTGTATCGGGTTCGCTACCTAAGTGCATCGTGAGCGCGGGCGCGGGCGTGACACTCTGCAACACGCCTTATACGGGGCAGCAAGCGAATCCCGGCGACCTCTTCATGGGGCTGAGATCGGGCATGAACGGCTCGGGCGGCGACAACCGCGTTTATGGCGTAGGCCGCAACACCTACCGCTATCCGGCCACCTGGAAGGTCGATCTGCGGCTAGGAAGGCGCTTCGACCTGGGGCACATGCGCCAACTGGAGCTGTTGGCGGAGAGCTTCAACCTATTCAATCACCAAAATGTGACCGAACTGGAGACCACGGGCTACTATATCGAATCCGGAACGACTAACTCCCCGCCCACGCTGAACTTCCTCACCGGCCTGAAGGCCAACACCACGGCCTTCGGCCAGCCTCTGAACATCAATGCAACCAACTTCTACCGCGAGCGGCAGATTCAATTTGGGTTAAGGTTGAGGTTTTAGTTACTCGCAGGAGGCGTCTGCGCTGCCGGGGGCGCTGGCGCCGGAGCGGGCGCAGGTGCGGGCGCGGTCGTATCAGCTGGCGCAGGCGCGGGTGCTGGCGCGGGAGCGGGAGGAGGAGGTTGCGGCAACTTGTACAGGCTGCGGATGTAAATGACGAGGTTCCACACCTCGTCATCCTTGGCGCGGCCCTCGGCTTCGGCAGGCATCTGGCCCTTGCCGTTGCGGATGAGGTTGAACAGATCCTGGTCCTGCCTGTCGGCCAGCGCCGCGGGGTTGCTCAAATCTTTGAGCGTTATTCCCATCCCAGTGGCAACATCGGTCTTGCCATTCCCGTTGTCCCCATGGCACAACGCGCAGTCCTGTGTATAAAGCTCCTTGGCGCGCGCGTGTGACTTTTCGGTAGGCTTTACCGGATTCTTTTGGCCAGCGGCAGGGGCCGGGGTAGTGTCCTGCGAAATGGACCCTGGAGCGGACAAGGCGAAAATCCCAAACAAAACAGCAGAAACAAATAGCAACGGCTTCAACATGGCAGCCTCCTCAGTTGCGGTTGCCTGTTCGTGGCATCCTGCAGCCGAATCGTTCATCGCATGGATTATATGCCATTCAGACGGCATCAGGCTGGGTGGATTTGATCGATATGGTTCAAACGGGGCGATTTGGCGGGGTTGGCGCGGTTATTATGCGGCAAACGCCTCGCGGCTTCAGGGAATTTGCCGCCAGCCGCAGGCCAGATCCGGGGTGGTGGTCTTGCCGTCGAGCCTGAAGCAGGAAGCGCCGTTAATGTCGGTCGAGAAGGTGCGGACCCGGGCCGATTCTAGCGCTTTGAGCACCTCGCTGCGGGGATGGCCATAACGGTTGCGCAGGCCGCAGGAGATGACAGCGCACTCAGGGTGCACGCGGGCCAGGAATTCCGGGCGCGTGGAGGTGATACTGCCGTGGTGGCCGACCTTGAGCAGGGTGCTGTCCAGGCCGTGTTCGGCCAGCATTGCTTGCTCGATGGGCGCCTCGGCGTCGCCCTCTAAAAATACAGAAGTGGCTCCGTAGGCCACCCTCAGCACCAGCGAATCGTTGTTGCCGGGCTGCGGGCCGGGCTGACGGTCGCTGAAGGGAGCCAGGACGCTGACCTGGGTTGGGCCGAAGGCGAAAGCGTCGCCGGCACGCAATGAGCGGACGCGAACATGGAGTTCGGCGGCCTCGTCGAGCAGAGCGACGTAGTCTTTGGAGCGAGGATTGTTGCCCACCCAAAGCTCGGCGGGATGGAAGTTTCGCAAAATAGCGGGCAGTCCGCCCATATGGTCGGAGTGGGCGTGGGTGAGAGCCACCACATCGAGACGGCGAATGCCGCGCGACCACAGCACCTCAGAGACGACCTCCTCTCCGATGTCGAAATTCTGGGGAGCCTGTCGCGGGCCGCCGCCAAAGCCACCGCCATCGACCAATAGCGTTTTGCCGTCAGACGCAATCAGAAGTAGAGAGTCGCCCTGGCCGACATCGATGGCCTCGACGAGCAATGCATCACGCGGGTGATCGACGGGGCGGGGCAGGACGGCGACGACGGCAGCCAGAAAGAGCGCAATCCAGGCGGCGCGGCGATGCCAGCGCAATCCAGAGGAAACAGCCCTGCGTGCCAGCACGATGGCCGCCGCAAGCAACGCGCAGAAGGCCAGCGATTGCCAAAGCATCGGCGCGGGAATGCGATAGTTCCCGAAGGTGGGCGAGCCGAAGAAATGCACCAGACCGATTCCAAAGTGCAGGGGCAGCGCCACGAACATGGCTGGAACTACCGCGTAGGCTGGACTAATCAGAGCGAAGAGCAGAGTAATCAGCGCGGCCGGCATCAGAATCACGAGCAGTGGCAGGATAAACAGATTCACCGGCAGCGCGAAGACAGTGATGCGATGGAAGTAGATGGCCATGGGCAGGGCCATGGCCAGTTCCACCACGAAAGACACAACCATGAGTTCAAAAATGCGAATCAGGCAGCGCATCGTCCATGGAAAGACACGCCAGGCGATGAAGTTGGCCCATCGACCGTCCACTGCATCCCTGAGTCCTACAGCCATCATGCGCAGCGTAATTCGATATTGCGCCTGGCGCGGAGGCAGTTTTGCATCCACGGCGATTTGACGCAGGTCGCGGGTGGCCGTCAGAAAAGGGTGCACCGTGGCCAGCAGCAGCGGAGCGGCGACGCCGCCGATGGCCACCACGGCCAGCAGGGTCATTTGGAAACTGGCGTCGAAGAGGCTGCGCGGGCTGTAGACCAGCAGGCAGAGAGCGGCAAAACCGATGGTGTTCAGCGCGTTGCGCTCGCGGTAGAGGAGCCGGCCGAGCAGGTAGAGGGTGACCATCCACAGCGAGCGCGCGACCGGCGTGGCGAAGCCGGTGAAGATGGCGTATGCGAAAGAGGCCAGAATGGTGGCGAATGTGGCTGGGACGCGGGAAAGACGCAGGCGGCGCGCGACCCAGAAAAGACAGCCAGCTACGATGGCCAGGTGGAAGCCGGAAATCACCAGCATGTGGAAGGAGCCGGTGCGCTCAAAGCCCACGCGCAGAGAGTGAGTCAGGAAGGTGCGGTCGCCGGTGACCATGGCGGCCAGCATCACAGCATCATCCTCTGATAGGCGCAAGGGAGCGGGCAGGCGGCGCATGGCCGCGGGTAAAGCCAACAGGCGGGCGCTCGAGGCGCGCTGCAATCCGCTGACGCGGCAGGCGAGGAAAAGGCCGGTGGACGGGCCGAGACGTTCTACGCGATCAATGCTTACCGTCGCCATGGAGGTGATGCCCTGCTCGACGAGGAAATCCTCGCGGTTCCAGACGCCGGGATCGTGATAGACCTCGGGCGGCAGCAGGCGGACCACGGCGCGCACGCGCTCGCCGCACTGAAAAGGCTGCTGGATTGCCGTGGCTTCGGGCCAGCGAACGGTCAACCGCACACGGCCTTCGACCGGTGCCTGCACGTCGTCGGCGTCGGTGACCACCTCCAGGCTGGAGACGCGCAGATCGATTCTCTGCGAGGGACGCTGGACCGATGCAGGCTCATCCAGGTTCTGCTCTGTTTCGCCGCGCACCGGACCAGCATCGACGACCGCGCCTTCAACGGTGCGCAGCAAACCGTCAGAGAGCGCGGCCAGCGCGGGTGCGGGCGCCGGATGCGGCTCCATCCAGGCGCACCATGCGCCCAACAGCAACCACAGCGCGGCCAGCGGCAGCCAGGTAAAACGCTGAGCGCGGAATGCCGCCACGCCGCACAGCACAGCCGCCAAAACCAGCGCGATAAGCACCAGGCTGGGCCGCAGCCAAAGAAACTGAGTAACCGCAATCCCCACAGCAAAGAGCCAGGCCGCGTGAAAGAGCGGGACGGAACCCGGCCCTAGGCCAAGCGCGGCAGGAGCGCCGATGACTTGCGCGGGAGTGGGGGATTCGAATTGCATCGCACGGGGAAACTCAAAAAGCTCTTCTGGCACACAAGCCTATCAGGCTCGCCGCATTTGGACCACTGTTTCCAGATGAAAAGTCTGGGGAAAAAGGTCGGCGAGGGTGATGGATTGGATTTGATAGCCGGAGGCGATGAGCGCGCGCAGATCGCGGGCCAGAGTGGCCGGATCGCAGGAGACGTAGACCAAAGCGGGGGCGGCGATCTCCGACAGCAGCGAGCAGATCTCCGCGCCGAGACCGGTGCGCGGCGGGTCTACCACGATCAAGTCAGGCACAATCAGATCAGGAATTGCCGAGCCGGAAGACGCACCCGCAGTGCGATGGGTTGCATGGGCGCGAAGAAAATCCAGGGTGTCGCTCTTCACCGGAATTCCGGTGGTGCCTTTGAGGTTGGCCGCAAGCGCCTGCGTTGCCGAAGGGGAGGATTCGACGGCTACCACGTGCTCAAACCGGGCCGCGAGCAGTCGCGCGAAGAGTCCTACGCCCGCAAAGAGATCCCAGGCGAGACTGCCGTTGTGGCCGGCGACAACTCGCTCCACCAGAGAGTCTACCAACCAGCGATTGACCTGAAAAAATGCTCCATGGTCCACGCGATAGTCGAAGCCGGCAGCACGATAGTCGAGCGATGCCGCGCCCCACTGCGCCAGCGTGCGCGGCTGCTGACCGGGACGGCCCTCGGCTGCCAGTTCCGCGCCAATCAGCGCGGGAATCCGCTTGTGCAATGCCAGCGCCAACGCATCAAAGCGCAGCTTGATTGGACTTGCAGTGAAGACAGTGGCCAGCAGAGTGGTTTCCGCAGCATCGCAGAAGAGCGCAATCTCCGTGGGGCGCAGCGCCGGGGTAAACTCGCGCAGAACTTCCGTAAAACTCCGCGCGGCCTCAACCAGCAATGGCGCGGCGATAGGGCACTCGCGCAGGGGGACCACTACGCGAGAGCGACGGCCGCGATAGCCCAGCTTTCCCGCCGCGTCGAAGGCCAAGCGAATACGGTTGCGGTAACGCCAGGGCTCGCCGGAGAGCACGTCAATTTTTTCCAGCACTCGAGCCCCGCCACGTTCCAAAGTTTCGCGCAGAATCGCTTGTTTGAGGGCCAGTTGAGTTGCATAGTCCGCGTGCTGGTAGTGGCAGCCGCCGCAGGCGCCGAAGTGCGGGCAGGCGGGCGTGATGCGCTCCGGCGCTGCGCGGATGATCTCGTCAACCTCGGCGGTCGTGTAGCCGGGCTTGCTCTGCGTGATGCGCACCCGCGCCTGCTCGCCCGGCAAAGTGAACGGCACAAAAACCGCCTTGCCCTCGATGCGAGTCAGACAGGCTCCTCCGTAGACCGGCTTCTCGATTTCGACAAGCTGTGATTCAGCGAATTGTTTTGCGGGCGGCGTCGCGGGAAGCGTCATTGCTGGCTCATGTAAAACAGACTCATTCGCGGCAGGTTGTAGTGCACCAGCAATTGCTTCTGCACAAATTGCCTTTCCACCTGGCGCAACTGCACGGTTCCCATGCGGCTGCGATAGGGCGCCAGTTCGCGGGCCGCATGCGCTTTGAGGCTCACCAGCAGTTCTTCGGGAGCCGCTGCAGTCAGTGCAGCAAAGAGTTTTTCTTCTAGCACGGTGAGAATGCGTTCGAGGGCCTCTAGCTCGGACGGCGAGCTGCTTTGGCTTCCGTACTCGGTAGCCAGCTCGCGCAGGCGGGCGGCGGTTGCGACGCAGGCTTCGGGAGCAACTGTGGACGCATCCAGCGCCGTTGCGGCGGATTCAAGGTGCGCGGCCACGCGCTCCTGCTCGAATCCCGACTCGCGATCAATGATAGAGGGAGCCGTTCCTGCGGAGGCCTCGCGCAGTTCCTCTGCTGCCACCATTACCGCCTGCGCGCACCACGCCAGCCCGTTGATGCGCCGCATTCGCCCGCGCTTTTGCCGCGCCTCATATTTGTCAAAGGCTGCGTCAATGCCGCGCAACACGGCCTCCAGCGGAACGCCTGCCTCACGCCAGGTCTCGATCAGCGCCCAATCCAGCGTGGAGAGCAACAACAGAGCCCCGCGCCGGTGCTGGAAGCGCTCCTCGATCTCGGTGAAGTAGTTGAAGTAGTTCAGCACGGCGTGCGCCTCAGTGCTGCTTTGCGGGGCGGTTGCGCTCAAAGAGAATCAGCAGGCCATCGAGGGTGAGCATATCGTCGATCTCGGTGATGAAGCGCGAATCTTTTGCGATCTGCGGCGCCAGGCCGCCGGTGGCGATGACGCGCGGCTTCTGGCCCAGCTCGTTCTCAATGCGCTCCAGAATGCCGTCCACCAAACCGATGTAGCCGTAGTAAAGCCCGCTTTGCAGGTGGGTGACGGTGTTGGTGCCGATGACTTTGGTGGGGCGCTTAATATCCACCCGGCTCAGCCGAGCCGCGTGCGAGAAAAGCGCATCGGCGCTGAGGCCGAGTCCGGGCGCGATGGCCCCGCCCAGGTACTCGCCCTTGGCCGAGATGACGTCGAAGGTGGTCGCCGTGCCGAAGTCAACCACGATGCACGGGCCGCCGTAGCGCTCGAAGGCGGCGATGGCGTTCACCAGCCGGTCCGCGCCCAGTTCGGTGGGATTGTCCACCAGCACCGGCATTCCGGTTTTGATGCCCGGCTCAACAAAAATCGGCTGCGTGTGGAAGTAGGCTTCGCAGACCTGGCGCAGCGTGCTCTCCACCGGCGGCACCACTGAAGAAATGATGATGTGGGAGACTTGCCTTGGAGATAAGTCATTCATTTCAAATAGGTTGACGAAGAACACGCCGTATTCGTCAGCGGTCTGCGAGCGGTGCGTGGTGATGCGCCAGTGCGCCGCCAGTTTGGGTTTAGCGCCCTCAAGCTTATAAAGCCCCAGTACCGTATTCGTATTGCCGACATCAATGGCTAGCAGCATGGTGTTCTCAGCTTATCTCTGCGGCGCGAATGCCGCCGGTTTGCACCGTTACGACTCCTGCATCCGTGCGAACCAGCAGAAATCCGTTTTCATCCATCCCGGCTGTCACGCCGGAACAGGCCTGCGGACCGTGCACCTCAACGCGTCGCCCGCGAATCCAGGTCGAGGCCTGCTCGACCCGCGCGGGAATCGTGGCCGTCGCCGCCGGATCGGCCAGCATGCGCGCCTCACTCTCCAGCGATTTTAGCAGGGAGACGAGTAAATGCTGACGCGAAACTCTGTGGCCAGCCTCCAGATCGAGCGAGGTGGCGGGAGTGGATAGATCCGAAGCGAAGTTTCTTTGGTGGACATTGATGCCGATTCCGACGACAACATAATCAGCAGAGCCGCCTGAAATCTTCGATTCCACCAGAATGCCGCCAACTTTGCGCGGACCGATCAGAAGATCGTTGGGCCAGCGCAGATCGACGGTGAGGCCTGTGACAGCGCGAATGGCCTCAACGGCGGCCAGTCCCGCAGCCAGCGGCAACAGCGGCAGGCGAGCGGCGGGAATCGGCAAGCGCAGCAGCACGCTCGCATAGAGTCCATCGCCAGCCGCAGAATCCCACGTGTGATCGCCGCGTCCGCGTCCGGCCCGCTGCTCCTCGGCGAAATAAACTGATCCATTCGGCGCGCCGCCGTGCGCGGCAGCCAACGCGTTGGTATTGGTGGAATCTGTAACCGGAGAAAAATGCAGCTTGCCCGCAAAAACAGTTCCTGCCAACGTGGACTCGAGAGCCGCCAGATCGTACAGGTCGAGCGAGGCTCCGCGCACGGCTACTCCGTCTCCGCATGGATGCGCATGGAGATGTCGGCGGCCTTGGCGGAGTGGGTCAGCGCGCCCACGCTGATAAAGTCCACGCCGGTCTCCGCATAGGCGCGAATGTTTTCGAGATTGATGCCGCCCGAGGCTTCGGTGGGAATGCGGCACTCGCCGGATGTTGCCTTTTTGATGCGCTCCACCGCGCGCTTCACCTCTTTGGGCGTCATGTTGTCCAGCAAAATGGCCTCAGCGCCGTATTTGAGCGCTTCTTCCAGCTCCTGCGGGCTGCGCACCTCCACCTGCACGCGCTGACCCGTCTTGCGTTTTTCCAAAGCGCGTGTCAGCACCGCGGGCAGCCCTCCGCCCAGCGAGATGTGATTGTTTTTGATGAGGACGCCGCTGGCCAGGTCGAGCCGGTGATTGACTCCTCCGCCGCACAGCACGGCGTATTTTTCCAGAGCACGCAACCCCGGCACGGTCTTGCGCGTGTCGAGCACGTGAGCGTGGGTGCCGTGAATGGCATCAACAAATTTCCGCGTCAGTGTGGCGATACTGCTCAGGTGCTGCATCAGATTCAGAATCACGCGTTCGCAACTCAACAGCGCACGGGCGTTGTGGCGAATGACAGCCAGCACCTGGCCATCATGAACGCGCACGCCGTCGAAGATCTCCGGATGGCTGACAACCTCGAAGCGAGTTTGCGCCGGGGCGCGCCGGTCGAGCCGGGCAAAAATCTCCAGAAACCGCGGAACTGATCCGAGCCCGCAAACCACCATCTCCTGGCGCGCGATGATGGAGCCGGTGGCGCGCAGATCGGGGTCGATGGTGAGGTTGGTGGTGGTGTCGCCAGCCGCCTTGTCTTCGATCAAGGCCTGCTCCAACAATGCGTCGATGCGGCTGCTCTTCCAATCCATGTGTTTTCCTTCGAAAAACAGCTTCTAGCTGCTAGCTTCTAGCTCCTAGCTAAAGACCACGGACAAAAGGCTAGAAGCTAACGGCTGTTTTTCGGCAGTGCCGCAAGCGCGGCGCGCGCTTTGTTGAGCAGCAGCCGTGTTTCCGCTCCCTGCTTCTTCAATCCTTCGACCACCTGCGCCGGAGCTTTAGCTAGAAAGCCTTCGTTGCCCAACTGCCGCTCGGCAGAGATTAAACTTTTCTCGTACTTGGCGATGTCCTTTGTCAGGCGCTCGCGTTCGGCGGGGATGTCGATCTTTTTCTCAAAAAGGACCTCAACATCAAAGCCTGATTCCGAACGAATCAAACCCATAGGCGGCTTTTCGAGCTTCAACTCTAGTCTCACTTTTGCGAGAGAATTGCATAACTCTTTGTTGGCTGGAGAAGTCATGTACCCAACTATTAAAGAAGAACCGGCACTTTCAATACAGTAAATTCTTGCGTCAACAATTTCCTTTTCTGGAACACCAACATCTTTGCGAAGCGATCTCAATGCTGTGATTAGCTTCTGTATAAACAACATCTCAAAAACGGCCCCACCACTGCAGTTGTTGACGGTAAAGAAGATTTGATCCTTTTCGAGGTGGAGGTATTGACTATCTGCCTGCGGATAGCGCGTCAATGCAATCGACTTCTCGGGTAGCGGATGACCTTCGTAGACTGCGTGCCAGAGCTCCTCGGTGAGGAAGGGCATAAAGGGCGAGAGCAGGCGCAGCGCCGCTTCGAAAACTTGAACCAGCGTGGTCAGCGCGGCGTTGGTTCCCGCAAGCCTCGCATCCCGCTGACTTGCTGACTCGCCTTCTCTCTGGCCCGCTTCAAAGTCGAGGCGGAGCTTGACGATTTCGAGGTACCAGTCACAAAAACTGCCCCAGAAAAATTGATAGATCGTGTTGGCCGCGTCGTCGTAACGGTAGTTTTCCAGCGACTGATTGACCTTGGCCGCGGCCGCGTGCAATTCGGTGACGATCCAGCGCGCTTCGAGTGGAGCATCAGCGGCGGCTGTCGGCATTCCGCCCAGCACGGCGGGATCGACGGTGAAGCCGATCTCGGCGGCGCGGTCCACGTTCATAAAGAGGAAGCGCGCGGCGTTCCAGATCTTGTTGGCGAAGGCGCGGTAGCCTTCGGTGCGGGCGATGTTGAAGGCGATGTCGGTGCCCGGCGAGGCCATGCTGGCCAGCGTGAAGCGCACCGCGTCGGTTCCGTATGTTTTGACGATCTCGATGGGGTCGAGGACGTTGCCCTTGGTCTTGGACATCTTTTCGCGGTTGGCGTCGCGGACCAGGGCGTGGATGTAGACCTCGCGGAAGGGAACCGAATCCGCAAGCGTGCGTTTGGAGCCGTCGGCGTGGGGAACATCTTCGGCGAACCAGCAGCCGAACATAATCATCCGCGCGACCCAGAAGAAAAGAATGTCGAAGCCGGTGACCAGAAGACTGGTGGGGTAGAAGGCGTCGAAGTCGGCGCGATTTTCACTGTCTTCCCAGGTCCCCAAATGCGAGGGACCTGGGGCCCCCACTTCCTTGCTTTCCCAGGTCCCCAAGTGCGAGGGATATCCACCCCGCGGACGAAGACCTGTCCGCGGGGACCCCGGACCTGGGGCACCCAAAGTGTTGGATTTGCCAAAATTCGGCCAGCCGAAGACGGAGACCGGCAACAGGCCCGATGAGAACCAGGTGTCGAGAACGTCGGTCTCCTGCGTGATCTTCTTTGACCCGCAGTGGACGCAGGCAGTCGGGTCGATACGAGCGACGGTGATCTTGCGGCACTCCGAGCAGTGCCACGCGGGGATGCGATGGCCCCACCAGAGCTGGCGCGAGATGCACCAGTCGTGGATGTTTTCCATCCATTCGAAGTAGGTTTTCTCGTACATCTCCGGCGTGAAGCGGATGTGCTTTTCGCGGACGGCTGCCTTGGCCTTGTCGGCCAGTGGCTGAATCTTTACAAACCACTGAGTGGAGAGGCGCGGTTCGACCGTCGTCTTGCAGCGGTCGCAGTGGCCGATGTTGTTGACGTAGTCCTTGATCTCAGCCAGCAGGCCTTGTTCTTCCAGGTCGGCGATGACCTTCTTGCGCGCCACGTAGCGGTCGAGGCCCGCGTAGGCGCCGCCTTCAGCGTTGATGTGGCCGGTGTCGTCCATCACGTTGATGGAGGGCAGGCTGTGCCGCTCGGCGAGGGCAAAGTCGTTGGGGTCGTGAGCCGGAGTGACCTTGACCGCGCCAGTGCCGAAGTCGCGGCTGACCCACTCGTCGAGGATGATGGGGATCTCGCGGTTCATCAGCGGCAGGCGCAGCTTCTTGCCGTGCAGGCTGAGGTAGCGCTCGTCTTCGGGGTGGATGGCCACGGCAACGTCGCCGAGCATGGTCTCTGGGCGGGTGGTGGCAACCGACAAAAACTTACCGGAATCTTTACCGCCTTTGTTTACAACAGGATAGCGAATCTCCCATAAATGGCCCTTTTGTTCCTCGTGGAACACTTCCAGGTCGCTGATGGCGGTTTGGCAGCGGGGACACCAGTTCACGATGTAAGCCCCGCGATAGATTAGACCCTGTTCATGCAGGCGGACGAAGGCCTCGCGCACAGCAACCGATAGCTTCTCGTCCATGGTGAAGTATTCGCGCTGCCAATCGACTGAGGCGCCCAGGCGCTTCATCTGTTCGAGGATGACGCCGCCGTAATGCTCTCGCCACCTCCAGACGCGCTCGACAAAAGCCTCGCGGCCAAGCTTCTGGCGGCTCGTGCCTTCGCTAGTCAGCTGGCGCTCGACCAGCATCTGTGTTGCAATGCCGGCATGATCCGTGCCCGGCACCCAAAGAACCCGGTCGCCAGACATACGCCGCCAACGCATAAGGATATCACTCTCCGTATGCTCGAACATGTGCCCCATGTGCAAGTTGCCGGTAACGTTGGGCGGCGGCAGCAGGATGGTGAAAGGGGACTGGCCGTCCAGGCGGGCGGCCGCTTCGCGGCCAGAAATCGAACTGTCGACCGAATCGGGCGTGGGCTGGGCGAAGAGCTTCTCGCGCACCCAGTATTCGGCCCAGTGATCTTCAATGGCGGCGGGGTCGTAGACTTTGGGCAGGTCGTGGGGCATCTTGTTCTTGGACGAGTCCCCGATGGACTGCGTAAAACCCTCTTGCAGCGAGGGTTTTACGTGAAGGGACCCTACCTCACTTTAGCAGATGCGAGGTGAATCGCCGACTGGTGAAGATGAGGAGCACCGCACACTTATTACGAAGAACAGAGACTGCCACCGGCGCGAAGACCAGCGTGCTTCTACGGAAAGCGCGACAATGCGTTGCTCCTTTTCTCGCGCTACGGAAGGTTGAATTTGTAACCGTGCGCCTCGTCCTTCCAGGGCGTATCCTGCGTCCCGGCATCGGAGGCCAGGGGCTTCTGGCTGAAGGGCGGGATCGCGCCGGCGTGGACGCGCTGCAACCGCTTCAATGTCTCTTTGGCGGCGGAGACAAGCTCGGGATAGGCGCGATCGGTGACATCGAGAAATCCGATGTTGTAGTTCTCGCCATCCATGCGCCCGGTGACGGACTCATCGACGCCGGTGAACCATCCCGCGCCAACAAATCCGGGAAGCGCCGCGGCCTGCTCGACGAAATAACGGTAAGCCACGCCGCGCTCCTTCTGGTCGCGTACCTGCACCAGGCCGGCGCCCAGGCCGTCGGCGGGAACGCCGAAGTGAAACTCGCCGAGGATGACCGGACGGCCGGAGAGTTCGTATGCCTGCTTGATCTGCCGGATGGGCTCGTACTCGTAGACGTTCAGGCTGTAGACATCGAAGACGCGCGCGGTCCGGGCTACGTAATCGGGCACGTCTCCGCCGAAGCGGATGCCGAGGTTGAGGTGGTTGGGGTCGTACTTTTTGAGCGCCGCGCCCGCCATGGCGAGATATTTCTCGAAGGCCGAGACGACGAACTGGCGGCGGCGTTCCGGCGTGTCGCCCTGCGCAAGAAATTGCTTGGCCTCGCGCTGCATGGCGGAGGGCGGTCCGGCCAGGACCAGGTCGACGACCTCCGATTCGCGACCCGCCCAAGGCGGCTCATTGCCGATGAAATAGCCGATCAGCCAGGGGTCGTCTTTGCGCGGCGGGAGTTGAGTCTTGGCGTTCTCTTCAAGGAACTGGGCAAACTCATCCGAGTAAACGTCGGGCATTCCCAGGTACATGGGAATCTTGCTGGCGTTGCCGCGCGGAAGGGTGTTGAAGTACGCAAGATACGGAATGCGATGCTGGGTGGTCATGCCGCGAGAGACGATGCTGGTCAAACCCCATCCTTGCGCGCGCTGCACCTCCATCTCGGCGGCCTTGGCCGGCCACTCCGGGCCATAGCGGCGGAAGAGATTCCAACTGCGGAAGGCGGCAAACTTTTCTCCCGAAGTTGACGGACCGTGACCGGTAGCCGATGCGGCGACTTCCGGCGGAGGGAGAGCTTTGTAGTAGCTTTCGCGTCCTGAAATCCGCGTCTCCGCGCCTCCGGCGCCCATGCCCGGCACAGCCATGGAAAGAAATAAGTGGCCGTCGGGGTCAACGAACCACCACTTGCCAACGATCTGCTCCACGCGGAAGAAACCTGTAGCTTTGGCGTGGGTCGATTTGTAACCGCTGTATTGGCAGTAATCGAAATCGTTGGGCGTGAAACTTTTCACTTCGTCGGCCCAATCCTGTTGCAGTTGCTGGAGGCTGGTAATTTTTCTGGGCCAATCGGCGTAAATCCACTGGCCATACTCATCGATGACGGGCAGTTTTTCGAGGAATTCCGAGCCGGGGTCATCGCGGGCAAGACGGATGGAGCGGATCTCGATGACCGGGTGATGCAGAGGATGGTCCATCATGAAGGCCAGCACCTGGACATTACTGATGGGGCCGAAGGGTCCCCAAACCGAGAGCCAGTAGGAATGGAATGGATGGTTGGTTACGGACGCCAGATCGTAGCCTGACTGGTCGTTTCCCTGGAAGAATTTCAGCGGGACCGCGGCCCGGAACCAGACATTCTGGCCGATGGGCTGGAAACCGAGGCGACGGACGCCCGTCTTGTCCTGAATGATCAGATGAAAGCGTTGCGGAGTGGAAGTTCGCATCTCGAGAACGAGATAGTTGTAGACGGACCAATCCGAGGGAAAACCGGGACCAAGATCTTTAAGTGTGAGCTTCTCGATTGCTTCAGGTTTCTCGAAGACGAGACGCCTGGGTTGCGCGTCCGCCATCGCGCCCAGCGCCAGAACGGTCAGGATCAAGGCTGCTTTCATTGAACAGGCCCCCGGGGAAAGCGCTTTCCGCGCCTCGATCGTATTCTACATGGCGACAAACTGCCGGATAGCTCCGGGCACAGCGCACGGAGATATGTGTTTATCTTTGCGCGGAGTTGTTCGTGCGATTTTTATTCGCGAAAAAAGCCCGCAGAAGCGGGCAATCAGGGGCACTAAGTTGTAGATATAAATAAGCCGTGACCGCGTGGCGGAGAGAGGGGGATTCGAACCCCCGATAGAGGTTTTAGCCCCTATAACGGTTTAGCAAACCGCCGCCTTCAGCCACTCGGCCATCTCTCCGGGTCACAAGGGGATTATACCGGAAGTTGCTTTGGAAGCGTGGCGGAAGCTGTCAATTGCCGCCGGGAAGGGAGCACTCGAGGGGATAAGATACACAAGAGAGCTTCGTATAGAAAGACAGTATTTTGAGTGCAATCGTGGGCAAATTTGAACGGGGATCGGGGGCTTGGAAAGAGCTTGTGGCAGGGCCTGAGTTCCCGTTGGCCAGGTGACCAGAAAACCATCTTAAAAGCGCAAAGGGGGTGTATACTTTGCGTAATTTATTCATCGCATATTCCGGCCATCCTAAGTGAAGATCGCGGGAGAGGCTCGGTTGTCAGGTCAGGACAATGCCGGCGCTGACGATGGAGTTACCCGCTAACCTGAGGGGATACCAATGTACTACTCCAAAATGCCGTTTGCCATTGATTCACTTGTTCTCAGATTCGGGTTGTTGTTGATGCTTGTGTTATCGAGCGCGCCTCTTTACGCTCAGGGTGAATATGTTGTCGGATCCCTGACCGACACTTCCAGCGGGGATAGTTCTCATTGCCCCGAGTACGATAGCACAAATCAAATTGGCAGCAACTGTAATCTGCGCGACGCCATCGCCGCGGCGGCGCAGGCCAGCGGATCGATTGTGTTGTTTTCAAGCGATCTTTTTTCAAATGGCTCCGGCGGTTACACCCCACAGACCTACACGCTCACCGGCGGTCAGTTTGATATCACCTCATCCATGACTATCGACGGCCCCGGCGCCGAGATGCTGACTATCGATGCTGGCGGATCTTCCTGCGTATTTGTCGCGGAATCCGGAGTGACCGTTGGCCTGCTTGGAATGACCGTTTCGAACGGAAGCAGCCCAGACGGCGGCGCTGTCTATATCAAGAGCGGCGCCACGATAGCGATCTATCAAATGGCCTTCAGTTCCAATGTGTCCAGCAACTCCAGCAAAGGCGGCGGCGCGATCTCGAATTATGGAAGCCTCACGGTCAGCCAATCTGTTTTCAACGGCAATACCGCCAACGGCGATAGCGGAAGCGGGGCTTGTGGCGGCGCCATTGCCAATTATTACCAAGCAAGCGCCTCCGTCAATACAAGCACTTTTTCCAATAACAGCGCCGCGGGTTGTGGCGGCGCCATCTACAACAACGGCACATTGACGGTCACGAACAGCACCTTTTTTGGCAATTCCATCACCATGCCGAGCAGCGCTTTGCATTACAACCTGACTGGCGGGGACGGCATCGCCAACGATATCTCCGCCTCTCTAAACCTGGTCAACGATACCTTTTCGGGGAACAATGGCGGCAACTATTCAGACGACCTTTACGACATGAGTCTTGGCAGCAATTTCGGGGCGATCGGGGTTTCGAATGTGATCATGGCCGACGGGTTCATTGGCGGCATCTCGGAGTGTGTCAGCAGCGATTTAACCAAGCGCAGTCTTATTGCCGGCTCGACAACTTTTAATGGTCACACGATCACGGCCAGCGATATCTCGTTAGCTCCGCTGGGCAATTACGGGGGTCTCACAAACACCATGCCGCTTCTGCCCGGCAGCAAATACGGACTTTGCGGCGGAGTGTGGGGCTCTTGCCCCTTCAATCACCTCACCCCCTCGAGCACGGATCAGCGCGGTGATACGCGTCCGACTACTGTCTATGGCGGCAGTTGCGTGGACGTTGGCTCCGTACAGACGGCATACACGATCAAGTTCACCACCAACCCCTCCTCTCCTATCGATCCAGGGCAGACATTCTTCCCGGCTCCCATCGTGCAGTTATACGAACAAAACACGGTATTTGGAGCGGCGGTGCCCATCACCCTGAGCTTATATAGCGGAACTCTGAGCGGCACGGTTACGGTTTCCACCAACAGTCTAAGCGGAGCAGCCAGCTTCGGAAATATCCACGCCACGCCTCCGCAGACTTTATCGGGCGACTGGCTCATCGCCTCTGCCGAAATCAGCGGAAATACGAGCAGCGACACCAACATCGTCACTAATTCCAGCGGATCCAGCTCCAGCAACGGGACAGAAAACCTTGGCGTCAGCGCCAAAAGCGGCAGCTTCGATCTGCTCGCCATCACGCCCAGCCCTTCGCCCGGGGGGCTTCCTTCTGCGCAGGACGGCGTCTTGTATAGCCAGCAATTCACCGCCAGCAATGGCACCGCGCCGTACACCTACACTTATTCAGGTTCTCTTCCCAGCGGCATCAGTCTGAGCACGAGCGGCTGGCTGACGGGAAAGCCGACTTCCACGGGGAGCTACAGCTTCAACCTCACCGTTACCGACCACAGTAACATTGTGGGGACCCTTAGCTACAACCTCTATGTCTCCGCCCCCTCCATGCAAGTCACTGCGTCGGCTGGTAATCCGACCAGCGTTGCTTACGGCGGCTCATACTCTGGACAGTTCACAGCGAGCGGCGGCACGGCGCCCTATACGTACTCCATCGCCAGCGGGAGCCTACCGCCCGGCCTCTCCATCAGTCCGACGACCGGCGCGGTCACGGGAAGCACCACTCAGGCCGGTCATTATTCCTTCACAGTTTCCGCACTGGACAGCTCCACGGGACCAAGCTCGCCGTTCTCGTCCCAAGTGAGTTTTTCCATCACGGTTACCCAGCTCACTCCAACACTCAAGCTGAGCCTCGCCAGCGGTAGCCAATCGACTTTTGCCGATAATGCAGTCACATTCGACGCCACGGTAACTGCAACGGTTGGCACGCCGAGCGGTACGGTCACCTTCTATGACGGCAGCACCGTCTTGTGCCCGGCTGTTACGCTCAGCGGCGGAGCCGCCACCTGCCAGACCAATGCCGCCGCGAATCCTCTGAGCGTGGGGAACCACAGCATTACTGCCTCCTATTCTGGCGATACGAATTTTCTCCCACTCGCAGACAACGTGAGTCCAGTTTTTACCGAAACCATAGCTGATTTTGCGATCTCAACCGCTAGCGGACCAGTTACGATTATGCCCGGGCGCGCTGCACAGTTCAGTTTCACGATTGCGCCGGTAAGTCCCTCTACTGTGCTGCCCAGCGCCATCACACTTACGCCCAGTACGTCCACCGTTGCCGGACTGCCCAGAGGATACACTTTCAGTTTGCTCCCCTCGGCCACGGTGGCGTCGTGTACAAGCTCGTGCTCGACAACCATCACGCTGGTTGTGCAGTCGGTCTACGCTGCCTCTGCGCAGCGGCCGGTCTCAAATCAGCCTCTTCATTGGGCGCCGATCTCACTCTGCATGATGATCTTTCCCTGGGCGGTCTCCAAAAACCGGCGGCGGAGTCTGGCGCGTCTACTGCTCTTGGCGGTGGTGATTCTCATCTCAATTTCGATGAGCGGCTGTGGCACAAACAACGGATACTTCGGTCAGGCGCAGAACACCTATGCCGTTTCCATCACTGGAACCTCGGGCACATTGTCCCATACCTCTGGCAGCATTACTTTGACCGTTGAGTAGGAAGGAGAAGATCGGAAGATGAAGGTATCAGTTCAAACACAGAGGATGCTGCTCGCTGGGATGCTGCTCACGTCAGCCTCGATTGCATGGGGACAAACCAAACAACATCCGGCTGTTAGCGCCGATGTGGCGGTGACCTTCGCGGTTGAGCACAGCCAGTTCGCCGCTGGCCAGTCATTTTGGCTCAAAGGCGGCGGTGCTGATGCCGCAATACCTTTCTGGAAAGGTTTTGGTGCAGCAGCCAGCTTCAGCGGCGATCACACCGTCCAAGCGACTAGCGGAATCGATGTCGACAAGATCACCTGGCTCTTCGGTCCACGGTACACACTTCTCCTTCGCGGAACGCGCTCCAATGCCGCCGCGAAACATCATTGGCAGTTCTTCGCGCAATCCCTTTTCGGCAAGGTGCATGGTTTTAATGGCATTTACCCTGCCGATGGCGGTGCTACGAGCAGCGCGAACTCGTTTGCCTTACAGTTGGGAGGCGGGGCAAATCTCGATATCACCCGGAATGTTCGGCTGCGGGTGGCCGACATCAGTTATGTCCGTAACCAGCTTCCCAACGCGGCCACCAATACGCAGAACAATTTGCGCGTGGCCTTCGGCATTTGCTTTCACCTGCCGTCAAGACACTAATGAAGAGCCTTATCGCTTCCGCACATCTTTTCGCTTAAAATCAAGCTATGTGCGGAATTGTCGGTTATGTAGGACCCAAGAAGGTTGTTCCGGTCATCATTGAAGGGCTGCGGCGGCTGGAGTACCGCGGCTACGACTCGGCGGGGATCGCCGTGGGTTCGCCCTCCAGCAAAACGCTGGAGGTGCGCCGCGCTTCAGGCAAGCTGATGAAGCTGGAAGAGTCGCTCGCCCAAAATCCGCTGGAAGGCAGCTACGGCATCGGGCACACGCGCTGGGCTACACATGGGCGGCCCACGGAAGAGAACGCGCACCCGCATCGGGATTGCACGGGGCGCATCGTGGTGGTGCACAACGGGATTGTGGAGAATTACCTGGAGCTGAAGCGCGAGCTGACGGCGCAGGGGCACAAGTTTGTTACCGAAACCGACACGGAGATCATCGCCCACCTGATCGAGCAGGTGCAGAAGGAGGCCGAAAAAGCCGGCAAGCCGATTCTGCTGGAAGTTGCCGTGCGGCGCGCCGTAAAGCGGCTGACGGGGGCCTTTGCGCTGGGCGTGCTATCGGCCGCCGAACCGGACAAAATTGTGGCCGCGCGATTTGGTCCGCCGGTGGTGATCGGAGTGGGCGAGGGCGAATCGTTTGTAGCCTCCGATGTGCCCGGCATCCTGCAACACACGCGCAATATCTATTTTCTGGCCGACGGCGACATGGCCGTACTGACCCTGGCGGGCGTGGCGCTGACCGACTTTGACGGCAACCCCGTGCAGCGCGAGATCACGCACGTTCAGTGGGATCCGATCCAGGCGGAAAAGGGCGGCTACAAGCACTTCATGCTCAAGGAAATCTGGGAGCAGCCGCGGGCCGTACTCGACACCACGCTGGGCCGCGTCTCGCTGGACTCAGGTAAGGTCTTTCTGGGGGAGATGAAGATCGCCGACAAGGAACTGGCTGAGGCAACCAGCATCAACATTGCGGCCTGCGGGACGAGTTGGCACGCAGCGCTGACGGGAAAATATATGATCGAGCGGCTGGCGCGGCTGCCGGTGGACGTGGATTACGCCAGCGAGTATCGCTATCGCAACCCGATTCCCGACGCCAAGGCGCTGGGGCTGCTCATCACGCAATCCGGCGAGACCGCCGACACGCTGGCCGCGCAACGCGAGATGATTTCGCTGGGTTCGAAGACCGTGGCCATCTGCAACGTGGTGGACGCCATGGTGGCGCGCGAGGCGCACGGCGCCATTTACACTCACGCCGGTCCGGAGATCGGCGTGGCCTCGACGAAGGCTTTTACCGCGCAGCTTACGGCGCTGTTTTTGCTGGCGCTCAAACTGGGCCAGCTCCGCGGCGAGCTCGATCAAGCACAGTCGGTGGCGCTGATTGAGGAGTTGAGCCGCATTCCCGGCAAGATGGAGGAGGTGCTGCGCTCCTGCACTGAGCAGTGCGAGCAACTGGCGAGGGAATTTTCCACCTCGCGGGATTTTCTCTATCTGGGCCGCGGCATCCACTTCCCTATTGCGCTGGAAGGCGCGCTGAAGCTGAAGGAGATCTCTTACATTCACGCCGAAGGTTACCCGGCGGGCGAGATGAAGCATGGGCCCAACGCGTTGATCGATGAAACTCTGCCGGTGGTGGTGCTGGCCACGAGAGACGAGACCGATCCCGCGTAAAAACTCCGGTATGAGAAGACCCTCTCGAACATTCAGGAAGTTACTGCCCGGTCAGGACGGGTGATTGCCATTGCCACGGAAGGCGACAAGACCATCGGCGGACTGGTGGAGCACGTCATTCCCATTCCCCCGGCCATCGAGCTGCTCTCGCCGCTGGTCGAGATTATCCCCTTGCAACTGCTGGCTTATTACATCGCCGTCCGCCGCGGCTGTGACGTGGATCAACCGAGAAACCTGGCCAAGTCAGTCACCGTGGAGTAATTTTCCGGAGGTGCAACTGGCGGCTCTGGACTCTGAAGGCTTCGTCCGCGCCAAAGACAGCTCGAACTGGCCGGGCTCTCGCCCGGCCGGAGTACTCCACGGCAATCTGAATTCAATAGACCATTTCTGAAACACGCTATTTTTTCTCCGTTGCAGCGGGCGGAGCCGCTCCCGGGAAGATGCCCTCGAGGGGCGCGCGCTTCTTTTCTTCCTGATCGGGCTGCGGTAGGGGCTTGCGCGGCAGCATCTGATCGCGCTGCGCCGCGTTGTAAAGGAAGATGGCCTCGACGGTGGCAATCTGCTTGAGGTCTGCCGGCTGCAGCCGCTCATAAACGTCTTCGTTGGAGTGGTGGGTGCGCGATTCGTAGTCCAGCATCTCCTGGACGAACTGGAAACCGGGAATGCCTACCGCGTCGAAGCTGAGATGATCGGTGCCGCCGGTGTTGCGGTTGGTGACGACGGTGACGCCCAGGTCCTTCAGCGGAGCGATCCACTGGGCGAAGATAGGCGCGATGGCCGCGTTGCCCTGCGTATAGATGCCGCGAATTTTGCCGGTGCCGTTGTCCACATTGAAGTAAGCGGAGATGAGCTTCTGTTCCGGCTTCACTTCGAGCGGCCCAACAGAACGGCGCATAAACTCCGGCAGCAGCAACTGATCGGGCGCGGTGGAGAGTTTGGCCGAGCCGAAGTGAGCGGTGCAGTAGCCCTTGGAGCCGTAGATGCCCTCCTCCTCGCCGGTCCACAACGCGATGCGGATGGTGCGCCGCGGCTTCACATCCAGAGCCTTGAGGATGCGCACGGCCTCCATGGCCACGATGGTTCCCGCGCCGTTGTCGGTGGCGCCGGTTCCGGCCGTCCAGCTATCCAGGTGGCCGCCCACCATGACGACCTGATCCTTCAGCTTGGGGTCGGCGCCGGGAATCTCGGCTATCGTGTTGTAGCCGTGCTCGTGCTCGCCGGTGAACTTGGTTTTCACGTCGATCTCCACGCTGACTGGAGCGTGCGCCTGGGTGAGCCGGTAGAGCCGTCCGTAGCTCTCGACGGCTGCCACCACCACGGGTACCTTCATCCGCTTGTCGGGCAGGTAGGGATTGCGGCCCAGCGTGGCGCCGGTGTCGTCGAAGATTGTTCCGCCCGAGCCGCCGCCGTTCTTGCCGTCGCGGCTGGGCTCAATGACCGCGGCGACTTTTTCAGCGGTGAGAAACTGGCCGATTTTTTCGAGCAACTGCGACCGCTCCTGGCGCTCTTTGATGCGCGCCTGCATCTCCGGAGAAAGTCCGCCCGCGCCAGCGTTGACCGGAAACTCAACGATGGAATCGAGATCTGTATTGGTGTAACGCTCAAAGAGCGGCTTATCGACCGGAGGGACCTCGCGCATGGCGCCCAGTAAAACCACCTTGCCGGCCAGCATGCCCTTGTACTGATCCATATCCTTTTCGGATTGGATGTTGACGAAGACCACGTCGCCGGTGACCGGGCCGGGGGTGGAGGGCGACCAGGGCGTGGCCTGCACAATCAGCACCGCGGTGTCGGGAGTGACCATGCGCGCCCAGGCGTTCAACTGCTGCCAGCCCATGCCGAACTCACCCCAATCCTCAAGATGCGCGTTCTCCAGGCCGATTTTGGTGAGCGTGTCGCGGGTCCAGGTGTTGGCCTTGGCCAGGTTGGGCGAGCCGGTCAGCCGCGGTCCGATGCCGTCCATCAGCGCGGTGGCAAACTCCATCACGCGCGAGTGGTTCAACCCCTCGTCGCGAATCCGCTGGTACATGGCCAGATCGAGCGTTTCGGTGGCGGGCTGCACTTCGGTGTAAGGGTCAACAGCCGCCGGAGCGGGCGGGGCGGGCTTGGGCTTGTGGGCTGCATGCAGCGATAGCGAGGCGGCCAGCAGCACCGCGGGGAGGAAGCGAAGGCTTTTTATGGACATTTGAAGGTTCTCCGGTTGGGCGGGGTGGAAGATCGTTGGTGAAATTATAGGTCACTCCCCCGTCCACACTGTCCTGCCATAATGCGGATGGACTATATTGACTACTACCGGACCGGGATGCACGGCAGCCACGGGCCAGGAGGTTCTGATGAAGATTACCGACACGATTGGATTGGTTCTGAAGAACAAGGGCGAGAACAAGATTCTGTCGATAGCGCCCGAGCAATCAGTCTACGAGGCGATCAAGATGATGTCCGAGCACAATGTCGGCGCCGTGCTGGTGACCTCCAACAATCGGCTGGTCGGCATCCTATCGGAACGCGACTACGCGCGCAAGTGCGTCCTGCTGGGCCGCCCCTCCAAGGAAACCCAGGTTCACCAGATCATGACCAGCCCGGTGGTCTTCGTGCGCCCGGAGCAGACCGTGGACGAATGCATGACCATGATGACCGAGCGCCATTTTCGTCATCTTCCGGTGTTGCAGGATGACAAAGTGGTTGGCGTGATCTCAATTGGCGACCTGGTGAAATGCGTGATCTCCGGGCAGGCGCAGACGATTCAGGCGCTGCAAGGCTACATTACGGGAGCGTATCCGGGATAAACTGCGCTCTAGCGAAATATCTCCATTCGTTATTGAACCTTGAATGCTACGGAAATTTCGGAAGGCATCCGGTTGGGGCAGGTGATGACCAGGCCCTCCGGCTTCTGGCTCCAGGCGAGCTTTTTGCGGCTGCCCAGCAGAGTGACCGAGCGAATAGGCGCGGAGAGCAAACCGGCGCTCGAGCCAAGCGAGACGATGGTTACCTGAGAGCCGGGTTTGGGCGCGGCCATTGCGAAGGCGTATAGGGAGCTGTCTTTGCCGACAGTGAAGCGGAAGTCGGTGGTGCCGTATTGGAAGTCTGCCTGCGGCTGGCGGAGCGCACCGCCGGGCAAAGTGCGGAGGTTGCCATCGGCTCCGGGGACTCCTTCGCCGAGCTTGACCCACGCCTTGCTCCCGTAGATTCCTTCGCCGTTGATTTTCATCCATGCGCCGACTTGCCGGAGCGTCCTCAGACATTCGGGGTCGAGCGATCCATCGGGCCGGAGAGGGATGTTGACGGCGTAGTTGCCGTCGCGGGAGACGATCTCCAACATATAAAGGATGAGCGAGCGGGCGCTGTAGACAAAGCCGGGCCGGTAAAACCAGTCGCCCAGCGCGTGCTCGCCGATCCACGGGCCGTTGGTGTTGATGGCTTTGGGAATGCGGCTCTCGACGGTGTTGACGACGCCGTTGGCGCCGGCGTGGAACTTGACGATGCTGAAGGTGTCCACCTTGCCGCGCGTGGCAAGCGTGTGATTGTAGAAATCGGCGATGACGCGCTCGATGGCGTCGCACTTGTAGCCGGCGCCGGTCTTATTGCCGGTGAAAGGCCCTGTCGAGTCACCATCGGTGTAGATGAAGTCGGTATCGTACTTGTTGATGACATCCATGATGCGCAAAGCCCAGCGCGTCGCGTACCAGTGGGCATAATCGAGATGCTCCTGAAAGATGCCCTGCTCGGGACGGAATTTGGCGTTGGCCACGTCCCTGTAGGCGCGCAGATTGACGCCATAGAGCAGGCGCGGATCGTAGCCCTCCCACCATTTTCCCTTGCCGTCGGCCAGGGTGAGGCGGGCGGCGTCGTAGGGCGCGCCGACTTTGGGGCCTGTCGCATCCGAGCCAAAAGCGGGCTGATACCACCACCAGGTGTACTCGTGATGGAAGGCCACGCCGTAACGCATCCCGGCGGCGTGGGCGGCCTTGGACCACTCGCCGAGTAAGTCGCGTTTCGGTCCCATGTTGACGGAGTTCCAGGGCTGATAGGTGGAGTTCCAGTTGTCGAAATTGTCGTGATGCACGCCCTGCACGATGAGGAAGCGCGCGCCGGCGTCGTGATAGATTTTGACGAGCTTGGCGGGGTTGAGCTTGGTGGGATTCCACGCGTGTAACACGTCCATGTAGCCGGTCTCAGAGGGGTGGCCGAAGTCGCGGATGTGGTTGTCGTAAGCCGGGGATCCCGGTTGATAGAGTCTGCGCGCGTACCAGTCGCCGCTCTGGCCGGCGGCCTGCGGTCCGAAGTGCACCCAAATGCCGAACTTGGCCTCGCGCAGCCAGGCGGGGCCGCCGGGATAATTTTTGGCGATGGATTCCCAGGTTGGCTCAAAGGGACCAGCGGCGATGGGGAAGTCCATCTTCATTTCGGGGAAAGTGGCCGGGTCCTGCATGGTAAGGGAATCATACGGGCGCTGCGGGGGAAGATCAGGAATCGGCGCGGGCGGCGGCATTTGCTGTGCCGAAGCGGTGAGGGCCATGCACGCCAGAAGCGAGAAGACCAGCAAGAGAGCGCGGAACGAAGGAGCGCAGTGAATGGAAATCATGGCTATGAGGGTAGCCGATACGTCTGAGCGGCGGCAACCGGATTCGGGCAGGGTAGGATCGAGCCGAGGACTGCGACCCTGCTGCATGGGTGGCGTGGGTTGTCAGCCGCGCTTCTTTCCGCCGGGGCGATTGCCGAAGGGACGGGGGCCAGTGCGTTTGGAGCCTGAATTGCCTGGTTTGGGTTTATAGCTGGACTTGGAGAAGCCGCCTGGATTGGGCTTCCAGCCGGGGCCGGCTTTTCTTTCGGGGTGGAAGGCGGAGTTCGGATAAGGTCTCGTCTTCGTAAAGCGGGACTCGGATACGCCCTGGCGGCGGGGCGCGGAGGGGCGTTGGTAGGCTGGCCGGGCAGAGCGGGCTGGGCCTGATCGATCTGGGGCAGGGCGCTCCGGCTTCTTCCAGACGGGTTTGGCGGAGAAGGGACGGCCAGGGCTAATCTTCTTTGCCTTGTAATCGCTGGATCGGCCTGCGCCGGGACGGCCTTCGCCGGTTGAGCCAGCGGTAAAGCGCGCCGGCGAACGGTTGGGGCGTTCGTCTTTCTTCCATGCTGGGCGGGAAGCTGGCCGGGCAGGCGGACGATCAAAGCTGCGACCAGCAGCGGGACGGAATCCCTCAGCGCCGGGGCGGTTGGGACGGAAGAATTTGTTGGCTGCGCCGCTGGCGAAGGAGCCTGCCGGGCGGCCGGGGCGATCCTTGCCAAAGTTTTTTGGCCGAAAGCCGCTGGGGCGGTCAGAGACGAATTTTTCAGGCCGGTAGTTGCTGGCGCGTCCAGCGGCGGGTGCAAACCTGTCCGGCGGCTTGGTCGCTTGTAGTTGGCTGCTGGGTTTAGGGAGGACCGTCGGCAAAAGGCCTGCATCGAATAGGTTGCGGCGGCGGAGGTCCTTGGATTTGGGCGTACGCAGCGTGCCGTCGGCAGACCGTCGCAGAGCGGCCAGTTCCTCTGGTTGAAGTTCGCGCAGACTGCCCGGCTCCTGATCGAGAACCAAAGGGCCGTAGCCGACACGGCGAATTTTTTCGACGAAGTGGCCGATTTCCTCGAACATCTTGCGCAGTTCGCGATTGCGGCCTTCGATGAGAGTCACTTCGTACCAGGGATTGTCGCCCTGGCGCACCTGGCGGATGCGGGCCGGGGAGGTGCGGACCTGGGGCGAGCCGGGGCGGCCACGCTCGATGGCAACGCCGCCGCGGAGAATGTTCAGCTCGGCCTCGGTTGGCTGGCCGGAGACTTTAACGAGGTAAGTTTTTTCCACGCCGGAGGAGGCCTTGGTGAGGCGGTTGGCCAGTTCGCCGTCGTTGGTGACGACAAGAAGGCCTTCGGAGAGATAGTCGAGGCGGCCGACGGGGTAGAGGCGCTCCTTCATCTTGCCAAAGAATTGCATCACCGTGGGGCGGCCTTCGGGGTCCTTGACGGTGGTGACGTAGCCGCGGGGCTTGTTGAGGACGAAGTAGCGATGGCGCTCGGGGCCCTGCAGCAGCTTGCCGTCGACGCGGATGTGGTCGCGGCTGGCGTCGGCCTTGGTGCCCAGCACGGTGACCACATTGCCGTTGACCTCGACGCGGCCCTGCACGATCAACTCCTCGGCGCGGCGGCGGCTGGCAACGCCGGCAGCAGCGAGAATTTTTTGCAGCCGCTCGAGCTTGGCAGGAGGACGCGGCTGGGGAGTGAACTCGGGCTCGGCGGCGGCGGGTTCCGGGGCTGAAGCCCTCGTTGTATCTTCAGGCATTATGCGGGGGATAAAACCCCCGCCTCCCTCCGGAACGACACCTCCCTCAGGGGCTAAAGCCCCCCTCTCATTTTTTTGCTCTTGTGGCACGACTGAAGTCATGCCCTGACGCTTATTGATACTCTGTTTGTATTTTTCCGCAATTTGAGAAGCCGCTTCCTGCTGCAAAACCATCTCGCTATCGTGTATGTCAGCCGCCTGCTCCAGCTTCGGTTCAGTCGATTCAGGCTTGAGGGCTACGTTTTTTTTCGGCTTTGCGGACGTTGATTTTTTAGGCTTGACGGAAGCGGTCTTTTTGGTTTTCTTGCTCGTAGCGGTCTTCTTCGTTTTGGGCTTCGGCATGGGGGAAGTCTCGATTTCTGCCTGCTCTGTAGGGGGAGGCGCAGCAGGAGCGGCCTCTGTGGGGGGTGGGTTAGTTGCCGGCCGCCGTCCCGGCGGGCGAGGTGTTTTCAACTTCGGGGTCTTCCAGCTCCTCGCTGGCGGCTTCGTCGAATTCGAGACTTAGCTCAGGGTTCGCACTTTTTTCGGAGACTTCCCCGGCGGCTTGCTCCTGCTCTTCGAATTCAAGAGCAGCCAGCTTCTCGAACTCCTCCATGGAGGGCAGCTCGGAAACATCGCGGAGGCCGAAGCGGAGCAGGAACTCGCGGGTTGTTTTGTAGAGGATGGGCCGGCCAAGGACCGCCTTGCGCCCGGCTGTCGTGATCAGCTTGCGGGCCAGCAGCGTGCCGAAGACAGCGGAGGTATCCACGCCGCGAATTTCATTGACCTCGGGCGCGGTGACCGGCTGCTTGTAGGCGATGACGGCCAGGGTTTCCAGAGCCGGCAAGGAGAGCTTGAGCGGCTGTTTGATGCTTTTGACAAAGAGCCGGACAGCGTCGTGATACTCCGGCTTGGTGGCCATGCGGAAGCCGCCTGCAACCTCGCGAATCTCGACGCCGCGGTTGTCAGAGGCGCAGGAAGCGATCAGCTCGTCGAGCAAGGGGCGCAGGATTTCGCGGACCTCGCGGTCGCGCAGGCGAGCCTGGCGGCGGGCTTCGAGTTCGGCCTCGGCAGCGGCCTCCGGGCTGAGTTCAACTTGAGCATCAGTGGAGACACTGGCCGGCTCAGGCGGAGCAGGTTCCGATTTCAGGGCGGCAAACACCTTATTCACCAGGGATAGGGGCTGGGCGGCGGCAAAATCGTCTTGGGCCACCTGTGCGGCAGACGCAGAGGCTTCCTGCTCCACCTTCCAGGCTTTCCATTCCAGGGCGTCGGAGGCAAAGAGGGCGGCGAGCTGGGCCATGGTGACCGGCTCCTCCGCGGCGTAGATGACAGCTTCCAGCTTGGCTTTCAGGCTCATTCTGCAATAGGTACCTCCAATATGGTACCGGAAGCGGACCAGAACTGCGCGTGGAAGCTGTCTCAATCGTCGGCGCAAGGGTCGCAAAAAGGGCGTCCGGAGGGTGCCGGACGCCCCAAAAACATACACTAATAAGCTTCAGGGAGTCTTTGTGTTCTTGGTATGCATGATGGTAACCCTGGTCTTGCCTTTGTCTTCGGCTGAGTTCGCCGAAATCGTCACGACGACGGCTTCCTTGGGACCCATGTTGGTGCTGATTACAGCGCCTTCGGAGGATTCCAAAACAACAGCACCACTACCCAGTTTGCCCTTGTAAAAATCGGCGACCTGCTTCTCCGGGTCGGAGGTGAGAAATACGCCTGTCACCATTGTGCCGTCGGGCAAATCCAAGCGTGCGCCGCCGGATGTGCTCTGCGCTCCGGGATAGATATCCGTGCCCAACTCGGCTGCGGTGAAGGTTTCCGACGTGTTGAGATTGATTTTGCCGTCGGGAGTTTGCAGCGTCATCTGGTCTCCGGAGTGGTTGATATGGACGGCCCGCGAGACGCGATACCCTACATATCCGATGGCGCCCAGGCCGAGAATCCCCAGCCCCACGATGATCACAACAATAATGAGGATGATCTTGACCGCGCTGCTGCCGGAGCTGGCCGGAGCCGCGCCTCCAGTAGCTGCCGCTACGCCACAGGATGGACAGGATTGCTGGTTGGCGGATAATGCTGAACCGCATTTTGGGCAGAAGCTCGCCATGGTGATCTCCGTTTCGTTGAGAAAATGTCCGGGATTAGCGATGCTTTCCCGGCTAGGAGACACTATACCTCAACTTGCTCACGCCTGGTTTAAATCTTTACGGCAGCTATGCGAACACAATGCGACGGGCGAAGATGCAGCGATGGGGAGTGGTGGCTTAAAGTGTGTGTATGAAATATCGCGGGCTCTATGCCGGTATTGCTGTATGGATGGCGTGCGGCGGAATATCGCTCGCCTTGTGGGCGTTGGCCGGGGCGCTGCCAGCCCAGCAGCAAACTGTGCCGCAGAAGGCCGATTCAATTCTAATTCTGAAGAAGGACCATGTGATGGAGTTGCTTGCTGGGGGTAAGGTGATTCGCAGCTACAAAGTGGCGCTGGGGCAAGGCGGACTTGCGCCCAAGGTGCGCCAAGGCGACGGGCGCACACCGGAGGGACACTACATCATTGATGCCAAGTATGCGGCAAGCGAATACCACAAGGCTCTGCACATCTCCTATCCCAACGCCGAGGACCGCAAACGGGCGGCGAAGCTGGGCGTTTCGCCGGGCGGGTCCATCCTGATTCACGGCCTGCCCAACGGCAAGGGGTATGTAGGCGCGGCGCACCGGCTTTACGACTGGACGCTGGGTTGCATCGCGGTCACGGATGAGGAGATCGACGAGGTCTGGAATCTGGTTGCGGTGGGCACGCCGGTGGAGATTCGGCCATAGATCAACTGCGTTTTGGCCAGGCGCCCCATCGCAGTTGGCTGCAGGTGGTTGCATAAAAGCTTTTACGAGCGAATAGCGAGCAGTTGGCCGCTCCGCAGGCGCCTGCGAAAATGGATGTAGATGATCTCCCTGCAAAATGCCGGCAAGCGGTATGGTCCGCGCGTCCTGTTTCTGGAGGCCAACTGGCTGATCCGGAGCAAGGAAAAGACCGCGCTGGTGGGCGCCAACGGCACGGGGAAGTCCACCATCATGAAGGTTCTGGCTGGGCTAGAGACGCTGGACTACGGTCAGATGCAGCAGACGCGCGGCATGAGCATCGGCTATCTGCCGCAAGAGGGGCTGGCGCTCACGGGGCGGACGGTCTTCGAGGAGTGCCTGAGTGTCTTCGACGAGCTGCGCGAAATGGAGCGGGAGATCGAGCGGCTCAGCGGGCAACTGGCCGTGTTGGACCACGAAGGCGCGGAATACGAGGCTGCGGCGGAGCGCTACTCAATGCTGCAGGAACGCTTTCACGCGCTGGACGGCTACGCGCTGGACGCGCAAGTGGGCGGAGTGCTCACCGGCCTGGGCTTCGGCAAAGAAGATTGGACGCGGCAGACGGATGAGTTCAGCGGCGGTTGGCAGATGCGCATCGCGTTGGCCAAGCTACTGCTGGCGAAACCTAACTTGCTGCTGCTGGACGAGCCGACCAATCATTTGGACCTGGAGACGCGTAACTGGCTGGAAGACTATCTACGCAGTTATCTCTTTGGTTACATTCTTATCTCTCACGACCGTTATTTTCTGGATGTAACGATTGATAGAACGGTGGAGATTTGGAATAAGCGGGTGACGATCTACCAGGGCAATTACACCAAATACCTAAGTCAGAAAGACGAACGGCGGACGCAGTTACAGGCGGCTTATAACAACCAGCGGCAGCAGATCGAGCACCTGGAGGCCTTCATTAATCGCTTCCGGTATCAGGCCACCAAGGCCAAGCAAGTGCAGAGCAGAATTAAAGAATTAGAGAAGATTGAGCGTATCGAAATACCAGAAACCGAGTCGACGATCCACTTCCGGTTTCCCCAGCCGCAGCCTTCGGGGCGCATGGTGGCGGAGGCCGAGGGACTGGCGAAGAGTTATGGCGCGAAGCAGGTGTTCAGCGGCGTGCGCTTCCGCATCGATCGTAGCGACCGCGTGGCGCTGGTGGGCGTGAACGGCGCGGGCAAGTCCACGCTGATTCGTTTACTGACCGGGGTCGAGCCGCCGAGCGCAGGGCACATTAAGCTGGGGCACAACGTGGTTTGCGAGTACTTTGCGCAGGACCAGTACAAGGTGCTGGAGGGCGACGTGCGCATGATCGACGACATCAGCCGAGCAGCAATCAAGGTGCCGGAAGGCGAGCTGCGGTCGCTGCTGGGATGTTTTCTGTTCAGCGGTGACGATGTCTTCAAGCCACTGGGCGTGCTCTCGGGCGGCGAGCGAAACAGATTTGCGCTGGCGCGGATTCTGGTTTCGCCGTCGAATTTTCTACTGCTCGACGAGCCGACCAACCATCTCGACATGCGCGCCAAGGACGTGCTGCTCGAAGCTTTGGCGGCATTCAGCGGCACGGTGGTCTTCGTGTCACATGACAGGTATTTCATCGACCGGCTGGCCACGCGCGTGCTGGAAGTTGAGGGCGGCAAGGTGACCAGCTACGAGGGGAATTACGAGGACTATCTGCGCTGGAAGGGACTGGCCGCCGGCAGCTCTTCTGTTGAAGTTTCGCCTAAGCAGAAGCCGCAGGAGATTCCCGCGAAGAAGGTCAACGGGGCTAATGCTGAGATTGACGCGGCGAAGGAGCGCCCGCGCCGGTTGAATCCCATCAAGCAGAAGCAGATGGAGGAGCGCTGCGCGTTCCTCGAAGAAGAAACTCCGCGCATTGAGGCCGCAATTGCGCACACCGAGGAGCAGTTGAGCGTTTACGTCTCCGCTGCCGAGACGCAGCGGCTAACTGCGCTGGCCGGGGAGTTGCGCGAGCAGTTAGAAGCGCTTACTGCGGAGTGGGAAGAGCTGATGGGGCAGTTGGAGGGGTAGGGCGCGGTCTCAAACTGGTAATTATCCGCTTCTTCCGGGGTTTCCCGGTATTGGGGTGTTCCGGTATAGTAACGTTAGGTTCGGGGCATCCACATTAAATCTCTTGAAATGTTGGGATTGGGGGGCGATAATGACAATGTCATCCAACCCGAGAGGGTATCAATGGTGACCACTCGACCAAGCGATTTGCCGGATTTCAGCAACCCACCGGTGACGGAATCTGTTCTTTCTGTGCAATTTGATCGGCTTTCGGCTCTTCAAACCGCACACCTTGGCCTGTATTGGAGCGAAATTCGTGACAGGTTTCCGAAGACGGAGGAGCACGGTGAGCTTCCGATACAGATAGAACAACCTCCAGATTCTCCTCAGCCAATAGTAGGCTTTCAGTTCGAGGCGCTTGAAGCGCCCCCGATACCAAGGGTCTGGTTTATCAATCAAGAAGGTACAGAGCTTATCCAGGTTCAAAGAGATCGGTTTATCACGAACTGGCGCAAGGTAGGCGAAGGTAATCTATACCCTCGTTATGAACGGGTAAGGGAGGGTTTTGACAAGGACTTTGCGGACTTTAGCCAGTTTGTGTCTCATAACCAATTGGGAGCAATCCGCGTCAATCAATGTGAGGTAACGTACATCAATCACATATTCTCAGGGGTGGGCTGGGAAACCCACGCGGATATTGGCAAGGTGTTCACTGTGTGGCAGCAGCCTACGTCAACATTTCCCAGGCAGGCTCAAGATATTGCGTTTCGTGCACGATTTCCAATATCTGATCCTACAAACGGTTTTATCGGGCGTCTGCACGTTACACTTCAGCCGGTTAAACGCATTTCGGACGGACTGCCAATGTTCTTATTGGAATTAACAGCGCGAGGGCTGATTGGGGAAGGTACAGATTTTTTTGATCTCGGTCGCAAATGGATCGTTCGCTCATTCGCTGAATTGACAACACCTATGATGCATGAGATTTGGGGCAGGAGGAAATAGACATGGCGGCGGTTGCATTAGAGTATTCACCTACTCAACCAATGTATCGACCCTCTAAGGCGTTGACCGACAATCAGTTTGAGTCACGTAGAGAAACATCTGTGGCAAGTTCGGCAGCATTCACGAAGCCAAGGGAATTGGCATTTGTGATTCCATCTGAAGGACGCGCACAAAGGATTCTTGTGACATTGACAACGGACCAACTTCCGACCTGGGTCAAGCCTACAATTTCTGCCATTATGGGGGTCCAAACTCTTCCAGAGAATTGGGATTCCTATGGAGCAAAGAAAATAAAAAGCGACCTCTTCAGTCAATCTCTTTCTTTCCTGGGGCTGATTATGGATACAACCTCTCCTGCTCCTTCGGTTGTTCCATTGGGAGACGGCGGGCTTCAACTTGAATGGCACAGAAAGCAACAGGATTTGGAAATTGCATTTCCTGCCGACGACACGCCGCAGTTTTTTTATCAGAATAAGACAACCGGGGTGGAACAGGAAGGTTCTGCAAGCGACGTTGCGAATCTGGCGCAGCTATTACGGAATATTGCTTGACATATGTCTTTACCAGCCTATCAGGATGATGTGTCAATCCGCGACGATGAGAGGTTGCTTCGCCGCGTACATATCGCACTGCTAGTAAGAGATGACGACACGGGTTTGGCCCGCGTATCGTCAGGGGTGTTCAAGGATCGAGAGCTCTCAGTACACATTGAGTCTGTCTTAAAGGAGATTGGACGATCCGCCGAATCATGTTTACAGAATTGCAATACTCTCAAGCTCGTATCCATCACAGCGGGGAATGCCAGGCAGTTTAATCAAGCAGTCTGCCGTAAACCCATCCCTAATGATCCGTCGCATGGACTGGTGTATGGTTCCAAGAACAATCCGAAAATTCAAAACGGGCTGCGCGCCGCTGCAATATGGGTAATACCAAATACCGCACCCCTATACGCGGATATTGAGACTGAGAAGCGCATATTGGGTATTTAGGAGCAACGGTTAGACCCGCGCGAAAGTTCCACTTGCCACAAACCGCATTCCTGTTTTATGCTCTACTTATGCGTCGATGTCGCTAACACCGCCCTGGTGAAAGTTGCGACGCAGACGTGCGCTCGGTTCCAGAGCGCTCTTCCCCGCATAACAGTTTGACTTGTCACCCAAAATAATGAATCAGAACCGTCTGGGAGAGCATCCCGGACAGAGGAGATCATCATGGCGCACATAGCTGCGAATGTTACGGAACTTATTGGCAAGACCCCGTTGGTTCGATTGAACAAAGTGGCGGCCGGACTGCCGGCAACCGTTGTGGCCAAGCTGGAGAGCCAGAACCCGCTTTCGAGCGTGAAGGACCGCATCGGCCTGGCGCTGATTGAGGCCGCGGAGAAGGCCGGCAAGATTATCCCCGGCAAGACAGTCTTGATTGAACCCACCAGCGGCAACACCGGTATCGCGCTGGCCTTTGTGGCCGCGGTCAAGGGCTACCGGCTGATTCTGACCATGCCGGAGACCATGAGTCTGGAGCGGCGCGTGCTGCTGCTGGCCTTTGGCGCGGAGATTGTGCTTACCCCCGGGCCGAACGGCATGAAGGGCGCCATCGCCAAGGCCGATGAGATTCGGGCCAATACTCCCAACGGCTATATATTGCAGCAGTTCGACAACCCCGCCAACCCGGCGATTCACTACGCCACCACTGGCCCGGAGATTTGGAACGATACCGACGGCAAGATCGACATTCTGGTCAGCGGAGTGGGCACCGGCGGCACCATCACCGGCGCGGGCAAGTACATCAAGGAGCGTAAGCCGGGATTCAAGGCCATCGCCGTGGAGCCGGTGGACAGCCCGGTGTTGAGCGGAGGCAAGCCTGGGCCGCACAAGATTCAGGGCCTCGGCGCGGGCTTTGTGCCCGGCGTGCTGGACACCGGCCTGGTGGACGAGGTCATCCAGGTGACGAACGACGAGTCCGTTGCGATGGCCCGGAGGCTGCCGCTTGAGGAAGGCTTGTTTGTGGGCATCAGCTCTGGAGCGGCGCTGGCGGCGGCGCTCAAGGTGGCGGCACGGCCGGAGAATGCCGGCAAGCTGATTGTGGTGGTGCTGCCGGACTTCGGCGAGCGCTATCTCTCCAGTGTGTTGTTTGAGTCGTTGCGCCAGAAGGCGCTGGAGTTGGTGACGCAACAAGTTACTCTTTAGTAGTGCTGGTTGCACGGACGGAGTTTAAAGAATTAGCCACTATGAGCATGTTTGTCCGCATCCGCGAAGACATCAACTCCGTGCTGGAGCGCGACCCGGCTGCGCGCTCGCGTCTGGAGGTTCTGCTCTGCTATCCGGGGCTTTGGGCGGTGTGGATTCATCGCGTCTCTAATAAGCTCTGGCGCGCGCGGCTGCGTCTGCTGGCAAGGCTGCTCTCGCAAGTGGGCAGGTTTTTTACCGGCGTCGATATTCATCCCGGAGCGCTGATTGGTCGGCGGCTCTTCATCGACCACGCAACCGGCGTGGTGATCGGAGAAACCGCGATTGTCGGCAGCGACGTGACCATGTACCAGGGAGTGACGCTGGGCGGAACGGGCAAAGGCCACGGCAAGCGCCATCCCACGCTCTGCGACGGGGTTTTTGTCGGCAACAACGCCAACCTGCTGGGCAACATCACCATCGGCGAGAATTCGCGCGTGGGCGCGGGCTCGGTGGTGCTGGCCGACGTGCCGCCCAATTCGACCGTGGTTGGCGTTCCCGCGCATATCGTCTATCGCAACGGAGAGCGCGTGCTGATTACCGATCCCCACGACGTGAAGGACCCGCTCTCCGACGCGCTGATTGCGTTGTCGGGGCGCGTGGAGGAGCTGGAGAAGCAACTGGGCGGAGCCGCGAAGGCGGCGGAGCCGTTCAGCACGGAAGAAGCGGAGCGCACAGCCTACCACGAGGAGCTGGAGCGGCTGCGGCAGTATGTTTCGATGGGCGAAGGGATCTGAAGCCAGATCAGCGCGAAAAGCACATTGCGCAAAGAACTGATCTCGTCAGCTATTTCGGTGTAGCATCTTTGAACTCTTCCTTCGCATTTTTCAATTCTTCTGTCGAGGGATCGTCTGCCAAGTATGCCCATGCAACCCAATAGCTGTTTGATTCCGTCACGACGATCGAATTATTCACATTCAATGGTTCCTTCCTTGCTGCCGGATGCCCAAACAGAGCATTGATGATGACTCCTTGTGTTAGCCGTATGAACACGCGTCCTTGCGACATATCGCCCACGACGAAAGCGCCATAGGGCGAAATATATGGCGAATGCGAGTAAGTTTTGATGATCTTGTCCGCAAGCTTCTGAATTTTTGCTTTATCCAGTGAGTGAGGGAATTCCGTGCCCGGAAAGCAACCAGGGTCGATGGCAAAAAGGGATGCTACGGAGTAGAATCTGCCCTCGACCTGGTGAGGAGCTTCGAGTGATAACAGAATCTTCGAGCATTGATTCGCTGGCTCTTCCGGCTTTCGGTAGTCAAGGCTTACGGCGTGCTTTGGGTCGAGAGTCGCTGTCCAACCGTCTGGAAATTCAAAGCTCACCCCCAATGCATCATTTGAATAAATGTTGCTCGACAGCGTTCCATCGGGTAATTGTGAAATCTTCGGCGTGGGAGCGCCAAGGCTGACGGCACCCAACGCGAAAAAGGTGAGGGTCACTGGTATTAGTAGAATGCGCATATAAGCGACCTTTCTGTAACACCTCTATATACATCTACGCGGCGAAACTGTCCAGCAATTTGGCGAGGAATCGCCTTTGCTTGAATTAGACCGAGAAACGCCCTCCGGTGTTACAGTGGTTTCGTCCACCTCTTGTTGCCGGAGACTTTTCTTGCTGGCCTTTCGACCGCTGCTTGTAGTTCTTCTCGCGCTTCCTGTTGCCGCCCATGCGGCGGCTCGCGTGCAGACCGCGCCCGTTCCGCCGGAGATGCGGGCTACTGATTTCTTTGTCCGCGTCAACGGCCAGACGGTGGAGGTGGCGCACGCCGCCGCGAATTACGAATACGTCAGCTTTGATGGTTCCGGCCCGTTCAACATCGAGATTACCGCCGCCGAGCAGGGCTTCTGGGACAAGGGCGTGGACATACAGCCCTGGCGGCTGGGTCTGCGGCCTGTGCGTGAAGGCCAGACGATTCGCTTCCATCTTAAAAAGCCGGCCAAGCTCTCAATCTCCCGGCCAGGCGACTTCCTGAACTACGCAAAGATGCTCTTCCTCTTTGCCGGTACGCCGCCGCCGCCCTTGCCGAGCAATGTAAAGATTCGCGTCTTCAAGCCGGGGGTTTACCACGAGAACCTGAACCCCGTGAGCGGCGAAAACCTGTATCTCTCTCCCGGCTCGTACTTTTTCGGCAGCCTGAATTTACAGGGTGTTAAGGATGTAAAAGTTTTTGGCCGGGGAACAATCGTCTACGACGGGCCCCAGGATCCTAACAGCGACGAAGGATGGATGCAGAAGCCCAACTGGCACTGCGTCGGCGCGATGGACGCCCACGACATCGAGATTGACGGGCTGACCTGCATCGTGCGCTCAAGGACCTGGTCGATACAGATGAAGGATTCGACGGGTTTTGTGTTCGACGATCTGCGCGTAATCGGCGGCAATCCAAGCAACGCCAACCAGGATGGCATGGACTGGCTGGGCGGCGGCGACGCCGTGGTGCGCAACGCCTTTATCCGCTCCTCGGACGATGTGTTTGTCCTGCAAGGCAACTGGGATGGCTACAGCGACGAGGCGATGCTGCGCCCTGGCCACAAGGTAAAGAAAATTCTCATCGAGCATAGCGTGCTATCCACCAGCATCTCGAACATTGTGCGCACCGGCTGGCCGCGCAAAATCTTCGACACGAGCGACTTTACCCTGCGCGACTCCGACATTCTGCACGGCGGCATCGGGGCATGTGGGCAAACCTTCGCAGTTTTCGGCCTGTGGGGCGCAAACGGGGCCAAGGGAGATCATTCCGACTACACGTTTGAAAATCTCTTTCTGGACAACTGGTACTCGCTGGCGCAGATGGAGCAGGAACAACCGAGCTTGCATGGGTTCACCTTCCGCAATATCTGGGCGCTGGACCAGCCGCCATTGGCCGATTCCTCAATGATCGGTGACGTGACCAACGTGACCTTTGACAACGTGAAGTACGGGCAGAGTCACGCGGATACAGATGCCGATCTGCCGTTGGTAACGGGAGACGGCGCCAAGCCGGCGCATTTTACGGCGCCGCACGGTCCAACAGCGGCTTTCACCGTCGATCCGCCGGTCTTTGCTCCGGGAGATAAGGTCACATTTACCGCGCAACCATCGCCCAAGGCGCGCTACACCTGGCTTTTCGGCGACGGGACGCAGATTTCTGGAGCCAGCAGCCGCCGTGTGCGCCATCGTTTTCCGGATGCCGAAGGAACTCAGCTGGATGGCGCGGCCAACGGAGCGGGCCGCTTTCGAGTTTTACTTCATGTGAAGGAGCACACAGGCCATCCCGGTACGGATGGCGAGGACTGGGCGTCGCAGGGGTTGGTGGCCGTGGCTCACTGGCACGACGCAACCAGCATTGCCGGCCCCATGATCGCCGGACTCGCATGGCAGATTTATCCCGGAGAATGGACCCAGCTTCCGGACCTCACCAGGGAAAGCGCGGTTTTTACCGGCGAGGGATCCAACCTGCTGGCGGATGCGCAGGGATACACGCATTACGCCGCTGCGTGGGACGGCCTCATCGATATTCCCGCTGACGGCGGTTACACCTTTTACCTGATCGCTCGCGATGGCGCGCGCCTGGTGATCGACGGTGTGGAGGTGGCCAAGACCGGACCTTCCTTTGCCCAGGTCTGCGGCTCGCCGGGCAACGCGCAGCGTATTGCGAACGGCTCACTGGGCCTGCGCGCTGGCAAGCATGTGTTTCATCTGGAGAATCTGCACTCGGCCAGCGAGGGCACACCCCGCCTGCTATGGGAAGGCCCCGCGCTGCCCCTGACCGACGTGCCCCCGGCGGCCTACAGCCATCCAAGGCAAGATGTTGTAAGGCAGGGGATAGAGAAGCAACAAAGGAAACAGAAATGAAGATTGTGTGGATTTGCAGTTGCATGGTTGCGCTCAGTGCAACTTCGTTGGCGCTGGCTGAAAGCCGGGAACCGGCCGCGGTGCGCGTCTCAACGCAGATCCTGGTTGTTACAACGCAGGATTGGGACGGGGTCGATGGGACATTACAGGTGTATGAGCGGCCCAATGCGTGCAAGAGATGGAAGACTGCAGGCGCTCCCATTCCCGTCGTGGTCGGCAAGAAGGGTCTCGGATGGAGCGCGGAGGTGATTCCGGATGCCGGGCGGCGGGCAGCGAGTGGGCCAATCAAAAAAGAAGGCGATGGCAAATCGCCGGCAGGGATTTTCCGCCTGAGCGCAGCCTTTGGCTATGCCGCACAAAGGCCACCGGAATGGAAGATGCCTTACATGGGCATCACGCCCTCAGTCGAATGTATCGATGACGCGCAGTCAAAGTTTTACAACCGCGTGCTGGATCGCGCGGCGGTTGCGCCGGACTGGTCGAGCTCCGAGCAGATGTTGCGCCCCGACGGGCTGTACCGCTGGGGAGTGATGGTCGATCACAACGCGGATCCGGTGACTACGGGAGCGGGATCGTGCATCTTCCTGCACATCTGGCTGGGGCCGGGCCAGGGAACCACGGGATGCACGGCCATGTCGCAGGAGCTGCTTGAAGCCCTTCTGGCGCGGCTCGATCCGGCAAGAAAGCCTTTGCTGGTGCAGTTGCCGCGCCCGCAATACAAGAAGCTGAGAAGGCATTGGAAGTTGCCCGCTTTGCCCAGGCATTCATGAATCGAACCTATGCGGAGGGAGCAACGAGCATGGATGAGCAAAGAAAGCTGTTGAGACATTTTTTAGCGGCGCTGGCCTACCGGACACAGAAGGCGCTGCGCGATGCTCCGCCGGAGTTTGCGGATTTTCGCGTTGCGCCGTTGGTGCGCACGCCGCATGAGTTGATTCGCCACATGGATGGCGTATTGGGATACGCGCGCACATTTTTCACGGGCGGCAGCTATGAGGTGCCTTACTTTCCCAAGTTCTCCGCGGCAGTGGCGCACTTTCACGAAACGCTGACGGATTTGGCGCGCCATCTTGAACAAGGCACGGAATTGCGCGGCATCGGTTTAGAGAATTTGTTGCAGGGACCGTGTTCCGATGCGATGAGCCATGCCGGTCAGTTGGCGATGCTGAGACGACTGGCGGGAAGTCCTGTTCCGCCGGAGAATTTTATTTTTGCCGCGATCAGTTCGACTAATCTCGGTCCCGACCAGCTGCCTCCGGTTTGTCCTGATAAAGAATGGGTGGATAGGCCGTGAAGAGTGGCGCTGTTGCTACCATGATTGCACAGGAGTACCATTGACTCCATGGCAAACTATCGCGTCGTTCTCCACCACTCCGAGGAAGGTTACAGCGTCTCGTGCCCCGGCCTGCCGGGTTGCTGGTCGCAGGGAGCCACCGAGGAAGAAGCTCTAGCGAACATTCAGATAGCAATTCAAGAGTATGTTGCGGCGGCGGAGGAACTGGCGCGCGAGGATGAGAGCCGCATAGTGGAAGTTGCGATAGCCTGAGCGAAATATATCGCTGCGTCAAGCCGGATAAGGATATATCGTGACCAAACTTCCGGGTGTCAACCATCTGCGAGCCATTGCTGCGCTTGAAAAAGCCGGATTCCGTATTCTCCGCCAAGGCTCGCACATTATCATGACGGATGGAGAGCGAATTCTGACGATTCCACGTCACAATCCAATCAATGCATTCACAATGGGTGGCATCGTGCGGGATGCCGGGATGAGTTTGGAGCAGTTTCGGGATTTGTTGTAGCCGCTCGCCCTGGTCCCTAATCTTTGCTCCTGCTACTTCGGCAACTGGCTTGCATCCCATCCGCCGCCGAGGGCGCGGACTAATCCTACGCTGGCCACGAACTGGCGCGTCTGGATGCTGATGGCAGTGCGCTGGTTCTGGAGCAGCGCGGTCTCCGCCGTCAACACTTCAAGGTAGCTGGTGACGCCGCCCTTGTAGCGCTGATTGGAGATGTCGTAGGAGTGCTGAGCCGAAGCGACGGCACTCTGCTCGACAGTCGATTCCTGCTCAAGAATGCGCAGGGCGGAGAGCTGGTCTTCCACGTCGTTGAAGGCAGCGAGGACGGCGCTGCGATAAGCGGCGGCCTGGGCTTCGTAGCTGTGGCGGGCGGCGTCGGTGAGGGCGTGGCGCTGGCCGGCGTCGAAGAGCAACTCCGATGCCTGTGCTCCCAGGCTCCACAATGCACTAGGCCCCTGAATCCAGGTGCCGGCGTTCATGCTTTCAAAGCCGCCGGTTCCTCCCAGGGTGATGTTGGGATAGAAGGCGCTTTTAGCAATGCCGATCTGGGCGTTGGCGGCGGCGGCGCGGCGCTCGGCGGCGGCGATGTCCGGACGGCGCTCCAGCAGTTGCGAAGGAATGCCAAGTGGAACCTTGGGCAGAGACAATTCCTGAGACTGGGCAGGAGAGAGGACAAGCGGCGATGGAGGAATGCTGAAGGCTGAGGGGTTGTAATTGGCGAGAGTGCCGATGGCGTGCTCATACTGAGCGCGAGCCACGCCCGCGTCGATGCGTTGCGCGCGCACGGTTTCCAGTTGCGTGCGGGCCTGGGCCACGTCGGCTTCGGTTCCGATGCCGCCCTTCAAGCGTCGCTGGGTCAGGTTGAGCTGGTGTTCCAGGTCGGCGACGGTCGAGTCGAGCAGCTTGATCTGTGCATCGAGGCCACGCAGCTGGAAATAGTCGGCGGCCATCTCGGCATGAAGACTGAGGTCGATGTTTGCCTCATCGGCGGCGCTGGCCTGGGCGTTGGAGCGGGCGGCTTCGACGATGCGGCGAACACGGCCCCAGAGGTCCGGCTCCCAACTGGCCTGGCCGGTGAGCACCAGGTCGTTGTAGGCGTTGGCTTTGGCGGGAGAGTAGGAGGGGCCGTTGGCCGAGATTTTCTCGCGCTGGACGTTAGGCCCGGCAGAGAGCGTGGGGAAGAAGCCGGCGCGTGCCGCGCTGACCTGGTCGCGTGCGGCAAGAAAAGTTTCCAGAGCCTGGCGGAGAGTCTGGTTGTTGGCGGCGATACGCTCTTCCAGTTGGTTGAGTTGCGGGTCCTGATAGATCTCCCACCACTTGCCGCGCAGCAGGCCGTCGGAGGGGTTTGCTGGCTGCCATGCGCCGCCGGCGGGGGCGGGCGGCGGCTGGAGCACCGAGGTCGCGCCAGTTTCCTTGTAAGCCGGCGGAGCCTCGTAGCCGGGGCGATTGTAGTTGGGACCGACGGGCTTGCAGCCAGAGAGCAGAACGAGGGCGAGGATACCGGCAAGCGACGCAGCTCGGCTCGCTAGTCGAAGGTCGAAATTGAGCGGAAACTCTCGCATCGTTAATTGCCTCCCGCGCCGGTTTGGCTGCCGGGACGCACTACCTGGACTTTTTCGCCATCGATGAGGGAGTCGGGCGGGTCCTGGATCACTTGGTCGCCGATGCTGAGTCCGGAGATGATCTGCACGCTGGCCCCGTCATCTTCGCCGATAACTACGGGAACCAGATGAGCAGTGTCGCCGTTGACGACAACACCCACACGCAAACCCTCCCTGCGGAAGATAAGCGACGCGGCAGGCACGATGAGGGTGGGTCCGGCAGACGGCTTCTTGAAGTGAACCTGGGCTAGCGAGCCGGGCAGCAACTCACCGGCGTGGTTGTCCACGTCGATTTCAACCAATAAGGTCCGGCTGACCGGGTCGATGGCGTCGGCGGTGCGGACCAGCGTGCCCTGATAAATCTTTCCCGCGTGCTCGGCGAAGGTCAGGTCGATCTTCGCGCCCGGCTTCACGTTCGCGGAGTATATCTGCGGCAGGTTGGCATAGACACGCAGGGTCTGAAGGGCTTGCAGATGAAAAAGCTCCTTGCCCGCGCCGGGATCGATGAGTTGGCCGGTGTCGATGTTGCGGGCGGTGATGACGCCGTCGAAGGGCGCATAGACCTTCTCGAAGGATTGCAGTTGGCGCAGCCGCTCGACATTGGCCTGGGCGGAGCGCACTTGCGCAGCGGTGGAAGCGGCCTGGTTGACGAAGGTATCGGTGTCCTGGCGGGAGACGGCGTCGGATTGGACGAGGCCGGTGTAGCGCTCGGCCTGGATGCGTGCGTTGTTGGCGTTGGCCTGGGCGGTGTTCAGTTCGGCCTCGGCCTGGGCCAGTTGCTGGTCCAGCTCGGGGGTGGCGATCTCGGCCAGCAGCGCGCCCTTCTTCACTTTGGCGCCGATGTCGTAGTACCAGCGAGTGAGATAGCCGGAGGTCCGCGCGTAGATGGGCGAATCGGTCCAGGAGGTCACGTTGCCGGGGAGCACGAAGCTGTCCACGGGCGCGCCAGCTTTGGGCGCGGCAACGATGACCGTGGGTGCGGCCAGCTCGTTGGTGCGTTCGACGAGCGCATGATCGGCACGCATGCGGCTCCAGATGCCGTAGCCCGCCAAAGCACATGCGACGATAACGACGACGGCTACTCCCACGAGAGCCTTGCGCGGCGAGACGGCCGCCTGTTCAGGCGCGGTATCGTGCTCGTAAACCGGTTGCTGGTTCGGATTGGATTCGTTGGTCATGAAAAACTACTCCGGTATCTCGTCAAACTCGTCGATTGTTCCGGCCATTGCCGCGCCGTGAGCTGTCTTACGGCGGCGTTCGAGCCAGCCGTGAACGATGGAGAAAAATGCGGGGACAAAAAACAGCGTGGCCACGGTGGCCAGTAGCAGGCCGCCGATGACGGCGCGGCCCAAAGGAGCGTTCTGCTCGCCGCCGTCACCCAGGCCCAGAGCCATGGGCACCATGCCGATAATCATGGCCAGCGCGGTCATCAACACCGGGCGCAGGCGGACAAAGCCGGCGTTGAGCGCCGCCGTGCGCGCATCGCCGACCAGGATCTCCAACTGCTCGCGGGCAAAGCTCACCACCAGAATGGAGTTGGCCGTGGCCACGCCCATGCACATGATGGCGCCGGTCAGCGCCGGCACGCTGAGCCTGGTGTCAGTGAGGAAGAGAAACCATACAATGCCGGCCAGGGCCGCGGGCAGCGCCGCGATGATGATGAAGGGATCGAGCCAGGACTGGAAGTTGACCACGATCAACAGGTAGACCAGCAGGATGGAAAACGCCAGCCCGCCCAGCAGCCCGATGTAGGAGGTTCTCATGGTTTCGCTCTGTCCGCGCAGGATGAATTGCGTGCCCTTCGGCCGTTCGTCCTGGTACTTGTCGATGATCTTCTCGATCTTGCGCGTCACACTGCCCAGGTCGGTTCCATTCACGTTGGCATAGATATCGATGACCGGCTGCACGTTGTAGTGACTGACCGTGCCCAGTTCGGCGCCGGGGGTGATGGAGGCCAGGTTGCCTAAAACCTGCTCGGTGCGCTGGGCGCCGGGCGCTCCAGAGGCGGAGCTTTTGGCCGGTTGCGCCATGCCGACGCCGTTCACCGGCAGGCTCTGCAACGCCGCCAGCGAGTCAACCTTATATTGTGGAGCCTGAATGGCTACGTTGTAGGTAACTCCGTTCTTGGGGTCCATGTAAAAGCTGGGCGTGGTCTGGAAGCTGCCGCTGAGAGCCACCAGCAGGCTTTGCGCCACGTCTTTCTGCGTCAGGCCGATCTGCTGGGCGCGGGTGCGGTCCACGTCTACCTTCATCATGGGATAGTTGAAGGGCTGCTGGATGCGCGCATCGGCCGCGCCGGGAACGTAGCGGACATCGTTCAATATGCGCTCGGCGAGAGCGCGATTGCCATAAAGGTCCGGACCGACAATCTGGATATCGATGGGCGCCGATAGGCCGAAGTTGAGAATTTGGGTGACAATGTCCACCGGCAGCACATAGAAAGTGACGCCGGGATATTGGCGGGCCAGCACGGCGCGCAAGCGCTCGACATAAACGGCGGTGGGATGATGGTCCTCGGTCAACTGGACCTGGATGTCGGCGTCAGCCGGGCCGATGGGCGCCGAGGTCGAGTAGGAGAGGTTCAATCCTGAGTACGGCAGGCCAATATTATCGACAATAGAGACGACCTCTTTGGCTGGAATCTGCTCGCGGATGGTCGAATCGATGTGGTCGCAGAGCGCGGCGGTCTCCTCGATGCGCGTGCCGGTGCGGGCGCGCACGTGAATCTTGAACTGCCCGGAGTCCACCGAGGGGAAAAAGTCCTGGCCGAGAAAGGGTGCAAGCAACCCCACCGATCCCGCGGCGAAGATCAGGAAGAGGAGCAGGAAGGCTCGCGCATGATCCACGCAAAAGGTCAGCAGGCGCAGGTAGTTGCGGCGAAAGTTCTCAAAGCCGGACTCGAATCCCTGCTGAAAGCGGATGAAAGGATTGCGGCTGGAGCGCTTCCGTTGCGTCTCGGCGTCGTCATGCTCCTTGAGCAGGTACTTGGCCATGGTGGGGACCAATGTACGGGAGAGGAAATAGCTGGCCAGCATGGCGAAGACCACCGCCTCGGCCATGGGGACGAAGAGATAGCGCGCCACGCCGCCCAGAAAGAACATAGGCACGAAGACGATGCAGATGGCCAGCGTGGAGACCAGTGCCGGGACCGCGATCTGCGCCGAGCCGTCGAGGATGGATTGCTCCAGCTCCTTGCCTGACTCGAGATAGCGATTGATGTTTTCGATGGCCACCGTGGCATCGTCCACCAGGATGCCGACGGCCAGCGCCATGCCTCCCAGGGTCATGATGTTGATGGTCTCGTGCAGCATGGAAAGCACGCTGAGCGAACAGAGAATGGAGAGCGGAATGGAGACCGCGATGATAATGGTGGAGCGCCAGCTGCCCAGAAAGACCAGAATCATGATGGCGGTTAAGCAGGCGGCGATGATGGCCTCGCGCACCACACCGTCAATGGCGCCACGCACGAAGATCGACTGGTCACTGAGCGCCTTAATGTGCATCTGCGGCGGTATGCTCCCCTTCAGTTGCTGGCTCTCCAGCTTTTCGCGCACGCTACGAATGATGTCCAGCGTGGAGGCAGAGCCGGTCTTCATGATGGCCATCACGGCGGAACGCTGCCCGTCCACGCGCACGATGTTGGTCTGCGGCGGGTTGCCGTCGCGTACGTGGGCCACGTCGCGGATGTAGATGACCGCGCCGTTCACTGCTTTGATGGGCAGGTTGTTCAGTTCGTCGACGATCTGCGGAGCGGAGTTGGTTTCAACGGCGTACTCGAAGCGGTCGATCTTCATCGTCCCGGAGGGCGCGATCAGGTTCTGCGCGGAAACGGCGTTGACCACATCGACCGGCGACAGCCCCTTGGCCTGCAGTGCCTGCAGGTCCAGGTCCACCTGAATCTGGCGCTGCTTGCCGCCGTAGGGAAAAGGCGTCTGAGCTCCTTCGATGGTTGCCAGTTGGGTGCGGATCGTGTTCGTGCCCAGATCGGAGAGCCGCTGCTCGTTGAGCCCCTCCCCGGAGAGGCCCAGCATCAGAATGGGCACGCTGGAGGCGTTGTACTGGATGATGAAGGGGGGCAGCGAACCGGGCGGCAAACTGCGCAACTGCACCTGGCTGATGGCCGTGACTTCGGCCACGGCGCTGGCGATGTTGACGCGCGGATGGAAGAAGATCTTGATAATGGCCAGGCCGTTGAGCGATTGCGACTCGATATGCTCGATGTCGTTGACCGTGGTGGTCATGCCCCGCTCGCTGTTGGTCACAATGCGGTTGGACATCTCCTGCGCCGAGAGGCCGGTGAAGTTCCACACCACCGTGACGACCGGGATGTCAATGTTGGGGAAGATGTCCGTGGGCATCGTCAGGATGCTGAAGACGCCGAGAATCAGAATCAAAAGCGCAAATACGACGAAGGTATAAGGCCGCCGCAGCGCAAGCCGGACAATCCACATAGGGCAGGTACTCGCTCCTGAGCCGGGTCAGCGCGACAAGCCGTTCCAGAACTGCTTGACGAGAGTCCTGGTCCGGTCATCGCCGGCTCGCCGGAATCCGGGACCGGATGGTGTTCAACACCCCGATCCGCTCCAACATCCCGTTGAAATTACATGGTAGACGAAGCGGCGCGGCTATGGCGCGCGGGTTGCAAAATGGGCGTCCATAAACCTGCCAGGACGCTTCCGTGAGCGGAAAAAACGCTCTGTATAGGCGATGACATTCCAAGACCGCTCGATTCGCTTACAATGGTTCCGTCTTGCTTCCATAGGAGATGCGCTTCTCCGTTGGGAGAACCCTCGCTCCCGCAATGGATGCGCCTGTGCGGGCGAAACCTTTGAGGAAACTCAAGCGTCCGTAGGAACGAGCACGTGCGGATGGTCTTCCGCCCGGAACAGTAATATTTATGCCCATTTGGCGGGCATTCACTCAAGAGAAACGACGGGAATCGATACCATGTCCTTTGAAGACGCTCCGGAGTCCCATCTGGCCTCATCCGGCATCGAGCAACAACCCTCCGCCCCCAGGCGTTCCTGGGTGCGCATCGTCATTTATCTGGTGCTGGCCACCGTACTGAGTCTGGTTGCCTGGCGAATCTATCAGAACCAGAAGCAGACTGCGGCCAACAGCGCCAGTCAGGCAGCCGCATTACAGAACCGGCCGGTCCCGGTGCAGGTGGCAGCCGCCGAGCAGAAGCCGATGCCCATCTTCCTGACCGCGCTGGGCACGGTGATGCCCTACATGAGCGTTACGGTGAAAGCACGGGTGAGCGGAGAACTCCAACCAGTCAAGTTTACCGAGGGCCAACAGGTTAAGCAGGGTCAGACGATTCTGGTAATCGATCCCAGGCCTTACCAGGCCGCGCTGGACCAGGCCAAGGGCAACCTGGCCCACGATCAGGCGCTGCTGAAGAACGCCCAGGCGGAGTTTGCCCGCTACAAGGCGCTCTATGACGCGGGCGTGGTCTCCAAGGAGGTCATGCAGACCGATGAGGCTGCGCAGGGCCAGTACCAGGGCGCCATAGAGGCCGATAAGGCGGCTGTCGAGACCGCCCAGTTGCAGCTCCAATGGTGCACCATCAAATCTCCCATCAACGGCAAGATCGGCCTGCGCCTGGTGGACCCCGGCAACATCATTACCGCCAACACTACTAACCTGGTTATTATCAATCAGTTCCAGCCAATTTCTGTTTATTTTACGCTGCCCGAGGACCAGCTTCCCCAGGTGCTGCGCAAGCTGGCAGCGGAAAAGCGTCTGGCCGTGGACGCCTACGACCAGGACAACACGCAGAAGCTGGCTACCGGCTATCTGCTCACCGCCGACAACCAGATCGACACCACCACCGGAACCGGCAAACTTAAGGCTGTCTTCGACAATAAGGACGAGGCTCTGTTCCCCAACCAGTTTGTCAACATCCATCTGGTGATGGAAGAGCGGCCCGCCGCGCTGGTGGTGCCCTCGGCGGCTATCCAGACCGGCCTCCAGGGTTCGTTTGTATGGGTGGTGGATCATGCCGATGCGCAGGGAAATGGAACCGCCAGAATCCAGCCTGTGAAAGTGGCTTTGGCCGAGGGGCAGGTAACCATTCTGGACGAGGGCCTGCAACCGGGCCAGAACGTGGTAGTGGACGGCGCCGACCGGCTGAAGCCCGGACAGAATGTGACCGCCAGCGTGGCGCAAAAGCGCGGCGGACAGAAAGCTGGACAGGGAGCAGGGCAAGGGGCGGGTCAGAGTGGTGGCAACCCATTCGCGGCTCCCAGTGCAGCTTCCAACCCCGGCGCGCCGGCCGGCAACGGAAAACCCGATAAGAGGAACAAACAGTGAGCCTGAGTCCTTCCCGGCCATTTATTCTGCGCCCGGTAGCGACCTCGCTGCTGATGGCGGCCATTCTGCTGGCGGGCTTTGTGGGCTACCAGCAGTTGCCGGTCTCCGCCTTGCCCGAGGTGGATTACCCCATCATCCAGGTGCTCACCTTCTATCCCGGCGGTGGGCCGGAGGTGATGGCTTCGTCGGTTACCGCGCCCCTGGAGCGGCAGTTCGGCCAGATGCCGGGACTCAAGCAGATGACCTCGGTCAGCAGCGGCGGCGGCTCGGTCATCACTCTGGAATTTAACCTCGACATGAGCATCGATGTGGCCGAGCAGGAGGTGCAGGCTCAGATCAATGCGGCCAGCAGCTTTTTGCCCGCCGACCTGCCCAACCCGCCCATCTACAGCAAGGTGAACCCCGCCGACGCGCCCATCATGACCCTGGCGCTCACCTCCGACACGTTGCCCCTGGATAAGATCGAGGACGCGGCCGACACCAATCTCGCGCAAAAGATTTCCCAGGTTACCGGCGTTGGACTGGTTTCCATCGCTGGCGGACAGAAGCCCTCGGTGCGCATACAAGCCAACCCGACCCAACTGGCCGCCTACAACCTGAGCATGGAAGACCTGCGCATCGCACTGGCGGCAGCCAACGTGGACCAGGCCAAGGGCACGCTGAACGGCTCGCGCCAGTCCTACACCATCAACGCCAACGACCAGCTGCTTTCCAGCGACGACTACAAGCCGGTAATCGTGGCCTATCGCAACGGGGCCGCAGTGCGCGCCTCCGACGTGGCGGTGATCGTCGATGCCGCCGAAAACTCCCAGCAGGCTGCATGGATGAACCGCCAGCCCGCGGTCATCGTCAACATCCAGCGCCAGCCGGGCGCCAACATCATCGCCGTGGTGGACCGCATCAAGCTGCTGCTGCCGCAGTTGCAGACGGCTCTGCCGGCCTCCGTGCAGGTGAAGGTGCTCACTGACCGCACCACCACTATCCGCGCCTCCGTCCGCGACGTGGAGTTCGAACTCGGGCTCACCATCGCCCTGGTGGTCATGGTGATCTTCCTCTTCCTGCGCAACCTGGCCGCCACCACCATACCATTCTTAGCCGTGCCGCTCTCCATCGTCGGCACCTTCGGCGTGATGTACTTGCTCGGCTACTCGCTGAACAACCTCACATTGATGGCGCTCACCATCTCCACCGGCTTTGTGGTGGACGACGCCATCGTAATGATTGAAAACATCTCGCGCTTTATTGAAGAGGGAATGAGTCCGATGAAAGCGGCGCTCAAGGGCAGCGAGCAGATCGGCTTCACCATCATGTCGCTGACCGTTTCGCTGATCGCGGTGCTCATTCCGTTGCTCTTCATGAGCGACGTTGTGGGCAAGCTCTTCCGCGAGTTCGCCATCACCCTGGCGGTTACCATCCTGGTCTCCGCCGTGGTCTCGCTGACGCTGACGCCCATGATGTGCTCGCGTATTCTCCAGGACAAGTCGGTCGCCAAGCAGACGCGCTTCTACTATTGGTCGGAGAAGGTCTTCAACGCCATCATCGCCTGGTATGGCCGCACTCTTCAGGTCGTTCTACGCTATCGCTTCATTACTCTGCTGGTCACCATTGGCACACTCGTCGCCACCCTGTTGCTCTATGTCGTTATCCCCAAGGGATTCTTCCCGGTGCAGGATACAGGCGTGATCCTGGGCATCAGCGAGGCGCCGCAGACGGTCAGCTTCACCTCCATGGCCGAGCGTCAGCAAAGGCTTGTGGAGTTGCTGCTGCAGGACCCGGCAGTCGATAACGTCTCCTCATTCATTGGTGTGGATGGAACCAACACCACGCTGAACTCAGGCCGCATCCAGATCAACCTGAAGCCGCTGGCGGAGCGCAAGATTTCCGCCACCGAAGTGATTCGCCGCCTGCAGCCAAAGCTCCAGAGCGTTGAAGGCATTCAGCTCTTTCTGCAGCCTCTCCAGGATCTCACGGTAGAAGATCGCGTGAGCCGCACCCAGTTTCAATACTCCCTCGAAGATCCGGACCCGGTCGAGCTGGCTACTTACACGCACAAGATGGTGGATGCACTCAGCAACGAAAAAGTAGTCACCGACGTAGCCAGCGACCTGCAGGACCAGGGCCTGGGCGCTCAACTCGTGATCGACCGCGACACCGCCGCCCGGCTGGGTATTGCCATGGCCGACGTGGACAACACACTCTACGACGCTTTTGGTCAGCGCCAGATCTCCACCATCTTCACCCAGCTCAACCAGTACCACGTGGTGATGGAGGTGGGGCAGAACTTCCAGACCGATCCCACGGTTCTCAACGATCTCTACGTCAAGTCGGGCAACGGCACGCAGGTTCCGCTGGGCATGTTAGCCCACTGGGAGCAATCCACCGCGCAACTGTCCATCGGCCACCAGGGACAGTTCCCCTCCACGGTGGTCAGCTTCAACCTGGCGCCGGGCAAGGCGCTGGGCGATGCCGTCAACGCCGTCAACCGCATCGAGAATGATATCAAGATGCCGGCCAGCATCAACGCCAGCTTCCAGGGCACGGCCGCCGCCTTCCAAACCTCGCTGTCCAACGAACCTTTGCTGGTTCTGGCCGCGCTGATCACGGTCTACATCGTGCTGGGCGTGCTCTACGAGAGTTACATCCACCCCATCACCATCATCTCCTCGCTGCCCTCGGCGGGTGTGGGCGCTCTTCTGGCTCTGCTCATCACGCGCGTAGATTTCAGCGTGATTGCCCTCATCGGCATCATCCTGCTCATCGGCATCGTGCAGAAGAACGCCATCATGATGATTGACTTTGCCTTGCAGGCCGAGCGCCTTGAGGGGAAAACGGCTGAAGCCGCCATCTTCCAAGCCTGCCAGTTGCGCTTCCGGCCCATCATCATGACCACCATGGCCGCCATGCTGGGCGGATTGCCGCTGTGGCTGGGCGGCGGCGTGGGCGCCGAACTACGCGAACCGCTGGGCATCACCATCGTCGGCGGATTGATGTTTTCGCAGGTGCTCACCCTCTACACCGTGCCGGTCATCTACCTTTACTTCGACAAGCTGGCGCAGCGCATGAAGCCGCGCGAAATCAGGGAACAGGGAACAGGGAACAGGGATCAGGTTCCCGAGTCCGGGCTATAGTTGGGTGCCCCAGGTCCGGATTTTCGGATCTGGGATACCTCAAACCTCAATCAACCTCCAGCTAATAGCTAAAAGCTAGAAGCTGAAAGCTAAGGTCCATGCATCTTTCCGCACCTTTTATTCAGCGCCCGGTGGCCACTTCGCTGCTCTCGCTGGCCCTGCTGATGGCCGGCGCGGTGGGATACTCCCTGCTGCCCGTGGCTTCGCTGCCCAACGTCGATTACCCGGTTATCGGCGTGGGGGCGGGTATGCCCGGCGCCAGCCCTGAGACCATGGCTTCGTCGGTTGCCACCCCGCTGGAACGGCAATTCGGGCGCATCGCCGGCATCAATCAGATGACCTCATCGAGTTCGCTGGGCTCAGCCTCGGTCGCCATGCAATTCGACCTCAATCGCAATATCGACGCCGCCGCCCGCGATGTGCAGGCCTCCATCAACGCCGCGCGCAGCCAGTTGCCCTCTTACCTGCCGCAGAATCCCAGTTACCGCAAGATGAATCCCGCCGAAGCGCCGATTCTCATTCTTACCCTCACCTCCGATGTGGTGACCAAGCGGCAGATGTACGACATGGCCGACTCTATCCTGTCGCAAAAAATCGCGCAGATTGCGGGCGTGGGCCAGGTCTTCGTGGGCGGCAGCTCCAGCCCCGCGGTGCGCGTCGAGTTGAACCCCATGCAATTGGGCGCAAACGGCATCGGTCTGGAGGCGGTGCGCACGGCGCTGGCCGGAGCCAACGCTAACCGCCCCAAGGGCGCTTTTCAGGACGCAAACCATCGCTGGCAGATCAGCGACAACGACCAGATCTTCAAGGCCAGCGACTACGCGCCCATCATCGCCGGCTATAACCGGCAGACCGGCGCGCCGGTGCGCATCTCCGACCTGGGAACCGTTTCAGACAGCGTCGCCAACATTCTGAACGACGGTGTATCGGGCAGCAACGGCCCCAATGGGCAGCATGGCGTGTTGAAAGACGCCATCCTGGTCATCATCTTCAAGATACCCGGCGCCAACGTCATCTCCACTGTAGATGCTGTGATGGCCGAGATGCCGCGCCTGCAGGCCGCCATCCCGCCCACCATCCAGATCAACGTGGCCGTCGACCGCACCACCGTCATCCGCTCCAGCGTGCACGACGTGGAGATCTCGCTCATGATCAGCGTGATCCTGGTGGTGCTGGTGGTCTTCCTCTTCCTGCGCGAGATTTGGTCCACCATTATTCCATCCGTGGCCGTGCCCCTCTCGCTGCTGGGGACGTTTGGCGTCATGTACCTGGTGGGCTACACCGTCGACAACCTTTCGCTGATGGCGCTGACCGTCGCCACCGGCTTCGTGGTGGATGACGCCATCGTGGTCATCGAGAACATCACCCGCTATCTCGAGATGGGCATGAAGCCCTTCGAGGCCGCCATGAAGGGCTCCAAGGAGATTGGTTTCACGGTGCTGTCGATGAGCACCTCGCTGATCGCCGTCTTTATCCCTATTTTGTTGATGGGTGGCATCGTGGGCAAGCTCTTCCGTGAGTTCGCTGTTACTCTGTCGGTGGCCGTCGCCGTCTCTATGGTGGTCTCGCTCACCACCACGCCCATGCTCTGCGCCAGATTTCTCAAGTCGCGCGACGAGAGCCGTCACGGCCGCATCTACGCGATGAGCGAACGCGCCTTTCAGTGGATGCACAACGAATATGCCACCGGCCTGCGCTGGGTGCTCCGCCATCAATGGCTGATACTGGGCGTGGTGATCGGCACGGTTGTCCTCAACGTCTACCTCTTCTGGATTGTACCCTGGGACTTCTTTCCCCAGCAGGACACAGGCCGCATGGGTGGGCAAACCCGCGCCGCGCAGGACATAAGCTTTACCGCCATGCGCGACAAGCAGCGAGAGCTGGCGCAGATGGTGCTGGACGACCCCGCCGTTGCTTCCGTATCCGCCTACGTCGGCGGTGGCGGACCGGGCGGCGGCAGCTCCAATATTGGCAATATGCAAGTCGCTCTCAAGCCGCTGAATCAGCGCCCCGGCCACGTCTCCGCCGGCGATGTAGTCAACCGCCTGCGCCGCAATCTCACCAGCGTTCCAGGAGCTGTCCTCATCCTTCAGGTTCAGCAGGAACTCTCTACTGGCGCGCGCACTGGCGCCGCGCAATACCAGTACACGCTCTCCGACGAGAACATGGATGAGCTGAGCGTCTGGGCGCCGCAGATGCTGGACCGCATGAAAACCATGCGGGAGTTGCGCGACGTCAACAGCAACCAGCAGAACGAGGGCCTGGCCGCCAACCTGGTTATCGATCGCGATGCCGCATCGCGGCTGGGCATCACCCCCGCGGCCATTGACCAGGTGCTCTACGACGCTTTTGGCCAGCGCGAAGTCTCCACCATGTACACAGCGCTCAACCAGTACTTCGTGGTGATGGAGGTGGACCCCCGGTACCAGCTCAGCCCCGACGCACTCAACGGCATTTTCATCAAGACCGGCACTGTTGCCGGAGCTACGACCGGCGCAGCCAGAGCCGCGTCTTCATCCGCGGCGATTCCAATTCTTCCCTCAACCGGTTCCATGGTTCCGCTCTCCACTATCGCTCACTTTGAGCAGCGGCGCACTGCCCTGCAGGTCAATCATCAGGGCCAGTATCCGGCCATCACCCTCACCTTCAACCTGGCGCCCAGCGTGGCCCTGGGCGACGCCGTCACCGCCCTGGAAAAGGTCCAGCGCGAGATGAATATGCCCTCAGCCATCCACGCCTCCTTCCAGGGAACCGCGCAGGCCTTTCAAGACGCAAAGAAAAATATGCTGTGGCTGGTTCTGGCCGCGGTGGTCGCCGTCTATATCGTACTCGGCATCCTCTACGAGAGCCTCATCCATCCGCTGACCATTATTTCCACGATTTTTCCGGCCGGCGTGGGCGCCCTTCTGGCGCTGTTGCTGACTGGAACCAGCCTGACCATCATCGCCTTCATCGGCATCATCCTGCTGATCGGCATTGTCAAAAAGAACGCCATCATGATGATCGACTTTGCACTGCAGGCTGAACGCGACCAGGGATTGCCGCCCGTCGAGGCCATCTATCAGGCCTGCCTGCTTCGCTTCCGCCCTATCATGATGACCACCATGGCCGCTCTCTTCGGCGGACTTCCGCTGGCCATCGGCATGGGCGTCGGCTCCGAGCTGCGCAAGCCGCTGGGCATTGCCATCGTCGGCGGACTCATCGTCTCCCAGATGCTCACCCTGTTCACCACTCCGGTGGTCTACCTCTTCTTCGACCGCCTGCAATGGCGCGTGATGAAGCTGCATCGCATCGGCGTGGAGCTGGAAGGGGCGGCGGCGGACTAGACCCGCCCTTCGGTTTCTGAGCGCAAAGTTGGCCGGCGGTTGGCAGTACAATCGCTGGCGGACCGGAAAGACAATATGAAGGAGGGTATCAACGTGGCGTGCCATCTGCGTGAAACGCCGGGAAGCTATGGCAGAGAATATAAAGCGGCTACCGGCGATGTCGTAATTTTGTTTGCAGAACATTACGATGCGCGGCCTCAGGGATTACCGTCGGATTATTGGAGCAACGACAGCGATTCTTCATTCCAATTTGCAGCTAACCCGATTAAGGGCGAGAGGCTGCCGTGCCTTGATGCGACGTACGGGAAAAAGAAAATTATCCGGCATCCGAATGCTGAAATGTCGATACGCTTCACGGTCCAGTCGGGGAGACGGACGCTGAAGATGCTCTTTAGCGTCGGAGGCACCCCGTACGACTTCGGAAAACTGGTCGAAGATTGCGGGGACGGCAACACGAATGTGCTGTGTGGAATGACCGCCGATTATCCAGTGGCGGCGATTACCATCGAAGGCAAGCCATGATGAAAAAACTTGACCTGAAGAAACAATGGAAGCAGCTTTACGAGGCAAAAGAGGAAGCCATCGTCGCCGTGGATGTTCCTCCGCTGACCTACCTTATGGTTGACGGCCAGGGCGACCCCAACACCTCGAAGGCATTTCAAGAAGCCATTGAAGCCCTTTATTCGCTCTCCTATACGCTCAAATTCACGATCAAGAAAAGTCCACGCGGCATTGACTATGGCGTGATGCCGCTGGAGGGTCTGTGGTGGGCCGACGATCCACGGGCATTTTGTGAAACCAAAAAGTCCGCGTGGAAGTGGACGGCGATGATCGTGCAGCCGGAGTTCATTACCCGGGCGCAGGTGGATGCGGCGTTTGCAGAAGTGCGCAGGAAAAAGAACCCTGCGGCGCTCGACCGGGTGCGCTTCGAGACGCTTACGGAAGGCCCATCCGCGCAGGTTTTGTATGTGGGACCATTTGCCGGCGAGGGGCCGACAATCCAGCGGATACATGACTTCATTCATGCAGCCGGAAAGGAACTCCGCGGCAAGCATCACGAAATCTACCTGAGCGATCCGCGGCGAACCGCGCCAGAAAAGCTCAAAACCATCCTGCGTCAGCCGATGGGGTAGGTTTAGCCAGTTGCAAATTAGCCGCATTAGCTATATTATCTAAATTAGCTAGTTTTAAGAGGTAAAAATAATGAAAACCATGACCTCCGTAGAGGCGCAAAACAGCTTTGGGAAGTTGCTGGACACCGTGCAACGCGAGCCTGTTGCAATTACCCGGCATGGGCGTCCAACGGCCTTCATTGTATCTCCGCTGGAGATGGACGAATTGCTGGATGCGCGGCGCAGGCGCAGTGAGGCAGTGGCCGAGTTTGAGGAATGGAGCGCCCGAGCTAAGAAGAGCCAATCTCCTGCTCAGGCCGCAGCCGTAGCGGCATTGACAGATGAGGATGTGAACCGCATGGTCCATGAATTGCGGTGAGTCACGTCCAGAGAGTAGTTTTCGATACCAGCAGCTTGGTCGGGGCGGCATTGCGTATTGGGTCCACTCCTCACCAAGCACTATTGAATGCACTCGACTTCGCGGAACTCTGTGTTAGTGCCGAATCCTTGGCTGAGATAGAGGAAGTGATCAACCGCAGCAAGTTCGATCGCTACCTCAATAGGGACGAACGTCATGAATTCGTTGCTAATCTTCGCCGAAGAGCGAGCATGTTTGTAATACAAAATGCCGTCACGATGGCTGTCGATCCACCCTGTCGCGACCCCAAAGACAACCAATTCCTGGCATTGGCGCAGGTAGCCGAAGCCGATCTCCTGGTCAGCAGCGATGAAGACTTGCTGATATTACATCCATGGCGCGGGATACCGATTATCACGCCAGCAGAATTTCTGGCGAGGTTCTCAAAGTCCTCTGCTGAATGAAAGGCCGCTTGCGAGATTATGGTGCCCCGCCTCAATCCGCAACGGCTTCTTCCCGCACTGTAGCCGGCGCGATCAACTTCACCGGGTAGTAGGCGTTGCGAATGTACTGATTCACCATGCGGTTGGTGTTGAAGTAGGAGCCGTTGAAGGCCAGCGCCGTGCGCATCAGTTGGGCCCGCTTCTCCGGCGCATCAAGGAAAAACGGCACCACCGCCGTTTCGAGCTTATGGTAGAGCGAGTTGGCCTCCTCCGCATCGTTGGCGCCATCCTCGATGGCCCAGCCGGTCACGCCCTCAATGCAGCCCTCGATCCACCATCCGTCCAGAATGGACAGGCTGGGGACACCGTTCAGCGCGGCCTTCATGCCGCTGGTGCCCGAAGCCTCATAGGGCCGCTTCGGCGTGTTCACCCACACATCCACGCCTGCATTGAGCAATGCGCCCAGCTTCCAGTCGTAGTTTTCCAGGTAAACGATGCGTAGCAGATCGTTGGAGAGTCTGGCAGCTTCCGCGACAACCTGCTGAATCATTGCCTTGCCGGGTTTGTCCTGGGGATGGGCCTTGCCGGCATAAATAATCTGTAAGCCGCCGGCTTTGGTGGCAATCTGCACCAGTCGCCCAGGATCGGTGAGCAGCAGGGGGGCGCGCTTGTAGGTGGCGGCGCGGCGGGCAAAGCCCAGGGTGAGCACCTTGGGATCGAGGGCCAGATTGGCAGGCACGCAGCGGTGCGAGGCAACTTCAGCGAGCAACGCCTCCTTGTTGCGAGCATGAGCCGCGAGTATCTCATCCGCGGGCAATTCGATGGCATTGCGCAGATAGAGATTGTCGCGTTGCCACACGGGGATGTGCTCGTCCAGTATCTTTCGGAACGGCTCGGAGACCCAGGTGGGCGTGTGCACACCGTTGGTAATCGCGTGAATATGAAAATCCGGGAACATGTCTCGGGAGACATGAGCGTGTTTCATGGCCACGCCGTTGGCATAGTGCGAGAAGTGCAGCGCCAGCAGCGTCATGTTCAGCATTCCATTGTCAAGGTAGCCCAACTGCTCCAGGCACCTTGTCCGGTCCTTACCCAGGATGCGCATGGTCTGCTCATAGGAGAAACGGTCGTGGCCAACGGCAACCGGGGTGTGGGTGGTGAAGACGCACTTCTTGTACACCTGCTCGATGTCGGCTTCCGTGGCCGCGCCTAGCGGTCCGCCGCCCAACTCGCTCTCCAGCAGCGCCAGCGTCAACAACGCGGCGTGGCCTTCGTTCATGTGGTAGACATTGACCTGATAGCCCAGCGCGTGCGCCATGCGCACTCCGCCCATGCCCAGCACAATCTCCTGCCGCAGCCGGTCGTTCTCGTCGCCGCTATACAGTACGTCGGTCAGCCAGCGATCCGAGCCCGTGTTTTTCTCCAGATCCGTGTCCAACAGGTAGATCGGCACCACGTGCCCGTAGCGGCCCTTCAGGTCATAGCGCCAACAGCGCATCATTACAATGCGGTTTTCGATGGAGACCGTAACCCGCGCCTTCTCCAAGGTGCAATATTTTGCAGGAGTCCACGGGTCGGTCTCCTCGGTCTGCACTCCGGCGATGTCCAGTTTCTGCTTGAAAAAACCCTTGTGATAAACCAGCGAGAAGGCCACCGCGGGAACGCCCAGATCGGCCATGGTGCGCAACGTATCGCCGGCAAGAACGCCCAGGCCGCCGGAGTATGTGGGGATGTCAGGGGTGATCGCGATCTCCATCGAGAAGTACGCTACCAGGCTGGAGCTGGGAAAGGTTTCGTAGGAAGATGGCTCTACTGATGATATCGGTTGCATGTCTTTCTCATCTCCACGGCGCTCCAAATCAAAAAAGCGACGCACAGGGAATTAATACTGCGCGATCGGCCGGAAGTGAGTGATCTTGCCCGGCCGTTATCGAGGAAAACTTCTATTGATTTTAGCAAGGAGGGCTTCTGAGAATCGCATAATCACTATAAACACGAAATTTGCTCCGCCGTGGTTCATGCCGAATAGATGTTACTATCGGCTCAAGTTGTAGCTGCGATTGTATTTCCGCGATCCCGATTCCATTTATCCGCACCAGCCGCGCAAATCTCTGGTCACTTCCGAACCTCTCCCATCACCTCCGCGCAGCTCGCGGTCAGCCGCTCCCAGATGCGGTCCATCCACGCCTCGTGTTCGGGCTTCATCAGCACCGAGCGCAGGCAGGTAACTATGCCAGCGGCGCTAGCCGATTCAGAGCAAACCGCGGGCTCAAACCATGTCGACGGCAATTGCGCCAGCGCCAGATGCAAATCTCGCGCGGCGCAGGCGTCAAACACCCTCTGCGCCAGCTCGGAGGCCCGTTCGAGTGACTTGGCTTTCATCTTCCAGGCCACAATATCGAGTTCCGGCGCTCCGGCTGCGAGCGGCTGAAAGCGCACGGACTGATCTTCCCGCAGTCTCCGATCCAACTCCACGGCTGCTGCACGGCCGCAAGACAGCCCTCGGGCAAACTCGCCCTCCGGCACAAGCGGCAATAGCCTCTGCGTGGCCCACAAAGCCACCGCCGAGGCTCCGGCCCGCGAACACTCCAGACTGATCTCGCCCAGATGCACGGGGCTCCCGGCGAGCGATCTTTGCTCGCTGGGGTGGAGATGCAACTGTTTGGAGGTGAAGTAGGTGTAGGGAGAGTCGTGCTTGTAGAAGCGTCCCACCGACGGGTCACGAAAGAGCACGCATCCGCAACCATAGGGCTGAAGGCCGTGCTTGTGCGGATCGATCACGATCGAATCGGCCTGATCGATCGCTGCGAATGCTCGACTTGCCGGATCGTCCAGAGATTTGGAGATCAGCCGGAAATAGCCCCCATAGGCTGCGTCGACATGGATACGGAAGCCGTATTGCTTGCGGAGCGCGAGAATCTCGTCAAGCGGGTCCACCGCACCCAGAGCCGTAGTGCCCAGCGTCACCACCACCGTACCCACATCGCCTTTGCGCAGCTCGGCCTCCAGCGCTTCCAGATTCATGCGTCCGCGACAATCAGTCGCAATTGACGCATACTCCAGCTTCAGCACGGCGGATATACGCCGGTGGGTGTAGTGCGCCTGCTCAGAGCCCACAATCCGATTGCCGCGTTTGCCCGCAGCCAGTTGTCCGGCCACCCACAGCGCTTCCAGGTTGGCCAGAGTGCCGCTGGAGGTCAGGTGGCCTAAAAATTCCGTCCAGCCGAAGATTCCGGCAATCTCCCGGACGGCCTCAATCTCCATCTCCGAGCTGGCCCGGCCGCCATCACGCGCGTGATTGTTAGGGTTGATGCTCATGGCCAGCGCATAGGCGGCCCGCGCCACTGGATGCGGCGGCTTGAGCATCTGCCCGGCATAAAGCGGATGGAAGTAGGGGTAGTTGTCGCCCATCCGGCGCGCCACATCCCCTAGAACCCGCGCCATCTCCGCCGGATTGGATGCGGCGTCGAAGGCGGGCAAATCTGCGAACTGTTTTTCCAGCAGTTCGGTAGCTCGGGACAACAGACCGGGAACGGGATCCTGGGGCATAACAACTTCTCCTTGCACCCTAACCGGGGATTCCAGACAGCTTTCGAGTGGACGAGCTGATGAAGCAAAGTGACCCTTATTGATCAGTCAGGTGCTTCCTAAACCGTACGTTACTTCCAATGTCATACGGAATTGAGAAATATGGTCCACTCTCATGCATAAATCCGCATTAACCCGGGGCCCTCAAACCTTCACGATTGATCAGCGATACGTGCCAGACACATGGATTCAGGGCTCCAACACGGGATCTGTAGTCCTGGCCAAGCTATCGAGCCTTCGCCGCGCCTCACCACACGTAAAGGGGTCCGATCCCTCTGCAATCTTGGCGAGGAGCGTTTGATCCGTCAGATTCTTGACCGCGGCCGCGCGGACACTGCTGTTCGCACAATCGTTGGCCGCAATATTTGCGAGGACCACCTGATCAGTTAAATTCTTGATGGCAGCTATGCGGACAAGGTCGTCCCCACCCTTGACTGCAAGCTTGGCCAGGAGCGTCTGATCCGCCAGATTTTCGATGGCAGCTGCGCGGACATCGGGATGCCAGTCCTTGATCGCCATCTCGGCGAGTACCACCTGATCGATCACCCTCCGGAGGGCAGCTGCGCGTACGAATGGGTGCCCGCCCACAGTCGCAATCCTGGCGAGCAGCGTTTGATCAGTTAATTTCTCGATGGCAGCTATGCGGACGAATTCGTCCCTTTCCTTGGCTGCAATCTTGGCGAGGACTGTCTGATCCGTTATCCTCTTGACGGCGTCTTGGCGGACATGCCGATGCTGAGCACCGACCGCAATCTCGGTGAGGAGTTTCTCGTCCGCGACCTTTTCGAGGGCGAATCCGCCGATAACTTCATCTTTGGCATCGACCGCGACCTTTGCAAGCAGCCTCGCGTCCGAAAGCTTCCGGACGGCCGCCATTCGGACAGAGGAGTCCGCGGCGTTGATTGCGGTACTGGCAAGGAGCGCCTGATCCGTAATCTTATCGACGAATGAGGTGTCGGGGATCGACGAGTATTTCGTTTCCTCGCGAGCCCACACACACTTGCACATCGGGCAACGGTCGCCGACTTTGTTCCAGTCGAATACAGGAAAGCCGCAGTTTCCGCAGCTCCTGTCTGCACGCTCAGGCATAGCCCACTCCGCCAAAATAATATCATCCACAATCCAATAAAGAGGGCGTCCCAAAACAACCAAATCCTGAATCATAATTTGAAGACGCGTGTCACGAGCAAATCGACCCTCGCAGGCCTGTTCACACCATCAGGCTAATCACTTCTCTGCCCCGCAAGAATCCCGCAATCGCATCTTCCTCGATAACTGATTCGAAGGCCGGGAGAGCTATAAACTGTTTTTCCAGCAGTTCGGTAGCTCGGGACAACAGGCCGGGAACGGGATCCTGGGGCATGGTAACCTCTCGCGGTAACACAATAAGAGTACGACGTTAAGGCTTTCTAATTCAATAAGTTCCAAAACTGAAAACGGGTAATATGTAGCAGAAGAATACATTTTTCGCGCATTTATTTGAAAAGGGGTGCTACACTGCTCTCAGCGTTAGACCGAAGCGGGCGTGAGCAGCACTCGCCCTACCAGCAAGATTCTGCCAGTGGTCGCTCCGATTCATCCAGCGCAATTCAATTCAGGAAATACGAGCAATATGGAACAAGGTACTGTGAAGTGGTTCAACGACGCGAAAGGCTTCGGCTTCATCTCGCGTCAGAACGGCGAAGACGTCTTTGTGCACTACTCTGCAATCGCATCCAGCGGATTCAAGAGCCTGCAGGAAGGTCAAGCCGTGCAGTTCAACGTGGTGAAGGGGCCCAAGGGGTGGCAGGCTGCCGACGTGCAGCCGCTGTGAACCCACCGGCCGGATTCCGGCAGAATCTAGCAAACACAAGCGAGGGTTGGGAACACTCCCTGCCCTCGTTTGTTTTTTTCGCGGATCATTGCAATCGATTGAATATTTAGCAGGGAGGGCTCGATTCCCCGCGTGAAACACGGCACGGCGATCATCATCGGAGCGGGACCGGCCGGATTGACGGCGGCCATCGAGTTGCAGCGCAATTCGGCAGTCAAGCCCATCCTGGTCGAGGCCAGTCAGCAGGTAGGCGGCATCTCGCGCACCATTCGCTACAAGGGCAACCGCATGGATATCGGCGGCCACCGATTCTTCTCCAAATCAGACCGGGTGATGCGGTGGTGGCTGGACATGATGCCGGCGGAGGCCTGCTCAGATGCGGATAGCGAGCTGCACTATCATGGCCGGCAACGCGATATGCCCGCGGCGGCTGCGGCGCACGATCCTCAAACGGAGGATCTGGTCATGCTGGTTCGCCAGCGCAAGAGCCGCATCTATTTTCTGCGCCGCTTCTTCGACTATCCCATCAGCCTGACCGCGGCAACGTTCCGAAATCTGGGCCTGGTTCGCACATTCCGTTGCGGACTCAGTTATCTGCGCTCGGCGCTGCTGCCACAGCGCGAGGAGCGCTCGCTTGAGGATTTCATTATCAACAGGTTTGGCAAACAGCTCTACCTGACGTTTTTCAAGTCGTATACCGAAAAGGTCTGGGGCGTGCCTTGCAACGAGATCAGCGCCGAGTGGGGCGCGCAGCGCATTAAGGGACTCTCGCTCAAAGGGGTCGTAACGCACTTTTTCAAGAAGACCTTTATTCGAGGGCGCTCTGGCGACATTGCGCAAAAGAAGACTGAAACCTCGCTGATCGAGAGATTTCTCTATCCCAAGCTCGGCCCCGGCCAATTATGGGAACATGCGGCTGATTTAGTTAGCAAGGATGATGGCGAGATACATTTTGGCGTCCAGATCGACCGCATCAACGTGGAGGGAAACAAAGTAGTCTCGGTCGAGGGCCACAACGAAGCAGGGGAACGGGTTACATATGTGGGAGATTACTTCGTCTCCACCATGCCCATCCGCAATCTGGTGCGCGGCCTCTCAACGCCAGTCCCCGCCGAGGTGAACAAAGTCGCCGAAGGCCTCATGTATCGCGACTTCATCACCGTCGGCCTGCTGGCCAGCAAGCTGGCCGTCATGGAAAAGGACGGCACGCAACTCAAGGATAACTGGATTTACATTCAGGAGCCCGAGGTGATGATCGGCAGGCTGCAGATCTTCAACAACTGGAGTCCCTGGCTGGTCGGCACTCCCGGCAAGGTCTGGGTTGGACTGGAATACTTCTGTAATGACATCGACCCGCTGTGGAAGCTCTCCGACGAGGAGATGGCGAGGTTCGCCATCGCGGAGATAGCCAGGATCGGGATTCTCAAGGCGGAAGATATTGAAGACTCGCACGTCGTCCGCGTTCCCAAGACATATCCCGCCTACTTCGGCAGCTATGACCGCTTTGACATCATCCGCGGTTACCTGGACAGCTTTGAGAATCTCTTCCTGGTGGGCCGCAACGGCATGCACAAATACAACAACCAGGACCACTCCATGCTGACCGCCATGACCGCCGTGGAAAACATAATCAACGGAGTGACGACCAAGGACAACATATGGGCCATCAACACGGAGATGGAGTATCATGAGGAGAAAGCGGAAAAGTGAAAACGCCAAGACTGTTTGGTTTACAACTTTTAATTCAGCAAGGTGTTCGCAATTGAATCCGTCATTCGCTCTATAAATGGAACCTGACGGCAGGAAAGTTGAGGGTATGCCAAATGCAAACAAGCGTAGCCGTCACTGAAAAGCAGGGGCATCTCGGCCTCGTTAGACTTCAGTGGGTTTTTCGCGGCTTCATCGCTGTGTGTGCCCTCATAGACTGTTGGTTTGCCAGGTTTCAAAACAATCCTGATGGCGTGTCATATATGGACATGGGCGATCAGTACTGGAGGGGGAATTGGCACGCCGCGCTGAATTCCTATTGGTCGCCGCTTTATGGATGGCTTACTGAATTGCCGCTTCGGTTGATGAGACCAACAATACGATGGGAGTATCCTGCCATTCATCTGATGAATTTTGCGGTCTTTTTGGTAACGCTGATTTGCTTTGAGTTCTTCTGGCGCGCGTTATTGGCGGTGGGAAAAGAGAATGCCCGGGCGGGAGCGTCACACTTCTATAAATGGACACTGGGATACCTGTTGTTTATTTGTATGTACCTTGGAAGCAGGGAGTTAGAAGGTGTGGGCGCGGACTTCCTGGTGGCCACATTGGTGTACCTGGTCTTCGGCATGATGCTGCGTTTCTCTGCTGGCAGAGCGGGCACGCTTACCGCAGCGTTGCTTGGCGTCACGCTGGGGGTTGGATACTTGGCAAAGGCGGCGATGCTTCCTTTTAGCATAGTGGTGCTGGTAACTCTGCTTGTAGTTGTTAGGAAGCGCCCCAGCGGCATGAGATTGACGGCAGTTGCGCTGCTGGGTTTTCTTATGATCTCAACTCCGTATATCGCAGTTCTTTCCTGGAACTGCCATCGTTTTACGATTGGAGACGCGGGGAGGCTGAACTACGCATGGTCCGTGAATCGCCCTACGACGATGCACTTACATTGGCAGGGCGACGGAGGCGCATCCGCACCCCCGCAGCACTCGACGCGAAGGATTTTGAATTGGCCAGAGGTGTACGAGTTCGCCACACCAATTACTGGAACCTATCCGGTCTGGTATGACCCCGCATATTGGTGGGCAGGGGTTGACACAAAACCGCATCCGGTTCGCCAGATTGCCGCGCTCCTCCATAACTTGGGAAAAATCATGAATTATTTGCTCCGGGCGATTGGCGCTTTGACAACCGTGGTGCTTATGACATTCCTCCTGAGTGGTCGGGTCAAGGATTGTTCGCGGCAGTTCATAAAATTCTGGCCCATATTGATTCCAACAATTGCGGTGTTTTTAATGTATGCAATGATCACATGGCTGTCGCGATACACTACTGGGGTCATGTTGGCAGGGTTTGGTGCGCTGATCGCCTCTACAAGTATTTCCGGAGAGAAAAAACAGACATTAGTCTTGCAGGCAGCGAGTCTGACGCTCGGTGTGATGGTGGCGGTGATGGTGCTGCAAAGTATGTATCAAAACCATCATGATATGGAGTATTGGGAACAGCAGGTTGAGTTGGCTGAACAACTGCGTACCATGGGCATCGAGCCCGGAGAACGTGTGGCAATTATAGGCAGCGGACTAGATGAGTCAAGCTGGGCGCGACTCGATAGAGTCGAGATTGTCGCCGAGGTGACGCAAACCCAGGAGTCGGGCGACTCGGTAACCGCCTTCTGGAATGCAAGTCCGGAAGTCCAAGTAGCGGTACTCAATGCTCTGAAGAGCACGGGGGCGAGAGCAGTAGTTTCTATAATACCGCCACGTGCACTGGCGCCAGGATGGGTTCCGTTAAAAAACACAGGGCATGCGATTATTTTCTTCCGGTGAAAACTTCTTTACAGCAGGCTTTCATTTGAGAATATCTTCCTGGTGGGCTGCAACGGCATGCACAAATACAACCGCCAGGGCCACTCCATGCTGACCGCCATGACCGCCGTGAAAAACATCGTCAGCGGCGTCACAACCAAGGACAATATCTGGGCCATCAATACCGAGATGGAGTATCACGAGGAGAAATCAGCTTGGTGGTGAAGTGGCTCAGTTCAGCCGCCAGAAGGCTGCGTTCAGCACGGTGGCAAAGGTGACCCAGGCCCAGTAAGGCGCCATCATCCAGGCTGCCGCTGGCAAAACCCTGCCAAATACAAACGTTGTGGCCCCAATCGCCGCCCACAGTGCCACCACCTCCGCCAACGCTGCTCCGATAGCGTGATGGCGAAAGAAGATCAACGACCAGGCAAAGTTCAGGATCAATTGGATGAGAAACAAGGCCAGTCCCCAGTTGCGCTGCGGCGAAGGGACCGACTCCCACACCTGCCACGCAGCCACGGCCATCATCGCGTAGAGCAGCGTCCAGACCGGCCCAAAGACCCAATCCGGCGGAGCGATGTCTGGTCGCACCAGCGTTCGGTACCATCCCGGAACCTCGCTCGCAGTCCATGAACCGCTCACGCCTGCCACCGCGAAACAAATTCCCATCCAGCAAATCAACGCAATCCAGCGCATACCAGCCTTTCTTGTCCCTCAAGAGAAAGGATTCTGCTTGAGGGACATAGACTCGCCGAAATTTCAGTTTTCAATGCGCGGCAGGCGGCGCCAGCGTCTTCTCAAACAGCTCCAGGTTTTCGCCCTTCCACACCATTGCAGAGTGAATGCGGTCATAGCCGCTGGGGTGATCGAAGAAGATCCACTCTTCCACCGGGCCGGGCCGCATCTTGCGGTATTCGCTCAGGTGAATCGCGGCCTGGGCAAATCCGTCCGGCTGGCGGGCGGCGTTCAACCCGAACATGTCAGCCTCTTTTTCATGCATCCGGAACTCGGTGTTCAATACCGGCGTGAGCAAAAAGAAGAAGATGCCGGCCAGCAGAAAGACCAGCGGCAACACGGCGGGGTCGCCAACGCCGCGAATCTGCCAGCGCGCTCCCCAGCGTTTCAGCACACCTTGCAGCCCCCAGAACAGGCAAGCGAAAAAAATCACATTCACAACCATATCGAAAAAGATGCTCTTGGGAATGTGGTTCATCACGTAGTGGCCCATCTCATGGCCCATCACCGCCTGTATCTCCTCGGGCGAGCCGCGGCGCAGCAGGTTGTCGTTCAGGGTGATGCGCATGGTGTTGGCAAAGCCGCTCACGTTGGCGCTTATCTTCGTGGTTTGGCGGCTGGCGTCGATCTGGTAGACATCGTTGGTGGGAATCCCGTTGGCGTGGGCCATGCGCAGAATCGGGACCGTGACCTTGGGATCATTCAGCCGCGTAACCTTGTTAAAGATCGGCTGGATATAAACCGGACCGATCGCCACCTGCACAATCGTCAGGCCAGTCATCGCGACCGCGCCCCATACCCACCAACTGCGGGGCCGCTTGCGCACAATGGCGAACAATAGCATGACCGCTAAGGCGCCAAAGACCAGCCCGAGCAGCAGACCCTTGCCCTCATCGCCCATCCAGGGCCAAAAACTCTGCGTGGCCAGACCGTATTTGTGCTCCCTCACATAATCCATATAAAAATCAAGCGGAAAACTCAATACCGTGGCCAGCACAAGATATTGCATCCAGTAGAGGGCATCTTGCAGCCATCGGAAGTGCGTGATGCGCTCGGCCAGGTTGCGTATCTTTACCGACCAGCGCAGGTTCAAGAACAGAAGGGCAACGGCAGAGGAATACAGAAAGCCCCAGAGCGTCAGCCAATAGCCGCCTTCAAAATATGCGTTGGATCGGGCCGTGGCCTCGGGCGGAATCATCGCCATGTACGCCTCGGTTGCGGCATCGGCGTTGAAGTTCGCCGAGGGCTGGGCCGCGGCTGGAACCTTGGTGATGTCCACCGTGGGTTGAATGGCGGGTTGGGCCTGGGCTGAGCCAAAACCAAGGACCGCAAACAAGACGAGGAGCGCGAAGCCCCGCAAACGCCTGTCCATATCGAACCTCTCCTGAAAAATGTTATCTTCTGTCCCGCGCCGGGAAGGCGCAAGGGCCGCTCCATCCAAGATAAGCCATGAAAAGCAGTTACGCGCCTCGGCCAAGGATTGTTTCGGCCCTCTTCGGTATATCCTGAAGTGTTGACACGCAGCCCAGCCACCCGTGGCTGGAAATTCCAGGACCATGATGACCATGAGCACAAAGACCATCGCCGTACACCTGCCCGACGGGGCTATTCGTAATGTGCCTGCCGGAACGACGCCTCTGGAGATTGCCAACTCGATTTCGCCGCGGCTGGCCGCTGCCGCCCTGGCTGCGCGCCTGACTCCTGTCGGCGCTGTCGTGAAGCAAAGCGCGGCCGCTGAAGAGCACGCCTCTGAGGCGGCCATGTATGCCGCCGAGGATGCGGCCGGTCCGCGCCTGGTGGACCTGGCTACGCCTTTGACCGCCGACACTCGCCTGGAGTTGCTGACCGAGAAAGATCCCGAGGCAATCAATGTGCTGCGCCACTCCGCCGCGCACGTGCTAGCCACGGCGGTGCTTGAGTTGTTTCCCGAAACCAAGCTGGGGCATGGTCCAGCCACGGACTCCGGCTTTTTCTACGATTTTCATCGCGAAAAACCCTTCGTTCCCGAGGACCTGGCGCGGATCGAGGCGAAGATGGCTGAGGTGATTGCGCGTGACGAGCCCTTCAAGCGCGAATCCGCCCCGAGAGAGAAAGCTCTGGAAGAGTTTGCGCGCGACGGCGACTTCATGAAGGCCCACTTCGTGACCAAATTCACCGCGCCCGGCGACCAGGTCAGCTTTTACCGCAACGGCAAGTTTGTGGACTTTTGCCGCGGGCCGCATGTGCCCTCGACCGGCCGCGTCAAGGCCGTCAAGGTGACCAGCCTGGCCGGCGCTTACTGGCTAGGCGATGAGAAGAATCCGCAGTTGCAGCGCATCTATGGCACCGCGTTCTTTTCGCAGAAGGCCATGGACGAGCACTTTGCCCGTCTGGAAGAGGCAGCAAAGCGCGACCATCGCCTGCTGGGCAAGCAACTGGACCTGTTCAGCATTCAGGAGCTGGCCGGCGCGGGACTCATCTTCTGGCATCCCAAGGGCGGCATCGTCCGCAAGGTGATGGAAGACTGGATGCGCGAGGAATGTCTGCGGCGCGGCTACTCGATGGTATTTACCCCCCACGTCATGCGCCGCGAGCTGTGGAAGATCAGCGGCCACGAGGGTTTTTACGCGGGCAATATGTACACCCCCATGGAGCTGGATGACGCCGAGTATCGGCTGAAACCGATGAACTGCCCCGGCCACATCCTGATTTACAAGAACTCGCCCCGGAGTTACCGCGATCTGCCGGTGCGCCTGGCCGAGCTGGGCAACGTCTACCGCTACGAGCGCTCCGGCACCATGCACGGATTGTTGCGTGTGCGCGGCTTTACGCAGGACGATGCGCATATCTTCTGCACTCCCGGCCAAATCGAGGACGAGGTGGTCGCCTGCATTGACTTTGCCGAGGCGGTGATGAAGACCTTCGGCTTCCACGAGTTTATCGTTGAGCTGTCCACCTGGGACCCCAACGACCGCGCCCACTACGCCGGCTCCGACGATAACTGGAACTTGGCCGTCGGCTCCTTGCAGCGCGCCCTCGGCCGCAAGGGCATCGCCTATAAAACGATCTCCGGCGAAGCCGCCTTCTACGGCCCCAAGATCGACATCAAGCTCGTCGATGTGTTGGGCCGCCTGTGGCAGCTTTCCACGGTGCAGTTCGACTTCAACCTGCCCGCGCGCTTTGAGCTGGAGTACGTGGGCGAGGACGGCGAGCGCCATCAGCCGGTCATGGTCCACCGCGCCTTGTTCGGCTCCGTCGAGCGCTTCTTCGGCGTGCTCATCGAGCATTACGCCGGGGCCTTCCCGCTGTGGCTCGCGCCGGTGCAAATCGGCCTTGTTCCTATCAGCGAGCGGCACCACGCGTATGCGCAGAAGGTCGAGGCCGAACTGAAAGCCGCGGGCTTCCGTGTTGAGACCGACATTCGCAACGAGAAGATGAACGGCAAGATTCGCGACTTCGCCAACCAGAAGACGCCCTACATCCTCGTCTTCGGCGACAAGGAGCAGGAAGCCAACGCGGTTAGCGTCCGTACACGCGGTAAAGGCGACCAAGGCTCCACGCCGCTGGCCGAGTTCATCGCCAAAGCTAAGGCGCTGGTGGCAAACCAGTCCACGGAACTGTGACCCGGCCGATTTCGGGCTGAATCAGAATCCGAAAAGAGCGGCTCTTGACTTCGCCCTTAAGGCTGCCGATACTTGGTTTATGACGTATACTGTCCAGCAAGCAAAGACCCAACTCGACCAGCTTTTGCAGGAGGCCGAGGAGGGCAAAACCGTCGTGATTGCCCGCGATGCCAAGCCTGCCATGCAGCTTGTACGGGTGGAGCAGCCCGCCAAGCGGCAGCGCCCCCTTGGAAAATATGCGGGGATGTGTCAATACTCCGATGACATCTTCAAGCCGCTCGAAACCGATGAAGAGTTACGAGAGTACGGCTTCGACATTCTTGCTGATGCGAAGGTGCTGGACGAGCCTTCAACGTGAAACTGCTGTTGGATACGCATACGGCCATCTGGGCGCTCGATAGCCCAGAACGACTCGGCCGGCGTGGACGTCAGCTAATCGGAGACCCGGCCAATGAAGTTCTGATCTCCTCCATCATCCCCTGGGAAATTGCGATCAAGATGAACTCCGGGAAGATGCCGCCGCACGTGCTGGCCACGGACTTTCTCCGGGTTCTCCGCGAAGAGGAATTCACCTTGCTTCAGATTCACCCGCTCCACGCCATCCGCTCCGGTCTCCTTCCCTTCCACCACCGCGATCCCTTCGACCGATTATTGGCGGCTCAATCCCTGGAACTCGACGTGCCTCTGATAAGTGCTGATGCAATCTTCGACCGCTACGGTGTTCAGCGCATCTGGTAATTCACCTATTCTGTTGCCGGTTCCTCGAGAGTCCCAATAGTCCGGAGGGCTCCAAAAGTTTGTCACAGGGAAATCTCTTCCCTAAGTTCATCGCACTGCGCTAAAATTCCTGAAAATCAAGGAGGGGGATTATGCCTACTTGTGCGCGGTGCGGTACATGGAACCAGGATGGGGCAACAATCTGCGATAAATGCGGCGCGGCGATAACAGCGGCGGGGCCGGCTGCAGCGGTAAGCCCACCGCCTCCATTGACAACAAGCGCCCCCACGTCAAAATTCTACGAGTGGCGCCGGCAGCGATTCTTTCTCTTTGTTGCCCTGCTGGTTGTCTTGCCGGTTGCCGGGGTGCTGCTGTGCAAGAGCGCGTTCGACAAACACGATTCCTCCGGACCGGGCACGCTCGACACCAATTACACGGTGCAAACCGAGACGCGCAACGGTAGCGTGGAGAGCGTCAAATACGTCGTAACCTACAAATTCGATGTGAATGGCAAGCAATATACAGGGAAAGACACCATCAGCACAGAACCGACCGCTCCTGAGGTCACGGTCTACTACATGGCGGACAATCCGCAAGAGAATGCCTTGAGCCAGGACCGCGTTAAGACGTTCAATCTTGTCTGCGCGATCGTCGCTTTTGTGCTTGTCCTGATCGCGTATGGCCTGCTTCCCAAGAAAAACCGTTTTGCGGCAGGAACGGCCCCGCAGGCCGTCGTGGGCGTCGGAGACCCCGGGTATGAGTACCTCCGCATGAAGCGCGGAAAATACGATGCGTGGGCTCACGTTCACATTGCGTTTTTCGTGCAGGCGGCCTTGGTGGCATCCCTGGCTGCATTGGTGCTGGCGGAGGTTTTTCACGCCGAAGCGACGAGTTACACGATCCTGGGCGTTGCTACATTCGTAGCCATTGCGACAACGCTGTGGGTCTACGTCGATCGCTGGAGCTGCATCGAGGCATTTTCTAGCCGGTTCTGCTCGGGCTTGGCGAATTTCTCGATTCTTTATGTCCCCGGGATTGCGTTCGTCTATGCCAACTATCGCGGATTGAAAAAACTGCGGGGGCGATAATGGATTTTAGGCCAGCTCAGCCTGCCGGTTCCTTGAGGTAAATCTCCAGGTAGTCCAGGTAGTCCTGGGCATATTCGAGGATTTTGGCGTGGTCTGCGTCGCTGAGTTCGCGGCGGAGCTTGGCGGGGACGCCGGCCCAGAGCGTGCGTGGAGGGACATGCGTTCCCTCGGGAACCACGGCGCCGGAGGCGATGAGGGAGCCTTCGCCGATGCGGCAGTTGTTCAGAACTCTGGCCCCGATGCCGATGAGAACCGCGTCTTCGAGCACGCATCCGTGCACCGTGGCGTTGTGGCCGATGGTGACCCAGTCGCCCACAATCACCGGATAGAGGTTGCGCTGGCCGTGGAGGACGGCGCAGTCCTGGACGTTGGAGTTGGCGCCGACGCGGATGGAGTTCACGTCGCCGCGCAGGACGGCGTTCATCCATACCGATGAGCGCTCGCCGAGGATCACGTCGCCGATAATCTGCGCGGAAGGGTCCACGTAGCAACTGGCGGGGATCAGGGGCAGCCGCCCCTGGAAGCTGCGGATCATGGTTTCAAGGCCTCTAGGGCAAGTTTACGGTATGGTGCGCCGCAGAACAGGCGAGCGCCGGCCCGGCAAGGATACCGGATCAGCCCGCCAGGGCAAAAAACCGTTCTAAATCGGAAACTAGGCATTGTGAAGGGCAATTTGTGCGCAATATCACGCGATTCTGGTAAAAATTATCAGGCTAGTCCTCTCCGCTTGACCCGCGGCCCATTATTTCCAGTATCATAGGAGATGCCAGATGGCGGGTTTGGAGGTGGAATTTTTTGGCGGAGGTTCGTGTTCAAGAAGGCGAGCCGCTGGAAAATGCGCTGCGCCGGTTTAAGCGGAAGGTTCAGCAGGAGGACATCATCAAGGAAGTCAAGCGTCACTCCTACTACCTGAAGCCCGGCGAAAAGAAACGCGTAAAAGCGGCTTTAGCGCGCAAGCGGAATCGCAAGAAGGCTCGTAAAGAGCAGGACTAGTTTCAATACCTTCGTGACATGCACTGCCCCGGTGTCCCCCGCATCGAGATGCGGGCAGGAAACCAGAGATCGCAGGCAAGGCCGGGGCGGTCTGTCGCGTTACTTTCATTGAACTCCAACTCCCTGCATGCAGGTTGCTTGGAGGTTGTATCCAGGTCTTTCCGGCTTGCCGGGCAGACATATAATTTGCCGCTGTACTTGTTGCGGCCCGGGCCCTGGTTGTTATCACAGCACGAAGCAGGGAAACGGGACCGGCAAGCTGATTATGTTCATGGCCGATTTCAACCAATTCCCTCCTTTGGGGAAGCCGGCCATGGAATTTATCGACAGAGTTTTGACATGCAGCGACTGCGGTGCCGAGTTTGTATTCACCGCCGGCGAGCAGCTTTTTTTCCACGATAAGCAGTTTAAAAACGAGCCCAGGCACTGCAAGCAGTGCAAGTCGAAGCGCATCCGCGGGGGCTCCAGGGTGCGTCCGGAGACCCGAACCAACTGCTCGCTGTGCGGCGCGGAGACGACGGTTCCTTTCAAGCCCACGCAGGGAAGGCCGGTGTTGTGCCGCCCCTGCTTCAAGCAGCAGACACCACAACAGGGAGCCACTCCCGTCCCGCAGCCACGCCCCGAGCCGCCTTCAGAGACACAACACCTGGAAGGAGACTAAAGCGTCTTCTTCAGGGCAACGCAGCTGCTGCCTGATGTGCACGCCGCTCCCCTATACTGATGCGTGGTGATCCGGCGCCTTTCGTGCCGGTCAACTGGAGGGCCGCGCTATGGTCCAGACGCGGATCAAGCCTTACTTTCAGGAAGTTGCCGAGAAGGCGCGGCGCCGGGAGCAGCAGCGTGTATTCCGGCGCAACCAGGTCTTCGGGCTGCTGCTGGTGGCCTTGACGATCCTGCTCTTCTGGCTCCTGCGCACCAATTCCAAATGGATCTTTCCGCCGGGGTGGTTGCGGCCGTGAGTCCTGCGCGGACGGCGGGCGGCAGTTGCGCCGCGGCAGAGCCTTTGACGGTTCTTTTGCTGGGGCCCACGGGCAGCGGCAAAACAGCGCTATCGCTCGAGCTCGCGCAACACTATGGCGGCGAGATCGTCAGTTGCGACTCTGTGGCTGTTTATCGCGGCATGGACCTGGGAACGGCCAAGCCCACAAAAGAAGAGCGCGCACGGCTGCCCCATCACCTCATCGACGTAACCGACCCGGACCAGCCTTTTACCGCGGGCGAATACAGCCGGCAGGCTCGAGTGGCTCTGCGGGAGATTTCCGCGCGGGGACATTTGCCCATCGTGACTGGCGGCACAGGGCTTTACCTGCGCGCGCTGACCGAGGGGCTCTTTGCCGGGCCGGAGCGGCAGCCGGAACTGCGGGCGCGCCTCGAGCGCAGCCGGGCAAAGCATGAGAAGCAGTCTGGCTCGTCGCGTCAAGTTACACCGGCAATGAACACCGCTAACTTGCTAACCCGCTATCACCGCGAAGCGGTGGCTAACTCGCTAAATGATCTACCAAATCTTCCACATTCGTCGAAAGAATGGCAAATGCTCTCTTCGAACCATCTTGTACAAAGTGAGACCTGGCTGCATCGGCTGCTTCACCGGCTCGACCCGGCCTCGGCAGCGCGCATTCACTCCAACGATGCAGCCAAGCTGATTCGCGCCATTGAGGTCTGCCTGGCGGCGCGCAAGCCGCTTTCGGAGGTGCTGGCTCGCGACCCGCTCACCGGCTTCCGGGTATTGCGCATCGGTCTCAACCCGCCGCGACAGGCGCTCCCACCCCGCGAAGACCTATACGACCGGCTCAACCGGCGCTGCGCGGCGATGTTTGCGTCCGGCATCGTCGAAGAGACCCGCAGCCTGCTCGAACGCTACGGGCCAGTAAAGGCGCTCGACTCGTTAGGTTACCGGCAGGCGCTGGCCGTCCTGGCGGGGACTTTAAGTGTTGAGGAGGCGGTGGCGGCCGCGCAGCAGGGCCATCGTAACTACGCCAAACGGCAGTTGACCTGGTTCCGGCGCGAGCCGGAGGTGCATTGGATCGCTGGCTTCGGCGATGAACCGGAGACTCTGCGCGCGGCAATCGAACTGATTCAAAACAAATGGTAGAATCCAATTCGTTCGAGTGCCCCGCACCGATGCGGAAGCAAATCGGGCTTTTGGCGCATCCATTAAACTGAACGGTGGCGTGCGGCGCTGGCTTCAGAGCGACGCCCCGGAATGGAGCTTCCCTTGGCAGAAACAATTTACGATGTGGCGATTATCGGCGGCGGACCGGCCGGTTACACGGCGGCCATTCGCGCGGCGGAGTACGGGCTGAAGGTGGCGCTGATCGAAAAGACCAGTGCGCTGGGCGGAACCTGCCTGCACGTGGGCTGCATTCCCACCAAGGCTCTGCTCTTTAACGCCGAGATCTGGGACCACCTCAAGCACGCCGCCGAGTTTGGCATTGAAGGCATCGGCGCGCCCACGCTCAACTGGGCCGCGGTGCTCCAGCGCAAGAACGCCATCATCGCCAAACACGCCAAAGGCCTGGACTTCCTGATGAAGAAGCATAAGATCGCACGCATCGAGGGCCATGGCCGCCTAGCTGGCCCTGCTCGCGACGGCGTGCACACGGTTGATGTTATGGCGGCGGGCGGAGAAATCAGCCAGATCAAGGCAAAGAACGTCATCCTCGCCACCGGCTCTGAGGCCAAGATGCTGCCGGGACTCCAGGCCGACGACCGCATTCTGACCAACATCGAAATCCTCTCGCTCAATCAGGTCCCCAAGTCGCTCATCATCATCGGCGCGGGTGCGGTGGGCATGGAGTTCGGCTCGCTCCTCCGCACCTTCGGCGCCGAAGTCACAATTCTCGAGTTTCTGCCGCGTGTGGTTCCGGTGGAGGACGAAGAAATCTCCAAGGAGATCACGCGCCTCTTCAAGAAGCGCGGTATCGACGTGAACACCGGCGCAAAAGTCGAGAAGGTCGAAAAGACCAAGAGCGGAGTGAAGGTCACCTTTATCGACGCAAACGGCGTGACGCAGGCGAAGGAAGCCGAAAAGGTTCTGGTGGCCGTGGGACGGGCAGGCAGGACGGGCGAACTTGGCCTGGAGAAGACACGCATTGAGCTTGATCGCGGGCTGATCCAGGTCAACGAAGCCCAGGAGACCGCCGAGCCGGGTGTCTTCGCCATCGGAGACATTGTGGCCGGGCTGCCGCAACTGGCGCACGTGGGCGCGATGAGCGGCATGATCGCCGCAGCCAAGATTGCCGGCCGCACTTTCCGCCCACTGCGCCGCGACCGCATCCCCGGCTGCACCTACACCGAGCCGCAGATCGGCTCGGTCGGCCTGACCGAGGCGCAGGCCAAGGAAAAAGGCTACGAGGTCAAGGTGGGCAAGTTCCCCTTTGCAGGCAACTCCAAGGCCACCATCCTTGGCAGCCACGACGGCTTCGTGAAAGTGGTCGCCGACGCCAAGTACGGCGAGATTCTGGGCGTGCACATCCTCGGCCCGCAGGCTACGGAGCTGATCGCCGAGGCGGTCGCCGTGCTGGAGTTGGAAGGCACGGTGGAGGAGCTGATGTTTACCATCCACGCGCATCCCACTCTGGCCGAATCCCTGCTGGACGCCTACGGCGCCGTGGAGGGCATGGCGATCAACGCGTGAAGTTGCAGTCTATGGCCTTTTGCTCTTCCGACCAGAGCCATCCGGCCATTGCTCACGGATCTTCGCCAAAAACCGCTTGCAATTTGATTATATTGTAGCTACAATCAAATTATGTTCGTCTGGGATGAGGCAAAGCGGAAATCGAATCTGAACAAACACGGACTCGACTTCAACGATGCGCATCTGGTTTACGACAACCCGGATAAATGCACCTATGACTCAAGCCGGGCGGGCGAACGGCGATTGATGGACCTTGCCGTGGCCGTGATTCGAGGAAGGCTGCTGGCATTGATTTATACCGAACGCGGAGACGATGTGCGGGTGATCTCATTCCGGCCAGCTAGCCGAGAGGAGCGCGAACAATATGAACTCGACAAAGAGTGAGACCGACTGGGGGCGCGTGCGGGCCTTCAAAGAGGGGGACACGATCCCCTACGAGCCGGAGGACGGCCCTTACGATCCTAACGATGCCAAGGCAGCGCGGGCGTGGCTGGCGCAGGCCGATCTGGTTCGTGGCGGCAAGGTGGCGCGCAGAGGCAAGCGCGGGCCGCAGAAGGCTCCAACGAAGACGCTGGTCTCGTTGCGACTTTCGCCTGATGTGATCAATCACTTCAAAGCTACCGGGCGGGGCTGGCAGACGCGGATTGATTCGACTTTGATGGAGTCAATCAAACGCGGGGCGTAGCGGCACTCAAACCTGAGCCTCTGCCACCTTTTGCTCTTCCGCCCAACGCCATCCGGCCATTGCCTCGCGGATATTCGCCAGAGCCTCCGCTTCGTCCTTGCCCTGGCTTATGCAGCCGGGCAATTCGGGGCACTCGGCGACGATCCAACCGTCATCACCGTAGGTCAGAATTACGTAATCGCACATTTCAGATTCTTCCTTCGTTTAGCGCAACCTACATGTGATTACTCGGTCTAAAACATATCTGCTTCAGCGAGAGAAACGAGTTTGGCATGCAGCCTTTGTATTCGTCCTCTTATTTCCATTGCGTTTGTCACGGGTGTGCCTAACCTATCCTTGTCGGCCAGCGAAGATTGGTCGAATATCTCGATACGCCCAATTGCTTTGTCGGTCTCGATCATTATTGTCCTAACCTCAGATTGAATCTCCTGAGCGAGTAAAATTGGGGCAATAAACAATGCCTGTGACACGAAATGAGAAACACGGTCGCAAAGAGGTAACACCTTATAGCGTACTGCCTCCACCGTCGCTAATCCTGGTTCTCCGAGTGGCATAATTCGTTCGAACTCAGCGACGCGCCGAATTAAGCATTTCCATTCTGGTACTTTTTGGTCGCGGACCCACTTTTCGTGTTCTTTTCTGCTGCTTTTCTGGAATGACCAAAGCGCAATCCAGACACCACCCGCGACCGGGATCACACTGAGAAGGAGTTGAAACAGAGATTGAACAAGCCATTTCCACCACGGCTCTGGCACCATCGGTGCACACTGAACCATGACCGGCACTTGCGCCAGTTGGTCCACGAATAGAGCGGTCATCGAAGCAGTATGGAGAATCATCGCTTCCACCTTGTATCCTAAGATGTTGACTAGTCGTCCGTGAAGAAGTCGTTGAGCCACAATAGCGCGAGAACGCCTAAAACAATGCCAGCCGCGATTTCGAGGATCAGAACCATTCCGAAAGGTTAACACCATGAGCCAGACCCTGAAAGCCGTTCGTGGAACCCGCGACCTGTTGCCGCCGGAGACCGCCCTTTGGAATCGCATCGAGGCGACCGCGCGGGATGTCTTTGCCCGCTACAACTTCGGCGAGATTCGCACCCCTGTCTTCGAGGACACGGCCCTGTTTGCCCGCGGCGTGGGCGAGGAGACCGACATCGTCTCCAAGGAGATGTACACCTGGGAGGACCGCGCCCGCGCGCAGTCGGAGAAGACTCAGTCGCTCACCCTGCGCCCGGAAAACACCGCCGGCGTGGTGCGCGCGGCCATCGAGCACAATCTCTTTGAGAGCGGCCAGTTGCAAAAGCTCTACTACATCGGCCCGCAGTTCCGCCGCGAGCGCCCGCAGAAGGGCCGCTACCGGCAGTTCTCGCAGATCGGAGCGGAGGTCATCGGGCCGCCGTCTTCTGGCAGCGAATCGCCTCTGCGTGACGCCGAAATCCTGGAGATGCTCGCCCACCTGCTGGACGAGCTGGGCATCACCGGCTGGACGCTGGAGCTGAACTCGGTTGGGTCGGCAGCCGACCGCGAACGTTACAACCAGGCACTTCGAGCGGCTCTCGTTCCCGTGGTTTCGCAGATGTGCGCGGATTGCCAGCGCCGCGCCGTCACCAATCCGCTGCGCGTGCTGGACTGCAAGATTCCCGCCGACCAGCCCATCATCGAGACGCTGCCGGTGATCGCCGACTCACTGGATGATACTTCCCGCGCCCACTTCGCCGCGGTCACGACGGCTCTGGATGCGGCCGGCGTCCCCTACAAACTGAATCACCGCCTCGTTCGCGGCCTGGACTACTACACCCGCACGACATTCGAGTTCACCCACGGCGGGCTCGGTGCACAAAATGCCTTGCTCGGCGGAGGCCGCTATGACGGCCTGAGCGAGGCTATCGGCGGACCGCGCGCGCCGGGAATCGGCTTCGCCATGGGCGAGGACCGGCTGGTGCTGACCTTGCTGGCCCGAGAGTCCACCAAGCCGCAGATGGCTGAAGCTTTCATCGCCCCACTGGGCGAAAATCTGAACGCCGCCGCCCTGGTCCTGGCCCGCGAATTGCGCCACCAGGGACTGTGGATCGAGCTGGGCGAAGGCAGCTTCCGCCTGAAAAAATCCTTTGAAGCAGCAGACAAAATCGCCCGCCACATTGTCATTCTTGGCGAAGATGAGCTGAAATCCGGTATTCTGACGGTGAAGAACTTCTCCACAGGCATACAGACCAAGGTTTCCCGCTCGGAGCTGGCGGTTTTCCTCGCCGAGCACCCACGGGAATAAAGGACGCGAGTAGTGCTGGATTTTTTGGGAAATCTCGAACGGACGCACTATTGCGGCGAGTTGCGCGCTGCCCACGCTGGCCAGAAGGTCGTTGTGATGGGCTGGGTGAACCGCCGCCGCGATCACGGCAACCTGATCTTCCTTGACCTGCGCGACCGCACCGGCATCGCCCAGATTGTGCTGGACAAGGAACTGATTCCCGACGGCCACGCCAAAGGCGAGCATGTCCGCCCGGAGTATGTCGTCGCCGCCGTGGGCAAGGTGCGCCTGCGTGATGCGGACTCCATCAACCCCAAGATGGCAACAGGCGAGATAGAGATTGAAGCCACACAACTGCTCGTCCTGAATGATACCCGCCTGGCGCCGTTTTCTCCCTCGGAAGAAGCCATTCAGAACGAAGAGGTCCGCCTCAAGTACCGCTACGTGGACCTGCGCCGCCCGGAGATGCAGCACAATTTCCGCCTGCGCCACGACATCACGCTGGCCATCCGTGACAATCTCAGCCAGCAGGGCTTTCTGGAGATCGAGACGCCCATCCTCACCAAATCGACCCCCGAGGGCGCGCGCGATTTTCTGGTGCCCAGCCGCGTGCATCCCGGCGAGTTCTACGCGCTGCCCCAGTCGCCGCAAATTTTCAAGCAGATTCTCATGATCTCCGGCTTCGACAAGTACTTCCAGATCGCCCGCTGCTTCCGCGACGAGGACCTGCGCGCCGACCGCCAGCTTGAATTCACCCAGGTCGATCTGGAGATGAGCTTCCCGCGCAAGGAGATGGTCTTTGCCGTGGTCGAGCAGTTTATGGCGGCGGCCTTTGCCGCGGCCAGCGTTACACTCCCCACGCCCTTCCCCATCATCACTTATGACGACTCGATGCGGCGGTTCGGTTCTGATAAGCCGGACCTGCGCCTGCCCGGACTTGTAGATGTGCGTCCGGCCTTCCCTGATGAGGCTCTGGCCACGCTGCAAATCGATCCCGCGCTGCCGGTGGTGGCATTGCGCATTCCCAACGTGGGCGAGCTGAGCCGCAAGGAGAGGGAAGACAACCATCCGCTCTTTGATCTGAAGAAGGGCGCCAAGTTCATTGACGACTTCAAGCGTCTGGCCAAGAGTTTCCCTGACGCCGCTGTCAAGGTGCGCGAACTGGTGGGTGCCGCCGAGGCAGACTTTGTCATTATCGTCGCCGGCGACCCGGCCCACCCGGTCAAAGCAAGCGACACCAAGTTTGCCGGACGGCTCTCGGAGCGCGAGATCAACGTCTACTCCGCCGCCGGCAACTTCCGCGCCGAGCTGACCAAGAAATACGCTGACCGGCACGGAGCCTTTGCTGCCACTGAAAAAACCGTTCAGGAGGCGAACGAACAGAGCGGCGGGAAGTGTGTCGATGGCTCGGAAGCCTTCCGTCCCATCTGGGTCACGGACTTTCCCATGTTCGAGTTCGACGCGGCAATCGCCAAATGGATGCCCGCGCACCATCCGTTTACCGCGCCATACGAGGCCGACATGAAGAACTTGCTAACCGACCCGGCCAGTGTGCGCGCGAATTGTTATGACCTGGCGCTGAACGGCATGGAGCTTGGTTCGGGCTCCATCCGCATTCATAGAAAAGATGTCCAGCAGCAGATCTTCCAGTCGCTCGGTATCTCCGAAGAAGAAGCCCGCGCGCGCTTCGGCTTTTTCCTCGACGCGTTGGAGTACGGCACGCCGCCCCACGGCGGCATCGCGCTCGGCCTGGACCGCATTGTGATGCTGCTGGCCGGCGCGCCCAGCCTGCGCGAGGTGATCGCCTTCCCCAAGACAGCGAAGGCGGTTGACCTGATGGTGGACGCGCCCACATCGGCCACCGAGCAGCAGTTGAAAGAACTGCACATCCGCGTGGCGCTCAAGAGCTAGAACCTGAAGCAACGCCACCCGCAGCACTCCGGATTCTGCTACACTGATTCAAGCGCAATCATGGGGCATAAGCGCCAGGCCGCGCCCCAAAGATACGCTCCTGCAACCCAAGTTCGGGGAGTGGCTCAGCCTGGTAGAGCACCTGGTTCGGGACCAGGGGGTCGGAGGTTCAAATCCTCTCTCCCCGACCATATTTTTCAATAACTTATAGCCGGTTTCTCCCGATTAGAAAATCGAATGTAGACGATTTTGTAGCGGTCAAAGCCTGCAAGATCAATAAGCAAGCGTTCTGCGAGGTGCGCCCACAATTACCAAATCACGCAGTCGTAGCACTTGCCTATATTTGGCGAGCCGTCTGATTGCGGAATCCCGTCCTGAGCAGTCGTGTATACCTTTACGGACGAAGCAGTATTGGAGCCCTACTGGATCGTGATTCCCACCGTCCCCGAACTCACTACTTGGTGAGTCGGAGCTGGTGGTGTGGAACTGGACCCACCACTACTACCACCGCATCCGGCTGTGTAAGCTGCCCCAGCCAGTAGAACTAAGCCCAGGCAAGTCGTCACCCAGACACTTCGCGCAGCCAATTTCCTTCTCAAAAACACAAGAGGAAGCAGAAGAATCGGCAGCAGTATCCACGAAGTCGCAGCACCGGCAACAGTTTCAGTAAAGACGACTGTGATTTGATAGGTTCCTTTGGGCGTTGTCGCGGATGTTGTGATTGTCACTGTGTTAGTTGTCGCCGAATAGCTACACGCCGCTCCCGTGGGAAGGTTCAGGCATGTTACCGAGGCGCTCTCTACAGTGGAAGGCAGAGTAACAGGATAGCTGGCCGGTGAGCCGGCTGTTACAGTTGCTGTCACTGAGGTAAATGTTGGTCCCGTTGTCGATCCAGAGGCGGAATTCACCTCAAACTGGAACGCGTTTGAAGTGCCGCCACCAGGGGACGGAGTTATCACCGTAATTGCGGCGGTAGTTCCCCCGGAGGCAATATCGGTAGCTGTAACTTGCGCCGTGAGTTGAGTTGCGCTCCCATACGTTGTGGTGAGAGCGGATGTTCCCCAGTAGACCGTCGAGCTAGCCGTAAATCCCAATCCGTTGACCGTTATCGGGAAGGCCACACCGCCCGCGTTAGTGAACAACGGCGATATTCTGCTGATGACCGGTACAGGATTGTTCACCATCACGCTGGCCGTGCCGGTCAACGTGCTGTAGTCGGTTGCATCGGTGGGCGTGAAGGTTACGCTCTGCGAGGCTGTGCCCGCGCCCGGTGCAGTTGTCGGCGTGGTGAACGCGAACGAGCCCACAGGAGTCGAGGCTCCACCCGACAGAGTCGAGGATGCCAGCGTCTGGCCGTAGGTGATCGAACTGGCAGTGGGCCAGGTCGTCACAGACGGCGTCGCCTTGTTCACCGTCACGCTGGCCGTGCCGGTCAACGTGCTGTAGTCGGACGCATCGGTGGGAGTGAAGGTCACGCTCTGCGAGGCTGTGCCCGCGCCCGGTGCAGTTGTCGGCGTGGTGAACGCGAACGAGCCCACAGGAGTCGAGGCTCCACCCGATAGCGTCGAGGAGGCCAGCGTCTGGCCGTAGGTGATCGAGCTGGCCGTCGGCCATGCCGTCACGGATGAAGTCGCCTTGTTCACCGTTAGTGTTGTAGTGGCTGTAGCCGTTGTGTAGTCGGTACCGTCTGCCGGTGTAAAGAATGCAGTGAGCGTATACATTCCCGCTCCGAGTACGGTAACTTGGGTCACAGGCTGCGTCGTACCGCCATTTATGGTGGCAGTATAAGCAAAAGTCCCCGCAATAATGACGCCATTCTGATTCGCTGTCGCGTCAAGCACTCCGTTGCCCAGCGGAATCCCATAAGCAAGCGACGTTGCTGACGGATTCCAGAGTATTGTGGGTGTAGACTGTATTCCAGTTCCTGTAAGGCTTATCGCTTGTGGGCTCCCAGATGCGCTATCAGCTATCAATAAGGTAGCTTGGCGACTGCCCTTGGCTTTCGGGGTGAAGGCAATCGAAACCAGACAATTGCTGTTCGCTGGTAGTAGCATCCCGGTGCAACCATCACTTGATATTGCAAAATCTCCAGCGTTGGTTCCTGAAATACTAGCAAATATACTCGTTAAAGATGCATTCCCACTATTCGTGAGAGTTACGACTCCAACGGCGCTACCAGGCATTACTTGGTTTCCAAAGCTGAGCGGAGTCGGAGACAGCGCAGCATTCGGCGTGGCACCATTTCCTGTCAAAGATATCGGTTGGATCGTCGCTGGGCTTCCATAGCTGATATTCAGAGAATCCGATGCGGACCCTGAAGCGGTCGGCTTGAAGATAACAGAAACTGAACAGCTATCGCCCGCGGCTATGCTAGAGCCACAAGTATTTGCGCTGATGCTAAAAACTGTGCCGGATGCAAGCTGTATGGAGTTAATCGTTAACGCAGCCGTTCCTGAATTAGTGAGCGCGAAAACTTCTGCCGCACTGCTCGTGCTGACCGCTTGGTAATCATAATCCCAGGTAGTGGGGTTGATAGCCAATTCTGCTGCTGGTTCCAATGTCAGAACTGCCGCACTAGAACCTCCATTATAGGAGGCCATTATAGTCACCAACTCTTCAGTTGGCACAAGCGAGGTAGGAATGCTAAAAGGCGTACTCGTTACACCTGCTGGTATTACGATTGATGCCGGTGGCTGCGCAGCTGCATTGTTTGACCAAACTGTCACGGTGGCTCCGCCTGTAGGTGCTGGGTTGCTCAGAGTAACGGTTCCCGTGACGGCGTTGCCTCCAGAGGTGGAAGACGAACTCAATACCATCGTTTGAAGAGGCGAACTTCCCACAAACGGGTTCTGCGCAACAAACGCATCATCAACCCCATTGGTATCGCTAGCCACGAGATTTGTAGCTCCTGAAGCAAAGACAATCTTCGGCCCACCTACACTCAAATCGGGCGAGTACGTTGTGTTGTTTCCAGCATTTCCGTTTGATGCAAGGCTGACCACTGCTGTTTGTTCAGCAACAATATCCCTTACAAGTACCTGAAGGAAACCGAAGAATGTGATAAACCTTCCATCAGCGGAAATGGCGGGAGTCGTAAAAGACGACCAACCGCCTAGCGGCGTACCTACTGAATCAACATCAACAAGGATATTCTGCTGAAGCTGCCGGTCATACAGGAACACGTGAATTATGCTTCCATCTAGAGACTCTGACACCAGGTTAGTCGCGGATGAGCTAAATGCAACATAACGTCCATCTGCACTAAGAGCCAAGGGAACCATGTTACTATTCGTAAATATAGATGCATTGGCAGGCACTCCAGCGCTTGAGACACTAACGAGAGAGGTAATGCCTGTTTCCATATCGCGGACAAATGCTTCTGCAAGGCCATTCGTGTTCTGGGAAACCAATGTCGTTGCATATGATATGAATGCGACAAATCGACCATCAGCGCTGATCGCCACGCTATTTGTAACTGCACTGGCTGGTGTGCCATCCATTGCCACGCTGACTAGGGCAGTCTTTCCCGTCTTACGGTCGCGTAAGTAGGCTTGCATGCCGCCGACTCCTGAAATTAGGTTTGATGAGTTTGATACAAAAACAACAAACCTTCCGTCTGCGCTTATTGCAGCGCCGGAACTATTTCCATTTCCAGGAGTTCCGTCTGTTGCAATATCCTCCCGCTCTGTCGTTCCCGACGATAGATCACGAACATAGACTCCGGCATTTCCGTTATAGACCGTTCCTGAATAGAGATTATCAGCATCAGACCAGAAAACAACATAACGCCCATTGGCACTAATGCTGCCTCCATAACAATAAGAATCAGCTAGAACGCCACTGCTCGATACGCTAACCGCTGTTGTGGCGGATGATTGGAGGTCTCGCACATATATCTCTGGATAGTTATGAGTATTCCCGGTCACCAGATTTGTTGCGGATGTCGAGAATACCACGTAACGGCCGTCAGCACTTACTGAATTACTACTAACAGAGCTGGCAGAGTTAGCCTGAACTCCGCTACTGCTTTTACTAGCAAGTTGCACAGGCGTCGTCGCCGGGGCCGTAACCACAAGTGTGGAGGTAGAGCCCTGTCGAGTAAGTCCGTTCGTGTTCGTTCCGTTGAGATTAAGAGTATATGCGCCGATGGGTGTTGACGATGTTGTTCCAACAGTTAGAGCACTAGAGGTTGCGGAATATGCCGGCTGTGGATTGAACATAGAGTTAGAATTTGGTGGAACCCCAGATACTGCCAATGCAATTGGGGTAGATGCACTTCCGAGCGGTTGCCCAAGAATAATATAGTAATTGGCAGTGGAGCCTGCCGTTACAATTTGCGGTGTACCTCCGTTTCCAATTACCCCAAAAGACGGTGCATAAAAGTCGTTCGGCGCTGTGAAATTCATAGTATAGGTTATGCTTCCACCTGCTGCGACGCTTTGAGTCGTCGAGGGTGTCACACTGGAAAGGGTAAAATAGCTAGGATTCCCGCTAAACGCAATAGTGTAAGAACCAGGCGAGACAGAATAGGAATATGCCCCACCTCCGGAAGAAGGAGTAGGTCCAGATAGTGAATAGCCATAGTAGTAACTACTCGGCAGGGCAGTTCCGTTGAGCGTTGCATTCACGTTAATCGTTCCGGCGGATGGTTGTGGTGAAGTGCCGGTTCCAGTCAAACTGACAATATGCGGGCTGCCTGGCGCATTATCATAGACAAGAATCTCTCCTGGCCTGCTACCCGTTGTAGTTGGCTCAAACGCAACCTGGAAATTATACGGTACCAAAGCGTTTAGAATGCTTGGTGGAGTAGGCGACGGCAATGTGAGAACATAATCGCTTCCGGCTAGCAGTGTAATGTTGCTGACTTTCAGCTGACCGCTTCCGCTATTCATCAGCATCACTGTCTGCGGAGTACTCACAGAACCAACGGCTTGGCTGTTGAATCGAACAATGCTCGGAGTCAGCGTGACAGCCGGCCCGGTCACAGCCTGCGCTACTGTAACGGATACTTGATATGTGTGTGTAACACTTGCACCTGTACCTATAATTGTGATCGTGTAGGTGCCTGTAGCCGTTGAAGAGCTTGCAGTTATGGTCAGCGCCGACTGGACGCCAGATGAAACCGTGATGGGGTTGAAAGTCGCAGTAAGCCCCGACGGAATGTTCGATGCGCTGAGAACTATATTCTGAGCAGAACCACTGGTAGTTGCCGTCACGATGTTGTAGCCGACGGAGCTACCTTGACTCACCGACTGCGACACTGGGGAAGCTGTGAGCGAGAAATCATTCGTAACAACAGGGGATACAATCCATGAAATAGCTTTGCTCGATAGCCCGCTGGTGTTGTCCGTGTCCGTCTGGTAGTATGTTCCTGTCTGCTTCGAGTAGATTATCGAGTAACCGTATGTGCCAGAAGAACCAACCGCACGACTGACAGTATCTACCTCATTGTTAGGATACGTAACCCGCTGTGTTATGGTGCCGTTTGGCGTGAAGCCCGCACCACTCTTGCTAAATGACGTAACGCCGATGGTTCCCGTGGATGGCGTAACGGCGATGACCGGAGAAACACTTGTCACAGCCACAGTGACAGGTGTGGATATTGAACCGCTAAAGTTTACATCTCCACCGTAATTGGCCGTAATCGAGTTTGAACCAACCGGTAGAGAGCTGGTTGTGTAGGTGGCAATCCCGGCATTATTAACAAGAGCAGAGCCAATAGCGTTTCCGCTATCGTAGAAGGTCACTGTGCCAGTTGGCGCACCGGATGTTGATATTACCTTTGCGCTTAGGGCTACACTGGTACCCGCGCTTACCTGTGATAAAGAGGCGGAAACCGTTGTTGTTGTAGATGAAGGTGTCTTCTTTGTAAATGCAATTGTAAATGTGATAGTCCACTGGCCTGTCTGGATCGTTGGGCTTGGGCTTGCGGTGATTGTTGGAGGCCCATCGGCAGGAGGGCCTCCAGAAAGATCATACGCAGGGATATAATAGGTTCCCACAGGGACATCAGATACCGTTTGTGGAACGGTTGTTTCGTTCATCGAAGAATAGTTCTGGAACACAATGGGATATGAAAGTGACCCAGACCATGGTTGGCCATTGTAAGTTGCCTGAACCGTAATACTGGTGAGTTGACCAGATACGATGGGATCAATCAGACTATATACTGTCGTTTGCGTCTGCGATTGATTACCAAGGCATTCGATAAAATGAAGCATCCGAAATTTAGCAATATTGCCATTAATGACGGGCACCCAGCAGTCAGCTGTATCCTGGGTAATGTGCGTGTCCTGGTCGCTAAACGGATTGCCAATGTCTGTCCAACTCGACAGCTCAGCACGATGACTCGACTCAAGATTCTGTCGAACTGCCTGATGGGTAGATGTAATAAGATCGTCGCAATAGTCGGTTAAGTTGCTGTTATCGGTGAGAGAATCATAACAACTAAGGTAAGGATTCGGCTCATTCGCAAAATAGCTTTCTAGCGATTGTAACGGTACTGACGCGATGGCGGCCGACGGGAGCTGCCCGTTGGGGTCACCATAATAGTTTAAGGCCTGTAGCAGCGAGCTCTTTGGAATCATCTCGGTTTTAGTTGTTGACGGCTGAAGTGCGCAAGCAAGTAGAGGATAGGGGACGCTGAGGCTTGAAGCGCTAGTACCTCCGTGCGGTGTATCTATGGTGATCACGTCGGCGATATCGTCCCCGTATCGTGCCGGGGGCTGTCCTGGATGACAAGAGCTATCTTTATTATCTGTATAATCTGGGGTGGATGGAGAGCCTGGATCCCAGCAGTAACCCGGAGACGCGAGATTCTCCATATAGGCACGAGCGACCAGCCCTCCCATGCTATGTGCCACAACAATGACATCTTTGATCTGAGTAATCTTTGTTACTTCTTTGATTACCCGTGATAACTCGTATGCCTTGTTTAGAATCGATATATTTGCAACAATGTTGGCGTCGAAGCTAGCATTGGCGGAATCATAAAAGGCAATCTCAAAGAACCGCGTACTTGGGAGTATCCACATCTCATCTACAGTTTCTCCAGTGTCAGGGTCAATGAAGTAAACTTGGTCAGCGATAGAATCGTAATAAACCTTATAGACTCTCTGCTGATTGTTTGTATCAAGATTTGGGTACAGGGCAGCATGATCTTTTGCGACGGAGACCGAGAGCGCCTGAACTAAGTGCGCCCAGGAACCTGCATCTCCACAAAATCCATGCACGAATAGAATGGGCCTGCTGGGCGGCGAGGTCTGCCCAAGCGCCGGTAGAACGCTGAGCACAAGCAGTAGAATCAATAGAGCGAGGAATTCTACCCGTTTAGCCGAGCCTGTTATGCCCCTACTTTGAAAAGGCCCATTTCCGCCCCAGGATCGGTTTCCCAAGCAACTCGTCTGAGGGGTCGCCGTAGCTGTAACCCTTACCTGCCGAACATTGTCTGTGCTGGCTTTCAACCGGTACACTGTGTTTAACAAAAGAGAAGACGACTTAAAGTACATGAGTTTCTCCGTTCTTGATTTCCGTGTTTTTACTCGATTTTGGAAAGTCTACATCGAAGCTCGTAGTTCGCACCATTCGGTTCGACCCCAGTAAGCACACAAACCCACCACCCAGTAAACCGGCTATAGCCGGACCTGGCAATTTGCGCTAATATGCAGGTGTTGGTTTTTTCGGGTATTGGCTGTCTCCAAAGCTGTGCAAGTCCCCCATTTCTAAACAGTTGAGAACGAAGATGATCGAGAACGGGAACGTCCGCGAGAGGCTCGATTCGTGGAAGTCGATCTGCGCCTATCTGGAGCGGGATGTCAGCACGCTGCTGCGCTGGGAAAAGGAGAAAGGGCTTCCGATTCACCGCATCCCCGGTGGCCAGCGACAGGCGGTTTACGCCTTCCGGGACGAACTGGACGCATGGCTAGCGAAACCCGACAATTCGCATGGTGCGGAACAATATTCGGCTGGTGGCAACGGATCGAATGGGGTAGCCCAGGGGATCACGGCATCGGTTCAGCATGAGGTTCCATCCAGATATCCTAACCCTGCGGCAGGTTCAACTCCACGCGTGAAGCGAGTCCTGTATTCAGGAGTGGGAGTGTTGGCTGCCATGCTCCTGCTGATTGCGGTATATTTATATGTCAATAGCCACCGCTCGTTTCACGTTGCACAACTTATTTTGCAGCAACAGCTTACCTCAAATAGCCAAGAGAAACAGGGATTGTTGACGAATGGAAAAACCCTGTACTTCGGGCAGGAACAGAATGGGTGGTATGCACTGGCCGCGATGCCGGTGGAAGGTGGTCCGATTCGCGTTCTCTGGAGTCCTCAGGCAAACGTCTTGCCGGAGGATCTCACTCCCGATGGGAGGAAACTGCTGGCTTTGGTTTCGGTCGGGATCGAAAGAGATCGTGAACTATGGGTTGTGCCTCTCGACAGCGGAGAACCACGCCGCCTTGCGAAGGTCACAGTCCACTCCGCTGTTTGGGCTCCCGACGGCAGGACCATCGCTTATGCGTCGGGGAATGAGATTTATTTCACGTCCGAGGGTGAAACGGCTCCGAGAAAGATTGGCTCCTTTACCTCGCTACCGAATGTCTTGGCATGGTCACAGGACGGGCAACGGTTGCGCTTTGTCCTCGTGGATAACGCCACCGATAAGGTCCAATCCTGGGGAGAGATATCTGGCGACGACAAACAAACTATCACGCTGCGTCCTTTGCCCCCGTCGATGAAAGCGTATGGCAACTGGACATGGGCAGCCGGATGGGATGGCTACCTAATAACAGGGCACGAGAAGGGAAGAACACCCGTATGGCTGTTGCAGTATCGAAATAGATGGTGGGAGCCAGAGTTTCAGGAATTCCCAACGGGATTTGTCGCAGGAGGTATTCAGGGCATAACCTATTCGGCAGAATCGTCCCGGCTGTATGTGTTGAGTAATCCTTATACCCGTATTTCCTTCATGAGCTTCGATCCGCGCACTCAGGCTTTTCGAAGTGTTCTGCCCGGCGTGTCAGGCATGTTTCTGGATTATTCGCGGGATGGTAAATGGGTGGCGTACACATCCTACGGAGAATGGCCCCTGTTGGTGAGCCGGGCCGATGGAAGCGGCGTTCGGCAACTCACGCCCGTGCAGGAAAGGGTAGAACTACCACGGTGGTCACCGGATGGGAGACAGATTGCGTTCATGATTGAACGCCCTGATCGTCCTTGGCGTATCTACATCCTGGACCTCGAAAGCGGCGCAACGCGGGAAGCCTCTGAAGGAGACGACAGTCAAGGAGCTCCGACCTGGTCGCCAGATGGACGATTTCTTGCCTATGGAAATGTCAGGTGCGAGCACACACACACTTGCGCTATCCACCGGATTGATCTAGCCACCGGCAAGGTGCAAACCCTCCCTGATTCGGAAGGATTGTTCACTGCCCGCTGGTCGCCGGATGGGCGTTTTATCGCAGCACTGCACCTGTATGAGCATAAGTTGATGCTCTTCGATATAAAGGTCCGGAAATGGCGCAAATTGGCGGACGCGATTAACGGAAACAACCTAAGCTGGTCCGCTAATTCAAAGTATCTTTATACCAGCCTTCATGGAACAAGTGCGCGAATCGTTCGCATCCGTGTTGCGGATGGACACCAGGAGACGGTTCTTGATCTGCACTCACAGGACAAATTCAACATGACTGAGGAGGAAGATCTGCACTTCAGCTTGGCACCTGACGACTCTGTGATCCTGCATCGGCAGATTCATTTCGAGGAAATCTACGCCTACGATTTGCGCGAGCGGTGATTGCAGGACAGGACACTGCCGTGCATCATAATCCTAGCGAGAAGCGCCCCCTGTAAATGTGAATTGGCATGATATTGACCGGAGGTTTGGGCGGACTGAAAGCAAGTAATGACACAAGACACATGGCTCTGCTGTACTCGAACCTGTGAAAGTATCTCGTGAAATTCAGCTCAGGAATGAGCCGGAATAGTTACTTCCTACCTACGCATTATTGACCCCAGAAGTTATTTGGAATAAGAGTCATATCGCTCCCTATCTCGTACACATTAGGATCACTACCACCATCAGCGGATTCTATGTCATTCATGCCGCCTCGGCTGAATTTCTGACTTTCCATAACCGCATCAAGCTGGTATGTGCGCGCAACCGGATTGCAAGCAAATAGATATACAAGATGTTGGCTTGGATTATTTACAGGATCAACGGGCAACCTTAAAATCGGAGCGCCCGAACTGATTGACTCAAAATTGATTGGTAGCCAACCCGTTCCATTATTGGCAGTATTCCCCATATTTGCGCCAGCTTTCCATCCCGCCGGAGGCGTTATTGACGCCGAAGCATATATGGTTTTGGTATTGGCACATGCATAACTTGGTTGGGCTGTGTCCGCGGCATAAAGCGCAATTGCTGATTTTATGGTTATTAAGTCGCTGAATCTCTCGGCATCTCGTCCTTCCTCAATCGTTTCAGCACTTGATGAAGGTGTCGAAGTTGGAACTACAATCGCACCGATAATACTGAACGGCTGACTCACGGTGTTTACACTCGTTTCGGGCGAGGTCACTTCCATTTCGTATTGACCCGCTGAAATATTGGACGGGATGGCCCAGTTGAAATAATTGGTGCCATTCGGAATGCTTGGCGCAAGTTCAGTCAGGGCCGAATCGCCATCTGCAGAAAGATCCTTCAGGTATATCTGATATTCGCCAGTATTCACGCTCCGTTCTGTCCAAGTAATCTGCTGCGTGGTTCCCGCTGCCCATGCTTGTCCTACAGTCGGCGAGGTAATGGTAATAGACGGCGCATTTGGGATAGTGGCGGTTGTTGCCGCATTGATCCATATTTCGCCAGTGCTTACCAGGTTGCCATTGTAATCTTGAGCAAAAATCCGATAGAGTCCAGGGCTTACCGCGGTGCAGTTCGCCCATGTTGATGAATAGGAAGCGGTCGATGCGCATATGGTTTGCGCATTCCAATTGAACGAACCGCTTGCAGGAGAGTTTACCGGGGCGGGAACAAAACCGACATTACAGGGAGTGCCGACCGATGGGCTGCTGCATGAGCCTTGCGCATTTTCAAGAATGAGCGAAACGCACGAATTTGGCATTCCTACGGGACACGCACCACCATTCCATGAAATGGTGTTATTCCCTCCCTGGGTAAAGCCCGTAGTTACCGAAGGCGAGATGGTAAATCCATTACTGCTCGCCGTCGTTCCTGATGGCTGCACGTTTACCTGGACAGAACCCTGCACACTGCCACCCGATAAAGTTGTACAGGTAAGAGAATATTGCATTCCAGTTTCTGAAACAACGGAAGGCAGTGTAACAAGCGAAGTGCCCGAAGTGTTCACCGAACCCGTCCATGAGCCATTACTGTTTGCTGTACAATTTGTAACCTCACTCGAAGTCCATGCGAGCGTGATCTGGCTTCCTGATGTTGCCGGTACACTACCCCTCTGACCGTTTACCGTAAGACTTACGGAGGAATTATTAGTGCTGATTGGCGTTGGAGTAGGTGTCAAAGTCTGATTCGTCGTACCACATCCAAACAAAGAATTAAGCTCTGCCCTCGTCGCTTTTCCCGCATAGCCCGTGCCATTGCTCAGGCTATACGGAGCGAGAATACTGCTTTGATGTTTTTCCTGGAAGCTCGTAACTGCGGCGACCGTCTGGTCATCAAAAGAGCCGTTTACGGTTACGGTCTCTCCATCCTTTTGGAGCGCGGTCTGTAACTCAGTGACCGCTTGTCCGCTCATGCCAATCCTCAGATTGGTGTTGAAGGTATAACACCATGCGGTTGTCGTCGATCCGCCCTGCGCGGCAAGTTGCGCTTCCAATGACTGTAGTTGCGCGGTAAGACTGTGGATTTCCGCCTGCAACTGCGCAACCGACATCGTCTGGGCTAATGAAATGCCCGGCACGACCAAAACAGCGAGCGTGAGCGCTGTTACTATCTTAGTTTTTATATTCATGTATAGAATACATTTATTGGCTCCGGACGAGGGAGCTGATTTAATACATTAATTGAAGCATGGATAAGAATGGATGTCTAGAGGTAGTCTTTTCCGACTCATAATTACACCGAAATCAGGAGTCATTTCTTTTCCGTGGTTGCCGTCGCGGTCGTAGCCACCAGAATACGCCGATCCCAATCGCGAGGAGAGCGATCTGCTGCCACAGGGACATAGCCGACCACGCGTTCGCAAGGATACCCGGCACCACCATAAGCCCGATCACGATAACCAGGATGGCTCCGATGTGCTTTGGGGCATCGGCAGGCTTCACGATGCCCAGCATAAGTCCAATCGCTGTAAGAATGATCGCGATGGTTGCGAGCGATCCTAAAAGGCTCACCCAGCCGTGCATGAGACTCGCCTCACTCATCTTGTGACACTCCTTTCTTCCTGAAAATGCGTTAACGTTTTCCGCCAATACAGCCACGATAGGCGTCGGCGAGAATCCCCGTGCCATCGAATTGGATTTCGGTTGGTTGACTTCCCGCCGCGAAATACGCCGCCCAAAACGCCCGGACCGCCTCTTTACGTTGCATCGCGAGCAGGGCGAAGTCGCTGCTTTCAAGACGGCCAAGGCAGGGAGCCACGCCTTGCATCGTGAAGCTATGCTCTTCGCGGAGACGCGCAGCAAGTTGACGGGCGCGCGCCGGACTCGCCAGCGAACCGGCCGAGACGAAGTTGTAGGTTCCGTCGTCTTCGAGGAAGTCGCTCACGATAATAAGCTTGCGGTTGCTGTTTTTGGGCAGCACAGCAAATTCCTGTCGGGCGGCATCGAGTGCGCCAAGGATGTCGGTGCGGACCTGATGCTGATCGAGCGATGAGGCCCACGTAGCAAACTGCATCAGGGCCTGTTCCTGAAACCGCCGCAAATCGGTATCGTAGGTTTCGCGCTCGGTGGGCGCGGAGAGGCGCAGGATACGCCCCCCTGCGTCATTTTGTGCATCACCGGTAATGGGGATAAGGATGAGGCGATCTCCGCGCCCCATGTGCGAAATCTGGTCACCCACGGCATCGAGCGCAGCCTTCTCCGCACGGGGCGTAATGCTGAGGCTGGTATCGACGACCTCAACGGTCGCTTGCGGAATAGGGTGAAAACAACCTGCCAGCAGAAACAAAAGCGTGATGGCAGCATATCGTCCGGCGTTGATTGTAGTCATTGGTTCTCTCCCTTCGAGTCGTCTCCCTTTGTTAAGAAGCGTTGTTGCGGCGCGTGCAATTCACGCGGCTGGGGCGCGTCGGGAATCACCGCGAAACGAGTGTTCTCCTGCTTTAGATAGTGTTCGTGACTCGGATGGTGGCGGCGATGATTGAAATAGACAAAGACGGCGAGCCCGGGAATGGCCGCGAGTGCCGGGAGCCAAGCTAAGGGCAAAACGAATGCGAGCGGCACCGCGCACAATCCGCCGAGCAGGCTCTTGCGCAGGACCGACCACCGTGTTTCCTTGCAAGCGCCGTTGCGCTGTCCGCGTTCATAGAACTGAGCGAAGATCGCCCGCCACTCCAAGCATTGTGCTAGCTTCCGTTTGTCGAATTCGTTGAGATTTTCCTGTTCGGTTTGGACCTCACGGGCAAGTTGGATTTCAGCGGTGCGGAGTGTCTCGAACCGTTGCCGCACTTTTCGCCACGTCCGGGCGCGCGATAGTTCCTGCCATCCGAAGAGCAACGCCGTTGCGCCGATCATCGGAGTTGCGAGCGTGATAAAGATGTAAAAAACCGATGCGAGCAACGGGTGCGCGGTAAGGAACTGCCCCAAGGGATTCCCGGCAAACACGGCGGCAAACCTGAGTTGATACCCGCGCAGGAGTCCCCAAGCTATGAGACTTAAAACGCCGATGATCCCAACAGCGATTGCGGTAAGCCGTTGCGGCCTGGAGTTTTTCGCTCCCATGTAGAGGAGGCCTACCAACTCGAAGTACACGGTGCAAAGGGCCGCAAAGCCCCAAGCGGCGAGGAACTGGAGCGCCGGAATCGCGATGTTCAAGATGTCCATCGTGGGTGCAAGAAACAAGGTGTCAAGCGTGAGCGCGAAGAACGCGCAACAGGCCAGCACAATAGTCTGGAAGTAGGGCGGCGGCGTATCGCCGAACTCCTTACGGATGCGAGCCCAGAGGGCCTCGGCCTCTGGCTTTTCCTTGCGCACCTGCTGGAGTTTGGCCTCAAGAGCGTGAAGCTTGCGTAAGGGTTCCTGTTTCTCCTCCGATGTCTCCTGGGCGAACCGCGCTTCTATCTCATTGAGCACCGGTGCGGGATCGTTGTCGTGCGCGCCGAGGTAGAAGGCCAACGCCTCAAGCTGGCGCGGTTTCAGCTTTCCTTGATGCAGATTGCGTGTGGAAGTCGTCATGGTATCCTCCCTCTGGTATGAAAAGGGGGAGTTGCCCGGACGGACAACTCCCCTGTTGGTTACTGCGCTTCGAGCACCTTGCGAGCCTGTTGCAGTTTGGCAAGCTCGCGTTCCTCCTTAGCGAGTTCCTTGCGCATCTCGGCAACTTTCGCTTCCTGCTTGCCGATCTGTTCAAGGACAATCTCTACGGGAGTTTTCTTTATCCAAGCCTTTCGACCCGTATCCGATGCTGCGGATGATGTGGCATTCTGTGCGCTCATAAACCCTCCTTTGGGTTATGGGTTAGTTGTGAAAGAGCGGAACTCCTACGAGAGCAGGAGCAGGACACTGCGAACGATGGTGAGCTGCGCCTCAATGCCGTCGAGCGCACCGAGGGCGGCGCGATGCTGACCGGCTTCGAGGTCACCTTGCGCGGTTGAAAGCCGTGCCAGAATCTTGGCGTTCACGGTTTTAGCCCGGACGAGAATGCGTTCACGGATTGCCTCATCCGGGTCATGGGGTTGGGAGTGCGCGTTGGTTTCCGTCATATGGTTCATCTCTCGATTCGGTTGGTTTTTCGTGATCGTTGTGGGGAAGAGAAGATTCCTCCCCTAGGTTGTGGACGGTGCCGAGTGATCGCACCTTTTCCGCGTACCACTGATCGAGGCGGTGGATCGCCTCGCGCAGCACGGGGATGTCGATGTGGGTATAGAGCGAATGCACGTCTCCGCCCCGGCTGTGTCCCATCAGTTCCTTGCGCACGTCTGCGATCACGCCCGCCTCGACCAGACGCGAGTTGAAGGTGTGGCGGAGATCGTGGAAGCGGAAGTGCGGCAGCCCTGCGCGGCGCAGTGCACCGGTCCAACCCGTCTTCGGACGGCGGATGGGCTTGCCTTCATAGGTGAAGATCAACCCCGACGGCTTCCGATGCAGGGTGAGCATTGCGCGGACGCGGCTTGTAAGCGGGATCGGCCTGTGTTCCCCCTCGGCGGTTTTCGAGTGGCTCACCGAGAGCAAGTTGCGGTCAAAGTCCACGTGCTCCCAAAGCTCTGTGAGCAATTCTCCCCGCCGCATCCCGGTGTCGAGTGCTGCGACGACGATGGGCCAAAGATGCTCGGAGCAGGCGGCGAGAAGTTTGATCTCATCTGCCACCGACACCACCGGGCGGCGCTTACCGCGTTCCCGCACCATACGAATGCGGGCGATGGGGTTTGCGGGGATGAATCCTTCATCAGCCGCCCAAAAGAGCAGATGGCGGATGACTTCGATGTCCCGGTTGACGGTGGTTTCAGAGAGCGGTTTTGTGTCCGACTGCTTCGACTTCCGCCGATGTTCTTCATGGCGGTACTTGCGGTAACGCGCGATGTCGTTCTTCGTGATCGTCCCGATGGGCGTCTCGGAGAAGAACGGTAAGAGCATCTTCGCGCGGTCCCGGTGGTATGCTTTGACCTCTCCCTCTGCAAGAAATCGCGCATAGAGTTCGCCGAAGGGCATCTCAGGTTTGAAGTTCGGGAGTTGGAACCGCTTCGTGTGCAATTCATCGCGCAATCGCTGTTCCAACGTCTCGGCCTGGCGGCGGTTCGAGGTCTCAAGCGAGCGCATCGTGCGCTCGCCTTCGTTCCAGAGCGCCGTCCAGTACACGTTGCCTCGCTTGTAGAGACTCATTTGTGTTTTCCTCCTTTCTGTTGGTGTTCAAGAATCCAGCGGACGATCTGGTCGCGGAAGAAGATCAGCTTGCTACGCGGGCCGGAGCGCAGATGCGGCAACCCCTGCGGCAGGTAGCTTTGCCGTACCGTCCAGGCCGAGCAGCCGATGAGTTGCGCAACCTCGCGGATGGAGAGCGGCGCGCCTAACGGCTCGTTTCCGCACCCCGTCGCCTGCGGGTATTGCTGCGGGCAGCTCTGCCCGTAGCTTGCAGACGGAAACCCTTTGATTTGCAATGTGTTTCCGCGTTCCGCGAAACCCGACAATGCTCTCTCTCGCCTAGTCATTTTTGTTCTCCTTCCGCCTCCAGAGCGCACGGAGCGCTTCCTGAAGCCAATCGGGCAATTTGCACCAGAACCACCAGAGGCTGGCCAAAAGCAACCCAAAGACGACCAGGACGTTCTGTACCTCCGGGGTACGGATGAGGGCTATGACGAGGCAGAGGGACGCATAGAAGAGCACGAGTCCCAGTCCGAGCCGCGCAACGATGGCAAGCAATCGCCAGCTCATCGGAATCTTCGGCTGTGGCGTGGACAGATCGCGACTGCCGCACTTCGAGCAAATTTCCACGCCGCGCGGATTCATGTGCAGGCGCGGGCAGAGCTTCACGTCATAGGTTCTTCCGCACGTGGCACAAAAGAACGGTTCACCCGCCGTCATCTTTCCGCATTGATAGCAATACTTCATGGGGTTGTCTCAAAAAGTGTTGTTGGTTTGTTGTCGGCTGGCCGGAACCACACGGGAGCAAAGAATCGGTTATGGGCGGATTCAAACGTTGCGAACCAGAAAATCTTTTGCGTGATCTCGGAAACTGCCTTTCTGATTGAATGCAGCCGCCGTTCGGAGTTCGCTACAATGAGAACCCGAAAGCGTTCATGCTTGAATTGCGTCCGGTATTTACCTGAGAGTGCGAGTTGCACATAGTGCTGAATCTTTCTTTTCCATACCGCGAGCGATTCATGGCCAAGGTCAACCTCCAGAAAACAAGCGGCGATGCCGATGGGAGTCGCAAACTCGACGTAGCCATCGGGAATGAGGCTGATTCCAGGAGCCACCGGCTCGTGGAATGTGAGCCAGTTGATGAAGGAGACCTGCGGAATCGGGATGGTTCCATACTTCAACGCGCAGTAGATGCCGTTAACGGCGAGTTGATGACCCACGAAGTAGTCGGCGACGAGCAACGCATCCTGCGGACGCCGCGGACCACGACAGGGAACGTCGGCTGCCAGTGCGCCCTTCGGCGAGAGAGTGTAAAGCGCCTTCCTTCCGCCGCCTGAGCCGAGAAAGAATCTCTTGAGCAATCCTGTGCGGGTGAGCGCCAGCAACCTAGCGTTCGCCCGCGTGGTCGAACCGAATCCGGCCACGATCTTTACCTGCTCACGGTCAACGACGCACATCACCGAGAGTTCCCGCAACAAATGCAGGTCGCGCGGCTGGAGCATCATTCCTCTCTTCCCACCGTCATTCCCACTCATTCAGCACCTCGTCGGTTGTCCGCGTGAGCGCCGCATGACGCCGTTCGATCTCCAACTCGACCTCTGCGCGAGGGCGTCCGCGATGGACGCGAGCGCGGTTCAGGAGATCAGAGAAACTCACCTGCGGGTCCACGACGTTCGGCGTACAACCCTGAGCCCAGTGGTCGGCACCGCTCTTCACGACAAATTGCCGAGGCGGAAGATTCTTGAGCCGCTCCGCGAGATACTTACCGCCGTCAAGCGCCTGTGCGATCTGCGTGGCGTCCACGGGCGACAACTGGAAAAAGATATGCGTACCGACCGAGAGTATGGCCGCGCGCATTTCGTCAGGGTACTGACTGAGGTATTGGTTGGCGCTGACCACCGAAATGCCGAACTTGCGGGCCTCCGAGAGCACGGTTTCGATGCCTGTGTCGTAGGCGAGAAAGTTCTGTACCTCATCCACGTACACGGTGAAGAGGCTTCGCTTCGTTCGGGAGAAGAGCGCATTCTTCACGATGGTGAAGAGCAGGCTGCCAAGCGTGAGCGACTGCTCGCCCAGCTTGCCTTTTTCCAAATTTGCAATGATCCAATGGCCTTGGTCCATCGCCTCGGTAACGGAGAAGGTGGACTGCGGCTGACCCACGATATGGCGGAAACTTGGATCGGCGGTGAACGCCGATGTCTTGTTCAGAATTGGTTCGCGCATCGTCGCCTGCATCGGCTCACTCGCCTGGTTGTAGCGCGACTCGAAGTACTGGCGCACTTCGATGTTCGGCGTCTTCTTGAGGCAACTGGCGCGGAAGTCGGAGTGTGTCAAGAGCGGTGCGAGTTCCAAGAGCGTGAGGCCGTTTGCGGAGAGCACGAACAAGGTATTCCGCAGCAGTTCGTCGGTACGCGCCCCAAAGTGCTCCAACCCCCAGCGGCGTTTCAATACCTGCGCGAATTCCGCTACGCGAACGAAGCTCACCTCCGCCTGTTCAAGAGGATTGAGACCGACAGAGAACTCCGTGTCAGCGGGTGCGACCACGATCAGCTTCTCGTGCAATTCCTGCTCACGCTTCGATTCCTCTGCGGCGATGGTGCTTAAGAGAAATGGCGTGGTATCGCCGTGCTGATCGAAGTAGACAAACCCGCGTCCCGCTTGGATGTCTTGCTGGGCCATGAAACGAAGGAGTGAACTTTTCCCGCTGCCCGTCTTGCCGAGCACCGCAATGTGCATCGTGCGCCTGGTATGACTGAGGCCCATACGTCGCCGCGTCACCGCATCATCGGCGACAGAGAAGCCGAGAGCAATGCCGCTTTGTTCCCCTTTGCCACGCCGCCCTTGCAGGTGGTTCCAGAGTGAAGTCATGAGTTTTTCGATGAAGTCGAGCATATGTGATGGATTGTGGCGGGCGGGGTGAGAATATCGGTGACAAAACCAGTGCAGTGTGCCGCTAGTACGCAGAAATACAACGACTTGATTTCGCAAAAATAGTTTTTGTTGTTGCACTGAAGGGAACTTCAGTAGTTCGTGATGATGAGTTCCTTGTACCGGCGTCCGGCCAATTTTTGCGCAGTGTAGTGGAGGTCAATATCGCGGATCACGAAATCGCCAAAGAGCGCACGGACCTGCGGCACGTCGTTCAATGACAGCAGGAACTTACCCTGTAATGTCTTCAACCGCTCGGCGAGTTTAGCGAAGTCTTCCGGTTCGAAGTTATAGTTGTAGAGCTTGCGTCCATAGTATGGCGGATCGAGGTAGAAGAGTGTCGCGGGACGTTCGTACCGCTTGAGAATTTCCTCGTATGGCAACGATTCGATCTGGACGCGCACCAGCCGTTTGTGGGCTTGCTCGATGTTCTCTGGCAAGCGTTCCAAGTTGAAGCTCGGCGGTTGCGTCACGCTACAGCTATAGTCCAGGTTGCGGACCAGTCCTGCGTAGCAGTTCTTGAGGAGGTACAAGTACCGGGCCGCGCGCTGGATGTCGGTGAGCATCTTCGGGTCGGTAGACTTGAGGAGTCCATGCCATGCGCGGCTCATGACCATGAAGCGGAAGTATCGGATCAGTTCCTCATAATGCTGTTGGCAGACCCGGTAGAAATTGACGACCTCGCCGTCGAGATCGTTCAATACTTCGACCTCGGACGGCTCTTTGCGGAAAAACACTTGCGCTCCTCCGGCGAAGGCTTCAACGTATGTCGTATGTTCCGGGAAGAGGGCGATGATCTGTTTGGCGATGGCGCGCTTGCCGCCGATATAGGAAAGCGGTCCTGTCATGTTCTGGCGTGAAGATGATTCTTTTCACTTCGACTCGACCTTTATGGCATCGAAGCGTCAGGTCATCATAAAGCTCGCGTGAAGAAAGAAAAGATGGCATTTACCGGCGCGGCGCGCCGGGTATGCCATGTCATACAGCGACGGGCATTACGACCGGAGGACTTTTACAATCGCACAGTAAGACAGGGGAACCTCTATGAATGAAAGGTGGGCCGTTCGTCCTTTCCGAGCACGGGGAGTAATGTCGCAACCGAAGGAGAATAGTTGCGCCTTAGCCACCTTTGCTCCTCGCGTGGCTAACACCCGTCGAACGGCCCGCTTCCATCCTACGCGCAAGGCTATAAAACAAAAGATGGCAAGAGCCGGTACGGGATGCAAGATCAAGGTATCTTTTCAGATGGGGTTCAATCTTTACAATGATTGAGCGGGTCATATATTCGTGAGGGATTGTCTCCAGAAGACGAACCCATGATCTCGCGGATACTCTGCATGAGCGCATGGATTTCTGCGCCATCCTCCTCGACAAGGGTGCGAACATCCCTCACGAAGGCCCGCAAGTCGGAAATATTTGGTGAATCTGCCCAGCGACGGAACGGTTTACGTGCGTCAATGTTGAGTTTTTTATCTTTTAGAACAAGGTTCGAACCGACCGTTGTGAGAATCATGCGCCTGCGTTGCAGATTGCCCGCTTGAAAGCGAGAAATCAAGCTGTGGTTGAAAGAAACAATGCTCGCAGAGGGTGCGAACCGTTCTGCTTGTTGTGTAAGCGCACTGAGCTTTTGGTTGAACCCAATCTGCTTCCGTTCTAGTTCCTGTCGCTCTTTGACGTATTCCTCATCGGAGAGCAAGTCACGAATCCGAAGTTTCGTCAGGTTCTCCAACTCTCTCGTCGATGCAGCCTGCGCGCGGAGAAGAGAATCTTTTTGCGCCGCGTAATCCTGCCGTTTCTGCTTCATGGTACGTTCGAGGCGGTGCGTCGCCCATTGCTGGAACCGGTCCGGCAGAGTGATCTCACCGAGAAACGTGGCAATCTGCGCTTCAATGTTTTCGAGCGAAAGGTACGGCTGGGAGCAATGGCGGTCGAGGCGGCGTTTGCTGCAATGGTAATAAGTGTAATGAGTTCCATGTCGATTGACCTTCTCTTCCCCCGTGACCATGAATCCGCATTCGCCGCATCGGATCATGCCGGTGTAGGCAAAGGAGCGCGTCTTGCGCGGTCGTCCTGGGCGTCCGAGAAGATGCTGGACGTGCTCGAATTCCTCGATGGTAACGGCGGCTGGATGTTTTCCTGGATACGTCTTTCCTTCCCGTTCGAGAATCCCGGCATAAAAGGGATTGGTGAGTATACGATAGGTGGAACTCAAAGACGGCGGCTTTCCGCCGATCCGCTTTCGCTTTACAGTGCGCAAGCCCCAGTCTTCCGTTGCCATCTCCCAAATGCGGCGCGGCGAGTAAGCCCCGGTTGCCATGAGTTGCCACATCCGCTGGACCAAGGGGAAACGCTCGGGATCGATGACAATCGTCCGAGTCTCTTTGTCGTTCAAATAGCCCAATGGAGCAATGTTCGGAAGCCACCCGTGCTGCAATTTCGTCCGATTCCCCCGACGGACGTTTTCGCTCAAGGAATCGACGTAGTATTTGGAATACCCGAAGATGATCGAGAGCATGAACTTGCCCTGAGAGTTGTTCTCAAAGCTGAATGTAGCAAAGCGAAGGTCCTTCAGACCCTTGGTGTCCAAGAGATAAATAATGCGCCCGCCGTCTATGGAATTCCGCGCCAGACGGTCCGGGTGCCACGCGATGATGCCGTCCGCCTGTCCGGCGGCGATTCTTTTGAGCATCGCGTCAAATACCGGACGGCCCGGAGCTTTTGCGCTGAAAGATTCCTCAAGAACCTCCACGATCTCAACATCCCGCCATCCGGCGGACAACCGCTCCATCTCCTGGCGCTGGGACTCGATGGAGAGCACCTGACGGTCCTCGTCCTCGCTTGATTTACGGCAGTACAAAAAGTATTTCATGAGTGCGTTGCATGGGTTATCAGTCCTCCTCTTGTGAAACAAACACCGAACACAGTTCCATAAGTGACGTTGCCGCGATCCGGGCATCCGCCTCCGTGATTGTCTCGTGAAACTCCTCTTTCCAGATTGCTATAAATTCTTGTAGGTCGGAATCGGTAAATTGCATCCCGCCAAAGGTACCCGAACAAATCGTGGGGAAAAAGATGCACAGACCTGCGTTGGTAAGAGGGATGTGGCATGGTGCGGTTAGTGGCCCGTGCCATTGGTATTAACAGTACGGAGCTCAAGCGAAATGTCAACAGTCTGGGGATGAGTTGTAGTCGTTTTCCACAGAACCTGGCTCGCCAATCCGGTTTGTGTATCTATGGCGTGGGAGCATGGCTTGGTACGCTAAAAATAAAAACGTCGTACTTTGAAAATAATTATTACCATCCATGCCACAACAATCAAAACTTATTCCCAACCGCATCTATGTTGCGCGCCGCAAAGCCAGCCTCACCCAACGCGAACTTGCCATGCTCCTCGGCTATGTTGACGAAGGTGCGGTCGCACGACATGAGCGATTCCGCTCTTTGCCGCCCTTCTTGAATGCGCTCGCATACGAGATCATTTTCCAGGCCCCGGTCGGAGAAATCTTCTTTGGTCTGCGCGATACCGTTGAGTACGTGGTCGAAGAGCGGATCAGTGATTTCAAAAGGTCTCTTGAACAGCGCGATGCCCGTGGGAGGGAGGCAACCCCCACCGCACGTAAACTGGAATGGCTCACCTCGCGTCGCGCCTAACCCTCACCTAATCCATGTACCACCATTCACGTGAAAAACGCATAGTATCTCTGGATGTTCACTCCAAGACTCTTGCATACGCTGTTTTTGAAGGTTCCATGCAACTGCTTGATTTCAGTGTGAGCAGATCGACCCACAGCGGATTCCAGGCGGGCCGCGTCGAAACGCTTGTGCGCAAATTTCAGCCCAATGTCATCGTTCTGCGAACAGTCCAAGCAGGCAGCAGTAGGGACACTCCGGCTTCGAGGGCAGCGATCAAAAGCATCCGTGCCAAAGCAAGGAACCTCTCCGTTCCTATCGTATTCATCGACAAACGGTTCATCGATGAGGCATTTCAACCGCATTGCAAACCCACGAAGCACAAAATCGCCGTGCTGCTCGCTGCCTGTTATCCCGCATTTACATGGTATGTGCCGCGCAAGCGCAAGCCGTGGATGCCTGAAGATAGGAGAACGCAGTATTTCGATGCTGCCGCAACGGGACTGGCCTACTTCGCATCGGAGGGAGATGCTAAGGCCGTACAGCAATTTCTAACTGATGCAGAATCCCGCAGGCCTCAGGATTGAGACCTGTTGCACACAGCCATTCAATGCGGTAAAGTCAACGCCAATACCCCGACCGACGAACTCGGCATATAGAGAACCTCGGGTGAACTTTTAGCGATGACAGATAAGCTCCAGCTATTTGGCATAGCTACCTGGGGCAGGTTATCAGGAAGCCATACCCAAGTTGTGCCACCGTCGGGTGACCATCCAACAAGTCCTAGAAAAAGTCCAGTACCAGTTTGGGAATACCCTGTTAGAAAGATGTTGTCCGCGTATTCTGGGTCTACTATTACGGTCGTGGATGAATTACTTTGCAAGTTGGCTCCTGCTAGCACAACCTTTGTCCACGTATCCCCGTGATCGGTAGATTTTAGCAGATAGTTATCAGCTTGATAAACGTAGCCGGGATGGTTTGGATCAAACGCTATCGAAATCGCTACTTGCGTTTGGTCTTTCAAAGCCCAACTCACACCCCCATCCGTGGATTTGTAAGTTCCGGCCAGCGTTCCCGCGATAAGAATCTGCGAGTTCGATGGGTCAATGGCGAGAGAATATACCTCCTTGGCGGATAGCGAGCTGAGGCCATTGACGATGGATGACCAGGTGACACCGCCATCGATAGATTTAGATACGCCGGCATATCTTGAAGCGATATATATCGTCTTGGAAGTCACTGGATCAAAGACAATTGTTGTGGGAGTGGAATTTAAGTATAGTGTCAGCGGCCCGTCTGCCCATGTTACGCCGCCATCATTGGAGACTTGCAGTTCGCTATTGTTCGAACTTAATGGGTCAGCAGATGTATCGACACCTGCCAATAAATGTCTTGAATTAAAGGGATCAACGGCGATAGAATCAGCGTCAACATTAAATGTGGTCTTCCAGGTTTTTCCGCCGTTTGTACTCTTACTAATACCTGAACCATTACCCGCGGCCAAGTAAAGTGTGGTTGGTACGCTCGGGTCCACCGCAACTTGAAAGCCGAAATTTCCTGTCAGGCCTTGATCCGACTCCGTCCATGCCGATCCATCGAGCGGGATACGCCAAAGATGTTCGGCGATCACCCCAAGTAGGTTAGAGGAGGCAGCGATCCACTGCAATGAATAGCCATTGTATCCTCCATTGGCTGCGCCAACCACTGGCTGAAGACTGGGGTATGTTCCCTGTGACCATGTTTTCCCTCCATCGGTAGTTGTTGCCATGATCCTAGCGGCCCATGAATTGGGGCCATTGGGTATAGTCGGTGGGCCATATAGTTGATTTCCAAGGAGGTATGCTTGATCATCATTTGCGGGATTGATTGCTATAGATGCACCCGAATAACCGAGGGGTTCGACACTCTCAGACCAAGTGGCGCCACCATCCGAACTGATATACAAATATGAAATGTAGGGGTTGTTTGTCGGTCCGCCAGCATAGATACGATGAGGATTGCTCGGGGCCTGTACAAAGAAACTAAACGTGATCGCTCCGACGTTCGCTGCGCCTGTTAAAAGAGAAAATGTATTTCCAAAATCATTGGATACGTAGAGGCCGGTACAGGAGGATTCGAAGTACAGTTTTCCTTCCGTCGATGAGTCGGGAAACAGTGATGTGCTTGCACAAAAACCTGGAAGACTCAGCAGGGTCCAGGTCGATGCAGTGTTCTTCGATCTGTAAATGGCTCCACTTGAGTCTGTCGCGTAAAGAACGCTGGCATTCAATGGGTCCAGTGTTAGCGCCGAAACAGAGTTGGCGGAGGGTGAGACGATATGAGTCCAAGTAGTTCCTTGATCCGCGGAATTGTAGACGGTGCCATCAGTGGGGTCTTGGACATATATCGTTCCATTCACTGAAACTCCGGCAAGTCCGCCATAAAAGGGAAATGACTGATTTGTCGCAAATGGTTCCCAGCTAGCCCCGCTGTCGGTGCTTTTGTATAACCCGGATTGGTAGGCGGAAGCATAAAGCCTTCCAGGTGAGGATGGGTCTAGAGCATACGTGATGTGACCTCCTCCGGGGCCAACAATTTTGAAATTCGCACTGGAGGGTGGAACCAGGACGGTCACGACGGCGTGACCGGATTTGGTTATGTCCCCCGTAGAGATAGCCGTGATCGTAACAGCGCCACCGCTGGCTGGCGTAAAGGTTCCCGATGATGTAATTGAACCGCTTGCTGCCGACCACGTTACGGCAGAACTGAATGACCCTGTGCCTTGCACTGTTGCCGAGCATACCGAGGTCGTTCCACTCCGCAGAATTAGCGTCGTCGGGGAGCAGACCACTGCCACCGAAGTAATCGTAGGCGGTACACTCACTGCCACATTTGTCGAGCCGGATTTGGTGGAATCCTCGGTCGAGGTCGCGGTGATCGTCGCGGTTCCCGTGGCGGAGGGGGTGAAAACTCCCGCGCTCGTTACCGTTCCACCGGTTGCCGTCCAGGAGACGCCGGAATTATAGCTACCCGTTCCATAAACAGTCGCGGTGCAGGTGCTGGTTTGCGTAGTGGTGATGGAAGTTGGCAAGCAGGAGGCGTTAACCGAGGTGATGGTGGGGGATACCGGAGGAGTGCCGCCGCCGCCACTCCCCCCGCCGCAACCCGAGAGAAATCCTGTGCCTATAAGGAGACAGATGGCGAGAAGAATCCTTGGCGAGCACTGTGTGCGGCTGTGGCTTGCAAGAAGATGTCTGAAGGAAGATCGATCATCTACTGCGTTATTCGCGACATAGAAGCTGCTGGACTGCATTGCAAGGCGTGTCATTGATCCCTCGCTCCTGGCGTTTCACTGTGTCCTGGTGCGGATGAACTTCTATAACCCCCAACCCTGAAAGTCTGCGGCGGTAGTTCTCCCACCTGCCAGACAGGGTGTGAGGCGGCATCCGGGCTTCGACGGCAATGCGGTCGAGAGTATGTCGTCTATAGGCATACCTCGGTAGACTATAGACTCTGGCGGCTATAGACAACAAGAGAAAAAATGAAAGGAGAATGGAACACACCTTAAAGTCAAGGAAAAGTGCTGGAAAATCAGCTACTTCGGTCGCCTTCGGGCGCGCGTTGTACTCCCTGCGCATCGAGAAAGATTTTTCTCAGGAAGAGTTGTCATTCCGAAGCGACATTGACCGGAGCTTCCTGAGCCAGATTGAGCGAGGGGAAAAGGAACCGTGCCTGGGGGTCATCTTCAAGCTGTCCAAGGCGCTCGAAACCAGCCCATCCGTCGTGTTCCAGACGGTCGAACAGTTCTTGCGCAATCCAGAGCCACCGGCGGCACGCGCCCGGAATGCGCGGGTGCGGTAAAGTTGCTGTAATTGAAGTCGTCCAACTCAGAATCGAATGGGTAAGCAGCCAACAACCTATATCAATGTTCCCAGCTTACGTTCGCGACGAGCCTGTATGTCTTCTCTCGCGTGCTGGTCGGCTCGGAACGGAGAACGTCTTCCGGGTCAATGTCCAGATGCGCCTCTGCAAAGCATTGCGCCATGCAGGCGCGAATACGATGCACCTGTTGCCGTACCGCTGTCCGGCTCGACCGCGCACGGGCCAGATGGATATAAAACAGCTCGCTTTGTAGACGCTCTTGTATTTGCTCTGCGTTCAATGAAATGCCGTTATGCCGCGCCAAGAAGTCCAATAGGACTAGATGGGTTGTTGATAACGGCAACCAGTAAGGGTGTCCCTCGTGGACTAGCCAAGCAGACAGTATTCTCTCCCCGGAGACACAACGCCCAGGTAACCGGGTATCCTTACACTCATGCACAAGGACAAGCCTCACCTTGCCACGACGCACCGATTCGATATGGTACATCGCCAGATCGTAATAGAGCAACGCAAGATCGAGATTGCCATACTGCATGGTGACGCGCCTCCAACGGTCGTGACCGACTCAATCACGCCGCAGCAAATAGCGGAAGAAACTGGGCACCGGTGTCTATCACACGCTTTGGTGTGTCATCGAACTGAAGGCGACACGAAAGACCAAAGATCAATTGAATCCCGCCGTATCGGCGCTGATGCTCGCAGCAGGCTTTCAATTGTTGGAGCCTTTCGGGAATTTCAACTTCGTAGACGAATACGGCAGCAGCATTCGACAGCAGTTCTGCTGGCGGCATGGCGTATGAAGTGTAGACGCAGGGCTGTACGGATCGTCTGTCTCGAAGGCCCGCAAGCTGGTCATCAAGAGCCGTGTGTGAGCCGATCCATAGGATGACCCTTTGCCCTCGTGACTGGGTTTGACATACCAAATCAGTTGCGGTAATGTTCGGGGATTCGGAAGCGAGAATAGCTCGTGTTGTGTCGGTTGGGCGCATAGTGACGTATGCTCCTGACCGCTCACCATGTGAGTGAATACCCCGGGGGCGCCAACCCCCGGGTTTTTCTCTGTGGCGGCGGATTGTAGTAGCATGAACGTACCAAGTTTTGCCAGTTCAAAGAACTCCGCTTTTTGTCCGGAATTTGTCCACGTATTCGGGGAGGAGCTGGATAATGCATGACGATCAACAGCATCGCTTCCTTCAGTTCGGCCCCTTCATATTTGATTCGGTCGCGCTGACGGTTAAGAAGGAGAACGTCGTTCTGCCGTTTGAAAGTAGACATTACTCAATTCTTAAGTGCCTTATCGAAAAACGGCCAGAGATTGTTCGGTGCACTGATGCTTGTCTTTCTGATACCTTATCCTCTCAGCCGGAGATAATTGACAAACACCGACTACTCACAAAATATCTGAGCGAATTGTCCGGCTTGATGGGAGAGACTGAATTCCACGCCTATATAAAGAATGTTCCCAAGAAACGTGATCCGCAGGGAACGGGCGGATATAAGTTCGTTGGTATGCTCACCTCCGATTCGGCGTTCCGACTAGGAGACTTACCACAAACAATTCCAGACGACATCCAACCAGATGGATCTGACAGCCTTCCAGCTTCTCTGCGTGCACGTATAGACGAACTGGGGGTATCATCAAAAATCAAACAGTCTATTGCGCGAGTGCTAACATCAGAGGACTATCCACAAGTGATGACGCTTTCCACGGAAGCGGTCATCAACCCCATATGGAGGCTCACTCCAGATGTAGATCGGAAGCGACTGGCTAGTACGTTCTCGCCATTCGGAGTCTTGCCGCCGCGAATCATGCACCTCGATATTTTCCTGCTCAGATCGAACGACAAATTAGGCCGTCCATGCCTATTCAACTATTTTAGTGGTAAACCCGTTTCGGGTTGGCGGGCATTCATGTTGCCGTTCAGACATAGAAGGCCCGGTGAAAATGAAGACATGCGTCAAAGCGAGAACGCTATAGATATCGCCAGCTTTTTTGGAATCGATCCGAGCACAATCGAAGTAAAGAGCCTCGGCCATCAATTTGTCGTAAGCGTTAAACCCGACCCGGGGTATTCAGAATTGGTGCTGTATATATTTGAATTCTGCACGGTTCACATGAAGTCCGCGCCAAAGTGGATGGTACATATTGACTGCGAACTCAAACTGCATAATTCTGTTCGGCGATTCCGCTGGTGTCATCCGGAAGAAATGGAGGAACAAGAGCGTTCCATGTTAGTCGATGGTGATGTGATTCGAGGAGTGCACTATTTCTTTGGCACGACGCTACCGGCGGTTCCTGTTGGCTTTCCAGTGGCTTTGCCAAAGTGATTCGTCGGAGTTGTAGCAATGCAGGCTATGACACATATCCACCACGTGGCCCAAATGCCTCAATTCACTCAGTGCCGATAGGATAGCGTGGCTTTTGATCTGACTGCCTCGCATTTCAGAAAATACGGTAGGTGTTCCCTTGGGTTGCATTCTCTACACCGGCTGGTAAAGTAAAGCTCATGGCCATCAACGCAGACAAACCCAATCTCTGGAAGGCTGATACGCGGGCTTCTGTAGACCAGTTCAATCAATGGTTCTTGCAGTTCGCTCCAAAGGCCTACCGCGACACGCGCAAAACGACGGTCGAGAGCGTGGAGCATGGCCTCCTCTTGACCGAGGATTTGACGGCCATTACCCCCGCGATACTTCATGCCCACCCCGCCATACTCCCGACGCTCAGAATGTCCGCGTGTCCACCGCTCGCACGTGACCGGCTTATCGGGCTTGCAGACTCCAGCAAGAATCTGGTCGGCTCTTTGGAAGAGGGGAAGATTCCTCCGCGTCTGTCTCCCGAATTGCTTCATATCCATCTTGAAAGGATCACCGCGATTCTCCTGCAAATGCGCGATGCGGACATTTTTCCGTGGCTTGCGGAAGGTCGGCGTCCTACGAAAGAAGAGCGTTACCGTTCGTCCACCATCGTTGCCGATCGGCTCTGTGGCGCGGTGGCGGACCCCATTGTGCGCAACGCCCAGGAGAAACGCCAGCTTGTTTTGATCGAGACCTACCTCACTGAGCGCGGCTATCGGAAGATTGAGCACGCAACCGGCGTCACAATCACCCAGATGGAACCCGGCACTTTTGCGTTCCGAATGAACGTCCTTGTAACGCCGTCCAAAACCGACACGAAGACCGTCAAAATCCCCATCGATGTCGTCATCCAACCCAAGCACGCGAAGTTGCCGCACTTGCCAGTCTTCATCGAAGCCAAGTCCGCCGGAGATTTTACGAACGTCAACAAGCGGCGCAAAGAAGAAGCGATCAAGATCAGCCAACTCAAGGCAACGTTCGATGAACAGGTCGTATTTGCCCTGTTCCTGTGCGGCTACTTCGATGCCGCGTATCTTGGATATGAAGCCGCCGAAGGCATAGACTGGATATGGGAACACCGTATCGGTGACCTGGATCAACTCGGCATCTGAAATCGTTATGAAAACAAAAGAGATACAGCGCATTGAGGAACAACGCCTGCACGAGCAGGTGCGTCTTGATGCGCGAAAGACGGCTGCCGAGCGGAATAAGTGGGGGCAGTTTGCTACCCCACCGGAACTCGCAAGGAGCATTGTTCGGTATGCGTTGGCTCAGATAGGCAATGAGCCGGTACGGTTTCTTGATCCGGCGGTCGGCACCGGCTCATTTTTCTCGGCTCTCTGCCAGGAATCTTCTCCGCATGGCGTCGAATCGGCGGTCGGTGTTGAACTCGATCCGCTCTTCGCAACGAGCGCCAGTGCCCTGTGGGCCACATCTGGGCTGGAAGTAGTACGGGGAGATTTCACAGCGCAACCCAAGCCCGATCAACGCTTTACGCTCGTCCTTACGAACCCTCCCTACGTCCGGCATCACCATCTTTCGGTGACTGAAAAGGCTCGCCTTAAGGCGCGGCTCGGGCAATCGCTCTGCATGGACATTAGCGGGCTTGCCGGACTCTACTGCTATTTTCTGTTGCTCTGCCATGACTGGATGGAAGGCGGGGGCCTCGCCGCATGGCTCATTCCTTCCGAATTCATGGACGTTAACTACGGCGTCACGCTACGGCGTTACCTCACCGAGTCGGTCACACTCGTCCATATTCATCGCTTCTGCCCAACAGACGTGCAATTCACTGATGCACTGGTATCGTCCGCTGTCGTTGTATTCCGGAAGTCGCCACCCCCAGCGGGGCACCACGTTCGTTTTTCGCTTGGGGGATCGATTGAAGCCTCGACAAATGAAGTGCTCGTGCCGCTTGAAGCGCTAGTTCACTCGGGGAAATGGACCCAGTTTCCCGAGGGAGCGGCTGCCGAACGCAACGGGGAACCGACGCTCGGCGATCTTTTCGCCATCAAGCGCGGGCTTGCCACCGGTGCCAACAACTTTTTTATCCTGACCGAAGCGGAAGTTGAACATTGGAAAATCCCGCGCGAGTTCCTCAAGCCGATTCTTCCTGGTCCGCGCCATTTGACTGCGGATATTGTTGACGGATTGCCAGACTCTTCCCAACTCTATCTGCTCGACTGTGCTGAGCCAGAGAGCACAATCAAGGCATCCTGGCCACGCTTCTATGAATACCTGCAAAAGGGGCGCGAACAGAACATCCATGCTTCCTATCTCACGAGCCGCCGCGAGCCGTGGTACTCCCAGGAGAAACGCCCCCCCGCACCTTTCCTTTGCACCTATATGGGGCGCATGGGAAGTCGCAAGAGCCCTTTTCGATTCCTCTGGAACCGCTCACAGGCGACGGCCCACAACGTGTATCTCATGCTGTACCCGAAGGGACAATTGCGAGATGCCCTAGAACACCACCCGGAACTTGAGGGCAATGTGTTTCGAGCGCTCCAGTGCATTACTCCTGCGCAGATGCTTTCCGAGGGGAGGGTGTACGGCGGTGGTCTCCATAAGGTAGAGCCGAAGGAGCTTGCTCAAATCCCAGCGCGTCACGTGATTGAGAGCATGGCAGCGCATCTGCATATCGTGCAACAAGGAAAACTCTTTGGTTGATCCAGATCACATATTTTACAACCAGTTTAATGGCTATCATCTCCCCTTATGTCATGATGGTTTGGGATAATGAGCGGAACACGGATTCCGGGCGTACGTTCCTTGATCGCTTCTTCAATTGCGATCATCTCCACAAAATAAAGCAGCGCAGAACGAGTTAGTCGCAGCGTCTCAAGAAGATACTCTGCAAACTTGCTCATGCCGGAATGTTCGACGTAGCTGGACTGTCGATGTGGGGTGCAGCCAATATCGTGGATTACGGTGAACCTATGAGTAGATGCGTCACGGTAGATTTTTTTTGGGCGCAATGCGCCTTGGTTGCTCATATCCAACGCCAACTCACCCAATGCGATTAGCGCATAGTTGCCTCGTTTGACGAAATCGACAAGCGAGTGGTGCCATTCAAGTGGCACTCCAGGTTTTGACTTCTCAAACCAACGTGTCGAAAATGAAATCTCCCGTTTTGGGTCATTGAGATGAAAATACTCAGTGGTCGCAACCGCAATCTTATCTAACAAATCGAAACAAGAGCGCTGTGAGAGCGTAAGCATGGAGGGAACGATACCATAACGAGCGTAGTCCAACGTATCAGAATACAGGCCGCTTTCCGGAAGGTTCTCTGAAAGCGCTTGAAATGCGATGTAACGTGCAGCAAGATAGTCGGCCTTTATCACGTTGAACATCGGAAAGATGATCGGTGCACCTGCCGGTGAGTCCGTTGACTCGATAATAGATAGAATCCTGAGCGAATCCCATCTTGAAAGGCTGATATCCAGCCCTTCAATTGTCGGAGAAAGAGCCAATCGGTTCTTAGCCACAAATCTCTCGTAAGGGCTCGCATCAGTCAAGTCGGGCATCTCACCGCCGCGCAAATCGCGCTCCAACAGCTTAGAAAGTTCTTCAAGTGCTCTCTGGCCGGCGACCTCAGAAATACGATATTGATGTTCTTTTGCGGTTCTCAGATAGCGTGCCGCAACTTCGCGCAGCGAATCGGCGTCTCCAACATGATTCTTAATGCATCTGAGGAGCACCTTTGCTGCGCCCGTAAGAGCAATACCATTCGTTGGATCGCGAAGCAGTGCTGCTTTGTACGAATCGTAGGCTTCACTCCAGCGAAAAGCCTTCCCAAATGCATTGCCCAGATTTGTGTACGATCTTGCAGCCGTGTCGCTGTCCTCGCTCAAATCTCCGGCGAGAGCGAAATGCCTTCGCGCATCGCGCCTTTGTTCCACAGTTGTGAGATACCAATCCGCGTCGCTGTGGGGAATCGCATCAGTAAGAGCAATCAGCCCATTTGCGAGGTTGTAGTGACTTCTTCCGTTACATGGATTCTTCTCTGCGAGAGTTCTGAATATGGCGATACCTTCGGTGATCGCATCTTTGTCTTTTGAGGCTGCCCCTGCATCAACCAGAACTCCGGCTTTGAGTATGCTAAAAAACGTACTTTCGCCTAACTGCCTGGCTTCAGCAATTGCAACCTCTGGCTTGTCGTCCATCAACAAACGGAGGTGATCTCGCAGCCGAGCGAACTCTTCTAGGGTTTCAATATATGTGGGCATGGCATTTCCAGTGTGATTCAGGGAATTACTGACTATTATGGCACAATGCGCTCTTGCGAAAATTGTGCGTCCACTGACGCCTGTCCGCTCAGCCGCGTAGGGTGTTGCCAATTCCCATTTCATTTATGACGTAACCCATGTTCAATAAATTAAACTGGTAACGTTGAATATAGCCGCTGTGTTGGCCCGGTGGGTGGTACTGTCGATGTTCCTATCGACTTCTGCCCCAATTTGTTCGTCGGATACGATTCCGCATTCGTTCATTATCTGCCTTGAGGTCTGAAATATCCTCCAATAATTTATCGATGTACTTGCGGACGGGTTCGGAAAGCGTGTTGATCTCAGCTTTTGTGAGTTCGTCCGTCTCGCTGAACGGATGGTAGTAGCGTTTGATATCGTCTCCAAGCCCTATCTGCTCAAGCAACGTGAGGAGAGCGTCAATTTCGGAATCAACCTGAGATGCAGAGGCTTCCGTGCCGCGATCTTGTTGGTAGGTTCGGACATGGCCGGGATGCAAATCCTGTAGGCGGACACCAAACGTCTCAGCCCAGCGCTTCAACTGCTCGCAGCGCGGGTCCGACCAAAGGGTTGCCGCTTCAAGGATCGTCATAGTGCCAACAATTGTTCCATTTGTCGTCGTCATGGGTTCATAATCCAGAGCAGAGGAGCGATTACGGTTGCAAACCAGTTCGCTCTTGAATAGGATAGCGGTTTTGCCATGATGCGCACGAGAAGCAGAAAAAGCCCTTACGTCGATATAGGAGGTTGCCCATGCCGACTTTCAACAGGAAGAGGATGAAGCGGTGTCCCCGAATTGCAAAAAGAGACAATCCGCGCATTCCAGGAACCATACAGATCACGCTGTCCGGAAACACCGTACAGAAGATTCTGAAACTCCTTCTTCCGCCTGCTCACACTTGCCACAAGATTCTCAACAACAAAAGCATTCGCTTCGACCGACGCTGAGGCCGTGGATCGGGATCATCGATCAGATCGCAAAAGAAGAGGCGGCGCTTCCAAAGAAGATGCAGACCACGGCCATGAGTATTCTGAAAAGGCTCCGCGAAGAATATGGATATACCGGCGGGTATTCAATGGTTCAGGAATACGTGCATGACGCACGTACCGCCGCCAATCCTGGCACATATCATGGTCGCAAATCACAAAGCAAAAGGACCGGGAAGCCGAAACAATATCACATTGAAACCGCTGCGGGAGCATGGAGTATAAATTCGGCAATCACCCCACTCCTAGATGAGAAGCCCCCGCTCATCGAGGCGCGGGGCGCTCCAGACACCTTCCGCCTATCTCAGCATCCCCAGCGAAAGCACGTACCGGAAGATCAGGTGTTTCAATGGATGCGAGCCGTTCTTCAAGGAGCCATGCCGCTCGACGTTTTAGCGAAAGAAATGAGTGACGTTCCTCTGCCGGAGTTGGAAGTTCTCCTTTCGTCGGCCACCAAGGGAACACTTTCGATTCGAAATAGATCGATGGCAATGCTCGGCTACTTGCGCGGCATCAGTTCCGCTCCCATATGCTCCTTTCTCAAAATCTCGGATGGGTCTCTGTTTCGCTATTGGCGGCTGTATCGGGGCGGCGGCACGTCAGCGCTCTTTGCCAGAAATCCAAGGAGCGACAAGAAATCCAACAACGAGTCCATAAAGAGCGCGGTATTCGCTTTGCTTCATTCGCCGCCTGCGGCACACGGCATCAACCGCACGACCTGGAGAATGGCTGATCTGCGAAGCGTATTGGGCGAGGAACTTAACGACGCAATCAGTTGTGGCACCATTCATACCATCATCAAAGAGGCTGGATGGAAGTGGCGGCACGCACGAGTCGTTCTCACGAGCAATGATCCCGACTACCGCGCCAAAGTGGATGCTATCAAGAAGATTCTTTCTGAGTTGAAATCGGATGAGGCATTTTTCTCGATTGACGAATATGGACCGTTCGCCATCAAACAAAAGGGAGGGGTCAAGCAAGTTGCTCCCGGCGACCAATATATGGTTCCGCAGTGGCAGAAATCAAAGGGTTGGATGATCCTCACAGCGGCCCTTGAGTTGTCGAGAAATCAGGTGACCCATTTCTATTCGCGCAAGAAAAACACCAATGAAATGATTAGGATGGCCGACCTCCTGCGGACTCAGTACCGCACGTGCAGCACGATCTATCTGTCATGGGACGCTGCCTCGTGGCACGTATCGAAGGATTTGGTCGCGCATCTGGAAGAAATCAACCAGCACGCAACAGCGGAGGGCTTTCCGATAGTGAAGACAGCTCCTTTACCCGCCTGTGCGCAGTTCCTAAACGTGATCGAGTCGGTATTCAGCGGAATGGCGAGGGCAATCATTCATAACAGCGATTATCCTTCCGTAGAGGCTGCGACGGTTGCCATTGACCGGTACATCAAGGAACGAAATGAATATTTTTGCACACATCCCAAGAAGGCTGGACAAAAGATATGGGGAAAGGAGCGTGTTCCAAGCCTGTTTGCAGAAGACCAGAACTGCAAAGACCCACTTTATCAATTTCCATATTGATAGAAATGCAAGCAGCGGCTCCAGCGGGGAACCGTCATGCAACTTCATCAGAATTTCTTGCCCTGTAGACGAAATCGTAGCGGTCAAAGCATCCTGGAGCACTTCAAAACTACAACTTTCAACGATATGGCCGCAACGCATTCAATATAAAGCAGTTAAAATCATTCAATTTCAACAGATTTCAATATTAGGCGAAAACTGGTTCGGGACCAGGGGGTCGGAGGTTCAAATCCTCTCTCCCCGACCATATTTTTCAATAACTTGCAAACCGGATATCCCGACCCCCTGGGATTAGCCCAGATACCCTAGCGCAGAAAGGTGCGTCAATACTGGGGTTTTCGCAGAATCACGGATGCACGACTATCTACAGTCGGAAGAGATGATCCAGCTTTACACACGGGCAGTTAAACTGTATCCGCTGTCCATCTGTCTGACTTAAAAGCAGATCGGTATTTTGGCGAGGGACAGAAGATGCGAGCGGCCGGAAGAGCGCAGTTGATCCAGCAGGCTGCATCGGTCCAATCGCGCCGGAACTCCTGCGTTGTGCAAGAGTCCCGGTGCGATGGTCACTTTGTTTTAGTCTCTTGCCGGTTTTGGCGCACGAGCAATTTTATGAGCGAGGGAGCGCTGGTAATCCGCCAGCAGCTTGTCGCGGTTCTGGCGTAAATCCTTGCCGGACGGCCGGGAGGGATAAGGCCGGTTGCCCATGATTCCCCTCCAGAGAACGCGGTTGAAGGTGTCGTCATCGACGCGATCTGCATCCCTGAAGTCCATCCCCCTGGTAACTCGCGCCCAGTATCGTGCGTCGTTTGCCGTCGGGTTCAAGCAGGGCAGTGCCGGAGCCGGCAGCGGCAGGCTCGTGCAATAGAGAATCGCCGAGGGGATTGCGGTAAAGCTCCATGGACTCGGCGTGGTGTTGAAGATGTCAGCCATCGGCGAGGCCAGCGCGTCATTCAGATTCATCGGCGGCAGGCCCATGACCTCTTCCATGGTGCGAATGAAATCAAGGGTCGTATATGCCGTGGAGATAACTGCATTCTTCACATAAGCGCCCGCGACGAGAGCCGTGGTGCGGTGCGAGTCGATATGATCGCCGCCATCCTGCGAGTCATCTTCCACAATAAAGATCAGCGTGTTGTTCTTGTATATCGGGCTGTTGGCGATCTTCTGCACCACCAGTCCGACCGCGTAGTCGTTATCGGCCACATCGCGTTCCGGAGTATTCACGCCGTCGATGGCAGTCGCGAAGTTACCGGTGTGATCGTGCATGAAGCGAATCAGAGTCAGATTCGGCAGTCCGCCTTTTGCGTAATTGGCGTCGAAGTCCCGCTCCCACTCCTTGAAGCGATAGAAGTCCGGAAAGCCGGGATCGAAGCCGCGGAAGTACGGATCGGTGAATGGCGTCAAGGCAACGTTGGTAGAAGGCGCCACGATGGTGCCGGTCGAGAACGGATCATGGATCAAGGGAATCTGGCAAGCGGGCTCGTTGTAGCAGGTTGTATCGACGAAGAAGCCATAGTCGTGTACCGTGAGACCCGCGCGCAGAGCGTTGTTCCACAGGTAGCCTGTATTGATCTCATCGTCCGGTCCGTCGGGCGCGGCTGTGTCGGCCTGGCCCGGCAACAGATCCGCGCCGTCCGGTACAGTGAGCGCCAGTAACCCTCCGGGCATCAGCGGCTGGGAGGCCCGACGCTGGGCCAGGGTTGGAATCGCTACATTCACGCTGCGATTCAAGCCCTCCGAGTCCAGGCTGAGTCCACGCTGCGCGTAGTTAACCGGGAATTGATGCTCGATAACGTCGGGTGCGCGTGCTGACGTGCTCCACGGCCAACCGTCGTTGCTGGTTTCGGCGGTAGCGAGGAAGTTGTCGAGGGTAACGAATTGCTGCGCCAGGTTATGCTCATTCGGCGTAATCGCCTGGCCAAACAACGTCAGGGCTGGATCGCCGTTGCCACGTCCCAGATCGCCCAGAATCTGATCGTAGGTCCGGTTTTCCTTGAGGATATAGATCACGTGCTGGATGCCGCTATGCACAGCCGCCATGGTGGCGGCAGCGGTAGGAGACTCAACGGTGGCGAAGTGATTATTCTGCACAACATCCGCCGTAAGAGCCGGAAGCTGCGCCGCGAGGCCGGCTAGCGGGAAGCTGAGCAATCCGGCTTTGGTCATCTGCGGATTGTACTCATTCGCGGGCATGCAGGTGGGATAACCGGTTGGCCCGTAGACATAGCACCAGTTGATATTCGGGCCGGTCGGCGACTTGGAATTGGCCACATACGCCCAGGCGCCATCGCCGCTGATACTGATCGAGTTCGGATACCATCCGGTCGGGATCAAGCCGATCACATGGTCGCCGTGATTGGTCGGGACGCCCAGAGGGGTCTTGTTCAACTGCACCACCGCGACGTCGTTCAGATTGCCATTGGTCACGTAGAGAAAATTCTCATCCGGCGAAAGCGTCACGCTGTTGGTGTTGGCGCCGGTATAGGGCGTTAGCGAGTAGGTGGACATCGTCGCAGGCGGAGCAATAACCGGAATGCTTTCAATTACCTTGTACTCAGTGGCGGGCTGGCTCTGGGTGGGAGGGCCGATGTCCTGTGGGTTGAGGTCAATCACGTCCACCGTGTCCGATTCGTCCTCGGCAACATAGAGCAGCGTTCCGGCTTTGTTAATCGCCATTTTGTTGGGCTGGCCCTTGACCGGAATACGGGCTACGACCGAGGGGTCCAAAACACATCCGAACGGGGACGGGGTGGAGGGACACAAATACAGCTTCACCACGTCGATTTCGCGGTCGCGCAGGCTGGATACATAAGCGGTTACATCGAATGCGCTCCCCTTCATGACCACCCAGAAGGGATACTCGCCGCCCGGCGTGCCTGTAGCAGGTGGAGTGGAGGCCTTGCCGGGACGAAGATCAAGTTCCGCTCCCTGCAACGTCCCTTGGCTTCCTTGCATCGTAGTCTGAGGCTGCTCCAATACCCATTGGCTGATCCAGGCGCTCAAGCCTCCTTCAAAGGCCGTGATCGAATCGTTGTAATAATTGGCAACCACCAGCACCATGCCGTCGCTGGAAATCGCCAGCCCAGCCGCCATCGGTGGTACGAAGACCGCGGAGTTGACCGAGGCAAATGAGCGATTCGGCACCGGAAGGCCGTTACCCGACGGGTGGCCCTCGACAACTGTCTGAGGTGGATTTTTGCTGGGCAGATTCTGGCCCAGGTCAAGTTCGGCTACCGCCTGCCAGTAACCGTTGGGTTGCAGTTGAACGATGTGGATATTGTCGCCATTATTGGGAACGGGGTACGGAATGGGATCGGAGCCGAAGGGAGCATCGCCCATGCCGCCGGAGACGTAGAATGCCGTGCTGCTCGGATCCCAGGCAAGGCCGTGATAGGCGTTGGGGATGGGGAGCGTTTGCTTGAATACCAGTGAGTGATTCGATATGTCATAGATGAAGACGTACTCATTCGACATATCCGGGTCAAACATGGGGAACGGTCCCTGGAAAACGCGATTGAAACCGCTGGTGAGAACCAGCAGGGTGTTGTTATCGGGACTGATCGCGGTGCTGACCGCCTGCCCTGCCAGCCAGATCACTGGGGCTACATGCGGATCATACGGATCGGTCACAATCATGCCGGTATTGAGAAACTGGAAGCTGGAGCCGGCGGTTGCCAGCGGCGTAAGCGATTGCGACATATTCGGAACTGCTTGGGGCGCGTTATAGATTGTGATGGCTACTGGCGCCGAGATGGTGCTCGTTCCGCTGTTCGCGGTCACAATATAACTCGACGTAACCGCCAGAGGAGGAATGGCAGGGTTATTCATCGAAGGCGAAACCGTAGCCAATGGAGTCCCGGTGATGTAACCGGTGTTGGTATCGAAGCTCAGGCCAATCGTTGAGAGATCGGGGCTCACAGAATAAGAAACCGGCCCGCCACTGTTGGTGATGACCGGCTTGTTGGCTGGAATCGGCACACCAGCGAGATAGACCGGAGCGGGGGTGGTATACCCAAAGTTCGACAGAGTCGTTGCGCTAGCCACTGTGAGAGTGAATGTGGTTGTGGTGTATCCCGACGAATTGGAAGCGGTGACCGTGTAAGTGGTAGGACCGTAAGCAGCCAGTGGCGTCCCACTAATGATACCCGTGGCGTCAATACCGACAGAACCGGGCGGTGGCACGGAGCTTATACTCAGGCCGAGGCCGCTCTGCAGCGGAGGAAGTGGAGGATTGATACTGTACGCCGGAATCGTGATACCGCTCGCATTCACATAAGTTGTGGGAGCCCCTCCAGTGCTGGTTGGAACATTTTCCTGTATCGGTACCCCCACTGTGTAGATCGCATTGCCGGGAGTATAGACCAGACCTGCCGGGGCTGCCAGAGCCGTCGAGGGAGCGTTATTCACAGCGATCGTCAGAGTCGCCGTCGCATTGCCACCCGTGTTGGTCGCCGTTACCACATAGCTGGTTAAGGAGGACAATGCCACGGGCGTTCCGCTGATGATGCCCGTGGATGTACTAAAGCTCAGGCCGGACGGAAGGGCCGGATTCACGCTGTAGGAGATTACCGTTCCGCCCGTATTGGTCGGAAAGTTTTCCGTGATCGGCGTATTGACGATGTAGGTTGCCGTGTTAGTGGCATAGCTGAGGGCAGTGGGCTTCTGATCGTTTACCGTGATGGAGAGAGTGGCCGTTGCGCTGCTGTCCGAGCCGTAGGCGGTAACCACGTAGCTGGTGTTGCCGGCCACAACCGTAGGGGTTCCACTGATGACTCCGGTCGAGGTGTTCAGGATCAGACCCGCGGGAAGCACCGGACTCACGCTGTACACGGTCAACACTCCACCGCTGGAGGTCGGGGTGTCGGCGGTGATGGCTACACCTTTGGTGTAGACCGGCGCGGGTTGAGAATAGCTGAGCGTGATCAATGCTGGCGCACTGCCGCCATGTCCGCATCCGCAAAGAAAAACCAGAACTGCTGTCAGAGAAAACCCAAGTCTACGCATCGACTGCATGGAACCTACCCTTTCGCTTATCGCACTGGACTTGGCCGGTTTGTGTCCGTGTAAAAAGACGGAGCCAAAGAGGCTGCACAGTCAGAATTCCATCGTCTGGTTGCGGTTCTTAGAAAAAGCGCATGATTTTTTTCGAGGAGATAAGAAGAAGGGACGCAGTGCCAGATTGGGAATACAAAATGAGAAATAAGGCCCCATCATTCGCCGAACCCGGTTCTATGCCTCATCGTAAATGCAACGGCTCAAGCTGCTGATGCACAAGCCTCATGTGCTGATGAAACTGTCTAACGAACATTTCGGCGCTTGTACTATGCAGAAGGAGAAGTAATCGTGCCCATACTTTCACGTCGTACATTTCTTGAGCTGGCAGGCTTGGCAAGCGCCGGCCTCCTCGGCGGATGCAGCGGAGGCAACAGGATTAACGGATCGGATAACTTCTCGGTGCCTGTTTTCTCCGATGTGCATTTCCAGCCATTTATCGATCCGTTTCTGCCAAATGGAACATATCCGAATCCTGTAACAACGGCGGCTAATACGTTGCTGGTAGCACAGCTTGATGCGGCGGATCCCTCCGATTGGCCGGCGATCTTTGGGGGCGCGTTGAATACGACGAATAGTGCGCCTTCCCCCCTCGGCGCCGACACCAACTATGCGCTGCTCACCCTGGCGCTCGCAAGCATCAAGCAGAACCTGGGAACCAGTCCAGCGGTCCTGTTTACAGGTGACTTTCTTGGCCACGGCGTGGACCAGTTTTACTCGGCGTATTCGGGGAACATCCTAAGCACCAAAGTAAATGCGTTTGTCGACAAGACACTCACATTTGTTTTGCAGCAGATCAGAGCAGCGGTGGGCTCGATCCCTGTCTACTTCGCGCTGGGCAACTGCGATTCCTATACCGGTGATGGGCCGGACCCCGTTTTTCTTACCAACAATGCGCAGCAGCTATACACGCTCGCTTTGAATGGGTCAGGGAATCAGGCGGATGTAATAAGCACCATTACCAATGGCGGATACTACTCGGTAGAGCCCGCGGGAATGAATCTGATGATCGTCGCACTTAATACGTTCGCGCTTTCCCCAGGTATTACTGTCGAGCAGACCATGATTCCAGATCAATTTGCCTGGTTCGATACCCAACTTTCCCAAGCCAGCTCGGCCGGCAAGAAGGTGTGGCTACTGATGCATGCGCCTCCTGGCGCGGTTGAGAGTACAACCGGCACTCCGGCCAATGACAATGGCCAGATCACGGCAGCCACGATGATGTGGGCTGACAGCAATCAGGAACAGTTCATGGGCATCATTAAAAAGTATCCCGGTGTCATTGCCATGTCTCTTGCCGGTCATACGCACATGGACGAATTCCGGCTGATGTCGCCGGGCAATGCGCTGGCAATTACCGCGGGCATCAGTCCGTACTTTGGCAATTACCCCGCCTACAAAATCTTTGCTTTGGATGGCGTGAGCCTTGCTCCGACCGACTACTCCGCTGTGAACTGCAACCTACTGGTGACGCCTGCCGCGTTCAACAGCTATTACACATTTTCACAAGCCTATGAACTCGAAGGCCCTCTCACCACTTCGTTCGCGGAGCTGTTTCCCGCGCTGATCGCATCAAACGCGGCAAAGATGCAATACCAGGGCGCATTCTACTCCGGCAACAACACGGTGAATCCTTACACCAGTGCGAAATGGAATCCTATCACCAGTACGAACTGGCCAGTGTACTGGTGCGGCATCGAATACATGGATGAACAGGAGTTCATCACGGCCGTGAACGCTTTCTGATATTTGCAAGCGCACACAGCTTTTTCTCCGTTCCCTGTGCGTTCTTCCTGGCGTTGGCATCCGCTTGAATTCCAGTGAAACTCAAAGAGTAGAAGCGATTTGGCCCGTGAACACCTTTCTCGCGGGAGGATATTGTTCTCGATCTATTTGGCGGCCAACTGAAGGTGATCGGGCTGAATACGATCATGTGCGCTTCTCTGATTCTAGAAGATTATTCTGCAGGTCAGTAGAAAAGTGCACTTGGCATCCCGTCTGGTGTTCTACAGCATCTTTCGTCACGCCTTCAGCGATCTCCCGCATGACAAGTCTTTCGGCGGGCACGTGGAACCAGCCTAGTTTGGTAACGATGTCATGAACGACGCGTTTCCGTGTAAGCGGCAGCGAGCACACATTGACAATCTTGAAGGCTCCGTCTTTCGCATTGTGCTCCATTGCGGCGATAACACGAGCGGCGCTCGCGACAATATCCATCGCGCCACCCATACCCTTCACCATCTTCCCGGGAATCGTCCAGTTGGCAAGGTCGCCCCGGCAGGAAACCTGCATGGCTCCCAGGATGCTCATGTTCATATGCCTGCCGCGGATCATAGCAAAAAGACTGATCGTTCGCGAAGAAGCTGGAACCGGGAAGGATGGTCACCGGTTGTTTACCAACATTGATCAGGTCGGGATCTTCCTCGCCCGGAAGTGGGGGTGGGCCAATTCCCCGCAGGCCATCCTCTGATTGCGGAATGACTTCGATTCCCGACGGTACGTAGGCCGCGATGGTGGTGGGCAGACCGACGCCAAGATTGACATAGAAGCCGTCCTTCAGTTCCCGGGCGATCCATCGTGCGATAAGCTCTTTTGCCGTTCAACTTCAATCTCCATGCCCGTTGCTTCTCATCTGGGTTCGTAACCGCAAGGGCGACGAGGCTTCCACATCAAAGATGATAGCCACCGCTGCAGATCAGCACTTCGCCGGTAACGAAGTCCGATAACGGAGAACAAAAGAAAAGCACCGCACCCGCTGCCTCTTCGGGAGTGCCAATGCGTCCCAGCGGACACGCGGCTGCGATTGAATCGAGCAACGCGGGTTGGACGCCGATCGGAATGTCCCTCCCTCCCACATTGATTTTTTCCCCAGGCTTAAGCGGTTGCAACATGCGAGTCTGGATAATACCAAAGCCAACCGCGTTCACATTGATGTTGTACCGTCCCCACTCCTTTGCCAGTGTCTTCGTGAGTCCGATAACGCCGGCCTTGCCTGCGGAGTACGCTACTTGTCCGGGATTGCCATCCGTCCCGGAAATAGACGTGATATTCACGACCTTGCGCATCACGCGTTGGCCGCCTGCAATCTCGCGTTTGGCGGTTGCACGAAGATAATCGGAGGCTGCGCGCAGCAAACGGAAGGGCGCCACAACGTGGATGTTTAACATCGCCAGGAACTGCTCGTCAGACGTCTTCTGGATCACGCTGTCCCAACTGAAGCCAGCGCAGTTAACAATAATGTCGATCGAACCGAAGGCTTCGAGGGCGGCATTCACGATTTGCTGCGGTAAAGCGGGCTCCATCAAGTCGCCGCATATGAGTGCGACACGTTCAGAATTGCGGGCGGACGCCTGGGTCTCCTGCAATGCCTGTTGATCCAAATCGCATACGAGCACATTGGCGCCCACCGACACCAGCCGGTGAACGAGGGCCCTGCCAATCCCACGTCCGCCTCCTGTCACAATGGCGCTTTTGCCGGTTAGCGTAAAAGGAGATTCCTGTGATACTGCATCGTTTCCTGTCATCGCCGCGCGAACTCCTCAATGAAGCGAGACTCGATGGGTTTCTTAAACATCGGCCCCACGACAATTCTGTTTACATAGATACCTGGAGTCACAATTTCATCCGGATCCAACTGGCCCGGCTCAACGAACTCTTCAACCTCAGCAATCGTCAAATCCTCGGCTGTGGCCATTGCAGGATTGAAATCGCGAGCTGTTTTCCGGTAGACAAGATTGCCATGACAGCCCACTTTCCAGGCCTTGACACGCGAGACGTCAGCAGGCAAAGCGAGCTCCATCAGGTAGGGCTTTCCGTCTATTTCCCGAGCTTCCTTGCCATCGGCGACAACAGTGCCGACGCAGGCCGGCACATAGAAAGCCGGAATCCCAGCACCGCCGGCGCGAATCCTTTCGGCGAGCGTGCCCTGCGGAATCAGAGTAAGGTCCAATTGGCCGGCAATTACAAGCTTTTCGAGCATACGGTTTTCGCCTACATAGCTTCCGATATGCGAGGCAATCAATCTAGCCTCAAGCATCAGGCCCATCCCGAATCCATCGACGCCCATGTTATTGCTGATGGCGTGAAGCCCCTTGAGGCCTTTACGGATCGCTGCAGCTATCAGATTCTCGGGAATGCCACAAAGCCCGAAGCCGCCAAGCATGACCATCGTGCCGACTCGCAGATCCGCAACCACAGCATCCGAGAGTTGATTACTTTATTCACGTTCTTGCCTTCCGTGGGTCTCAGCAAAACCGACAGATGCCCGATTGTCATAACCAGTCAGGACGGAAACGAGCTGCGTGCCTGCCGAAAAATGCATTGTGGCAACTCCAATGAATGCTCTGCAGACTGGCATCGATCTGCTCCGAACAGAAACTGGATGAAATAACACGGTCCTTCATTCAACTGAAATTACAATTGCGATTCCCATGCCCCCGCCAATACAAAGGCTGGCAACACCATACTGCTTTCCTAGCCTCCTTAGGGAATGAACCAGCGTTACGAGCACGCGAGCACCCGAAGCGCCGATGGGATGTCCAAGCGCGATTGCTCCACCGTTGACGTTGACTCTGGTGAGGTCAAGACTGAGCTTGCGGACGACAGCGATCGATTGCGCGGCAAATGCTTCGTTCAATTCGAAGAGATCGATTTGTCCCAAGGTCAGGCCCGCCTTCTTTAAAGCGATCGGCACTGCCGCCACCGGACCGAGTCCCATGATTGCAGGGGAGGTGCCGGCCAGACCATACGAGAGGATGCGCGCCAGCATGGGTAGTCCATGACTTTTGGCGTACTCCCCGGTGGTCACGGCCAGCATCGCCGCACCATCATTCAGGCCGCTGGAGTTTCCTGCCGTAATTGTCCCATTCGGTTTGAAGGCCGGTTTCAGCTTTGCCAGGATTTCCAGCGTGGAATCCGGGCGTGGATGCTCATCAGTCGTGAACTCGACGATGCCTTTCTTGGTTTTAATGGGAACCGGAACAATTTCCGAGTTGAAGACTCCATCCTTCAATGCCTTCGCTGCGCGTGTCTGGCTTTCGAACGCAAAAGCATCCTGCTCATCGCGAGTGATCCCGCATTGTTCCGCAACATTCTCCGCTGTAACACCCATCGCATAGCAGAGAGTAGGATCGGTCAGGCCCTCGCTCAGGATGCTGTCGATCAGTTCGCCAGAGCCATATCGATATCCGGCGCGTGCCTGCGGCAGAAGATGGGGTGCGTTCGACATGCTTTCAATGCCACCAGCAAGGTATAACTTGCCCTCTCCACATTGCAGCCCTTGCACGGCCGATACGACTGCCTGCAGACCACTCCCGCAAACACGATTGATTGTCTGCGCAGTCACCTGATCAGGAAGACCGGATTTCAGAACGATCTGACGGCCTGGATTCATGCCGTTGCCCGCCTGCAGAACATTACCGACAATCACATCCGCGATATCTTCGGCTGGAAGTCCGGCCAAAATAGCCTTGGTTGCAACAACGCCCAAGTCAACCGCCGAACTGTCTTTCAGAGTCCCCTGAAACCCTCCAATTGCCGTGCGCTTAGCTGCGGTGATAACGAAGTCTGACATAAGATTCCAATCTGAGCTGAAAGCAGGCTCGGACCTATTGGGCTCCTTATTCAAACGCAGGTTTGAGATCGGCGAGTCATTCGGCCCGCGCCGCACGCTGGGCCCTTTAAGAATGTATTCAACCGCAAACGCCGCAGCATACCATCCTAAAACGCTCTGCCTTATCTCAATCCTGTGCCGATCACTGCAACCCTCAAAGCCATTCAGGAGCGTCTTTCGCGACTACTTCAAAAAGCTCGCAAAAACCGCTTGCAAAACGGAATGCTAATGATGCATAGTTAGGCTGCACAGGTTTAATTCGGACATAAGAGTGTTCTTTTCGGACAGAGCGTGGCGTCATGGAATTACCTCTTTGGAACGAAAAACGGTACGCGCCCTACAAGGTAGCAGCCCTTGTTGAAGTTCTCGGGGAGCAGGGAATTGCGCCTGAAGCGAGCCTGTCAGGTACAGGCCTGTCGCCCGAGAGTCTTTCGAATCCCGACACTCTAACCTCCGTTTACCAGTACATTACAGTAGTCCGCAATGCTCTCCAGCTATCGAAAACCCCCGAGATCCCTTTTCGTACAGGCAGTCGAATTCCATTGTCGGCATACGGGATGTACGGATTCGCCCTGGTATGCAGTCCCACGATTCGCGAGTACTTTCAAGTGGCGGTTAAATACCACCGGCTCGCAACGCCGCTTCTTTCCATGTCGTGGCGCGAAGAGGGTGATTACGTATCATGGATTTTCCCGATGAATGCAGCGGTCACGTATCCCGACTCATTGCTGCGATTTCTCGTGGAGCAACAACTGACCCAGCTCTCGACGCATCTGCGAGCCGTGATCGAAAACGACTCTTACCTTCCAGTTCGCGCCGCGCTTTCGTATCCTGCCCCATGCCACACCCATCTTTACAAGCGTTATCTGGGCTGCCCGGTTCGCTTCGATGAGCCGATGTCTAAACTCGTCTATCCGAAATCGATTCTCTCCGCGAAGCCTCGCCTGGCACACGGCCTTACTTCGAAGATCCTGCGGGAAACCTGCGATCGCATTCTCGGTGAGGTAAAGACATCGACCGGTGTCGCCGGCGAGGTCTATCAGATCATCGCATCCACACCTGGACACTCACCAAGCATGGAGGCTGTAGCCAAGCAGCTCGCCACAACCGTGCGAACACTCAATCGAAAGCTTCACGCAGAGGGAACTTCTTTTACTCAAATTCTCGACGATGTCCGCTGCAACCTCGCGAGCGAGTATCTCCGTTCCACGAGCCTGAGTATCGAGGACATTTCAGAGCTTGTGGGATTCAGCGAGGCTGCGAACTTTCGTCATGCGTTCCGCAGATGGACCGGCAGCACGCCAGCACGCTATAGGCCCTGACCGCAAGTCTTCCGTCACGCGCAGAACACCCTCGAACTGGCCTCATACCATCTGCTTCAAGTCGCGGTCGTCTCGGGAGCCGTTTTTTTTTGGGTTCCACACTCGCCGGCAGAGCGCTTTGCCTGTTATGAGACCGGACGCAGCCCACCTTTCGTTTTTTGACGGCCGTGGATTCAGTCAGCAGGGAAATCGGTTTCAGCAGAGACGGGAGAGGCGGAGCGCCGAAAGAGACCGGGCGCAAGAGGGAATAATTCCAGTCGTATGGCGCAGATCGGCCCAGACCGCCGTGAGCACCGCGACGATGAAACGCTTCCGAGCGCCGGCAACTGGCGAGAAAGGCGTATCATGTCGTTGTTATAAGAATGCAAAGAGAAAGATCCGGCAAAATTCGTTCAAACTTTCGATTTTCGCAGAGGAAAAGTATGCCAAAGTTCGAAACCCTGATCAGTGGCCTGTCGTTCACCGAGTGTCCGCGCTGGCACGATGGAAGGCTGTACTTCTCAGACTTTTACACCCAGCGGGTGTTGGCCGTTGCGCTGGATGGCGCGGTAGAGACAATTGCTGAAGTGCCGGGCCGGCCCTCGGGACTTGGGTTTCTGCCCGACGACCGAATGCTGATTGCGTCCATGCTCGACCGCAAGATCATGCGTCGTGAGCTCGATTCTTCTCTCGTCGAGCACGCCGATCTGTCGAGCCTTGCTCCCTGGCATTTGAACGATATGCTTGTCGATCACCAAGGGCGAGCCTGGGTGGGCAATTACGGGTTCGATCTGATGGGTGGCGCCAAAGTTACCACTACAAACCTGATCTGCGTCGAGGGGGACGGTTGCGCCAGAGTCGCAGCCGAGGGACTTTCTTTCCCCAATGGAATGGCGCTGACTCCGGACGGCAGCACATTGATTGTTGCCGAAACAATGATGAATCGACTCAGTGCTTTTGATGTCGCCTCCGGTGTACTGGGCAAGCGAAGGACATGGGCAGCCTTCGGCGATCCGCCGACAACAGATGGGGTTGCTGAGCTATTTAGTCAGGTGGACGTTGCGCCAGATGGAATCTGTCTCGATGCGGAAGGGGCCATTTGGGTGGCCGATGCAAAAGAAGGCCGGTTGATCCGGGTGGCCGAAGGCGGGGACATCCTTGAAGAACTCAAGACCGATGGACTGGGCGTATTCGCGTGCATGCTCGGAGGAGAAAACGAGCGAACACTGTTCGCCTGTGTCGCACCCACATTCAACGAGGCTGAGGCATCTGCGAACCACCGCGCCGCGATTTGGATGACCAATGTCGATGTGCCCAGGGCTGGACTGCCTTAGCGTCCTGCAACGCCATTATCACCCCATTGTAAGGGCAGGTTTCCTGCATTCCGCAGGCACTTTCTGATTTGTTCAGCACTGTGATGGCGCAGTTGGTTAGAGAGTGTTTCATAAAAGCCATCCCGCCACTTAGTGCATATTGAAATCAATGATTTACGGGATATGAAAATATGTATGTAACACGCTTTAGGCACTATATTTCGATCTTGGCTATCGGTGACTCGACCAAAATCCACCTCAGGGCCTCTTGCGAATACGAGACCAAGCGAGATCGATGCCGCGGGTAAAGAGCAGGGAGCAACCGCAGAAAAGGGCATTAAAGTCTGTGCGCGCGCCCAAAGGCTTCTCTTTAGGTGACGGCGGTGTCAGAAAACGACATGAAAATGTCTGCTGTGAACCTGTCGTGTCTTGTATTCTACTTCTTATCATCTTTCAGTTATTGATCCTATCGAGACCGAATATGGCAAAAAACACTCGCAAAATCATCATTTCCTGTGCTATCACGGGCTCAGTGCATACACCGACCATGTCGGAGTTTCTACCTATCACGCCGGCCCAGATCGTTGACAGTGCCGTTGAGGCTGCCGAGGCTGGAGCGGCGATTCTCCATCTCCACGCCAGAAATCCCGAGGATGGAAAACCTTCAGGAGATCCTGCGCTCTTTCGGCAGATTTGCACCGCTCTGGCGGAACGCACGAATGCAATCATCAACATCACGACGGGCGGCAGTACTCACATGACCATCGAGGAACGGATCGCTTTCCCTCTTCAGGCTAAACCCGAGATGTGTTCGCTGAACATGGGATCCATGAATTTCTCTATTCATCCCGTAGCCGAGCGAATCACGAAATGGCGCTATGACTGGGAGAAGCAGAAGGTCGATGGCATGAAGGGAGTTGTTTTCAAGAATACTTTTGCTGACATTGAATACATTTTGCGCCATCTTGGAGAAAGCGGCACTCGATTCGAACTCGAGTGTTACGACGTTGGCCACCTTTATAATCTCGCCTATTTCGTTGATCGCGACATTATCAAGCCGCCTATCTTTATTCAGGCTATCTTCGGAATCCTCGGTGGGATCGGTCCGGATCCAGAAAATCTTCTCTTCATGCGATCCACAGCGGACCGGTTGTTCGGACGAGACACTTATCAGTTTTCGGTATTGGCCGCAGGACGTTACCAAATGTCCCTTCTCACGATGGGAGCTATCCTAGGTGCAAACATTCGTGTGGGGCTGGAAGACAACCTCTATATTGGTCCCGGTGTCAAGGCGACAAGTAACGCCGAGCAGGTCAGGAAGATTCGTCACATTCTTGCAGAACTCTCCCTTGAGATCGCCACACCCTCTGAAACCAGGGAGATATTGCATCTGAAAGGCCCGGAGAACGTCCATTTCGCCTGATTGCTCCGGGTGGCATCTCCTCAACGGAATGAGGTGTATTGGAAAATGACATTCAAAGAACGACTTTATCCTTCTTGCGGACTGCGCGTACTGGTAACTGCAGGCGCCTCCGGTATTGGAGCCGCCATTGCATCCGCATTCACGGAAACGGGCGCCGAAATCCACATCTGCGATATCGACGACGCTGCCCTGGCCGCATTCCAGAAGTGCTTCCCTTCCTGTCAGGCAACCCACGCCGACGTGGCCGATGAAAAGCAGGTGGCAGCGCTTTTTGAGACTCAGCGGACGAGATTCGGCGGCCTTGATGTCCTGGTCAACTGCGCCGGCATCGCGGGCCCGACTGCTGGAGTGGATAAGATCACGGAACAAGAGTGGAAGCGCTCAGTCGAAGTAAACCTGAATGGGCAATACAGGTGTCTTTATCATGCTGTGCCGATGCTGCGGGAGTCTAAGGCCGCCCACATTATCTGCATTTCGTCTATTGCCGGCCGTATGGGCATTCCATGGCGCACGCCGTACGTGGCAACAAAATGGGCCATCGTGGGAATCGCTAAAGCGCTTGCCATCGAACTCGGTCCCGACAACATCAGGGTGAATGCAATACTACCGGGAATTGTCGAAGGGCCAAGAATGGACGGCGTCATTCGTGCTCGCGCCAAGATGGAAGGTATCGACGAGGCCGCCATGCGGGAGAGGTACCTGAAGAGCATTTCGTTGCACCGCATGGTGAGCGCGGACGACGTGGCGCTCATGTGCCTTTTCCTGTGTTCTCCAGCGGGCCGGAATATTTCAGGCCAGGTGATCAGCGTGGATGGAAATTATGTTGAGAATCAGTAGATCTCGATTTAAGTAAGAACGTGAAGATTTGGCCAAATGTCGCTCTCCAACGGGTAGAAGGAGAGAGGAACTTGTGGCTAGATGGGCGGAGCTTGTGAGCCGGCAAAATGAAATAACGCCGGACTACGGCTTTGTTCAAAGCGAGGTCGAGTTGAAAAAGACAGGCTATGTCTCGTCGGAAACGAAAGGTGCATGACATGAGCCGTGATGCAGTTATTGTTTCCGTAGCGCGAACTCCTATCGGCCGCGCATACAAGGGTGCATTCAACGCTACCCCTGCTCCAACCCTGGCCGCTCACGCCATTCGCGCCGTAGTCGCGCGTGCAAATGTTGAGCCCGATGAGATCGAGGATTGCATCGTCGGGGCAGCGTTGCCTCAGGGCCTGCAGCATACGATCGGACGGACCGCAGCCTTAACCGCGGGGTTGCCGGTCTCAGTCGCCGGGCAGACCGTTGACAGACAGTGTTCGTCGGGTCTCATGAGCATCTCCATGGCGTCGAAACAGGTCGTCATGGATCGAATGGACATCGTCGTGGCCGGTGGCATGGATTCCATCTCGCTGGTGCAGACGGCCGAACTCCGTCTCGGTTCTGACCCGGAGCTACTCGCGCTTCATCGGGACATTTACATGCCGATGATCGACACGGCCGAGGTTGTCGCTCGCCGGTACGGCGTTTCGCGCGAACAGCAGGATGAGTACGCGTTTCAGTCGCAGCGCCGAACGGCCGAAGCCCAGGCAGCCGGCCGCTTCGATGCGGAAATCATCCCTGTAAGGACGATCAAGTCGGTGACCGACAAGACCACCGGCGAGACCTCGATGCAGGAGGTGGTGCTGATGCGCGACGAAGGCAACCGGCCTGACACGACCATGGAAGGTCTCGCCTCGCTCAAGCCGATACGGCAAGACGGCTTTATTACCGCGGGCAACGCGAGCCAGCTATCCGATGGCGCCTCCGCCTGCGTGATAATGGAGGCAAACCTGGCCGCTGCCCGCGGCCTTGAGCCACTCGGCTGCTATTGTGGCATGGCCGTTGTTGGCACAGAGCCTGACGAGATGGGAGTTGGGCCGGTTTTCGCTGTCCCTAGGCTCCTGAAACGCTTTGATCTCAAAATGGACGACATCGGGCTCTGGGAGCTGAACGAAGCCTTCGCTGCGCAAGTGGTCTATTGCCGCGATCGGCTCGGTATTCCCAATGATCGCTTCAACGTCGACGGTGGCGCCATCTCCATCGGCCATCCTTATGGCATGTCTGGTAACCGCCTGGCAGCGCATGCGTTGATTGAAGGGCGTCGACGGGGAGTCCGATACGTCGTTGTAACCATGTGCGTGGGCGGCGGCATGGGCGTGGCGGCCCTGTTTGAGGTTCTTTAATGGTGATCATGGCAACGCAAACATCCCGGTCGCCGATTGGACCGCATGGGCAGGCCAGTGAACCGTCAAAGCCGCAACCTGCCCCACCCGGACCGCGTGCGTGGATTGCGCTTGGCATGCTGTGCGTGGTGTATGTCCTGAACTTCCTGTCCCGGCAGTTGCCGGGCATTCTTGCCAAGCCGATCCAGGATAGCCTGCACGTCTCAGACGGTCAACTTGGGCGGATTGGCGGCCTATATTTTGCGCTCTTCTACTGCTGCATCTCAATTCCTGTCGGGTGGCTCGCCGACAAGACGAACAGGGCTAAGGTTCTGGCAGTCGCGTGTGCGATCTGGAGCACTGCAACGATGTGCTGCGGCGGCGCGGCTAGCTATCTGCAGTTTGCCATCGCGTACATGACGGTCGGCTTCGGCGAAGCCGGCGGCGTTCCACCCTCCTACTCGATCATCTCCGACTATTTTCCGCCCGGCCGCCGCGGCAGAGCGCTGGGCCTCTACAACATCGGACCGCCGGTTGGCGCAGCGCTGGGAATCGCCTTCGGCGCATCCATCGCGGCTGCTTTCAGTTGGCGCTATGCATTTGTCTTGCTCGGCTCCGTCGGTCTTTTCGCGGTGATCGGCATCCTCCTTCTGGTGCCTGAGCCCCGTCGCGGCGGCCTGGATCGCATTTCTGACCCAGTGACCGCGAGCAAAACAGGATTCCGGCAGACGTTGGCGATGTTCGTTTCGCGGCCTTCTCTCATGCTCGCCGCACTGGCCAGCGGCGCTACCCAATTCATCACGTACGGTATAACCAACTTCGCAGTCCTCTTTCTCATGCGTGAGAAAGGGATGACGCTCAACCAGGTTGCGGTCTATTACGCGCTGGTTGTCGCAATCGGAATGGGCGGGAGCATGCTCGCCTCCGGGCGGGCGATAGACAGGTTCACGCGGCGCTCGAAACAGGCCTATGCCCTGGTGCCCGCCGCCTCGCTTACTCTTGCCCTCCCGTTTTATCTCGCATTTGTCTGGGCCCACTCCTGGCATCTCGCGTTGCTCTTCCTCATCGGCACGATGTTTCTGAATTATTTTTATCTGACATCGGCGGTTACTCTGGTGCAGGAGGAAGTGCGTCCCGACCAGCGCGTAATGTCAGGCGCACTGCTTTTGCTGATCATGAATCTGATCGGTCTCGGTCTTGGCCCCACCTTCGTGGGCGCGGCCAGCGACTATTTCCACGCAAGTCATCCCCATCAGTCGTTGCAGATCGCACTTTACCTGCTCGCGCCGTTGTACGTTGCAGCTGTATTGCTGTTTCTGGCATTGGCGCGCGTGCTTAAAAACGAAAGCCGTACACATGGAGAAACAATCCGATGATCATACTTCGTCGCTTGCTTGTTTGGGTTGCCGCGGCCGCCTGTATTGTTTTGGCGCCTTTGAATTTTGCTCAACAGAATACAATGTCTGTACAATCCGATCGCAAACATGGCCTGATCGTAAATGCTCCTGCCGGATCGATAGAGGGGCGGATGGAAGGCGAGTTGCGCGTTTTTAGGGGCATCCCTTATGCGTTGCCTCCGGTGGGCTCAGCGCGCTGGAGACCGCCCAGTCCGATGCCTCGATGGACTGGCGTTAGAAAAGCAACCGAGTTCGGGTCCGCATGCTTCCAACCTAAAGCCCATCTCTCAAATATCTATGCAACCAATCCGATGCCTATGAGCGAGGATTGCCTGACGCTGAATATTTGGACTCCCAACAGATCACACAATGCACCAGTCTTTTTCTGGATTCATGGCGGCGCCCTCACAGGAGGGTCGAGCAGAGACGCGCTCAATGACGGCGCACGGCTCGCTGGCCGAGGCATCGTTGTGGTCTCCATCAATTATCGGCTGGGCGTCTTCGGTTGGCTCGCACATCCCCAACTCAGCCGAGAGTCGGCGCTTGGCATATCCGGCAATTATGGTTTGCTCGATCAAATCGAGGCTCTGCAATGGGTCCGGCGTAACATTAGAGCTTTCGGTGGCGATGCTTCCAACGTAACCATCGCAGGCGAATCCGCGGGCGCGCTGAGCGTCATGTACCTGATGGCTTCGCCCGCCGCGCGAGGTCTGTTCTCGAAGGCAATTGCAGAAAGCGCGTACATGATCTCAACGCCCGAGTTGAGAACGGCCAGTTTCGGCTCGCCATCTGCTGAGGAGAGCGGTGTGAAGCTCGCTGCCGCGCTGCACGCACCGAATATCGAAGCGATGAGAGCGATGGATGCGAGCGAGCTGAGTCTCGCCGCTCCAGCGGCCGGGTATGCACCATGGGGCACGATTGACGGTCACGTGCTACCACGCCAACTGGTCGAAGTTTTCGACAAGAGCGAACAAGCGCCCGTGCCGTTGCTCGCCGGCTTCAACAGCGGCGAAATCCGCTCGTTGAGGATTCTCGCCCCCCGTCCTCCCGCGAATGCGGCCGAGTATGAAACCACCATTCGCGACCGCTATCTTGATCTCGCCGATGAATTCCTGCGGCTCTATCCTAGCGCCAACATGCAGGAGAGCATATTGGCCACAACGCGAGACGCCCTGTACGGGTGGACGGCGCAGCGGCTTGTCAGAAAACAAACCGCACTGGGGCAGCCGGCCTTCCTCTACTTTTTCGATCATGGGTACCCGGCCGCCGACGCTGCTGGTCTGCACGGCTTCCACGCAAGCGAATTGCCGTATGTGTTCGGTACGTTCGACGGTACGCCGCCACTTTGGCCGAAGGTTCCAGAAACGGCGCAGGAGAGGAGGCTTTCCGACGCGATGATTAGTTACTGGAGCACATTTGCGCGCACGGGCCGGCCCCAAGCCGCAAACGAGCCGGATTGGCCGCCGTTCGGACCGACAGGCTCCTACATGGCATTCGAGGAAGCTCCACGGCCGTTAGATCATCTTTTGCCGGGGATGTACGAGTTCAATGAAGAGGTCGTTTGCCGGCGCCGAGCGAGCGGGGACATTGCCTGGAACTGGAACGCTGGACTTTGGTCGCCCAAGCTTCCAGCTCAGCAGGCGCAATGTAAACAGTGACGGGCGAATCCCGATGAGCGGCGGCGGCTCGCCATGTGAGTGACGAGCCTAGTCGATGAACTTCTGTCTACTCAATAGGAGACTCTATGCGCGCCATCCTCTAAGGATTTTACCCCTCATTTCCTTTTTGAATCAGGAGTCTGAATTTTCAGAGTGTCACAATCGTCAATGTTTATAAGGCAAAACGGGAGTTCCAGATCAAACTATAATGGCAATGAAATGATGCGGCCATCCGAAATCGTTAGGGAAGGAAGTACGCTTCGGTTCTGGCTTATAGGATCAGCGGAGCATCCGCTTGTTGTATTCACACATGGCGCAGGTGTTGATCATCGAGAGTGGAAGGACACGTTGGATGTAGTCGCAAAAGAGTTTCGTGTGATGTGTTGGGATGTGCGTGGACATGGACAATCGCAACCCGAAGGTCGCCCGTTCACTCTCGCTCGTGCCACCGAGGATTTACTGGCGTTACTGGATACAATAGGTGCTAAAAAAGCAATTCTCGTTGGACATTCGATGGGCGGCAATATCGCTCAAGAGGTTATATTTCGCGCCCCTGAGCGTGTGCAAGCGGCGGTGTTGTTGGGATGCACGTCTAATACCCAGAGAATTTCACGCGCAGAACAATGGCTAGCCAGCATAGTTGTATTGATGATGAAGTTATATCCGTACAAACTGCTTCTACGCCAGAGCGCTGGTATGTTCAGCACCCATCCAGAGGTTTGTGCCTATTTACGTGAAGCATTTGAGCAGGTGAGCGAGACCGAATTTAAGGCGTTGCTTCCCCAGCTCTGGAAAGACCTTCACGAGGAACCAGGCTACAAGATTCCAGTGCCCTTTCTCTTGCTGCACGGTGCGAATGATAAATCGGGAATATACGCAAGTTGGCTCCTACGTGGGCACATGCCGAACCGAAAAGCGAATACCGTGTGATTCCCCACGCCGGACATATAGCAAATATGGACAACCCGCAAGTCTTCAATCAGCTACTCCTAGATTTTCTCCATCGTCATACAACGATCGCAGCGACGGTAGCCAAGGTCAAACACTCCTTCGGTTCATCCAAATAACACCAGGTTCTGGAACGGTCAAACCGGCCGATTTCGGTGCCGTGGAATCAGGCGTTTAGGGCGCCCGTTTCCAGCAGGTTTTTAGAACACCCTTGTACTGCCCGAGCGACCGTGCCGACGCCGATGCCCGGCTGTTCGGAGATGTCCCTTTACACGCGTGTTGCCTTCGTCTTTGGGCTCATGGCTTTGTTTCGGGCCTCGCCTCTTCATGTTCAGACTATCGTTACTGTGGAGACCGGCAAGTTACAGGGAGTGCGGAGGACGAAATCACCTATTTCAAAGACATTCCACCGCTGCCTCCAGTGGGGAATTTGCGCTGGCGTCCACCGCAGCTGCCGCAAAGTTGAAAGGGAATCCGATCCGCCACGCTCTTCTGGCTTAACTGCATGCAATTGCAGCAGTTACCAATTTTCTCTGAGGTTTCTATTGAGGGTGCCGGTGTCAGTAAATGACATGAAATGTCCGCTCAGGACCTGTTGCCTCATGTATGTATTTTGTAATGTAAGCCAATTGATTTCTGAGGCCAGATTCGGGGAGGCCAGCTTTGAAGAGGAGAAAACAGATGCTTTACTCTCAACAAATACAACCCGTTAGCAAACAAATTGTCTCGCCTTACCGTTGCGCATTCGTGGCGTTCGTCATATGCGCGCTATTTGCAGTCTGCGGGCTGCTATGCGCGCAGACAGGTGGCACAGGCGCCATCAGCGGTGCGATCGCGGACCCCACCGGCGCCATGGTGGTAGGCGCTCAGGTCAAGGTTACAGAAGTGACCACGGGCTCCACGCGAACCTCGCAATCCAACGACCACGGACTGTATCTTGTCTCCCTGCTTCCGCCGGGGCAATACACGCTCGAAGTCACGAAACAAGGGTTTAAGGCGGCCTCGTCGCCGGACGTACAGGTGATCGTGGCGGAGACAACGGTACTGAACATACGAATGGCAACGGGCACAGTGTCGGAAACGATTACCGTAACTTCTGCAAACATGGAGTTGCAGACCGAATCGAGTGAATTGGGACGCGTGACGGATTCCGAGATGCTTGCCAACCTGCCTTTGGTTACGCGTAACTTTACGCAGATCATCGGCTTGAACCCAGGCGTCGCCCAGGAGGTCAACAACGCGGCCCAGATCGGAAGAGGCGGTGGCAGCCAGGACGCGAATCCCGCGGGTGGAAGTATCATGACCCAGGGAGCCACTTCGACTGACAACAACTTTGAAATGAACGGCCTCACGATCAACGACGTGCAGGGTTCATGGATTTACTCGTCGGGAATTCCGGCTCCCAACCCCGATACCATCCAGGAATTCAAAGTGCAGACGGCCCTATTCGATGCCACGACGGGGCGCAATGCCGGGGCCAACGTCGATGTCATTACCAAAGGCGGCACCAACGACTACCACGCAACCTTGTTCGAGTTTTTACGGAACGAAGATCTCAACGCCAATGACTGGTTTGCCAAGCGTTCCGGCCAGCAGCGTGGCATTCTGCGGCAGAATCAATATGGTTTCACGGCAGGCGGTCCGTTGATCAAGAACAAGTTTCTGCTCTTTGGTTCCTGGCAGGGCACAAAACAGTACAATGAAACCGACCCGGCGAACCATAAATTAGACTATCTCCCTCCCCTTACGAACGACCGAACGCGGGCGGGATTGGGAGCGACTTTCGGTGGCCAGACAGGCTACCTTGGCTCGTGGGCCGGCGTGGTCGCCGCCAATGGCTCAAATATCGCTCCCCAGGCTTTGGCGCTGCTCCAGCTTAGGTTGCCCAACGGACAATATCTGGTACCGACACCGACGAGTATCAACACTGCCGGTGTCAACCCTGCCAACTATGGCGCAATCGATAGCGAGGGCACTGCATATATCAGCCAGCCCGGCTTTTTCAATGAAAACCAATGGATGGCGAACGGCGACTACCTGCTGTCCGACCGCAACAAGATCGCGCTCCGCTATTTCGGTGCGACCAGCAACGTGGAATGGAGCACTTTATACGAGACTGAAGGAAATCCACTCTATCAGCCGGAGCGCTTCGATGTGGCGTCGATCGGAGACACCTACACCCTGAGCCCTCGCATGGTGAACCAGTTCCTGATCGGTTACCATCGGTCGACCTCGGACCAACACTACGGCAATGCGTTCACTTTCTCTGACCTGGGCATGAACGTTCCGGCACAGGATAACGCCTACCCGAATCTCTGGATGATCAGCGATGGCTTCCAGACGGGCACGACTTCGGCGTTGGGCTTTTTGGAGAGTGAGTACGCCATCACTGACACGTTGTCCTGGGTCAAGGGAAAGCACCGGCTCACCTTCGGCGGCGGCTTCACCCTTGGCAGGGATAATATGTACAAATTTAACTTCGAGGCCTATGTGCTTTGGCTGAGCTGGGCGGATTTCCTGCTGGGACAGCCCAACATATATGGAACCGGATGGGGCAATGTTTGGGAGGGGTACGAGGGTATCGGGGACTTCAAGCGCGACTGGCGGTACAAGGATGCCAACGGCTTCGTTCAAGACGACTTCGTAGTAACGAAGCATCTCACGCTCAACCTCGGCTTGCGCCTCGAGCGTATAGGCGACCTCGGATCTGCCAATGGCGGGGGTAACGTGGATGCGTCCCAGATTAATCCCAATCCTCCTGCGGGGGGCAGTTTCGCCGGCTACGTAGTTAACTCCAATTACAGCGGCCCCGCTATCCCCACCGGAGTGATACAGGGGAAGAACACATTCGGGTTCAATGGCGACGGTCAGAATACATGGAATCCGCGTCTGGGGTTTGCCTGGATGCTGCCCCACTCGGATCGGTTTGTTCTTAGGGGAGGCGTAGGCATGTATCACACTACGACCGAGGGCCAGATGAATCTGCTGCTGTGCGCGGAAGCTCCCACCGGTATATGGAGTGTCCTGGCAGGACAGAATAACTACTTTTCAAGCGATGCCAAACCCTTTCCGGATCCTCCGGCCTTCCCGGTATTTACGCCTTACTCCCCCTCAACCGATTTCACCCTGGCTTCTCTGTCTATGAAGTGGCGTCCTCCGACAACCTATCACTACAGTCTTGGCCTGCAATCCAGACTCCCGGGCGGCGCCGTCTTAGACGTCGCGTACGCCGGAGCACGCGACCTGCACTCAATCCTGGGCAGGACGATCAACCAGGCGGCTCTGGCCTCTGCCGGAAACCCAATTCGCGGCCAGACCACAAATACCACTGCGAACGTCGCCCTTCGCAAACCCTATCTCGGGTGGACACCGGACTCGATGTATTACTTTGCGACCGATGGCGAGGCTTGGTACAGCTCCTTGCAAGCATCGCTGACGCAGAAATTCAGACATAGCTTCCAGTACCAGGCTGCATACACCTGGGAGCGATTGCTGAGCCCCGTACCTGGCTTTACCACCGGGTCGAACGAATTCGGACCATCCGGCGATCAGAACGCGCTGCACGGTCACGGCGCTGGATACGGACCGGATTACAATGTCCGGCCGCAGCGGTTTGTTCTGTCCGCGTACTATGCTCTCCCCAGCCCGGCGAAATCTCATCCTGTGCTAGCAAACACGCTCGGTGGGTGGAGTGTTGCAACCGCTACTGTGGTTCAGGCAGGCCAGCAGGGCAGCATTACCTACAACAACATCAACAGCGCTTACGGCATTGAATCCGATCGTGCGAGCTACGCTACGGGTTGCACCGCGAAGAATGTATCGACGTCGGGATCGGTGAGTAGCAGAGTGAACAACTACATCAACAAGGCTTGCTTCGTGGCTCCGGCAGTGATTGGTAACGACGGTGTTGCCACGGGTTTTGGGAACACCCCCAACGGCATCCTGCGGGGACCTGACCAGGCCGATATCGATCTCTCGCTCAGCAAGAGCCAGCAAGTGCATTGGCCGAAGGCAGGCGCCAGCGTACAGTTAAGAGCGGACTTCTTTAATGCTCTCAACCACCCGAATTTTGCCTTTCCGGTCAACTCCGCTTCCGCCTCTACCTTTGGGAAAATTTTTGCGATGAGCACCAATCCGAGAGTGATGCAACTCGCGTTGAGGTTTTCCTTCTGATGAGCACAACAATAACTGCACCTGCCCTGCGTAGGTGCCGGAAAAAGCAATAGCCGCCTACCGAAAAAAACCGCCCTTGGCACTAATGTCAAGGGCGGAGTAAAGGGAAACCAGTAGGCGGAGCAAGAGGGAGCCAGTAGGAGAAGCGATCTGGCATAACATTTCGGGGGCGACGGGGCTCTGGAGCGTAGCAAGAGGCCCTTCGCCCCCGAGGCGTGTTCGGAGGGTGATTCAGCGGCCCGCGGAGTGGGTCCTGTTTCGTCGGCTTTGTTTGAGGCGGTAGCTGTCGCCATTCATTTCCAGGATGTGGACATGGTGGGCGAGCCGGGCGCCAGTCAGCCGTTCGGAGCCGAAGATCTCGGACCACTCCTCGAATGTCAAATTGCTTGTGACCAGCGAGGAAGCGCGTTCATGGCGCTGGCTGAAGGACTCGAAGAGCAGTTCGTGGCTGACCAGTTGCTTCTGGAAGCGCAGCGGATGGTTCTCGTCGCGGGCTTCAGTCAGTTCGCTGACTAGGGCGCCAGCTCCGGATTGATGCGTTCCTGCGCTTTTGGGAGGCCAGCATCCCCGGTATTCAAATTGTTTTGGAAGCATTTCAGAGTACGGGTAGCTGGGAACAGGCGGCTAGGGCTTTGTAAGGAGGTCGCAGGCAATGTGCTTTCCTGCGGCGAAGGATTAGGGAGTTGGGGAAGGCGTTTGCGTGATCCCAACCTTTTGTGATGCCTGCCTAGCGCTACCGGATGTGTTCTCGCGACAGGTTTGGCTTAGCCTCCAGTTAAATGATGGCTAGGCCTGACACGTCCGAAAACCTCGGTACAACTTCGGTACATTTGAAGGTAAGAGAAAGTCTGGTTTTTTCGTCCCTAAGCGGCGCCAAATGAAGCACTTAGATTTGACTTTTCATTTGGTTCGGGACCAGGGGGCCAAAGGTTCAAATCCTCTCTCCAGTCAATATCGCCACCTGAACAAGATGTAAACTGCCTGTTGAGGTTCCGGGCATGGCTGATCTGGTGCGGAGACTTCGATTCCTGCATGAATTCCAGCAGTCCGGCCCGGATTACCTGAAAACGATCCACGGAAAGGTTCTTATGCGCCCTCTGTTTATGTTTTGTTGCGTCGCCTATGTTTTTGCCGGCACAATTGCCGAAGCGCAATTGAATTCCGCCGCTCCATGCACCAGCCTGCCCGTGATCGCCAATGGCAGCATCAGCAGAAGTGCGTCCAGTAACCAGTATCGCCTGGTTTGCAATTCTGGCTACGCGGTTACCGGCAATGCCAATGCCACCTGCAGCAAGACCTCCGCCGGAGAACATTGGTCTGCTCCATTTGGCTCCTGCATGGCTGTTTGTACAGCGCCTTCCGTTGGCAACGGAATCGTGGTTTACTCCAGCGGCCAACAGGCAACCACGAATATTATGACCAACACCAATGTCAGTGTGAAGTGTAACCCGGGCGCCACGCTGCAAGGCTACGGCGCCAACTACTGCGGGCTATCTGCCTCTGGAGGCACATGGAGACTTCCATTCGGCACATGTTCGAATTCGTGCACATTACAGGCGGCTCAGAATGCGCAGCTTCTGGATGCTTCGGGAAAACCCGTGACCAATCCCATGCTCCCTAACACTTCATACACCGTTAAATGCAATGCCGGATTTGTGCCGCCACCGGGAGCAACGACGCATGGATCGTGCGACTACGCCGGCGTGCTCAGTGGGCAGCCCACCTCGTGCGTGCAGGCGGTAGTGGTGAAATGCCCGCCAACTCTGCAGATCAAGCAGGCGGACTTTGGAACGAACAACGGAGGTTATCTGAATTACCAGCCCTCGGATTGGAAGCTGAGCGCCGGCGCTGCGTTTGCGATGAACTTGCCGGTAACCTCGGTGAATGTCGATAACGGGATTGTGCTGAATTGCGGATACTCTACGCCGTCCGGTTCGGGCAACCTGGTCAAGCAAGTCTCGCAGTTCGGAAAGACGTGCGTGGCCGACAACACAACCAAGTCCTTCACTTGTTACAAGTAGTGGAGAGCGTGCCAGGTCAATCGGCGCGTACAGCCCAATGCGTGTTTCCAGCACTGGTCGCCATCGACTCATGCCTTCGCGATTATGTATAAACCAAGAAATACTCCAGGCTATATGGACGTTTATCATTACCCATCTACAATCATGGCGGTTAACCCCGGGTTTGCCTGCGACTCGCCCAGTCGAAAGATAAAAAGTTGGGGCGCCCGCGTGTTGTGGTGAACGCCGAGCAGGTGGCCACGCCACAAGCCGCCGGCGCCTCGTGGAAGGTCATCCCGCAGCGGGTGGGTATCAGTGTCGGCACGGCCTGCTGCGCCCTCCAGCCCCCTTCCAAAAACATGTGTTATTGGGAGAAGATGGGCGTTCGGGAACCCTGAGCCTGTCATCCACCTCTGTTCGTCCTCGGCCAGTCAATCCGCCAACGTTCTCCGGCCACGGGAGCCCAGAAAAGTCGCGTGTACGGCGTCTCGCGCGCATGATGGTAGAGAACGGCGGTGCGTTCGTAGAATCCTCTAGTGTGCCACGAATCGCTGAACTTGAACAGGTGGTAGTCGAGATGGTGACAGAACTCATGGCACAGTGTGCTCAGAAATGTTCCAAACGATGTGATACGTTATAAACCAAGCACTGGAAACTGACCGCTGTTCACTGCCCACACCGCTTACGGCGCGGCAGTGCAAAACGAGCTTACGCCGGTGAGCTCGCGCTAACATTGGACTAGATGGCCCGTCGGGAATGACGGGTAATTAAAAGCCGCAAACTTTCTGCATCAAATAGAACTCCATCGCGCCTGTGACCGGTGATGCCATGACTCCGCCGTAATCATGGCTCGTGATGGGAAAACCATTGCCGTCATAATACACCAGAACATGTCCGCCGATGGTTTTTGCAGAACAATTTACGCTGATAGGATAGATGGCGTATGCCGTATTTTCCGCGCCGGGAAAATATTGTTTGATCATGCTGCGGTACGCCTCGCTGAAAGAATCCAGTTTTACATTGACCACCAGATTTCCCGACGCATCGGTCGTCCGGTTGTTGTAGTCCAGATAGGCGTGATAGGCGCCGTTGCCGGCGTTGAAAAAATAGACGTAGTTCGGCGTTTCCGCTTTTGCGGCGCTAATCAGCAGACCGCCGTAACACATGAGCGAAAGAACAAAAACTCGAATTCCTCGTGACATCGTGCCCCCCATCGATGGCCAGAAACTTGTGCCGATGCTATCAGTTTGTGGGCGGGAACGGCAAATGGGCCGTAACCGGAATTTCCATTTTGTTTTTCCTGCTGCGTGCAATATACTACTAGTTGCCTCCGCTCGCAATCTTTTTTACATTTGTTTCCATCCCAAACCCCGGGCGTGCCCGGCTGGGCCTTTGCCGGGATCAAAAAGCTATCATTTATCCCATTTTGAAGCGATTTCTCGGACACTTCTGCGTCAACTCCCCTCTATCGTCCAGCTTGGTTCGCCTGGTTGTGGCGCTTATCCAGTCGGCAGAGGCAAAGCCTCTATTAGCCGCAGTATGCTTCCATACAGGCACCACGTCAGATGGTTATCTGCCAACAATAGCCAGCCATAGCGAGCGGGTTTGTTCAGCCGTCAGCGGTGTCAGTTGTTGACAAATCGCCAATGCACTCGTTGAACGTCGGATCAGGAACGGAGAGTCGGCCAGTGTCTAGGAACGTGACCAGGTGCGGGGTTCTCAACTGACGAGAATAGATAAAATTTAGAACCACCAAGTCCAGGTTGAGTGGTTCTCGAATCCCCAATCTGTTTCGCTGATCTGAATTCTTCTCACTTATAATTGTCAGTGCCATTAGGAACAATCTCAAATTATGGCTGACCGAGTGTTCAAATGTAGACAGAACTCGACAGGAAGCGCATTGTCAGGCTAATGGTACTATTTCCCAGATCAACACGAAAGCCTCTCGGAGGGGAATCGAGGGACTTTCGTGCATTAGGGCGGTTTGCCGATCAGCAACGCACTCTTAGGACACTACCCATTTCCGCTGTGACTTGTAAGGATTCTTCACTTTCTCACTGCCAGTGGTAGGCGAGGCGGGAATCGAACCCACAACCCCCGGCTTAGAAGGCCGGTGCTCTATCCATTTGAGCTACTCGCCCACATACATATATTTTAGCGTTGAGTGGGCCCGAGCGCATCTGCAAACGCCGCCATCGCAGCCTCCAGGGTCTTTTCCGCCGCAGCGGACGACTCGCCGCAGGCGGTCAGATAGGCAGTGACTCCGAGGTCCATAATCTCCGGGGTGATGATTGCGTGGCGAATGACCAAATCCACACGGCAGCAGCGGAGCGGGACAACGCGAAGGAGGCCGCAGATGCGCTTGCACGCCTTCTCGGCCAGGTCTGGCAGAGTCCATTGTTGTTCGCTCTTGGGCAACAGGTCAATGAAACAGCCCATGGCGTGAGCAGCGTAGCCGGGCGGCGCATCCAGCTCGTAGGGGTCAAATTCACCGGCCTCCAGATGCGGCCAGTAAGCGCATTTCGAGGTCCAGACCGGAGAATCAGCGGCATTCAACCTGGCCAGAGCCACAGCCAGCGCGGGAACCTGAGCAGCCTCAGGCAGGTCCCCGGCGCGTTCCGATTGGCGTTGCAGATCGACAAACCCTTCCCAGTGCGCCTCGATTACCGGTGCAGCAAGGCCTGCCGCATCAGGGCCCATCTCGAACTCCCAGTCAGTTTCCATTTGACTCGACCGTCACCGCTCGCAGGAACCGCATCACCGTCGCCTCTGCCCAGTGAACCTCGTTGCCGGGGTCGCGTGAAAGGTAGGCGCAGTGGCCGCCGTGGCGGGTCTCGATAAAGGTAACATGCGGATTAGCGAGTAGCCTGGCGCGAGTCTCGGGCAGCAGGCGAATGAAGGGGTCGTCCTGGGCGTGCAGGATCAGCGCGGGAACCGCGATCCTGTCCACCACGCGGGCGGCGGCGGCGCGGTCATAGTAGTCGTCGGCGTCGCGAAAACCCCAGTAGCGGGCCAATATCTTGTCGTCGAATTCCCGAATGGAACGCACCGGCCCGATGGACTTTCGGCTTGCATAAATTCCGGGAAACAGCTTCTCCTTGCGCTTGTAGCGCGCCAACAGCCCGCGCAGAAAACGCCACTCATAGAGGCGGTTGAATCCCTCGTGCAAGGCGTCAGCGCCGGGCGCCAGGTCGATGGACGGGCAGACTGCGGCCACGGCGCACAGAGGCTTGCGGTTGCCCCATTCCCCGGCCAGCTTCAGCACCAGGTTGCCGCCCATCGAGTAGCCCGCCAGCGCCACTCGCTCCAGGCCGAACCGCTCCGCATAATAACGCACCACCACGCCCACATCGCCAGATAGTCCGGAGTGATACAGTGTGGGCGTCAACGTCTCCGTGCCGCCGCAGGTGCGCATGTTCATCCGCACCACGTTCCAGCCGGCAGCCCAAGCGCGCGTGGCAATGCCCTGCATGTAACGGGAGTCCGATGAGCCTTCCAGGCCATGAACCAGCACCAGGGTCAGCCGTGCAGCGCGAACCGGCTCTGCTTGCCAGTGGCAATGGCACAGCACGCGGCTGCCATCCGCCGGGTCCACCTCGACTGTTTCCGAGACAGCCGCCAAACGGAAGGCCTGCCTGGGGTAAAAATTCCCGGCAATCGTCTGCAGGTGGCCGTTGCTCAATCCGCGGCAGGGAACAAACGTGGGGAACCCCGCCGGCAATCCGAAGGAATTGTTGTCAAGTCCTTTATTTTCTTTGATTTTCAGGATCACAAAGACTCGATAATCGAGAAGGTTGGCGCTAGCGGCAAGTGCATGTTGGGGCGGCTAGTGGGGATCGAACCCACGACATCCTGAGCCACAGTCAGGCGTTCTGCCGCTGAACTATAGCCGCCGTATACACCGATTGTAGCATCGAATCAGTGTTCGGCCCAGGGAAGCATTCGAAACCACTAGCTTCGCCGCCGCAAACCCTGTAAACTTCTCCTGATGTCTATGAGCGGTATTTCCTGAGGAGGAACAGATGAAAATTTCCGTCAAGAATATTGGAATCTCCACGTTTTTAACTTTGGCAATGGGCCTGTTCATGACTGTTTTTGCGCTGAACGCGAGGGCGCAATCGGTCATCAACGTAACTGGAACTACCTGGGTAGGCACCGATTCCGATAACGATTACTACGAGTACACGTTCCAGCCAAATGGCGTTTTGTACTTCAAGTCTCCATCAGGGTTTTATACGAATGGCACCTGGCAACAAGACGGAGATTGGATCTACATGCAGACGTATTACATGGATACACGTAGGAAATACTCGGAACGAATGGGCCAAATCAAAGGCACGCATATGGAAGGCAAAGCCATGAACGTTGTGGGCAGAACATGGTCATGGGTTGCGGACCTGAGATCCACTACGCCATGACAACTGTTTGATAGACGGTGATTGATATTGAGCTGGCGAGCAACCCTGAACTGCGGCTTGCTCGCTTGATGTGTTTGGCAAACAGGCCAAACATTGTTCATCTATTTAATATGCTGCAGAGGGGAGCATGCGAAACTAGTAGCTTCTGTGCCGCAAACGCGGTACACTTTTCCTGTTTTCAATGAGCGGTCTTTCCCTGAGGAGGAGCAGATGAAAATTTCCGTCAAGAACATCATGATCTCCGCGCTGTTGACTTTGGCGGTGGGCCTGTTCATGACCACTTTCGCGCCGAGCGCGAGGGCGCAATCGGTCATAAACGTAACTGGGACCCTCTGGGTTGGTACAGATTCCGATGGCGATTACTACGAGTATGCTTTCCAGGCAGATGGCGCTTTGTACTACAAATCTCCGTCAGGGTTCCATATAAACGGAACATGGAAACAACATGGAAATTCTATCTACATGGAGACGAACAACAAATACTCCGAATATCAAGGTCGAATCTCCGGCACGCACATGGAAGGCAATGCCTGGAACGTCAAAGGGCGAAAATGGACCTGGGTTGCAGACAAGCAGAATTTGCCCGCATCAGCCATCAACGGCGGCGTTGCCAGCCTTGCCGGAACTTCCTGGACCGTTGTTGAGACGGATGGTGATAGAGACATATTCAATTTTCTGGCAGATGGCACTTTGTCCTATTCATATCAGAATGGGTCCTACACAAACGGCACTTGGAAGCAGGATGTGGATTCGATCTACATCGAGATGAACAATAAATTCGTCGAATATCAAGGGCGAATCTCAGGCACGCATATCGCAGGCAAAGCCTGGAATATCAAGGGACATCATTGGACCTGGACAGCAGACAAGAGATAACCTGCGGCCATGGCAACAGGGTTGACCGATCAGTCCCGGGCTATGGATCTGTTGACTTCGCTCCAACAGGAAACCAATCCGCGTTACAATCGAAGAGTGTCGGGGCGTAGCGCAGCCTGGTAGCGCATCTGCTTTGGGAGCAGAGGGTCGTGGGTTCAAATCCCTCCGCCCCGACCAGCATATATCATTGAAAATAAAAGCAATATTGCCGATTTCAGCCACGCATCTGCTTTTTACCACCACATCACTGTAGTCGAAATTGTAACTATCGCCGCCATCGAGAAAAATCAGGGGAATTGCAAATTGATTTTTCGCTTGTGAATTTTCGAATTTCTCTTGCGGGAATCCCTTGTATTGCGCGGCAGAAAACTATATCGAGGGAAAAGGGTACCTGGTTCTGGACTAGGGGGTCGGAGGTTCATATCCTCTCTCCCCGACCATCAAATCCCATAGAATCAATGAATTAGAGAACTGCCAATTCCGGATTGTATCGGAACTTGGGTCCATTTGGATCCAATTAGCTTATCCACGTCTCTGACAGCTCGACATGCGTCCGTCGGGACCGAGTGAATGTATGTTTCTCGTGTGATTTTCGAAGATGAGTGTCCGAGCAGCGCTTGGGTGGTACCGATTGGTGTACCAACTGAGTCGAGAAATGTTGCGTGCGTGTGTTGGAAGGCGAGCGATAGACCCCCAACGGGCCATAGCGGACCGTGTCACACCTGTCCGTCCTACATGCAACCGATCTTCTGCACTCAGTCAAAAGCCGAGCGCAAAACCAATCGAAATCAAAAAGGCACGTAACAAAATTAGTTACAACCTCTGAGCGTAGCCGAAGAGGCCAGTCCTGCAGATAATTACACTCCCTTGGCGCACAATCGCAAATAGATGAAGAGTGGGCATCTCCTGTCCAATCTGACAGGGGAGGTGATCGGTCTGTACCACCGGAAGGTACATCCCCTTTCCCAAATTTCCTGTGTAACTGTGAAAATGTGAACTTCCGGTCACTACCACCGGGCGCACGATTCTCCGATTCTTCACTTTTGCCATAGCCTATGCGCCCCGCTCTACTTTTCCACAACCGCCTTGGAGAGATTCCTTGGCCGGTCCACGTCCACGCCGCGCACGATAGCCATGAAGTAGGCAAACAGTTGCAGCGGCACGACTTCAGCGATGGGCAATAAATACTCGGTCGTCGTCTGCACCGGAACGCAATCCGTCGCCAGTTCTGCCACTTCGCGGTCGCCGGCGTTGGCCAGCGCAATCACTCTTGCGCCTTGCGCCTTCATCTCGCGCAGCAGTTGCACGGTCTTTTTGTAGCGCACAATAGAAGCTTCGTTGGCGCGGTCCACCGTGGCCAGCACCACTAGCGGAACGCGTTCGCTCACCAGCGCGTTCGGCCCATGCTTCAACTCACCAGCCGGGTAACCCTCGGCATGAACGTACGAAGCCTCCTTCAGCTTCAACGCTCCCTCGCGCGCAATGGCGTAATGAATCCCGCGCCCCAGAAAAAGAAATGTGTTCGCTGAGCTGTACTTGTGTGCCAGGTCTGCCATCTGGTTTCGCCAGCCGTCGAGTTGCTCTTCGATGTCGCCGGGCAGAGCCTGCAACCGCGCAATGTTCGCCGCCAGCTCCGTGGCCTCCATCCGTCCCAACCGCCGCGCCTCATAAAGTGCCAGCAGAAACAGCACGGCCAGTTGGCAAGTGAAGCTCTTGGTCGCCGGAATCGCCTTTTCCACGCCCGCGCCCAGCGGCATGGAGATGCCTGCCTCCTGCGCCATGGTCGACAAGTCCGCGTTGGTAATCGCCAGGGTCCTTTCGCCGCGCTGGCTCACCTCGCGCAGCGCTGCCAGCGTGTCCGATGTCTCGCCCGATTGCGAAATCACAATCACCGCCGGACGGCGCGGATCGCTGCCGCCCCGGCAACTATATTCACTGGCGTACTCCACATCCACCGCCAGCCCACAGATGTCCTCAAGCAGGATCTCCGCGGCCAGTCCCGAGTGGCGGCTTGAGCCGGAGGCGGTAATCAGCACCTCGCCGTCAGGACTTGCCCACCCCGCCAGCCGCTCCGCCACCTCCCGGCGAAGCTGGTTGCCCTCCAGATACAAGGCCAGCGTACGGCGCAGGGCAGCTGGCTGTTCATAGATTTCGCGCAACATTTCGTGGGCAAATCTCTCGGAAACGCTCATTTTGGCAAGAACTTGCTCGGGTGTCGATTTGGCCCTAATATCGATCATATGCGAAGAAGTTGGTCATAGTCTTGAGCAAATTCTCAAAATAGTTCGTATATAGTACAAAAAGTGCCGGACACTCCAATGTCTGATCCATAGGCACAATCAACTCCGGCTTCAATTGTTTAGGTAAGGCAAATGCAGATGACTTTCGCCACAAGTTGTGCTATGAAATAGTAACTGTATCCGCGGCGTTGTTGTGTGAAACTTAACTGGTGCGAGAAACTATGCGTCGATTACGATATATATCTCCAGTGTGTTATTTCGATGGGAGCAACCGAAAGCGCTCACGATTCTGTCGCAGCTTTTCGTTGATACTGATTACGGCATTGGCGATTGCGCCAATCTGCCGCGCAATGCGTCCCCATCAAGCTGACAAGAGAACGCTTCAGTCCGCGGATACCGCCGTTCGCTTCACTCCGGTGTCTCACGCATTTCCGCTAGCCACGCATGGGCACGCCACGCCGATTCTAGTGGAAGCCGGAAGTTCCGAGACAGTTCGGACGGTTACCGGCGTCTTTGCGGACGATGTCGAGCGCGTGACGGGGGCGCGGCCCGCGATCCTTAGTTCGCTCACCTCATCCACGCCAGTCGATCTGGTGATCGTTGGCGTTGCAGACCAGTCGGCGATTCTGGGCCGCTTGAAGCGCGCGGGCAAGCTGGACACACGCGAAATCGAGGGCAAGTGGGAAAGCGCAATGACCGCGGTGGTCGAGCGCCCGCTGCCGGGAGTTCGCCGGGCGTTGATCATCGCCGGCAGCGACCGTCGTGGCGCGGCGTTTGCTCTGTTCACTTTGTCGCGCCAGATGGGCGTGTCGCCATGGTACTGGTGGGCGGATGTGCCGGTAGTGCATCACGACGCGATCTATGTGGATGCGGCAACCCATGTGCAACATGAGCCCTCAGTCCGATATCGCGGCATATTTTTGAACGATGAAGACTGGGGTTTGCGGCCGTGGGCGGCCAAGAAGATGGACTCGTCGCTAGGCAATATTGGACCGCACACCTACGAGCGCGTCTTTGAACTTCTGCTGCGGCTGCGCGCCAATACTCTGTGGCCCGCGATGCATCCTGGTACGCTGGCCTTTAATGCGATACCGGAAAACGCAAAGCTCGCCGATAAGTGGGGCATCGTAATGGGTTCGTCGCACTCCGAGGCGTTGCAGCGCAATAACGTGAGCGAGTGGGACGAGAAGCGGGACGGCCCGTGGAACTATCAGGTCAATCGCGCCGCGATTGACGCCTACTGGGATCAGCGCGTGCGGGAAAACGGCGGCTACGAAAACTTCTATACCGTGGGTATGCGCGGAGTGCATGATTCCGGGCTGGAGGCAACCGGCACTGCTGAAGAGAAAGCAAAACTGGTGGAAGACGTAATGCGTTCACAGCGGAAGATACTTGCGGCCCATGTTGACAAGGACGTCACAAAGATTCCGCAAGTCATCTGGCTCTATAAGGAATCGTTGGAACTCTACCGTGCAGGCATGAGCATCCCCGGCGATGTCACCTTAGGTTGGACCGACGATAACTACGGCTACCTACGCCAGCTTCCCACGGTTGCCGAGCAACAACGGCCGGGCGGATCGGGCGTTTATTACCACGTCTCTTATTGGGGTTTTCCGCACGACTACTTATGGCTGTGTTCGACGCCTCCTGCGCTCATTCGCGAGGAGATGACGAAAGCGTATGACCACAATGCCCGCCGTTATTGGGTATTGAATGTAGGCGACATCAAACCGGCGGAGATTGACATCGACTATTTCATGCAGCTGGCGTGGGATGTGCCGCGAGTATCTAAGATAGATCAAAAGAGCTTTCTTCGCCGCTGGTTTGCCGAGCAGTTTCCCTCCAGCCCGGCAGACGAAATCGCCGAGGTCTTGTCTCATTATTACCAACTGAACTTTGTGCGGAAGCCGGAGTTCATGGGCTTCAATGGGTATGATGACGGCATCAACCGCACGGCATTCAATCCACTTGCATGGGGCGATCAAAACCGGACGCGATTGTCGCAATGGCAATATTTGCGTGATGATGCTATCGCTTTGGCTAAGCGCATGACCGACGATGATCGCGACGCTTTCTTCGAGTTGGTGGGTTACCCAGTGGAGGCGGCGGCTGAGCAGAACGCGAAGTTCCTCTTTACCGATCGCAGCTTTCTTGACGCATATCAGCGCGTAGACCCAAGCACCGACGTGGCAAACGCAAAGGCGGCGTACGACCGAATCCAGAGCCTGACGGCGGAGTACAACTCTCTCCGAGGCGGCAAGTGGGACGGCATGATGTCCGCGTCGCCGCGCGGACGGCAGGTGTTTCTCATGCCGCGCACAGCCACGGCAGCAGACGCGCAGCTTCCGTCTTCTTGGGGTGCAGGCGTAGAAGCGGCCCAGACGATCTCGATCAACGCCACTCACTTTACTCGAAAAAGCGATGGCGCTGGGGCAAAGTGGACGGTGCTGCCGGAGCTAGGCATCTCCGGCGCTTCGGTAGAGTACGGTGCGTCAGGATTACTCGGGAATACCTCTACACACTCCAAAGATGAGGAGGCGCCGTGGCTGGAGTACGAATTCACGGTTGTGAGGACAGGGGACGCCACGCTCACACTACATCTGTTGCCGACATTTGCCATCGATTCGCAGCACCGTCTCCGCTACGCGATTGCCCTCAATGGAGCGACCCCGGTGGAAATGGACGCAAGCGGCTCTGGCGAGTGGCATGAGAACAAAGCGCCAACCTGGGCCGACAATGTGCTGCGGAATTCGGCGCTGGCAAAGTTGCCGCTCGGCAAGCTTCCGGCTGGAGTGCATCGGCTGCGGCTGATCTACCGAGATCCTGGAGTCGTCTTTGAGCACATCGTTGTGACCTTCGACGGCGCAGCTCCCGCTTACCCGGTTCCTCCTGACAGTTAGCAGATAATTGTCATACTCCGTGGTTTGCGCATACCGCGATGTGATAACTCAGTAACATTGGTCAGGTTATGCACACCTCTTGACATGCAATGCTCTATGGAGCAAATATGAGTGATGCTCATCTTTAGTCAGTGCCATTCAAAACTCCTTCTCGTCCTATTAAGCTGCGCAATTATGCCGCACTTTCTTCTGGGCCAGACCGCGCAAACGGGGCCTGGCGGCGTGCGCGACTATGTCCACAATGTCTATCCCTTTCTTGGCGTGGACTGGGGCGGCAATGTCTTCGTTGGCGCGGCTGTACCATTTGGCATGGTTAAGCTCGGCCCGGATATGGAAAGCTTCGATAGCCGGCCCTCCAGCTTTGGCTATCTTAGCGGTGGCCGCATTCTGGGCTTCAGCCATCTTCACCTCAGTGGAGCCTCCGGCAAGTATGGCAATATCCTCGTCGCTCCCGTGACCGGTTCGCTCGACCTCGCGGATATCAAGTCGCCTCGCAGCAACGAGGTAAACCATCCTGGCTACTATGCCGCAACACTTACGCGATACAAGATCCGCGCGGAGTTGACCGCCACGCGCCGCGTCGGTTTTCATCGTTACACGTTTCCCGCTGCTCAGCAGTCGCATCTTACCTTCAACATCGCCCATTGCCTGAACAAGGGATCGGACTCTGAGTCGCAGCGTTTTCTGGGCGGGCAAGTTCGCCTGCTCTCCGACCATGAAGCAGAAGGCGTGGGCCGCTACGCCGGCGGATGGAACAAGGGCGGCGAGTACAGAGTTTACTTCTACATCGTTCTTGACACCCCGTCCACCAGCGCTCAAACCTGGAGCAGCAACACGCTCACGCCCGGCAAAGAAGCCTCGGTCGACGGAGGCCGGCCTATCGGCGCCACCTTCAACTTCCGCACTCACGCGGGCCAGGTTGTCCAGATAAAGGTTGGCCTCTCTTTTATCAGCACGGCTCGGGCGCGCCAAAACATACAGAGTGAGGCTCCCGCGTGGAACTTCGATGCTGTCCGCAAGGCCTCTGTTGATAACTGGAATCAGGCTTTGTCCAAGATCCAGCTTCGCGGCGAGACGGATTCAAAGCGGATTCAGTTTTACACCGCGATGTATCACACCATGCTCATGCCATCCGATCGCACCGGAGAGAACCCCGGCTGGCAATCGACCGAACCTTACTACGACGACTATTACACCATCTGGGATACCTATCGCAGTTCCGGCCCCCTGCTCACGCTCATTGCTCCCGACCGGCAACGCGACCTTATCCGATCACTCATCGATATCTATCGTCACGAAGGCTATATGCCCGACGGACGCAGCGGAAACGTTACTGGCCGCACGCAAGGTGGCAGCAACGCCGATATCGTCATCGCCGATGCCTATGTCAAAGGTCTCACTGGGATCGATTACCCCACCGCCTTTGAAGCTATGTTGAAAGATGCTTCCGTTCCTCCAGCCGATCCGCAGAAAGAGGGCCGCGGCGGCATTCTGGACTACAACGCCAAAGGCTACCTCACCCTGGCTGACGAGCGTTCCGGCTCACGCACTGTCGAATACGCTTATGACGATTTTGCCATTGCAGAAGTCGCCTGCGGCCTCAATCGCCTCGCCGAGGCCAAGCTGTTCGCTGCCCGCGCCCACAATTGGGAACATCTCTGGGACAAGGACCTCACCGTGGAAGGCTTCAATGGCTTTCTGCGCCCTCGCAATCCCGACGGCACATGGGCTGAACCGAATTATGTCGTTCGCGGTGAGTGGCCCGATTTCCTATACGAAGGGGACATCTGGACTTATTCATTCTTTGCCCCACAGGATGTGCGCAGGCTCATCGCTCTGGCGGGCGGCAACCAGATGTTTGTGAACCGTCTTGACAGCATCTTTTATCGCGAACACTTCGATGTTACGAACGAGCCCGGCTTTCTCATTCCTGTCCTTTACAATTGGGCCAGCCGGCCTGACCACACCGCCGAAGTGATCACCGAACTGCTCGAGAAAGCCTTTACCGACCAGCGCACCGGCATACCGGGTAACGATGACTCTGGCGCTATGTCAAGCTGGTTTATCTTCCACTCCCTCGGCTTTTACCCCAATGCCGGACAGGACATCTACCTGATAGGGACACCGAGCTTTCCCGAGGCGGATATCACGCTCGCTTCCGGAAAAACTCTGCGTATCCTGGCCCGCAATATGGACAGCGAGCACATCAATCGCTTTATCCAGTCTGCAACGCTGAATGGAGCACCGCTCGAAACTTCATGGTTTCGCCACGAGCAAATCGCCAATGGGGGAACGCTTGTGTTCACCATGGGCTCGGCGCCCTCTAATTGGGGAACTACCAATCTGCCACCTTCGATGTCGGATACAGTTTCACCGCTCTGTGCCGCGGCGCAGCCATAGTTACACAGGGGATCGATACGGTCAGTTGAGCCTAGGGGACACGTGTATATCCAGACACAATAGAATCCGGGGTTCAAGGTTCGAGCAATTGCTCGTTCCTTAAACCCCGGATAAATCGTGACGTCGTAAAAGTTCACTCACTCCCGAGTGCGCATCCAAGCACCGGGCAAATATATTTCACCTAGAACTCAAGTTTCATGGATACTTGTCCGGTGCGCGCACCCCCAAAATCCGATCCGCGGCCGGAAGTAATCATCCCGAAAGTCGGACTCGAGATATTCAGATTGGGATCGTTAAGGTTGGTGTGGTTCAACACATTGGTGAAGGTGCCTTCGGCGCGAAGATGCACTTTGTTGGTAATGTCGATTCGCTTGCTGAGGCCGGCCGACCAGTTCACGGTTCCTGGTCCAACGATGTCGCCAACGCTCTCATTGCCGAATCGCCCGATAGGATTCGTGGTGTATCCAACGCCGCAAGTATTACCGGCATAGGAGCTTGATGTGTATCCGGAATTGCTGGGGCATGCAAACGCCGATGGATTGAGCCACTGGGCTCGGGTCCGGTTGGCCGGAACAACGCTATGTCCCGCCACACGGTCAGGACGTTGATTGAGCGCGTATAAAACTCCAGAACCCGTTCCTGACGGATCTGCGGTGCCGCCCGGAATGTACGCCGTCATGTAAGGACCGGTCTGCAGAACAAAGATGTTGCTCAACTGCCAGCCGCCTATGATTGCATCTTCAGCGCGATTCATGTTTGCGCCAAAGCTGCGGCCGCGTCCCAATGGAAGCTCGTACACGCTGGTAGTTATCCAGCGTTGACGGCGGGTTCCATAAACGTTGCCGTAGTCCAGTCTCAGATTATGCATGTAAGAGGCGTAGTTCCCATTTTCACCCACGAAGCCGGAGGCTTGCGTCCCCAGATTGTCCGCGAGATTCTTCGCCCAGGTATACGTCGACTGGAAGGTGAGGCCATGCTGAAGCCGGTGATTGACTTCGACCTGAAGAGCGTTATATAACGCCTGTGCGCCGGTAAGGCGATCGTTGATCGCCCGCCAGTTGGGAAACGGACGGTCTGTGAGAGGGCGCGACAAGGCCTTCGTCGTGCTTGAATACGACATAACATTCTCATTGGCCGCCCAAACCAGATCGTCGGTCCTCATCCCAATGTAGGAGATGCGCGTTCCCATATTCCCCCGGAACTCGTGGTCGAGGGAAAGGTTCCATTGCATGGAGTAAGGATTCTTCCAATTAATCTGATTGGCTGACGTAAAGCTTGCAGTGCCATATTGCACAGCTGGCAGACTCGAGCCTGGACTCGTCTGCGGCCACAAATACGGCGGATAGTAGGGCGAACCCTGCAGATTGTTATAGGTGAGTGTAGCCGACTGCAACGTATCCGTCATGGCGAAGAAGCTGTCGCCGAGCAAGGTTGTGTTATAGACGCCAAAGCCCGAACGGACGGCTGTCTTATCGTCGTTGAAGGGGCGCCATGCCAGGCCGATGCGCGGCAGAATACGATCCTTCTGCGCATTGCGAAGGCCGTTGGGCAGGCTGGCCTGACTGCTCGACAGCACCGGCGTGCAGGCCGCGTAAGACGTGGCGGCAGGACCATAGCCGCAAGCGTCGAACTGGGCCAGATAGGGCGCATCCAACATATTCGTATAACCGGCGGGATAAATCACGGCGCCGGTCGACGCAACGCTGGGATCGAAGTTGCCGATGGTCCCAGTCGCGGAGTGCATGGCCGGGTCATATTCATAGCGCACGCCAAAGGAGAGTGTAAGCTTCGGCGCTATTCTCCACTGATCTTGACCGAAGGCCGCATAATACACCGTTGCCCCTTCATCCCTTGGAACCAGCGAGAAGTATTTGGTTTGAACCGGCGCGCCGGTCAGGAAATCGGCGAACTGGTAGGCGGTGCTGGTTAAAGATGTTCCGAGGAAAGCGCCTTGATAGCCGCTTGTATACAGACCGTAAAACGGAAACACTTCCGCAGTGTTCAGCCCACTATTTCCAAGTGTGGATACAAATTGAAGGGCGCGAATGTCTCCGCCGAGCTTGACCGTGTGCCGGCCTTTGATCCAGGTCAGGTCGTCACTGTATTGGTACAGGTGGCTTTGCGTTGTTTGATTGATATTGCCGGCAAGAAGCGAAGTGAGATCGCCGGTAAAGTAAACCTCCGTCCCTGTCGTGGCGTTGACGGGTATGCTTGAGGAGACCGCATTGAAGCCCGCGGCTGTTGTGTATGGTGCCCCATTCAGCATGTTGCGCAGGCCGTTTTCTTCGGAGGTAAATCCGAAGCGGAATTCGTTCAGCAGGTTGGGCGTGAAGTTATAAATCAGCGAACTGGCCAGGATTCGATAATTGTCGAACTGCGTAACCGATGCAATATTCAAATCCTGCGGTTCGAGAAGAGTGAGATCCTTGAAGGTAAACCGGGCGAAGGCCAGCATCTTAGGACTGAAGCGCTGATCGATGCGGGCGTCGAACTGTTCTGAGTCGTAATCGGAAGCACGGTTTTGAACGTAGTTGTAGCCCGCGCCGGCCTCGGCGGCCGCTATGGTGGCGTAGGGCGTAGCGGTCGGGCTGCCCCCGTAATTTGCTCCCCCTGACGGAAACAGGGGCAGAAACGGTCTTGCCGAGTTGTTAATGGAGGTGATCTGGTTGAAAGGACTTAGATAGGCTCCGCACAAGGGGTTACCCGTAGAAAAGTAACAGGATTCCGTAGCGGGATTGAGAAGCGGGTAGGTGGGAAATTCCGTACTGAAATCGCCGGTCAGCATTTTCGACGTGGGAACCAGATCCCGAATCGTGGACTGCTTGGGAAAGAGGAAGCCTTCATAGGTACCGAAAAAGAAGGTTTTGTCGCGGCGAACAGGGCCTCCCACACTCACGCCAAAGTCGTTGCCGTTTTTCGCGGGCTTAGTTACCTCGCCAAAGGCCGTCGCATCGAGGTCGCTATTCTGGAAATGCCAAAATGCCGCTCCGTGGAACCGGTTTGTTCCGCTCTTAGAGATGGTCGTGATCTCGCCCGCCTGGCCGAATTCCGCATTATTGTTCACTCCATCCACGCGAATCTCAGCAATGGACTCCGCGGAAGGAAAGGCATCGAGGAGCGGCGTGTTGGTCCTTACATTTTGCGTTGAAATGCCATCCACGGAAGCTTCCGTCTGGGAAGGCTGGCCGCCCTGCACGGAAAAGTTTGTGTTCGGAGTTCCATTCGCCGTCGGCGAAGGAGTGCCGGACTGCGTATCGGATTGCACTCCAGGAAGCGCCTGCAAGGCATTCACAGGACTGGTGCCGGTGCCGTAGTAATTCACGGGAAGATTCGATACATTTTCCGCATTGAGGGTGGCCGAAATGGACGCGGTTTCCGTCTCAATGGCTCCGGCAGATTCGGCGTTCACGGTAATTTCTTGTTTAGCCGCGCCGACAACCAGGGTCACATCCGCCCTAAGTTGTTGGCGGGCAGTAAGTTGAAGACCTTCAAGCAACTGGGTCTCAAAGCCCGCCTTGGTCACTTGCACCTTGTAGGTTCCGGGGATCAACTCCGGAGCCTGGTAGTTTCCGCTGGCATCGGTTCGATATGCCGTGGACAGCCCTTTCTCGACGTTGGTAACAACAATCTCAGCTCCGGGGATTACTGCCCCCGTTGCATCCTTGACTGTGCCGAGGATGGTTGATTGTGTGGACTGCGCCGGCAACTGCGATGCCGTCAAGCAGAAAAGCAGCGCCAGGAAACAATAAAAGCTACAGCAGACACGAAATCGCATGGCTCACCTCCGAAATGGAATACGCCAGAGCGTACGCCTCAAATGGTGAAACCACAATATGAGCAACGCTCGCCTTTTGTCAAGTGAAATTTTGGGATATTTTTGAGGAGAGCGATCTTCAAGCCCGTGGCCGGCCAGCCAGCAAGAGCGAATATCCGCCACCGCGGCTCAAACAGCCGGGCGCGCGAGGCCGGTCAGAAGCGGCAAATTGGAGCCTGGAACGGGAAACGATTGGCTACCGCTTAACGCGGCAAAACGGGCTCAAGCATCGAATCCGCGCAGTTGGGAGGCCCATTCACCGGGTTGCATCGAGCCGGCGATCCCTTGGGTAGGGATACGGCGTACCCCGACCATTTGGCGGGTTCAAACTGGGGATAGTCTGTGCTGACGATTTGGGCTCCGCTGCTCAGGGCATTGTCCCGGCGGCGAGTATCTTTGGCTCGCGCCTCTACCGTGTCGGAATCCGCCTGTACGCGAACCAGATACCCTTGGCGGACAAGCGATGCAATTCTCGCGGCATCGTCGGCATTTTCCTCGACAAACGCGGCATCGGGACGGCCAGGCGTTGCGTTTGTGAAGAGAACCCGTCCGCGCAATCCAGGGTGACCTTCCAGGTAAATCGGGCCAACCCGCGCCTGATCCATGAGAAATATCACCTTGCCGCGCGCCTGCACCAGGGTGGGCCAGCCGCCTTTCCGCACAGCCTCGTCGAGCGTGCGGTGATGTCCGCGCACCTGGTCTGGCGTGATCATCTCGTCTCTGGCGAAGACCGAGCGAATCTCCGCATCCAGCGCGTCGAAGGTGGCCGTGGTGAACGGCTCGGTCTCCGTCCAGGGCAACTCCGCGTTCGGCATGCCCTCTTTCGTCTCGACCAAAATAAAGATGGGGACGTGCTCCGGATGAGCCTTGGACCAGGCGCGCACGATCTCGAGACAAGCCACGAATGGCTGACAGTTGCTGATGTAATCAATGTCCTGGGTGTGCATGACCTTGAATCCGGGCTTCAGCAGGACGCCGTTTGGATACGGATCAAGATCGGCGGGCAGCCCAGCCTGCGCAACCATCGCCTGTCCCAGCGGATGCGCAAAGCGGCCGCCCTTGCTGTCGGCGAAGATGTCCAGTTCGATCTGCCGGATTCCATGATTCAACTGTGCAGCCAGATCGGCGTGCGCGTATTCCAGGGTCGCGTATGCATCCGGATTCTTTTGCTGGATCAGCTTAGCGATCCCCGGCAAAAGTCCTGCGTGGTAGCTGTTATGGGTGCCGATCACCTGGATCTGATTGATCCGGACTGAAGCGTTGGGATCGACACCCCGCGCGGCCGGATGCGCAAAGGCGCACGTTGCGATCATTGTGATTCCGCCGAAAGCGGCAGCGAATCTGGACATTTGCATGAGAGGCTCCATTTCCCTGTAATATGTGTTCCATGCTCATATTATACGAGGACGGCATTTTCCCATAGACAGCGCGGGAAAACGCCTCTTCAATAAACAAGCAACGGTCAAATTTTCTAGAGGCGATCTTCGGTTTGCGTCTGAGACCCATGTGCGGATGCGCATGTTTTCGGTTGGCCAGATGGGTGGATTCATGTTGAACAAGGTTTTGCCGCATAAGCGGGACAGGATGATTCTGCTCCCCGTGATCGGATCGCAGCTCATCGTCATGACCAGCATGTTCCTCATGCCGATTTTAATCGACACACTGGAGGTTCATGCCGGGCTATCGGTGAAGGCAGCCGGGCTTCTATTGAGCATGGAGCTGGCCGTCTCCGCCCTCACCACTCTGTCTCTGTCCTCGTGGGTCCGCCCCCACTCGGCGCGCCGCTGGGCATTGGCCGGCGCATTTCTTGCGATTGCCGGTACGGCGCTCACGCTTATCTCTCCGGCGCTTTCGCTGCTCTTCGCCACCCGCTTCCTGGCCGGAGTTGGAGCTGGCGTGGTCGGCGCCGAAGCAACCAGCGTCCTCTCCCTCGGCGCCGACCGGGAACGGCTGATCGCAATTCTTACCATTACTTCAATTGTGGATGCCGCCTTCTGGCTAGCCGTATTGCCCTATCTGATCGACCGCTTCGGCTATCGCGCGCCCTATGCCTGCCTTTTGCTGATCTACCTGTGCAGCACATTTCTTTTGCTGCGCCTGCCCTCGCACTCAGCCCGTCAGCACTCCACAGGGCCGGCCTTGCGCGCGCCGTTTTCCTTCTCCGCGCTCCTGGTAGTTATCGCCGTCTTTCTCACGCAACTGGGCCAAGGCGCATTCTGGAGCATGGAAGAGAGTTATGGAAGTTATGCCGGCTTCAATAGCCATGCAATCGGCATGATCCTTTCCGCTTCCACGCTGCTCCTGCTGCTCGGCGCAATCGGCGCGGCCTGCGCCGGCAACCGCTTCGGGCGCTTCAACGCGCTGCTGATTGTCATTGCGCTGAATGCCTTCTCCATCTTGCTTGTAAGCACGATTGCAGTCCACTGGGTCTATCTCGCGGCAAATATCCTGCAGGCGGTCACCAACCTCTCTGCGGTGATCTACCAACTCGGCTTGGCGGCACGCCTGGATCGCGGCGGACGAGTCATCGCGGTAAGCACCGCGCTGGTTACGCTGGGAAATGGAATCGGGCCTGGGCTGGCGGCGAGCCTGAGTGGAGTTTTTGGCGTGCCTTTTATCGGCGTATTAGTTCTGGGGCTCAACGCACTTGCCTTGGGGCTGTATTGTACGGTCATGCTGCGCGGCGCGAAAGAAACGAAACTGTCCATCTCTATGACTTGACCGTTCCTCTTCCTCTATTTGCAGGGGCTGCTTTTCCGCTGCGTTTGGCTTTTCCAACTGCACCGGCGCGGCGGACTTTTTTCTCTGCAGGACGCAAAGAGGCTTGACCATTGAGCGTCACGGGATCGATAAGCAGGGAAATCGCCGCCTTTAAGGAAAGCAGGACGCGAGCGCGGTGTGGCTCGGGGAGGGCGAGAGCGAATCGGGTAGTGGCGCTGGCCATCTCGATGGCGATCAGGGAGCGGTCGTAGAGTGCGCTGGGGTCGGCGTCGGGATGCAGTTTCTGCAAGGCATCGGCGATGATACGCGCATTTTGAAGCGTGTCATCGATATTGAGCGCGCGCAGTTCCATCGATGCGGCCACGCAACTCCATATCTCGATGAAAGCTGGATTGGAAGTCTGCAGTTCAGACATCCGGTCAATAATGATTCCAACCAGGTGGTTCGCCTCATCCCTGCCTTCCTCGATGGAACGGCGAATCCCCGCCGCCAAAGTCCCCGATATCGTCGAAGTGTAGCGCGTCCACATTTCACGCACGATTGCCAGCTTCATCGGGAAATACTGGTACACCGAGGCGATCGGCATCTTCGCCTCGCGGGCGATTTCGCGCATTGAGACGCTTTCATATCCACGCGCCGCGAACAGGCGCAGTGCGGTCTCCAATACGCTCTCAAAACGAGCCTGGCTGCGTTCCTGGCGCGGTTGCCGCTTAATTTGCGTCCGGTTTTCAATCTCGAACATCAATCCCTCGCAGATGGCGTCGTGTATATGCGATTCCGCTTCTTGGCAGACGAGACCGCCAACCGCACGAAGCTCTCCTGCTTTCCGCGGAAACAGAGGGCTTCCGATCTAGGCCGCGGAGGGCATCGAGAGAACGCATTTGATGCGCTAAACCCGTGCGTTGCTCACCAAATCTGATCTTATACCATCCGTTGGCGACAAGAAAAACGACAACCGGCGGAGAGACTCGGAATTTTGCGCGCTCCGTCGCTTAGCCCAGGCCGCCCCAATTCCTGGTGGGGCATAGGCGGTTTGCATCGTGAGGAGTGATGAAGCCGCAGGACAGGTGCCTGTTGACAAATATGACTATTGCTCATATTATTTTTGAAGTTGGCCGGGCAACTGCGAATTTGCCCGCAAACTGTTCTTGCGGCTTGCGCAGGGTTTGTTCGTAGAATGCGGGCAGGGCGATGGAAACGCATCTGCCTGAAGCTGCGGTTGGCTCATGCTGTTAATTTCAACATGAGCATCGCGGCACACAAGCGGAAGAGGCAGGAGAGACCATGGTGGCTACGCGTTACAACCGATTGATCCTTGCCGTCGACCTTGGAACATCGGGTTGCAAATGTGCATTGGTAGGGCTTGACGGAGTTGTCCAGAAGTGGGCTTTCCGATCTGTACCTCTACACATCGTGGATCAGGTTGGCGCAGAGCAGGCGCCTGAAGATTGGTGGAGCGCATTTATCGGTGCCGCTCGGGAACTATTTGAGACACTACCGGAGGCAAGAAGAGAAATAGCCGCAATTTGCTGCTCCTGCCAGGGAGAATGCACGGTTCCCGTTGACCGGGCAGGCCGACCGTTACATCGAGCCCTGTTATGGATGGATATGCGCGGCGCTGAGGTCATTCGCCGCCGAGCCGGAAACAAAATCATTTCCGTAGCAGGTTACGGTCCTGTCAAGTTATGGCGCTGGATCAATCGTACTGGCGGTGCGCCAGCGCTCTCGGGAAAAGACTCTGCGGGTCACATGGCATTCATTCAGGAAACGTGGCCTGCAATCTACGATCAAACTTACAAATTCCTCAACGCGCTCGACTATATGAACCTGCGCCTTACAGGCCGGTTCGTCGCTACGGTGGACTCCATTCTGACTTCATGGGTCACCGACAATCGCAACGCCAACAACATCCATTACGATCGAAAACTGATTGCCCAAGCCGGCATTGATCTGGAAAAACTGCCGGAGATTGTGCGCTGCACGGATGTGCTCGGTCCGCTGTGCCCTTCGGCTGCCGAAGAACTCGGCCTGGCGCGGGAAACGTTGGTGGTGGCGGGCGCCGTTGATAACTCCGCAGCGGCGATCGGTTCGGGAGCAGTTCGGAATGGCGAGGCTCATCTCTATATAGGCACGTCGTCCTGGATCGGAGCGCATGTTCCTTTTAAAAAGACAGATGTGTTTTCGCAAATTGCAACTGTGCCTTGTGCTGTAAACGGGCGCTATTTGGCAGTTGCCCTTCAGTCGTCAGCCGGTTCTAATCTTTCCTTTCTGTGCGATAAACTACTTTTTCATCAGGATGAGTTCGGCATGGGACAGCCTGCCGATGTGTATTCCATTCTGGAGAAAATTGCAGCATCCGTTCCGCCTGGAGCTCGAGGCTTGCTTTATACGCCTTGGATCTTCGGAGAACGCAGTCCGGTCGATGACCCAAATTTGCGGGCAGGTCTGTTGAATATGTCCTTACAGCATTCTCGCGAAGATGTGATCCGCGCGGTCTTGGAAGGGGTTGCTCTGAACACCCGCTGGATGGTCACGCCGTTCAATCGCTTTCTCGGCAAGCCGCTCGATCAAGTTACCTTGGTAGGCGGAGGTGCAACCTCGGACGTATGGTGCCAGATATTCGCAGACATACTCGGTATTCCTGTTCGGCAAGTAAAGTCTCCGATCCAGGCAAACGCCGTGGGTGCTGCTTTCATCGGTTCTGTGGGGATCGGCGCTCTTTCTTTCGACGATATCCCTGGTCTGACAAACATTAGTCACACTTATCTTCCTGATGCCGGGAGGAAGGCCGTTTACGACGAACTCTACGAAACCTTCAGGCTTGCATACCGGCGCTTGGCGCCTTTGTATCGGCGATTGAATCACCCTAGGCAGGTGCAACCATGAATTTCGATCATGCTCGTTGTGAGGTCGTTGCGACCTGCCTGGAACTCGCCGATAAGGGATACCTCGCGGGAACAGGTGGGAATGTCGCCTACCGTATCGACGATAAGTATTTTGCGGTCACTCCCACTGCGACCGACTACTACGCGATGAGACCGGAAGATATATGCGTGCTCCGCCTGGACGATCTTGTGCAGGTCGCGGGGGATCGCCGGCCTTCTGTCGAGTATAGACTGCATGCTTATGTCCTGCATGTCCGGCGAGACTGTCACGCCAATATTCACACGCATCAGCCGATAGCCAGTGCATATACCCTGCTGGGGCGTGCATTAATGATTCATCATCCGCTCCACCAAATCATTCTGGGGAGGGAAGCCGCTTTCGTGGGCTATGCCCCTTCAGGCACAAACTGGCTTGCATCGAAATTACGGAAGGCGCTCAGGCCAGAGATCAATGCTTACCTGATGCATAACCATGGTGTGGTTTGCTGCGGTTCGACGCTAGGTGAGACTGTGGCCAGGATAAAAACTCTGGAGACTGTCTGCGCTACCTTCTTTCGAGATGCAATCAATCATCGTGCAGTCTCAGACTGCAAACCGTCTTTGTCCGAAGTAATCACCCTGCTGGTCAATTCTGAAGATAAGGAGGCTGTGCTATGAACCCATCAGGCGCTACCCTGCCCATGCTCGATAACAACGCACCGGAGCCTGCGTATAGCATTTCGGAATGGCCTGATACGGACGATATCTATGCGCGTCTCACAGCGCTTGTAAAGCAGCCGATACGCCCTATCCGCCGTGAAAACATGGAGACGGTCCTGGAGTATTTCCGGAAGAAGTGCAATAGATCCCGGCTTCTCGCGCAACAGGCGGAGCGAACCATTCCCGGCGGCATACAGCATAACCTTGCTTTCAACTATCCCTTTCCGCTGGCAATGACCGCAGCCAACGGGGCTTGGCTCACCGATGTCGACGGCAACCGCTATATCGACTTTCTCAAGGCCGGAGGGCCGACGCTGCTTGGCTCCAACGACGAAACAGTCCGGCAAAAAATCCATGCGCTGCTGGACTCTTGCGGCCCGCTAACCGGTCTATTGCATGAGTATGAAGTTAAACTGGCCGAGTTGATCTGCGAGGCTATGCCTGCCATCGAGATGTTCCGCATGCTTGGGTCGGGAACGGAAGCTGTGATGGCGGCGATTCGCTTGGCTCGCGCCTATACAGGCCGAAACTTTGTGATTAAGATCGGCGGCGCATATCACGGCTGGAGTGACCAGATGGTATATGGGATGCGCATTCCCGGCACTGGCCGCAGAGAGGCCATCGGCATACCTCGTGCGTCAACCACCTATATACAGGAGAGATTTCCCAACGATCTGAACTCTTTGCGCCGGACACTGTGGCTCAATCGATTGAGGGGCGGAACCGCTGCCATTATCGTCGAGCCATTGGGGCCGGAGAGCGGCACACGTCCTGTTCAGCGAAACTTTAACCGTGCTCTGAGAACACTCTGCGACGAATTCGGCGCACTGCTGATCTTCGATGAGGTAGTTACTGGATTTCGTATTGGCATGGGCGGCGCTCAGGGTTATTTTGGGGTAAAGCCGGAGATTACAGTGCTGGGAAAATGCCTGACCGGCGGTTATCCGATGGCGGGCGGCATCGGTGGGCGGCGCGATGTGATGATGTTGCTGGCGGGCGGCATCGGGACCACCTCGAAACGCGCTTTTGTGGGAGGGACTCTTTCGGCCAATCCACTCTCCTGTGCGGCCGGCTATTTTGCCATACAAGAAATGCAGCGTACGAATGCCGCAGTCAAGGCAGGGCGCGCGGGAGATCGCTTGCGCAAGGGGCTCAGCGAAATCATTCACCGTCTGGGGTTGCCGTATGTCACCTACAACCTTGGTCCAATCATCCACCTGCAAACCTCGGGTGTCATGCTCATGAGTATGCGCAACCCGCTCAAGGTGATGCGCGAAGCCGGGCCCCGCAAACACATGATGGAAGAAATGGGGGCGGCTTTCAGCGCACATGGAATTATCACTCTTGCGGGCAGCCGAATCTATACCGGGCTTGCCGATACCGATGCGGTGATCGACGATGCGTTGAATCGCTTCGAGGACGTGCTGAAACTTGTTTAAATAAGGGGCTATCGTGCAGCAGATGCAGATTGAAACGCGATTGCTGGAAGCATGCCGTCGTCTTGCTGGTAAGGGATTCTTGAACTCCCCTGCGGACAGTTTTTCCATGCGGATTCCGGGGAAGATGGAAATGATCCTGGCGTCCGAACAGGACGATTGGCGGCGGATTGTAATCGCCGATCTCCGCACAGCCTCCCTTTTCTCCAAAGTAGGTTTATGCGGACTTCATGCATCCATCTATAAGGAACGGGCTGATGTCGGTGCTGTGGCGATTTCGAGTCCCAAGGGGGTGCGTCTGCTTGCCAAGATAGGCGACCTGTTGCCCCCACTCTTTGACGAACAGGTGCGGCATATTGGCTCATCCGCCGGACCGCTGCCGAACGAGGAAAGTGTACGCGGCGACATGGTCAGGAAGGCATTCAAACGAGGGGCCAATGCCGCACTGCTTGGCGAGCAATTGTTATGCTTAGGAATGAGCTGTGACCGGGTTCTTTTTAACACCGAGCTTTATGAGAAATGCGCACAAGCCTATGTCATAGCCAAAGCCTCCGGCAACCAGGTAGGATTCATACCGGTATGGGTTCGGCTGATCGCCAACCATCGCTTATTGAGAGACGAACGCCGCGCGGCCGAATGTTATCGCAGCGGTTGTATTCCTGAAAGTATGGACTCGTACTGAGTTTGGGTTATGAGTTGAAGAGCCAGAGCGGATTTATGAAACACGCTCCAGGAACCGGAGAATACAAGACGCAATGAACAACCCCTCGCCTGCACCGGCTCCTGTCCAGCGCCTGCTGTCGCTGGACGTATTGCGCGGCATCACCATCGCCTTTATGATTATGGTGAACAACAACGGCGGCCCCGGCTCGTGGAGCTTCATGAATCACGCCCAATGGAACGGCCTTACGCCCACGGATCTGGTTTTTCCAGCTTTTGTGTTTGTAGTGGGAGCCTCGATCGCATATGCCTTTGAGGCCCGTCTTGCCCGCGGCGCCACCCGCGCCCAATTGGCCCGCCATACACTGCAACGGGCCGCGACACTCTTCCTGCTCGGCATCGTGGTCAACGGCTTTCCATTCTTTGAGTTGGCGCACCTGCGCATTTATGGCGTTCTGCAGCGCATCTCTCTCTGCTATCTGCTGGTCGGCCTCTTTTATCTATGGGACAAGCGCATAAGCGCCAAAGTAGTAGCACTCGTGGCGACGCTCGCCGGCTACTGGATTCTGCTTCGCTGGGTTCCCGTGCCGGGCGCTGGAATGCCTGGTCGGGATATTCCCTTCATGGATCAAAGCCTGAACCTGGTCTCCTGGATTGACCGCCATGTCATGCCCTATCACCTCTATCTGCAATCACCGGATTACAATCTGCGTGACCCCGAGGGACTGCTCAGCACCCTGCCCGCTCTGGGCACCACACTGCTGGGATTGCTGACCGGCCTGTGGCTGCGTGCAAGCAAGCCGCCTGCTGCCAAGGCGCTGGGGTTAGCTGCGGGCGCCTTGGCCTGCCTGGCCACGGGCTACCTCTGGTCCATTTGGTTCCCACTAAACAAAAACCTGTGGACCAGTTCCTATGTGCTGGTTGCGGCCGGCTGGTCGCTGATCGTGCTGACGTTGGTCTTCTGGGCGGCCGATGTGCGCGGCTGGCGCAAGCGCTGGACCTGGCCCTGGCTGGTGTTGGGATCAAACGCCATCGCCGCCTACATGATCAGTGAACTGATCCCCGGCGCCCTTTCCGCCATTCGTTTCACGGACGGCGGACGGCGGACCAACGTGCTAGCCTGGATCTTCAACCACGTCTTCGCGCGCATTCCCGGCCCTGGTTGGGCCGCGTTTGCTTACTCGGCTTCGGCACTCGCGTTATTCTTTATTCCAATGTGGGTGCTCTACTGCAAAAAGATCTTCATCAAGGTGTGAGGTGTGGTCGTCATGATGAAAAGATGCAATCCAATCCTTCTCCCGGCCGGGCTCTTTCTCGCGGCCTTTTCCGCAACCTGCCTCCACGCCCAGATGGTGTCCCCCTCGATCGACAACCCAGACCAGCCGTTTTCTTACTTCTCCAGGCCCACGGATGAGATCGGCATAATGGATGCCGAGGCTGCTACCGAGATCACTCCGGAGGGATACCTGCGCACCGGCTACGGCGAGATGATGTTCTTCGCCGGTCCGGAGCTTGAGCCCACCAGCGTGCGCATCCGCACTCTCGAAGAAGGCCACTTGCCCATTGTTCACTACGAATTCATGCATGAAGGCATGGCTTACCGCTTTACTCTCTTTGCCGCTACTCTGGATGGAAAGCCGGAAGGGAGGCTGGTGAATTTCATCCGCATCACCATGAAGAACCAGTCCAGCCAGCCCAGCCGCGCAATTCTAGCCACCGGCATCCGCTACGACGCTCCCAACAATACTGGCGAAGGCCACGGCGACAACCGCTTTGACCGCCCCCGCGAAGGTAAATTCCCCGGCGACTACCGCCAGTTGGGCGAAACATTCAGCCCTGACTGGGTCTACTCGTTTTCTGGCAGCGGCTTCCTCCGCGATGGCCGCTTGCTTTACACCTTCCCCGACGGCTATGCCTCCCGTAGTTTTACCCTTCACGGCCGCTACAACTTCCCGCAGGATGTGAACAAGCCCTCCAAACTCAGCGTCGATCCCACTGTTCCGGCCGGCATTGTTACCTATTCGCGGCTGCTCAAGCCCGGCGAAGAGTTCGTCCTCGACTTCAAGATGCCGGTGGTTCCCGCCAGCAACCCCGCTGATCTTGCTGCAATCGGCCAGGCCAGCTTCGACACGGCGAAAGCACAAGTGACCGAGTTTTGGACCGGTATCCTCAGTCAAGGCATGCATATCAGTTTGCCGGAGCAGAAGCCTGTCGATACGTTTTACGCCAGTCTGATTTACGACCTCATCGCCCGCGACCACATCGGTCCGGACTACATTCAGACCGTCAACAAGCTCCACTACCACTCGTTCTATCTCCGCGACGGCGCTGATATTGTGCACAGCTACGACGTCACCGGCTACCCGCAAATCGCGAAGCAGGATCTGGAGTTCTTTGCCAAATCGCAGAAGCCTGACGGCAATTTCCTCTCACAGGAGCAGCAATACGACGGCTGGGGTGAGGCCGTTTGGGGCTACGCGCAGCACTACCGCATCACCCGCGACAAGGCCTTCGCCGAGTGGGCGCTTCCGCAGATTAATCGTGCCGTGCAGTGGCTCCGGCAGGCCCGCGCCGCCGACACCCTGCACATCATGCCGGCCAGCGATGTGCGCGACAACGAATATGTTCCCGGTCATCTCACCGGCTACAACTTACTCGCGCTCTCCGGCCTCAAGCTGGCCATCGAGATGGCCAACGACACCGGCCATGCAGAGCTTGCCCAAGACTGGCAGACCGAGTACGACGGCTATCGCACCGCCTTCCTCAGAGTACTGGACGCACAAGCCGCCGCCAATAACGGCTATATCCCTCCCGCCCTCGACGGCCAGAAGGGTGGCTTCGACTGGGGCAACCTGCTGGCCGTTGTTCCCGAGCCTACGCTCGATCCCCACGATCCGCGCGTAACCGCAACCCTCAAAGCTACCCAGGCCAGGTACGCCGAGGGCATCATGACCTACGCCGACGGCTTCTATCTGCACCATTACCTCACCATCAAAAACACCATGACAGAGGCCATCCGCGGAGACCAGGAACAAGCGGTGCATGAGCTGTACGCACTATTGGTCCATACCAGCTCAACCCACGCAGGCTTCGAATTCGCCATTCTGCCCTGGGGCAATCGCGATTTTACGGACAACCTGGCCCCGCACGGCTGGTTTGCCGCCGAGTACCGGACTCTTCTGCGCACCATGCTGGTTCGTGAAGACGGGAATCAGCTCCACCTGCTTTCGGTCGTCTCTCCCGAGTGGATCGGAAAGGGCAAATCGATCGCCGTAACGCAGGCGCCCACCAACTTTGGCTCCGTCGCTTTCATCCTTGAGCAACCGACGGCAGCCGAAGCGGTGCTTCATCTGAACCCTGCCTTCACCAGGCCGCCGCAGCAGATTGTTGTCCATCTGCCATGGTTCGTCGATCTGAACTCCGCCACTGCCGACGGCAAAGACCTACAAGCCGCTAACAGCGCATTGGCCGTTTCTCCGGGCACTAGGGTGATCCATATTCACTGGTCCCTCAAGCCCAACGCTCCCTACTTGAGCTACGACCGCGCAGTTAAGGACTACAAAGCTGAATACGCCCGGCGCTACCAGATATTGATGCACGGTGAAGCTGTGGATAATCACTAGAACAAGACTAAAAACACTTGAGTAGCTGATGCGGCACCCAAATCTCTTGCGCTATCGTAGCGGTCAAAGCATCCCGGAGCAATTCAGAACTACGGCTTTCAATAGCATGGCCGCAACGAATTCACTCTAAAGCAGTAATTTTTTTGCGATTTCAACAAATTTCAATAAGCGGCAAAAACTGTTTTGGGAGCAGAGGTGTTGAAACTTGTTGAAACCTGTTGAACTGCAGTGTTGGTGAGGAAGTAAACCCTAGCCATCTAACCGAGGGCAACTTAGTAGGAGTCGCTCCAAGATCAGTACCGTGAAGCGCGCAACCGGCCTTGGCCAGACAGGATGAAAAGGAACTGGTTTGTTCCTTGGGAGTCGGCAAGTGTCATGGAATCTATTAGATGCGTTCGCCTCGACGGAATGGCCTGGCACTACGGCGTTTGCCGATACTAATCCTCCTAACATCCCATAGGGTATTGATTCGGAATGACTTCCTATGAAATTCGGTTCTTGGAGCCTGGGATCGTTCTTTGCCATCTTTCAACGATCAGGTTCTCGACTGCCGCATCACCGCCTTGGTCTGGTTCCAAGCCGATATGGTTGTTGACCGCGTTGCGGAACCGCTGCTTACATCCGAGGTCGAGTTCCGTTGTCTGTACGGAACATGCCAAGAAGAAACTCAATCTGCTCCAGTTCACCGCCAGCCTGATGACAAAGACGGGCGCAAGTCCTCCTGAGATTGTGCGGGGCTAAGGACGGAATCTCACAGTTCTTCGCTTTCTTCTTCACGACGCCCCAAATGATCGTAGGGCAGAAGCCGGTTCCCCAAATCCTGCCAGCCTTGTTGATCGAACGAAGGAGAGTGCCGGCTGTAATTCCAGCAGCCTCTATTTAGGCGTCAATTCCAGTTTTCACCCAATCCGGGACTGGAATGGTCCGTATGTGGCCGCCCTTACCGACAAGATCAGCAATAACCCAGTGCTCCTCTCTGCTGGAAGTCCTCGACTCTCAACGCAGTCAATTCTGCCCGGCGTAGCCCGCAACCCAGCAGTATCGCCAGAGCGGCGTAGTCGCGCTTGTCTCGAAGACTCGCGCCGTCCGCCGCCAGTAAGAGACGTTTGCCTTGCTCCGCAGTAAGCCAATTGCCAACAGGCACTCCTAATCGCTTGGTTCCCTTTACCCGGCGAATCCCAGCAGCCATGTCTGCACTAAGCAGACCGCAATCGGCAGCCTCATATGCCAACTCCCGAACCGCAGCCAGACGAAGGTTTATGGTCGTTGATGCATAGTGTCTTTGCTCGAGGGATATTCTGTACCGTGTGACCACAGTCTTGTTGAAAGCAAGCCTTGGTTCCGAACAATACCAATGAATTCCCGGATCGCATGATCGTAGGTGCGTTGTGAACTTGGTGACGTCAGGCTGTTCAATACGGCTGACTTCGCTTGCTCAAGGTCCGGGAGCTTCAGAACATGTTTGGGTGTCCGTTTGCGGTTTGTCTTGCTATTTGCCATCGGTAGGGCCTCCATTAGCCTTGGCAAAAAGCATGATCCAGTTCACTGCCCGGGTTTATCGCACACTGGGGTGTTTATGAGAACTCTCGGCAGGACCCGGATTTAGTACGATCGAAGGTCATGTGGATGAGCGCTTTGGACTGTTGTCGCTAACGGAGATATTTGCGCGGGCACAACGATGAACGCAAGCCTACTTTGCCAGGACCGGTTGTAAGATAATTGGATCGATGTTCTGGCAATATAGGATTGTGTCTTGTCGTAATCAGTTTGTGACAAGCCTACATCAATTGACGCACTGTTCAAGCTTACGCACTGTTCTAGTGCGGCTTAAACACTAGTGCAGCAGAAGGATTCAAGTTGCTAATATGTGCTGATTCTAAATAAGTTACTGAAAATATCAGACGTTCAAAACGGACAAAACACAGAAACGCGGTTACCATGCACGGATTACACACACGAGATTTCGAGCTGCAACAATTCAGGAGCGGTTCAGTAACTCCATGAGCGTGAAACCTGTGAAAACCCAGCTTTTGCGCGCCATTTATCCGGGAAAACAATAATTCTTCAAATCCTACTTTTGGCTGATTCATATTGATATCGAGCAAGAGTAGGATTCTTTCGATTCGGAAATCTTCATTCCAATCGACCTGGCAACGGCCACGTGGGAGCGGAATGTGGAGATCTGAACATTCACGGCTCGGTAGGGCGGGTTAGGGACTGTAAACGGCTACAAAGGTAACAAAGCAGATTTACATCCCCTGCAACTCGCTTTACGCATCGCCAGGAACTCAGATTCAGGAGGCTGTTGTGAGATTCATCAATGCAAAGCTTGTGCGCTCACTCCTGCTCGTCATCCTCGTTGGCTTAGCCGGTTACGCTTATGGACAAGGTACCAGCGCCAGCTTGACGGGCAACGTCACCGATCCATCGGGAGCGGCAGTTCCCGGAGCGATCGTAACCGTCACCAACATCGACACAAACTTAACGCAGTCAACCAAGACGAACAGCATCGGAGTGTACCTGATCAAGCCTTTGCCGATCGGCAACTATACGCTTGCCATCGATGCCGCCGGCTTTGCCCGCTACGTGCAGAAGGGCATCGTCCTGACGGTCGATCAGGCCGCAACGCAGGATGTGCGCCTCAAGGTTGGCGCGGGCAAAGCAGAGACAATCTCTGTTACGGCCGATGCCGAATTGATTAACACTTCCTCGGCGGAACTGGGCACAACCGTCGGAGAAGCCGCCATTGTTGAGCTGCCTTTGAATGGCCGCGACCCATCTTCGCTGGTTTTACTGGCGCCGGGAACGGCCAATGTCATCCAGCATGGCGGTGAGGGCATTCAGACCGGCTTCTCATTTCCGACAGAGACCGGCGCATCCTCCAACGGCGGACGCCAGGGCAGCACGTTCTACATGCTCGACGGCATCTCCAATATGGACAATTACAACGACCTGACCGCGCCCTTTCCAAATGCTGACGCGACCCAGGAGTTCAAGGTCATCTCCAACAACTTCAGCGCTGTATACGGATTTGCTCCCGGCGCGGTGGTCAGCATCGCTACCAAGTCCGGCACCAACGCGTTCCACGGCGGCGCTTTCTGGTTTGTACGCAACACCGATCTGAACGCCAAAGACTGGTTTAGCCGTCAAGTTGATCCTTTGAAGCGCAACCAGTATGGAGCCTTTGCCGGTGGACCGATCAAGAAAGATAAGCTCTTCTTCTTCGGCAACTACCAGGGAGGCAAGTGGATGTATGCTTCAACCTCACTTGCGACCAAGACGCCCACTACGGCCATGTTGGCGGGCGACTTCAGCGGCCTGGCCACCACGACCGGGGTCACCAACCTTCAGGGGCCATTCAAGACGGTCGGCGGCGTGGCCAATCAGCTGGATACAAGCATCGCTCATTTGAATACAGCGGCGGTGACCATCGCCACCACCGGATTGCCGGGACACACGACCGGCGTTACTCAGGGCGCCAATGGCGCAATGTATTACACTGAGGCCGCCCTCAAGGATACTTTCAACGAGTACACCGCCAAACTCGACTACGATATCTCCCCGTCGCAACGCCTATCGTTGCGCTCCTACACCAACCTCCTGACGCAGCCCTCGGGTGATACTCCAGGGAACATGCTTTCAGTCATCAACAACCAGAACTGGACATATGCCCTTCAGGAGCGGATGGATTATTTCAACGATGTCCTGACGCATACCTGGACGATCAATCCGACCACGGTCAACACTGTCTACGTGATGTGGAATGAGATGAGCGCGCATAACCAGGCAGCGGTGCTTGACAGCAGCGGCCATGCCATGTGCCTCTCCCGCTACATCAACGTCAACGAGTTGCCTGGATCGTGCTTTATGGAAGGCTTTTCCGCGAGCAATGGATTCCAGGGCGGCTGGACCGAACCGTCTCAGGAAGTGCGCAATACCTACGGCATTACGGACACCTTCGGCAAGAGCATCAAACGGCACAACATTACCGCGGGCGCTACACTGCTGCATCAGTTTGCCGAGGAGTTCACGCAGTTTCCCACGGAACCGGAGATCAGCTTCACCGGCTCTTACACCGGCAACAGCCTGGCGGACTTCCTGCTTGGCTATGCGGGGACATATGAGCAAGGCGGCGGCGAGATCGCGGATGTGGCCGGATGGCAGATTGCGCCGTACCTCCAGGACGACTGGAAGGCGCGTCCAAACCTGACCTTTAACATCGGTGTGCGCTGGGATCCGAACTTAGCTCCTACCGCAGCGGGCGGTCGCGGCGCCGCATTCGTCGCGGGCCAACAGAGCACCATGTTCCCCAATGCTCCCAGGGGATTGATCTTCCCCGGAGACACGGGAATCACTGCTACCCTGATGCCGGACACTTACGGCTACTGGGAGCCTCGACTGGGCGTGGCCTGGCAGCCCAAGGGTTTGACGCATACCGTGGTTCATGCGGGATTTGGATTCTTTACCGGTCCGCTGGAGTACTCCGACTACAATCACTCGGCCGATATCTCGCCCTTCAGTCCGCTCTACATCTTCTACGGGGGTAACTGTACGGGCGGTTGTTCGGCAGGCGCTGACGCGGCGGTTTCGGGCTACATCAGCTTCAGCAACCCCTGGTCCGGTTTCTCTGGCACGGGCGGCTTAAGTCCGTTTCCTCCGTTTGCGTCCGTTTCCTACAAGCCCCCAACCAACTCGACGTTTGCAACACCGGTCACGGTCGGCCAGTCGTTCACCCGGAACTTCAAGCTGGGTATGACGCAAAGCTGGAACGTTTCGGTGGAGCAACAGCTCAACCCGAAGATGGTTGTCCGCCTGGCGTATGTGGGTAGCGAGTCGTATCACCTGATCGATGCCATTGATCAGAATGCCGCGACCAACGATGTGCGGCCGTACTCGAACTTCTCGCAGATACTCGCTGACATCAGCAACGGCACAGCAAGCTATAACTCCTTGCAGGCCGGTTTTGATCGTCATATGGCACGCGGCTTGCAGGTGCAATCCAACTTCACCTGGGCGAAATCGATCGATACGGCCAGCTCCGGCAACATCTCGTTCGGCACTCCGGAACTCGGAGATCCGTTCAACCTGCGTTGGAATCGCGGCAATTCTTCGTTGAGCGTTCCCTGGAACTGGGTTACCAACTTCATTTACCAGTCGCCTAGCCTGAAGCAGCAGAGCAAGCTGATGCAGGAGACGCTGGGAGGATGGGAGCTGAGTAGCATCATCACCTTCCAGACGGGCAATCCCTTCTCCGTAATGTCAGCCGGTTACAGTTGGAACGATGACGACTCCGGCTCCTTGCAGAAGGGAGATCGCGCCGACCGCGTCGCGGGCCAGCCTCTCAACGTCGGCAAGGGCTCCCATTGGGATTGGGTCAGCACCGGTTACTTCAACGATGCTGCGTTTAACAACAATGCCATCGGAACCTTCGGCACCAGCGCAAAGAATCTCATGTTCGGGCCACGCGAGTTTGGCGCCGACGCTGCAATCATGAAGACCTGGGATCTGGCGAGAACAACCAAACTGCAATTCCGTTGGGAGGCATTCAACGCCACCAACCATCCCAGCTTTGCCAATCCCTCCGCTCCGTGGGGATCCTATACAGGCTGGAAGAGCGTTGTAGGCTCTCAGTGGAACGCCAACAACACCATTGTGCAAACCGGAAACATTCCTGCGCGCGTGATGCAGGGAGCATTGAAAATCATCTTCTAACCATGCAAAGCTAGGCCCGGGCGATGTATATCGTCCGGGCCTTTTTCGCGCCGTACTGGCCAGTCGTTAAGAATCCCTCAGGGGCATCAGGCTGAGTCCCTGGCACAGTGAGCGAGAATGATAGGGGACGCATGAACGCTGTATCACATCCGGTTTATTTGTTCTTCAGGGTGATGCTGCATGGGCTTTTGCTGGCAGGCCTGGGGATGCTTGCGCTGTCAGCCGGAAGCATTCAGGCTCAGCAATTGGCTGTTGAGACACTTGCGGCGGGCAGCGAAGAGTGGAACTACACCATCCGCTCCTGGCAGTCCCAGGATGGTTTGCCGGAGGAGACGGTGCAAGCCTTTGCGCAAACTCCGGATGGATACCTATGGGTGGGAACCAGTGGCGGGCTGATGCGTTTTGATGGAGCGCGCTTCCACCTGTTTGCCCATGAGAATACACCTGCCTTCAGGGAAAACAGTGTATTTTGCCTGTTGGCCGCCCGTGATGGCCGCCTGTGGATCGGCACCGACGGCAGCGGCTTGATTGAGTGGCAAAATGGCGTTTTTCATGCATATCCCGTCGCCCAAGGCCAGACTGCCGACTTCGTTCGAGCGATCGCAGAGGACCACACAGGCTTGCTGTGGGTGGCCACCGACGATGGCCTGTTCTGGGCCAAAAACGGCCGTCTGGAACGCGCGGACAAGCCGCTGGGCTTGCCTGTCTTTAACGTGCATGCTGTGCTGGAAGACCGCTCCGGCCGCATCTGGGTAGGCGGATCGCGCCTCTACTCCGTGAAAGACGGCCTGTCTCACGAGCATTCGTTGCCCGGCAATGACAGCAAGAATAAGGTGAAATCGTTTTTGCAGACCTCTGACGGAGTGATCTGGGTAGGGACGGTCGGCGGACTGTACCGGCTGCGGCTTGGACAGAACCACTTTGAGCCGATGCCGGAAGTTTCCGGCACCATCCGAAGCCTGCGCGAGACGCCCAACGGCGAGTTGTGGGCAGGCTCTATTGGTGGGGGAATCTACAGGATTCGCGGCAATCGGGTTACCCGCCTGAAGTCGCCCACGACGCTGATCAGCAACACTGTGCTGTCGATCTTTGCTGACGCGGACCGCGATCTGTGGTTAGGAACCCAAGCCGGCATGATGCGCCTCAGCCGTACGCCGGTGCGTGTTCTGGCTCTCTCCGAGGCCGCTGATTCGGATTTCGGCACGATTGCCCTGGATACAGACGGTTCGTTGTGGGCTGCTTCCAACCAGTTGGTGCATGTTCAGGGAGGCCACGCTAGGCCGGTAAAATTTCCGGAACTGGGTGATGTGCGGGTTCGTAATGTGCTGCGCAGTCACGATGGATCGCTTTGGATCGGGACTGACGGAGGCGGCGCATATCATCTTTCTGCCCAGGGAATGCAGCACTTCACCACGCAAAATGGTTTGGTGAACAATTTTGTGCGCGTCTTTCTTGAATCCAAAGATAGCACTCTTTGGATTGGGACTGATAACGGAGTGAGCCATCTCGATCAAGGAGGAATGCATAACTACACCGCGCAGAATGGACTGGTTTACAACAGCATCCGCTCGCTGCTAGAGGACCGTGATGGGATCATCTGGATCGGCACCGAGCGTGGACTGAGCCAGTACAGGAATGGAGGGTTTTATCACGACGCGATGACCGCTGCGCTGGGTGACGAGAAGGTGTGGGCACTCCATCAGGATATGGATGGTGGAATCTGGATCGGCACGCGCGCTCGCGGACTTTATCGCTATCGCAATGGCCAGCTATTTCACTACACCACGGCTAACGGACTGGCCAGCGACAGCATTTATTCCATCCTTGAAGATAAGCAAGGCCATTTCTGGTGCAGCGGCCCTTCAGGAGTGATGCTGGCGAATCGCGCCGAACTGGATGCTCAGGCCAAGGACACGCAGCAGCGGCTTTCATTGCGCATTTTTCGCGCCAATGAGGGCGGGAAATCCGCACAGTTTTATGGAGGAACTCAACCTGCGGGAAGCCTGACCAGAAGCGGCGAAGCATGGTTTCCCACCAGCCAGGGGTTGTGGAGCATCCGCCCGGATGAATTGGAACGCCCGCTGGTCTCCAACTTGAATATCGACGCGGTCACGGTCGACGGACGACCGGTGCCGCTGACCGGACAACTAAGTTTGGGCGCAGGCAGCAGTCGTATGGAGATTGGGTATGAGCCGGTGTTGCTGCGCTCGCAGGATGGCCTTCGCTTTCGTTACAAGCTCGACGGATATGACCGTAACTGGACTTACGCAAGCGCGCAACAGCGGCTGGCAACATACACCAATCTTCCCGCTGGAAAATACACATTTCTGGTGGAAACATGGGAGATGGACCATCCGGAGCATGCGGCACACGCCTCGATTGAATTCATCAAGCGCCCCTATTTCTACCGGACACCGTGGTTTATAGCTTTTTGCGCACTGCTGGCAGCGCTGCTTTCCATCTCCGCATATCAGGTGCGTATGAAGCAGATTCACGACCGCTTCAAAGCTGTGTTGGCAGAGCGATCGCGGCTGGCGCGCGAGATGCACGACACTCTCATCCAGGGCTGCGTTAGTATCTCCGCGCTGCTCGAGGCAGTGTCAAGCGGCGAGGTTGAAGACAGCGAGTCCAAGGCGCATATGATCGACTATGCCGCGACGCAAATTCGCGCCACCGTGGATGAGGCGCGCCAGGCAGTATGGAATCTACGGGTCGAGGAGCGAGCAAGTGCCGACCTGGAGACGTCGCTGCAGCACATGGCCGAACGGATTGGCCGAGAACATGGCGTTGAGATGGTCTGCCGTCAGCTCGGAAAACCCTTTGCCATCAGTTTGCCGGCTATGCATGAATTGATGATGGTGGCCCGGGAAGCGGTGTTTAACGCGATCCTGCATGGGCACGCGCAGCAGGTTATAGCGGAACTCTGCTATACAGACAAGTCGCTTTCACTGACAGTAAAGGACGACGGGCAGGGCTTCGACGCCTCAAAGGCCTTCTCCGAGGAGCACTTCGGCCTGCGTGGAATGAGGGAACGGATTCACCAGTTCAACGGGAAATTTGAAATTACGAGCACTCCTCATCAGGGAACCTGCGTACGATTAGCGATTCCCCGCACGGCCATTGCCTTATGATGTGCAGCACTCCCTGGGTCTCCACTCCGGAGCAAAGCATGCAGACTGCAACGCCCTATAATTCCGTTATGCCGCCAATTCGCATTCTTATAGTCGATGATCATCCGATTATGCGGGTAGGAATCACGGCGCTCATTGGGTCAAGCAAGGAGATGGAGACCGTGGCCCAGGCCTCCAGCGGGGAGGAGGCGATCAAACTGCATGCGCAACACCTGCCGGACATCACTCTTATGGATTTGCGTCTGCCCGGCATCAGCGGAGTGGAAACGATTCGCCGCATTCGCAGCCAATCCCCCAAGGCGCGGTTTATTGTGCTCACGACTTACGATGGCGACGAAGACATCTTCCAGGCGATGGAGGCGGGCGCCGCTGGTTACCTGGTGAAGGGCATGCCCCAGGAGATGCTGGTCAACGCCGTAAAACGGGTTCACGCCGGTGGCCGGTATCTGCCTCCGCCCATGTCTAAGGCGCTGGCATCGCGCATGCCCGATTCCAGCCTCAGCCACCGCGAACTTGAGGTGCTTGAACTGGTAGCAAAGGGAAAGTCAAATCGGGAGATTGCATGCAGCCTGGGAATAACCGAGGCGACTGTGAAGTGCCACGTGAGCGTCATCCTGATGCGGTTAAATGCCAGTGACCGCACTCAAGCCGTGGTCATTGCGCTGCAACGGGGACTGATTCACCTTTAGAAATAGAAACACATCATCTTGATAGCTCAACCTGGTACTCGGGTAAAGCTTCCACTGAGTACAGGGCTCCAGCCTGGTCATCCTTGCCAAATCTTGGCCGTTTGTCTGGTTCAAAGAAGATGGGGGCCTTCCGGCTTAGCGGCAGAACCTGAAGCGCGAATGTGGCCGAGGCGGAAGCGGGAAGAAATCGCTTCAGGCCGATTTGCCACTCTGTTCCATTGAAAAAGTTATCGGTTAGCAGACGACCATTCCCTAGCAGGCGTGCCTCATCGCCCTGATAATGCACTACGAGATAGAGATCGCTGATCCCATCGAGCGCGCCTTGAGGAACCATAATATTCCATTCGCCAGCTTGACTGAAACTGGAGTCGTCTGGAGCCATGACCACGGAGCCATGCCTCCACGACGCCTTCGGGCCCAAGACTGGAGCGGGGGCTTTGCCCACAGCCCTTGTCTGCGCTAGTTGGAGTGTGACCATTCGCTCAGGCTCGCGCAAATTCAGAGATTGAAAGAGCCCTGTCCGCGTGCCTTTCTCGGCTTTGGCTGCTGCATTGCCGACAGTGAAGTTGCCGGTAGGAAAGAACGCCGCGTTAAAGGACGGTTTACCGATTTGGCGCAGAATTATATGCGATCCATCGCTGTAAACCTGTGCCTTGGTCAGCACAAGTTGATCGCTCCCCTTGACGCTCACTCTCCAAAGATCTCCTGCCTGCTCCGCGCTAAGAAGAACAATGTGCGTAAGGCCACCGTCTCCGTGAATCGTAATTGCTGTACTCAATCCCGGTGCGACATCTCTCACGTTCAGCGTGTCGCCTGAAACGGAAAGCGTGCCTTGCCCAGCGTGAATCATTGAATGGTTTGCCACCGAAAACGCAAACTCCGCGTCAATGCCTGAAATTGCCTTGAAGAAGGCGTACGTCTCGCCAGCGAAGCGAATCTTGAGAATAGGTTGGGCAGTCGCATAGCGCAGCGTGACACCATCTAAATCGAGATTTACAGGCCAATAAAAGTAGCTGTTGGCCGGAATAGTAGTGGGCTTGTCCGGAATGAGCAGGCTTTTGCCTGGAACACGAATTTCAAACTGCGTGCCGGGCCGCGATGGAAGCTCCCGCTCTCGGATGTAATTGTTGACAAACAGAAAGCCGCGTTGTCCATTCATTCGCGCCGAAGCCCGCAAAACGGATGTATCTGCGGGTCCGGCAGGGCGCGGCGTTGGTTCGATGACATGCGCTGGAGCCAACTGCGCGCCGAAGTCCTGGAGGAAATAGTGGTCGAGCTTCAACTCCCGCAGCGATGCATTCATCTGGCCAAATTCACCCAGAGGCGCCTGAAAATCGTAGCCCTTTACGGGAACATCGGTTGGGTAAGCGGTGCGCTGCGACTCTTGGAGCGTAGTAAGCCGTCCGTCTGGGTTCTCTCCTCCCTGGTACATGTAATAGCCTAAGAGATTGGCCCCGGAGCCAATTATCACGGGAATTGTCGCTGGCACATCGCTCACCGCCAAAACCGGTCTGCGGTGATAGGTATCCTCAATGCCGCCGCCTACTTCCGCGGTTAGAAACGGCGTTTCGGCGCGCAGTTCTTCGTCGTGCTGCCTGCTGGTTGCGGTATTATCACCTGTCGCTCCCATGTTATCGGCTACGCGACTGGCAAAACGAAAGGAATAAACATCGGCCGGAGGAAGGACTTCCGTGCTTTCATCCCACGGAGCATCTGGATAACCGCCGCCATAGATGGGCAGGAACAGATCTTCTGGAACAACTGCATTATCCCAGCCTGTTACGGTATATAAGGGCACATCAAGTCCGCTGTCGATGGCCAGGCTCTTGAGCGCGGCCAGATGTTCGCGCCCTTGCCCCGGACCATTCGCCGCATATTCGTTCTCGATTTGAATGCCGATAACCGGCCCGCCGTTCTTCCATAACAGACCATGAAGCTGCTGGCCGATCTGTGTGTAAAATTGCTTTACTTCGGAAAGATAAACAGGGTCATTGGAGCGCACGGCACTCTTTTTGAGCACCCAGTCAGGCAGCCCGCCGTTGCGCACCTCTCCATGGGCCCAGGGACCGATGCGCGGATAAAGCAACATTCCATGCTTGGCGCATAGTTCGGCAAATCTTCTCAGATTGCGCTGACCGCGCCAATCAAACTGGCCTTCAATCTCTTCATGATGAATCCAGAAGACGTAGGTCGATATGACATCAACGCCACTGGCCTTCATCTTAAGAATTTCTTCTTCCCAGAACTTTTCCGGATAGCGCGTATAGTGAAACTCGCCCATGACGGGAATCCAGGGCTTGCCGTCTCGCATCAGGTACTGACTATTGACGGTGATTGTACTTCCGTTAGGTGTGCGATTCGTGCCCAACTGTGTGGGAACAGGCTTGGGTGCAGCATTGGAAGTCGTTGTGTCAAAAACCAGGCGATTGGCAGGTGGCTGTGCGTACAAGCAGCACGCAAAGACGAGCACAACCGAAGATACCTCAAGAGGGTGCATAACTCTCATACCTTTCAAAGCACGCATATCCAGTCAGTAAACCAGTCTTTCCGAACTTTGCTTTCCACTCCGGCACTTATGTCGCCTTGTGGCAAAGAGCCATTGAGCGATTCTCGAACCGATGAGCGCATATTACTCCGTTCGTGTGCAACTTAAATCCGACTAAAGTCGGATTGTGTAGGGTTCACTTTGGATACGATGGCACACATGGAGTCCGGGATGCCGACTTCTCGGACGGTTTCCTCAAAGTCGAGACAGTGCTCCTGGCAAATGGCGGGCAAACGGGAAACTAAAGCTCAGCAGGGGTAAACAGCGCGTTCCTGCATTATTGGAACTGGTTACATGGAAACATAGTTTTCGTGAACAACTGACTCCAGCAAAAGACACGAGCTGCAGCCGGTCGAATAAAAGATCAAAAAATGTGTTTGTTGTTGATAATAATAGACATATATGGCGGATGAAAGGGATTCAAACCCCCGGCCGCTGTTGCCAGGGCAGGCTATCCGTGCTCCTTCCAAAAACCGATATTTATCTATAGAACGTCCGTGTCGCCAGAAAGGATTTTAGGTTGTTGATAAATCGCCAATTCACTTGTTGAGGACTGATCGGGGGTCTGGTCCAGGAGGTTGAAACACTGGAAGGGTCCGCCCGCGCAGAAAAAGGCTTCGGCAGCTCGGGACAATAAAAGCTATGGATACCCCACCTTTTCGCGCTCTCTGCGAAAAGGCTGGGGTATCCCGCTAACTTTCTAACCCGCGCGAAGCGTGTCTAACCCCGCTAGCTCCGCTAACAACGCTAACTCCGCTCTCCGCTACGGATTCCCCAGCCCATCCCCCTTGTGATAATTCGGATACGGCGGAACGGGAATCGCCGGAACCGGATGCGCCTTCAACTCCTCCAGCACCATCTGCACTCCGGTCTCCAGTTGGCGGTCGTGTCCGGCAGCCACATCCTTAGGCAGGTCTTCCACCATCACATCGGGCGCGATGCCGTGGTTTTCCACCTCCCACTCGCCGTTCAGTCCGTAGATGGCGTAGCGCGGCGCGTTCACTGAGCCGCCGTCGATCAGCGTGGGATAGCCGCCAATGCCCACCAGCCCGCCCCAGGTGCGCGTGCCCACCAGTTTTCCGAGGCCAGCCTTTCTGAAGTACCAGGGCATGGCGTCGCCGCCCGAGCCGGAGTTCTGGTTGATCAGCATCACCTTGGGACCGAAGATCGCCCCCACCGGATCGTGCATCGGTTTGCCGTCGCGCTCAATTGCCCGGCGAGTCGCTGCCCGGCTTTAGGTCGTCCGCAGAAGCAATCGTTGTGACCAGATCCGTACTGAAAAGTCGGCTTGTGGAAAGGATTGAAACGGTTCAGAGGGGAATCGGTGAAATGTCCCAACGGCCATTTTCACTGTAGTCGATTTTGTAACTGTCAAAGCACCCCAGACCCACAAGGATCAACAGGGATCGGCAGGCATACGGTAAACAGCTCAATCAGAAGCACTTAAAATCCATCAATTTCAACAGGTTTCCATAAATCCTTTGACCTGTTTTGGGAGCAGAGGGTCGGGGGTTCAAATCCCTCCGCGCCGACCATTAAAGCATTTAATTTCTATAGCTTATCTTTGAACCCCAGGCTCTCCATTTGAACCTGGTAGAAAACCAACATGCACAGACCAAAGTCTGCTCACCATCATGGAGGCCTGTTTTGCTGATTCGACAGCAGATCGCAGCTATGGGCGAGCGCCGGAAATGGAGATCTGAACTTAAGAGAATAATCTCGAAGAATGTTGCAGCATTTTGAACAATTGGCGCATAATCGAGAGGACTGCTGAATTCGCGCAGAATCTGCAGAGTTTTGTTGTCGATTGTCGAACGGTACTTTTTCTCTACTATGAATCAAATCGAGCGCCATCGAAATATTCTGGAAGTTTTATCGCGGCAGGATTTCGTCGAGCTGGAAGATTTGTGCCAGCGACTCAATGCATCCAGAGCTACGGTTCGCCGGGATCTGATTGACCTGGAACGCAGCCGCAATATCCGCAGAGTGCGTGGTGGCGCTATGTCCACTAACACTCGCGAGGAAGCGCTCGACTTCAGGCAGCTCTCAGTGAGTTGCCACGAAGAAAAGATGCGCATCGGGAAAGCTGCGGCGGAACTGGTCGAAGATGGGCAAACCATCGTTCTGGGGGGCGGATCTACAGTAGTCGAAGTAGCAAGATGCCTCTATGATCGCCCTATTCAGGTCATCACTAATTCGATTCTGGTTGCCCAGGTGTTTTGGGAGTGCCGGCAAACCGAGGTTACACTGACCGGCGGATACCTCTATCCCCGCCTCGGAATTCAGTTTGGCCCGATTTGCGAACGCATGCTGCACAGCATTTCAGCTGACGTTGCTATACTGGGAATTCGCGGCATCACCAAAGACGGTCTGAGCGACAGCAGCCCTCTTGTGGTTGCGTCGATACGCGCCATGATCGAGTGCGCGCAGCGCGTGATCATCGTTGCCGACCATACAAAATTCGGTAGAAGCGCAATGATTCACGTTGCCGATCTTGCGGAACTCGATCAGATCATTTCCGACCAGAATCTTGCCCCGGAGCAGCGTCAGTTATTGGACGAACTCAAGGTCAATTACCTGCTGGCTTAGAGAAACTCTGATCACCTGGCGCCAATAGTTTCCATCACCGCATCGGTGACTGACTTCACCAGCGTCTCCAGATCCGTTTCCGCGGGTCTGGCGGTGTTGCCGTCGCAGGGGCCCGGAGTTAGCGCTATGGAGCCCGGCACCTCTAGATCAGAGAGCTGGCACTCTTTCATTCTTGATGTGTCGAAGCGAATGTCGGGCAGACCAAGCTTCTTCTTGATGGCCAGCAGGTCGGAGCCTTTCTGCTCCGAGATGTAGGAGATGGGAGCGCCCAGTTGCGAGGCCAGCATCAAGGTCCAGCAGTAGGTCTCCAGCACTTCGGCATACCACTCGGCGTGTGTGACCGAGTCTGCCCAGCAGATGATTCCGTGATTGGCGAGCAGCACCGTATTGTGTGTCTTGACGTAGGGCAGAACGGTCTGGGCAAACTCTGCCGTGCCCGGTGTTTCGTAGGGAGAGATGGCAACCTTGCCGACGAAGACTTCAAACTCGGGAATAACCAGGTTCGGCGGAACTCGTCCGGTGATGGCGTACGCGGTGGCGTGCGGCGGATGGCAGTGGACACATGCCTTGGCCTCCGGCACCGCTTTGAAGATTTCAAGGTGCAGGAAGATTTCGCTGGTGCGCGGCTTGGTCCCGGCGATCTGACTTCCTTCCAGGTCCACCATGCTCAGGTCTTCGGGCGTCAAGTCGTACTTGCTCACCAGCGTCGGCGTGCAGATGATTTCGTTGGGGCCGATGCGATAGGAGATGTTGCCGCCGTTGCCGTCGACGAACTGGCGCATCCAGAGCTTGCGCCCGATGGCGCAGATTTCTTTCTTGACGGCTTCAGCTTCCGGCGTATTAAACAGGCGCGGATTCGGTGCGGAACGGCCCTGAGCGCAGCCGCCGCTGCCGGAAGCCTGTACCGCGGAAGATTGCACGTAGGCGGCGGGAGAGGTAGCCTTTGCGTCGCCGCTCATCTCCAGGGCGATATTGTGTTGGGCGAGGAAGTCGCGAGCCGAAGGGGTTACTACACAGTTTTTGCACACAAGCACCTGGGTTGCGCCTGCCGCCAGGGCGCTCCGCGCATCGCGAATTGCTAAAAGCTTTTGGCCGGTAAGATCAATGCTCTTCATTTCGCTCTTCAACTCCCTACCTCAAAATCCTCAAGAAACTGTCTTCGCATGAATGTTGATGGAATCGACGATCAGGGCGCAGTACGCGTCCACCGGCACTGCGTCAGGCCAGAACGGATTCGCGGCTTCCCGGCCCTCGGTGAATGCCACCATCTGGCCATCGGCTGCGCCTAGCTCATCCACGGCGACCAGGGACTTGCCACCGCCCAATCCATTGCCGGCGCGCAGGTTCTCCATAGTCACCGGCTCCAAAACCGCGAGCGTCCTGCCGCGATACGAAGCGACAGCCGGATGAAGTGTGACGTGACCACGAACAATGCCCAGTCTCATGCGCTACTCCTGCCTTGCACTTGCGTGAGCCTGCCTGGAATCCAAAATTCCCACCACGACCATACGCGCTGGCGTTGTGTTGCCCAACCTGGCTCGCGCAATATCGCCGTCCGTGGAGACCAGCACAATCGATCCGTTTCCCGCGCCCAGCCAGTCCACTACTACAACCGGTTCCGGGCCCACGCTCCGGTCAGCTTCAAGACGTTGCGCAATCAAAAATCTGCACCCGTCCAGAGTCGGATGCTTGGTTGCCGCAACTACCGTTCCGCTAATGCGCGCCAAAAACATAGCTAAATGATCCGTAAAGCATCGCCGATAACCATCTGCCTCTCCCGCGTGAAGGTGAGAGGCGTGGTGATACCCTCGCCTGTCGGGGTGGCAATGGTGTGGCTGAAGTATCCCGCGCCGCCAACGCCCAGAGAGGCCGGAGACGCCGCGTTATGGATAAAAAGAGTTGTGTCCATAGCGCGCGCCATGTGCGTTGCTGTTTCTAAATTCTGCGTGTGAATGATCGCGGTATGCCGGTAGCCGTGTTCCGCCTTGACCGCCGCCGCAATGGCCGCATCCACGTCGCGCACGCGCACCACGGGGATAAAAGGCATCATCTGTTCTTCAACGACAAATGCATGGTTCTCGTCGGTCACTCCAAACAGGAGTTGCGTTTCGGCAGGCACGCGCACGCCCGCCGCTGCTGCAAGGACCGAGACATCTTTGCCCACCAGATCTTTCTTGACATGAGCCCTCGCGCAGCACCCGCCGCCTTCAAAGCTAAAGGCCGCGCGGGTAAGCCGTTCGATGGCCGCCGAATCCAACTGGAAGGCGCCGGCGCGGCGCATGGCGGCGATGAAGGCATCGGCCACGGAGGCGACGACAAATACTTCTTTTTCGCCAATGCAGAGCAGGTTGTTGTCGAAGGCCGCGCCGGCGATGATGCACCTGGCGGCGCGATCCAAATCGGCGGTCTCGTCGACGACCACCGGGGGATTTCCGGGCCCGCCCGCAATCACGCGCTTGCCGGATTTGGCGGCTGCCTGTGCCACCGCTGTGCCGCCGGTGACGCACAACAGCGCGACCTTGGGATGATTGAAAACCTGCTCGGCTGCTTCGATGGTGGCTTCGCGCACGGTCGTAAGCACGTTGGCGACGCCAAGTTCCCGCTCGATCTCGCGATTGAAGATTTGCAGCGCGTATTGCGCCACCTTCGCGCCCGATGGATGCGGACCGAATATCGCCGTATTGCCCGCAGCCAGAATGTTGATGGCGTTGGAGGCCATGGTGGGCACGGAGTGAGTGACTGGCAGCATCATGCCGATGACACCCCAGGGCGCATGCTCGATGATGCACGCCCCCGTGCTGTCGCTGCGCGCCTCGCTGTGCAGGGCTTCAACACCCAGCACGTAGCGCATGTTCGTCAGCTTGAGTATCTTGTGGTCGAGGCGGCCGACCTTGGTCTCCTCCAACTCCATGCGCCCCAGCTCCTCGCGGCGTTCGTGGCAGACGCGGCGGACGATGTTGACCATCCTGCCGCGCTCGTCGAGGCTCATGGCCGCGACTTGCTTCTGTGCCTCGTAGGCCGCGTTCACTGCTTCGTCCACGGTAGAGAACACGCCGTCGCGCGCGGCGACAGAAGGCGCGGGCACGGCTGCGGCAGGCTTGTCCGGCAATTGCAACTGGACACGAAGCCGCGCAACCACTTCCTTGGCGATCTCCGCAATCGCCTGGTCCTGAATCTGCATTAGGGTTTCTCCAATAATTTGCCTTCAACCTCGACGGCATCCACGATGCCGACGATTACGGCGTCTACCGGCGCATCTTTCGTTGTTGGCGTGAGACGAGCTGAACTGCCCTGCGTAAACAGCACGCACTCGCCGATGCCGGCTCCAACGCTGTCCACTGCAACCACGGAACTGCCCGAGATTTGCAGCTTGCCGTCCTTGCTGATGTACGGCTGAATCAGCAACAGCTTCATTCCCAGAAACTTTTCGTTCTTCTGGGTGGCGACCACATTGCCGATAACTTTCGCTATGAACATAACGATTCCCTCGCGCATCGCGGCAGACGCGAGCCTGCCGCTTGATGCTATTTCGGCAATACCGTTCCCAGAGTGCTGTGCGGGCGCGCGATTACGTGCACGCTTTGCACATCACCCACTGCGCGGGCCGCTTCGGCGCCCGCGTCCACCGCGGCGCGAACTGAGCCCACATCTCCCTGAACAAAGACCGAGCACAGGCCGCTGCCGATCTTGTTCCAGCCGACAAAACTCACGCTGGCAGCCTTCAGCATCGCGTCTGTTGCCTGGACCAGCGCCACCAGGCCCTTGGTCTCGATCATTCCAATCGCTTCGTTGGCCATTTCCATTCTCCTGACTTCGCGTTACTTCAAGAAACTTGCGACAAGCGCATCGTGGGGACGCGCAATCACGTGAGACGACACCAGTTCGCCCACAGCCTTGGCCGCGGCCGAGCCTGCGTCCACCGCCGCGCGTACGCTGCCCACATCACCGCTCACGATGGCCGTCACGTATCCGCCGCCGATCTGCACGGTTTTTACAAGTTCTACGCTGGCGGCTTTCACCATCGCGTCACATGCCTCGACGAGTCCGACGAGGCCCCTTGTTTCGATCAATCCGATTGCTTCACTCATTTAGGTCTCCTCCGCCTACCTTGTGGCTGCGGGTTTTCCGGCTGTCGCCTTCTTTTCCTGTTGGACAAATGACGGCAGTTCCTCATGGGGGCGAGAGATGACTTGCACGCTGACCACCTCGCCGATTCTGGATGCTGCCTCCGCGCCCGCGTCAGTGGCTGCTTTCACCGCGGCCACGTCCCCTTCAACAAAGGCGGTCACCAGTCCCGCACCAACGGACTGCCAGCCGGCGAACGTAACGTTTGCTGACTTGAGCATGGCGTCCGTTGCTTCAAACAACGCTACCAGGCCCTTCGTCTCAATCATTCCAAGCGCTTGCTTCATCGCTTCCTCTCTTCTCTGTTGTGTTACTTGAAAAGTTCAATTTCTTTGGTTAAATGCGCGCCGCACGCGTTCGCCTCATCGGTGTCCATGTGTATGTTGAGTTTGGCGGTTGGGTCAATACGCACGTGTACGTTGTTGAAGGTCACGCCCGCCGGGCCGCCGAAACGCAATTTCATGCGGTCGCCCTGCGAGACTCCGAAGTACGCGGCCTCGGTGGGGCTCATATGCACGTGGATCGCGGCGCGAATCACGCCTTCCTTCAGCTCGACCACGCCCTTGGGTCCGATGATGATGGCTCCCGGAGTGCCCGCAATGTCTCCGGAGAGCCGGACGGGAATATCCGTGAAGCCCAGCATGATGGCGTCCGTGAAGGCCAGCTCAATCTGCGACTGCTTGCGCATCGGCCCCAGAATGCGCAGGTTGGAGATCAAACGGCTCCGCGGCCCGACAATCGTTACAGTCTCCTTGGCCGCGAAGTTGCCCTCCTGGTAGAGCGGGCGGTCAAAGGTCAGCTCGGTTCCTGGCCCAAAAAGTATGTCCATGTCTTCGCGGCAGATGTGCATATGCCGCGAGGAGGTCTGCACCGTCAGTTGCGGCGCCGGCCCTTTCTTTCCTCTTCCGAGATATTCAAGAGCCACCTGGCGGACAATCTGCTCCACCATCGATCTGTCGATGGAACCCGCTGAAGTCGCCATTGTTTCACTCCCACTTCTCATAAAATTCCAAACTTCTTATTGATCTGTGCCCCATCCATTTCGCGTTCTTTGCGAAATGGGTGGGATACTAAAAATCATTTCCGCGCCTCGCCGACCACCTTCACCGTTTCGCGAGCGACAATCAGCTCTTCGTTCGCCGGAACAATCAGAATTTTAACCGGCGATTTTTCGGTCGAGATTGCGCCCAATCCCGTTGCCGCGCGGTTCTTCTTCTCATCCAGCTCGATTCCGAAGCCGCCCAGACCCTTCAAAACTGCGGCGCGTGTCTCCCAACTGTTCTCGCCGATGCCGCCGGAGAAGGTGATGGCGTCTACGCCGCCCAGCTCCAGCAGAAACGCGCCCACATAATGGCGAATCGCGCGGACAAAGACATCCAGCGCCAGCCGCGCCTGCTTGCTACCCGCGGCCGCCGCCTGCTCCAGATCGCGCATGTCGCCGCTGGTGCCGCTGATGCCCGCCAATCCCGACTGGCTGCCCAGGATGCGCGCCATCTCATCCGGCCCAACATTCAGCTTCTTCATCATGTGCAGCACGGCGAAGGAATCGATGTCGCCTACGCGGTTATTCTGCGGCAGCCCCGATTGCGGCGAGGTTCCGAAGCTGGTGTCAATGGCCACGCCGTTGCGGAATGCCGCAATGCTCGAACTGCCTCCAAAATGGCAGGAGATGTGGCGCAGATTCTTGCAGCCCAGCAAGGCTGACGTGTGCTCATTGGCGGCGCGATGGCTGGCGCCGTGAAATCCATAGCGGCGAATTCCGTACTTCTCGCGCCACTCGTAAGGCGCCGCGTAGGTGGTGGCCGCCTCATCCATGAACCGGTAGGGGCTGGTCTCGATCACCGCCACAAGAGGAACTCCGGGAAGCTCCTGGCGAAAGGCCTTGATGGCCGCGATGTAGTGCGGATTGTGCGCCGGCGCAAAGAAGGTAAACTCCTCCATCGCCTGCAGCAGCTCGTCGCCGATGAGTTGCGATTGATTCAGCGGCCCGGTATGGACCACTTTGAAGCCCACCGCGCCGATCTCTGAGAGATTCTTGAGCGCCTTGCCCTCGCCGGCAATCGCCGCCAGGCACTTGGCGATAGCAGACCGGTAGTCAGGACACTCCCCGCCCGGCTGACCGATCCGCTCCACTCGCCCTTCGACAAGAACGGTCTCACCCGGCATATCCAGAACCCGGTACTTGAACGAAGTGCTACCGATATTTGGAATAAGGCATCTCATATTTGGACGCTTTTGAACGCTCTTGAATTAATTTAAAGCATACAGTACAATTCAATTCAGAGTCAAATGGATTTTTGACGGTTTTTGAGGTTGACCCTATATGGCGGGTATGGCCGGGCAGTCACGAGTCAGTCAGGCGGGGGGGCCGTCCCAGCACCCATCTGCCGGTCGTCTTGAGGAACTCGGCATCGTAGGCGCCGGGGGCGGCGGGTTTCCCGCGGCTGTCAAGTTCAAAACCAGAGTGTCCCTGGTCATTGCCAATGCGGCCGAATGTGAACCCCTGCTGCATAAGGACAAAGAGTTGCTCCATCACCTTTCTGAGCCCTTTTTACGCGGCTTGCGCGTGGTCATGGAGATGGTCGGAGCGCCCCAGGCAGCCATTGGAATCAAGGAAAAATACCACGAGATCATTGCCGCATTGGAGCGCATCGTACCGCCCGGTGTGCGGGTTGTGCCCCTGCCGGATATCTACCCGGCAGGCGATGAATTCATTCTCGTCCACCTGGTCACCGGCCGCGTCATTCCGCCGGGTGGCCTGCCCAAGGATGTGGACGTAGCCGTCTCCAATGTCGAAACCCTGATCAACATCGGCCTGGATCGGCCTGTGACCCACAAATACCTCACCGTGGCAGGCGTCGTTGCCACCCCCGTTACTCTTCGGGTACCTGTCGGCATTTCTATCGGCGAGGTAATCGAAGCCGCGGGCGGGGCAACGGTGAGCAACATCGGTGTTCTCCTCGGCGGTGTCATGATGGCCAAACCGGCGGCCAGCCTCGACGTCCCGGTAACCAAGACAACGGGCGGCATCATCGTGTTGCCCACCTCGCACAAACTCATCCAGCGCCACAATGCCCCCATGATTCAGGTCAACCGCATCGGCCGCTCGGCCTGCGATCAGTGCCGCTTCTGCACCGAATTCTGCCCGCGCTTTCTGCTCGGGCATCCCATTCAGCCGCATCGCGCCATGCAGTCGCTCGGTTTTGCCACCGGCGCGGACCCCATGGTCGCCACGCTTTATTGCTGCGAGTGCAATCTCTGCTCGCTCTATGCCTGCCCGGAGGACCTCGATCCTAAAAACGTCTGCGTGCAGGCCAAACCACTGGCGCGGGAGCGCGGGCTTACCTTCAAGGGCGACCCTGCATCCATCACTCCCCACCCCCTTGCCGAATTCCGCCGCGTGCCAATGCGCCAGTTGATTGCCAGGCTGGGACTGGGCGAGTTCAACAATGTCGGCCCGCTTGTGGATCACACTTTCTCGCCGAATAAGGTCAAGATTCTACTCAAGCAGCACGCTGGAGCGCCCGCGATTCCAGTGGTGAAATGTGGCGATTGGGTTCGCGTCGGCGATCTGCTCGCCGCGCCGGAGCAGGGCAAACTCGGCGCCCGCGTACACGCCAGCATCGACGGCGTTGTGAGGGTGGCCGGCGATGCGGTATTCATCGAAGCGCAGGGCGCATAAAAGGAGTCAACGTCGTGTCTGAAATCAACGCTATCGGACTTATCGAGCTATCCAGCGTGGCCACCGGATTTCTGGTCGAGGACGTGATGCTGAAGGCCAGCTCGGTTCAGCTTCTGCTGGCCCGCAGCATCTGCTCAGGAAAATTCCTCATCGCGGTGGCCGGCGACGTAACCTCGGTAGAGGCTGCGGTCCAGGCCGGCGCAGTCGCCGCAGGCCCATCGCTCATCGAGAAGCGGCAGATCGCGCGCGTGCACCCTTCCGTTCTGGCGGCCATCTCCAACGCCGTCGATATCGATCCCCATCAGTTGCGCTCCATCGGCGTCATCGAGACCTTCTCCGCGGCCAGCATCATCGAGGTGGCCGACGCCGCCGTCAAATCCGCCAACGTAACCCTGCTCCGAATCCACCTGGCAATGGCTCTGGGAGGCAAGGGATTCGTGTTGATGGCCGGCGATGTAGCCAGCGTTCAGGCTGCCGTAGCTGCCGGTTCCAAAGTCGCCGCCGAGGACGGAATGTTGGTGGGCCGGAGCGTGATTGCCGCGCCCTCCGAAGAGCTCTTCCGCGACTACATATAGCCATAGTCTGAACCGGCCTTAACAACTACAGCATCGCTTGCGGCGCATTCGCCGCATTCCGCCGCACCCTCCCGCACGTTTATGATCGAGTCTCAAGAAGATTTGTCCAACAACTCTATGGGGAGCGTTCCATGAAGCAATTCACCCGCCGGACCCTGTTGCGCTGCTCGGGAATGGCCGCAGCATCGCTCGCATTGCAAACTAGAGGAATCGCATGGGCGCAAAGCGCGTTGCCTGCGCCGCTGGCAACCACCACGACCGGCAAGGTCAGCGGCTTGATTGCGGACGGGGTCAATGTCTTCAAGGGGATTCCCTATGGCGGAGACACAGCAAAGACGCGCTTCAAGTCTCCCGCTCCTCCTGCGCCGTGGAGTGGCGTGAAGGAGTGCTTTCGCTTCGCCGCAATGGCCCCGCAGTTGACCATGGCGCGAGCTGCCTCAGGCGCAGCTCCCCGTGTTGCTCAAGACCAAAACGTGCAAAGCGAGGATTGCCTGCATCTCAATGTCTGGACCTCTGGCTTGCGCGACCACCGCAAGCGTCCCGTGCTGGTCTACTTTCACGGCGGCGCATACAACAATGGAACCGTGAACAACGACCTCTACGATGGCACGCGGCTGGTTCATCGCGGCGATGTTGTGGTGGTGACGGTCAACCATCGGCTGAATGCCTTCGGATATTTGTACCTGGGCGATCTCGCGCCGGAGTATGCGGAGTCAGGCAATGCGGGCCAGATTGACCTGGTGCTCGCGCTGAAGTGGGTGCGCGACAACATCGCCGAGTTTGGCGGCGATCCATCGCGCGTGCTGATCTTCGGTCAGTCGGGAGGAGGCGCAAAGTGTGCTACGCTGATGGCCGCTCCCGCTGCCAAAGGCCTGTTTCATCGGGTGATGACCATGAGCGGGCAGCAGATCAAAGGCGCCTCCATTGAGATTGCCGCGAGTCGCGCGAAGACCGTGCTCGAAAAGATGGGCGTCACGCCCGGCAAAAATCTTGCGGCGCAACTGAATGCGCTGACCATGGAGCAACTCCAGAGCGGCGCCGCTGCGGTTAACGCGGACTGGCTTCCGGTTGTGGACCACGTAATTCTGCCGCGCAACCCCTTTGACCCGGATGCCCCTGCGCTCTCTGAGCGGGTGCCGATGATCCTGGGTAATACTCACGACGAAACCAGCGTGGCCGGCCACGGACCAATTGCCTGGGAGACGGCTCCTGCTGTGTTGCAGGCATCGGTCGGCGAGTACCTCGGGCCCTACACTGCGGAACAGATCGTCGCAAAGTATCGCGAGCTCTATCCGAACTACACTCCTGAGCAGGTGGATACAGCGGCGGCAACGGCGTTTCGCGCCTGGCCGGGACAGCGCTGGGAAGCCGAGCGCCGCGCCGCGAATCCGAAAAGCCAGCCCCATACCTGGGTCTACCAGATGAATTTTCCGGGAGCGAACGGCAAGGCGATGCACACCATCGACATTCCCTTCATGTTCGACAACATTGCCATGGCCGAGGCGCAAATCGGGTCAGCTCCAGAGCAACTTGCAGCAGCGAATGCGCTGGCTGCAACCATGTCCGAGATGCTGATTACCTACGCAAGAACAGGAAATCCGAACTTCGCCGGACTGCCCTACTGGCCTGCATACGACCTGAAAAACCGCAGCACCATGATCTGGGAGCGGACGCCGCACATCGAAAACAATCCGCGAGGCGCGGAGAGAGTATTCGCCGACAAGTCGCACTACCATCAGGCAGGAACTCCTCTGCCGTAGCGCCGCCACGCGCCGCGAAGTCTCCAGACCGCACTGCTTGGGACTCTCGAGGAACGATGACAAGCTACTGAGGTTTGTTATTCGTCCCTACTCGAATAGCCAATCCAGATTCGAAATCCCGCTCCCGGCCCCTGCCGCGCCCGAACTCAACTGTGCAATCCGCTGCCGGAAGATCTCTAGCTCCTTCTCATACATCGGCAGGCATTGCTGCCAGTTGGGAAACTGATCCATCCCGCCGCGAAATGGAATCCGCCGCTGCGGTGTCTCCATGCTGGTTGCCGTGCGGTAGGCAGGTCCGGCCACATCCGTAAGCGTGCGAAACTTATCTACGCTCTCCGCAAGCAACGCCTCTGCTTTCCGCAAATGCGCCACGTCGTGATCGTAGCCGTACAACATCGTCTCCACCGCGGCCTTGGTCTTCGCGTTGTAAAACTGCATCAACAGCGAGATTGCGCGCATGTCGTTGACCACCCGCGCATATTCTTCCTTGTTCTTGGTCACAAACGGCCCGACTGCCTCGGCTGCCTCCAGCGCCTTGCGTGACGCTTCCACTGTTTCATCGCTCACGCCAATCGGCGTCTCGCCGTGGTGCGGAAGTTTCTTCGCCTCCAGGTCCACATACTCATCCAGCCGTTCTCCCTCCGGCGCATCTCCGGTCCAAAGCGTCGTCGCCGGGTTGAAGCGCTTTGCGTCGATCAGCTGCGGCATCGTCATTCCCAGCGTGAATGCTTGCCGGTTTCCCTCCGTGATGCCGATGCGCGGCAGCAGCCTCGGCTGGCACGGCCCTGCCAGCGTGTACGCCTCCAGCAACTTCTCTCCCGCTTCCTTCGTGCCGTATTTCTCCGCAAACCGCGCCACCCAGTATGCGTGCTCCTTCTCCGCATCGCGATTCGGATTCCATGCATAACGCGCCCAAGCCTCAAACCAGATCCAGTCGCGATCCGTCTGCTCCAGCAGCGGCTCCGTCTTGTCGCCCGCCACCGGCCACTCCCAATACCGCAGCGGATACAGATGCAGGCCGCCAATCCCGATGCGCTGAAAGTTGGTCAGCGTCTCCCGTATAAAATCCGGATCACCCCAGCGAAACGGCTCCAGGTCCGATAGCAAATGCACATTCGCAATCGCCACATTCGAATTCGCGGCCAGCATCTTGAACCGCCCCAGTACCGGCCCCCGCACATTGGTCCAGGTCAGCGACTCGCCATTCCACTTGAACATGGTGTCGATATTCGAGTAGAGCGGCATAGCCGCCTTCATCACCGCGTCGATGTCGGTGGCGTGAGCGCGCACCACAATCGGCGGCTCCATCGTCGCGCCCGATTCCTTCAAGCCCTCCTTAACGCCGGGAATAATCGTCTCCGTCAGCCACTCCGCGCCCTTATGGTAAGAAAGCGCCTCGCCCAGCGTCATCAACAACCCGGCATTCGGATACTCCCGAACGAACTCCGAAATCGCGTAGCGCATATAGGCGCTCGCTTCCGCGTTGGGCTCCGCCAGGTGATAGGGCAGATGATGCGCCCGCGCAAACGCATGAGAGAGATGAATGTTGTAAAAACCCTGCACAACCCAGACTCCGCGCTTATCCGCCTCGGCCGTCAGCCACTTGAACATCGCGATGTTCTCATCCAGCTGCGCCGTCGGCAACTCCTGCGCCTCCGGATACTTCGGCAGCTTGAGCAGGCTGCTGAAGGGATGTCCGTTCCACAGATATAGCGTGTTCATGCGTTCTTCGGCCAGCATGTCCAGATAGTGTGTCCAGCCGGCCTTGTCGTAGAAGAACGGAAAATCTTTCGGCGTATACGGATAGTCGTACTCCGCATCTTCATAGGTGATCTCTGACTTCTGCATCCCGATGCAGGTTCCGCGCAGCTTCAGCGCCGGATGCTCCATCTCGTCGATCCCCTCGGGCAGCGCGCCGCTCTCCCTGATGCGCGCCGCAAGTTCCATCTCGCCGTACAGAACTCCCGAAGGATCGCTTCCCGCAACCACCCAGGTCTTTCCCATCTGCCGGATGAGGAATGCCTCCTGCGCTTGCGGCCAGAACTCGGGCAGATTGAAGCGCCCGATCTCCGGCGTGCTTCGCACTCCAGCCACAACCTTCGTCCCCGCCGGAGCCGTCTTCACCTCCGCCAGCGCCGCGTGCAGACGCTCCGCGCCATACTGCTCGCGTGCGGATGCGCCCTTCGCCGTCACCACTTTCACCCGGGCCGGCTGCGCCGCAACACTCAGAGCGAGTGCGCAAACCAGCAGGCTTGCAATTCTCTTCACTGTCGTTGTCTTCATCGTCTTCAACTCATGCCTTCTCAATCAGCACAGCCATGTACGGTTTGCCGCTCAACGCAATCTTGCTCTTGCCGCTGAATGTTCCCGGCACCGGCGTCTTGGTCATCTCCCACGGATCGATCAGCGTCACCTTGAACTTTCCCTGCTCCGGCAGCGGGAACTCATACTCTGCCGCGCAATGAAAATCAAAAAAGTAAAGATAACGTTCGCCCGGATTCGCCGCGTAAGTGTAATACGGCGCTTCAGCAGCCATCAGCCCCGTCGTCCCAGTGCTCTCCAGCAGCTTGCGCAGAAAAGTAATTCGCGCGGCGCTCGTCCCGTGCAGCGTTCCCGCATCGGACCACACCGGATTCCCGTCGGTCGAGATGTACGTCTCGCCGTGCGTCGCATAAACTCCGGCAACAATCGCCCGCCAGAACCGGTTGGTCATCTCCTGCGGAGATAGATTGCCCCAGCGCCGCGCAATGTTTCCTTCATACTGTATCTCGTCGTAGATGATCGGCTTGTTCCACGCCGCCAACCTCTCCGCCGACTTCTCAAAGTCGTACGCTTGCAGGCTCGCATGTGTACACCACAACTTCAAGTTGTCGTACATAACCCTGCTGTGATGAATCGAACGCAACCGGCCATACGGATCGCTCTCCTGCACAATCCGGAAAAAGCGGTCCCAGTCCTTCATCGACTTCGATTTCACCAGATCATATTCGTTGGCGATGGACCACCACACATTCCGGTAAGCTGAAAGCCGCGCCACCGCGTAGCGAAGATAGCGGTCGTCCGCCTCTTCGCCCATCGCCTTGAAACCCCACGCGTCGTAAGGATGGAAAAGAATTACGTCCGCCTCGATGCCCGCCGCCAGCAAATCCAGAATCCGTTCTTCCACGTGCCGGAAGTAGGCGGGGTTAAGCCGCGCCAGGTCGTAGCGCTCCGTGCTTGTTCCTTCCGCCGAACTCTCCATCGTGCTCTTTGGACTCTCTGGAGCCTCCGCGCCAATGCGCACAAAAGGCATAGCCGCCGGCTTCCGCTCTCCCAGCGGCTTGGGCAAAAGGCACATCCGCACCTTGTTGAACCCCGCCGTCTTCAGCGACTCCAGCGTCATGCGCTGCAGCAGTTCGCCAATGAATCCGTACGAATAGCATGTGGTTCCAAAGGGAAAATACGGCGTTCCATCCGCATATTGAAAATGAAACTGATGCGTCGTGCCCACCGGCCCGTGGTTGCCGGGACTCGCGGGAACGCACTCAAACGACCCCGTCTGCCCGGCAAGCTCCTTCACGCTTCCTGTCGTCTTAAAACTCCAACGCCCCACGGCATCCGGAGAAAAGCGCACCCTGTACACGCCCTCGCCGTCATAAAAACCTGCCGCCTCCACGGTCCTGTGACCGAGGGTAAAGCGCGCGCCAAATCTCACGTCCACAAATGGATTTCCGCTCGACGGTCCCTTGGCCTCGGTCTCAAAGACGCCCCACTGCTCCACCTGCGCGCCGCTGTCTCCTGCGGGTACAGCGCTTCCCTTCAGCGCAAAGCCGGAAACCACCGCCCCCGCTCCCAGCTTGATCAACTCTCTGCGATCCATCGTTCCTCCACCCTTATCCCTTAATCAGCATCGCACTGTGCGGACCCACATGCAAAACACCGTCATTAAGTCCATGCCCAGGCTTTCTCGTCAACGCGACGCCTTCCTTTGCGTCAATCGCCGGACCGCTTAGAAGCCACTGCTCCCGCACTCTGGTCATCGGCACTCGCACCGCCACGCTCTCTTCTGTCTTGTTGATGACCACCGCCAGCCGCACTCCATCTTTCTCGCCTGCATACGCGCGCACCTTGTCGCTGCCGCATTCCAGCGTGGAGCGCGCCATTGTCGCCCCGACGAACTCCTTTGCCAGTTCCATCCCGAAGTACTCCGGCCGCCGCACAAATCCCTTCGTCCGGCTGCCCGCAATCGGCGTATAAAATCCATTTCCGCCGCCGTGCAGATTCACCCCTGCGCAACCGGCCGCTGCAAACTCCAGCATCATATCCGCGACCCACAACGCGCTGGCCAGCGTATCGCTCACGCCCTCCTGGCCGCCGTTCCAGCACGAGTTTCCTTCGCACATCCGGTAATGCACACCCGCGCCGCGTGCCGCCTCCATGGCCATCTTCAAATCATGTTCCAGCCTCGGATCGGGCCGCAGCAGTCTCTCCATCGTCACGTCCTTTGCTCCAGCGGGTCCCATGGCGTAATAGTGCGAGGTAAGCAAAACCACCTCCGGCGCGCTCTTCTTAGCGTCTTCCGCAAAGCCCGTCACATAATCCATCTTGTTGGAAACATCCGGCCCGGCAAACTTCGCTTGTGGAACTCGCGCCAGCACCATCAACCGCGCCGCCAACCACTCCTTCCAGTAATCTGCATAAGTCCAGCTCGCGGGCCGGTAGCGGTTGCGCCATGCGTCCGGTTCGTTGCCTAGTTGAAACGCAATCAGCCTTGGCCCCAGAATCTTCTGCGCATAAAAAGCCTCTTCCGCCGCGCGCTCCGCCGTGCCGCGTCCCAGATTCAACCCATAAAGGCAGCGCCAATTTGTCGCATCCAGAAATGCGCGCAGATTGCGCAGGCTCTTCGGAGTGATCGGCGTATCGGTCTTTCTATTTTTGGAGGTGTCCGGACCAACCGCGTCGAACGGCGCTCTCCCGCCGGTCTCCTCAGTCGTGAATGCCGTGAACTCGCTCGTTCCTCCGCCCAGCCGCAGCACTCCCTGCTTGCCCAGCTCACGCAACAGAGCAATCAGCGTCTCGTTCTCCGCCGTAAAGAACTCCGTATTGGCTAGCTGCGCCGATTCATAACTCAATCCCATAAAATCCAGTGGCGCCGTTGCCAACTTTGTGGACGAATCCACCGTCAGCGTTCCCTGTAGCGCCGGTGTCGCATCCTGCGCCGCAAAAAGCCGACGCGCCAGGCAAGCCGCCGCTACCGCCGATCCAGCATTGCATAGAAAATCGCGGCGTTTCATCTCACCTCCACTGCAACTACGCTTGGTTTGCCTGACGCTGTGAAAGGTATTTCCGTTGCCGCCGCTATCTGCTTTCCATCGATCCGCACCGCGCTCACTCGGCTCGCGTCGTCAATTGGCAAATGCACGACAAACTCGCGCGTCTCCCCATGCGGATCCACAGTAATCCGCCACAGCTTCGCGCTCACATGCTTCACGCGCAGGCTTACTGTTCCCCCGGTCGTTACCGGCGCATTCTCCACGGTGACTGCCTTGTCCACGGGAACCCAGCTCTCCGGCAGCCCGGCCAGCAGATGCAGCTTGCCCTCGCGCTCATTCAATACCATATCGCGCAGCAGCAGAATAAGATTGGCGTTGGCCCAAGCCTCCGGCATGTCGCCTGTGCCTTCCATGTTGGCGCGCTTGCTGTGCGGCGTGTCGCAGGCTCGCGGCAAATCCACGTCCACCAGAATCTCTTCTTTCCACACTTTCGTCGTGTAGCTGTGGTTCATAGCCGCTGCCAGCATCTCCGCCGCCTTCTGCTTTTCTCCGCGCAACAGGTAGGTCTCGGCCATGTTCATCGCCTCGCCCGCCCAGACGCCGGCCGGCCCGGCCCACGCCACGTTGGTCGGAACCCCCTGCTTCTCCTCGCGCTCCATCCGCGCAATCAATCCCGTGACCAGCGCATCGTCCGCCGCATACAGATGCGTGGGATACACCGCCAGAAACGTCTGCGAATACGCTCCCTCCGGATACGTCGGCATCGCGGGCAGATATTCTGGCGCACTCTTCTCTAGTTTCACCGCTCTCTGCACGCTCTCGTGAATATCAGCCGTATACGCCGCGTACTCCTTCTCCAGCCACGCGGCATCATCATCGCGTCCCAGCGTCTTCGCCGCCTCGCCGGTCACCTTTTCCGCATAAGCCGCCAAAAAATTATGCGAGTAAGAGTGCCCCTCCGGCAATCCGGAATCCCCGTAGCTCCACGGCAGCAACCCATACCAATATGGCTTCTCGCCGGGCTTCAACTCCGGTTCCGGCTCCGGCCTGCATTTTGAGGCGATCATGCGCTTCACCGGCCGCGCTCCAGCCGGAACATCCTTCACGCCCTCCAGTGTCGACTCCTCGCGATGATCCCGAATCCACTGCGAAGCCCGCAGCAGATACGGATACGCCCGCTCCAGCCACTTTCTATCGCGCGAAAAAAGGTAGTAATCCCATACCGCTGCGGCATTGCCGCCCGTGTTATCCCATGCAGGCCAGCCGCTGGCCGGAGGCCCGTCCCACTCACCATCGTCGTTCATAATGTGGAAGCTGTGCTCTACGCTTTGGCGCGCTGGCGCAAGAAAACCCGCCATCTCCATCGCCCGCGCCTGAAAATACTCGCCCCGTCCCCAATACTGCCGGTAGACAGCCGGTCCATCCAGCGTCCACAGATCGCCCCGCGCATCGTACTCGGTCAGGATCAGCACATAGGCAATCGACGAATAATAAAAGTCGCTCAATTCCTGTTGAGGAAACTCTACCTTCGTTCCCCGCGCCCACAGATCGTCCCATTGCGCCACGGCCTGCCCGAGCAACGCCTCGCCGCTCTCCTGCGAAAGCTCTCCATTTCGCGCCGCCGGCCATTCATAGGGCAGCTCGATCCACAGTGTCTTCTCTCCATGTGCTGGCACGCTCAAGCGCAACGCCAGCGTCAACTCACCGTCCTCGGTCGAAATCGCAGCGCCTGCGGCCTCCTTCACCAACGCCACGTCCTCGCCGCTATTTGTCACCAGAGTCTGCCCCATCGCATGACCGGGCAGGTTTCTCTCTCGTCCGCTCAGCTTCAGCATGGCATCGGCCGCTGCCGCGCCCTCGTTGTGAAACGTGAGCCGCACCACATCCATGCTCCTGGCGCCCGAGTTCCGGTCCGGCAGCCGCCCGGCCTTGGCGTCGGGGTCCACCGCGAAGGCCAGCTCCTCCAACTCCAGCCCGCCTCCCTCAAGCCTCGAAACCACAAACGGATATCGTCCCCGGTAAAGCTCCTGCCCGCTCACTGTTAGGTGAGTCGCGCCCGCATATGCCTCAGTTGCCAACTCGCCGTCCATTTGGTTGCTGAAGCCGATAGGTGCATCCAGTGGCCTGCGCTTCAGGCTCCACTGCGACCATTTCAAGTTGCCCTCTTTGTCCACAATCGTCTTGTGACTGCCCATCGGCAGACCAATCAGGCTCTGTGCATCGGTGTTCGCCCAACGGTGGTCGATGGTAACCTGCGCCGCGCTCACACCCATGCAAGCCATACACGCCAGCCACGCAAAACCATTCCATTTGGGACGCACAAGACACCTCTCTGCCGGGAAATATTGCGATCTTCAAGTTTAACTGTAATTCCAGGGATGTATTCCAGAAATATAAGGAGCCCGATTTCCCGGCAACCGCACCGCAGCCTCACGGTCTGGCGCCTAACCAAAGCCGTGAGGCGCTTTCCCTTAGAGCATTTTTACTGATAGTGTAAGGATGCTCCGTGCCCCATCCATTTCACGTTCTTTGTGAAATGGGTGGGAAACCACGAAACCCACCCTACAGGAACTGTGAAAATGCTCTAGCCCTACTGGTAAACCTGTGGAATGAAGTTCTGTTCCTGGATGGGCGGACGCACGTATTTCGTCTTCTCCAGCTTCGGCAATTCCAGCGGCTCGGGCGTCAGATCGCGGTAGACGAACATCGACAGCAGATGCCGGATCACGTTCAGCCGCGCGCATTTCTTGTCTTCCGCATTCACCACATGCCACGGCGACTGCTTGGTGTCGGTCACCGCGAACATCTCGTCCTTGGCCCGCGAGTACTCCGCCCAGTGCTTGCGCGACTGCAAATCCATCGGGCTCAATTTCCAGCGCTTGGTGGGGTTCTTCATGCGCTCTTGAAAACGTCGCTCCTGCTCCTCGTCGCTCACGGAAAACCAGTATTTGATCAACCGAATCCCGGAGCGGATCAACATGCGTTCAAACTCCGGGCAGCTCTGCATGAACTCCCGGTACTGCGCCTCGGTGCAAAAGCCCATTACCCGCTCCACGCCCGCGCGGTTGTACCAGCTGCGATCAAACAGCACCATCTCGCCCGCCGCCGGCAGGTGGGGAACATATCTCTGGAAGTACCACTGCGTCTTTTCGCGCTCGGTGGGCGTGCCCAGAGCCACTACCCGGCAGATGCGCGGGTTGAGCGATTCCGTGATGCGCTTGATGGCGCCGCCCTTGCCTGCGGCGTCGCGGCCTTCAAAGATCACCACTACCCGCAGGCCCTCGTGGCGAATCCACTCCTGCAGCTTCACCAGCTCCTCTTGCAGGCGGCGCAATTCGCGCTCATACTCGCAATCTTTTCCCAGCCGCAATGTCTTTTCATCATCTGGCTTCGGCGCCGGCAGGTCTCCGCCAAGCTGAATGTCATCTTCAGAAGTCGCCTCCCGCTCCTTCTCCGCCTTCCTCTTCTTGTGCTTGTCTTTCATCGGCCTTCCTCCAGCTCCATTGGCGAACCCTATAACTATCGGCGGAATTCACCACCGGAATCATCATAATCCTTTGATTCACGGGTGAAAAATCCCTTTTTTACAAATATTTGGGAACCAAAGGCGAAGGCCGGCATCGTCGCCGGCCCGCGCCCGGTATGTAACCCCAACGGCTTTACGCTAATTCAACCTTCAGCGTAATCGCCACGTCGGTGATCTTCTCCGCGGGCATTTCAACCCGCAATGAGGCTTCGTCCTGCTTCCATTTGAGCTCGCCCTTGTAGCCCAGCAACTCCACTTTCTGGATCTTGCCGGGAGCCTGCGAACTGGCCAGGCCGAGAGCGTGCACAACCGCTTCCTTCTCCGGCCAACCCATCACAAAGGCATAAAGCGTGCTTCCCTTGGTGGTGAAACGGACGTCCTCGGCGGTCAGCGCGGGGCGTTTGCTCTCGTTGAATCGTTCCGCCTGGACATCCACCTTGGTCGAGGGGCCTTCTCCGTAAATCTTCCATGGTCGCGTGGCATAAATGCCTTCGCTGTTCACCGCCATCCATGCGGTGATGCCGTCCAATACAACCATCTCTTCGTAATCCAATGCGCCGGAGTTGGGCAGCGGAAAGTTCAGCAGCAGGTTGCCGTTCTTGCTCACGATGTCGGCCAGCATGTCGATGACCTTCTTGGCCGCCTTGTATTGCTGCCCCCGCTTGTAGTGCCACTGGCCGATGCAGGTATCGGTCTGCCACGGGTTCTTGGCAATCTCATCGGTGACGCTGCGCTCATGATCCAGCAGGCAAGTGCCGATATTGCAATCGGTCTCCTCCTTGCTGGTATAAACTGCCTCGGTCACTCCGCCGTGCAACTGCGCGCTCACGTTATACAGATGTGCCACCATCTTCAGCCCGTATTCCTCGAAGGGAAGATGGCCGTCGGTATAGAGTAGGTCCGGCTGATATTTGTCGATGAGATCGGTCATGCGATCCAGGTAATGACGCTTCCACGATTCGGGAATCCCATTATCGTTCCAATCGACTCTTGCCATTCCGTTGAAGCGCGCGCAATCGGCGTCATGATACAAGTCCGCGTACTGCGGATCGACGCCATCATAGGGAACGTCAGCCAGCGGGCCGGTTTTGTCGGAGCCATGGCTCACCGCAAACCACTTGTAGCTGATCCAGAGATGCTCGGTAACTCCGAAGCGCAAACCCTGCTTGCGCGCCGCGTCCCGCCACATTCCCACCACATCTTTCTTCGGCCCCATCTTCACCGCGTTCCAGCGCGTGTACTTGGAATCCCAAAGGTCGAAATTATCGTGATGAACGCCCATGCTGACGAAGTACTTGGCGCCTGCTTTCTTGTACAGGCCCACCAGATAATCCGGGTCCCACTTGGCCGCCTTCCAGTCATTCACCAGGTCTTTGTAACCAACCTTCGATGGATGGCCGTAGGTCTCCACATGGTAGCGGTACTGGTCCGATCCCTGCACGTACATGTTGCGCGCGTACCAATCCCCGTCTTCGATGGCCGACTGCGGACCCCAGTGCGACCAGATGCCGAACTTGGCGTCGCGAAACCAGTCCGGAATCCGATAGCCCTGCAAAGAAGACCTGGTTCCCAGAAAGTGATTGCCCGGCGCATCCTGGGCAATTGCAAACCTTGAGAGTGCAAGCGCGGAACACGCGCCGCCCATCCGCTTGAGTAATTCACGCCTGTTCATAGTCATGCCCCTCCATACATCCTCCGCAGAATACTCGCGCCGCCGTTGCGCGTCAATTACGGCCGCACATGGCCATAAATTATACTGAATTGACCATGCGGTCAGTTCAATGGAAAACCCGCGCCACGCTGCTTCCAGCGTTGCCTGCCAACCTGCGGGAATGGACAGCCGTATGAGCACTGCCTCAGTTGCGCCGCACCATGCAGACGAACACCACGACTGGAGGCCGGCGGCCAACCCCTGGATAGTTGCCGCGTCCGTCATGCTGGCCACCTTCATGGTGGTGCTCGACTCCTCGGTGGCCAACGTCGCTCTGCCGCACATTGCCGGCAACCTCTCGGCCACCACCGATGAGTCCACCTGGGTTCTCACCAGCTACCTCGTCTCCAATGCCATCATGTTGCCCGCCGCCGGATGGATTGCCCGGCGCATCGGCCGCAAGCGCCTGCTGATTCTCTCCATCCTCATCTTCACTGCCGCCTCGCTGCTCTGCGGCATGGCGTTGACCATGCCCATGCTGATTGTGGCCCGCATTCTGCAAGGCGTCGGAGGCGGCGGGATGCAGCCTCTGGCTCAGTCCATCCTGCTGGAGAGCTTTCCGCCCCGCCAGCACGGCACCGCCATGGCTGTCTTTGGCGTCGGCGTCATCGTCGCCCCCATCGTCGGTCCAACCCTCGGCGGTTGGATCACCGACAGCTACTCCTGGCGCTGGATCTTCTACATCAATCTACCCATCGGCATTCTGGCTCTCTTCATGGTCAACCTCTTCGTCGAAGACCCGCCCTACCTGCGACACAAATTCATGGGGGCAATCGATTATCTCGGCTTCGGCCTCATGGCTCTCTGGCTGGGAACATTGCAGCTCTTGCTGGACAAGGGACAGGAGGCGGACTGGTTCGCCACTCCCTGGGTGCGATGGACGGCGGCAGTCTCCACGCTGGCGCTCATTGCCTTCATCATCCGCGAGCTGAAGAACCGCGAACCCATCGTCCATATGCATATCTTTGCCGACCGCAACTTCAGCGTGGGAACGCTGGTTACCTGTCTGTACGGCTTCATTCTCTATGCCACCACCGCCATGCTGCCCTTGTTTCTGCAAACCATGATGGGATATTCGGCGCTGCAGAGCGGCATGTCCATAAGCCCGCGCGGCCTTGGCGCCATGGTTTCCATGGTGTCGGCGGGTCTCCTCGTCCGTTACATCGATGCCCGTCTGCTGATGGCATTTGGTTTTACCTTGCTCGGTTACTCCACCTGGCTGTTGGGTCAGATCAATCTCGCTATCGGCATGGGATCGGTGGTCGTGCCCAACGTGGTTAGCGGTCTCGCCATGGGCTTCATCTTCGTCCCGCTCACCACCATGACCCTGAGCCGTCTGCCCAAAAAGGAGATGGGCAATGCCACAGGCATCTACAACCTGATGCGCAACATCGGCGGCTCCATCGGCATCGCCACCGTCACCACCATGCTGATGCGCGGCGCTCAGGCTCATCAGAATTATCTGGCGGCAAACGCCGGCGCGGGTAACCCCGTCACTGGCGCGTTAGTGCGCGGCATGCAGGCCAGGCTATTCTCCCAGGGCGTCGACATGGTCACCGCGCATCAAAAAGCTGTAGGAATGCTCTACCGTAGCGTGCAACAGCAGGCCGCCCTGATGGCCTATATGGATAACTTCCGCCTGATGGCCTTCCTCGCCCTGATCTGCGCTCCTCTGCTCCTGCTCTTCCAGCGGGTCAAGAAACACGATTGATAAGGCATATTTACGGATGCGCCCGGCGGACCCTCTGATCCTCGGGAACTTCTTGCATCAACATGCTGAGTTTCTTGAAGCTGACCGCATACAAGCCGTTCCGAGGGCGGCGCTTATCCTTAACCAAGTCCCAGACGAGCGACCCTGGCCCATTAAACACTTCTTCGATCGTTCCATTTCGCAAAAGCTTCAAAGCAATCAGGTGATCGCACGGCTCTCCGATTTGAATTGAGTTCCGCTGCGTGGTCTTGATTTGGACGAGCTTGCCGTTGATCGAGCAGTCATGGCCTTGCGTTCCTGTAGCAAGCGGGGACAATCCGTAATGATATTCTGCGAGAACCTCTCCAAGGCTGCCGACAAGGATGCCGTCAGGCGTGAAATTACGGTGAGGGTGAAGTTCTTGTAGTTTCGTTGTGATCTCGTAAAGGGATTGCACAAGTCTTCTGGTTTCTTTCATATGCACTCCTCGGCGCCTGCTGGGTGCTACGTCCCTGCAACTCTCCTTCGTTGTGCAACCGGGAGAGCAGACGGCGAATTACAGGTTTGCCGTCAAGCTGTATTCCCGGGCGACCGGCTCAACCACTTTGTACCTGCCGTGTCCGGGGTTGACACGATAGCTCGTGCGCAGCAAGCCGGCCTTTTCCAGGCGCACTACATCGCGGCTGACTGCCCGTACATCCCTCTTGAGTCCGGAAGCCAGCTCGGCAATGGGCTGCGAACCGACCCTGGCCCGTCGCAACAGGCGAACCCGTTCGGCGGTAAGCACGTTCAGCAACTCCAGAGGATCCTCAAACGTAATGGAGATATTCGCAGGAATAGTTTCACCGTGATCGAGCTTTGCGGCGTGGCCGCGCACACGGTTAAAGAACCCTTCGGCAGTGCCCGTTGCGATGGAGAGCTTACTCTTGTTCATCTTCGATCCTCCAGAGGTCGTGGACTTCCTGAATAAATCTTTCCGCCAGGGCTGCATAGGTGGTGAATTCCACGGCTTCAACTTCTCCCATGAAATGGCGGTGGTGATAATCGTGACTATTGTCGTAGCCCAATACCCGGCCATTATCCACCGGGCACAGCTTCAGGTTGATATAAGCCAGACTGTACGCAACCACCAACCCATTTTCGAACCATATCTGCTCTCTGAGCAGCGCCCCTTTTCTCTTTCCCTTGAGGCGATGTTCCTCCAGCTTCGTAGTTCGAATCGGTGGCTTTCTTTGGCTCACAAGAATATCCTACCACAGATAGGATGTATTGGGTCCTCCCTGATGGCCGAGCGTACCCTTTCTGCGACTTCTTTCGTCGCGATGTGTGATTTTTCAGTAGGTCGCCCTACCCCTCCACCCGCACCAGCAAACAAGTTATATTGTCATGGCCGCCGGCCAGATTGGCGGCCTTCACTAGGTTGGCGCAGAGCTGTTCGAGAGGCAGATCGGCGGACAGCAAAGCTTCCATCTGCGCGTCGGGAACTTCGCCCGTCAATCCATCCGAGCAGAGTAGGAAAATGTCGCCGGCCTCCGCCTTCAGCTCAAAGATGTCCGGCTCGACTTCCGGCTGCGTACCCAAGGCGCGGGTAATCACGTTGCGTAGCGGGGAGTGCAGGGCCTCATCAGAGGTGATGCGCCCCATTCGCACCTGTTCTTCCACCAGCGAGTGGTCCTGGCTGATCTGTTCCAGCTTGCGTTTGCGCAGCCGGTAGCAGCGGCTGTCGCCCACGTTGAAGACCAGCACGCGGCGTCCTTCGGTTGCTAGGCCCGCCAGCGTGGTTCCCATGCCGTTAAGCTGGGGGTTGCCCTCGGCGCGGGAATGAATGGCTTCGTTGGCGGAGCGGATGGCTTCTTTGATCGACTCTTTGAGCGGCGCGGCCCGGTCGCGGTTGCCCAGCAGGCGCAGCACCTCGCTCACCGCCAGGGAACTGGCGATCTCGCCGGCTGCGGCGCCGCCCATGCCGTCGCACACAACATAGACTCCGTGTTCGGCGGAAATCCCAGATGCATCTTCGTTGGAGGGGCGTATGTTGCCGCAGTCGGAAAGTTTTGCAGCCGTGTAGCGAACGTTAGTCTTAAACAAGTATTCTCTCCCGCTGCCCAGTTTACACGGCTTGACGTTGCCTGCGCACGGGCAAGCTCCAATCAGGGGCTCGGCTGGTGTGCGGCCGGGGCAAGGGATGAAGGCTCCAGAAGCGGCGTCGGCGCCGGCAGCACGAAGACCTGGATTGCCCCGCCGTTCAGCACGGCCACGCGCCGTCCCGAGGGCGATATTGCCACATTTCCGCCCCCATCGAGGATTGGGCTGGCCGCCGTTTCCAGCACCACCTTGCCGTCCGCCGCGTCCAAAACCTCCACCAGTTGCCCTTTGACATCGCCTTGATCGATGGTCGAACCGGCTGTGACCGGGTGACTGATAGCCAGAGCCTCCCGCGCCAGCCGCAAGCCGTCCAACGACCTCACCACCAGAGGCCACACCGTTGCGGCTGATGTCTCCGCATCCCAAAGGCGGCGGCCTTCGGTTGTCATCGCCACCAGTTTGCCTGCGCCCAACGGAGTGCATGCCGTCACCAGCACCTCTCGCTGCGACAGAAAATCAAAAAGTGGCGCACAGCTCGACTCCACCCGTCCTACGATTCTGCTGCCGCCGCTGTAATAATTCAGATTCAGCAGCCACTCGTCGCCCATGCCGCGCAGGCTCTCCAGGTAGCCATCAGAGTTAATGGGCAGATGCACCGTGGAGCGGGCGCGGCTGACCAGCATCACCTGGCCGGAATCCCGGCGCAATATACGCACCTCCAGATCGGACTCGCCGTCGGACTTTTGTCCATACCCGTTCTGCGTGGCCTGATTGCCCGCGTCGCCGGTTTTACCGCCCGCTGCAGCCTGTTCGCGCGAGTTGGTTACCAGAAACTGTTGCGTGGGGTCCATCTCCAGCCACAGCAGCGGCCCCGGAAAGCGCAAAAAGGGCTTCAACTCCAGCGTGGCGTCGCCCATCTCCAGATTGTTGCGGTCGCGCAGCAGGAAACGGCCGCCGTTGAGCGTCCACAAATAGCGCGCACGGTCGTGAACCGTCCACAGGGCTTCAGCCTCCACCGTGCCTGCCGGCAGCTTGAGAACCACCGCGCGAATCTGCCGCTCCTCATACTCCCCAATCCCGCGATGAACCAGTCCCGGCACCCGAAAGCTGAACAGCAGCCGGTCTTCATCCAGAAAGTCCAGCGATGCCACGCTGTTCCGCAGGCCCAGGTTGATCGCCCCCGGCGGTGAAAAACCCAGCGGCGCAACGGGAATCCGGAACGCCGGTGGCTGAGAGGGCTTTTCGGTAAGTTGCTCTGGCAGCGTACGCTCCTGGGGGATCAGGATTGGCGACGGCGCATCCGGCATCTGGCCCTGCGCGGATGGAACCGCGCACAACGCCGCCCCCATCGCTGCCAGGCCCAGGCTCGCGCGTAAACCCCATCCCGCCGCAATCAACCGCTTCGCCATTCATAGGTATTCTCGCCGATGCGGACGATCATTGGCAGTGATGCGGTTTCCGGTTTGCCTGTCATTCGACCGCAAGACCATCCCAAACAGACCCTGAGCGGGAAGGCGATGTTACAACAGTTCATCGTCTGGTTTTTTATGGCTCTTGGCGGTCAACGCACATCAGACGACGTGACCCGTATCACTGACCTTGCGCCAATCATTCGTGTGTCTTTAGTATTCTCAGCCTCTCCGGCGAGCGGTCCGCAGCCGCATCGCCTGTGAGAGGTGGAAAGTCTTCACACGATGGATCGGCGGTAGGAGTCTCCCATGACGATGGTAAGGATAGTCTCCGTTGCGGTGCTCTGTATCTCGTTATGCTGCGCGTTGACGGGACAGCGCACTAAAAAGGAAGTGGCCGCCGAGAAACGCATCACCGGCACTTTGCGCCAGATGTACGAGGCAGAGAAGCGCAAGGACCTCAAATTTGTCTTATCTCACCTCGCCGGCGATTTTGCCGAAGTCGCGGGGAACGGAGGCGTGTATCACCGTGCGGACATCGAGGCGGAATGGCCCAACGTGGCGCTGCACGACTACAAACTCTCGGACTGCGTGTTCAAGCTGATGACCCGCGATTCCGCGTACTTGAGTTGCAGGATGGAAGTGGATGCGACCTACAAGGGGCAGCCATTTCCAAGCCGTATCCGGGTGACTACAGTGTGGACTCGTCACGGAGGCGAATGGTTGATACGGTTTGAACAGGGAACGACCATCGTCGAACCGTCGAATAGTAATTAGGGAAATTCCTCACCTCCCCGGGTGCCCCAGGTCCCTCGCTTTTGGGGACCTGGGAGACCATGAATCCCATGCGAGCTAATAGCGAGCGATTGGCCGCATCGCAGGTGCCGCGCAAGCGCCGTCCGCCTGGACGGCCAGTCCCTTGCAGATTATTTCCCCACTTCGTCGCACAATAATCCTCAGAAGCTTTCCCTCCAATCGTCCCGGCACGCCGGGTGCCCCAGGTCCCTCGCATTCGGGGACCTGGGAGACTACGCGGAAGCAGCCAACAGAGGCCAAAACGTCCCGTAACTCCTTTGCCAGGACGATTTTGCAGGGAACTCCTTTGTTTTGACGATTTTACAGCGCAACCCCGTCTGTAACCTCAAGAAAACAACGAATTTGCATCCAAAATAGGGGTGGGGGTATCCCATGTACCAGCTTTGTCGTCACATCAAGACCAACGGGAAGCGATGCCAATCTCCGGCTCTCAGCGGGTCGGCTTACTGTTATTTCCACGCCCGCACGCATACCATGGCCTCACCAAAATACATCGTATTTGATGACCTCAAGCTCCCCCTGCTGGAGGATTCTGCCTCCATCCAGGTAGCCATCTCAAAGATCACAGCAGCCTTCCTCTGCTCCCGCATCGATGCGCGCCGCACCGGACTGCTCCTCTACGCCGTCCAGATCGCCTCGCAGAATATCGATCGCGATTCCGAACGTGAGAATTCCGAAATTGTGCACTCCATGACCATCACCAGCGAAGGCGATGAACTGGCCCCGGAAAAGGAAATCTGTGAACCCAGCGATTGCGCAACCTGCAATCGCCGTGATACATGCGAAGATTATGATCCCGAAAAAATGGACGAGAAGCCGGGTGCCCAACCCCGGATTCTCGGACCTGAGAGGCCCGCCCGTGTGCGACAGTAAAGAAGGATGACAAAATCCGCCACAATCAGCCCCCGCCTCGCGTTTCTCGGTTACGGCGCCTGCTTCATCGCCGGCTGCCTCTGGGGCACGGGCTTCTACTGGGGCCGCCTCGCGCTCAACGAGATGAGCGTCGAGCACATGGTGCTTTACCGCTTCCTCTTTGCCTCCCTGGGCATGTTGCCCGTGGCCTTCATCCATCGCCGCCGTTTCCGTCTCTCCGCCATAGAAACGCGCCTGCTGCTCCTCTGCGCCTTCCTCGGAGTGCCCATTCAGTTTCTGATCCAGTTCCATGGCCTGGCCCGCACCACCGTAAGCCACGCCTCCCTCATGGTCGGAGCTTTTCCCGTCATGCTGGCCGCCGCCGCCGCGCTCTTTGCCCCCAAAGGCTCCCGCGCGGAACGCCTCGACTGCTTCGGATGGCTGGCCCTCTTTGCCTCCACGGTGGGCGCGGCGCTGATTGCGCTGGGCGGCAGCCACGGCATGGCCATGCGCGGCCAGCCCTCGCTCATCGGAGACCTGATGGTCGTGGCCTCGCTCGTCGCAGCCATTGCCTGGATTCTGCTCAGCAAGAAGCTGATGCGGACCCACAGCCCGCCGGTGGTGACCGCCTACACCATTCTCTCCGGAACTGCAATGCTGGCCGTTTGGGTGCTGGGGCCTTGGCTCGTGAGCCCGCTCACCCGCGCCAACGTCACACCGCTTCCCTTCGCCCACGTCAGCGCTACCGCCTGGATGGCGCTGGCCATCAGCGGCCTGTTCTGTACGGCCACCACCACGCTGCTGTGGAACTGGGGCATCCACCACGTGCCCGCCTCACGCGCCGGAGTCTTCGTCAATATCGAGCCCGCCCTCGGCTCCTGGCTGGGCGTACAACTGCTCGGCGAGCGCCTCGGTCCCTACGCCTGGGCCGGCGGCGGTCTCATTCTGGCGGCGGCCGTCGCCCTCACCACGCGCGGCCACCAAACGGAACCAGCCATCATCCTCGAATAACCGCTGGGAATTTGTCTGGAGCATTTTCGCGGATAGATCAAGAACATGGGTGCCCCACCCTCGCCGCTGTCATCCTGAGCGAACGGGGCCCCAGGCGTACTCTTCAGCCTGGGGGTGGTGAGTCGAAGGATCTGCTTCTTGTAACTTTGCGGCTAGGGTGGGATAGCACGATGCCTGCATTATGCAACAACGAAAAATGCTCTAACATCAGTTCCATGGTGAGTAATATGTCTTCCATCTCCGACAGCACAATCTCCATCGCCGCGCGTAGCCCCCGCCGCGACTTCATCGAGCTGGCCATTGCCTATGGACTGATTCTGCTCGTCATCTGGACGCCTCGCCCCTGGCAACGAATTCTTTGGTGGGTCGCGGCCGCCGCCGTCCTGGCCATCGCCTCAGCATCCTTCGAGGGCCTGCAGGCCATGGGCCAGCGCCGGGAAAATTTTCTCCGTTCGCTCTGGCTCGTAGGCGCGGCGTTGCTGCTCTCCGTCGCAGCCGTCGCCCTTGCCATCTGGCTGCACACGCTGCACGTCCCCGCCACTCCTCTCCTCTTCATAGAAACTTATGTGGGCTATATCCTCTGGACCTTTGTGCAGCAACTCCTGATGCAGTGCTTCTTTCTCGCGCGCTTCCTGCGCCTGCTCCTCAACCCAAAACGCGCCGCCCTCGTCACCGCGCTCATCTTCGCCGCGGCCCATCTGCCCAGCCCTATTCTCGTGCCGGTCACATTACTTTGGGGCCTGGCCGCCTGCCTGCTCTTTCTCCGCTATCGTAACCTCTACACACTGGCCATCGCGCACGCCATCCTGGGAGTCACGCTCACCATCACGGTTCCCGCGGCGGTGCACCATAACATGCGTGTTGGCCTGGGCTATCTCACTTACGGCCACACGCACGCAGTGATTCCCTCAGCGCAGCCATAGAGACCAGATCGTGTCCACCGAGGCATGGGTGATGGCCGAGGCCCCCACCCGGCGTTCGCTGCGCCAGGCGCGCCCATAGAAGATGCCCGCCACCGCTGCCAGCAACACATAGCGCCAGTTGAAGTGCGCCGCCCGCTTGTTGAAGTGGGTCAGGCCGAAGAAAATCGCCGTCAATATCAACGCGGCAGCGCGACCCATGCGCCGCTCCAGAAGATTCTGCAGCCATCCGCGAAAGAACAGCTCTTCCGGCACGGCAATAAAAAAGAACGTGAAAACCCATGCGCCGGCTATCGGCGCCACTCCCGGCCATCCTGCGTGCAGATGCAGAAATCCCAGGCCCAGGCCCAGCATGAGCGCAATCGGCGTGTACCAGGCCAGCTCCCGCAAACCGATAGCGGCATCGCGGAGGCGCAGGCGCAAGTCGAAGCCGGTTCCCTCCAGTTGCCGCAACGCGATGAAACCATAGATCCCGGCATCCAGCAACAGCACCTTGTTGAAGATCGCCAGATGGGCCGGCCACGCGCCCTCAAACCAGCGCAGATCGACCGCCAGCCCCAACACAGCCAGCACCAGATAATCCCGCCAGTTGCCGCGCTGGTCGACATCAATTCGCCCCGCCTGCCAAAGCAAACTCGCCGCTGCCACCGGCAGCAGCGCATACAGCGCAAACCAGCCCCAGCGAAAGACGCCGCCACCAACCGCCACCAGCAGGTAAGGCACGCACAAGGCCGCGGGAGACGCCAGTTGCGCCCAAAGCGGAAGCGAGCGCGCCCGCCCAGTGGCCCACTGCGGGAAGAAAGCCGCTGCCAGAAACGGCGCCAGCGCAAGCAGCGCGGCAATCGAGTTAGCCGGTGTAATCATGACGCTTAACCCCATTTTGCACCCGGAATTGGCAAATACCACCGGCGGACCGGTCGTTCAACAAACGGAAAGATGTCCCTCGCCTTGGCCGAAAAGCCTCCAGTTCAAAAACGCCGGTAAACCTTGGTTACATGAGCCGAAAAATTACCGGTAACCCTACGCTCCGCCTGTCCGATACCTCCAACAGTGATATATGGAGGTAATGTGACCCTCTTAACCTGGAACCACGCCCGCACCGTAGGCGTCAGATCCATGGACGACCAACACGGCATCATCATGGATACCATGAACGAGCTTCGCTTGGCGGTAGTCCGCGGTTTGGGCCGGGAACAGGTCAGCGAAGTGCTGGACCGGCTCATCGAGTTCACCCGCATGCACTTCTCCAGCGAGGAGAAACTTATGAAGCAATATCTCTTTCCCAAATGGGAAGAACACCGTGCCGAGCACCAGCGCATCTTGGCGCAGATTCTCCAGTCCTCTCATCGCGTGCAACACGGGGAGCAGATGCAGATGCGCCCCCTGCTCTGCTTCCTGCGAGAATCCTATACCGAGCACGTCGAGAGCATGGATCGGGAGTATGGCCCCTGGCTCAATGAGCGCGGAGTGGATTAAGCCGCGCCGTTGCGCCACCGCGCAGCCTGTTCCGCTCAACCTTTTACACTGCCAGACGATAGATTCATTACCGGCTGGTTCTGGCGGGGGGCATATGGCGCTGATGACATGGAACAACAGCTTCTCCGTGGGTGTGCGGAAAATTGACAGTCAGCACACTGTCCTGGTTGACATCCTGAATGATCTGCACACGGCGATGATGAATGGCCAGGCGCAGAGCCTGACCGGCCCGCTGCTGCACAAACTGGCGGACTATGCGCACACCCACTTCGCCGATGAAGAGGCCATGATGGAGGCCGCCAGGTATCCTGGACTGGACGATCACAAGATCAAGCATCGCGAGCTAGTCAAGCAAGTCGAGGATTACATCCTCCGCTACAACAAGGGCGATATTACGCTGAATCTGAAGTTACTGGACTTCCTGAGCGACTGGTTCGCCAATCACATTCAAAAGGAAGACATGGCCTACAGCGCCTGCCTCATCCAGCACGGCATGCATTAGAACAGCCTGCGAGCTTACACCTCGAAAGAAAGCTGAGCGGTTGCAAAAATGGGCGCGGCCGGCTTCGGCTCCGAAGCTAACTCATAGACCAGCCGCTCCAGCACCAGCCGTTTGTCGGGCGGCGAGGAGCGCAATTCCACGTCCGCCCGGGCAATCAGTTTGAGCGCCCGCGTCAGGTCGCGGCGGCTCTTGTAGCGACGCGCCTGGCGGATCAGGTCGTCGGCGGCAAAGGGAGGCATCCTGAAGCCCTGCCACAGCGCCTGCCAAATCGCCCGCGAGTCGCGCACGTTCTTTTCCAGAATCACCAGCATCTGCCGGAAGGTTCGCGCCAGCATGTAGAGATGGCCGATGGCCGCGTCCTCGCCCGCGTCGGAACTGTTCAGCAACCCGTGCAGCAGCGCCAGCGCGCGCGCCCGGTCGCGAGCGCTGATGGCGTCCGTCAACTCGTAGAGCGAACGCTGCTTGGCGGCCAGCACCATGGTCTCCACGTCGCCCAGGGTGATCCGCCCCCGGCCCAGCGTATAGAGCAGCAGCTTTTCCAGTTCCGACGAGATCAGCATCATATCCGCGCCCAACGCATCCACCAACTCGCGCGCCGCATCGGCCTCCACGCGAACGCCGGACTCCTGCGCCGTCGCTGCCACCCAGCGCATTGCGTCTTCCTCGTTCACCCGCGCAAGCTCCACCATGCCGCAATGCTCGCCCAGCGTTTCGGTCAGCCGCTCAAAGCGATTTTTGTCGTCCAGCTCCATGCGCCGCGCGTCAGAGGGGATGCTGATGAAGTCGGCCACAAACAGAAGCAACGCCTGCGGGTTCGGCGAGCGAAAATAGCGGTCCAGCGCCGAGAACTCATCCTTCTTTGCCCCGCGCGTATAAAGCTGCTTCACATTGCGCACAAAAATCACCTGAAACGGCGCCATCAGCGAAGGCGTCTGCGCGCGGTCCAGCACCTCGAAGATCGAGGTCGAGGCCAGATCCAAATCAGACAGGCAGAAATCCCGTAAATCCTTCGGAACAAAGGCTTTGTGAACGGCTTCGCGGCAGCGGTCCAGCAGAAAAACCTCGTCGCCGGCCAGCACGTAACCCGGCTTCAGCGCTCCCTTGCCGGCCGCCGCGGCCTCTATCTCCGCCACAAAGCGGCCCACTGCGGTGAAGCCCGCGCCCCAGCGCGCCCCGCTCATAAGCTCAGCCTCCGCTCAGCGCCGCCATTGGGTCTCTCGTCCATGCGCCCTCAGAATACCCTAGTCCCTTAGTCCCTCAGTCCCTAGTCCCTGTCTTTCAAAACCCTTCCAGCACATCCCCCACCAGTTGCCGCGCGAAATCCCGCGAGAGCCGCTGCATGGCCGCCGGATTCTCCTCGATAAAGCTGGACAGATTGGTCGTCGACTGGAACTGCTCGCGGTAGACGCAGTTCTTATTCTCGTAGAGAACTTTGCCGTCCCGGCCGGTGAGCGTAACCGAAGCCACCACGGTGATGAGAAAGCTGGACGACTGTTGCGTCGAGGCGTTGTAGGTGAGCGGCTCCACCGTTTCCTTCAGGATCGTCCCATGCAACACCGCATCCGGGTCTCCGCTCTCGTTGGGCGTCACCCGCAGCCGCGTGCGCGTGGCAAACTCGCGAATCACCGCCTCGGTCAGTATCGTCTCCGTGCGATACGACTCGGTATGCGTGGCAAAGACTGGCACGGCCAGCGTTTCGACTCCGGGCGGCAGGTGACTGGCCGCGCCCAGCGTGTGGTAGCCGCAGCCGGAGAGTCCCAGCAGGGCAAATGCAATGGGCAAATAAGCAAACTTGCGCATGACTCATCTTATCGCGCAACCGCGCCTGATGGTCTCCAACAAATGCACCGTGCCCCATCCTTTTCGCGTACTTTGCGAAAAGGGTGGGATATCTACAGTTTTTATAGCTTTTTATAGTTCTTTCTATTTCCTATTCCCTATTCACTGCTCCCTGTTTTTCTACACCCACGCCGTCGCCAGCATCCCCAGCTTGACCGCCGACAATTTCAGCCCATCGGCCCGATCCTTGAAGTAAAGCTCGTTCAGGTGGTCGGAATCCAATTGTTCGAAGCGCCGGAATCCCGCCTTGTGAAGCTCCGCCCCCATCTCTTCCGGCGTAAAAAAAAGCTGAAATGGCTCTCCGGCGGCGGCCACGCGCCCCACCAGCGCGTCAAATGCCTTGCGCCCCACCGGGCTGAGCCTCTCCGGCCGAACCGCGTAATCAAAGCTCACCCCGCTCCCCGCCGGCAGTTGCGCAATCACCCCCAGCGTCGCCCGAAAGGCCTCCAGCGTCAGGTACGGAACCACTCCCAGCCAGCCGAAAAATGCCGCCGCCCCTCTATCGAATCCCGCCTCCGCCAGCCCCTCATCCAGTGTTGTGTCCTCAAAGTCCAGCGGCACAAACCTCAACCCCTCCGGCTGTGCAATCCCCGCCTCCGCCAGCAGTCCCCGCTTCCACTCCTGCGTCGCCGGAAAATCCACCTCGAAGACCCGCAGCCCGGCAAACGGATTGCGATAGGCAAAGGTATCCAGCCCCGCGCCCAGAACCACGTACTGCCTCACTCCCCGCGCCACCGCTTCCGCCAACCGGTCCTCCGCATACCGGCTCCGCGCCGCCACAAAGGCGCGCAAGTCCCGCCCCACCCGGTGCGAGGCTCGCCCCATCTTTCCTCTGTAGCCCTCGCCAATCAGCCGCGCCGCGATCGGATCGTCCAGAACCGGGGGCGCGTCCATCAACTGGTGCGCCGCCCGCCGAATCGCCACGCCCAATGCCGTCTTGCTCGCCCTGCCAGTCTCCATGATTTCGAGTTTAGAGCCTGCCGCCATCCTTAGTCCGTTTTGTATCAGGGCACGACTCAAGTAGTAATGAAGTTCCACGAAGATTGGTGTTCGCTCGAAGTGTCAGGGCACGACTTCAGTCTTGCCGTAAAGGAAGCAATAGAATTATGGGCTTTAGCCCCTGAGGGAATGTCGGGGATCTGTAGATGATCAAGAAGTAGCGCCGGCCTCCTGGCCGGCTGTAGCGCGGGCGTACTCGCCCGCGCTTGTCCAGGCACAATGACTAAATCACACGGTCTTACCATTAGTGGAGGGAGAAGGGGGTTTCAACCCCCTGAAGAATGCGAATCTGCGCGCGGCCTTCAGGCCCGGGCTTTTCCTAAAACGCATATTTTCTACCAACGTGTCTCTACGATGCGCCCTGCCACGGCGTACCATATTCCCCATGAGCTGGATTGGATGGGCAATACTCTCCGCCGTCTTTGCCGCCGCCACCGCCCTTCTGGCCAAGGTAGGCGTGGCGCACGTCGACTCAAACCTGGCCATGGCTCTGCGCACCAGCGTGGTCGTGGTCTTTGCCTGGGCCATCGTCTTCGCCTTCGCTCCTCCGCAGACCGGCCCCATAGGCGCAACCGGCGCAACCGGCTTCGCCCCCGGAGCTTGGGCCGAAATTCGCTCCCTCGACCGCCGCACCCTGCTCTTTCTCGCCCTCTCCGGCCTGGCCACCGGCCTCTCCTGGCTATGCTACTTCCGCGCCCTGCAACTCGGCCCCGCCTCGCGCGTCGCCCCTCTCGACAAGCTCAGCGTCCCCCTGGTCATCCTCTTCGCCTGGCTCCTCCTCGGCGAAAAACTCACCCCTCCAACCCTCATCGGAGGCCTGCTCATTACCGCCGGTGCCGTCGTCATCGCCATGGGGTGAGATCGTCAGAAAGACGATGCATCAGCGTTTCATCAGGAGTACAATGCGAAGTCAACGGGAATCAGCCACTTGGGAGAGCTCTATAAGCACGGGAAAGCCACACAGGACGGATTTCATGAGACGACAGAGAAACTTTGGGTTGGCTGTGATACAGGAGCGCAAGTGCATGGTAAAGCACAATGATTAACTGTCTCCATATACTTCGGAATATCGGCCAGTTTGACATAGTAGACGCGGCGACCATCCAACTGAATCGCTATACCCTTGTCTTCGCTGAGAATGGAAGAGGTAAGACGACACTTACAGCGATACTTCGATCACTAGCGACTGGCGACCCGCTCCATATCTCTGAACGCCGTAGGCTGTCAACTCGGAATCCTCCTCATGTCGTACTAGAGTGTTCGGGCGGTCCACCGAATGCAATGTTTCAGAACGGTGCATGGAACAGAACTCTCCCAAATATCACGATCTTCGATGATCAATTTGTCGATGACAATGTTCATTCAGGGCTAGTTGTCGATCCTGAACACAGACAGAACCTACACGAATTGATTCTAGGGGCGCAGGGCGTCACGTTGAATCGCAATGTTCAAGAAGCAGTCGATCAAATTACACAAGATAATGCAAATATTCGAACCACGGGCGATGCAGTTCCTGCAGTGGAACGATATGGCTTTTTGCTTGACCAGTTTTGTGCACTTCAAGCTGTGGCGAATGTGGATGCATCGATAATTACAGCAGAGCAGTCACTTCGATCTGCGCGTCAAGCAACCGCCATACAGCAAGCGAACTTGTTTACCGAAGTCACGCTTCCTGCTTTCGATATTGCGGCAATTAACGCTATTCTAGGCAGCGATCTAGAAACGCTAGACGCCAGAGCGGTTGAGAGAGTTCATCTGCATTGCGAGGCTCTTGGAGATCGTGGTGAAGAATGGGTCTCTGAAGGAATGCAGATACTTCGCGATGGTGCAACGATTACGGATTGCCCCTTTTGCGAACGGCCGTTGGATGGCTCTCCGCGTATAGATGACTTCCGTGCGTATTTCAGTGATGAATACACGCAGTTGAAAGAGGCAATCTCAAGAGCGATTACCGATGTAGAAGGTACACATGGTGGTGAGGTTCCTGTCGCCTTTGAGCGCTCCATCAGAACGGTACAGGATAATCAGCGTTTTTGGGTCGATTTCACAAATGTAGAGCCTGTCGTGGTGGATGCTGTTCTAATTACGCGAGATTGGACCTTGGCGAAAGAAGCTACGCTACAGGCGCTGAATATTAAGCGCAATAACCCGCTTGAACGGATAGTGTTCTCTCCCGAGGCAGTAGGCAAAGTTGAATTGTTCAATGCACATGGCACCACAATCGCCCAGCTCAACCAGCGTCTAGCTGCAGTCAATCAGAGAATTCTCGAAGTGAAGCGTACGGCGGCAACGGCGAACATTCAGAACCTAGAGATTGAATTGAATCGGATTAAGGCAACGAGGGCAAGACATCTTGCACCGACGGCCCAGTTATGCGACGCGTATCTTGAGGCTAAGGCAGCTAAGGTTTTCACAGAGCAGAGACGCGACCGTGCAAAAGAAGCCCTCAAGCAGTATAGAGAGAATGTTTTTCCACGATACCAGAAGTCAATTAACGATTATCTTGAGCTTTTCAATGCCGGGTTTCTGATTGGCCAGGTTAGAGGGCGTGATACAAGCAGCGGGCCTATATGCACGTATGACATCCTCATCGACAATGTATCGGTCGCAGTTGCGGGTGGGACAGTTCGCGTCGGCGAACCGTCTTTTCGAAATACATTAAGCGGAGGTGACAGGAACACTCTAGCGTTGGCATTCTTCTTTGCCTCTCTCGATCATGATGCAGCGCTCGCGACGAAGACGGTAATCATTGATGATCCTATCTCAAGCCTGGACGATCATCGGAGTCTCACTACAGTCCAGCAGGTGAGACGGATGGGAGAGCGGGTCGAACAACTCATTATCCTTTCGCACAATAAGTCGTTTCTTTGTGAAGTATACTCTGGCATAGACTCAACGCTGTGTGCAACGATTAGCATTGTACGAGTTGCCAACGGTTCTACGCTTGATGTCTGGAATGTGAATGCGGATCGCGTGAGTGAGCACGATTTGCGGCATCAGTCATTGCTGCAATACTTTTTTAATGGGCCTGGTAATCTTAATAACCGCGAAGTTGCGGGATCAATTCGTCCACATCTCGAAGCATTTCTAAGGGTCTCATGCCCAGACACATTTCCACCAGGTACCCTATTGGGTCAATTCCGCGGCCTCTGCGAGCAGCGGGTAGGGCAGCCAAACGAGATTCTGCGCCAGCATTACATTGACGAACTACGCGATCTGACGGAATACTCAAATCGCTATCATCACAGTACGAATCCTGCGTGGGCAACAGAGGTGGTGAATGATGCCCAACTGAGGAACTACATCGGCAGGATGCTGGCATTTATGCGGAGATAGAGCCGGTAGCTCCCCACGATATGCCCGCCGAAGGCCTCCGCCTGGACGGCAAGTCCTTGCAGATAATTACCCTCTCCCGGCGCACAATCATCACAGATGTCGTTCTTCACATGATCGTCCCGGCGCCTCCTTTTCGCGCTGCCTTGCAGTCGCAAGCCGCCAACAGAGGCTAAAAGGTCCCGTAACTCCTTATCCTGGACGATTTTGCAGGGAACTCCTTTGTTTTGACGATTTTACAGTGCAACACTGTCTGTAACCTCAAGAAAACAACGAGTTTGCGTCCAAAATATGGGTGGGGGTACCCATGATGTCAGCTATGCAGACCTATCGAGACCAACGGACGGCAAATGAGAGCCCTTTTCAGCAAAATCAAGCAGATTTTGCTCTGGTTCTTGAAGAGCGGAAATGGCCAACCGTTACACTAAGGCAGTGAAAGCCTCAACCAATTCCGCCGCGCCCCGCCGCATCGTCCTCACCGGCTTCATGGGCTCCGGCAAAACCACGCTCGGTCCGCTGGTCGCCGCGCGCCTGGGCTGGAGCTTCATCGATGTAGACGACGTGATCGAGGCCGAAGCTGGCGTGACCATCGCCGAAATCTTCGCCCGCCACGGCGAGGCTGCCTTCCGCGAACGCGAACGCGCCACCATCGCACGCCTTGCCGCCGGCGACTCTCTGGTATTGGCTCTCGGCGGCGGCGCTATCGAAAACGAAGCCACGCGTGAGCTGCTACTCGCCGCTCCCGAAACGCTGCTGATTCATCTGGAGATTGAGTTGGTCACCACGCTCAAACGCTGCCGCGGAACTGAGCAGGCGCGACCCATCCTTGCCGACCACGCCAACCTTGCCGCCCGTTACCAGCGCCGCCTGCCGCTCTATCGCATGGCCCACGTTTCCATTTCTGTAGATGCACTCACTCCCGATGAGGCCGTCGACGCAATCCTGCGCGCCATCGGCTGACCGCTGACCATTGTCAGCTGTTCACTTATTCACTTATTCACTTCTTCACTGTAATATCGGAATCCCCGCAATCCGCTTCTGCCACTCCGCCGGTCCCGTCTGATGAACGCTGACACCCTTTGAGTCCACGGCCACAGTCACCGGCATATCGCGCACGTCGAACTCGTAGATCGCTTCCATCCCCAGGTCGGCGAAGGCCACCACGCGCGCTCCGTGAATCGCCTTTGACACCAGGTAAGCCGCTCCGCCAATCGCGATCAGGTACACCGCGCCGAATTCCTTGATCGCCTCAATCGCCGCCGGCCCGCGCTCGCTCTTGCCCACCATTCCCAGCAGGCCCGTCTCCGCCAGCATCTGCCGCGTGTACTTGTCCATCCGCGTTGCCGTCGTCGGTCCCGCCGGACCCACGACTTCGTCCCGCACCGGATCCACCGGGCCCACGTAGTAGATAAACCGTCCGCCGAAATCCACCGGCAACTTCTCATGCCGGTCAAGCATCTCCGTCAATCGCTTATGCGCGGCATCGCGCCCGGTGAGCAGCTTGCCGGTCAGCAGCAACACTTCGCCCGGTTTCCACGTCGCGGCCTCTTCTCGCGTCACCGTGTCCAGGTTCACGCGTCGCGCCGCCGACACGTCATACTTCAGCTTCGGCCAGCTATCCAAACTCGGCGGGTCCAGATACACCGGCCCGCTGCCGTCCAGCACAAACTGCGCGTGCCGCGTGGCCGCGCAGTTGGGTATCATCGCCACCGGCAGGTTGGCCGCGTGGGTCGGATAGTCGCGCACCTTCACGTCCAGAACCGTTGTCAGCCCGCCCAGCCCCTGCGCGCCAATTCCCAGCCGGTTCACCTTGTCGTAGATCTCCAGCCGCAATTCTTCGGCGCGCGTCTTGGCGCCGCGGGCCTTCAATTCCTGTATGTCGATGGGATCCATCAGCGATTGTTTGGCCATCAGCATGGCCTTCTCCGCCGTGCCGCCTATCCCGATTCCCAGCATCCCCGGAGGACACCATCCGGCGCCCATCGTCGGCACCGTCTTCAGCACCCAATCGACAACGGAATCGCCGGGGTCCAGCATGATGAACTTGGCCTTGGCCTCCGAGCCTCCGCCCTTGGCCGCCACCGTCACCTCCACCGTCGCGCCCTTCACCAGCTCCACATTCACCATCGCCGGTGTATTGTCTTTGGTGTTGGTCCGCTTGCCCGCCGGATCGGCCTGAATTGAAGCCCGCAGCTTGTTGTCCGGGTCCAGATACGCCCGCCGCACGCCCTCATCGACCATTGCCTGTAGATCCGGCGCAGCGCCGCCGTCAGCCCCCACAAAGCGCGCATCCATGCCGACTTTGAGAAACACATTTACAATCCCCGTATCCTGGCAGATGGGCCTGTGTCCCTCGGCGCACATCCGGCTGTTGATGAGAATCTGCGCAATCGCATCCCGCGCCGCTGGCGACTGCTCCCGCTCGTAGGCCTTCGCCAGGCTGGTGATGTAATCCACCGGGTGGTAGTAGCTGATGTACTGCAACGCCGCCGCAACGCTGGCAACAAGATCTTCTTGACGGATGATGGTCATGGGGAAGCTCCTTGTGAACAGTTTAGGGCAATGGATGAGGAGCGTGTTCGTTCCCTTTATCGCAGCAAGCAGAGGCCAGCAACTTAACCCCTGCAAACGCGATCGATATCAGAGATGAAGCATAGCGGATAACATTTACTGCTGCTGCAACGCCGCCCGCAAGTCCGTATGCCCAAAATCATCGCCCTTCCACAGTACCGGCTCCCGCTTTTCGCGCGCCAGCGCATAGGTAAAGCAGTCGCCGAAGTTCAGGTTGGCCCGGTGCCCGCTGCCACGGCCGTAGTCGCGATAAGCCTGCCGCGCAATCTTCGCCTGCTCGACGGTCACCGGCTCGATGACCATCTTCGTGCGTTCTAAGATCTCATCGAAGCGGGCGCTTAGCCTGGGGTTCCTATACCCATCCGTCACGATAGACGCCTCAAAGTACGTCCCGGCGGAGATGCGAAGTACATCAGCGGCTTGCATCGTCGCAGCCATGGAATCGGCCTCAGGCTCTCCTTTTATGATGGCAATCAGTGCTGAAGTATCGATAATCATTTAGGAAGCCCCGTTACGTCGTCGTAAAGTTCATCCATCACTTCCTTGGAACTCCGGCCATCGTTCATCAGCGGCGCGGTCTCTCGGCTTATTTCCATCAGCCAGGCGGCAAGTCCCTTCTTTCCGTTGCCCCGTTCCCGCTCCGCTTTTTCCCTTTCCAGCTTTTCCTGAACGGCTTGGGATACTGCAACAACCAGGCTGACCCCTTTGAGGGCAGCCAGTTCCCGGACCATGCGGCTGGTTTCCTCGTCTTTGATGTTCAAAGCCATCGTTTCCACCTTTCCACCATTCTGTTCCACCATTCTACCATAAACCGTCTGCCCAACCCGAAAAGCGCCGTCGCCCTTATCCAAATCAGCGCCCCCATGCCCTAATCTAGAGCCATGAGCGACTCCAAGCCGGAAACTCCGGCAACATCGGGCGACATCTTCGATCTGCTGGTGGTGGGCGCCGGACCCACTGGCCTGTCCTGTGCCATTGAGGCACAGAAGGCCGGTCTGCGCGTCGTGATGGTGGACAAGGGATGCGTCTGCAACTCGCTCTTCCACTATCCCGCCCACATGACCTTCTTCACCACCCCCGAGCTGTTGGAGATCGGCGGCATCCCCTTTCCCAGCACCCACACCAAGCCCAATCGCAGCGAGGCGCTCCAGTATTACCGGCGCGTGGCGGCCCTCTATAAACTGGACATCCGCCAGTACCATCGAGTGGAACGAGTCGACAAACGCGACAAAGACTTCATCGTGCACACGGTGGACCGCTTCGGCCGCTCCGGCGCTATTCACGCCTGCAAGCTGGTCATCGCCACCGGCTACTACGACCTGCCCAACTACCTCCACATTCCCGGCGAGAACCTGAGCAAGGTTCACCACTACTACTTTGATCCCCACCCCTATTTCGGTGCCGACGTACTGGTCGTCGGCGGCAAAAACTCGGCCGCCATCGCCGCGCTTGAGTTGTGGCGCGGCGGCGCGCGGGTCACTCTGGTCCATCGCGACGCCGGGATCGATCACCAAGTGAAGTACTGGATCAGGCCCGACATCGAAAAACGCATCCAGGATGCGCAAATTGATGCCTACTTCCGCTCCGAGCTGATCGAAATCACGCCGGATGCCGTCGTCATCCAGACGCCCCAGGGCCGGAAAACACTCAATAACGACTTTGTCTTCGCCATGACCGGCTACCACCCGGACTTCCAGCTCCTGGAGTCCATGGGCATTCGTTTGCAGGGAGAGGAACGCCGCCCTTTGTGCAATCCCGAGACACTGGAAAGCAACGTCCCCGGCATCTACCTGGCCGGAGTCATCGTAGCCGGCTCGCGCACCAGCGAAATTTTCATTGAGAACGGACGCTTCCATGGCCAGCTGATTGCCACTGCGCTAACGGCCAAGTGAAGGATGGCTGCTGAGGATTCAGTCCATTTTCATGCTCTGTGGACTGGCCGCATCGAGCAGATTGGGATGTACCGGCTGGTCGGTTCGCGTGTGGGCCCTGCAATGCAGCCTCGACGTCGCCGGACTCGCATAGGAACGAGTCACGTGCAGCCGGTCCATGACCACGTAACGAGTGCGCAGACCATCTACGGTCGCGGGCAGTTGTGCGGGAAGGCGATTGCGGTCCACATAAATGACCAGCGCCGCCTCACGCGGATTGTCCAGGCTCTGTCCCATGCCAACACCGAAAAAAGCCGGGTTCTGCCGCATCAGGTTGGCTGCCACCTGATTCTTGACGGTCACAGCCAGCGCCAGCGCTGAGGGCGGCAGCGAGACAGCGCCGGCATCAAGAGGGGTCTGCGGAGCGGAGCCGTAAGCCACCGCGCGGGCCGTGGTGGGAATCGCGATGGTGCGCACGCCGTCCACGGTGGAAGGCACGCTCACCGTCCTGCTCTCCTCGGTATAGAGAATAATCGCTGCCTCGCCGGGGTGGTCGTTGCTCTTGCCGGTGGCCACGCCGAGGATGCCAGCCGCCGAGTTCACCAGCATACGAGCCTGGGCCAGGGCCTGCTGAGCGCGCGCTGTCTCCGCATCGCTGAGTGTGCGGGCTTGTGCTGAGGCGATAGTGTTGTCGCCGTAGTTCAGGCAACTGACCACATGGTCGGCCGCACCCACGAAGGTATAACTTCCGCCTGACTGCGCGCCTAACTCATTCAAAACATCCGTCGCCGGGCTGGCCACGCCCTGGCTGACACCAGACAGATCCGTTCCGCCCGCAAAGTAAAGACCCACGGGTTCGGCGTTCGCCGCATCCACCACCAGCGCGCCTGAGTCGCCCGCATCGCTGAACTGGTTGCCGCTCAGTCCCAGTTGATGGGTAAAGGTCTTGGTCATGTAGGGCCGGGTCTCCGCGCAGTCCAGGTAATAATCCACCGTCACGTCGAGATCGACTGCCGAGATGCCGCCGCAGGTCAGTCCCGTCGTCCGCCCGCTCTTGGCTACGTGCAAATCGAGAGTGGCGTCCTCGCCCCGCCCGCCCGTCGAGCTGATTCCGGGAGGCGCGGCAGCCAGCGTGCCATCTGCCTGACGACCGCCCAGTTCCAGAATATTGCCGCTGGAGTCCACGGCGCGCGAGGTAACTTGAGCGATTGCCGCATCCGCGTTGATCTGCTTTGAACTGAGCGGCAGCCAGCCGGAGAGAAACGCCACCGGCTGAACGCCCGAGCCTTCTCCCAACGGCGTGCAATTGTTGTCGATCAGCCCCGGCTGGATGATGGTGTCGCCCACGCTAGCGTGATCGCTCTTGGCCAGCACGTGGTTGTTGCTCAGGATGTACGGGCGCTTACCGGCGTCCTCGACCAGCGCGCCCAGCGTTCCGCTGCAGCAGTCCACAATCTGGTTGCTGCGGGTGTCGTAATCCGTATTGTTGCCGCCCGAACTGCCCAGCAGAACCGTCGCTGGCGGCTGAGTTTGATGCGTGGCGGGATTGCTGGTTACCCCGGCCGAGTTCACCAGCATTACGGACGCGGCCCTGGACCCGGGCCCCAGTGAAGCCCCGTTCACCGTGGCCACTATGTAGGTTGCGCTGGTCGACTGCACCGAGGAGGATGCCGAATAAGTGACCGTGCAAGAGGTGAAGGTCTGGCTATCGCGCTGGCAAGCTACCGCGCCCAGCGAACCTTGTCCTCCAGGCTGGCCAGTTGGCGAGCCAGCCAGCTCGAAATGGATGCCGGTCGTTCCGCCCGCCTCGGCCAGTACGCCGGTGACGGTGACCGCGCCATTGGCGCCCAGCGCCGCGTTCTCCGGAGTTAGCGGTTGCAGGAAACCGGGCGTCACGGTCAGCACAGAGTAGGCCCGGAGGTTGGGATTTGCGGCCAGGGTCGCGGTTACCACCACCACGGCGCGGTCGGCGATCAGGTAACTGGGCGGCGTGTACTGGCCGCTCTGGTTGATGCTTCCCGGCCCGCTGGTAGCATCCCCGCCGGAAACAGACCAGATGACCTCCGCCGGGCCGCCGCCGGCCAGCGTGGCCGTGAACTGTTGAACCGAACTGCCTTGTGAATTGGCCGCGTTGCAGCCGGTGCAGTTGGTGTCGATGGAACCTGTGCGGGGAGTAACGGAAAGAGCTGCATTCGCAGGGTTTGCCGTGACCAGGCTGTTTCCGCAACCGGCCAGAGCAAGCAGCCCTGGAGCCAGAAGCAACGTAAAAACCCTGAAGAACGTCCGCATGGTCACAATCCCTGGTTCGAATCTACTATTCTATCGACTTTATCCGGGGGAAAAGTGAAGCAAGCCTCCGGCCACACTCAACGAAGACTGCGTTGCGCGTATTAGAAACCTTCGTTTTACCGACGCCGTTGGGGTCCAGCAGGCCAAAGATCTCGCCCTGTTTTAGTTCCAGGTCGATGCCGTCGAGGGCCACCACGCGGAGCTTCGACTCGTATATCTTGGTCAGGTTTTCAATTTCAATAATCAAGAGGGTCACTGGCGGGGAAAGGGAAGTTAGTACATATTCGAGACTATCGCCCCGGACGGTCCCGCTGGGGCCAGAGGCCTGAAAAAGGCACTTTACTCAGTAGCCACCCCCTGCACAGAAAGGTAGTTTCCGTGTAACATAGTGTCAATCCTCGTTATTCCCCTCCCCTCACGAGGACTCAAGCCAGCAGGCCGAGCGAAACGATGAGAAAAGCCCGGCATGGGGTAAGCCATGCTTCACAGGGTCCGGCTTGAATGATTATGGCAAGAATCGAGCCGGCCAACGGCGGCAAACCTTCAGTTTGAGTGACGGGGATGGCATTCCACAGGAGGATTGGGGAGTTTCTGCACGGATTTGCGCTGAATGGTAAAGCGCGAGTTCTGTTTTGTAAGTGAGGTTCAGGTATGAACGAGATACCGGTCTCTGGGCAGCCAGTCATCTTCTTCGCTGAGGAATGTGACCGCGGAATTCTGCGCGAGGAAAATCAGGACTCTGTCCTCCATGTGCGCATCAACCTGGGCGATTTGATGATAGTCGCCGATGGCATCGGCGGATACACCGGAGGAGCCACCGCATCTCGTATGGTGGTGGAGAACTTTTACGCGCATCTGGCGGCCCTGCCGCCTGACTACCCGGTCGACAACGCACTCCGCGGCGCCGCGGCGCGCGCCAATGCACAGATCATAGCGGCGGCCAGCGTGCCCGGCTCTCCCAACCATCACATGGGCTCCACGGTGGTAGTAGCCGTGGTGCAACAGCGAGCCTCCGGAACCTGCGCCTGGATCGGTTACATCGGAGACAGCCGCGCCTACCTGCTGCGCGCCGGCCGTCTGCACCGTCTCACTACCGATCACTCCGCCGTGCAGGTGTTGCTCAGCCGCAACTTGATTACGCCGGAAGAGGCTCGAAACCATCCTGACGCTTCAGTGCTGACACGCAGCCTGGGCCATCAACCTGAGGCGGAGATCGACATCGAGCAGATTCCGCTGGCTATCGGCGACACGTTGCTGCTCTGTTCTGACGGCCTGTGGGGATTCGTTACCGAGCAGGATATCCAGAAGGTGGCGGACGCCCCCGGTCTGACGCTGGAATCTTCTGCTCGTGGCCTTCTCCAGTTGGCCCTGGCGGCAGGCGGTAACGACAACATCGGCATCGAAATGGCGCGCCTGGTTGGGCTTCCCAAAGCTGCCCATCCACCGCAACCCCCCCCTGAACCCATCAGCCACCACACCCTTGTGTGGGTGGTTCTCACGGTGTTCATGCTGGCGTTTCTCTGCTTTTGCGTGATAGCCTACTTTGCCCTGTGGCACTACAAGTAATGCGCGCCACAGAGGCGGATCTTTGCATCCGGTCGTGCCACCGGATTCTTTCCCAGGAGCCATCAATATGAAGGAAGTTGTGATTGTTTCAGCGGCGCGCATTCCTGTGGGCCGGTTTCAGGGTTCGCTGCAAAGCTTTTCCGCGCCTCGGCTGGGGGCGCTGGCAGTGCGCGAGGCGGTGCGCCGCGCCGGGGTTGAATCCACTGAAAGCGCCGGCGGCATCTCCCAAATCGACGAGTGCATTATGGGCTGCGTTTTGCAGGCCGGCCTGGGACAGAATCCCGCGCGCCAGGCAGCGCTCTACGGCGGTTTGCAGAACCAGGTCGCCGCGCTCACCATCAACAAGGTCTGCGGCTCGGGACTGAAGGCCGTGGCCCTGGCCGCGCAGGCCATCCAGACGGAAAATGCCGGGATGGTCGTGGCCGGTGGCATGGAGTCGATGACCAACGCGCCCTACCTGCTCCCCCAGGCCAGGTCCGGCTATCGCCTGGGAAACGGCACGCTGGTGGACGTTATGATCCAGGACGGCCTGTGGGAGGCCTACAACAACTTCCACATGGGCGTGGGCGCGGAGAAGCTCGCTGCCCGTTACGGTATCAGCCGCGAAGAACAGGATGCTTTTGCAGCCGAGTCGCACCGCCGCGCCGCTTCGGCCACCGCACTAGGTTTCTACCGGGAAGAGATTTTGCCCGTGGAGATTCCGCCGGCCAAAAAGGGCGCTGCCACGACGATATTCGACGCCGACGAGTCGGTTCGCCCCGAGACAACTGTCGAAATCCTGTCCCGGCTCAAGCCGGCCTTTCAGGAGGGCGGAACCGTTACCGCCGGCAACGCTCCCGGCGTGAGCGATGGTGCTGCGGCCCTGGTGGTTACCAGCGCCGAGCTGGCTCGCGAACTGAGCCTCGCGCCGTTGGCCGTGATTCGCGCCCAGGCCACCAGCGGAGGCGAGCCGGAGTGGTTTGGCCTGGCGCCCATCGAAGCCGTGCGCAAAGTGGCAGCCAAAGCTGGTTGGCCGCTGGACAACGTGGATTTGTTCGAGCTGAACGAGGCCTTCAGCGTGCAGGCGCTGGTGGTGAATCGCGAATTGGGCCTGGACCCGGCCAAGGTCAACGTACAGGGCGGCGCTGTAGCCATCGGCCACCCCATCGGCGCCAGTGGAGCGCGCGCGCTGGTCACTCTGCTCTACGCCTTGAAGCGGCTGGGCAAGTCCCGGGGCATCGCAGCGCTGTGTCTGGGCGGCGGCAACGCCGTGGCCCTGGCCGTCGAGCGAGGCTGAAGTTACAGCAGGGTTAGCCCGTATCCCATCGGAATGGAAATGCCGGTAGTATGCAGGTAACGCGCTGCCCGCTCCACCGCCAACGAACCCTGCGGAGATACCTTCGCCAGCAGCTCGGCATGGTCTTTGAAATGCTGATCGGTAAGGAAGATCCTGCGGTCGCGAATGCCGAAGCGCTCCATCGCCTGCGTGCTGCGTGCCACCTTGTCCTCCTCGGCAGCCAAATAAGCCCACTCCGAGCCCGGCGTATGGTCAAAGACGACGATATCGGGAGCCAGTGATTTGGCGTGAGCGAGCGCCATGTCCGGATCGATCATCTCGTGCAGGCAAAACTCGAAGTACACGACGTCGCCGCGTGAGGTCACGTCGAAGAAATCGGATTGAACAACCTCCACAACATTCTCCAGATGCCGGGCCTCGACCTGCTGCCTCAGTTGCTGAAGAGCCTCTGCGTTCTGGTCGATGGCGATTGTCCTCTTTGGTATGCGGCCTACATCCAGTAGTTGCTTCACGCCCGCTCCAACAAATACGACCACCTTGTCTTTGAATGGGTAGAAATGTTCGAGATTTCTGGCCATCTGGTCGTAATCCGCCGCCATGCACGCCTCCTCTACATACCGCTTCAATCGCAGACCGTCATACCTTCAGGAAAATCCGCCGGTAGCGCGTCCTCCGGCGCTGCAACTGGCTCCGCGCCGGCCGCAAGCTGGGCCGTGAAGAACGCGTCCACCTGGGCCAGCACCTCTGCCCCGGTCCGCGAGTGGTAGATGGCCGACCTTAGTTTGGCTCCGCCTGCCACGCCATGGGTAAACCAAGTGGCAAACTGCTTCATCTTGCCGGAGGTCTCGCCCAGCCGCGCGGCCTTGGGCAGATCCTTGGTAGCCTCGGCTTCGTCCAGCAGCATCTGGAAGTAAGCACGGATCATGTGGTAACGGTCCTCCACCGTGGGCCGCTGGTAGCTACCGGTGGCCGAGTACTGCGCGATCTGCCTGAATATCCATGGGTTCGTCGGCGCGGCCCGGCCGATCATCACCGCATCGCAGCCGGTTTGGGCAACCATGGCCGCCGCGACTTCCGGACTATGAATGTCGCCGTTGCCGATGACCGGAATCTTCACCGCCTGCTTGACCTTGGCAATCCACTCCCAGCGCGCCTGGCCGCTGTAGCCCTGCTCTCGTGTCCGGGCATGCACCGCCACTGCGTTCAACCCCTCAGCCTCGGCCATCCGCGCCAACTCCAGGCAAACAATCTCGGCGTCATTCCAGCCCAAACGAAATTTAACAGTAAAAGGAATCGTCACCGCCCGGCGCACGGCGCGGAAGATTTCGCCAATGCGCGGCAGATCGCGCAGCAGGCCCGAGCCGCCGTTGGAGCCAACCACCTTCTTGGCAGGACAGCCCAGGTTCAGGTCCACCAGGTCGAAGCCGGTCTCTTCCACAATCCGCGCCGCCTCGGCCAGCGTCTCCGGATTGGCCCCAAAGAGTTGCGCGCCGATGGGATGCTCGTCGTCGTAGAAGGTCAGATAGCGCCGGCGCTTTGTCTCCCGCATCCGGGCGAGGCCGTCAGCCGAGGTGAACTCGGTCATCAGCAGCCCGCAGCCGCATTGCAGATTGCTAACAGCGGCGTCGATCGCGATCTGTGGCGAAGCCGCATCTACCCCACCGCAGGTGGTAAACAAACTGGCGTGGCGAATAAACCGGCGAAAGACCGTGTCCGTGACCCCCGCCATGGGCGCCAGCACTGTGGCTGGAGTCACCACGACCGTTCCCAGGCGCACCTCAGCCGGCACGCGCGCCTCGGCCGGCATCGCGTACTCCCTGGGGTTATCCCAGTTCTTCTTTACGGTAAAGCCTTTGCCGGACATGTGAACCACCTGATCGTCAGGGAAATTTCCTGAAGGGAAGACAATCTTTCCACAGTTTCACAGTTTCACAGTAAATAGGGGGGGAGGGGGGGTGTCTTCCCGGCCTCATCCGTTCCGGGCCGCTCTAGAAGGCCGACCTGCGTTCAGGGTAGCAGTATGCCAGAAATAATCTGCAATAAGTTCCGACGATTATTTGCGGCTGATGAACTGCTACTCCCGATTCTCGCATCCCTAAATTCGCACTTCGATATCCGGGCGGCTCTTCGCCAACAGCTTGGTTTCGATGATCTTGAGCTTTACCGGGTCTACTCGAAAACGTTCCGGGATGACAGCCAATTCAGCTGTGGGAGGTTCCTCCTGCCCATCAGTGATCAAAATAAAACCAAGGCGTCCGATTCCGTCCTCAGGAAACACGCCGAAATGACCGAGTTCATGGTAAACCATGCCGAAACTCTTTACTGGAATCGCTAGATATCGATAGTGAGCCGGCATCGACATCAACTGTTGATGAATGCCATTCAACTTCTCACCGAACTCCGCAATCCATTTCAGCTGATCGGGTTCCTTTGGGTTGGATGACTCCCACCGTTGGCATTCGAAAAGATCAATATCGTCGGAAAGTTTGATCTCAACAGCATGCAGGTCGCCCGCGCCCCCTCGATCCACTGCCAGTACATCCGCAGAGATCAGAGAGTGAGGCGGCTCCAAATAAATATTGGGTACAGACAATTCCCGGCGCAGCAGTTCCGCGACCGCATTGATGGCGCGTCCCTCTCTCTGGCGTAACGTCAATTCTCGAATTTCTTCCTTCACGGCCATCAGGATAACCTTCCTTCCCGTCTTTGCAGAATCCGTTCCGCCCAGACCTCAAATCGCTCGGCGGCAATACAGAGCGCTGTGACCTTTTCATCATCGACCGGCTTTTCGCCGTAGGAGATGTCTGTTTTCACACTCAGCAGCCTCTGAAGATGTGCGATTCCCTGACGATCGATTCTTGCTCCAGTGCACACCCGCTTCAGAGCAGTGATGGCCTCTCGATGGTTCTCACTGCGTGGTCTCGCTCCGCCAAGTCCTATCAATAAGGCATCGCTATAGGAGATAGCGCTATGCACGGCTAGTAATGCCGCAGCCGATGCATACGCAGACAAGCCGTCCTGACAGAGCTTCATGGCAGCGGCAAGTTGCGTAGCCCGGCGATAGTAAACGGTGAAACACGCCTTGACCATTCACAACCATCATCGCACAATAAAGAGCCTCCGCCTTGGCGGAGGCCCAATCGTACCTTGCGGTTGCCAGGACGCGTTTACTTGGCTGCTGCGGCTTCCTTGGCTCCGTCGGACTTGGCAAACTTGCGGCGGAAGCGCTCCACACGGCCTGCCGTGTCTACCAGGCGCTGCTTGCCGGTAAAGAACGGGTGGCAAACCGAGCAGATTTCCACGTGTATGTCGCCCTTGTGGGTCGAACGGGTCTCAAAATTGTTTCCGCAGGCGCACTTCACGCGCACCGCGGCGTAGTTGGGATGAATCTTTTCCTTGGGCATCTCTCGCGACAAACCTTTCCTGCAATGTCTCTATTGTATGGGGATTGGGGAGGTTTAGCAATTGCCGGCGCATGATGAACGGCGCTTTCGGATTTCCCTCTCAGAGCCGATAACCCGGAAACCATTGGCAACACAGCTTCAACAATCAACCTTACCATTGGGTCGTAGTCGGTTTTACGGTCTCGGCAGGCAACAGATTGATCCATACGCTACTGTCATCCTTCTCAAATTCAAGCAAATCCAAATGCCATTGACCGGCGAGCTTGCGCTCCTCTGCGTGGATAGTTCCCTTAGCTTTTGGGCCGGAGACCTGAATTGACAACTCTGCGCTTCCTGTATCGGGGGTAACCTCGATGTTTCCTGTGACGAACCATCCAATTTTCACCTGTGAGCCGATTTGCTCTGCAAGCACTGGACTCGATTCCGCAGTCTTGATCGCCAGCTTGGCGGCATCGGAGTTCCTTATCAAAGAAAACACCAAAAGAAGAATCGCTGCGACAAAAGAAAGAAAAAGCGCGAACGCGGCGGCTACCAGCCATCCCCAATTCCTCGCCAGCCAGCTCCGTTTAGGTTTCACAACGATGGTTTCCATTTTGCCCTCGCATTTCTAGCCTTAACTGCTGTGGTTGGCCCCTACTGCGCCAGCGCCTTTTCAATCCCCGCCTCCACCAACGGCGTCATCACCGCGTATCCCGCCGGCAGGGGATGCACCCCGTCCCTGCTCAGCATCGCGGGCAGCCCGTCCCGCTCGTCCTTCATCGCCGTGTGGAAGTCCACGTAGACGTAGCCCTTCTCCGCCGCATAGGCCTTCATCCTGGCGTTGATGGCCACAATCTTGGGCGCCGGCATCACTCCCGGCCTCCACCTGTAATCAACGGCGGGCAGAATCGAGCACAGCACCACGCGAATGTGGTTGGCCGTGGCCAGGTCCGCCATGGAGGCCAGGTTGTCTTCAATCTGCTCCAGCGTCTCCGGCCCGGTATTGCCGGCAATGTCGTTGGTCCCGGCCAGGATCACCACCACCTTCGGTTTCAGCGCAATCACGTCCTGCCGGAAGCGCACCAGCATCTGCGGCGTGGTTTGCCCGCTGATGCCCCGGTTGATGTACGGTTTGTCCGGGAATGAGCCCTGCGGCCCCGTAAAATGCCAGCCTTCGGTAATCGAGTCGCCCATGAACACCACCCGGTTCTCGCCCTCGGCCGGCGGAGCCAGGGCGGCATCGGCCTCCTTGAACTTCCCCAGCCAGCCGAAGTCCACCTTTAACAACTCATCGTGCTTCCTCCAGTATTCGTCGTCCGGATGAGGCGCGGGGGTAGCTGCTGCCGGAGCTGGCGCGGCAGCCACCGGCGCTGGCGCAGCTTGTACAGGCGCTGGAGCCTGGGTCTTCGGCTTGCTCCCGGGCTCCTGGCCCCGCACTCCAGCCGGGACCAACAGGCAACAAAGAATAATCGTGGCGATAATAGAGCGCAAAACAATTCGATTCATGGCTGGGTCTCCACCCTTGGCACGTTGAAAACCGCTTCTCTGCACGCGGGTCTGATTGTAGGCAACCGCGCTGCGTTCTGGCAAAAACGCTTTTAATCACCGCGCTTTTCCACAATCAAGCACCCAAACCGCACCGCGGCACACCGGCGGCCTTTGCGCTACGCTTGAATCCAGATGAGTGCATGTCCGATCTGCGATGGAGTGGGGCTGGTGCGGGTGGTCGACAACGCCGGTAAATGGGTTTCGCGCGGCTGCGAGTGCCAGGAGATGAAGCGCGAGGAGCGCCGCCTGGCCGCGGCCCACATCCCCGAGCGCTACCGCCATTACACCCTGGACGGCTTTGAGACTGCCTTTCGCGGCGCCGATGCCTCGCTGAGCCGCGCGCATCTGACCGCCCGCAAGTTTGTCGAGGCCTATCCGGTGGATACCGCGGGCAAGGGACTGCTCTTTACCGGCTCCATCGGCGTGGGCAAGACCCACCTGGCGGTGGGTGTGCTGCGCCGCCTGGTGGTTGAGCGCGGCGTCCATGGCCTTTTCTGCGACTACCGCGAGCTGCTAAAGAGCATTCAGAACAGCTACAACCCACAGGTGCAGACCACGGAACTGGAACTGCTCCAGCCGGTCTTTGCCGCCGAGGTGCTGGTGCTGGACGACCTGGGCGCGCAAAAGCCCAACGAGTGGGTCTGGGATACGGTGGCGTTGATTTTGAATACACGCTATAACGACAAACAGACCACCATCATCACCACCAACTATCCCGACTTGCCGGCCGGTGCCGGCTTCAAGGCCGCTGAGAAGGGCGACAAGCCCGCCAAAAACGAGGACACCTTGGGCGACCGCATCGGCGACCGCATGAGGTCGCGGCTGGCCGAGATGTGCGTCCGCGTCGAAATGATCGGCGAAGACTTCCGCCAGACCGTCAAACGAGCGCGGTTCGGGTAGCCACATGCGGTGGGGCCAGCCGCCTTTGGCTTGTCCATGCCAAATAATTAGCGGAACCGGCTGAGTGTATTGTTTCGATACAGCCGGAGTGATAAACAAGGCTACAGGCAGAAAAAACTGTAGTGTTTCAGGGCTGATTGTGGAGTTTTGGTACAGCCTTCGAGGTAGCGTGCCAGGGCCGGGGCAGCGCGCGCCGGATCGGACTCATAGGTTCGCAGCCGTGCCCGTCAACGGCCGGCTTAGGCCATCAAAATATCCAAAGTGTTCCCAGCACCAGCAGAATTGCGGCGATCGTGACACCCTGATACACAAGATCCTCTGTCTGCCGGGACACTTTTCGTTCGCCGGAGGGTGCTGCCATGGAGACGGATGCGGTTGGGGAGTAGGTCTGCATCGCGGGCCTGCCTTTCAATGCCTTCCGGCAAGGGTTACGCATTCTGGACCTGGCCGGTTCTCACGCCTGCATGCTTAGACACGGAATATTTCCGGAAGACGCAGGACAATGTTAAAAACCGGACAAAATATGACGCTGATTTTTTTATCGGACGAGAACGAAAAAGCATCTGTCTTACGTAAGAAACGGGGAATGCCTTTGGTAATGGGTACAAAAATCTCCCGTAAACATGGAGCCTGAACTTGGCCCTTTCCGAAGAGAGAAAAATTGAATTGACTGACGATGGACCTGGCTAGAGCTGTGTTCTGCCGGTCACCGCCGGATCGGCCCATGAGCCTGGAAAGCAGACCCTCCCCAGGCAGGAGCGCATCAGGCTATCCAGTGATCCAACTCCCTACCCAGGCCACGGCTCGAGCGATGCGTCCTAACGGGCGCGGTTTTTCCTCCTCTAACCAGCTTTCGGGGAGCTCTTCATCTGGTGCGGCATATGTCGGCGTATAGGACGTATAGTTTTTGCGCTGAGACTGCTGGTGTTCTAGTATTTCGGCCACAATCGGGTCGCTGCCCTCTTCTCTGGCCGCCTTTACAAATTCATCTGCCCTTGCCCGCAGTGCGATCGCCTGGTCCATCAACAACCGGGCCTCTTCCTGCCGGTCCTCTGCCAGCGCCTCCTCTGCGCGCGTAAACAGTAATTTGGCCTCTTTGTTGTACATGCGTGCAATTTCTTGGAGTTCTTCGGCCGGCGAGCGAACCTGGAATGTATAGACCGGCGTTTGATCCTGAGGATTGCTGTGCGGCATCCATTCCTCCTGGCCTGAAGCACCCATAAATGCAATTATTTACCGTCTAATATAACGGCCTCCTATATTAATCCTCAATAAAACGGCTGACAAGAGGTATCTCTTCGCTTACGGGTGTAAAATTTCGCTCGTGAGCATTGGTCCTGGATTTACCCCTTTAGCCGAGAAGGAAACTCACAACTGGCTGCCGCTGGGTTTGGCCGCAGCCATTGTCCTGCTGATTACCGTCGCGGCCATCCTGGGCCTGGAGCACGGAAACGCCCGCGGCAAGGCCACGGTCACGCCAATTAACGCCCCCCTGGATCCCTATGCGGGCAGTCTCTCGCTGACCCGCCTGGTCATGAGCGAATCCGGCAACCTGGCCGGAGGCAAGGTCACGTATTTGGATGGCCATATCGCCAACCAGGGCTCCCGCACGGTCACCGCCGTCACCGTGCAGGTGCTCTTTCGCAATTTCGCCCACGAAGTATCGCGGAACGAAACCTTGCCGCTCATGCTCATTCGCGTGCGTGAGCCCTACATTGATGTGGAACCGGTCTCCGCGGCCCCGCTTGCCCCCGGCGGCGAGAAGGACTTCCGCCTGATCTTCGATGGGGTTACGTCCAACTGGGACGGCGCCTACCCGGAGATTCGCATTCTTCGCGTGGAGACCAGGTAGGCTTGTCTTTTTTATTGGGTCTTGTTGCCCTATTTGCGTCGCCTCTGAGTCCAATAAGATACAAGCTTACGAGTTTATTTACGGGGAGGAATGCAATGGACAAGCATGATGCGGGTCTAGCAGCCAAACACAGGTTTGCGGCCATAGGAACCTGTTTTGCGGCGCTGGTGATTGTTTTTGCAACCCTGGCCGCCGCGCAGGAGGCGACGGAGGCAAAGCTCAAGATCAGCGACCAGCCGCTCACCGCCGAGCAGCTTGCCGTCTATCGGGTAGTTCTTCACGGATTGATGGACAACGAGATGAGCGCGATCAACCTGTCCGTTCAGACGATCCCTTTCCCCACCAGTGGAGCCTTTTACGGAAGCAATTGCGGCATGAAACTGGACCTTGAGCCGGCCGTGTCCGGCATCGTGCATCGCTTTCGGCTCGCCGACCTCCCGCAGTTAGGATCGGACAAAATCGGCCTCGTCGATCCGGAACGGCAACGGAAAGAGGTTGCGGAGAACGACCCCGGAAAAACCATTGGCGAAGGCAGGTCGATTGAAGACGCGGTCCGCAACGGCTTCGCCCACGGCCTGATTACCGTGAGCGAGATTCGCTTTGACAAGGAGCACAAGCACGCCATCGTCTTCTATAGCTTCTTTTGCGGCTCGCTGTGCGGCAACGGCGGAACCGTTATTTTGGAGAAGGTGGACGGCGCATGGCAGCGCAAAAGCCAGTGCTCCAACTGGATTTCGTAGCAACCTCTGTTCTTACTGGCGAAATGGATGCTCCGCTGCGGCACACATGACGTTTGCCAGACATTGTCTGGCATCCGTGCTATCATCAAGGGAAAGGATTCTACAGAGGCTCACCATGCCAATCGTTGTAACACGCCCTGAAAAGCGCACCGAAAAACTGGACCTCCGTCTGAGCTTGTCGGCCAAGCGGGCACTGCAAAGCGCCGCACAGGCCGCACGCAGGCCGGTCAGCGATTTTGTGCTGGAAAGCGCTCTGGCACGCGCTGAGGAAACCCTGCCGGATCGCCGGCGTTTCGGGTTGAACGCGAAGCAGTGGGAGGCATTTCAAGCCGCCCTGGACGCTCCCTCTATCCCAGCCCCACGTCTAGCCCGGCTGCTCAATCAGCCCAGCGTTTTTGAAAAGGGCGGCGTCTAGGTGGCCGAGTTGTGTATAGAAAAGCTCGACCGCTCCCACATCGTCGATGAATTTGATTGCGGACGCGAGCCTCTCAATCGATTTCTGGTTCGCTATGCGTTGCAAAACCAACAGGCGGGAGCTTCGCAAACGTATATTGCCCTGGCTGACGGGCAAATTGCCGGGTATTACACTTTGGCCGTCGGGCAGGTGGATTTCGACGACGCTCCCCAACGCCTGACCAAGGGATTGGCGCGGCATCCGGTTCCCATCATGCTGCTGGCTCGCCTGGCGATTGCGTCCTCATGGCAAGGCAAGGGACTGGGGGCCGGACTTCTCAAAGACACGATGCAGCGCACGCTTCAGGCTGCTGAGATTGCCGGCATCCGCGCCTTTGCCGTTCACGCCAAGGACGACCAGTCCCGGGCCTTCTACGAGCACTTCGACTTTGTCCCTTCCCCCACAGACCCTTATCATCTTTTCCGGCTGCTGAAGGACGTTCGCGGACTGCTGAGGGCGTAGAAACAGGCACGGGAATACGCTTGACCAAGCCGTGTAGCCGCCAGCCCGTTAGAATCATCTCTGTATGCATCCAATCAGCCCAGCCGCCGAAGCTGTTCCCGAAACCTCGCTCGACGGCAACCGTTTTGTGCGCGCCTGCCTGCGCTTGCCGGTAGACCGCACCCCGGTCTGGTTTCTGCGCCAGGCCGGCCGCTATATGCAGGAGTACCGCGAGGTCCGCAAGCATCACACGCTGGTGGAGATCTGCAAGCAGCCGGAGATAGCCGCCGAAGTCACCATTACCGCTGCTGAGAAGCTGGGCGTGGACGCGGCCATCATCTTTGCCGACCTGCTGCTGCCGCTGGAAGCCATGGGCCTGGACTTCGAGTTTCAGGCCGGCGAAGGGCCGGTGGTGCATCATCCGGTCCGCACCGCCAGTGATGTGCATTCCCTCCACATCGATCGCGCCGGCGATCTGGCTTACGTGGCCAAGGCCATCGAGAAGGTGGCTGCGCACTTTCGCAACCGGCTCGGAATTATAGGCTTCTGCGGCGCGCCCTTCACGCTGGCCAGCTACATGATCGAGGGCGGCAGCTCCAAAAACTATATCCACACCAAGCGGATGATGTACTCGGACCCCAGCGCCTGGCGGCTGCTGCTGGACAAAATCGTGATGGTGCTGGAAGAGTATTGCCGCCTTCAGGTGGCTGCCGGCGCGGATGTGATTCAGATCTTCGACAGTTGGGTTGGCTCGCTTTGCCTGGCCGACTATCGCGCGTACGTCTTCGAAGCCTCAAAGCGCCTGGTGCGTTCCGTCCAGCAGATGGGCGTGCTGGTCATCTACTTTGGCGTGGATACCGCGGGGCTGCTCTCCGAGATGGCCTCGACCGGGGCCGATGTCATCGGCCTTGACTGGCGGCAGCCGCTCGACGAAACCTGGCGCGCCGTGGGCCATAATCATGCAGTGCAGGGGAATCTCGACCCCATCACGCTCTTCGCGCCACTCGAAGTCTTGGAGCAACGGGTCCACGAGATTCTGCGAGCTGCTGGCGGCCGTCCCGGCCACATCTTCAACCTGGGCCACGGCATCGTTCCCGGCACGCCGGTCGAAAACGTGCAAGCCGTGGTGCGCATGGTGCGCGAGTTTCGCCTGGAGCCAAATACGGAGCCTGCCAATGGCTAAGCGCGCCGTCCTCCTGCTGGCCCACGGCACGCCCGAGACCGTCGAGCAGATTCCCGAGTACCTGCGCAACGTGACTGGAGGTCGTCCGCTGCCGACAGAGGTTGTCGAGGAGGTTCAACGCCGCTACGCGCTCATCGGCCACAGCCCACTGACCGAAATCACTCTCGAACAAGCTCGCATGGTTGAAGCGGAACTGGCCTTCGGCGGCGAGCGCATCCCGGTTTACGTCGGAATGCGCAACTGGCGCCCCTATACAGTCGATGCGATTCAGAAGATGAACAGCGACGGCGTCGAAGAGGCCGCGGTTCTCTGCCTTGCGTCGCAGAACTCGCGCGCCAGCGTGGGCCGCTATCGTCACGCTGTAGAAACTATAGCTTCCGTGTACGCCAAAAGCATGCGCCTCGACTTCACCGAGGGCTGGGCTGAGCATCCGCTGCTGATTGACGCCTTCGCCGAGCGGCTCCGCCCGGCATGGAGCAAGCTCAGCGCGGAGGCGGGCGCGCCGGTTTTCGTCCTGTTTACAGCGCACAGCGTTCCTATCCGCACCATTCAAGCCTCCGAGGGACAGCCCGCCGACTCCTACGCAGAGGAGGCCAGGCGCACGGCAGAGTTGGTCGCCGCCCGCATGCCGGAGATTCCGCAATGGTGGTTTGCTTTCCAGAGCCAGGGCGCCAGTGGCGGGCCGTGGCTCGGACCCACGGTTGAAGAGACGCTTCAGGCCATCGCCGCCTCGGGCGCAAAGACAGTCTTGCTTCAACCCATAGGTTTTCTCTGCGACCACGTCGAAATCCTCTACGACGTGGATATTTTCTTCCGCGAATATGCCAAGAAACTGAATCTGCGGCTGGAGCGGACCCAGTCTTTGAATGCTTCTGTCCCTCTCGCCAAAGCCATCGCCGATCTGGCGCGGCAAGGACTCAAGCGCCTCAACAGGCCTTGAATCACCCATTTGAGACACAGCTATGCCCTGCCATTGATTTTCAATAGGGATTTCGATGGGAGGGATTCAGCGGGGATTTTGGTTGCGGGGGCTGGATTTGAACCAGCGACCTTTGGGTTATGAGCCCAACGAGCTACCGGGCTGCTCCACCCCGCAAATACATTCTACCAACTCGCCAGATTGAGGTCAATTGATATCTTGCTCGGGTCAGCCGCGCGGGGCGTTGCCCGCATCCGGTACACTGGCGGCAATGCTCTGATTCGAGAGAGGGTTCCCGCGCATGTCTTATCTTTATGTGGCTGTATTGGCCGTCATTGTTACTACGCTGCTGTCGGTTGCGCTGTATCGCACCTCCCAGGTTAAGACCAAGGCCGATTACCTGGTGGCTGGGCGCTCGTTGCCGGCCATCGTGCTGGTGCTTACGCTGCTGAGCTCATGGATCGGCGCCGGATCGCTTTTTGCCGGGGCAGAGAACGCCTACAACAACGGTTTTGCCTCGCTCTGGCAGCCGGCCGGGGGCTGGCTAGGCCTGCTGCTTATCTTCTTCATCGCGCCGCGCGCGCGCAAATTCGCGCAGTTTACCCTGCCCGATATGCTCGAAGCCCGCTACAACCAGACGGCGCGGGTGTTGGGCACCATTGCCATCCTCTTTGCCTATGTGGGGATTGCCAGCTACCAGTTCAAGGGCGGCGGCAACGTGCTGCACCTGATCTTTCCCGATACGGTCACGCCGGAGGCGGGCACCTACATCATCGCCGCCTTCGTCATCTTCACCACCGCGCTGGCCGGAATGTCCTCGGTGGCCTATATGGACATGGCCATCGGCTCACTGGTCACTTTAGTCTGCCTGGTGGCCGCGCCCATGCTGTTTTTCAAGGCGGGAGGATGGACAGGGTTGCATGCGGCGCTGCCCCCGTCGCACTTTCAGGTGCTGGGTAATCTGACCCTGCTCCGCGCCTTCGAGTTCATGGTGCCCGTATTGTTGTTGATGCTGGGCAATCAGGTGATGTATCAGAAGTTTTTCTCGGCCAGGTCGCAGCGGGACGCGAGCATCTCAGTGGTGGGCTGGATTGTGGGCACACTGCTGCTGGAGACGCTGATCGTGGCCATCGCCGTCTTCGGTTCGGCGCTTTATCACAGCGGCGAAGTAGCCGCCCGTCCCTACGAGATCATCCCCTACACGGCCCGTCACGGCCTGCCCGCGCTGATGGGCGCGCTGCTGCTGGGAGCGGTCTTTGCCCAGGTCATGTCGGCGGCCTCCAACTACCTGTTTTCGCCGGCCACCAACCTGGTCAACGACGTCTTCTCACGCTACATCGCGCCGGGAGCATCAAATAAAAAAGTCCTGATCGTCTCGCGGCTGGCTGTGGTGCTGCTGGGCTGCTGGGCGCTATACCAGGCGGTCTACGCCCAGAGCATCCTGCACAAAATGCTTTGGGCCTACACCATCTACGCTTCGGCGCTGACCCCGGTGGTGCTGGCGGCCTTCTACTCCAAGCGGGTCACGGCCTGGGGTGCAGTATCCGCCATTGGCGCCGGAACGCTGGTCACCCTGGCCTGGGACGTTCAGGCGGTAAAGAGCTGCTTTCCGCCCATTCTGGCCGGCCGTGACGCCATCTTTCCGGCGCTTTTTGCAGCCGTCGCAGCCATGATCGTGGTCAGCCTCTTCACTCCCAAGCCCACGCCGGAGCAGTTGGCGCAGTTTGCGGATTAGGGCCGGCTGTTAAGAAAAAGTGCTCCCAACGGCGAAAATTGGCCTTACACTGTCGGTGTAAATCCTTTGACGCCATGCCCGTCGCCCATCTGACGCTTGAAATCCGCATCGAGCACGCCCAGTCGCTCAAGGACCGGCGGCAGGTGGTGCGCTCGCTCAAGGACCAGTTGAAGCAGGGCTTCAACGTCTCGGTAGCGGAGATGGACGAGGCGGTGACCTGGCAATCGGCCACTCTGGGCGTGGTGGCTGTCTCCCGCTCCCGCGACTACCTGCATGGGCTTATCGAAGAAGTGGAACGCGCCGCCCGCCGCATTCTTAATGAACACGGCGCAGAACTGGCCGACGCCTTCTGGGACTACATCGAGAGCTGAAAGTGCAGGGAACAGGGAACAGGGAACAGTGGTCAGTGATCAGTGATCAGTGGTCAGCCACCCCAACGAGCAAGAATCGCTCGATGGGGATCCCAGCCTTGACACGCGGCCGACCCAAATTAAGCCGGAGATTGGCATAAGTGACCGTTGGTCTTGATATACCGACAAAGCTGGATCATCGGGTACCCCCACCCCTACTTTGGACGCAAAGTCGTTGTTTTGTTGGGTTTACAGGCAGGGTTGCGCTGTAAAATATTGAAAACAATGAAGTTCCCTGCAAAATCGTCCAGGATAAGGAGTTACGGGACGTTTTGGCCTCTGTTGGCCGCTTCCGGCTGGAAAACGGGGCGAAGAGGAGGTGCCGGGACGATGGTTTGAAGGAAGACTTCTGAGGATTATTGTGCGACGACGGAGGGTAATTATCTGCAAGCACCTGCGGTGCGGCCAAACGCTCGCTATTCGCTCGCATGGGGTTCGTGGTATCCCCGGTCCCCAAAGGCAAGGGACCGGGGGCACCCTCATTTTGGTTTGGAAACATCACCGAGATTGAGGCCACCCGCCAGAGAGTAATTATCTGCAAAATGCTTATGACGGAGCGGAGATTTTGGTGGTAGTTCAGTTTCCGGATAGCCGGTGATATGCCCGGAACGGTTTGCTGACCACAAGGCGACTTCCGGGGACCGATCCGTAAAGCTTGATTTTAACAACTTCCGGGTTGCCGACGATGCTGGAGGTGGGGGACTTAGGCCTACACAAGGGCGTTATGGCGAATTGGTCCGGCGTTTCCGGTGACTGGCGGTATCTCGCAAACACCCAAGGAACTTAAGCCGCTCGGCGGGAGTGGCGAGGCGCTGAGTTTTTTGTACAACCGTTCCCATTCCTAAAATATAATCTTGACATTACCGCAAAGCGGCGATTTAAATGCACTCTGCTTCCCCAGGGCCAGAATCCTTGGGAGTCAGGCATCATGATAGGCACGTCGAGCGCAATTCGTCAGTCGCCCTTGGGCCCGTTTCCAGTTCAGCCGACGCAAGAAGGTGTGACAGGGAACTTAGCGCATAACAAAGATTTACAGCCGACGGCGGCTGATGGCATCGTGAGCCGCTGCGGCTGAAATTTAGCTTTTGACTAGTTTGGCGCGTAGATTGGGGGGCACCAGTGACTCCGGTGGCAACGAATCTGGTCGTACCTGGGATCGTCTGCGTCATCACGCTCGTCATCGGGGTCGCTCCGAGCCTCACCAGACCGGTATACCCAAGAAAAACGTTCAATCTTATGTACTACGCGGTAGTCTTCGCGTTCACCACGTGTTTCACCACTTTCAACATTCCGCTGTACCCTGTTAACCCGTGGGTGGTCGGCAGTATCCTGCTGGGCCTCGCAGTTGCCGCCCCGATCGCGGGCCGCTTTGAGTCAAGGCGCCAGCCAGATGGCCAGGCCGTGTATTGCACGACCGGAAAGGCCAATCGATTCCCGGGACATCTCCTGACCAATCTCCTTGGGGCCATGGCCGCTTTCGCGCTTTGGGGTGTTGCGCACTCCGTGCCGGGTGTAGCCAACACTTTTGCCGAGTCCTTGCCCAACTTCAACATCGCATTCAACTTGATGTTGCCTGTATCTGCAGCGGCAGCGTACCTGTTTGTTCGTTGGCAGCAAGAGGACGCTTTCCGCAAGCATGATCGCAACCACAAGATCGATCAAGTGAACAGCTCAGACCGGGAAAGGAAGATCGTTGGCTTCTCGCTTAGCCATTGGCATCAACGACTCAACTTCTTCCATCTAGTCTTCGTCACATTTGTGGCATCGATGTCGGGTGCGCTCCTGTTGGCTCATGGCATGCAGGCGACAAGAGTCGGGCTCCCGGCGGTCTCGTGGTGGCTGGTCATTGCCGCAATCCTCGCCACGCTAGCTTTCTTGTTCGCCTGCGGCGCTCCAAAGTCTAGAGACAGCCGGGCGGTGTACATAACCTTCCTCACGGGTACGCCAGCCGCGCTTGGTGGGGCTATTCTATGGCTGTCGTGTTTTAGGGCTAATGCCGTAAGAGACGCCACGATGGTAGCGGTGGCAGGTATCGGCTACGTTATCTTCTGTGTTGAGGCCGTCTTTGCTGATTGGGCGCGGGACAACAAGCGTGGCAGGCCTCCGTTACACTACTTCGTTCCGATGGCGGTTGCGATAGTAATTGCGGTGCTTCTCGGCATTGCCTACTTCGCAAAGGTAGACTGAAGGCGCGAAGCCCTAGGGAATAGGGGCATTCTCTTTCTTTACAGTTTCAGGATTCTCCCCTCGGTGGCTGTGGGCTGCGGCATCGGCGGCACTCTCTCTCGAATGCTTAGCCTCGACGACTTTCCGGTCAAACCGTGGCGTGTCTCTGGAATCAAGTCCGAGGAGCGGCCATTATACTGCGAAGCTACACACCGTATTTGCGACTAAGAACGCTTTGCGATGATGGCTCGGACGGTCTCGCGAGGATACTCCACAAGGGGCAAATGCCAGCGCCCGCTTCTGCCTTGAACTGTGATGACCATCAGGTTGGGGAAAGCTACACGCCAACCGGAGATCGCGTCCGATATCCGCAGTAGGGGATCATCGTCTGGCGAATGACCTTGGCGGGTGACCCCGATCTCTATGAGCTTTCCAAACAATTCTCAGGGTGCCTCCGGTCCCTCGCTTTTGGGGACCGGGGTGATCTCTCGGATCAGTCCCGAGAAACGCCGCAGCGTCCAGGAATCGTGTTGTGCCTGGATGTCGCCTATTCGGAAACTGCACCACTGCTGAGATTTTTTGTTTTCGCGAGTTGCCGACGTGTCTCTGTTATGCTGAATGGTCTGCCTAATAGGGGAGGGAGCCATGCCGGAACACAGAGCGCGAAAGCACCATCAGGACCGGGTGGCGCAGACGCTGCGCGATGAAATTGGCGTGCTCATCGAGGGCGAGTTGGTGGACCCGCGCATTAACCTCTGTTACGTCACCGAGGTGGCGTTGAATCCCGGCGGCAAGTCGGCGCGGGTGTATGTGGCCGTGGACAGCGCCGTCAAGGACATTGCCAAAGCCGAAGAAGAGACGGTGGCCGGCCTGGAAGCCGCCAAGGGCTATATCCGCTATGAACTCAAGGAGCGGATGGGCGTGCGCCATGTGCCCGAACTCAGCTTCCTGGCCGACCGCTCGGGCCGCTTCCAGGCGCGCATCGACGAGCTGATGGACCGGCATCGCAAACGGCAAAAGGCGGCCGCGCAGCATCCCCTTGCCGGGCAAGATGGCACATGAGCCCCCCAATTTCGCCCAAATCTGTTAGCCTTGACCCTGTCGAGGCGCAGCACGATCTCCGCGTTTCAAGGAAGCGCGGAACTCAAACCGAAGCGGTCAGAACCACATTTGTCCTGACCGGAACCGGGAACGCTTGCCTTTATGAAGCAAGCAAGGCTCCGTTGGAGAAACACTGGTAGTGGACACTTTTCAGGAACTACCCTCTCCGGATTCGCCCCATGGTTGGCGCATGCGGCTGCCCCGCTGGGCCACCGTATGCGAGGCATCCGTCTTTCTCGCTTTTGTCCTCTTTTTTCTTCTTTATGGGCAGATCCCCCTGGTGGGCGGCGACGGCCTGGGCCTGGTGGGCGCAGATGAGCCCCGCTATGCGCAGATCGCGCACGAGATGCTCGTCCGGTTCGATTCGGCGCACACGCTGACCAGCAAACTGAGCGCCTGCGTCACCCCCTATCTCTATGGAAGGCCCTGGCTGGAGAAGCCCGCCCTCTACTACTGGCGGGCAATGTTCGTCTTTCAGGACTTCGGCGTGCATGACTGGGTGGCGCGCCTGCCCTCGGCCACCTTCGCCTTCCTTATGGTGGCCCTCATTTATCTGCATATGCGGCGATTCCGCCCTGGCGGACATCTGGACGCAGCGCTGATTACGGTGGCCTGCGCCGGCATCATCGGCTTTGCCCGCGGCGCCTCCACCGATATGCAGATGGCGGCACCCCTGGCCATCGGGCTGCTCGGCTGGTACGCATGGTACGAGACCGACTCCAAGTTCTGGCTCTTCGACATCTACTTTTTCACCGGCGTGGCCACGCTGGCCAAGGGGCCGGTGGCGCCGGTTCTGGCCATCGTGATTGTGGCCGCCTTTGCCTTCCTGCGCAAGGAGTGGTCGCTGTTGCGCCGCTCCTTCTGGTGGCCGGGCGTGCTGCTGTATCTGGCCATCGTGCTGCCCTGGTTCATCGCCGTGCAATACCAGAATCCCGACTTTTTCCGTGTTTTTTTCCTGGAACACAACCTGGAGCGCTTTGCCACCGATCGCTATGAGCACCAGCACGCCTACTGGTATTACCTGGTAGTTGCGCTGCTGGCCCTGATGCCCTGGACGGTGATCGCGATACGGGCGTTGCTTGACGGTATCCGGACCTCGGTCTGCGAGTGGCGGACTCGCCATTTCAGCCGGCGCAAGCCGTGTTCCAGTCAGCCGGGAGATGCCTTTCCGGAGTTTCTCGTTCTTTGGGCTCTGATCCCCATTGTGTTTTTCTCCTTCTCGCAATCCAAGCTGCCGGGCTACATTCTGCCCTCCATTCCGCCCATTACCATCCTTACCGGGGACTATCTGTTCCGCCGCCGGCAGCAGGGAATCCAACTCTGGGTGCTGGTAAGCCACGCGATGCTCTGCGGCGTGATGACCATGGTTGCGCTGTTGATGCCCTGGTTTGTCATTCACAGTCTGCGGGTACCGCCCCTGTCTGCGCTGGGAGGAGACCAGATCATTACCTTTATCCGCGAGTGTATCGGCGAATGCATCCGGGTAATGCCGCCGTGGCCGGTGCTTGCTGTGGCCTTGCTGGCCTCCGTTAGCGCTGCGCTGCTGATTATCATCGTGGTCAAGGGCTTCGGCGCAGTCCGGCTGCGCCTGGTCACCTCCGCGGTGCTGATCGTGCTGGTCTTTTATCTTTATGGCGTCGGTCCGTTCTTCGGCATTCCGGCCGTCGCCCAAACCAAGCAGGTGATTCACCTGCTGGATCGCTCCTACTCCGCGCGTCCGCTGGCCGAGCGGCTGGCCGCCTCCGCCCCCGCCGACGAAACGGTAGCCGTCTTCCGCGTCCGGCGCGACGTTGAGTATGGCCTCTCCTTCTATCGCAATCGCGAAGTGGTCAACTACACCGTGAAAGGCGTGCCGGATCAACAGCACCTGCTGGTGGCGCAGGTAACCGGAAGAGGCGGCGTGGATCTGCACACCATGGCCGCGCTCGAAGAGTTGCTGGGAGACCGGCACTATGAGCAGCTTTTCAGTTGGCCGGAGCAGGGTCTGATGGTCTACAAGGTAGACAGCAAGTAAATTGGCAAAATACAGTAGACAGCTCGACTCTGACCACTGACCACTGTTCACTGCCGTCTGAGGAGAAGCATGGCAGCAGGCGCTTCCTTCGAGATTCTCGATCTGCGGCACTTTACCGCGCCGGTGTTGCGCCCCGTGCTGGAGGCGGAGGGCGAACTGTGGAAGCAGCGCCTGCACTGGGATTACCATGTCTCAGCCAACCTGCTGATGCAGTATCTTGACAACCACATGCTGCCCGGCTATGCGGCCCTGGAGGCAGGCAAGATCATCGGCTATGTTTTTTGCGTCTATGAGGAGACCAAGGCGGTCATCGGCGATGTCTTTGCGCTGCCCGGCCCACATGCCGCCGGCAAGTCTGCCCGCGAGATCGAAGATACGCTGCTCCTGCACATCATTGAGCTGCTGGTGAACTCGCCCCAGGTGGACCGCGTGGAATCGCAACTGCTGCTGCACCCCTCGGGCTCCCACGCCGGCATCTTTCTCGACGCGGGCTTCCAGGTTCACCAGCGGCTCTTCATGGTGAGGCAGCTCGAAAGCTGCTATCCAGCGCCACGTGTGAACCTGCCCGGCGGGCTGGAGCTGCGCCTCTGGCGCGAAGAGGACCTGAACCCCGCCGGGCGGCTTATCACCGCGGCTTACCACGGCCATCCCGACGGCGTGGTCAACGACCAGTACCGCTCGGCCCACGGCTCCATGCGCTTTCTCAACAACATCATCCGCTACTCCGGCTGCGGCGCTTTCTCCGCGCCGGTCTCGCACGTGATCGTGGATCGCGTTAGCCGGGAGATGGTGGCCCTGGTGCTGGGCTCGCGCGTCAGCCCGCGGAGCGGCCACATCACTCAGCTCTGCGTGTATCCCGAGTTTCGCCGCCGCGGTCTGGCCCGGATGCTGCTCGCCCTGGCCTCCTCCTGCTTCCTGCGCCTGGGCGTCAGCGAAATCTCCCTCACCGTCACCGAAGCCAACATCGAGGCCATCGACCTCTACCGCGTTGAAGGCTACAATTGCGCGCACCGCTTCGACGCTACCGTCTGGCAGCGCGGCAACATTGCCTGAAAAATCTTTGGGAATTCTGCTAACAGGGCGATGCAATCAGAGAATCATTACTTGGCCTTGATAAAGGGCAATAAACTCTTGGGAATTTCCCGGCAGGCGCAATGGATTTGATGTTTCTTGTGCCACTGGATACGCTGCTCCAACGTTGCCTTGGGCGGCATCTTGTTCTCTGCGTGCCAGAGTTTGTTCATGGCTATTCCATCAAAAGCCTTATCGCGCAATAAAATACATCGCCCAGCTTAGCGCAATTGCCGAGGCCACAAAGAGCACAAAGCAATAAATTCCGTAGCGGATCATGCTGCGCGGCGTCTCGCGCATCGTGATGCCGAAGACCGTCGAGGCGAAAAGAGCAAACAGCACAACCGCCGCGAAGTGAGAGGGCTGAAATATCCAATTGCCCATCAGGATTTCCTCCCGGTGCGCAGATTGTGCGCGTCCACGGCAGCAATAATGTTCAGCAGGCCGGCCACCACGATGAAGCGCGTGCCATAGTCGGCGGTGGTCACCTGCACCTGGACATTACCCAGGCCCAGCATCCGGCTGAAGACGTAGAGCAACCCAACGCCCAGGTCGCCAACCAGCCCCAGAAGGTCCAGAATGTCGTGCACGCTCGCGTAGATCTTGCCCTGCATGGCCAGTCCCAGCACGAACATTCCCAAAATCGACGCCGCCAGCAGAGCCCCGCGGCCCCACTTGCGCAGCAGAAAATGTCCGCCGCCCGGCACCAGCCAGCCGGCAATTAAGGGAAGGTAGACAAACCCGCTTCCCGCCGCAACGTTCTTGTTTTTCTCGGTTGCCATTCCTTTTTGACTATACCGCATTGGGGCAGTGGACAGTGAACAGTGGACAGTGATCAGTTCCGGCACGGCTTGCTCTGTTCCTTGCCCTTACTGCTTCACACATTCGTGTTCATCATAGTGTGTGGAACTCATCAAACCCGTATTTCTGTTCACTGTCCACTGTTCACTGTCCACTGTTCTTTATATTCTCACTAGCTCCCGTTGAATCTGTCCCGTGACCCAGGCCTTGCCGGGAGCGGTCATCATATCGATCTCGCTGCGCACGCCGAACTCCGGCAGGTAGATGCCCGGCTCGACGGAGAAGCAGGTGTTGGGCAGCAGCAGCCGCGCGTCGTGGGTCTCCAGATTGTCCAGATTTGCGCCCACGCCATGCACCTCCTGGCCGATATTGTGGCCGGTGCGATGCGTAAAGAACTCGCCGAAGCCGGCCGCCTGGATCACCCCGCGGGCGGCGTCGTCGGCCTCGTAGCCGCAGATCGGCCGGCCTGCCGCAAAGGCCTGCTCGACCACGCGAATGGCCGCATCGCGGGCCTTCACGACGATCTCGAAGACCTTCTGTTCGTGCTCTGCCGGCTCGCGGCCCACCACCCCGGTCCAGGTGATGTCGTAGTAGATGCTGCCCGGCGTGTTCAGCCGCGCCCAAATGTCGATCAGCAGAAAGTCGCCTTCCCGGATGGGGGCAGTGCGCTCGGCGGTCGGCTCATAATGCGAGTCGGAGCAGTTGGCGTTGACGCTGACGTTGGGGCCGTCGGACCAGACCAGTCCCTCGCGGCGCATGGCCTCGCAAAGCCATTGCACGTGATCGAACTCGCTGTATGCGCCCGCTTTGCCAGCACCGGGGCGCAATCGGCGGCCAATCTCGCGCCAGCCCTCGGTCAGAATCGCGTCGATGGCCCGCTGCGCTACGTTGTGGCTGGCTGCCTGCTCCTCGCTGAGCACCGCCTCAAATTGGCTGACCAAATCTGCGGAGCTGACAATCTGCTTGCCTAGGCTGCGCAGAAACTCCACCGTGCCCGCATCGGCCATGGAGACGTACATGATGGCGTTGTTGGGCGAGTACTGCATGGCCACAATACGCGTATTAGCCAGCAGCGCCTCCAGGCCCTCGGCCAGCTCCTGCCAGCTTGAATACAGCGCCTTCGTGCCGGGCAGTGCATCCAGCCTGGCTTGCTCAATCCGATGCACCAGCTTGCGCGGTTCGCCCGTCGAGGGCACAAAGTAGTACCAGCGCCGCGTGACGTGCAGCGTGGGGTCCATGCCCAGGATGCTCTCGCCGATGGGGTCGCGGTGATGATGGTCGTAAAACAGCCAGCCGTCAAAGCCGGCCTCTTGAATAGCCGCCTGTATCGCGTCGAGATTCATGCCAGTATTCTACGCCGCGCCTACCGTTTGAATCAGGGCAGCTTGTGCCTGTCGACTCCACTCTCGACGTTGGGCCGCGATGGCAGCCACTGGCGCAGCATCAGATCGCTCATGCATGTGCTTTGGGATGTCGAGCCCGGATAGACAGAGAGGATCTTCACCTGAATCTCCCTTGCCTCTCCGGCATATTCAGGCAAACGAACCCAATGGTGGCTGGCATCCCATCCGCTATCAAACGGAGCATCCCCGTCAGCGAGCGTGGCGGTGCGGGTACTCTTTCCGTTCACTGTCACCTCTACGCTTTTGATCCTCGCTTTTGCCAGCGGGTTCTCCTTTCGCACGGTACAGGCAGGAGCAATCCCAATCTCATCGAAATGCGCTGGCTTCAAAGGATGGAGCGTGACTGCGTCTCCAATCCCCGGCGCGTGCGGGGCCACCCAGCTCGAATACATGCCGTCTTCGCATAGATATTTGCTCCCATGATCTTCGTCCGCTCCCGCCCCACTCGCTTCGAAGTTCTGGGTAAGGTAGAAATACCTCCCCTTCCTGTAAACGTAATACTCAAAAGGGGGACAACGTTCTGGTGTATGCTCCAGATACACTGCGATCCCCATCGATCCGTTGTTCAGATTCACCAGGATGTCATCGGCCGCGGACGGTTTCAGGTTCTTGAACTCCCACGTGAATCGGTTGCCGTTGCGCTGAAAATGTCCGGAGGGGGTGATGATAAGCTTTCCCGCGTCCATCACCATCGCCTCGATGGTCACGCGCCCCTGCTGAATCGGTCCCTTCCACGCTGCGCCGGTCGAAAGCACATACGCAAAGCGGTCGTCACAATCTTCGAAATCGTCTGAATAGCCCCCGGAACAGCTTGCATAGATCGACTTATACCGGATGCGAATTTTGCGCGTCTGATTCGCCGCGAAAGGCACAGTCGAAACCAGCCACTCCAGCAACATTGGTTCCTCGCCGGGATCAACCTCGAAGAACTCCGCCATCTGGCTGAATTTCTTGTCGTAAAGATAGCGGAAGGGTTTGGCATCGCCGCGCTCGCGGCTGAAAGCTACTGTGGCAGCATCCGCAGTGAATGAATAGCCCTCGATTTCGCGATGCTTTTCGCCAGGCTGCGGTTCAAGACCCAGGCTCGGAAACCCCGCCCGCACCTGCAACGCAGCGCCGGTGTTGTGCATGGTGTACTCTACCTCAACCATGGCGTGATCGCGATAGAGTTTGATGGAGAGCTCCTCGCGCAGAATCTCCACCTGATCTGTCCCCTGTGCGTGGAAGTTTCCGGTGGCGACGCTGCCATCTGCAACGCTGCCCCAGTTGGCGCATAGCCTCGGCGCAAGAATGCAGAGAGCGAAGGGAAGAAGAAATAAGGCCAGCTTTCGCATGAAGATCACACCTCACCCGCCATTCTACCCCCGGAGGAACCTCTGGGAATGGGAGGGTCAAAGTAACCCCTGTACAATGCAATGCACCATCTTGCGCGGTTCGCTCGTGGCGGGTACTATGTTACGCGAGCCGGGCGCGCGCATGTAGGGCGAGTTACCGCCCCGTCCCCCCACCGTCATCTTATTCAGCTTGATCGTCGGCATGCCCACACCCACCGGCACGCTCTGTCCATCCTTCCCACACGTCCCGACGCCTTCGTCGAGCTTCAGGTCATGGCCCACCATCGAGACATGCTTCAGCGCCTCGGGGCCGTTGCCGATCAAAGTCGCATCGCGGACCGGGGCGGTTACCTTGCCATCTTCGATCAGGTAAGCCTCCGAAGCCGAGAAGACAAACTTGCCGTTGGTGATGTCCACCTGTCCGCCGCCGAAGTTGACGGCGTAGAGGCCGCGCTTGACCGAGCGCAGAATGTCTTCGGGGGCGTCATCGCCGGCCAGCATGTAGGTGTTGGTCATACGCGGCATGGGAATGGATTGATAGCTCTCGCGGCGGCCCGAACCGGTGCTAGCCAAGCCCATCAGCCGTGCGGAGAGCTTGTCGCTGAGGTAGCCGCGCAGCACGCCGCCTTCGATGAGCACCGTCTCCTGTGTCGCCGTGCCCTCGTCGTCCACGTTGAGCGAGCCTCTTCTTCCCGCGATCGTTCCGTTGTCCACCACGGTGACCTTCGCGCTGGCTACCCGCTGCCCGATCAGCCCCGCGAATGCCGAGGTCTTCTTGCGATTGAAATCGGCTTCCAGTCCGTGGCCGACCGCCTCGTGGAGCAGAATCCCGGGCCAGCCGGGACCGAGAACCACTTCCATCTCGCCGGCCGGAGCGGGGACTGCGCCCAGTTGCAGAATCGCTCCGCGCGCCGCCTCGCGGGCCAGGGTCTCCGCACTTTTACTCCCTGTAAATTGTTCCAGCCCCGCTCTCCCGCCGCCGCCCGCCGTGCCTTTGGTGGTGGTTGCGCCGTCCTTGGCGATGACGAAGACGTTGAGCCGGCAAAGCGGCTGGATGTCGCTGGCGAATGCGCCGTCAGAGGCGGCAATCAAAATCCGCCGCAGTTCTTCGCTGTAGCTGGCGCGGACCTGCACAATGCGCGCATCATAACTTCGCGCGGCGCGGTCGGCGCGCAGAATCAACTCCAGCCGGGCAGCCAAATCCAGATCGTAGCCGCCCAGCGGAACCGGGTAAAGATCGGTAACAACCGGCTCGGTAAAGCCCTGCACGGGCTGCGTGGCCGGCCCAGAGGCAATCAGCGCGGCGGTGCGCGCGGCGTGCAGCAACCGCTTGGAGTTGAAATTGTCGGTGTAAGCGTAGCCGGTGCGCTCGCCGCTGAGCACGCGGATGCCGCAGCCGGCGCTGACGCCTTGAGAGGCGGATTTAACGATCTGCTCGTCCACGCCCAGCGAAGTGGCCGAGACCGACTCGAAGTAGAGGTCGGCGTAGTCGCCGCCGGCAGAGAGAGCTTCGCCGAGGCAGCGCTCCAGCAGCCGCTCGGTGATGCCGAATTTCTCAAAAAAATACCGCTTGTGGCTCGGAAGTGGGGAAGCGGCAGGTATGCTCATCCTATTTCTGAGTTTACGCCCTGCCCGCGTCCGGACAGATCGACTCAGGGCACCCGTTCCTCTTTTGATGCGGGGCCATTCATGCTCTATCATCGGCGCCGGGATCGTGGTACATTTTTGGCATGAAGAAAATACTTGCCGCCGTACTGCTTCTGATGGTGTTTGCCAGCCCGGCGTTCGCTGCCTCGCATCATCACCATCACAACTCGAATCATCACCATCACCACCATCATCACCACCACGCCTAGAACGGCTCCCGGCCCCCCAAGCAGCGCCGCTGCCGGGGCCGGGCTGCTCGGTGCGGTTGCATCCCCATCAGCAGATGGGTTAAGGTTCGTGCCATGACAGAACTGGAAGACTTCCGTTACCCGATCGGCCGCTTCGCCCTGTCGGCCAGCAGCCCGCCCGATGTCCGCGCGGAGCAAATAAAAAATCTGCGCCTGATGCCCAGACGCCTGCGGGCCGCCGTTGCCGGATTGAACGACACACAACTCGACACGCCCTACCGCGAAGGCGGCTGGACGGTGCGCCAGGTAGTGCATCACCTCGCCGACAGCCACCTCCAGGCATACATCCGCTGCAAAACGGCGCTAACTGAAGATTGGCCGACCGTCAAGGTCTACGACGAGGCCGCTTGGGCCAAACTTCCTGACAGCCGCCTGCCAGTTGAAGGTTCTCTGGCGCTGATCGAGGCGCTGCATCGCCGTTGGGTGGCGCTGCTGGAGGCGCTCACCGGCGACGACTTCCGCAAGGGCTTTATCCACCCCGAGCGTGGCCGCGTTGACCTGGGCAAAGCTCTTGCCATGTACGACTGGCACTCGCGCCACCACGTCGCGCACATCACCAACCTGCGCGTACGTAAGGGCTGGTAGATAATCACATGGCCGCCGGCGCAGAGACAGTCTCTCCCCAGCGCCTGGCCCAAACCATCGAGGCCTATCTCGCCGATCATCCCGCGGCCGCGGTGCTGGAGGATGGCCGCGTGCTCTTCGACATGCGCTCTGCCCGCTACGCGGTGAGCGAGCAGCACGGGCGCTGCCTGCTGCAACTGTGGAGCGAAGAGCGCAACCTGATTCGCACCGTGGTCGAAGTGCAGGAGCGCGCGCAATGCCTGCGCCTGGCTACTCGACGCATGGGCGCGGCCCGTCCGCAAACCCTGGAACTGGTTCCCACCAGCGACCGCCGCACGCCCACCGCGCGCGAGGCCGCGCGCCGCAACTATCAGCGTCTGCTGGAGCGCGTGCTGACTCGCCAATTCATCGGTTTCAAGGTGGACGGCCTGCGCTCGGCGATGGATCTGGAGCACAGCTTCGGGCCCGCCTATGTGCGCGGGCGCCTGCTGAAGAGCTCTGCGGCCGAGGCGGTAATCGGCGTCAGTGAGTCGGAGTCGGGAGCCATCGTGGATGGCGTTCTGACCCTGGGAATTCTCTGGCTGGACCACTGCCGCCAGCACGGCGTCGGGCGGCGGCATTTTGGCGGGCTCAAGGTCATCGTGCCCGCCGGAGCATGGCGGGTTACGGCGGAAAGAATGGCCTGGCTCAACCACGCCGCCGCCGATTTTCAGCTTTATACCCTCGACGAACGCAGCGAAGAGCTTACAGCGGTGGACTTTCGCGACACCGGCAACCTGGACTCGCGCCTGGTCCATGCCTGTTCCGCCGAAGCCGCCATTGAGCGCTGCCGGGCTGGTCTCGACCGCCTGCTCTCGCTGGTCCCGCCGTCCGCAAAGGACCGGATTGAGATCCGCCCCAGTTCAGCCACCGAAGTCGGTCTGCTGCTGCATGGGCTGGAATTTGCGCGCGTGCGCCACGGCGTTGCCGCCAACACATTCGCCCGTGAAAACGAGATTACCTTCGGCGCGGGAGCCAACGAAACGCCGCTCACGGAGGAGAACGAGCCGCTCTGCCGCGATCTCTTTTCGCGCCTCTTCCTCAGCCGCCACGGCGATGGCGCGCACACCGACCCGCTCTTCCGCCTGCAACCGGAGCGCTGGCTGGAGGCCCGCCTGCGCGCTGAAATCGCCGAGCTGCTGCCCGGCCTGCGCGGCGACATGCTCTACTCGCAGGTGCCCGCGCTCTCCATCGGCGACCGCGGTATGCTCGATCTGCTCACGCTCGACCGCAACGGGCGGCTGACGGTGATCGAGCTAAAGGCCGACGAAGACCTGCATCTGCCCTTGCAGGCGCTGGATTACTGGATTCGCGTGCGCGCGCTTAACAACGACCGCCAGCCCGCCGCGGGCAATGAGGGCGGCCGTCCGCTCTCGGCCTTCGAACGCCAGGGCTACTTTGCCGGCGCGGAGGTTTCCCCCCTCGCCCCGCGCCTGCTTCTGGCCGGCCCGGCACTGCGCATTCACCCGGCCAACGAGCCGGTGCTGCGCTACTTTTCTCCGCAGATCGAGTGGGAGTTGATCGCTCTCACCGAGCATTGGCGGCGTGAACTGAAGGTGGTCTTCCGCAAACGCAGCTAAGGAACAAGTTTGGAAAAGTCCTATGTCAAATAAGCGAGACGCGGGGAGATCGACTAACCATGTTTGGCCCAAGAAGGAACGTCGGTCTTCTGCAGTTTCTTTGACGTCCATTCTCGTCCTGAAACATCCGAAACCCGAGCAACGATTTTCCGCCAATGAGGTGCATACTCTTCCAATCCCTCTTGGCTCAATATGTATGCTTTAGTCGCATCGCCTTCTGCTAATCGAATTCCAGCAATTCCATCGTTTAATAAAAGTGTCTTCTTAAGCTTCTTCGGAAGACGAAGTGCTACATGGCTAACAAAAATTGGGCGTCGACCAACATTGTCAATGCGGACTATGCCCCAATATTTTTTAGGATCGTATAACGGATTATCCATCACGCGCATATCCCATTGGAGACGCACCTGAACGCGTGCTCTATCACGTAAATAGTTAAGAATGCCGAGGATCGTCCCAACCAATCCAAAAATGAGGCCGAGCAATCCGATAAGCTGTGTAATCGTCATATGATCTCTCAAGGATTTAAGAAGGACTACGCCCGGTCCAACTCCGCAAACAGCTCGCTCAGCGCGATGCGGAGCGGCAACTTCGGCACAGAAGGTTCAAGCCCGCGGTAACTCATCTCCCGGCATCGGAGGGTTGTCCGGAATGAGGTCGAGGTAGGAACGCAGCCCCTTGCCGGCGCCTGCGGACCTGCGCCGGAAGAACTCAGCGGCAGTCTCCACCACGCCGATCTTCTGCGCCACTGCGGAGGTGACCCAAATGTCCAGCGACACGCCATCCTCGCGCGCCAGTTCCTCAGCCCGCTTCAACAGCGATTCTGGAAGATCCAATGTACGCGTCATAGCTTCGTTCCTTTCCGCCTGAGCCGCTCCAGAACTTCGGCTGGGGACAAAACCTCGATCCCGAACCGTTCGGACGCTCGCATGAAGTCCCTTCTATTATGCGTCACAATGGCCTCGGCCTGCCCATTGATTACCGTTTCGAGCACCATTTCATCACCCGCATCGGACAACTGGGGCCGCCATTGGAACCAAATATCGGTTGGCTGAATGTAGTGCGCCAGTTCTGCCATGAACTCGTCCACGAATTGCGTGGGAAGACCATGCTTTTCCCGTTTGAGCACGGCCTCGTATTCCATAAAAAGCGCAGGGCTCGCCACAAGTTCAATCGCGTTTGCGGCAACTTCCACGAGCAGCGCCGCACTCGCGCCAGATCGCGAGCGCAGCCCCGCAACCAGCACGGACGTATCGATCACTACGCGCATTCTTCGATCCGAATCTTCATTCTACGCCCGGTTCAGCTCCACGAACAGCCCTTCACGCCAATTCGATTCCGGCAATCTCGGCTTCCAGGCCGCCGTACTCGGGATGCTCGTTTTCGCGGATGCGGTAGGCGAGGTCAATGAGGTTTCCCTGCTTGAGGCCGAGCCGCGCCGCGCGAGAAGCCATGTGCCAGCCCACGGCGCGCAGCGACCCACTCGATCCGGGCAAGGGCTGCGGCTGAACAGAATCCTGCGCCAGTTCCAATCTCAGATGGCGCTCCTTTATGATGCGCGGCGGAGCAATCAGACGCACTCCGCGTGCAACGAAAACCGGCTCGGGGTTGCCGTGGCCAAAGGGCTCCAGCTTGCGCAGCCATCCAACCAGTACGCTCGTGATGCGATCCAGCGGCAGCTCGGCGTGGATGTAAAGCAGTTGCTCCGGCTCGCGAGCCGCCAGGTGCTCCTCGGCGTAGAGGCGCAGGCGGCGTTTCAGCTCCGGCAAATCGTCGGCGGGCAGGGCAAAGCCCACAGCGTAAGCGTGGCCGCCGAAGCGCATATAGAGATCGGCGCAGCTCTCGATAGCGTTGAGCAATTGGAAGCCATCCACCGAGCGACCCGAGCCGTAGGCTACTCCATCCTCGATGCTGATTACGATCACAGGTTTCGCGGTGCGCTCCACCACGCGTGAGGCCAGAATGCCGATGACGCCGCGGTGCCAGCCTTCGCCGTCAATCACCAGCAGGCGTTCGGCGGTCAGCGCGTCGTCGCCGGCAAGGCGCGTCTCGATGGCTTTGAGAGCGGAGACCTCGGTCTCGCGGCGATCGCGATTGAGCCGTTCCAGCTTGGCGGCCAGCTCGGCGGCGCGGGCTGCGTCGCGCGTGGTAAACAGCTCGATCACGTCGGAGGCCACGTCCATGCGCCCGGCGGCATTGATGCGCGGAGCCAGGCGGAAAGCCACGTCGTAACCGGTGAGCGCTTTGGCGGCCGGGTCAAGAGCCGCGGCTGCAAAGAGCGCACGTAGGCCCGCTCCTGCCGGGCGGCGCAGCTCCCGCAGGCCGAGCGCGGCAATCACGCGATTCTCGCCCTTCAACGGCACGGCGTCGGCGATGGTGGCGATGGCCGCCATCTTTAAAAAACTCGGCAAGGTTTTCTCGCGGGTGCTGGCTTGGTTGCGACGCTCCAGAATCGCCTGCGCCATTTTCAGCGCGATGGCCGCGCCACAGAGATATTTTTCCGGATACGCGCAGCCGGGCTGGTTGGGGTTAAGAATGGCCAGCGCGTGCGGAACGTCGTCGTGAGCTTCCAGCAGGTGATGGTCGGTGATGATCAGATCGAGGCCCAGCCGCCGCGCGGTCTCTGCCTCGGCGAAGGCCCTCATCCCGGTGTCCACGGTAATCACCAGCCGTGCGCCATCGGCGTAAGCCTCTTCCAGCACGCTCGATTGCAGTCCGTAGCCCTCGCGCAGCCGGTGGGGCACGTGAAAACGCGCGACGCCGCCCAGCATTTCGATGGCCGTCTTGAGCAGCACGACAGCGGTGGTGCCGTCCACGTCGTAGTCGCCGTAAAGCAGCACCGGCTCGCGAGCAGCGATGGCCCGCTCCAGCCTCTCAACAGCGGCGTTCATGCCCAGCATGAGCAGCGGGTCATGAAGATGAGTGATTTCGGGGTTGAGAAAGGCGAATGCGTCCGCGGGTTGGGTAATGCCGCGAGCCACCAGCAACTCAGCCAGCACCAGCGGCAGGCGTGCGGCTTTGGCCAGTTCGGCGGCCTCGGCAGGATGCGGCTCCACGAAGCTCCAACGCTGGCGGAGGTACTTTCGCTTTACGTCCTGCTGCGAAAGGGACGGCGCAGCTTGCGGCGCAACTGGCCTCGGAATTGCCTCGTTGCCATCAGCGCCCACTGCGTTTATTCGTCCTCGTCGTCGTGATCGTGCTCCTGGTCGCCGATGACAATATCCTGAAAGGTCTCGATGTCTTCCAGAAGCCCCTGGAAGCGCTCATACCACTCGGTGGTGGTCTCGTGCAGGAAGAACACTCCCTGGTAGATGAAACCCAGTTGGATGTAGCCGAGATTGCCGGCGTACTTGCGCAGCCACTGCGCCTCCACCAGCTCAGAGGACTCTTCGTCAGGGAAGTCCATTTCGCTGGCTTCATCGATCAGCGCGTCGATCTCCTCGCGCTCCAGCGTCATCTCGCTGAAGGTGACAAAGGGAGCACCCGCGTGCTTGGCCATCTCCACAAAGTCTTTCCATGCGTCTGGGTTGCCATCACCTTCCCACACGATGGAGGGGATGTCCTCGGTGACGTAGCCGGGAAGGCGTTTGAGGCCGTGGCCCTCGATAAAGGCCACCATGTCGTCTTTCAGCGGGAGAAGGTTGTCCATGTTCATAGTCAAGCTCTTATTTTCGCAGACTCGGGTGGGGGTGCGCGGCACGAATGTGGAAACTTGCAGCCGATGTACACCGGGCCGCCCGATGCGCTATTCTGAGCCTTAGCCCATGATTTTTTCCCGCGATTACATCGGGTATCTGGCCCGCCGGACCGTCAAACACCTCATCGACGCCAAGATGATTGCCACCAGTGACTTGAAGGCGACCGAGGCGCGCGTCAACGAGGCCATGGTGGAGGAGTTGTCCCTGGAAGACCGCATCAACGAGGAGGTGCGCGTGATTCTGGACGCCTACTCGGAGGAGATGCGCAAATCCGGCGCGCAGTACGCCGAGATGTTCAAAAAGGTGAAGACCGAGCTGACCAAAAAGTACAAGGCGGTGCTATGAGGATCAGCCCCGACAAGCTCAACAAGCTGGCCCACACCGTGGCCGATACCCTGGCCGAGATCGACGAGGTCGGCTTCATGGAAGACCGCAACACCATCCGCCAGGAGGCCAAGAAGGCGCTCACCGTCCTGCTCACCCAGGAGGCCGCTATCGACGCCGCCGCCAGGACCAAGATCGCCTCGCAGCGCAAAATTATCCTGGAAGGCTCGCAGGAGTGGGAGATTCTTTACCGCAAGTACTATAACGACGAGGTCCGCAAGCTGGGCATCTGAGGCAGTTATTCCTCACATCAAGTTCATGCTCGGCTTATCGCTCCCGCTGACTGGCCCGCCAAATGCGCTCCGCCCGGTGGCGAACCGCGGGCAACAGGACGAGACGAATCAACACGATCCCCACGCCAAATTTGCGCCAATAGCGCCTAAACTTCTTGCGCGCCTGCTCGTCCGTGGCGGCGACGCGCGTCTCGGTGGCAAAGCGAGTCAGATCCGGCCCAAGCGAATTGGACTCGATAGTCCACGCAATCTTCACCTGGTCCGGTTCGGCAAAGGCCGCGAACTGGCCGGCGGCAATCGGCGAGAAGACCACGTTTGCCTCCCAAGGCTTGCAAGCTGTACCTGCAACAAAGTAGCGGTTCTGGTCTTCATCCAGGCATTTCCATCCCAGCCCCAGCATTTGCGAAATAAGCCCAAGCCTCTGTCCCGGCGCAGGCATCGGCGCGCCAAGCAACACTGCGCGCAGCCGGAAGAGAGTGCGGACCAGCCAAATCGACTCGATCTCGAAGTTCCGCGCAACACTCATGACCATATCCGCGGGGCGTGGATCGTTATCTCGTGGCGTCCTCGTACATCCGGGTTGGGCACAAACCGGTCAAGCAGCGCAGGCATGATGAATACCGGGGATTGTTTCAATTTTAATCAAACAGGCCGCCGTACAGGTCGAAACCAATTTTGAGAAGAGCGCCCGGGCTTTGCCGCAAGCCGAATTCTTGTTAAACTAAACAAATGGCCGGTGACGGCTCTCCCCGCAAATGTGTGGCGCTATCGTCTAGGGGTTAGGACGTGAGATTCTCAATCTTAAAACCCGGGTTCAATTCCCGGTAGCGCTACCAAATCATCACCCGCCTCCGCTAAGTCTCGTTTCCGCTATTTGCCCTTCCATTCGAGCCACTCATAGGCCAGCTCGATCGTCTCCGTGGCGTGCCCTGAGTTCTTCGCCTCCAGCGCCGGCAGAGTATGCTTGACCGGCCAGCAATTGTAGAAATTCATGCGGCCCACCTCCACTCCGGCATCGTTATGGAAGATGATGGAGACAGACCTGCGGTCGGTCTTGCCGTCAAGCACCGCCTTGCGCCAGATGTACCACTCCAGCGTGTTGGACCAATCCTTGGTGATCGTGATCTTGCCCGGTTTATGATTGCCCGGACGCGTACGATTGACTCCGTCTTCTCCATCTCTGTATGAAGTAATGCTACTCTGCGTCTGTATCCCCTTGGCCTCTGCTACATACGCATTCAGATTCTCGATGGGGTGCACTCCCGCGACATTGATACCATTGATCTCCACCGAGATTTTTCCGGGACGCGTGCGATTGACCCCGTCTTCCCCGTCTTTGATGGCGAAGGCCGATCCACACAAGGCAACGGCGCAAAGAAGAGCTGCAATTTGCTTCATGGTTTCTCCTATCTGCCTCTCGGCTGCAAACTAAATATACGCGCAATTGGCGCCGTTTGCGATCATTTTTTCCACTCCAAGGATGACTAGACTTCATCTCCCGGTAGCGCTGCAAAACTCCTTCTCTTACTGCTTTAAACTCCATTCTGCTTTGATTTCCATTGGGGTTCAAGTGTACTCTTGCTGCCATGAACTGGCGGCGGGGATTGTTATTGGCGGGAATCCACCTGGCGGTGGCTGGGACGCTGATTGTGTGGGAAGAAGTGGAAATTGAACAGCACAGCAAGTCCCTCATCAGTAATAATACGAAGACTGTGCAAATGGATGCCACGCAGGAAGGCGAGACAGTATCATTTCGTCCCTGTGGTATGTGGGTAGAATACTCTCCGCAGTTCTATATTGTGCAGTTTGCCAATATTCCCGCCTTCATTCTGACAGACTGGCAAGATGAATGTCCGCCGTATTGGACGCTTTCAGGAATACTTCATGCGGACAGGGAGCACCGGACCGTCAAATCGCAACGGCAGGTCGATATCGGTCTTGTAATCATAATCGCTTTGCAGTGGTTTCTTTTGGGCGGTTTCCCGCTGATTCAGCCGCGCCGCTGGTGGTGGGAGCCAGGAGCTTTCATCACGCTATGTACGCTGGCGGCCTTTGTGATTGTGCTGATTCCAGTTATTGATGCGGCGTCAAAGCTCCCCATGCTTTTTGCTTTACTGGCCTGGCTCTGGTGGTTCGGCCTACTAGTCTGGAAATCGTTCCGCTACGGTTGGCGGCTGGCCAGGCGAGTTATCGCACATGGTCGTTGAACCTGCGAACCAATCCAAAGTCCTCAATCTGTCTATGGTCTCTTCGGTTCCGCCGCGGACGGAAACTGGTCCTGCGCAGGGAACCCATTATCGTTCTCCCAGAGTCCATGTACCTTGCGGTTCAGGACAATCCATTCCTTTCCATCCCAGTGGTAGCGCGTATACGTCACGAGGAAATTGTCTGCGTATTCCGCATCGTAATCCGGGCGGCAGGCAACCTTCAGAATGTCTTTCAAATTGTTATGAGCACCTGCGGCCGGCGCCAGCTTCCAGGCGGATTTCAATGAGCTTTTCAAGCGAATCGGCTCGCTCAGTCCGGATTCTGCATCTCTGGCCACAACCGTTTTCAGGCGGCCTCCAGCCACATTCAGCAGTTCCGTCAAGGGGCCGGAGTACGATCCAGATCCAGCAGAGAGATCAGTGGTGACCAGAATCGACCGCCGGCCCGGGTGCAGTCTTTCAAAACGAATCCGCGCTTGCTCCCGTTCCAATTCTGTCTCGGCAACGGTCTTCCCATGTGCGTCTTTGAGTCGCAGGACGGCGTTCAGCAACAGGTTGGAAGTGAGGTCCTTGTAACGCGGGTCATTCTCACTGAGGGCCAACTCCGGACCGCCTGAACCCCAGAGCGTCTTTCCCAGAGCAGGAGTGAGGCGCGCGTCTTCAAGCAACTCCAGCTTGCCATCGAATCCGTCCGATGCGGCGGTAAGCGTGAGACTACTGGCCACAACAAGATGAGGCTGTCGTTCCGCCATCCCTGGCGCGATGGCTGCCAGCAGCATTACAGAAAAAAGATATGCCGGTCTCATGGAGGCCAGTATAGTGCTTTCCACATGCTGAATGCTGTTTTGGGGATTCATTGCGGCACCCAGTCAACATCCCGCAGTTTGTCTCGTCTAACGGAGTGAAAGTGTGTACACTTTGACCTCTATGAAAATCCGCCTCGTTTCTTGCCTTTCCGCCTCGATGCTGGCCTTGGCCTGCTTGCCCGTGGCTAGCCTTGCCCAGCAGCCCGCCTCCAGCCAGCCGGGGCCGGTTTTGAAGGTGCCTGCCCACGATATATTGCTTGTGCTTGCCCATGATGTCGTGCTGCCCGTAACGGTGCGCGACAAAAAAGGCGCGCTGGTGACCAGCCTCAAGATCAGCGACTTCACCCTGACCGAGGACAGCCGTCCGCAAAAGATCAAGAGCTTTACCCGCGAGACCAGCCTGCCCTTCCGCCTGGGATTGCTGGTGGATACCAGCCACAATATGATGGGCGCGATGGACAGTGAGCGCAAGGCGGCGGGCAAGTTTGTTGACGCCATGCTGCCCGAAAAGCCTGGCGACAAATCCGACCAGGCTTTTCTCATCCACTTCGACCGCGAGGTTGAGCTGCTCTATGACTTCACCTCCTCGCGCGACAGGTTGCACCACGAACTGGACGAGATGGGGCCCAGCCGCGCCGCGAACAACGAGGCACGGGACTCGGAGAGCGGCGGGGGAGGCAACGGCGGCAACGGCGGCTATGGCGGCGGTCGGGGCCAGGGTCAAGGCCAGGGTCAGATGCACGGCCGTCGGGGCGGCAGCGAGCTTTACGATGCGATTTTCCTTGCCTCGGATGAGGTAATGAACAAGCAAGAGGGCCGCAAGGCGCTGATCGTCTTTTCCGACGGCGTGGACCGGGGTAGCAAGATGACCATGAATGACGCTGTGGACGCGGCAGACAAGGCCGGTCTGGCAGTTTACACCATTTACCTCAAAGGCGAGGAGGAGCGTCCCGCAGGCGGCTATCCCGGCATGGGTGGCGGACACCGTGGCGGCATGGGCGGAGGCGGTTATCCCGGCAGTGGCGGCGGCTGGCCGGGTGGCGGTGGCGGGCGCGGCGGTGGCGGCCAGCGCGAGTCGCAGGTGGACGGCAAGAAAATCATGGAGAAGATTGCCACGCGCACCGGAGGCCACTACTACGAGGCCAAAAAGAAGGACAACCTCGACGAAATCTACGGCCAGATCGCCGAGGAGTTGCGCGGCCAGTTCCTGCTGACCTATACGCCGGACCAGATGGATAAGGAAGGCGACTTCCACAAGATCGTTCTCAAGTCCAACAAGGATGACCTGAGCGTAGTCACGCGGGAAGGGTATTACGCGCCGGCGGAGAAGTAGCGCTCTTATATTTCCAGGGAACCGGTGCCCGGCCCACTGCGTACTCTGCTCGCAAGTAGCTTTGTAGGTCTCCGGTGGCGCGCTCAGGCCGCACGGAGCCGGAAGTGTTTCTGGAGAGACAAATGAAATCATCCGTATATATTCATTGGTTCGCCCTCCCACAACTGCGTCTTCCGGTTATCGCCGGCGCGATTCTTCTGGGTTCGTTCACAGCCGCGGCGCTACCGGAGCCGGGAACGCCCGCTCCGCCGCTGCAATTTACGCAGCTATTGCAAGCACCGCCGGGAGCGAAGGCGGATTGGGTTGCTCTGCGCGGCAAAGTGGTCGTGTTGGAGTTTGGGGGGACAGATTGCGGCCCCTGCATAGTTGAAATTCCTCATCTCAACAGAATCTCGGCTGCGCTTGATCCGGCCAAGTTCCAGTTCATCTCTGTGTATGAAGAAGATCCCGAAGTCGTACAGAGGTTCCTGACCAAGAGGAAGATATCGGGATGGGCGGGCATCGACACGACGAACAGAGTCTTTAAGCGGTTTGGCGTTATGCACTGGCCGATGACCATCATTGTGGATGGACAGGGACGTGTTGTTGCATCTACCAGTCCGGAGAATCTCACGGCAGTAGATCTTAGGGCAGTGTCGGACGGAAAGAGCGTGAAGTTAGCGTCAGCCGAGGATGAGTCGGCAGCAAAAGGCGAGAAAGTGTCTGCGGCTACGGCCAAAGCTCCTGCTACAGCAATCAAACCTCTCTATGAGGTTTCACTGAGCAAACAAGCACCCGGTGCGGGACCTGTCATGATGTCGGCATCGGCTGGTCCAGGACATATGAGTTTATCTGGCTGGAGCGCGGAAAGAGTCTTGCGCTTAGCGTATGGTGTTGCCTTCAATGAGGTTCCCAAGGATCGGCTACTTCCGACGAGTTCGCTTCCAGAAGGACGTTATAACCTGCACGCTATCTGGTCGAGTGAGGACAGCAATGGCCGTCTTATAGCGCCTTTTATTCAGGAATCCATTACTTATGGTCTGAATCTGAGGGTTCAGTGGAAGACCGTTACCAAGAAGGCCTACGTGTTGAGGATGACGGAAGCGAGCAAGAATCTGCTAATCCCGCAACCTCCGATTGAAATGAGCTTTAGGTCTTATAAGAATGGAAAGCTCAAACTCGTTGATGGGTCGATCGACGATCTTGCGGCCGCAATCGAAGATGGGCTTGAGGTTCCGGTGGTCAACGAGACCGGTATCGAGGGCAGATTTGACACGGAGCTGGAGTTTCCAGCAAAGGACGCGGATGCCGCCAAGGCCGCACTCCTCAAGACGCTTGGCTTGGAGTTGATCGAGACCGACAGGCCAATCCAAATGCTCGAAGTGAGTCCGCGGGAGGATTCGAAGAAGGCCATGGAATCCAAGCCACAAGAAGCTCCAAAGAAATGAGAATGATTCGCGTCTGCATGAGCGGGCACAATATTGCCTTACACGCCAAGGGTGCAGCCATCCAGTTATACCCTTGATCTTTGAGCCGGACGTAACGGCGAACATGCGGTGTGCAAATGCCCATTTAGCTTAGCCCTCATCATTGCTTTCCAGAAAGAAAAGATTAGGGGCTGTCCCCTCCTAATAAGATCCTATAACCCCATTATTATCAATCCAATAGAATTGGACAAAAATTATCTATATTTCTCTTGCCCAACCCCTCTTTTCTTGGTACGCTTCAAGTACCCCATTCCACGGTACGGGTGCAGTTGAGGTCGTCGTGAATCCCCGCTCTGACATACCCCCAGGCGGATATTTTAACGGTACACGAATTGTAAAGACTGCACCCTGCCCGGCCGATTCAACTTTGCAACTTCCCCCAGACACGCCAAGGGCGCAGCCATTCGGCTGCGCCCTTGGTTTTTGAGCCGGCGAGTGCCGCTCTAGCTGGTGGTGTGCGCTGTTCCCGCCATCTTCTCCTCCAGAGCCGCTTGCGCGGCAGCCAGCCTTGCCGTCAGAAGACGGAAGGGCGAGCAGGAGACGTAGTTGAGGCCGATCCTGTGGCAGAACTTGACGGATTCGGGATCGCCGCCATGCTCGCCGCAGATGCCCACCTTGAGGGTGGGGCGGGTGCCGCGGCCCTTGGTGGTGGCCATCTTGACCAGCAGGCCGACGCCCGCCTGGTCAAGGGTGGCGAAGGGATCCTGTTTGAAGATGCCCGCCTTCATGTAGGCCGGCAGGAACTGGTTGATGTCGTCGCGGCTGATGCCGTAGGTGGTCTGGGTGAGGTCGTTGGTTCCGAAGCTGAAGAACTCGGCTTCCTCGGCGATCTGGTCGGCGGTGAGGGCGGCGCGGGGCAGCTCGATCATGGTGCCCACCATGTAATCGACGGTGACGCCCTTCTCCTTGAAGACTTCGGCGGCGACGCGGCGCACGATGGCGGCCTGGTTGCGGGTTTCCTCGATGGTGGCGACGAGCGGAATCATGATCTCGGGATGCGGATCGGCGCCCTTGCTCTTGACGATGCACGCGGCCTCGAGGATGGCGCGGACCTGCATCTCGGTGATCTCGGGGAAGGCGATGCCGAGGCGGCAGCCGCGCAGTCCGAGCATGGGGTTCTGCTCGTGCAGCTCTTCGACGCGCGCCAGCAGTGTGCGCAGTTCCTTGAGCTTGGGCGAGCGGGGCTTGGTGTCTACCAGGTGCTGAATCTCGACCATCAGGTCCTCGCGCTTGGGCAGAAACTCGTGCAGCGGCGGATCGATGGTGCGGATGGTGACGGGCAGCGACTCCATGGCCTTGAAGAGGCCGACAAAATCGGCGCGTTGCATGGGCAGGAGCTTCTTGAGGGCGGCGCGGCGGTCCTTCTCGTTATCGCAGAGGATCATAGCGCGCATGTGCTCGATGCGGTCTTCGGCAAAGAACATGTGCTCGGTGCGGCAGAGACCGATGCCTTCCGCGCCAAACATGCGAGCATTCTTGGCGTCGCGTGGGATGTCTGCGTTGGCGCGGATGCGCAGGCGGCGAACGGGATCGACCCAGGCCATGAAGGTGACCAGATCCGGATCGTCAGGCTGGGCGTCCAGCGTTTTCAGCTTGCCGGCAATCACGCGGCCGGTGGTGCCGTCCAGCGAGATCCAGTCGCCGTGCTTGAAGGTTTTGCCCTTCACGCGTAGTTCCTTCTTGGTTTCGTCTACGGTGCAATCGCCCGCGCCGGCCACGCAGCATTTACCCATGCCGCGGGTGACTACGGCGGCGTGCGAGGTCATGCCGCCGCGTGAGGTGAGAATGCCGGCGGCAACTTCCATGCCCGCGATGTCCTCGGGCGTGGTTTCGCCGCGCACCAGGATGATGGTCTTGAAGGCGCCGCTTTGGTGTTGCTTGACGGCGTCCTCGGCGGTGAAGACGATTTGGCCGACAGCCGCGCCCGGCGAGGCCGGGAGACCGGTGGCAAGAACTTCGATCTTTTCGCCCTTTTCCACCAGGCGGGGAACCAGAAAGTCGTACAACTGGTTGGGCTCGACGCGGTGGATGGCTTCTTCCTTCGTGATGAGTCCTTCCTTGACCATGTCGATGGCCACGCGAACGGCGGCCAACCCGGTGCGCTTGCCGTTGCGGGTTTGCAGCATGTAGAGCTTGCTGTCCTGGATGGTGAACTCAAAGTCCTGCATGTCGCGGTAGTGCTTTTCCATCTTGCCGGTGATGTTTTTCAACTGCTCGTAGCACTTCGGCATGACGCGTTCTAATTCTGAAATCGGCAGCGGCGTGCGAACGCCGCTAACCACGTCCTCGCCCTGCGCGTTCATCAGGTACTCGCCGAAGAACTTCTTTTCGCCGGTGGCCGGGTTGCGCGTGAAGCCGACGCCAGTGCCAGAGGTTTCGCCCAGGTTGCCGAAGACCATGGCCTGCACGTTGACCGCCGTACCCAGCCAGTCATCGATGCGGTTGATGCGGCGATAGGTCTTGGCGCGCTCGTTCATCCAGCTGCGGAAGACGGCATCGCGAGCCTGTACCAACTGCTCCTTGGGCTCCTGCGGAAACTCCTTGCCGGTTTCCTTCTTCACCAGCTTCTTGTACTCAGCGATGATCTCTTGCAGCGCCTTAGGCTGGAGTTCGTAGTCAAACTTCACCTTGACGCGCTTCTTGACGCTGTCGAAGATGTGCTCGAACTTCTTCTTCTCCACATCCAGCACCACGTCGCCGAACATCTGGATCAGGCGGCGATAGGAATCGTATGCAAAGCGGGGATTGTTGCTGCGCCGGGCCAGCGCTTCAACTGCCTGATCGTTGAGGCCCAGGTTAAGAATGGTGTCCATCATGCCGGGCATGGAGAACTTGGCGCCGGAGCGCACGCTGACCAGCAAGGGGTTGTCGCCCGAGCCCAGTTTCTGGCCTTGCAGCTTCTCCAGCCGCTCCAGGGCGGCATACATCTCGGTATTGACCGCGAGCGAGAGCGCACCGCGCATATACTCGCGGCAGGCCTCGGTCTGGATGGTAAATCCGGGGGGAACCGGCAACCCGGCGTTGGTCATCTCGGCCAGGCCGGCGCCCTTGCCGCCCAGCACATCCTTCATATTTCCGTTGCCCTCAGCCTTGCCGCCGCCGAAGAAATACACATGCTTGGTTGATGTCGAGCCTGCCTGTCCGGCAGACGCCTGATCCATAGCGCCCTGCGTCATGGGGTGAAGCCTCCTATCTAGATTTCGCGATTGCGGTCCGCAAGAGAGAATGGCAGGACGCGGCTCAGCTCTTCAACTGGAAAAGGCTGTTATAGGCTGAGCGCGTGCGGGTCATCTAGGCATCGGGCGGCGCTTCGCGGGATTGATTCGTCGTTACTACGAATATCGCTTCCAGTATACAGTTGCCTGTGTTCAAGGTCACATCCGATGCGCGTGCTCAGGAGTCACGTACCATTCCGGCACCGGAATAATTGCATTTTGAAACAAATAACTGACCCCGAAATAGGGTTTATGGCACTGATTCTCAGTCGAAATATGGGAAGCAGGAACTTTTATGCGGCCGTCCGCTCCAGGCGTGAGCCGGAAGGACGTTCCCAAATTGCAGGATGCACTGAGAGAATCCGCTCCAACCCCACCAGCGTCAGGACCTCGGCCACGCGTGGCGTAAGATTGGCTACGCTGAAGCGGTGACCGGCCTTTTGGGCGCAGGAATAGAGAGACACTAGAGCGGCAATGCCGGCCGCGTCGATGCGCCGGACCCCGCTCAGATCGAGCGTCACGCTTTTCCGGCGCACCACAGGGGAAAGCCAGGCCAGCAATTCCTTCTCGCGGCCGCGAACCAACTCAATCGCTTCGGTCGGCTGGACGGCTGAGGCAGCAGGGTTCAAAATCGTCGTAGTCATCCGAAAAACCTCCAGGAAAAGCCGCAAAAGAAGGAATATGCTGAAATCGCAGGGGATAAAAGCAGATTCATGCTCCGTGCTGCCGTTCCGCGTGTTCCCTTGCACTGGTTGCAACTCGCAAATGAACACGCTGAAGTTGAATACGTAAAAAGGGGCGCCTCTGGTTCCGTGGCCAGCGCTTTTCCCAACCCGCGAACCTCCGCTTTTCTGAGCAGAGAACTTGTGCGCGCGCTCGCGTTGGAGGCAGGATTCACCGAAGCCGGGCTGGTCGCGCTTCCTTACGCAAACCAGGAGCGGGACGCGGCGCGATTTGAGGAGTGGGTGCGGGCGGGGCGTGCGGGCACGATGCGCTACCTGGAGCGGAGGGATGAGGCAGGGAGGCTGCTGCGGGCGCGGATAGGAACGCCGCTTCCCTGGGCGCGCTCGGCGGTGGTTTGCTTTTCAAATTACAACAGCCCGCAACCGCGTTCGACCGAGCCGGCCGCAGAAGGCGCGGGCTGGATTGCGCGCTATGCCTGGTCGAGCACAGTGAATGCGGACGGTACCAGGCGGCCCACCGACTATCACAAGGTCCTGCATAAACGCATGAAAACGCTGGAGTTGCGACTGTGCGAGCAGTTAGGAGCCTTCACGGCGCGCAGCTTCGTGGATACTGGGCCGGTGGTGGAGCGGGCGCTGGCTACCGCAGCCGGGGTGGGCTGGACGGGCAAGAACACCTGCCTGATACATCCCATGCTGGGGTCGTTTGGTTTTTTGGCGGTGCTGTTGACCTCTCTGGAGATAAGTGAGCAACAAGCGCCCTCGGCGCCGTTGCCCGACCGCTGTGGAAGGTGCCGCCGCTGCCTGGAAATCTGCCCGACTGGCGCTCTGATTGCTCCTTATCAGATGGATGCGACACGCTGCATCTCCTACCTGACCATCGAGCACCGCGGAGACCTTGCGCCGGAGCTGATGGAGGGGATGGGACGGCAAATCTTCGGCTGCGACATCTGCCAGGATGTTTGCCCCTGGAATCGGAAGGCTCCCGTGATCGCGGATCTGGAGCTTGAGCCGCGTCCGGAACTGGTGAACCCGGCGCTCGACTGGCTGGCGGCGATGGACGAGGCGGAGTTTGAGCGGCAATTCAGCGGTTCGCCGGTGCGCAGGGCGGGATTTCTAGGACTCAGGCGCAATGTGGCCATCGCCATGGGCAACAGCGGGTTGGCCCGGTTTGCGCCCTGTCTCGAAAAATGGGCCGAGGACGCGGACAAAGGTCTACGCACGGCGGCGCGTTGGGCGCTGGGCAAGCTCAGCGGCTATTCTTAATGCAGCGACCCTCGTCAATATTGCTTCGCGCCTCCGGCAGTTCTGCTTCGCGCGCAATTTGACCGCGAAGAGTTTTTTCTCCAGAAAGGAAGCGACCCGTGGCTGAATTCTCTATTTTTGATGAGCGGAATGATGCGGCAGACGAGGCACCCAGAGCCGCCGATGTGGAGCAACCGGCAAAGCAATCCAAGTGGTACCGCTGGCGCAAGGACGGCACTGCGCTGATCCGATACCTGCTGGACAGCGAGGTGCACACTTACGCCTTCAGCGTGGCAGCCAACGCGATTCTCTCCTTCATTCCCTTCACGGTGCTGCTCTACACGCTGGCGGATACAGTCTTCCACCGCTCAAAGCTGATGAAGGACGTAATCACCGACATGGTGAACTATTTTCTGCCTTCGGTAGCGAGCAAAGACTGGCTGGCGATCCACCTGGATAACGTGGCGCTTGCATCCTCGCGGCATGGTATACAGACTTTTTCGCTGATTATGATTCTGATTGCCTGCACGGGCATCTTTCTGCCCCTTGAGGTGGCGCTGAACCAGGCCTGGGGCGTGACCAAGAGCCGTAACTATCTGCACAATCAGATCATCTCCTTTGGGCTGGCGATCCTGATGCTGGTGTTGGGCATGGCGAGCATCCTGCTCAACACAGGCGTGCGCGATGTGCTGACCATGATCTTCGTTCACAGCACGAATATCACAATTCTCGATTTTGTTCTGGACATCAGTTATAAAGGAGCCTGTTTCGCCGCCCTGACCACCACCACTGGCGTGGCGTCGATCCTGTTCTTCTTTTCCATCTATTGGCTGCTGCCCAATCGCAAGGTTCCCTGGAGGCATGTGTTGAGCACCTCTGTCGTCACGGGGATTATCTGGCTTATGGCCCGAGCCATCTTTGTGCTTGTATTGCCGCACATGGACCTACAGACGCTCTACGGGCCGTTTTTTATCTCGGTGGGGCTGCTCTTCTGGGCCTATGTATCAGGGCTGATCTTGTTTGCCGGAGCACAGTTCAGCGTGGCGCGACTAGAGAAGAAGGGGAAGGCGAGTGCCTGATGCGGATGGCGCGGCTTAAGGCTCCGCCAGCAGCGCCTTCAACTGCTGCTCCATGGTTTTCAGATCGGTTTCGCCTTGAAACTTAGCACGGATTATTCCATTTCTGTCGATGAGATAGGTCAAGGGCAATCCCAGAACTCCGCCGTAGAGCTCGCCGAGCTTTTCGTCGCCCATGGCTACGGGATAATTCAGCCGGAGCTTTGCTTTCATCCTGCGCGCCAATGCGGGATCGTCGTCCATGGAGATGCCGATGACCTGCAATCCCCGCGGGCCGTAGTCCCGCTGCCATTGAACGAAGGTTGGCATCTCCACCTGGCAGGAGGCGCACCAGGTAGCCCAGAAATCGAGCAGCACCACCTTTCCCCGTAAGCCGGCGAGATTGATTCTGGTTCCGCTGAAATCCCTGCGCGTAAACTCCGGAGCCTTTTTACCGACAAGAGATATTGTTTGCGCGCCGGCGGCGAAGCAAGTTGCCAGCAGCAAAGCGGCCAGCACCTGGCGATGCGCGGACAGCGCTTTAGCGTCCTTGTTCAACCGGATACCCCTTGTCTACCCAATCGGTTCCCAGATTGTTGGCCAGATAGAGAACCTTCACGTTGGCAAATCCCAGATTGTGCAGCAGCTTGAACGCCGGCGCGACGTTGGGGCATCGGCTCCACGGGCAGCAGCCGCAGTAGAGCACGATGAAGGTCTTGCGGGGCAGCGGTGCAACCCTGTCTTGCAATTGCTTCAGGCCCTCAGGCTGCGAGCCGGCCCCGGCATACTCGGCGCCGGCGATATGCGCCTGGGCAAAGAGCATACGCGAGCCCACTTGCAGCACCAGCGGCTTGCTTGCGCCCTTGGCTTGCAACAGGCGGCTCAGCTCCTCAGGCTGAAGCAGTTGTGCTGTCGGGATGGATGAAGCGCTTTCCGGCGGCGGTGCGCCCCAGCCGAACTGCGCGTGAATTCGTGTGCGCGCGGCAAACAAAATCGCCGGAATCGCGATGATTGCGGCGACCCGAACCAGGTTGAATCTCATCGAGATTTCTCCGCAACCAGTCTAAACCGCCGCGGCCAGCGCGTCCTGCTCTTCGAGCTCCAATAAGGCGCCGGCTCGATTGCAGGTTGCGGCAAAGAGCATCCGCGGAATTTCAGCGGCTGCTGCGGGTCTGCCGAAGTGCCAGCCTTGAGCCAGGTTGCAGTGCATCTCGCTCAGTAGGCCGGCTTCCTCCCCGGTTTCCACTCCCTCCGCCACGGTCTCAAGCCCGAGGTCCCGTCCCAGGCCAACGACCGCGGCGACAATCGTCCGGCTCGCGCGGCATTGGGTCACGGCATGAATCAAGCTCCTGTCAATCTTCACTTCATCGAAGGGCAAAGCGTGCAGATGAAAAAGGCTGGAGTGGCCTGTGCCGAAATTGTCCAGCGAAAGCCTGCAATGCAGGTTCTTCAATTCGCCGGCTACTGCCTGAGCGCAGGAGAGATTATTCAGCAGCACGCCTTCGGTCATCTCCACGGTCAGCCGGTCGAGCGGAAAACCGCCCCGCTCTGCCACCGAGGCAATTTGGCCGGGCATCGTCTCATCCATCAGTTGTAGCGGAAACAGGTTGATGGACAAGCGCAGTCCGGCCGGCAGCAGGGGCGCAACCGCAAAGGTCTTTTCCAATAACTTGCGTGTCAGTGTATTGATGTATCCGCTCTTCTGAACAATGGGAATGAAGGCGTCCGGCGAGATGGCGCCCAGCCGCGCGTGATTCCATCGTGCCAGGGCTTCAAAACCGGCCACCTGCCCGCTGCTCAGCTCCACCAGCGGCTGGAAGAGCGGATAGAACTCATCTTCTTCAAAGGCCCGGCGAACGTCTTGATGGTCGAGGAACATGGCGTAACTCTACGACAGAAGAGAGAGAAATGCTACGACCCGAAGTAATTTGATCCGTATGTGTGTCCAGCATTGAGGCAAATGATAGTCCCGCAAAGGAAACTTAGAGCCACTTGTGGGCCGTGGTTGCCTCAAGACCGTGCAAACCTCCAATCTTCAAAAGCACTCGGACTCCCAACTCGTTATTGGTTTTGATCAAGTCACGGCCGGTATGCTCGAGAATCGCAGCCTTGAGCCGATTGGTGACGTTGTTGACGTATTGACGCCGGATTTGTTTTCCCGGTTTGGCTGTTTTCTGCAGATGAGTCTGGATTTCGGAGCGCGTTCTGTACCCAAGGAGGCCGCCCAGAGAGTTATCCTCTCCCGCTTCGGTTGCGAGAAAGATGAGCAGTCTGCCGAATCTTGTAGGCAGGTAAAAGGGCTTCTGCAGGTCGAAGGAGAAGGTCAACTTGCCGCTCGTACTCTCCCAAACCTGAAGGTCATGCGCTCCATGTGTCCTTGCGGGCGATACGTCCGATACGCCCGCTGCTCCGGCTATGGGAGGTGGCGGAGGTGGCGGAGGGGGCGGAATGGGCGGAATGGGCGGGAGTATCTCTTTGTTCATCTTAATGATCTGGTTGACTAATTCGACGATATCGGAAAACAGGTCGGAGGCTTGCCCCTGCTTCAAGGAGAACCGCCGCGTCAAGCACTTAAGCTTCTGGATTGCTAAATCAATCTGGATTTTTAGATCGTTCTGGATTTCTAGATCAGCCGTCGTCATGATGACTACACTCCTTTCGCGATCGGCCTCGGAATCAGCTGGAGGCCCAGCGGAGGTGGGAAGGTTCAGGGGGCTACTTCACCGCCACCAACAGTAACGTGACAACAGGGCATCATGCAATAAATTTTTCTTAATAAATAATGCATATTCAATGTATGAATAATCAATACTATGCTATGATTATTTTCAGATGATTTATGCTACTCTTCACCCGAAGAGACGAGAGGAGGTCCGTGTGCGCCGAAAGGCCGAGAAGCTCGAATTTCTTGCTGCCGCCTACCTGTACGGTAAGCAACAGACGCAGGAGTCGATTGGCCGAAGCCTCGGACTCAGTCAATCTGTCATCTCCCGGCTTCTAACGGACGCGGCGAAGGATGGCTATATCGAGACGAAGACTCGATTTGTCCGCGAGAAGGTGAGCGAGGAGGATATGGAGCGCATTCTGGCGAGAGTTCGTCCCGCGCGACTTCAGGAAATTCTCTCGAAGATCAGCGTGAACGCCTCTAATCTGCCTGGTCCGGTGGTTCATGTCTATCCGAGCCACAGCTACAATACAACGGATGCCGCCTGGCGGTACCGCAGGGACGAGTTTGCCCGCGCATGCGCCAAGGATGTGCTGGAGGTTCTGGAGCAGGCCTCCGTGATTGGCGTTTCCTGGGGGGATACGGTGGCTACGGTCATTGCCGCGATGAAAAAAGTGGCACATGATCGAGGCGCGATAAAGCCGCACAAACGTACGACAATCCCTCTTATCGGCGAGCCGCTAGGACTTAATATCTCGCATCACTCTTCGAGCGTGCTGGCGGCAAGGCTGGAAGAGGCGCTCGACCCGGAGGTGGAACCGGGCCAGGGCCATACTCTATCCCTCGCGCCCGTCCCGGCACTGATTCCAGCGGACATGACGGAGACCGAGATCCAGGCGATCCGAAAGCTGATTGGGCGAATCACAGCTTACCGGGAGATCTTCGGAACAGACAGGCAGAACTCGACCAGGGAGCAGGAGAGCGTACCGTTGATCAGAAGGATCGATGCCGTGTTGACTAGCACGTCGACACACGAGTGGCCGCTCGGCTTTGACGAGGACAACTTGATTCGCACTGCCGGCGTGTCCAGGGAGAAGCTGAACGAATGGGTGATCGGTGATCTGTGCGGCGCCGTGATTTCCCGGCCGAATCTTGACGACGTGGCGAAAGCCGAGGTGAAGAGTATTCTCAAGCGATGGACGGGTGTGACGATCTCACAGCTTCGCGATTGCGCCGCTCGAGCGCGGGGCGGGGCTCCGGGCATTCTCGTGCTGGCCATCGGAGCCAACAAGGCGCCCGTGGTTCACGCAGCGTTGCGGAGTGGCTTAATCCAGCATCTGTTTATGGACCAGGATCTGGCAGACCGGTTGGAGGAGACCTACTTGGCCGTCGGCCCGGCGTCCTGAGGTATCTGATGGAAGCGCGGGCTAGATGTCGAGGTTCTTCACGTCCAGCGCATTATCCTCGATGAATTTGCGCCGCTTTTCGACATCTTCGCCCATCAATGTGGCGAAGATCTCCTCGGTTGGGAGGATGTCTTCCAGCTTGACCTGGAGCAGCGTGCGCCGCTCGGGGTCCATGGTGGTTTCCCAGAGCTGCGTGCTGGTCATCTCGCCCAGGCCCTTGTAGCGCTGCACCTGGTAGTCCTTCTTGCCCTGCTCGACGATGTAGGCGAATAGCTCGCGGGCGGTTTGCTGTTCCACCGGCTCGCGCACCATGCGGGCAGTGCGGCGAGCCTGCCTGGTCTCCGCTTGCGCCTCGGCTCCTTCCTCCTCCTCGGCCTCGGCTTCGGATTTAGCCTCGGCGGCCGCGGACTTGGCGGCATACTCAACCAGGAACGGCGGCTCGAGAAACTCCTTGATGAGCGTGAATTTGGCCATCATCTGGCGGAACTCAGGGCTGGAAGCTAGGGTCCAGTCGATACGCCGCTCGGCGCCCTGCGCATCGACGAAGCTGAACGACCAGGTGTGGTGCTCCTCGTCCTCCACCGGCTTGCTCAGCGATTTGAAATCGAACTCCCCGGAGCGCTCCGCCAGTTCAGCGCGCAGCCGGGATAGCTTGGGCGGAATCTGGCTCTCGGATTTGGAGGCGAAATCGGCGCGGTGTGTCAGCTCGGCGCGAGCCAGCAATTCTGTTAGTTTTTCATTGCGGATGCGCTTGTCCACCTTTTCGACGAAGTCCAGATACTCGCTCAAGGTTCCCATGAAGCGGGTCAGGGTGGCGCCCTCGATGCGGCTGGCTGCCTCGCCGTGGCGCACAACCATACCTTCCGCCGCGCGGTTGACCATCACCTTCACAAACTCCCGCTCGTCCTTGATGTACTGCTCAAAGCGGCCCTTCTTGATCTTGAACAGCGGCGGCTGCGCAATGTAGATGTTGTCACGCTTGATCAGCTCGGTCATGTGGCGGAAGAAAAAGGTGAGCAGCAGCGTGCGAATGTGCGAGCCGTCCACGTCGGCGTCGGTCATGAGGATGATTTTGCCGTAACGGATTTTGGCGGCGTCAAAGTCGTCCTTGCCGATGCCGCAGCCCAGCGCGGTAATCATGGCGCGGATCTCCTCGTGGCCCAGCATCTTGTCGTAGCGCGCTTTTTCGACGTTGAGAATCTTGCCCTTCAGCGGCAGGATAGCCTGGAAGCGGCGGTCGCGCCCCTGCTTGGCGGTGCCTCCGGCGCTCTCGCCCTCGACCAGATACAATTCACAGCGCTCGGGGTTGCGCTCCGTGCAGTCGGCCAGCTTGCCGGGCAATCCGCCGCCGTCCAGGGCACCCTTGCGGCGGGTCAGGTCGCGGGCCTTGCGGGCGGCCTCGCGGGCGCGCGCAGCCTCGATGGCCTTGTTGATGATGCGCCGGGCGATGGGCGGATTCTGCTCCAGGTACGCGCCCAACCGCTCGTTGACAAAGGCCTGCACGGTGCCGGCGATGTCGGAGTTGAGCTTGCCCTTGGTCTGGCCCTCAAACTGCGGCTGCGAAAGCTTGACGCTGACCACGGCCACCAGTCCCTCGCGCACGTCGTCGCCGCTCAGGTTTTCTTTCATGTCCTTGAAGAGGCCGAGCGACTGGCCGACAGCGTTAATCGTTCGAGTGAGAGACGTCCGAAATCCGGAGAGATGCGAGCCGCCGTCCACGGTGTTGATGTTGTTGGCGAAGCTGAAGACCGTCTCCGAGTAGCTGTCGTTGTACTGCAGTGCGATCTCGATCTCGACTTTGTCGCGCGTTGCCTCCATCATGATGGGCTTGTCATGCAGCACCGTCTTGCCGCGGTTCAGGTGTTTGACAAACTCTGCAATACCGCCGGCGTACCTGAATTCGGAGCGGCGGGCTTCGCCGGTTTTGGCATCGGTGGTGCGCTCGTCGGTGAGCGTGATCTCCAGACCCCTGTTGAGGAAGGCCATCTCGCGAAGCCGCTGGGCCAGCGTGTCGTAGTTGAACTCGATGGAGGAAAAGATGCTCTTATCAGGCAGAAAATGAATCTTGGTTCCGCGACGCTTGCTGGTGCCCGCCTGGCGCAGTTCACTGGTAGGCTCGCCGCAACTGAAGTCCATCTCCCAGGTGTGGCCGTCGCGCCAGATCTCCACATTGAGCTCCTGCGAGAGCGCGTTGACGCAACTGACGCCCACGCCGTGCAGGCCGCCGGAGACTTTGTAGGTGGAGGCGTCAAACTTGCCGCCCGCATGGAGCATGGTCAGCACTACCTGCACGGCCGGCATCATCTTGCCGTCGGCAAGAGGCATCAGATCCACCGGAATGCCGCGCCCGTCATCGACCACGGTGATGGAGTTGTCCACGTGAATGACGACTTCGATTTTTTTGCAATAACCAGCCAGCGCCTCATCCACCGAGTTGTCCACTACCTCGTAGACCAGGTGGTGCAATCCCAACTCACCGGTCGAGCCTATATACATGGCCGGACGCAGGCGCACCGCCTCCAGTCCTCCAAGAACCTTGATGTTTTCGCCGGTATAGTTGCCGTTATCGTCAGGAAACGGGGTGGTGTTCAGGGGTTCAGTCGCCATAGTGATCCATTCGTAAAACTTTCGCTTCGAGCTCCACTGGGGACGCCGCGTCCGGAGGAGTTTCCGGGTCGGTATTCGGGGGCCTAACCGATTGAAAGACAGGGGCTTTCAATCAACCTGCTCTGAACTAATTTTACCATGCGGAGTGGGTACGGACGCGCGGGAAAGAGAGGTGGAGAAAGCGCGAAAAACGAGGAAAAAGCCGGCCGAATAAGGTACGTTGGTAACAGTCGCCATTACTACCTGTTTATATTTATGAATTAGCTGGACTTAATCTGTAAAATCTCCTACGATTTCGATGGACAGGGGATGTGCTTCCTGCCAAACCAAATCCACCAGAGGTTACCTTCAATGAAACTCGTAATCCGCATCTTCGCTCTGACCATTGTCATTGCAGCCGCTGCCGCCGCAGCCACCACTCCCAGAACCGCGCAGCCCATCGCCAGCCACCAATCGGCTACCGCGAGTCTGCCGACTCCTACCTGTGGACCGTACATTTGCCCTCCCGGTCCTGATGGCCAGTAGAACCCATAGGCTTGTGAGTGTACTGAATCGGAGGTTTTGTGTTGAGTAATAGGGCATTCGGCGCTATTCTTAGATAGTTCTAAGAGTGGCGAGGGAAGCCTTATGTCTTCACAGACCGTGATGTCCCTGATGAGCGTGGCCGAGTTTGTTCTCTGGGCAGTGCTCGGGTTTCTGTTCTGGAAGAAACTCCATCGCCGGTTTCCCGCTATGGGAGCCTACTTGGCGTTGCGCGTTGCATCGATGCCCCCGCTGCTTTTCTTTTTGTATGGCCAATCGCGGCATTGGTTCCACAACATTTGCTTTCCCATCTACTTTTATCTTTACTGGGCCGTATTCATCGCCAGCGCAGTGCTGCTCTTCTTCGTCTGCATGGAGGTCTTTCGCTCGGTGCTCTCGGTCTTCCCAGGACTGATGAGATTAGGTGTCGTGATCTTTCGCTGGGCGATATTGGCCTCGGTCATTGTGAGCTTTTCAACAATTACCTTTTCGCATCGCGACATCCTGCTCATCCCCAGCGTTGCCCTCGGCCTGATGCGTTCGGTGAGCATCGTTGAGTTGTGCCTGCTGGGCTTCCTCTGCCTGGGCATGAATGCCTTGCGCCTCTCGGCCCGCGACATGGCCTTTGGAATTGCCCTGGGCCTTGGCGTGATATCCGCCAACGACTTCGTTCAGTCGCTGGTGACTTCGACCCACACTTCATTAACCGCTCCCTGGCAGTTCGTTTACGAGTCGGTGATTCTGGTTACGCTGGGGATGTGGGTTGCCTACTGCGTCCTGCCCGAGCCTGCCCGCCAGCCCCTCATGGTGCCGGCCAACTCCACCATCTTTCGCTGGAACGAGATTGCCACCGCCCTGGGCCACACCGGTACCCAGGTTGCCGTGCAGCCGGCCGGCGGCTTCTTCCTGACAGAAGCGGAGAATGCTGTGGAAGAAGCACTCACCCAGGACCAGAAGAGCCGCGCATCAGCGACATAGGATCGACGGGTACAGCAATAGAACGTGAAAAGGCCACAGCATCACCGTGGCCTTTTCACATGTATGTCAGCTGAATTTGAATGAGTGCCGAATTACTCGGCTGCTACAGGCTCAATCGAGGCATACCGCCCGAGTTTGCCGTGATCGGTAAACTTCACTCGGCCGGTGATCTTGGCGAAGAGTGTATCGTCGGAGCCGCGGCCCACGTTGGCGCCCGGCTTGATGCGCGTGCCCCGCTGGCGCGTAATGATCGAGCCGCCGGTGATCAGTTCGCCGGCAAAGGCCTTGACGCCCAGCCGTTGCGCATTGGAATCCCTTCCGTTTGTGGAGCTGCCTCCACCCTTCTTATGTGCCATTGTCCAATCCCCTTTTCCAGCTTTCAACTATCAGCTTTCAGCCTTCAGTTCTGCCCGTCCGGGCTAATACTGTTCGTTGCCGCGATGTATAAGCTGAAAGCTGAAGGCTGACAGCTCCGTCTTGCTAGGCGGCGGTGTAGGTCTTGCCGTCGGCCTCGATAGCCTTGATGCGCACCTCAGTAAAGTTCTGCCGGTGCCCTTGCAGCTTCTTGTATTGCTTCTTGCGCTTCAGATGGAAGACCAGGATCTTGTCGCCCAGGCCCTCCCCAAGCACCTCGGCAATTACCTTGGCCTTGGCCGGCTTGGCCACGCTTCCCGGCTCGCCGCTGACCGCCAGCACGTCGCTGAACTCAACGGTCTGTTTATTCGAAGCAACGCTCTCTATCTTCAACACGTCGCCTGGCGAGACTCGATACTGCTTGCCACCGGTGCGAATAACCGCGTACATAATCCCTCCAGCGCCAGTCCGGCTCGGCCGGTGTACGCCTGAAAATATAGCTCGGGCGGAAACTTCCGTGCCGCGGTACGCTCAAGCCCCTCATTCTTTGGGCGAGCGTCTGGCTCAACGGCCACTGGCAGGAATCGCCAAACTCATGTAGTGTACCGGTTTTGCGGGGCCAAGGTCAATTTTGCATAGGAAATAGTGCAGTTTCAGTGCAAGTCAAAGATGCCACCCGGCCTCGGCTCCGGCCGTGGCGGCCAAGGCCGGTCATGACTCGCTCAGGGCCGCGCGGGAACGACGTAGAACAGAATGGCGAAGTAGTGGGCCACGCTGCCGGCCAGCACAAACAGGTGCCAGAGGGCGTGGAAGTAGCGCAGCCGGTCCATTGCAAAAAAAACGATGCCCAGCGTGTAAGCCAGGCCTCCGGCTCCCATCCACATCAGGCCATGCCAGCCGAGGGTATGGACCAGCGGGACCACCGCCACCACCGCTAACCAGCCCTGCGCCAGGTAGACCAGCGTGGAGATCACCTCGAAACGTCCAATGGCGAAGCTCTTGAAGACCACCCCGCAGACAGCCAGCCCCCACTCCACGCCGAAGATCGTCCAACCCAGCGGCCCGCGCAGCGTGACCAGGCAAAACGGTGTATAAGTGCCGGCGATCAGCAGGTAGATGGACGAGTGGTCCAGGATGTGAAAGACATGGCGCGCCTTGGTCCGCACCAGCGAGTGATAGAGCGTGGAGCAGATGTAGACCAGCACCAGCGTCGCGGAAAATATCGAGCAACTGACCACGTGCCAAGCCGTCCCGCGCGTTGATACGACAATCAGGTAAGCCGCACCGGCAATGGCCAGCCCCGCGCCGATGCCGTGGGTGATGGCGTTGGCCAAAATGTCGCCCAGATGGTAGGTTGCTTGCTCGGGTTGCACAGATTGATGATAGCGTGCAGGAACGGAGGCACCTTGCTGCTCCTGTCGCTGGACTGCAAATCGTGGAAATTCATCTGCAAATAATTAATTTGTTGCCGTATATGCATTATTTTGTATAATGGAATCGTGAGCAATAGCGTCAAGTCAATCGAGTTTCGGGGTGGCGCGCTGGATGACCTTTGCCGCTTTCCAACCGCGGCGCGGAGAGAGGCTGGCTACCAGCTCTACCAGGTGCAGGAAGGGCTTGATCCGGACGACTGGAAGCCGATGAACACGGTTGGTTCGGGTGTGAAAGAGATCCGGATTCGAGAGGAAGATGGGGCATTTCGCGTGATGTATGTCGCCAAGTTTGCAGAGGCAATTTATGTTCTGCATTGCTTTCAGAAGAAGACACGGAAGACCAGCCCGGAGGACATTACACTTGCTTCGCGGCGCTACAAGGACCTGATTCGGGAGCTGAACTCATGACCAAGAATCGTTTTGCCAGTGTGTGGGATGCCATCGAAGAGACTCCGGCGCAGGCCGAGAATCTGAAGCTGCGGTCGTCGCTGATGCTGGCCCTCAAGCGGCACATTGAGCGCGAAGGATTGAGCCAGACCGAGGCGGCCAAGGTCTTCGGCGTGACACAGCCGCGCATCTCCAACCTGATACGCGGCAAGATCGAACTCTTCGGGCTGGATATGCTGGTCAATATGCTTGCCGCCGCCGGGTTGCGCGTGACGTTGCAGGTGAAGAAGGCGGCGTGACCACCTGCGGTGGGGCAGACGCGCTTCGCGCATGGGGTTCGTGCTTTCCCAGGTCCCAAAATCGGGACTTGGGACGCTTGGCCATGTATTCTCGACATGAGACGTCTCTGGCCACTCGGCACTTTCTGGGCGCTCACTGCTTGTCGTTCTATCAGACGTTGGCAATAGAGTGAGGGTGATGGATAATCTTAGCCATATGCTGCACGAAATGTTAAAAGTCCTGAACCAGCCGCCGGTATGGCTCTCTTCGGCTTTTTCGGCAATCATGGGAACAGTTGTTGGGTTCTTCGGCGGACTTTTCAGGGATTTGATTGTGTCTGACCTCGTGGGTCGGCGCAATATGCGAATTGCTCTTTATAGAGATATTGCTGAAATGTTCTTTGCAGTTGATCGAATCATGAACGTCGAAGAATGGCGGATTGGCTCTGGACATTCAGATACATTACTTTGGAGGCAGGAGCAATTTCGCCAGTGCTATTTATTAGGTGAAGAGTATTATTCGAGCGACCCGACAATCTACATACAATTACCGGAACGTTTCGCTGTACAGACGCTCTATAGCAAGCTCAAGTACGTTTTGGAGCAGCCTCCCACCTCCTTCCCATTTAACGTGCGTAATCTAGCGGGAACAATTGCTTTCTATGTTGACATCGGTGTCCTCAAGCGGAAGTATTTCAAGAAGTATTGTAAGAAGAACGCCCAGGTATTGTTACGTAAAGTCGATGAATACAACACGCAGCGAAAAGATATGATTCAACGACTGATTGAGGAGGCCGAGGTTCAAAGGCACCAGGAAGGACCAGTCTCTCAATAGCGTCCGGTGAGACCCCGGCTCTGGATCTTTCGGGAGTACACCTTTGCTGTTCCAAATTCGTAAAGCGTGCGCCTCTTGCCCTAGTACACTGAAATGTTCCCTATTCTTTTGCGCGCACCCGCAGGAGGCTCCATGGCATCAATCAATCGTCCGGCAGCTTCATCCGAGTTGCGCCCAGGGCGTTTCGGCGTCTATGGCGGGCGGTATGTGCCGGAGACGCTGGTGGCCGCGCTGGACGAGCTGGAGCGCGAATACGATTTGGCCAAAAACGACGCGGCCTATCAGGCGGAGCTGGCCGATCTGCTGAAAAACTACGCCGGACGGCCCACGCCGCTCTACTATTGCAAGCGGCTGACGGAGCAGTTGGGCGGGGCAAAGATTTATCTCAAGCGCGAAGACCTGCTGCACACCGGCGCGCACAAGATCAACAACGCGCTGGGCCAGGGATTGCTTGCGAAGCGCATGGGCAAGAAGCGCGTCATCGCCGAGACAGGCGCGGGGCAGCACGGCGTGGCGACAGCAACGGTCTGCGCGCTGCTGGGCCTTGAGTGCGTGATCTACATGGGCGATGTGGACATGGCCCGCCAGGAGCTGAATGTCCTGCGCATGCGCCTGCTGGGCGCGGAGGTGCGCGGGGTCTCCTCCGGCTCCAAGACGCTCAAAGACGCCATCAGCGAGGCGATGCGCGACTGGGTCACCAATGTCAGGACAACTTATTATTTGCTCGGCAGCGCGCTGGGCGCGCATCCCTATCCCACCATGGTGCGCGACTTCCACCGCTGCATCAGCCGCGAGATAAAGGAACAGATTCTTGCTGCCGAGGGCCGTCTGCCGACAGCCATCATCGCCTGCGTGGGCGGCGGATCAAACGCCATCGGCGCTTTCTATGAGTTTTTGCCTGACGCGCAGGTCCGGCTCATCGGCGTCGAGGCCGGTGGCCGCGGCCCCGCATTGGGCGATCATGCGGTGCGCTTCAGCGGAGGAGCGCCGGGCGTCTTGCAAGGAACATATTCCTATGTTTTGCAGGATGAGAATGGCCAGATTGCGCTGACGCATTCGGTTTCCGCAGGCCTCGATTACGCCTCCATCGGTCCGGAGCACGCCATGCTGCATGACACGGGGCGCGCCGAGTACGTTTCGCAGGATGACAAGGCCACGCTGGATGCGGTGGTGCGGCTGGCGCGGAGCGAGGGAATTCTGCCGGCCCTGGAAAGCGCGCACGCCGTGGCCGAGGCGCTGCGCATTGCTCCTGCGATGCAAACTCATGACATACTGGTGGTGAACCTCTCTGGACGCGGCGACAAGGACATGGGCATTTTGGCCCGCGAGTTGAAGATTCAGGGAGCCTGACTTCGATGGCGATACGTTTCGATCACAAACCCGGGCTGGTGATCTATCTGACGGCTGGCGATCCAAGCCTCGATGCCACACGCGAGATTGCGCTTGCGGCTATCGATGCGGACGCGGACGTGATCGAGCTGGGCGTGCCCTTCAGCGATCCGCTGGCCGATGGACCGATGATTCAGCGCGCCAGCGAGCGCGCGGTCGCCCGTGGAACGCGGCTAAAGGACGTGCTCAAACTGGCCCGGGAGATTCGCGTGGCGCGACCCGCGGCCGGCCTGGTTATCTTCAGCTATCTGAATCCGATTTTGCGCTATGGCCTGCCGAAATTTGCCGACGACGCTGCAACAGCCGGCGTGGACGGCGTGCTGGTGACCGACCTGATCGTCGAAGAGGCAGGCGAATATCTGGCTGAGATGGCCCGCGTGGGGCTCGCGCCGATTTTTCTGGCCGCGCCCACCAGTCCCGACGAACGGCTTGAAGCCATCGCCACGCACTCCAAAGGTTTTGTGTACGCCATCTCCCGCGTGGGCATTACCGGCACGCAGCAGAGCCTGACCTCGGATGCGGCCGCTCTGGTCCAACGCATCCGGCGATACACCCGGCTTCCGGTTGCCGTCGGTTTCGGCATCAGCAACGCGGAACACGTTGCCCAGGTTGCCGAGTTCGCCGATGCCGCGGTGATTGGCAGCGCGATTGTCGAATTGATCGAGCGGTCAAGCCCTAAGACAGCGCCCGCAGCGGCCTCCCGATTTATCAAGGGCCTTCGTCTGCCGCAGGCAACGCTGGCCCGGTAAGAAACCAGCCCCTAGCTTCTAGCTCCTAGCTAACTCGGTGAGTGGATTGAACTGCTAATGCTTGACCGACAGGCACGAGCTAGAAGATAGCAGCTTTTTGCAACACGAGGATGAAATGACGCTGGAAGAACTGCGAAACCAAATTGATATTCTGGACCGCCAGCTTGTGGAATTGCTGAGCGAGCGGGCCCGCGCCGCGCAGATGGTAGGCCACTTGAAGGCTTCTACTTCGCTGCCTGTCTACGAGCCGGAACGCGAAAAGGTGGTCTACGCCAATGTGCGCGCGGCCAACAAAGGCCCATTGCCGGACATCGAGTTGACCCATATCTACGAGCGCATCATCGACGTGATGCGGGCCTTGCAAAAAAACGAGTTGGCATCGGAGAGGAATGCCCGCGCGGCTGCCTCGGGCCAGGGCGCCGGACCTGAAACGACCGCGACCGGGACAGGGAACAAGCCATGATCGTATCCATGCAGGAGAAAGCGACCGAAGAACAGATCGATGCTGTCATCGACGCCATGGTGGAAGTGGGACTCAGTGTGCATCGAACCACCGGTGCATTTCAGTCCATCCTTGCCGGCGTCGGACCAACCGCCAATGTGGACCTGACCAAATTTGAAGTGCTGCCGGGCGTGCTCAACGTGCTCCGCATCAGCTCGCCGTACAAGCTGGCCGGCCGCGCCTTTCGTCCTGAAGGCACGGTTATCGAGTTCGCCAACGGCGTAAAAGTAGGCGGTGAGCAGGTGGCCGTGATGGCCGGTCCATGCTCCATCGAAAACCGCGAGCAGATGTTTCAAACCGCTGCGCGCGTGAAGGCCATCGGCGCCAGCTTCCTGCGGGGAGGCGCCTTCAAGCCGCGCAGCTCGCCCTACGCCTTTCAGGGCATGGGCATTCCCGGGCTGCAAATGATGCACGAAGCCGCCCGGGCACACGGCCTGCTCACGGTCAGCGAGGTCATGGAGATCTCGCAAATCGAGGAGATGCTGCCTTTCGTGGACCTCTTCCAGGTGGGTGCGCGCAACATGCAAAACTTCAACCTGCTGCGCGAGCTGGGCCAGGCGCGCAAGCCGGTGCTGCTCAAGCGCGGCATCGCCGCCACTCTCGAGGAGCTGCTGCTCTCCTGCGAATACATCATGGCCGGCGGCAACTACGACGTGATCCTCTGCGAACGCGGCATCCGCACCTACGAAACCGCCACGCGCAACACCATGGACATCTCCGCGATTCCGGTGATTCACAAGCTCTCGCACTTGCCCATTGTCGCTGATCCCTCGCATGGCACGGGACGCCGCGACATGGTGGCTCCCATGGCGCGCGCCGCAGTGGCTGCTGGAGCGGACGCGATTCTGGTCGAGGTGCACCCCAACGCCGATAAGGCCGCTTCCGACGCCGCGCAGACCCTCTACCTGGAGCAATTCGAGGAACTGATGGGGCAGTTACGGGTGATTGCTACGGCTGTGGGAAGAAGAATGTAGGGTTTATAGCAGCGGAGTTAGCTTAGAGCGGAGTTAGCATGGCTCGCAAAGACTAACTCCGCTAACACGCGCGAAGCGCGGCTAACACCGTTAACTCCGCTCTTCATTCAGTGCAGTTGGAGCGAGGAAGGCAATCATGATCGAACGCATCTCCATTCTGGGCACCGGCCTGCTGGGCACATCGGTAGGTCTCGCGCTGCGCGCGGCGGGCTTTCACGGCTCCATCACCGGCTGGAACCGCAGCCCCGAAGGAGCGCAGGCCGCGCTCTCCATGGGTGCCATCGATTCAGTTGCTGCCGACCCCTTGCAGGCGGCGCGCGCCAGCCAGGTAGTGCTGCTGGCCATGCCCATCTATGCCACGCTCGACTACATGGAGAAACTCTCCGGCATTCTCGGCTGCGAACACCTGGTCACCGACGTGGGCAGCACCAAGGCGCAGATCACCGCCGCTGCCGGACGGCTCTTCAACACGCCGGAGCGCGCGGCGTTTTTGCCGGGGCATCCCATGGCGGGCAAGGAACGCGGCGGCGCGACTCTGGGCGATGCCAACCTCTTTCGCGGAGCGGTCTGGCTCTTTACCGACGACCCAACCTGGCGGCGCTCGCCGCAATCTTTGGAATTGATCAAAGGCTGGCGGGAGTGGGTTGCCGCCATGGGCTCCAAGATTCTCGATCTCGACCCCGTGCGCCACGATGAGTTGGTTGCCTGGGTCAGCCACCTGCCGCAGTTTGTGGCCACGGCCCTGAGCGCGCTGCTGGAAGAAAAGGTTGGCGATGCGCCGGAGCTGAAAGACGTAGGTGGGCGCGCCCTCAGCGAGATGACGCGCCTCGGAGCCAGTCCTTACTCCATGTGGCGCGACATCGCTCTCACCAACACCGAAGCTATCCAGGCCGTGTTGCTTGCCTTGGAGCAGCGCCTCGCCCACCTGCGCGAAAACCTGCGCGCGCCGGAATTACGCAACGAGTTTGAGCAGGCCAACAAGTTTCGCCGGGAGTAAGATATGACGACCAGGTTCGCGCGCAGAATGGACAGTATGCATGCCTCGTCCATCCGCGAGATGCTCAAAGCCACCGAGCGCCCGGAGATCATCTCGTTCGCCGGGGGTCTTCCTGCGCCGGAACTATTTCCCGTGGATAATATACTCTCCGCCACGGAGCGTGTTCTTCATGAGATCGGCGCGTCTGCGCTTCAATACAGTCCCACGGAGGGTTTCGCCCCGCTTCGGGAGAGCTTTGCCGCGGATTCCCGCAGGCGAGGCATCGATTGCTCCGCCGACGACATTCTCATTACGACCGGTTCTCAACAAGCGCTGGACCTGGCAGGAAAAATTTTCCTAGATAAAGGGGACTGTGTTCTCACCGAGAACCCTACGTACCTGGCTGCCATTCAGGCGTTTCAGACCTTCGAGGTTCGTTTTGTCGCCGTGCCTACCGATGAGCAGGGCCTCATACCGGAGGCGTTGCCTGCATTGATTGAGCGCGAGAAGCCAAGGTTTCTGTACACCATCCCGAATTTTCAAAATCCCACCGGGGTCACGCTCGCCGCGGAACGCCGCCAAGCTCTCTATTCCATTGCGGCGCGCTATGGGCTCACGGTGGTGGAGGATGATCCTTACGGCGCTCTGCGTTATGCCGGGAAATCCATTCCGCCGATCAAGTCGCTGGATGGCGAAGGCATCGTCATCTACCTCAGCACCGTCTCCAAGACCATCGCGCCCGGGCTCAGGATCGGCTGGGTGGTTGCTCCCGAAGAGATTCGCCGCAAGCTGACCATTGTCAAGCAGGCCGCCGATCTGCATACGTCGAGCCTGGACCAACGCATCGTTCATCGCTACCTTTTGGATTTCGACAGCGACGCCCACATCGAGCGCATCCGGCGCTCCTACGGGGAACGCTACTCGATCATGGATGCCGCGCTGGGCGAAACCATGCCTCCTGGATTCAGGTGGACACATCCGCAGGGAGGAATGTTTCTCTGGGTAACCTGTCCCGAAGGCGTGGACACCAACGAGCTGCTGCGCAAAGCGCATTTGCGCAAAGTCATCTTTGTGCCGGGGCAGGATTTTTTCCCCGATGCCAGCGGTCAACGATTCATGCGCCTGAACTTCTCCAATGCCTCGCCGGAACTTATCCGGGAAGGCATTCGGCGCCTGGCGGAGGTTTGCAGGGACGCGGTTCACGCGCTCGCATAGCGCCTCGTACCCCTGCGCGAAAACCTTCGCACACGGCTTTGCGCGGCGAGTTCGTCCAGGCCAATCAATATTGGCGGGAATGGTTCGAGAAATTTTAATTGGTGGGAATGGTTCGAGAAATTTTACTTAAATTGAATCAACTGGCGACGGATGATTCCCGTGAGCCCGGTCATTCCGGTAAGCAACAGCACCAGGCTTGATGGCTCCGGCACGAAACCGCCGTTGTCTGTTAAGTTGTCTGTTACTTTGACGTCGAAGACCGCAGAACCCAGCGTATCCGAAGCGTATTCGTCGCTTCCACCCTGGATCACGAACGTACCCGCGTAGAGACCGAGCGGGGTTCCATCAGGGATGTACACATCGAACAGCTCAGCATAATAACTCTCCCCCGGGCTCAATGAAGGGGGGAAATAGTCAAAGAACGGGTCGTCACCATCCGCATCCACTGTCAACGCCGGCGGAATTATGGATCCGCTGTCGCCGTTCAGGAACACCTCAGTTAGATCATTGTTGGTCACAGTAGCATAGAACAGAAGCGTATCCCCGGCCAAACCGTACTGGACTGGCGAATCGAGGGTGATCGAAAGCGTGTCCGCCTTTGCCGTCGTGACGGCCAGCAGGAAGCCCACAATCGACAGGGATATAACCAGCGATGATCTCAAACCCTTCATCGTCTTTTCCACTGGTTCCTTATACTACGACATTTTATGTTCCCTGTCTACGGCAGCACTGCACGGATGCTGGCAGTGAAACTGGCTTCCGTAGATATTCCCGCGTATTTCTCAACGACTCCCGCGCCGTTAGCGCCAGCGCTCCCCGGGAAATTAACCGTAAAGGTGCCCGATCCACCCGCAGCAATCGTTCCCCAGGTCTGCGGCAATGGCGATCCCGTGGCTGTGCCCAGTGTGGCCGTGGTCAATTGCACGTTGTGAGTGGCTCCAGTGCCGGTGTTGGTAACCGTAACGGTCGCTGTGTAGCCGGCCGTGGCCGAACCCGTCAGTTTGGCTGTAGTTGTAAGCACTACCGTCGGTGCCGCCACCACCGAGAGCGTTCCGTTGACAAAGTTGAAGGCATAGTTGGCCGCCGAAAGCGTTCCTTGCGTAACCATGATGGGATAGGTTCCGGCCGGGCTGGAGACCGTCGCTGTCGTCGTCAACGAAGGCGATCCGCCGCCCAGTACTGCCGCGGTGTCTCCATTCACAAACCCGCTGTAGCTGGCCGTGAACGTCGGATTCGCTGCTCCAACTGCCCGGCTGGCGTTATTCGCCGTCACCGTCAGTATCGCCGGATAGACAATGAGCGTCACTGTTGCTGTGTTTGTGGTGTAATCGGTCGTGTCCATGGGAATGAAAGTGACGGAAAGCGTTTTCAGTCCGGGGGACAGCACGGTGCCGGCAGCAGGGGAATAAGTGAAGGTTCCAGCCACGGTAGTGGTGGCATTCAGTTGCGTCGCGCTCAACGGGGTGCCGTAGTTTATAGCTGCCGGTGTCGACCAGGTGATGGGCGGTATGCCTTGAGTCACCGTTACTGTGATCGGCGTGCTCGCTGTCCGGCCATAAGCGTTGGTGGAGTTCAACGTATAAGTCTTGGTTGCAGTGGGATAAATCGTCACGCTTTCGCTGCCCGCCGTGACCGGACCGATGGCGTCAATGAAATCATACGAATCGCCGCTCGCGCTATAGGTAAAGGTAACGGGAGAGCCGGAGCTTACGCTCGAGGCCGATGCCGTAAAGCTATTGATTACGGGCAAGGCTCCGGTCGGCGCCGTCGCGGTATCGTATCCGGGGAATTCGGGAGTCATTTGCACGACTTCGAAGTTCGAGGATGCAATGGTGTCCAGATTATCCAGGTCGTTGTCGTCCCAGCGCGGGTCGGCCACGCCCTGAAAAAAGAAGTAGCCGCCGTTGTCAGCCAGAATCATCCCATACTGCTTCATCGCCGTCAGAATGATCTGATTGACCGGGGAAAATCCGGAAATGTCAAAGCTGGCCTTCAATCGTATCCGCATCCCCATCACGTTGGAGACGCCCCAGTAAACCCCCGCGGCGTGAGAGGCTGGATAAACGAAATACCCTCCATTGGCGTCGTTTCTGGTTACTTGCATGGTAAAGCGGAGGGCGTGGTTGATCGCTCCGGAGGCTATCTCGTCGTAGCGCACCAGGCCGGGGAAGATGGGCAAGCCGGCGGCATCCGCCGAGGTCCATCCCCAGGGGCGCGTCTCATAGTTGGTCATGTCCCAGATGGTCTCGCTCGCCGCAGCGTAAAGCCCATTGCAGCGATGCGTGTTGAAGGTCTCATAGAGAACACATTTGGCGCGATCCAGCACCAGCACATGAGCATCGCCGACGTACGTGTCCGGCCAGCCGGAGCAATCAGCGGGATAGCCTTCAATGGGGGCGCTGGCGGGATAGGGCGCAACCACCACATCGCTCTGGCTTGCGTAGTCGATTACATTGATGGGCACGGAAGGAGTGGCCGTGGAGTCTACGACCACGTAAGGCATGCCATAATCAGACCAAAAATCGTGATGCAGGTGCAACCCGGCAAAGCCGGACGCGCTGGTAATTGCGTCCGAATTTGGGTCAACCGGAGCCGATGCAATGTTGGTATTCCAGACATTGGTGGCGGGAAACGGAACAAATCCATTCAGGCTTGCATTGTTGCCCAGCGACATGCCAACGCAGCTTTGGGCATGAGCAGAAGTGGTTGCGCAAAGAATCAGCAGTGCGAATGCCACCCTGCTGATAACGCGAAAGTTCACTGGAATGAACAGAAAATGTGCGTTTGCCATGGGGCCCCCCGGTTTTTGTGTAGATAAAATACCTGATGGAAAGGCAGACAAATAGCCTTTCAGCAGCCATAATCTTCCTCAGACTATTAGCTACAATCTTGCTCAAGCTATACAACCTTGCTCAGGCTAGTAAAAGAATTCTAATCCTATTTTCCACACACATTCAATATTTTTAATTATGGCCTCCCCCGGGGGCGCTGGTTTTTGCTGAGAGCTGGGATACCATGCCTATTGCCGGGTATCCCACATCTTGCTCATAAAAAAGGGATTCCGCTTACTCTGCTTCCTTTACCGGCACAGCCGCCTCCTTGGCCGGGTCGATGGTGTGGAAGCCCTCGTTCTTGGCGGCTTCCAGCAACTGAGGCGAAGCTGAGACGAAGATAATCTCCGTAGCCTGGAACATGTCGCGGGCCACGATGGCGGCGCCCAGTTGCAGGGTGTCGGGCCAGCGCAGACTGGTGCGGTCGAGGAGCTGGCGCGCGGCCTCCAATACCGCCGGGTTCAGCGGCTCTTGCACCATGCGCGCGGCCTCCAGACGCAGGCTGTCGAGCGCGGCCGTGGCATCTTCCGGGGTGACAGCTCCCGCCCTCTCGCGCCGCCGGATGGCTGCGTAGACCTCCAGTGGCGTGGAGGCGGAAATCAGCTTGCGGTTATCCTCGACGGCTTCCATCAGGCTGATCAGGGACTCTGTGCCCGGCTCATGCACAAACAGCTTGGCGAAGGCGGTGGACTCCAGAAAGTAACAGCTCACAGGTTCCCCCGTTCTTCCTCGATAGCGTCGGCGATGGAGTCGCCATGCGCCGTAACCGGGTGGAAGCGCTGTGCCTCCTCGGGCATTCCCGCCTCGGCGCGGTTGAGGCGTATGGTGGTGGTGGGATAAGCCGGGGTCTTGGGGTTGGCGATCTTACTGGTGACCACGACGCCGCGCTGGATGGCCTCAGCCAGGACGGCCTGGCGCGACTCCGGATGCTGATTCCAGCGATAGGCCTTGCGCGGCAAAAAGGAATCGCGGAACCACTTCAGGGCGATAAAGGCGTGGCCGCCCCGTTCCGCCTCCGAAAGCGCGGCGCACAATTCCTTTACGCGGGCGTCGATGTCGGCGGGCATCACTGCCTCCTGCCCGTCTTCATCCTCGTCTAAACCATAATCAGCAGAGGCGCGCGTTGCCCGCGGCGGACGTGGCGCGGCCTCCTCGCCGTCGATGCGCTCAAAGTAGATGCGGACTTCGTCCTCTTCCGGTGTCCATGTGCTTGCCATGGCATTGCGGCGTTTACTGCGGCCATTTTCCGCGCATAGCTCCACAATCGCCTGGTAGCCCGCCGGCGCTAGAAAATGCAGGGCTCGCGCCAGGCCGGGGTCCGTACTGAACGACAGCTCGTTCAGGGCTTCTTCAATCATCTCTTCTGCGTCGGGAATGCTCAGATTGTTCACATCTACGCTGTTAGGGTCAGCTTTTGTCGATTTCATTTTTTCTTCTCCGTATGCCGCTCCCCGCGCTTGCCCGCGACGTATCTCCGGCAGGCTATATTGCCTGAATCCGGGGTTGGATCGCGCAAGGGGAAAAGGGAGCAGCCTTAGCTCTAAACTTCTCGTCTGGTTACAGAGGATTGCCTGCTTTATTTCTTCCGTCGCACTTGGATTGAGAAATGCTCTAGCTAATTCCTCTGCTTGAAGCTATTCAGTCCTCAGTGTACATGATAAAACGGCCCTTGTGGGCTGGGCTGTAAAAAAAAGCTGTGCACGCTGTCCTGGGCCCCGGGACCGCCGGTCAGCCCGGTACGGGCTGATAGCCGCTTCAGTGGCCGAAATCAAGGAGAGCAAGTAGGCCGATTCCAAATCGCTCAATGGTTGCACCGAGCCTGCCACTGTCCTAAACGCCCGGCAAAACAGCGGCGTGAGATGGTGCGCAAAAATCTTTACCCTGGAAGCATGATATTCCACAACAATCTTCCCGAAATGGTTGGCCAGCCGGTAAGTTGCAAACAAGGAATCCAGACCGCAAATTATCTGCATCCCAACCGCCTTTCCCTGCCTCAAATCCATAGACTGACCTCATCCGGCGTTGAACGGCAGGTACGTATGGTTGTCAAGACACGAAGCAAAGGACTCGGCATCACCGGCCTGCATGTGGGCGCTAGCAATGTACGGCGCTATTTTCCCAAACACATTTCGAGCATCGAGTTGCAGTTGGATCATCTCCAGATTCAGTGTGGCCTAAAGCCCAGTTTCTGGCAAGGCGAGCCGGAGATCTTCGACCCCCGGCTCTGCGTCTGGCTTGAAGCCCGGCATATGCATACCAAGCTGGATCGAACACCCATTCCGCTGGTTATGATTCCGGAAGGGAAAAACTCCTACCGGCTGCAACCGGCCTGCCTCAACCGGCAGGCGCGTCCCAAGATGACCCCTGCCACAGCCTGAGACTACGTCGCGCGCACATAAAGGTGGTGTAACCATTTCCTTTGCTCGCTAATCCCTAATCCCTGTTTCCTAATCCCTGTTCCCTGTTCCCTATTCCCTATTCCCTGTCTCTTGATAGACTCGAAATGCAATGACCCTATCCCAACTGCAAAACGCGATCGAGCGCCACTTTGCCGCGGGCCCCGCCGCCATCGGCGATGACTCCGCCATGAGGGCTTTTCTGATGCTGAGGGCGGCTCTGGAAAGCGGCGAAGTGCGCGCTGCCTCGCCCGATGCCGGCACACCCTCCGGCTGGCGCGTAAACGCCTGGGTCAAGCAGGGCATCCTGCTGGGCTTTCGTCTGGGTATCCTGAAGGAGTTTCCCGCCGCGGGCTTCTCGTTCGTGGACAAAAGCACATTTCCGGTTCGCCATTTTGGCTCGGGAGACGGTGTGCGCGTGGTTCCCGGCGGTTCCTCTGTGCGCTCCGGAGCCTACGTGGCTCGCAGCGTGGTCTGCATGCCGCCCATGTATATCAACGTCGGGGCCTGGGTGGACGAAGGCGCGCTGGTGGATTCGCACGCCCTGGTTGGCTCCTGCGCCCAGATTGGCAAGCGCGTCCATCTGAGTGCCGCCGCGCAGATCGGCGGTGTGCTCGAGCCGGTTAACGCCAATCCCGTCATCATTGAGGACGACGTGCTGGTAGGCGGAAACTCCGGCGTCTACGAGGGCGCCATCGTTCGTCAGGGCGCGGTGCTGGCCGCCGGCGTCATCCTCACCCGCGGAACCCCGGTCTTCGATTTGGTCAACGGCACAATTCTGCGCGCCGGTGAGGAACTGCCGCTCATCATTCCTCAGAACGCGGTGGTCGTCCCCGGCTCCCGCGCCGTCAGCAAGGGAAAAGGACGGGAGTGGGGCCTGAGCCTCTACGCCCCGGTGATCGTAAAGTATCGCGACGACAAAACCGACCTGAGTACCGCGCTCGAAGACCTGCTGCGCTGATTCGTGGCTTGCAACCTTGATTCCCCTTGTCCGCCGCGCTTGCCAACCACATGCTAATCTTTTTGAATATAAGAAATCGGCTTGTGAGTGTCTTGCAGGCAGGGTGAGAAGATACTCCGGGCGCGATCCTGAAGGTGGGAGAAAGAATCAGGAAAGGACCCATCGAGAATGCCGTTTATAGTCTGGACAAATGAATTGAGTGTGGACGTAAAGATGCTGGATAACGACCATAAAAGACTGGCGATCCAGATCAACGATCTGCACGAGGGGCTGATGGCCGGCCTTGACAGCAAGGCGCTCGAACGCATTTTTGATGAGCTTGTTGCCTACACCCGCCTCCACTTTGCCCATGAAGAGAAACTCCTTGCCGAAGCCGGTTACAGCGGCGCCGCGGCGCACAAGCAGGAGCATGACCAGAAGATCAAGCAGCTCCTGTATCTGCAGGCGCGCTTCCTGGGCGCAAGAGAATCGGCCGATTATCTCGAAGTTCTGGATCAGCTCAAGGAATGGCTGATTGCGCACACGCAAGGCCTCGATAAGGATTTTGTGGCGTATCTTAAAGCCACCGGAGTCGATTCCATTCTGGCCGGATGGAACGAACCGGAATAGCTGGCCGGCAATTTGACTTGCGGATGTGCAGAGCCCTCTTTTCCGGCCTTATATCCGGCCAGTTGTGCAGGATGAGCCACCCTCTAAAGCCCATCAGTGTTAGCATCGAGTCTGACAGATGCAGACTAAAAAGCTGAAAATCATACCCTTGGGCGGACTCGGCGAGTTCGGCATGAACTGCCTCGCGCTCCGTTGGGAAGACGACATTATCGTGATCGACGCCGGGTTGATGTTCCCGGAGTCGGAGTTGCTGGGCGTGGATGTCGTGGTCCCCGACATCAGCTACCTGGTGGAAAACAAGGCGCATGTACGCGCCATCATCCTCACCCACGGCCACATGGACCACATTGGCGGCCTGGCCTGGATTTTGAGCGAGATCAAAGTTCCCGTCTACGCCACCGAGTTCACTCTGGCTTACGTCGAGGGCAACCTCGAAGAGAACCAGCTTCTCGACGAGACCGAGTTGATTGAGATTGTCCCCCGGGAAAAGTTCACCATCGGCCCCTTCACCATCGAGCCCATCCACGTTACCCACTCCCTGGTGGACGCCGTTTCGCTGGCCATCCAGACCCCGGTCGGCATCATCATTCACTCCGGCGACTTCAAAATCGACCTCGCGCCCCTGGATGGCAAGCTCTTCGACCTGCACGCCTTTGCCGAGTACGGCAAGCGCGGCGTGCTGGCCCTGCTGCAGGACTCGACCAACGTTGAGCGCTCCGGCTACACCCCCAGCGAATCGGCCGTCATTCCCCGTCTCGACGAGATTTTTTCCCGCACCCCAAAGAAGCTCTTCTTCACCTGCTTCTCCTCGTCCATCTACCGCATCCGCATCGCACTCGATCTGGCCCGCCAGCATGGCCGCAAGGTGGCCGTCATCGGCCGCTCCATGATCGAGTCCACCGAAATCGCGCAGGACCTGGGCCACATCGAGATTCCCCAGGGCCTCCTCATCAATCCCGGCCAGTTGCGCGATTACGCGCCCGAGCAGTTGATGCTGCTCATCAGCGGCACCCAGGGCGAGCCCATGAGCGCCCTCAGCCGCGCCGCCGTTGACAACCACAAGCACGCCCGCATCGAGCCGGGCGACACCGTCATCCTCAGCGCGCGCATCATTCCCGGCAACGAGAAAAGCATCTTCCGCGTCATCGATCACCTCTATCGCCGCGACGCCAACGTCATCTACGACAACGGCTCCAACGGCCTGATTCACGTCAGCGGCCACGGCTCGCAGGAAGAGATGCGCCTGCTCATCAATCTCGTCCGCCCCAAATACTTCATTCCCATCCACGGCAACTACGGCAACCTGCACAAGCACGCCCGCATCGCCATGGAGACCGGCGCCGTGGAGCACGCCGTCGTGCTCGAAGACGGCGACGTGCTGGAGCTGGACTCGAAGGATATCCGCAAGTCCGAAAAAATCACCACCGGCCGCGTGCTCATCGACTCCGGCTCCTTCAACGATGTGGTGGAAGACCTGGTCCTGCGCGACCGCCGCATTCTCTCCGAAGACGGCATCGTGATTGCCTTGCTGGCCATCAACAAGCGCACCGGCAAGGTGGAGCAGCAGCCCGAGGTGGTGATGCGCGGCTTTGGCGGCGCGGACATCACCGAGCAAGCTCGCGAACTGGTCCTCAAAACCCTCGACGGCCTGACTACCGAGCAGAAATCCGACTACGGCATGGTCAAGGAAAAGGTTCGCGCCGAACTCAAGCGCCTTATCCAGAAAACCACCGGCCGCCGGCCCATGATAATGCCGGTGATCCTGGAAATCTGACCACGACTAGCCGGTTAGAGCGAATCGCTGCCCAAGTTTTATTCCAACCCTTCCATTTCTGGCACAATTGAGCGGATAATGGAAACACAGGAGGCATTGCCATGACGATTCAGGTCGAACTCAGCCCGGAGAAGGAGGTTCTTTTGACGGAAGAGGCACTCCTGCGTGGTATTGCTCCAGAGCAGTACGCGAGACAGCTTTTAGATGAAGCAATCTCATCTCATCCGGCCGGAAGAGGCAGACTGACCCGCGAAGAGCTGCATGCGATGTTGAAGAGAATCGGTGAGGGATCGGAGAATCGTCCCAAATTGCCAACCTCTGCATTCAGCCGTGAGAGCTTTTACGAGGACCGCCCGTAAGCAGCCAATATGCAGGTTCTTCTCGACAGCAACATTTTGCTTCGCTGGCTGGAGCCGGACAACCCAGACCAGATCGTTGTCAAAGCCGCCCTGGATCGACTAATGCTCTCGGATGCCGAACTTTGTTATACATCGCAGAATCTTGGCGAGTTCTGGAATACGATGACCCGTCCAGCCAATCGCAACGGATACGGATTATCTCCAGAAGAGGCGGATATTCGAGCAAGAGAAGTGGAAGCCTGGTTCGATCTGCTTCCCGATAGCCTCGCGGTCCATAACGAATGGCGACGGCTGCTGGTGGACTATCGCGTCTCCGGAGTCCAGGTGCATGATGCAAGACTCGTTGCTGCTATGCGCGTCCACGGCGTTCGTCGCATCCTTACCTTCAATACAAAAGATTTCGCGCGCTTCGACGACATTGAAGCAGTCCATCCCGCGGATCTCTCCTAATCAGGTATATACTCCATGGCCGACCAACTCGTTTCCCTTGCCGCCATCCGCGCCGCCGCCGCCCGCATCTCTTCCATCGCCGTAAAAACCCCTCTGGTCGAAGCCGCCTTTCCCGGCCTCTCCGGCCACGGAACTCAGAAGCGAATCTGGCTCAAGGCCGAGAACCTTCAGCCTATCGGCGCATTCAAGATGCGTGGCGCGGCCAACAAGATTCTGCAACTGACTCCCGAGGAGATTCGCCGCGGTGTCATCACCTACTCCAGCGGCAACCACGCCCAGGCCGTGGCCTACGTGGCGCGCGAGGTCGGAGCGAAAGCTGTCATCGTCATGCCCTCGAACGCTCCGGCCATCAAGCGCGCGGGAACTCTGGCGCTGGGCGCGGAGGTTGTCGATGTGGGCGTCGCCTCCAGCGAGCGCCTGGCCATGGCCGAGCGGCTGGTGGGTGAACATGGCTATGTCGTCGTGCCGCCGTACGACGACCAACAGATCATCACCGGCCAGGCCACCTGCGGCCTGGAGATTGTCGAATCCCTCCCCAAAGTGGACCTGGTGCTCTCGCCGGTCTCCGGCGGCGGCCTGTTGAGCGGCGTGGCTGCTGCCGTCAAGCAGCTTCGTCCCCAGGCCAAGGTCTTCGGCGTCGAACCGGAGCTGGCCGGCGACACCGCGGAAAGCTTTCGCACCGGCAAGATCGTCACCTGGGGAGCCGAGCTTGTCAGCCGGACCATTGCCGACGGCCTGCGCACCCAGAGCGTCGGCGTGCGCAACTTCACCCACATCCGTGCCTTTGTGGATGGCGTCATCACCGTCACAGAGGCGGAGATTCGCGCCGCCATGCGTGCCATTGTCGCTGCCACGCGCCTGGTTCCCGAGCCCAGCGGAGCCGTGGCCACAGCGGCTCTGCTCTTCCATGCGGCGGAGCTGCCACCTTATAAGAAGGCCGTCGCCATCGTCAGCGGCGGCAACGTCGCGCCGGAGATGCTGGCCCAAATCCTCATCGAATCCTGAAATTCCGCGTCGAATAGGTAAATGCGAACCGGGTATTTCTAATCCCTGTTCCCTGTTTTTTGTTCTATGATTTTCTCTGTGATGAATCTCCGCACATTCATTCTCCGCACACTCGCACTCACACTGGCTCTGTCCTGCTCCCTGCCCGCCCTTGCCGACAAGAAGCAGCCGGAACAGGTAAAGCCCATGGCCGGCCCGCGCGCCACGGCTCTGCGCGTTACCTGGCTCTACATTGCGCCCGACACCACATCGCAAAAGGTAGACCGCGTGCAGATTGGCCGCGAAATGGTGGTAGCCGAGCACAGCGGCCCCTGGCTGCGCGTCTACGCCAACACCGACATTCAGGAAGCGCACCAGAGAGACGCTCCGCTCATAGGCCACGACGAGATCACGCCGCCCATCTCCGGCTGGCTGGAGGCCAAAGGAATTGTTATCGAGACCACGCCCGGCGGCGACCTGGTGCTGATGGGCGAGGCGGCCAATCAGGAGTCGCTGGCCTCGGATCCCCGCGGCCCAGTCAACGCCGCGCAGAGTGCGCGCTTGCTCTACCGCCGCCTGGTCGAGATGTTCCCCAAATCGCCCCTGGTTCCTGAAGCCTCCTGGCGCGCCGCCGACATCCTCTGGCAGTTGCAGAAGGCCGACGCCTCCTCGCGCCCCTCCGCCCGTGAACGCGAACCCTACCTGCGCGACCAGATGGACGAGGACGAGCTGAAGAAGGTCATCAAGCTCTATCCGCACACCCGTCCCGCCGAGCTGGCCGCCTTCACGCTCATCGACAACAAGCTTTGCGGCGACTGGCAGGGATCGCCCAAGTGCCCGGAGAAGGAGTCGGAGTCTTACGAGAAGTACGCCGCCGAAGTTCCTGACGGACCGCGGACCGCGCAGGCCCTCTATCAGGCTGTCTACCGCCAGGCCGTGCTCACCGACATGTACGCCGCCGACGGCAGCGACAGCAAAAGCAACGCCGCCCACGCGCACGCCAAAGAGTTGGCCGCGCGGCTGAAAGAAAAGTTCCCCCAGTCGGATTACGCCGCCCGGGCCGTGGCGCTCGTGTTCAAATTGGATGAGGGCGTTCCCGTCTACGGCATCGATAGGGAATGACCCGCGCACGGAGGCTTCTTGAACGTATACATTCAGTCCATCATCCTGGGCATCGTGGAAGGCCTGACAGAGTTTCTCCCCGTCAGCTCAACGGCGCACCTGCGCATCACCGAAGCGTTGATGAAGATCAGGCTTGACGACTCGGTCTGCTCCGTCGGCAACACCGCTTGTTTCCAGGACGTTGCCTACTGGAAGATGTACACCATCGTCATTCAACTGGGCGCAATCCTGGCGCTGACTCTCCTCTTCGCGGGCCGCATTGCAGGCTTCATCCGCACCTTTCCCAAGGGCGATTACCGCGACCGCAATTGGCTGACCCACCCCATTTCGTTCACCCTGATCGCCTTTGCCTGCACATCGGCACCTGCGCTGCTGCTGCACAAGTGGAGCGAGAAAAACCTGGGCAGCCTCAACGCGATAGCCCTCGCTCTGTTCATCGGCGGCATCGTGATGTGGATTGTCGATGTCTGGAGCAGCCGCTACGTGGCCGGAACCACGCATGTGGAGGAGATGTCGCTCTCGCAGGCCATCTGGATCGGTCTCTGCCAGACGCTCTCGGCCGTCTTTCCCGGAACCTCGCGCTCCATGTCCACCATCGCCGCCGGCCAGATCGCCGGCCTCGACCGCCCCACGGCTCTCGAGTTCAGCTTCCTGCTCTCCATCCCCACCATGATCGCCGCTACCTGCTGGGATCTCCTCAAGGAACTCCACCCCAGCCACGGCGCAGCCGCTCACGTGGTCATGACCACCGACAGTTGGATTGTGCTCATCATCGGCTTTGTTGTCTCCTTTATCGTGGCCATGGGAGTCGTCGAGTGGTTCCTGCACTGGGTGCGCAAGCACGGATTCACCATGTTTGCTATCTATCGCATTATCCTGGGCGCGGCGCTGCTGCTCTGGGGAGCCAGATTCATCGCCAGCTAAATGCGTTTTCTGCGTTCATCGAGCATCTTCGTAATTCACCGGAACGGTCGTTTCAAAGCGCCGCGAAAGTGCGGCACAGTCGCGGCGTAATGAGGCGAAACACTTGCGCGGATTTGATGCTAGAGCATTTTTACTGATAGTGTAAGGATGCTCCGTGCCCCATCCATTTCACGTTCTTTGTGAAATGGGTGGGAAACCACGAAACCCACTATACAGAAACTGTGAAAATGCTCTAGATGTGAAGTTTCAACAGGTTGTCCATTCGATCTGAACGCGAGAAGCTGGTTGTAACGAGCAATCAACTTTCAGCAAGGAGATCGAATGGACTATCACCAGAATGCCCGACTTACCGTCCATAGTCGAG
>JBEKJR010000002.1:0-316781 GCA_050011175.1 Occallatibacter sp.
GTCCAAACAGCCAATGGCCGGACAAAAATGCGCTGCCCGGCCAAACCCAACACCCAAAAACACCGGAAAAGGCTCGCCCGGCTCTCAAAAAAGATTGCGAATCACCGCTTGTGAGAAATGCGGGCTATTCACGGGGCCGTGCGGCGCTCATTTATGGGAAACGGCTGGAGAACGAGACGGTGAATCCGGGCTGAGATTCCCGCAATGTGGTTTCCCTTACTTGTTATCCGCCTGCGTCTTCTTGATAAACGCCGCCACGCGGTCGTGCAGTTGCTTGAGGCTCTCATCGAGCACGTAGACCATGTGGCCGGACTCGTACCAGTCGTACTCAATGTTCTTGGCCAACGATTGCGGAATTGGCAGGTGCTTATCCTCGTACTGGGCGGCGAAGAAGGGCGTTGCCAGATCGTAGTAGCCGCCGTTGACCATGATCTTCAGCCGGGGATTGGTCTTGAGCGCCTCGGCCAAGTCGTTGGAGACGTTGAGATCGATCGGGAAGCCATGGTGCACCAGGTTCCAGCGCGTGCCGCCGAAGAGTGCTTCTGGCAGGTATGTTTGGCCCTCGCCGTACTTCAGTTCGCGGCGCACGTAGTCGTTGAAGAGCGAGACGTAGGCCGATGAGATAGCTGAACTTTGCGGATCGTACTCGGCGGACTGGCTCAGCGAGTCGAGGTTTGGGCCGGAGAAGCGCGTATCCAGACGGCCGGTGGTCAGGTCCTTGTCATCCTGTAGAGTTTTCTCGAACTCGCCGCCGTTTACCCGCAGGTTGGCCTTGAGCAGGTAGGCCACGGGCAGGCCGGTGTAGCCGTGCAGCTTCTCGGCCACCTGCTGCTTCTCCTCCGCGCCTAGATCGGTTCCCAGGGCCAATGCGTGGGCATAGGGGCCCATGGCATAGTCTTCAGCCTCCTTGAGAAAAGGCTCGAGCGCGGCCGGCTGCTGGGGCAGCTTCTTGTGGTACCAGGCAGTGGCTGCATAGGTGGGCAGCGCCAGTACATAGGGCAGGTCCACGCCGGGATTGCCGGTAGGGAAGTCGATGTCGGTGGTGAAGTTGAAGATCTGCGAGAGCAGGATTATGCCGTTCAGGTCGATGTTTTTCCTGTTTTCTAATATGTTCGCCAGCACAGCGGAGCGGGTGGTGCCGTAGCTTTCGCCAAAGATGTACTTGGGCGAGTTCCAGCGGTTGTACTTGGTGATGAACCGGGCGATGAAGCGGGCGAAGGCGTTGGCGTCCTCATCCACTCCCCAGAAGGCCTTCTCCGCGTCCTTGCCGGTCAGCCGTCCAAAGCCGGTGCCGGGCATGTCTATGAAGACCAGATCGCTGGTGTCCAGCAGCGAGTAGGCGTTGTCCATGAGTTTATAGGGCGCCGCGGGCAGGTGCTGGTCGCCGCTGGTGACTACATGCTTGGGGCCCAGCGAGCCCATGTGCAGCCAGACGGTGGAGCTGCCCGGTCCGCCGTTATAGAAGAAGGTGATAGGCCGGTCCTCAGCCTTCGCGTCTTTCTTGAAGTAAGCGACGTAAAACATACGTGCAACTGGGGTTGCATCTTTTGGATCCTTAGGTTCGGAGAGGGCAAGCTGGCTTCCGGGCTGAGGCTTGCCGTCCAGACCCAACTGCGCGTCCTGAATGTCGGTCGAGCCAACGGTAAGCGTGCCGGCGATGGCCGTGTAAGCGATCTTCTCTCCTGCCACAGTAACCGTGCCCTGTGTCGTAACTTCAGCAGGAGGAGCCTTTTCCGGGGTCTTTTCAGCGGGCTTCTCGGGGGGCGCGGACTTGTCTTCATCGGCGCGAACAAGCGTGGGCATAAGCAGCAGGGCAACCGTTAGCGCGGTTGCCAGCAGGCGGTGAGATGAGCACATTCGTGTATCTCCAGAAGAGGAATCGCTTGAAAGAACAGTATAGACCTGTGTTGATGCTTCAATCAGGATATGTTTTGCCAATCGAGGATCACCTTTCCCGAGTTTCCCGCGTGCATTGCGGCAAACCCCTCTTCAAATTGATTCCAGGCCAGGCGGTGCGTGATGACTTTGCTGATATCCAGGCCCGACTGCAGCATGACCGTCATTTTGTACCAGGTTTCGTACATTTCACGGCCATAGATGCCGCGAATCGTGTACTGGTTAAAGATCACCTTGGACCAGTCAATGGACATCTCGGAGGGGGAAGGGATGCCCAGCATGGCGACCTTTGCGCCATGGCTCAGGTTGGCCAGTAGTTCGCGAAAGGCAAGAGCGTTGCCGGACATCTCCATGCCCACATCGAACCCTTCCTGCATACCAAGTTTTTTCTGCACTTCTTGCAGCGTTGTATCGCGGGAATTGACGGCCTCTGTGACATGGGCGGCATGTTTCGCCAGTTCCAGCCGAAAGGGATTCAGATCAGTAATCACAACTTTACGCGCGCCGGCATGCCTGGCAACCGCGGCCGCCATGATTCCGATGGGGCCCGCGCCGGTGATCAAGACATCCTCGCCCAGCACAGGAAATGCCAATGCCGTATGCACCGCGTTGCCAAATGGATCAAATATGGCCGCGATTTCCAGCGGAATATCGTCCGCATGATGCCAGATGTTGGTCATAGGCAGGACAATATACTCCGCGAAAGCGCCGGCGCGATTGACTCCGACTCCTTTCGCATGCGCACAAAGATGCCGCCTGCCGGCCATGCAGTTGCGGCAGCGTCCGCATACGACGTGACCCTCCCCACTGACCCGGTCGCCAATCTGGAAGTCGGTGACGTTCGAGCCGATCTCCACAATTACGCCGACAAACTCATGGCCGATCACCAACGGAACGGGGATCGTCTGCTGCGCCCAACTGTCCCATTCATAGATGTGCAGGTCTGTGCCGCAGATTGCCGTCAACAGAACGCGAATCTTGACATCGTTGATGCCCAGTTTCGGCTCCTCAACATCTTCGATCCACAGACCGCGCTCGGCGCGGGACTTAACAAGAGCTTTCATCTCATTCTCCCTTTCAGATTATCAAGGACACAAACAGCGGCGGGCCGAATAACCGTGGACCTTGCGTCGCAGATGTGTCTTCCGCTCTTATTCTCGAATTTTCCTACTTTTGCCACTTGTCAAACGGCTGTTTCTCAGTGATTTTGGGCCGGTTTTCGGCTTGCAGCTGTTTCGCCACCTGCTCCACCTCTCGGAAAACGCGCAGCAGGTTGCCGCCCAGAATCTTGCGGCAGTCCTCGGCCGAGTAGCCGCGGGCCATCAGGGCCTCGGTGATCTTAGGCAGGTCGGCAGCCGAATCAATACCCTCGGGCAGCTGTCCGCTGATGCCGTCGAAATCCGAGCCGAGGCCCACGTGGTCAACGCCAGCCACCTTGGCGATGTGGTCGATATGGTCGATGAGTACGGAGAGCGGCGGGCGGGGGATACGGTCGCCATACTGGCGCTGGAGTTTTTCGATCTCGGCGTAGGGAATTGGTTTGCCTTCCGCGATGGCCTGATCCTTGAGAGCCTGGACGGCCTTTTTCATCTCCGGCTCAAGGGCTTTAGCAGCATCACGATAGGCCTGCGAAAGGAAACCGGAGTAGAAGTTGACCATCACAACGCCGCCTTTGGAGTTGGGTCCGCCGTAACGGGCAACGGCGCGCAGCATATCGTCGCTCATGTTGCGCGGAGCGTCGCAGAGGGCGCGCGCCGCCGAGTGGGAAGCGATGACCGGGGCGCGGCTGATGTTCAGCGTGCGGTAAAAGGTGCGGTCGGAGACGTGCGAGACGTCTACCATCATGCCCAGCCGGTTCATCTCGTAAACCACGTCCTTGCCAAACTCTGACAAACCTTGTTCGGTGTGCGGAATGGTCGTGTCGTCGATGTCGCTGGAACTGTCGGCCCAGCCGTTCGAGTTGTTCCAGGTAAGGGTCATATAGCGCACGCCGAGCGCGTAATACTGACGCAGCAGCGGGATCGAATTTTCAATGGAATGCCCACCCTCGATACCCATCAGCACCGCCATCTTGCGCTCGCGGCGAGCCAGCTCGATGCCAGCCGGAGAGGCGACGAACTCGAGCTGTTTGGGGTGTTTAATCACCTGCTGCTTGACGGAGTCGATCAGTTCGAGGGTCCGGTGGGCGTACTGCCCCTTGTATTGCGCGGGATCGACCCAGATGGAGAAGAATTCGGCGCCCAGGTTTCCTTTGTGAATTGCATCCATATTCAGGCCGCCTCCCTGCAGGGGGTCGCCCAGGTCAAAGTGTTCATCCACAAAGCGTTGCGGGGTGTCTGCGTGGGTATCGATGACCAGGGCAGAGCGATGAATCACTGCGGGATTTTGCGTTTTGGCAGGCATATTATGGGCCATTTTGGCTGGGGTTTGGGCGTAAATCAGTGCCGGAGCGGCGGCGAGTAGCAGAGTGAGAGATAGTTTGGCAGAAGACATAGGCTTGGGATGAGTGTATACCGGTATGGCAGGGAATAGGGAAGAGGGAATAGGGAATAGAAAAATCGCCAAACGCCTAAATAATCGCTGATATAGAAAGGGTGGCAAATCGCGAACCAAACCCTAGCCACCCAGATGTTCTGCAATCAGCCGGTCGACCATCGCTATCAGATGTTCGCCAGTGCGTGGCAGGATAAATGCCGAGGCCGCAGCATTCCAGTCCAGCTTGAAGCTGGTGGAGAGCGCCGAAATCCAGATCTGGCGCACAGAAGCGTTAGGCGTAATCACGAACTTGCCTGCCGGTTCCTCGAAGGTGATGTTCAGCACGCCGCCTTGTTCGTCAACCTCAAAACGGGAATCCGCCTCCTCCTCGCGCGTAATTAAATGCCGCAACAGCGAGTTTAGAGCAATATCGGCCAGACGGCGGAACTCCATTTCGTCCAACATTGAGACAGTGTAACAAGTCCGGTAGGGTAACCAAATGCGTGTGCCGTGGGTGATGGCCGGGTTTTTGGCGGTGGCGCAAGGGGTATATTGCGCCCATGCACAGCCGCCGATGCCGGTCGGCCAACTGGTTCGTGAGGTCGTCTACAACGAGCTCAACGACCACGTCAGCCACGGCTACTGGCGCTTTTGGGTCGAGAGCCATACGCCAAAGGAATCGCTCCTCGAAGAATTTTTGGAGACCGCCGATGGACCCGTCTCGCGGATCGAGTTGAGCAACGGCCAACCGCTCGATGCCGAGGGGCGCCAGTTGGAGCAGGCACGCCTTCACCGTCTGCTCAACTCCCCCGCAGAGCAGGCCCGCCACCGCCAGGAGTATGACGACAATGAAAAACGCATCGGCCGCATTGTCGCGCTGTTGCCGGATGCATTCCTCTATGAATATGCCGGGGAGGAGAACGGCTGTTATCGTCTGCGATTCCGCCCTAATCCGGATTATTCAGCACATTCCATTGAGGCCCGCATCTTCCACGCCATGAGCGGGGAACTATGGGTTAGCGCCACAAACAAGAGACTGGTTCGCCTCGACGGCCACCTCAATCAAGATGTGAGCTTCGGCTTCGGCATTCTGGGCCGGCTATACAAGGGCGGTTGGTTCAGCCTGCAACGGACACAGGTCAGCTCCACAGACTGGAAGACTCAGCGATTCGAGTTGCATATGAACGGTCGCGCCATTCTCTTCAAAATCATTACTCAGGAGATCAGCGAGTTGCGAAGCGGTTTTTCTCCTGTGGCTGCAAGACTGGACCTGGTCAAGGGAGCAGCCCTGCTCTATCAGATTGACCCTGAAAGCGCCCAGGTATCAGCAGCCAGCTTTTCCGCGGATCGCAATTCCTCAAATCCGTGAAGGATAATGCTGGATATCAGGCAAAGTGCCTCAAATCTGGACATCAATCATGCCATAAGTAACCTCATTTGTGCGGCCAGTACCTTGGCATCTAGATGCAAAGAAAAGACTTGTACAGAGAACGCTTAGACTGTCCTGAAATCACACACGAATCGCTAGATAGATTCATGTTTTTGCCCGGCCAGCCGATATACACCGTCAGGGGAAGTTCCCGAACGGGAGTAGGCGGAGATGGAGATCGGCCCTGTAACCGGCATTCGCATTGCACCGATGGTCAGGCCCAAGGAGGCAGATCTGGGGCTGACAGACGTGTACGAGGTCGAGCGCACGACACAAAGCGGCGACGAAATCTATATTCCCAGCAGCGCAAAGGCAGCCAGTGGATTTGAAGAGGACGAGGACAAGTACGAAGAGGTGGAAGACGAGTTCGATGCGGAACTCAAGATGCGTGTTGCCGGAAAAGGCAAACTCAGCCGCATCGCCTGAGCACGGCACAGAAACTCGTTGAATATAATATGCTTATCAGCAAATCGAAAGGTGAATTATTCAAATAATTACTCCAGACTGTAGAAAATAAACTGCTGTTGTGTTAATTTACTAACCAGTTAGTAAATGACATCATCAGCCCCAACCCGCACCCAGGCTGAGCGCGCAGACCAGACCCGCACGCGCATCTTTGATGCAGCTGTACGTCAATTCAGCGAAAACGGCCTGGCAGGCGCGCGTACCGAGCAGATTGCCGAGGAAGCCGGTGTCAACAAGGCGCTGCTCTACTACTACTTCAAGAGCAAAGAAGACCTCTACGCCGCCTCCCTGGAGTTCGTCTTCGAAGGAGTGCGCACGGCCAGCATCGCCGTGCTGGAAGCAAATGCTTCTGCCGGAGAACGGTTTCTCCAGATCGTATTGAGCAGCTTCGATCGCTCTTACTCCCATCCCGCATTACAGTCTCTGATACATCAAGAGATGGTTCGCCTGCACCACGGCGAAGAGCACAGGATGGCGCGGATGGCGGAGATGTTCTTTCGCCCAATGTGGGACAAGTTGAAGGAAGTGCTTGAGGAAGGCATTGCTTCGGGGGAGTTAATCCGTGTCGATCCCGCGCAGATACGCTATGCCTCGATGGGTGCGAATGTCTTCTACTTTCTCTCCGCGCCGCTGACGCGACTGGCTTTTGGCATCAATCCATTGGAGCGGAGCGAACTGGAGCTGCGCCGCAAGGCAGCCATCGAATTTCTGGGCCAGGCGATCTTCATGAACCGGGAGCAGGGCGCTCGGGTGGCCGCACGGGTGCTGGCTGCAACGCCCATGCCGGAAAACCGCGAAAACAGCCTGACGCCGCGGAAACTCCGCGTAATCAAGAAAGACAAAGTGAGGCACAAGTGAACGCACGCAATCGAGTTTTTCTCATCCTGAGCTTACTGATCGTGGGGTCGTTCCTCTGGTTTCTGTTCATGGAGGGATCTCTGGCCTGGTACCTGCTCACAGGGCGGCTCAATACCGATCTGCAACTGATCGGCACGGTGGACGCCAACGAGGTGGTGGTCAACAGCAAGATTGCTGGACGAATCCAGACGCTATTTGTTGACGAAGGCCAGGATGTGAAAGAAGGCCAACTGATCGCTGTCATCGAGAGCGAGGATCTGAAGGCAGCGCGCAAAGCAGCCGAGGCCAACGTTTCCAGCAACCGGTGGAAGCTCGGCGAGACTGTGGAGACTGAGCACCAGATCCGCGGAGAAACCAGCAGCGCAACCGTCAACGCAGAGGCCCAGCTACGCGCGGCGCGGGCGGCGCTGGCTCAGGCGCAAGCCAATTACGACCATCAGCAGGCCGACACCAGCCGCGCCGTTGCTCTGGCCCAGCAGGGAATCATGAGCGAGCAGGCCAGGGATGATGCGGTCACCAGCCTCCAGGCCACCAAAGCCGCCGTTGATGCAGCCCGCGAGAATGTCTCTGCCGCAGAAGCATCTTTGCGCCAGGCCCGCGCTCATGAGCTGCTCACCAATGTTGCGGCCCGCACCGTGGACTCCACCCGCGATGAGGTTGAAAACGCCCGCGCCCTCGCCGAGCAGGCCAGGGTTCAGCTCGGTTATGCGCAGGTCTATGCTCCGGTCAGCGGTAAAGTCAATGTCCGCGCCGCACGCCAGGGCGAGGTGGTTACTGCCGGAGCTGCCATCGTCACCATCATGGACCTCACCCAGACCTGGATTTACGCGCCGCTGCCCGAGACCCAGGCCGACGCTGTCCAGCTTGGCGACTCGCTGCGCGTTGTGATGCCTTCCGGCGCAACACTGCAGGCCAAGGTCATCAACAAGGCAGCCGAGGCCGATTTTGCCACCCAGCGTGACGTCAGCGCCCGCAAGCGAGACATCAAAACCGTCCAGTTGAAGCTGCTTATCGACAATCCCGAAAAGCGCTTTGTTCCCGGCATGACCGCCGAAGTTTATATTCCCAAGAACAAGCTGGTGAAGCAATGAGCGCGCCAGCGAACGCAGCACCAGCGGCAATCGAAGTAGTTCATAGCGTCAAGCGTTATGGCGACTTCGAGGCCGTCAAGGATGTCAGCTTCACGGTAGCTGAGGGTGAAATATTCGGTCTTCTCGGCCCCAACGGCGCGGGTAAAAGCACCCTCATCCGCATGATGACCACGCTGATTCCGCTCACCTCCGGCCGCGCCCTCGTCGCCGGCCACGATGTGGCCAAGGAGCCTGACGCGGTCCGCCGCATGATCGGCGTCATTCCCCAGGCCCTGACCAGCGACCAGGACCTCACAGTCGAGGAAAATCTCAGCATCTATGCCAAGCTTTATAGCGTTCCCCATCAAGAACGAAAGAAAAATATCACGGATGTTCTCAAAGCTGTTGATCTCATCAAATGGCGCGACGCGCAGGTCAAGACGCTCTCCGGTGGTATGCGCCGCCGGGTTGAAATCGCACGCGGCCTGGTACACAATCCCAGCATTTTCTTCCTCGACGAGCCCACCACCGGCCTCGATCCGGTCTCCCGCATCGCCGTATGGGAGATGCTCGAAAACCTCCGCAGCAGCCGTAAACTTACCATCCTCATCACCACCCACTACATGGAAGAGGCCGACAAGCTCTGCGACCGCGTCGCTATTGTCGATTACGGCAAGCTTGTCGCTCTGGGCACGCCTATCGAGTTAAAGCACAGCGTTCCCGGAGCCAACGTCGTCGAAGTGCACTTCGACCGAGAAACCGAAGAATGGCAGGACCGCCTGGAAAAGCTCGACGGCGTAACCAGCGTACAGGCCGAGAGCTCCGGCTTCTATCGCGTACTAACTTCCTCCGGCTCCAAAACCACTATGCAGTTGGTCGAATTAGCCGCATCACTGAGCGAGACTCTCACTTCGCTCAGTGTCCAGAACACTACCCTCGACGACGTATTTGTACACTACACCGGCCGCCAGCTACGCGATGAGCAGGTCAAACCGCCCGTCTTCACCCTGCCACCGCGTCCGGGAGCGCGCCCATGAACAGAATGTTCGCCATTGTCGAGCGCGAGATGCGCAAGTTCTTCCGTTCGCCGACGCTGATGATCATGTCGCTGATGATGCCGCTTATGATGTTGATGATCATGGGCAACGCCTTCGGCGGCAAAATCGTAGGCTGCCGCGTCGCCGTGGTGGACTACGACCATGGACCGCAATCCGTCAGACTTCGCGAGGCCTTCGATTCCATCGCCGTCAACATCAAAACTTTTTCCACTATCGAGTACATCTCCGAAGTGCAGGCCCGCGAAGATGTGCGCACCGGCAAGATTGACGCTGCTATCGTCATTCCCGCCCAATACTCCCGCCGCGTTTATGCGCACGACGCTCCGCAACTCGGCCTGGTTGTCGATAATACTGACCCGTTCAGTTCTGGCAGCATCGAGGCCGAAATGCAGCTGGTGGTCAGCGCGCTCACCACGCCTGTTATTAAGCCGCGGCTCGCCAGCCAAATTGCATTGGAAATCGTCGAGCTTTATCCCTATGTCAATTACATGAAGTTCTTGCTTCCCGCCACCATCGCCATGGCCATGTATATCTCGGTGATGATCGGCGGCGGAATGTTATACATCGACGACAAAGCCCGCGGCGTCCACGAAGGCTATCTGGTCACGCCTATCACTAAGCTGGAGTTGGTCTTCGGCATGAACCTGGCCGGAGCCATCAAGGCCACGTTGGCCGGCATATCACTCTCAATAATCGGTTCGCTGATGGCCGGCCTGGGCATTATTTTTCATCCCCAGGTGCTGCTGGAACTTTTCTGCCTGATCCTTGCTTCCTCCATCGCATTTAACGGCATGATGTTCCTGCTCATGGTGCGCGTTGACGACCCGCTCGTACCCCGCGCCATGTTCGGCGTTCTCAACACGCTGCTTTTTTACCCCTCTGGAGCCATGTATCCGGTCGCTTCCTTTCCGGCATGGCTTCGCGCGCTGGCCATCGTCGACCCGTTCACGTATGTCATCCACGGCTTCAAAGCCATCATCCTCAAAGACGGTGGCTTTGTGGCGATTTGGTTCGATCTATTATTCCTCTTTGTCTTCGGCATCGGCACGCTGCTCATCGCCACGCCGCTGTTCAAGCGCACGTTGTAAATCACGGCAGAGAACGGATGTACACTGAGTTTGTGATGCGTCGATTACTTGTTTCCACATTGCTTACCCTTATCGTGCTGGCCGGCTGCCACTCAGAACAGAAGCCGACCTCACAGCCAACCTCAGCCCCCAATCAAAACATTGCAATCGGTGAGTTTGAACGTCAGGTCTACCATCTGCGTGGCAAGGTTGTCTCCACCGATGCCGCCAAGGGCGAGGTCACGCTGAACCATGAGGCCATTCCCGGCTATATGGAGGCCATGACCATGCCCTACAAGCTACAGGATGCGAGCATCCTGGGCGAACTGCATCCTGGCGACGTGATTACCGCCGATGTGATTGTGATGACCCATCCCGATGGAGAAACGCTGCTGGACAACATTGTTGTGGTGGCTCAGGCCAGGTCCGAGCAATTCAAAAAATAGCACTCAACTTCGAGAAAGCATCCAGTTCAATCAAATGCTGGCCTTCCGGCGCGAGGTCAAGCGTGGCATGCTCCAGGATCCATGTGTCTTTGTGGAAGAGGAAGACGGCGTTGAGGCCGGCGGCAAGTGCAGGGTTGATGTCGCTTTTGGGGCTGTTGCCGATCATCCAGCTTGTGCGCGGCGATAAATTATGGCGTTGAAGAACTTCGCGATAAGTAGCGGGGTCTTTTTCGGCGGCGATCTCGACGGCAGAGAAGTAACTCGCGAGACCGGAGCGGCCCAGCTTGTCGGCCTGCTCGGCGTGGTTTCCCTTTGTCATGAGGATGAGCCGGTGGCGCGTGGCCAGCTCCGCCAGGGTCTCGGCCACGCCGGGTAGCAGTTCGATCTCCTGCACAGCGATGGATCGGGCGAAGCCTTCAATCCGCCGGCGCTTTTCGCCGGTCATGGGCGCGGGGCTGAGCCGTTCAAAGCAGGAGAGCAGCGAGCGAGTGAAACTCGGCAGGCCGTAGCCATGGGAAAGGATGGTTTCGCACTCGACGGCGTTCAGCGCCTGACGCACCTCGGTGGGCGTGTACTCGTGGTGATTCAAGTAGCTGATGAAGGCGGCGATGGCGCGCTCGAAGTAGACGTTGTTCTCCCACAGCGTATCGTCGGCGTCGATGAGCAGCGTTTGTCCTGGAGGGAATTGCGGCATCAGTCTTATAGTAGCGAATCGGAGTAAAAATGTCGGCAGATGGAGGATTGTGATGCCTGCCCTTTCCGCAGAGAATGCGGAAAGGACGGGCACTGAGCCATTGTGGAACTAAAAGAAACTACGGTTTGGGTTGCGCCGCCAGCCATTGCTTCAGATTCGGCTCCTGGAGCTTGCGGAACTCGATGCAGCCGTCAATTCTTTCCAGAGTATGCCTGAGAGCCACGTCAGAAGAGGGTACTTTGTGCGTAAAGAAGAACTGTTCCACGCTGAAGCGGCTTTCTGAAGTGCAGAAGCCGCTGGTGGAGCTGACCAGCACGGCGCCCATCGCGGTGGTGAACTGGGCCTGCACCTTCTCCCAGTTGTCCTGGATGTACTTCCAAGCCTGGTCGCGGTTGTTGTTGATTTGCAGGGCCGTGGCGAATTGAATCGTCGCGTCCTGGTTGCGGACCTTGCCCGAGGCGGCGTAATCGAGGGAGCGCCGCACAAGCACGGGGTCCTCAAACTGAGCCAGCAAATTCAACGCGCCTTCTTGCAACTCCGGATTGGTTGAGGTCTCGTAGATCTTCTGCAATTGGTCAAAGAGAGCGACGTCACCGTTGCTGGCGGCGATGGACAGCGCGGACTGGCCGAGAGTGGCATCTATGGAGGCGGGATCGGCCAGGTATCTGGCCGCAATCTCACGCGCCTGCGCGATAACGGCCGGGTCTTTGCCGTAGTAGCCGAGGAGGTAAAAGAGTTGGGCGCGCATCTCGCGCGTGTTGGACGAATCGGCGCCAGCGGGAGGGCCGAGCTTGGCATATACCGGCGCATAGGTGGAGCGAATCCAGGCTTCGAGCGCGGCGCGCTCTTCGGCCGTGGGAGCAAGGCGAATGTAAATCGCGGTGATGCCGCCCACGGTTTCACTCACGACGTCCGCACTGGGGTCGATCTTGACCGCCGCCGCCAAATCGAGATAGGCCCCGATGGGAGTCTTGTTGGAGCGCACCTGCGCCCACTCGTCGCCGATCAGGCTGATGCGCTCGGCAGGCGTGAGTGCAGTTTCCACCTGCTTCACCAGGGCCGCATACACGCTGGGCGGATAGGAACTGCGATAGTAGCCCTTGCCGCCGGCGTTGGCATAGAAGAGAGTGCCTTTAGGCGCCTTGAGTTTAGTAGTAGACGGAGTAAGTATCTCGCAGTTCTGGTTGTCGGAAGTCTTAAAACAAACCGGGATGGTCCACCTCTGCGAGGAATCCGGCTGAATACTGGGGCTGAGAAAGAAACGCTCCTGTTTTACGGCAACCATACCCTTGGTCGGCTCACCGAAGGTAACGATGGGCGCGCCCGGCTGCGCCACCAGGCTTCCCATGATCTTGTCCACAGGTTTGTGGCTGGTCGCGCTCTGCGCACCCCAAAAATCCTCCGCAGTTGCGTTCCCATAGAGATGGGCGGCCAAGTAGTTGTGCACGCCCTTGCGAAAAGTCTCCTCGCCCAGGTAGTTTTCGACGGTGAGCAGAACGGCGGCGGCCTTACCATAGGCGATACCGTCGAACATCTGGTTAATCTCGTCGGGAGTATCGGCCTTGGCGCGGATGGTGCGGGTGGTGGGTTGGGCGTCAATGCCCAGGGTGTTGTTAACGCCCGCAACTACACTCTGATCGATATTCCACTCTGGGTGCATGGCAGCCACGGGCTTGTTCGACATCCAGGTGGCAAAGCCCTCGTTGAGCCAGAGGTTGTCCCACCACTGCATGGTCACCAGGTCGCCGAACCATTGATGGGCCATTTCGTGGGCGATGGTCAGGGCTACTTGTTTTTTTGTGTCAACGGAGGCTGTTTTGGGGTCAATCAGCAGCGCGGTCTCGCGATAGGTGATGGCGCCGAAATTTTCCATGGCGCCGGCCTCGAAGTCAGGCAGGGCGATCAGATCTAGCTTTTTGAGCGGATAAGGAATGCCGAAATAGTTGTTGTAATAGTGCAGCACGTACTTGGCAACATCGACGCTGTAGGGCGTGAGCGCCACCTTATCAGGTGTAGAGCAGGAGCGGATGGTCACGCCATCGGATTCGCCTGATGTGCATTGAAAATCGCCAACCAGAAAGGCTACCAGATAAGTGGACATTTTGGGCATGGTAGCGAATTTGATCTTGTGTTTGCCGGGAACAGGGCCGGATGTGTCGCTTTCGATGGAAGTATTGGAGATGGCCGTATCACCGCTATCGACCACCAAAGTGACGTCATAGGTCGCTTTGAGGGCCGGCTCGTCGAAGCAAGGAAAGGCGCGGCGCGCGTCGGCAGCTTCGAACTGCGTCACTGCGTAGTTGCGCTTGGCGGTTTTGGAAAGATAGAAGCCGCGCAACTCGTTGTTCAGAATGCCGGTGTAAGCGATGGCAAGACGTGCTTTGCCTGCTGGCAACTTTTCGGGGAAGGTGAAGGTAGCTTGCTGCTTGTTTTTGTCGAGCGAAACAACGGCCTTCTGCTCTTTGCCGCCGGCGGTCACTATTACGCTTTCAAAGGCGATCTCGACGGCGTTCAGCGTGATATGGTCCGTGGGTTCGGCGAGGTCCACGTCGATGGTCTCAACGCCGGAGAAAGTTGCGGCCTTCAGGTCAGGCGCAAGCATTAGCGAGTAGTGCTCCGGGCGGACGGTCTGCGGCAGCCGCTGGGCGTTTGCAGTGCTCAGAAAAATGCAGCCAAGCGCGGCTATTACGGCAAGGGTCACTCGAAACAAAGGGGCGGAACAGTGAATCTTCATGCAATCCTCGTGAGGTGGTTAGAACTTACGAAAAAGCCGATGTGTTATAGACCGATGAGACCGGAAAAAGATACGCGCCTCGTGTACAAAAGGTTCCATTTCGAGATTATTGGGCGGGCTTTTTTTTCGGCCGCAGCGTGTCGAGCAGCAGCAGGCAGGCGCCGGTGACGACGGATGCGTCGGCAATGTTGAAGTCCGGCCAGTGATAGCTGAAGATGTGGACCTCGATAAAGTCCACCACCGCGCCGTAGGCGATACGATCATGAACATTACCCAGTGCCCCTGCAAAGACCAGCGCCAGGGCGACGGTGGTGAGCGTAAATCGGTCGCCCAGGCGGACCAGTAAAAAGAGGATGATCAGCGCCATCAGCGAAGAGAAGCAGATCAATCCCCAGCGAACAACGTTGGGCGAGGCGGTGTTGGCGAAGAGCGAAAAAGCCGCACCCTCGTTGGTCCAGTGAGTGATGCGCAGGACTCGCGGGATGACCGGGATGGAGCCACCCATGGGGATGCGCAGCGCAACCCAGGTCTTGGTGAGACGGTCGAGAAAGATGATCACTGCGGAGATTATCAGAAGCCAGTGCAGGCGGCGGGGCGCGACGATTTTCATTGGGTTTCCTTATAAACGGGACAGTTGAGGTTCGAGGTGCCCCACCCTAGCCGCAAAAACAAGAACGCGTCGAGGGTGGGGCACCCATTCTAAGTGGAAGTCGGCGGGGCAATCTTCATCTCCGCCAGCGCTTCCTGGCAGCGTGTGCATACGTTCTGCCAGATGCCGTAATTCGATGTGTCATCTGTGTAACGCCAGCACCGATTGCACCTCACGCCTGTTGCGGGAAATGCGACTGCCGCAGGTCGAGCGGGTGTACTGTCTTCGTTGACTCCTCTCGATGGGCGGATCACAACCTGGGAGACGTTGAAAAACTCCGCGAGAGCTTCGTTAGCGAAGAAATTCAGAAAAGCTGCGTCGGATTCGTTGGCAGCGATCTCCACTCGGGCGTCGAGTCCTTTGCCGATATTACCCTGCTTTCGTTCAACTTCAATTGTGCTAAAGACTTCATCCCGAACGGCAAACAGTTTTTTCCACTGTTCGATAAGCGGCAGCGGGTCTTCGGAGAAAATTTCCGCCGGTTTGGGGAATTGAGCAAGATGAACAGAAGCCTCGCGGCCTTCCATTGCGGGCAAATACTCCCAAACCTCGTCGGCGGTAAAACTCAAAATCGGCGCAATCAGGCGGACAAGCGCTTCCGTAATCTGCCACAGCACCGTTTGCGCGGAGCGGCGTTCCTTGCTCGTGGGCGCAAAGGTATACATCCTGTCCTTGAGTACGTCGAGATAGAACGAGCTCAGGTCCACGATGGCGAACTCGTTGACCGCGTGGTAGACGCGGTGAAACTCGAAGCGCTCGTACCAGCCGAGGATATTCTCGGTCAGCTCGCGGGTGCGGGCAAGCATGTAACGGTCCAGCGGAAGAAGCTCGGCCTCCGGAACACGGTGTCGCACTGGATCAAAGCCATTCAGGTTTCCAAGCAGGAAGCGGAAGGTATTGCGCAGTTTCTTGTAGATTTCCGCGCAGCGCTGCATCAGGTTATCGCTGGCCGCCATGTCTTCGCGGAAGTCGATGGAGGCTACCCAGAGGCGGACAATCTCGCCGCCCAGGTGGTTGGCAATATCCAACGGGTCCACGACATTGCCTAGCGATTTACTCATGGCCCGGCCCTGCTCGTCGAGCGTAAATCCGGCCGTAGCAACGTGGGAGTAGGGCGCGCGCCCGCGCAGAGCCACCGAGGTCAGCAGCGCGGAATGGAACCAGCCGCGATGCTGATCGCCGCCTTCAAGGTACAGAACCACTGGTCCGTTACCCTTTTGGAAGGCAGTATAGGCAGGCTTCAACTCCGGATCAGACTCGCAGACGGCATACCAGCTGGTGCCGGAATCGAACCAGACATCGAGAATATCGGTTTCCTTGCGAAACTTCTTGCCGCCGCAGTGTGCACAGGTTACACCTGCTGGCAGCAGGCTTGCCACCTCGGTGGTGTGCCATGCCTCAACGCCTTCTCGCTCTAAGAGATCAACGATTTTGCGGTTGAGCGCCAGGTCCATGATGGGCTTCTGGCAGCCTTCGCACAGGAATAAGGCGATGGGCACGCCCCAGATGCGTTGTCGGCTGATGCACCAGTCGGGGCGCGTGGCGATCATGTTGGTGATGCGTTCCTTGCCCCAGGCCGGGTCCCAAATGACCTTATCGATCTCCTCGATGGCTTGCTGGCGAAATGTTTTTTCCTCGCCCTTCGGGTCGATGACCGGAGTTTCAAGGCTAATGAACCACTGCTCGGTTGCGCGGAAGATGACCGGATGGTGGCAGCGCCAGCAGTGCGGGTATGAGTGTTCCAGGTCGCTCATGGCCAGCAGCGCGCCACGTTCCTCCAGCATGGCTACGATGACTGGGTTTGCAGCCCACACTTTCATCCCATCAAAGGCAGGCGGCGTGGCCAGCGGCCAGGCTTCGGGGTCCACCTGGATGCGGCCGGAGGCGTCCACGCGGCAGGTTTGGTCCAGGCCGTAACTCTGGCCGGTGTAAAAATCTTCCGCGCCGTGCGAGGGAGCTGTGTGCACCGCGCCGGTGCCCGTGTCTGCGGTGACGTAAGTAGCCAGCACGCCCAGAACGCTGCGCTCCAGAAACGGATGCTTAAAGGTAGCGCGCTCCATCACGCTGCCCTTGAAGCGGGCGCACTCCGTGCTTTTATCCATGTTGCAAGCTGCGACCACAGAAGCGGCCAGTTCGGCGGCCACAATGTAGACCTGGTCGCCAGCAGCCAGCGCCACATAATCAAAATCAGGATGAAAGGCTACAGCCATTGACGCGGGCAAGGTCCAGGGAGTGGTGGTCCAGATAATGGTTGAAACCTGCTTGCCCTTGAGCGCCGGACTGATAGCCGCAGGATCCGAAGTCAGCCTGTAACGCACGTAGATCGAGGGGCTGGTGTGCATCTCGTACTCGACTTCGGCCTCGGCCAGCGCGGTGCGGTCGTGAATGCACCAGTAAACAGGTTTGAGGCCGCGATAGACGAAGCCCTTTTCCAAAAAGCCGTAAAAGGCCTCCAGGGTGCGGGCCTCGTAGTCGCGAGACATGGTCTTGTAGGGCTTGTCCCAGCGGCCAATGCAGCCAATTCGTTCAAACTGCGAGGTTTGCAGGTCGATATACTTCTGCGCATATGCGCGGCAGGCTTCAATAACTGCCGGCGCGGGCATTTCGAGCTTTTTTCTGCCCAACTGCTCGTCCACCTTGATCTCAATGGGCAGCCCATGGCAGTCGTAGCCGGGGACGTAGGGCGCGTCGAAGCCGGCCATGGTCTTCGACTTGACCACAAAATCCTTCAGCCCCTTGTTCAGCGCATGGCCCAGGTGAATGGGGCCGTTGGCGTAGGGAGGGCCGTCGTGCAGCAGGTAGGCGGGGCGGCCTTTGGCGGCCTTGCGCAGCTTCTCATAGAGCCCGAGCGAGGCCCAGCGGGCCAGCCGAAGCGGCTCATTCTGCGGCAGGTTAGCCTTCATCGGAAAGGCGGTTTGCGGCAAGGTAAGGGTCGCCTTCAATTCCGGTGTTGGGGACATCTTCACTCCCTGGTCTTTCAATCTGATTCTTTTCTAAGTGTAACGGAAAGGGCACAAATTCACCGGTAACAACTGCGCAGCCAGACCGTCTATAAATTATGGGATACATGACAATGCCGGAATATGAGAGACTGGAGGAAGAGGCTCTCCCGGCTGAGACACACGTCGGCGGCATCAATCATAATGGAAGCACGGTCCTGGAATCGAGAACTCCCCTGTTCGGTCGGCAGACCAGGCACCCAGAGGCAATAGAACCAGACGCAACGATGGCCAACGACCTGCGCGACCAAAATGCAGAATCCCAAGCTGCCGAAGCCTCCACGGACGGTGTCGAACTCGACCTCGCTTTTGGCGTTCCTTTCAAGGAAAAGCCCCTCTGGGTCGATCTCTATGAGAGCATCCGCGACATCTTTTTCCCCCCCAAGTTGCCCCCGCTGGAGCTGACCTCGACGCCCATTCCGGCACCGGACCGGATGATCGAAGATAAGTCCCTCCTGGCCGACCTCTATGAGAGCATCCGCGACATATTTTTTCCGTCCAATCTGCCCCCGCTGGAGTTGACCTCGACGCCGATTCAGGTGCCGGATCCGATAATCAAAGATAAGCCCATCTGGGTCAGCCTCTATGAGAGCATCCGCGACATCTTTTTTCCCCCCAAGCTGCCCCCGCTGGAGCTGACCTCGACGCCCATTCCGGTGCCGGACCGGATGGCGTTCAAGCGCAATCCCTGGGCATTCGGCATCTCCACCTCGGTCAACGTAGGGCTGGCGGCGCTAGCCCTCTTGATAGGAGTGAAGACCTACATTAACAACATGCAGCCGAAGATGCAGGTGACGAAGGTTGACATAACAGAATGGAATGCCCCCAAGAACAGAATCACCGCGGGCGGCGGCGGTGGAAGTCCGGATCATATGGAGGCGATCAAAGGCAAGATACCCCCGCGAGCGAAGGTGCCGGATCCAACTCCAAAGGTTGAAACGCCGCCGGATCCAATGATTGATGTGCAAAAAGACATTATCATTCCCGACAATTTGCTGCCGAATTTTGGAATGTCGAAATCATCGAACATCAAGCTGGTTTCCAGCGGAAACGGCTCCGGCATGGGCATGGGGAATGGCAAAGGAAGCGGATACGGCGATGGCACTGGCTGGAACACCGGTGGCGGAATAGCCAGGGTTGGTGGCGGAATCTCTGCGCCCATCCCGCTCAATAGTGTGGAAGCGGAGTTTTCAGACGAAGCGAGGCGGGCGAAATATCAAGGCGTTGTGCTGGTTTCGCTGATCGTCGATGCGCAGGGCTACCCGCAGAATCCCAGGGTGATTCGCGCGCTCGGCATGGGGTTGGATGAAAAGGCGCTCGAGGCGGTCCGTAAGTACAGGTTTAAGCCGGCCATGAAAGACGGCAAGACGCCCGTCGCGGTGTATCTCAATGTCGAGGTTAACTTCCATCTGTATTAAGGCTTAACGGTATGAACGAAAAGAGCGAAGCGCACAGACGCTTCGCTCTTTTCATTAGGAGAGGGAGTAAATGATAACGCAACAACTAGCGGTCATTGCCGCTATGGTTGCATGCCTGGGAAAACTACGGACCGAGGAATGAATGGTGCGCCCGGAGAGATTCGAACTCCCGACCTACTGGTTCGTAGCCAGTCGCTCTATCCAGCTGAGCTACGGGCGCACACGCGAGGCTTCAAGCGAAACCATTGACAGAATATCAGGGTTCCGGGAGCCGCGCAATGGCGGCTTTCAGGCCGCGGGTGCCTGCGCCTGAGGCGGTTGCGCGGGAATCAAGGGCAGTTCGGCATTGACCTCAAGGCCTGCCTGGCGCACCAGCTTCTTCACGGCTGCGGCGTTGAGCCGGGTAGCGTCGTACTCCACGCGCAGCGTGCCGGCGGCGCGGTCGAAGGTAACCCGTCGAATGCCGTAGACCTCGCGGACGTTAGCCAGCGCGCGGGCCACCGCCTCCGTAGGCGGGGCAGCATAATGAAAATGAATTTCCACTGAGGTCATAGGGAAATGATAACAAGGCGAAGCCTTACTGAGCCTCGCAAGCCTCTCTGCGTGGAAACGGAAGCACCTTGAACGCTGCTGGCCGCTGCTGCTCCTGCCAGAGGTCATGGTTCATCTGCATTTTCAGCCAGAAATCAGGCGAGGTGCCCAAGGCCGCTGATAGCCGCAAGGACGTGTTGGCGGTGATGCCAGCGTGTCCATTCAGGATGCGCGACAGATGGGCGCGTGTCAGACCAAGCCGGGAGGCCGCGTCGGAAACGCTCATCTCTCCCAGGTAGTCGCGCAGCACTTCGCCGGGATGTGCGGGATTGAAGATCATTTCTTTCCTCCTTAGTGGTAGTCCAGGTAATCGACGAGAATCACATCGGTACGCTCGAAGGTGAAGGTAATCCTCCAGTTGCCGCTTACCCAGACGGACCAGTGGTTTTCCAGGCTACCGCGAAGCGGATGCAGATTGTACCCTGGCGAATTCATATCGCTTGCCGCTACGGCTGCATCCAAAGCCGTCAGTAAGATGCGCAATCTGGCCGCATGCTCTGGTCTGATTTCCGCCTTAGACCCCGTCTCTGCGAACTTCTGCAAGCCTTTGTGACGGTAGCTTTTGATCACTCGTATAGTGTATGCGCACACTATACGAAAAGTCAATATAGGCTCAATTTCGGAGTCAGAAAATCAGACACTACAGGCTTTTTAGATAAGCACGGATTTCCGGGCTGCCCCAATCCTGAGGGCCGACGACCTTGCGGCGGATGAAGCCCTGGCGGTCGATGATGTAGGTCTCCGGCCAGCCCTCTGTGTGGTAAAGCTTTGCGGCGGTCTGGGCAGGATCACGGACCGTGATCAGGTCCACGTGGTGGCGGACGAGAAAGCGGCTGTAGGTCTCCGGGTCATCATCGATGCTGACGGCAAGGATAGCCAGATCGGGCCGGTCGTGGTGCAATTCGAGCAGGGAGGGCATCTCCTGAACGCACGGCGCGCACTGACTCCACCAAAAGTTGAGTAGCACCACGCGGCCCCGGTAGCTGGCTAGGTGGACGGTGGTAGAGCCGTCGAAGAGGTTGAAGTCCGGGGCTACCTGGCCGGTCAGGGCAGGATGCGCTCCGCGATCACAGCCGGGTACCATGGCCAACGGCACGAGCAAAGTGAGAGAGAAGAGCCGAGGGAGCCGCACATCTCTATAATAACGAGCAAAAGGCCCCAACGGAAACGACGGTGGACGATGAAGAGGGAGCGGGAAAGCGCAGCGGTTGGAAAGGACGGTTTCAAGCCCGTGCTAGGGCTTTCCGAAGCGCCTGCGGAGCAACCGGTGCAGTGGGGAACGGTCCCAGGAACTATTTTTGCCCAGCCCGAACCGAAGAAGCTGCTGGAGCTGACCGTCATCATTCCGGCGCGCAACGAGGAAGACTGCCTTGCCGCTTGCCTTCAGTCGCTGGTCAGCCAGTCCGAGAAGATTTTCAAACTTGGACGTGACTGGGAACTGATGGTAGTGGACGATCACTCGACCGACTGGACCGCTGAGATTGCCCGCGGCTTTGCGGGGATCACCGTACTCGAAGCGGACAAGCTGGAGGAGGGCTGGACCGGCAAGAACAACGCTATCTGGACGGCAGCCAAACGGGCGCGAGGACGTTGGCTGCTCTTTACCGACGCGGACACTCTTCACGAGCCGGGCAATCTGCACCGGGCGCTGCATGAGGCCGAACGGCACAAGGTGGGCATGTTGAGCTACTCGCCGCGGCAGATGGTGAGCGGGTTTTGGCAGAGAGCGCTGATGCCGTTGGTATTTTGTGAATTAGCCATGGCCTATCCTCCGGCCAAGGTCTCCGACCCCGCCGAACGCATTGCCGCGGCCAACGGCCAGTTTCTGCTGATCGAACGGGAGGCTTACCGGCGGCTCGGCGGACACGCGGCAGTCTCCGAAAAGGTTCTGGAAGACGTGGAGCTGGCCTTCCTGGCCAAGCGGCGCAAGGTCGGTCTGCGCTTCCGTTATGCCGAGGACGCCGTCTCCACGCACATGTACCGCTCGACGGCGGCGATGATTGAGGGCTGGACCAAGAACCTGGTGTTGCTTTTTGACAACTGCCTGGCGCTGGCCGTCTGGCGGCTGATCGATATTCTGCTGCTGGCGGCGTTGCCGTTGCTGGCGGTGGAGTTCTGGAACGCGCGCATCTTCGCGCATTCGGCGCAATGGCTGATCGCCGGCTGGGTTCTGGCGCTGGTGTGGGTGCGCAACCTCTTCCGCTTCTATGGCCGTGTGGCCAAGAGCAACTTTTCCTTCCTCAATTGCGCCCTTGCGCCGCTGGGATTGCCGTTGTTTGTGTCGCTTCTTTTTGGTAGTTGGTGCCAGCACCGCATCCTGAAGCGGGTAAGCTGGAAGGGGCGGGAGTACGCGGCGTAAAGCAGCTGGAAGCTCAAACGTTGAAGCCTTGACCGGGGTTCAAGCATCTTCTCAATGAGGGGTCAGAATGATTTACCTGACGCGCCGGGCCACATTCTCCGCTTCGCATTATTACTGGAATCCGGCGTGGACCAAAGAGAAGAATGAGCACGTCTTTGGCCGTTGCGCCAATCGCAACGGCCATGGGCACAACTACACGCTGGAGGTCACGGTAGCGGGCGAGCCGGACCCGGTGACCGGCTTCGTCGTCGATCTTAAGTGGCTGAAGGACATAATCGAGCGCGAGGTGCTGGCGGCATGGGATCATCGCCATCTAAACTTAGAGACGCCTGATTTCGCAGCGGCGATACCTACCACGGAGAACATAGCCATTGCGGCGTGGAAGCGTCTGGAACCGTCTGTGAATGCCGCAGGCGTAGCGCGACTGAGCCGGGTGAGGGTCTACGAGACGCCGGAGATCTTTGCTGAATATCGAGGTGAACCGTGAGGGCATATTTTGGCCGCCGCTACACCATCTCCGCCAGCCACCGGCTAAACACGGATGCGCTCTCGACCCAGGAGAACCGTGCGGCCTACGGTAAGTGCAACAATCCACACGGCCACGGACACAATTATGTAGTGGAAGTGCTGGTGGTTGGAGCAGTGAACCCGGAGACTGGGATGGTCATCAACATGGTCGCGCTGGATAACGCGGTGCGCAGCCGCGTAATCGAGCATTTCGACCACGCTAATCTGAATCTGGACCCGTTGTTTGTGAATCGCGTGCCGACGACCGAGAATCTCTGTAGAACGGTCTTTGCATTGTTGAAGGACGAGATACCCGTTGGCAAACTGGAGCGAGTGCGCGTGGAAGAGACAGAGAACAATTCTTTTGAGTGCGAAGGCGAGTGAAAACAATGCCCTATTCCCCAGGGAGGATGACAAACATGGCGCAGCCGATAGCAGTGAGCAAGCCTGTTCGCCGGGCAGTTGAGACGGATGAAGGCCTGGGCGCGTTCAGCATTCCCCAGATGTATCGCGAGATTCTGAGCCGGTTGGGAGAGGATCCCAACCGCCATGGGTTGCTGGCCACACCCAGCCGCGTGGAAAAGGCGATGGCCTTTTTGACCAAAGGCTACGGAGAGGACCCGTCATTAATTCTGCGCGGGGCGCTCTTTGACGAGGACTACGACGAGATGGTCATCGTCAAGGACATCGAGATCTTCTCGCTCTGCGAGCACCATATGCTGCCCTTCTTTGGCAAGGTCCACGTGGCCTATATCCCCAAAGGTAAGGTCATTGGCCTCAGCAAGATACCGCGATTAGTTGAAGTGTTTGCTCGACGTTTGCAGATTCAGGAGAGGCTCACTCGCGAGATTGCGGACGCCATCCAGAACGCCATCCAGCCGCTCGGCGTGGGCGTGGTCATCGAGGCCCGCCACCTCTGCATGATGATGCGCGGCATCGAGAAGCAGCACTCGTCTACCGTAACGAGTGCCATGCTCGGTTGCTTCCGCCAGAAAGAGACGCGCCTGGAGTTTCTGTCGCTGGTGCGGCAGCCAGATTCTGGCGGAGTATGAACGGAAAGGTCCGTCATCTAAAGTAAAGATGTGAACGGGCTTCTCATTATCGACAAACCGTCCGGCATGACCAGCCACGACGTGGTGGGAATCCTGCGCAGAATTACCGGCGAGCGCTCCATCGGCCACCTGGGTACGCTGGACCCCATGGCTACCGGCGTTCTGCCCCTGCTGCTGGGCAAGTTTACCCGCCTGGCGCAGTACTTCTCCTCAGCGGAAAAGAGCTACAGCGGGACGATTCGCTTCGGCTTCGCGACGGACACCTATGACGTTGAGGGCGAGCCTGCCGGGCCTGACTCAAATCCTGTTCTGTCGCTCGATCAGGTGCGCGCGGCTGCCAGCCAGTTTCATGGCGAGATAGAGCAGATGCCGCCGCCCTTCTCCGCAAAGAAGATTGCCGGCAAGCCCGCTTACAAGCTGGCCCGCGAAGGCAAGGCTGTGGACCTGAAAGCCGTCGTGGTCCGTATAACCTCTTTTGAAATCATCGCGATGACAGGGGCAGAAGCCAGCTTCACGATCACCATCAGCGCTGGGGGTTACATGCGCTCGGTAGCCCATGAACTGGGCCAGAACCTCGGTTGCGGAGCACATCTCAGCAGCCTGCGCCGCACCCAGGCGGGGGTCTTCACGCTGGCCGACGCGCATTCACTGGACGAGTTGAAACCTATGGCCGGAAACGTCGGTGCGCTGGAGACATTGTGCGTGCCTCCGCGCAGCTTATTGCCGGAGATGCCCTCGGTTACCGGCGACACTCTGGCACTCGGACGCCTGCGCAATGGCGCGCAGGCTAACCTTCCGGAGTTTTCCAGCGCGCCGCTGGTCAAAGTCTTCGCTGGCCAGCATGAGCTGGTTGGAATCGCCAAAAGAGTTGCCGGAACGCTCTTTCAGCCGGTTGTGGGGATGGGGTGACAACAGTGGTCTGTGGTCAGTTTGTTCTGCTGAGTTCGAGCTTATGTGGAGACAACAAGTGCGGTCCAGCGTTGCGATTACTGATTACTGTTCACTTTCCAATATTCACTGACCTTTGCGAAGCAACGGCACAAGCGCCGGCAGCAGCGTCCGCGCGATGATCTCCGAGCCTTTGGCGGTGGGGTGGATGCCGTCGGGCTGGATCGTGCCGGGAACATTGACCAGGTTTTTATAGATCATGGGAATGAAGGCAGTGTGGTGTTTTTTCGCCAGATCGCGGAAGATCTGCTCGAACTGCTGGATATAATCTTTGCCGTAGTTGGGCGGCAGGGTAATGCCGAGCAGCAGGGTTTTGACGTGAGCCTTTTCAAGCGCCGTCAACACAGCGTCGAGGTTGCGGCGGGTCTCAGCCAGGGGCAGGCCGCGGAGGCCGTCATTTCCGCCAAACTCGACGATCACGATTTGGGGGTGCATCAGCAGGATGGAGCGAAGATTTGCGACGGCGTCCTTAGTGGTGGCGCCGCTGGTACCCTGATTGTTGACCTTGTAGTGGTAGCCGCGGCGGTCTAGGTCGCGTTGCAGCGCGTCGGGAAAGGATTGGCCGGTTTCCAGGCCGTGACCGGCGGTGATGCTGTCGCCGTAGCAGACCAGAACCGGCAGGTCGGCGGCCCTCAGTGGCGCGACGGCCAGTAGAATCAAACCAAACGAAACAATCAGTGAGCGGCAAACGTACACAAGTACAGTGTAGCGAAGATAAAACAGATTCAGGAGGCGGGCAGAGTGATCGAGGTTCGGGAGGCGAAGAAGTGGATTCAGAACGGCGCGCGGCGGGTGGAGATTCTCAAAGGGATCACCCTGACCATTCCGTCTGGCCAGTTTGTGGCTATCCTGGGCGCGAGCGGCAGCGGCAAGAGCACGTTGCTGGGCCTGATGGCGGGCCTCGACTCGCCAAGTTCCGGAGAAATCTGGCTGGACGGGATGCCGATCCACAATCTGGCAGAGGCAGAGCTGGCCGCCGTGCGCGGAGAGAAGATCGGCTTCGTCTTTCAGTCCTATCAGTTGATCGAGACGTTGACGGCTCTGGAAAACGTGCTGCTGCCCTATGAACTGAACGCGGAGGGCAGCGGGATCGCTCAGGCGCGGCGATTGCTGGACGATGTGGGCCTCACGGAGCGAGTGGACCACTACCCGGTGCAACTATCGGGCGGCGAGCAGCAGAGGGTGGCGCTGGCGCGGGCCTTTGTCGTAGAGCCACCGATTGTGATGGCCGATGAGCCGACCGGGAATCTGGACTCTACTAACGGACGGCTGGTGCTGGACCTCCTGCTGGAGCGCAAACGCAAGGCGGGGACGACGCTGGTGCTGGTGACGCACGATCCGGAGATTGCCAGCCGCGCCGACCGAAAGATTGTGCTGCGCGACGGAATGATCGTAGAAGACACGCTGCCCTATTCCGGGCCGACAATGAGGCCGAGTGCGGTTGCGGTTCAAGGTCAGGAGAACAATGGCTAAGCGCGCGTTGAGTTGGAACCGAGCTGGCGCCATTGGCTGGAGGGATTTGCGCTCTGCGCCGGGAAAGTTTGGTTTTGTGGTGCTGTCCGTGGCCGTGGGCGTAGCTGCGCTTGTCGGCGTGCGCGGCTTCAGCGAGAGCTTCCGGCGGACGCTGAGCACGGAAGCGCGGTCGCTGATGGCCGGCGATCTGAGCGCGCGGCTCTTCCATCAACCGACAGCCGAGGAAAAGGACAGAATTGCGGCCATCGCGCAACCCGCAGGGATTCGCACGACTTGGGTGACGGAGACGGTTTCTATGGCTTCTGTCCCGCCGGATCCGGTGCCGCTGCTGGTTTCGCTCAAGGCCGTGGACCCTGCTGAATATCCGTATTACGGCGTGGCCGAGTTGGAGCCCTCGATGAGCCTGAAGCAGGCTCTGGATGGCTACTCGGCAGTGGTGGCCGAGGAGTTTCTCATCCGTCTGAATGCACGGGTGGGCCAGACTCTGCGATTGGGCGGCAGAAGCTTCCGCATTACCGCTGTACTGAAACAGGAACCGGACCGCCTCAGCGCCGGAGCGGGACTGGGACCTCGGGTGATGATCTCGCAGGAAGCGCTTGAGCGCACCGGCCTGCTGGCTCCGGGGAGCCGGGCCAGTCAAAAGCTGCTGATGAAGCTGCCGCCGCAAGCCGATCCCGTCGCATTGCGCAGGCAGGTGGAGACGGCGCTGCCCGACGCGCAGGTGATGGACTACCGGGAGGGCAATCCGGGTCTGAACCGGGGCTTGGACAACGCAACCGCAGTTTTGAGCCTGATCTGTTTGGTCGCCATGGTGCTGGGAGCCATCGGCGTGGCCATGGCCATGCACGCCCATCTGGAGCAGCGCATGGACATGCTGGCCATTCTGAAGGCTGTGGGCGCTAATTCCGGCGATTTGCTGCGAATTTTCCTCCTGCAAACATTAGGTCTGGGCCTGGCCGGAGGTCTCGTGGGCGTGGCCGCGGGCTTGGGCGTGATGACCGCTTTACCGGCTGTCATCGGCAAACTGCTGCTGGTTCACTCAACACTTGAATTTCCCTGGCGCTCGATTGCCGCCGGGATGGGAACTGGACTATTGACGACCTTGCTCTTCTGTTTGCCGCCGCTGCTGGACGTGCGGAATGTCAGGCCGGTGCTGGTTTTGCGCCGGTTGGTGGAGCAGGGTCCTGATGGCATCGGTGGCTGGTTTGCCCGTTGGTGGGCACGCCGTTTGCAATTGGGAATTTCAGCGATCGTAATCGCCGCGCTGGGCGGAATAGCATGGGCGCTGTCCGACTCGGCCACGGTGGGCGGCTGGTTTGCGCTGATCTTCACGATTGCCTTGGTGGTATTGTTGGCGCTGGCGGCTGTAGCGCTACGAACACTGCGCTTTCTGCTTAATCGCGTCCGACTTAGGCTGCCGTCGTTTTTACGTCACGGGCTGGCGAATCTCTACCGGCCGGGAAATCAATCTGCTGCGGTTCTGGCCGCGCTGGGCACGGGCGTGATGTTGATCCTAACGGTCTACCTGATGCAGTCGTTGCTGCTGCGCGATCTGCGCGAGACGGCTTCGCCCAAGCTGCCCAATGTTTTCTTGATTGATGTAACCACCGAGGAAGTTGCCGGCGTGAAGGAGTTCTTTGCGCATCAACCGGGAGTGAGCCAGGCGCTGGACCTGATACCGGTGGTGACCGGCCGCTTTGTGTCGCTGAATGGTCATACTCTGGATCAACTGAAGGAGCAGCATTTCCCCCGCCGGATGCTGGAAAACGCTGAACTAAGCTGGGCCGATGCGCCTCCTGCGGGCGACAAGATAACGCAAGGCAAGTGGTGGACTGATTGCCGCGCGGCGGAGTTGGCTGTAGGCGAAGGCACCGCGCAGCGGTTGCATTTGGGACTTGGCTCGACGGTCGAGATGGATGTGGGCGGCACGGCACGGGCGCTTAAAGTTGCCGCTATCTATCGCGCCGATGGGCAGCACATGGGAGCGCGCGTGGCATTCGTGCTGCCTTCAGGCCTGCTCAAGGACCAGCCGGCCACCTGGTACGGCGGGGCGCACGTTGATCCCAAACAGGTGGCGGCGATGGAGCGTGCGCTGTTTGCGGTCTATCCAATGGTGACGGTGATCAACCTGGCCGATGTGCTGGAGCGCATCGAAAGCGTGGTCGATCAGATCACGTTCGTGGTGCGTTTTCTGGCCGGCTTCTCCATCTTTGCCGGGCTGATGATTCTGGCTTCGAGCATCGCCAGCACGCGCTTCCGGCGCATGCGTGAGGCGGTGGTGCTGAAGACGTTGGGCGCGACTCGCTTGAGAATCGTCCGCACCTTTAGCGTGGAATTCAGCGTGCTTGGCCTGCTGGCGGGGTCAGTGGGAGTGGTCTTTGCCAATCTACTGACGCGTGTACTGCTGCGCAATCTGGAAATAAGTTTCCGGGTAGATTGGACAGCAACGCTGGTTGCGTTGGCCGGAACGGCGGTATTGGCCACGGCAACAGGTTGGATAGCAAGCTACCGTATCCTCGGCCTGCGGCCGCTGCAAGTGCTGCGCGAGGAGTGAAAAGGCAGGGAATAGCCGCCCCAGCGAGCACAGATCACTCGCCGGGGACCCCGGCAGGGAGTAGGGAACAGGGAATAGAATTGTGCCCCGTCTTCGCCGCGCTTTTTGCGGCTAAGTTTGGATAGTTTCACTATCTATAGTTTCTTAAGGAACGCTTCAAAATCGCTGCAATCAAGACGGGTTTGACCAGGGCAGAGAATCCCCATTATGATGAACTAGTTGGCTTTTTGGTTGTCGGCGCCCTGCCGCGACCCATGCCAGCATGGCTGCAAGATAAGCCTGTGCGTTCTTGTTGCCCCCTCGTTCAACGGCAGGACAGCTGACTCTGGATCAGCATATCGGGGTTCGAATCCCTGGGGGGCAGCCATACAAGACTAACAAATTGCGCCGCATCTTCTTTCGTATCTGCTCCTTATGTTATGGTTGAGCCAGTGTTCTGTCTCTGGTGAATGCTGACTTCCAACTGTTCCTCCCCGCGCGTCAGCTTTCTCCCATCCCCATCAGCAAGTTTCCGGCTGTTTATGAACGCACGGGACAATATATTCAAATTTCCTGGATTTACGATGCAGAACAGATGAAAGAATAAGGAATGGAGGGTTCACATGATAAAAGTGACATTGTTTTTTGCGGTTCTATTGATTGCCCTCGGCCTGGCTGGCTATATGGGTACAGGCAGCTTGTACCCCACCGCTCTGATCCCTGCCTGGATCGGCGTTGCCCTGGGCTTTGGAGGCCTGTTGGCCATCAGTCCGAGCGAAAAACGGCGCAAATTGTTCATGCATATTAACGTGGCCATAGGCCTGCTTGGTTTTCTGGACGGCGCCATTGAAGTGGTATACAGCTATGTGCGCGCTACATTTGCCAATACGGCCGAAATGGCCGCTATGGCATCCAAGCTCGCGATGACCACGCTCTTGCTGATCTACTTGCTTCTCTGCGCACGCTCCTTCTCCGCCGCACGGCGCTCCGGGAAGGTCTAGCGGATGGGCGGATTGCGTGGGCCTGGCGGCGGGATAAGCATGGGCGGGCGCGCGGAGCGCTCGCCGCGAGGAGGCGGCGCGCGCGCGGCTCAGGCTGATCTGCCCAAGCGAAAGCCCAACCTGAAGAAGTTGTGGCCGCAAATCAAAGCACTGGTAGCCCCGCGTAAAGGATTGCTAGTGGGCGGAATGTGCCTCATGGTCATCAACCGCCTCGCCGGGTTGGTGCTTCCAGTCACTTCAAGGCCGTTGATCGACACGGTGTTTTCTAAAGATCATCCGCGGCCTGACCTGCTGCCCATCTTCATCGTCCTGGTCTTCGGGGCCATGGTGGTGCAGGCCATTACGTCTTTCTCGCTTACACAACTGCTTTCTAAGGCCGGTCAGCGGCTGATCGCAGAGATGCGCTGCAAGGTGCAGCGCCACGTGGGCTTGCTTTCCGTTTCCTACTACGACGAGAACCGCAGCGGCACGCTGGTGGCGCGCATCATGACCGACGTGGAGGGGGTGCGCAACCTGGTGGGCACGGGCCTGGTGGAGTTTGTAGGCGGCCTGCTGACCGCCGTGCTGGCGTTTATCTTCCTCCTGCATCTGAGTGTTGTCGTTACACTGACTGTCTTCGCGGTGCTGGGCGTCTTCGTCTTTGTCCTGCAATATGGCTTCAGGGTCATCCGCCCCATCTTTCGCGAGCGCGCCAAAATCAATGCTGAGGTGACCGGCCGTCTGACCGAGTCGCTGGGCGGCGTGCGCGTCATCAAGGGCTATCACGCCGAGGAGCGCGAGGCAAAGGTCTTCTCGGCAGGCGTGGATCGTCTGCTGGCCAACGTGATGAAGTCGCTGACCATGACCAGCACACTCTCAGCTGCCTCCACCACTGTACTCGGCTTGGTCTCGGCGCTGGTCATGTGGCTTGGCGGCCATCTTATCTTCGGCAAGACATGGACCACCGGCATTTACTTTCAGTACTACGTATTTCTCGCCTTCATGATTGCGCCGGTCTTCCAGATCGTGAACATCGGCACGCAGTTGACCGAGGCCTTTGCCGGCCTGGATCGCACCAACGAAATCATGGCCGAGCCGGAGGAGAATCAGAGCCCTGGCCGCATCGTGAAGATGCCGCCCATCCAGGGCAATGTACGCTTTGAGGATGTTGAGTTTGCCTACGATCCGGATAAGCCCGTGCTGCATGGCGTCAGCTTCACCGCCGAGCCGGGAACGGTAACCGCGCTTGTAGGTTCGTCGGGTTCAGGTAAGTCTACTATTATCAGTCTTATATGCGCCTTCCACACGCCGTCCAGAGGCCGTGTTTTGGTCGATGAGGTGGATCTGGCTCATGTCAACCTGGATTCCTTTCGCACGCAATTGGGCGTGGTATTGCAGGACTCGTTCCTATTCGACGGGACGATCAAGGAGAACATTCTGTTTTCACGGCCTGATGCCACCGAGGAGCAGTTTCTTTTTGCCTGCCGCACGGCCCGCGTGGACGAATTTGCCGAGCGCTTCCCGGAGGCCTATGACACCCTGGTGGGCGAGCGTGGCGTGAAGCTTTCCGGCGGCCAGCGCCAGCGGCTTTCCATCGCTCGCGCGCTGCTGGCCGAGCCGAGGATTCTTATACTCGACGAGGCTACTAGTTCGCTCGATTCCGAGTCCGAAGCCATGATTCAGGCGGGCTTGAGCCAACTGATGCAGGGGCGCACAACGTTTGTGATTGCCCACCGCCTATCGACCATTCGCCGCGCTGACCAGATTCTCGTCGTTGAAGGCGGAGTGATCGTCGAACGCGGCAACCACACGGAGCTTTTTGCCCTCGGCGGCCGATACTACGACCTCTACACGCGCCAGCATGGGTTAGAGGCGAACCTATTCCTCGCTCCGGGCGAAGGGGATAAGGTCGAAGAGTGAACTTCCAGCGTCATGCTTTTATGGAATGAGTTTTCACAGGAATCGCCATTTGCTCGACGATTTCCAGGCCAAACCCCTCCAAAGCGGGAATGTGCATGGGGGTATTCGACAGCAGACGGATGCGCCGGATGCCCAGGTCCGACAAGATCTGGCCGCCCAAACCGATGGCTCTCAGAATGCGCCCGGTACGGGCCTGCGAGCCTTCACGCGCGCGCAGTTCCTGATGCAGGACAAGCTGACCGGCGTTCAACTCCGGCGCAGCCTTGCAAGCCGCCGCACCGCCAGGCTCAAAAGCGCTCTCCGGCGTCGCCGCGCGGTCAATCTCAAAGCCCCGCGAGGTGTTGTGCAGGTAGAGCAGCACTCCGCATCCTTCCTCGGCGATCATGCGCAGCGATTGATCCAGAATCTCGCGGCAATCACAGTCGGCGGCAAAGACATCGCCCGCAGTGCAGCGGGTATGAACGCGAACCAGAACGGGACGCTCGCAGGGCTGGCGCAACTCTGCCGGGGCAGACGATCCATTTTCCGCCTGGCCGGTGGCGGAGCCCGCGTGGAAGGCCGGGCAATCGGGGCAAAGCTCGCCTCGCACCAGCGCGATGTGGCTCTCGCCGCCGTTCACCTCGCTCTCGTAGGCGATCATGCGGAACTCGCCGTAACGCGTCTGGATGCGGCTTTCGCCGGCGCGCACAATGTAGCGCTCGTGCCGCAGCCGGTAGCGGATCAGCTCCGCCACGGTTAGAATCCGCAGCGCGTGCTCCTTGCAGAAGGGAATCAGATCAGGAACGCGGGCCATGGTTCCGTCGTCTTTCATGATCTCGCAGAGCACGCCGGAGGGATTCAGCCCCGCCATCCGCGCCAGATCAACCGAAGCCTCGGTTTGCCCGGCGCGCACCAGCACGCCACCCCGTCGGGCGCGCAGCGGAAAAACGTGGCCGGGGCGGGCCAGGTCAGCCGCGGTGGAGCGCGGCGCAATAGCCGTGCGGATGGTGTGCGCCCGGTCGTAGGCGGAGATGCCGGTGGTCACGCCCTCGCGCGCTTCAATCGACTCGGTAAACGCCGTGCCAAACCGAGAGGTGTTCTGCTGCGTCATGGGAAAGAGGCGCAGATAATCCGCGCGCTCCTCGGTCAGCGCCAGGCAAATCAATCCGCGGCCATGCTTGGCCATGAAGTTGATGGCCTCCGGCGTGACAAACTCGGCGGCCAGCGTCAGGTCGCCCTCGTTTTCCCGGTCTTCATCGTCAACCACAACGATCATGCGGCCGGCGCGAATCTCGGCCAGTGCGCCGGGAACATCGGTAAAAGGAGGCTCGAAGGTGCGTGCGGTTTCTGGCATCGGCTCTTCCATTCTCGCCGATGGCAGGCGCAGACAGCAAAAGCGCCACCCGAAGGCGGCGCTTTCACTGGAAACACGCAGAAATGGGAATGGCTTACAAAGCTGATTCAATCTCAAAACCCCAGGCTTCAAGAAGAGCCTCGGGGATGTACTTGGAATTCTTGTTGCGGCGAGCCCACTCCCGCAGACGGGTGGACCGGATGTACATATCCGGGCTGAGCTTGAACTCCTTCACGATCTGCTCGAAGGAGGTCACCGTAGGCACAACCGGGCCGATGGGCTCCGGCTTGCCCCAATTTGGATTTCCACGACGCTTTGCCATCGATTTGCTGTCCTTAGAGAAGGTCTGTTGCCAATAAATCCAGAATCGCGGGCCGGGGATATAACAGGCCCGGAGAATTAACCACGACTCTTATTTTACGGATTTTTTCTTCAGAAATCAATAGCAAAATTGCACATTTTTGAGAACATTCGTGTCCTTCACTTTTAGCCCGGAACACCTCTATATGGCTTTTTTTGAATGGATTAGGCCATGATTCACGATTCCTGAAAGGTGGGCGCCATTCTGGGAAAGACCTAGTTTTGCACCAAATTGGGAGGCAATTGGAGCCTATTTGCACCAGGCATTGAAGGCTCCAGCACGGACGGCTGCCGCCATGGCCTCAATATCGTGCGCCAGAACCCGGTCTTCATCCAGCCGCGGCACAATCGCCCGCACTACTGCGTGAGCACGCTCCACCTCCCGGCTGGCCCGGAGCGGCCTGCGAAACTCCAGCCCCTGCGCAGCGCACATCAGCTCGATGCCCACAACCCGCTCGACATTCTCCACAATCTGGCGCAGCTTGAGCGCCCCGGTCATGCCCATGGAGACATGATCCTCCTTGCCTCCATCGGTAGGAATGCTGCCCGCCGACGAGGGGTGGGCGAGCACCTGGCACTCGTTGATGAGCGCCGCGGCCACTATCTGCGCGATCATAAAGCCCGACGAAAGTCCCGGATCATGCGACAGAAAGGCCGGCAGACCCTCGTTGATGTCCACGTTCAGCAGACGGTCGATGCGCCGCTCGGTGATGCCGGCCAGATCGGTGAGCACAATGGCCGCATAATCAAATGCATAGGCCAGCGGCGCCCCATGAAAATTTCCTCCTGACAGAATCGCTCCGCGGTTTTGCTTTTTGGAGGCGATTTCAGAAAATATCAAGGGATTATCCGTAGCCGAACCCGCCTCAATCTCCAGGATTCCGCGCACATGCTCCAGCGCATCCCGCACCGCTCCATGCACCTGCGGCATGCAGCGCAGGCAATAGGCGTCCTGCACGCGCATATCCGCCTTACGATGCGACTCTCGAATCGGCGAGTCGGCAAGCAACTCAACCAGGTGCTCCGCCGCCCGAATCTGTCCCCGGTGTGGGCGAGCCTGCTGGATGCGCGGATCGAAGGCGGCTGGCGTGCCCATCAGGGCTTCAAGGCTCATGGCCCCTGCCAAATCGGCCAACTGCGCCACGCGCCTGGCGCGTGCTACGGCCAATGCGCCCACGGCGGTCATGGCCTGCGTCCCGTTCAGCAACGCTAAGCCCTCCTTGGCCGCAAGAACAATGGGCTGCAATCCGGCTCGCTTGAGCGCCTCGTCGCCGGCCATGCGCTCACCTTGGTAAAACGCCTCACCCTCGCCGATGACGACTAGCGCGAGGTGAGCCAAGGGCGCCAGGTCGCCGCACGCGCCCACCGAGCCTTTTTCGGGAATCACCGGATGCACGCCGGCGTTCAAGAGCGCTACCAGCCGCTCCACCAGGGCAGGGCGGCAGCCGCTGAAGCCTTTGGCCAGCACATTGGCGCGGAGCAACAGCATGGCCCGCGATTCAGCCTCGGAAAGCGGCTGGCCTACCCCGCCGGCATGGCTGCGCACCAGGTTGGTCTGCAACTGCGCCAGACTTCCGGCTGGAACCCGCACATCTGACAGCTTGCCGAAGCCGGTATTGACCCCATAAACCGTCTCCCCGGCCGTCAGAATCTCTTCGATCAGCGCTCGGCCCTGGGTCACGCGGGTCAAGGCGGCAGGCGCGATGGCAACGGGGCGTCGGGTGAGTGAAACAGCCTCAATTTCAGCCAGCGTCAGCGGCTGTCCGTCCAGAATCAGAGCATCCATGAGACGATGGTAAGCTGCCGGAAAGCCTCGGTCCAGAGCAGTGCCACGTGAGAATCGGCAGGAAACTGGTTATTTTGCCAGCTTGTCGAGATCGCGGTTGAGTTTGAGGACGTTAACGCGCGGTTCGCCAAGCAGGCCCAACTGGCGTTTGGTGATGTGCTGCTCGATGAGCTTGAGAACGGTCTCTTCGCTCAGGTTGCGCGCCTTGGCCACGCGGGGAGCCTGGAATTTAGCAGCGTCGGGAGTGATGTCAGGATCGAGTCCGGAGGCGGAGGTGGTTACCAGGTCAATGGGCACCGGCTTGCCGGGATTCTGCGCGGCCAGCTTGTCGATGTCAGACTGGATGCGCGTGACAAGCGTCTTGCTGGACTGAGCCAGGTTGGAGCCGCCGGAGTTTTGCGCGTCGTAGCTGTTGGCCGAAGGCCGGGGATGGAAGTAGCGGTCACTGGTAAAGCTCTGGGCCAGCAACTCGGAGCCGATAACCGGACCGTTTTTCAGGCCGTCCTTGTGGACGAGACTGCCGCCGGCCTGGCGGGGGAAGATCACGCCCGCGATGCCGGTGACCAGCAAAGGATAGCCCAGTCCCAGAAGGACCGTGGTCACGAGGGTGAAGCGAATTGATGTCTTCCAGACCGAATGCACGGTACATCTCCTTGCGGGCAACGCCCGCGAGTTTTACGCCAGGTGCAGGGCTACCAAAAACATGTCGATGGCCTTGATGCCGATGAAGGGTACGATGATTCCTCCGACGCCAAAAAGCAGCAGGTTCTGGCGCAATAAAACATCAGCCGGCTTGGGCTCGTACTTGACGCCCTTGAGGGCCAGCGGGATGAGCGCCACGATGATGACGGCGTTAAAGATGACCGCCGACAGAATAGCCGAGTTCGCGGTGGCAAGGTGCATGATATTGAGCGCCTTGAGCGCCGGAAAAACGGCCATGAACATGGCGGGGATAATGGCGAAGTACTTGGCCACATCATTGGCGATGCTGAAGGTAGTCAGAGCGCCTCGCGTCATCAGAAGCTGCTTGCCGATTTCCACGATTTCTATGAGCTTGGTGGGGTTGGAGTCCAGATCGACCATGTTGCCGGCTTCCTTGGCGGCCTGCGTGCCGGAGTTCATGGCCACGCCCACGTCGGCCTGGGCCAGCGCCGGCGCGTCGTTGGTGCCGTCGCCGGTCATGGCTACCAATTTGCCCTTGCCTTGCTCGCGCTTGATCAGGTCCATCTTGTCCTTGGGCTTGGCTTCGGCCAGAAAGTCGTCCACGCCGGCTTCGCGAGCAATTACGGCGGCGGTCAGCGGGTTGTCGCCGGTGATCATGATGGTGCGGATGCCCATGGCGCGGAGGCGCGCCAAGCGATCTTTGAGGCCGCCCTTGACAATGTCCTTGAGGTGAATGACGCCGAGAGCGGTGGAGTTTTCGGCCACCACCAGCGGAGTTCCGCCCAGGCGGGCAATCTCTTCGACCTGGTCGCGAACCCTCTTGGGCAGCGAGGAGCCTTGCTCTTCGAGGAAGCGGGAGATGGCGTCCGCCGAGCCCTTGCGAATTCGCGTCCCCGGCAGGTTGACGCCGCTCATGCGGGTCTGGGCGGTGAAGGGGACGAACTCGGCGTGGATGCCGGCAAGATCTCGCCCGCGCAGGTTGTACTTCTCCTTGGCCAGAACGACAATCGACCGGCCTTCGGGGGTTTCGTCGGAGAGCGAGGCAAGCTGGGCCGCGTCGGCTAGCCGCTCGTGGCTCACATCCGGAGCAGGAATGAACTCGGTAGCCTGACGGTTGCCCAGGGTGATGGTGCCGGTTTTGTCCAGCAGCAGGGTGTTCACGTCGCCGGCAGCCTCGACGGCGCGTCCGCTCATGGCCAGCACGTTGTACTGAACCAGGCGGTCCATGCCGGCGATGCCGATGGCCGACAAGAGGCCGCCAATGGTGGTAGGGATGAGGCAGACCAGCAGCGAGACCAGCACGAAGATGGTCTGCGGAGCCTTGGAGTACATGGCGAAGGGCTGGAGCGTGACCACGGCGAGGAGAAAAATGATGGTGAGTCCGGAGAGCAAAATGCTCAGCGCAATCTCGTTGGGCGTCTTCTGACGAGTAGCGCCCTCAACCAGGGCGATCATGCGATCCAGAAAGGTCTCGCCGGGGTTGGAGGTGATGCGAACTTTGATCCAGTCGGACAGAACCTTGGTGCCTCCGGTGACGGCCGAGCGGTCGCCACCAGCCTCTCGGATGACCGGAGCCGACTCGCCGGTGATGGCCGATTCGTCCACCGAGGCCACGCCTTCGATCACTTCGCCGTCGCCTGCAATGTATTTGCCGGCCTCGACGTAGATCACGTCGCCCAGGCGAAGCAGCCCACTGGCGACATCTTCCAGCGTGCTGTCCGCCTTGTATCGTTTCGCAATGGTCTCGCCCTTGGCCTTGCGCAGCGTGTCGGCCTGGGCCTTGCCGCGGCCCTCGGCCATGGCCTCGGCAAAGTTGGCAAAGAGCACCGTGAACCACAGCCAGAGGGTGATCTGGAGGTTGAAGCCGAAGCCGGCGCGGTGATGGACGGTGTTGTCGATGAGCAGCGCCGTGGTCAGCACGCTGCCCACCTCGACGACAAACATCACCGGATTCTTGACCATCCAGCGGGGATCGAGCTTGAGGAATGAATCCACCAGCGCCTGGGCCATGATTTTCGAGTTCCAAAGACTCTTTTTTTCCAGCATGACAGTCCGTATTGCCTTGTCCTGATGCGTTATCGGTTAGAAAAGCTGCGCGGGATTGCCGTGGAGCAGCAAATGCTCCAGAATCGGCCCCAGGCTCAGCGCCGGAAAGAAGGTGAGCGCGCCGACAATCACCACCACGCCAACCAGCAGCACGGTAAACAGCGGCGTGTTCACCGGGAAGGTTCCGGGTGATGGAGGCACGCTCTTTTTCTGTGCCAGATTGCCGGCCAAAGCCAGCACCGGGATGGCCATGAGGAAACGGCCGATCAGCATGTCCCAGCCCAGCGCCACGTTATACCACCAGGTATTGGCGTTGAGCCCGGCAAAGGCCGAGCCGTTGTTGCCCGCGCCGGAGGTAAAGGCGTAGAGAATCTCGGTAAACCCATGCGGCCCCTGATTGGCCAGACTGCTGAGGCCGATGGAGGGTGAGAGCACGAAGATGGCAGCAAGCGTGAGGATGATGAGCGGGAAGATGAGCACATACAGCATGGACATCTTCACGTCGTAGGCCTCGATCTTCTTGCCTAGGTATTCCGGCGTGCGGCCCACCATGAGGCCGGCGATGAAGACCGAGAGCACCACGAAAATCAACATGCCGTACAGGCCCGAGCCCACGCCTCCGAAGACCACTTCGCCCAGCATGATGTTGGAGAGCACCACCATGCCGCCCAGCGGAGTGAGCGAGTCGTGCATACTGTTAACCGCGCCGCAACTGGCGTCGGTGGTAATGGTGGCGAACAGCGCGCTTTCGGCAATGCCGTTGCGGACCTCCTTGCCCTCCATGTTGCCGGCCGGAGCGGTTGCGCTGCCGTATTGCGCCGCGCCGTGAAGCATGGGATGGGGCTGCGACTCGGCCCAATAGACGGTGGCAAATCCGGCGACGAAGAGCACGAACATGGCCGCCAGCACGGCCCAGCCGTGGCCCGGCGAGCCGGTCATGCGGCCCAGCGTGTAGGTGAGACCAGCCGGAATGATGAATATGGAGAGCATTTCAAGCAGGTTGGTGATCGGCGTGGGGTTTTCGAAAGGATGGGCGCTGTTGGCGTTAGTAAATCCGCCGCCGTTGGTGCCCAGCATCTTGATGGCTTCCTGCGAGGCCATCGGACCCTGCGCGATGGTTTGCGTCTGCGTTGGTTGTTCCAGCGGATGAGCCTGCGTATAGCCGTTCAGATTCGCCGGAACACCCTGCCAGACCAGCAGCAGCGCGTAAATGAGTGAGGCGGGCAGCAGCACATAGAGCAGGGTGCGCGTCATGTCCACCCAGAAGTTGCCGATAGTGCCCGAATTGGTCCGCTTGATGCCGCGGATCAGAGCGATTGCCACCACGATGCCGCCCGCCGCGGACCAGAAGTTGTGCGTCGCCAGACCTGCCATCTGGGTCAGATAACTCATCGTGGTCTCGGGCGTGTAGGACTGCCAATTGGTGTTGGTGGTAAAGCTGGCGGCTGTGTTCCAGGCCAGGTCCGGCCCCACCGCGGCAAGTCCTTGCGGGTTGAAGGGTAGAAGATTCTGCAACCGCTCGATGCCATAGGTGACCAGCATGGTTACCGCCGCAAAGCCCAGCATCGCATAGGCATACTCGCGCCAGTTCATCTCTTCCTTGGCGTTCACGCCGCAGAGCCAATAGATGAGCCGCTCGACAGGGCGCAGTACCGGAGTGAGCCAGGTGCGCTCCCCTTCCAGCACGCGGGCCAGATAGATGCCCACCGGGCGAACGCTGGCCAGCAGAATCAGCGAGTAGACGGCAAACTGCAACCAACCGTTGAGGGACATCGCTAGAACTTCTCCGGGAAGAGCAGGGTGAGGGTCAGGTAACCCAACAGCAGGACGGATAGAATCAGCGCAACCACGGTGACAATGTCGATTGGCATGGGTTACCTCAGCTTCTGGCAGGCCTTGACGTAGAGAAACGCCAAGGCGAAGAACACTACCGTGAACAGCAACATCACTGCATCTTGTATCAGATTTTGCATTTCAGGTCTCGCAGTTCCATGAGCGGGTCCTTGTTGGTCCACCACTCAAAAACAATTCTGTCAAACGTTCTGTTTGAGTATCCCAAAGAATTCCTAAATAAAGCATAAGGGATGCGGCGCCAAAAAGAATTGCGCGAATATTGGATGTAAAGGACTTTCAATCCCGTTTGCGAACGTGGCGCACTCGCGGCTACTCTTCGTTTCCGCTCCAGCCCTCGGGGACAAAGCGGTAGCCTACCCATGGTTCGGTTTGTATGTACTGCTTGCCGGACTCCGCTTCGAGCTTCTTGCGCAACTGGCCTACGAAGACGCGCAGATACTCCGGCTGATGAGCCGACTGCGCGCCCCACACGGCAGTCAGCAGCACGCGATGGGTCATCACCTTGCCGGCGTGGCGGGCCAGGTGTAGCAGCAGCTCAAACTCCTTGGGCGTCAGGTGTATGGGCTTACCCAGGACGGTGATCGAGTGGCCCTCCGCATCCACCACGAAATCGCCGATCTCCAATGCAGAGGTTGTCCGCTCCGGGGCGCGGCGCAGATGAGCGCGGATGCGGGCCAGCAACTCCTGAATGTTGAAGGGCTTGGTCACGTAGTCATCGGCACCTGCGTCCAGGGCCTCGACCTTGGAGCGCTCGTGGTCGCGGACAGACAGCACAATGATCGGAATCGCCGATTGAGCGCGAATGGCGCGGCAGACCTCAACACCGCTCAGGCCGGGCATCATCAGGTCGGTCACCACCAGGTCCGGCAGCCAATCGCGAAAAAGCAGCAGGCCCTCCTCCGGATCGTTGGCGGTGCGCACGTCAAAGCGCTGCGCGGTGAGCGCGGCGCGCAGCACGCGAGTAATCTGCGGCTCGTCATCGATGACCAGAATTCTTTCCGGCATGGCTCTTACTCCAAAAGAAGATTACATCATTTCCGGCGGAGATTTATGATTCACTTGGTGGAATTATGCAGTTGCCCTCCTATGCGCGCGATATTGCCCGCTGGCTCGCGGCCACTCTGGTTACGGCTGCGATCACCAGCCTGCTGGTCTGGCTAGGCGTCAACTCGACGACTGCGGGGATGGTCTTTCTAGTGCTGGTAGTGTGGTTTGCCGCCCAGGCGGGTATCCTACTCGCGCTGTATGTCGCGCTGCTGTGCGCGGTTGCTTTCGACTACTATTTTCTGCCGCCCGTTCACACGCTGCAAATCGTGGGCTTGCAACAATGGGTGGCCATGATCTCGTTCCTTCTCAGTTGCGTTGTAGTGGGCCGAGTAGCTGAGCGGGCGCGCTCTCAGGCGCGCCAGGCCGAGCAGCGCCGCGAAGACGTGGAGCGGCTGTACGAACTCTCGCAGGAGATGATGCTGCAGGAGGACGCCGCTGGACTGATCCGCGACTTGCCCCGGTTGATCGGGCGATTCTTCGCGTTGGATGGGGTGGTGCTTTACGTCCGCGACCAGGACCTGTTCTATTCCTCAACCTCCGAGCTGCCAGTGAACATCCAGGCCAGCCTGCGGACCTTGACCCAGGGGCAAAATCCTGCGCCGGACATTGCGGATGGCTTCACAGCGATGACGTTGATGCTGGGAATGCGGCCGGTGGGCGCATTGGGCTTGCGGCCCGATGTACTTTCCCGCGAGGTGGCCACGGCGGTCAGTGCGCAGGTGGCCATCGCGCTGGCCCGCGCCACGGCCATCGAGGCCTCTGCCCGACTGGAGGCGGCCCGCGAGGCGGATCGGCTGCGTGCTGCGCTGATCGATTCGCTGACCCATGAGTTGCGCACGCCTTTGACCGCTATTCGAGCCGCAGCCACCACGCTCGTTCAGGGTGAGGGATTGGACGAGGCCGGTCGGCTGGAGCTGGCGGCCATTGTCGATGAGGAGAGTTCGCGGCTGGATCGGTTGATTGGCGAAGCTGTCGAGATGGCCGAGATTGACGCCAACGTGGTCCAGGTTCGCCGCGTGTCGCACCATCCGCGCGCTTTACTCGATCAGGCAGTCGAGGAGTCGAGGAATGCGCTGGCCAGGCACAGAGTTATGATTACCGTCGAAGATCACGGCAATCTTGGTAAGCCGGAGAATTTGAATAAGCCTGCCTTGTTTGATCCACATCTGCTGAGCCGTGTATTGCACCACCTGCTGGAGAACGCGGCCCGTCACACACCGCCGGGCGGCCGCATCCTGCTCAGCAGCCGGCGCTTTAGCGACCGGCTGGAGTTTTGCGTGGAGGACGATGGCGAGGGCGTCGATGCCGCCGATCTGCCCTTCATCTTCGACAAGTTTTACCGGGGCAAGAACGGCGCCGGAAAAGGGAAGGGAACGGGGATGGGTTTGGCCATCAGCCGCGCGATCCTGGCTGCCCACGGCGGCGGGATCGAGGTCGAGAACGCTCCCGGACACGGCGCTTGCTTCCGCTTCTGGGTTCCGCTAGTGGAAAAAGAATCGATGAGCAAGAAGTAAGACGCAGATTCATATTTAAACTGGTTAATTGTTCCGCTTACTTAGGCTCTTTGCTCCAGTCGCAGACGATTTCGCGGCGCTTCTCCGAGCTTTCCAAGGCCCACTCCAGCAGGCGCACCACGCGCCAGGCGGCCAGAGCCGGAACTGGAGCTTGCGCCTTGCCCAGCAAAGTATCGCGAACACCCGCGTAATAGAGCCGGTAGTCGCCGGGGATGGGTTCAATAGACCGGGTGACTGTGTTGCCGCCCACATCGACGTGGAGCGTGCCCCATTCCGCGTCTGGCTCCTTGCCCCAGTCCGGATCGTCGATGCGTGTGACTTTGTTCAGCGCGGCCTCCTGCGGGTCGAGGCCGGATTTCCAATAGTTACCCTTTGTGCCGCGCAGGTGGAAGCGGGGGCGCGAAGGCGTCGTCAGGCAGTTGGCGCCCAGAACGACCCAGAAGCCCGGATAGCGCAGGCGGAGGGTGATGGAGTCGTAGGCGCGCGCCCATACGCGCTCGCAGAGAACCTCGGCGGAGACCGCTTCCGGCTTGCCAAAGAGCACCAATGCCTGGTCGGCCAGATGCGGTCCCAGGTCGAGCAGAACGCCGCCGGACGCCGGGTCTTCCTTCCAGAGTCGATCGGTCGGAGGATCGGGCCGCCAGCGGTCAAAGCGAGATTCAAAGTAGACCAGACGGCCCAGCGAACCCTCATGCAACAGTTTCTGTATTGTCTGGAAGTCACTGTCCCAGCGGCGGTTATGGAACGGAATAAGAAGGGCTTTATGGGCCGTGGCAAGCTCCATCAGCTGAGCAATTTCGGCGGACGTGGTGCACATAGGCTTGTCTACGATGACGTTTTTGCCGGCTCGGAGAATCTGGCTGGCGACCTCAAAATGGCTTTGGGTGGGAGTGGCAACCACAAACAAGCCGAGCGAGGCGTCGGCCAGCATTGTCTCGAGAGAGCGGTTGGTGATGATGTCGGGATAGCGCTGGGCGGCCTTGCTCGAGGCGCGCTCCATGACGGCAGCCAGCTCCAGCCCTTCTACCGAGGAGATCAGAGGAGCGTGAAAGACCCGCCCAACCATCCCAAACCCAACCAAACCGACACGAATCATGCAGCCTCCCGATGCGCGGCATTTGGGCCGCCCTATCCTTCGAGCTTATACCGGGTTTCGGCCAGGCGGTAAAGGCGACGCCAGACCAGGCGGTTCATGGTGACCACGATGGAAGCCATCAGGACAGTAGCCAGCAGGAGTGAAGAGATATTACCGCTGTCGCTGGCCGCGCTGATCTGCGCTCCCAGGCCCAGCGTTTGCAGAGTTTGATCGCCGATGTGGAAGTATTCGGAGACAATTGACGCGTTCCAGGCTCCCCCCGAGGCGGTAATCATGCCGGTGACCAGGTAGGGAAAGATGCCGGGCAGGATCAGCTCTGTCCAGCGTTGCCAACGTGTAAAGCGGTAGATGGCGGCGGCCTCCTTGAGGTCGGAGGGGATGGCCATGGCGCCGGCGATAACGTTGAAGAGGATGTACCACTGCGTTCCCATCAACATTAAAGCAATAGACCCGACGCCGAGCCCGCCGCCCATGTGAATCAACGCCAGCATCAGGACGGGAAAGAGCGCGGTGGCCGGCACAGAGGCTACAACCTGCGTGATGGGTTGGAGAAAGCGAGCCAATCTCGGATTAGACCCGATGGTGACGCCGACGGGGATGGTCCACAGGGCGGCAATGAGAATGGATGCGTTTACGCGGAGGTAGGTGGCTCCAGCGCCCAGCAGGAGGAGCCGAATCTCTGCCCATGTGGTGCCGTGAAGTAATTGGTATGCCTGGAAAAGTCCCCACAAGACGGCTGGAGCCGCGAAGGCAGCCAGCAATAGCTGGAGAAGCTTTCCGCGCTTGCCGGCTTCGTCGTCAATGGGCTGCACGATGCGGCATTCACGGGTTTGCGAAAGCCTATGGTAGATGCGCTCCTCCATTCCGCCCCAGACGCGAGCGGGCAGATGGGTGAGCGCATTGGGCCGCTGCAACAGCGAGAGGATGGGCGAGGTGACGCGGGTAGCGGATTCCGTCTGCTCGATTTTGAATTTGTCGCTCCAGGCAATGAGCGGACGCCAGATCAACTGGTCGGTAGCCACGATGATGAGCACCAACACGGTCAATCCCCAGAGCAGGGCGTGAGTATCCACAGGGTTGGCCGAGGCGGCGGTTTGCAGGTAACTGCCCAGGCCGGGCAGGCGGAAGTTGGTTCCCCGGAAGGCGAACATCTCGCAGACGATGAGGAAGAACCATCCTCCAGCGACTGAAACGATGGAATTCCAGATTAGGCCGATGGCGGAGAAAGGCAACTCCAGTTGCCAGAAGCGCTGCCAGGCGGAGTAGCGGTAGATGCGGGAGGCTTCAATCATCTCACGCGGGATGCTTTTCAGCGAGGAGTAGAAGCTAAAGGCCATGTTCCAGACCTGGCCGGTGAAGATGAGCAGGATGGAGCCCAACTCGATGCCGAGTTGGTGACGGGGGATCAGGGCGATCATGGCCAGCATGACGCCGGGCAGAAAGCTGAGCACGGGGATGGACTGGAGGATGTCGAGGACCGCGATCATCCAGGCTTCGATGCGGGAATTGTAGGCGGCAATGTATCCGTAAGCGACGGCAAAGATGAGGCTGAAGACGTATGCGATGGCGATGCGCGTGACGGAGTAGAAGGCGTAGAGCGGCAGCGCGCGGACGGAGTGGGAGATGACAACTGCCGGCATGGGCCGCGCCATCCAGTAGGTTCCCAACTTGATCATGCCCAGGAAAAAGGCGAGGCCGCAGAGGACTACAGTCAGATCGATGAGGATAGGCCAGGTTTGGGCGGGGACCCGCGTTTGCGCCAAAAGGTGCGGGGGCTTCACTCGGCGTCCTCGCTGGCGGAGATTTCTTCGTCCTGCGCGTCGGGCAACACAAAGCGACGATGTCCGGCGTCATAGTCGAACAGTTCCGCGTAGCGACCCCAGGTGACAGCGGTTTCCATCTGGCGCTGGCACTCCTCCTCGCTGAATTGTCCGTTGAGCATATCGAGGAAGAAATCTTCCGGGATGGTGTGGTCGCTCTTGGTTTCGAGAGCCTTGCAAATCTGGCGGAGCAGCAGCACGTGGGCCACGGCGGCGTCGCGGAAAAGCTCCTTCTGGCGGAGAATCTCGGAGTTGGCAAACTCCGTGCCGCTGGCAGTGATGACCGCGTCTCCCTCCTCGATTGTGAGGAAGCCGAGCAACTGGGCGGCATCGACGATGGGCAGCAGGTCGTCGATCTCGAAGCTCAGGTCGTCGGCCAGCCGGTAGATGTCGTCGCGGCCGCCCTTGTCGAGCAGCAGCTCCAGCAGGCCGGCCATGCCGCCCGGACGGGCATGAGGCAGCATCTGATAGCGCATTGGTCTCTGATCGCGCACCTTGGCTTCGGCTTGCTGTTCGGGCGCTTCGGCGGGTGTCACGTCGGGCTTGGTAAGCACCTTGTAGATGTAGTCAACCAGCTCGGTAAAGGGAGCGGACGCGCGGTCGCGAGGCTGGGCCAACTGCACGCGGAAGTCGGTGCGGATGTGGCCCGGATTCTTCCCAAAGACGATGATGCGGTCAGCCAGCAGCACCGCCTCTTCGATGTTGTGCGTGACCAGGAAGACGGCCTTGGTGGGCATGGTCTTTTTGGCCCACAGCTCCAGCAGTTCACTGCGCAGGTTTTCGGCGGTCAGCACGTCAAGTGCTGAGAATGGCTCGTCCATGAAAAGAACTTCAGGTTCGACGACCAGAGCGCGAGCAAAGCCAACGCGCTGCTTCATGCCGCCTGATAGTTCCTTCGGATAGGCGCCCTCAAAACCATCCAACCCGACGGTATCCAGCATCTTCATGCTGTGGTCGCGGCGCACATCGGCGGCAACGCCGCGCGCCTGCAGCGGGGCTTCAACATTTTCCAGCACCGTGAGCCAGGGAAAAAGAGCAAAGCTTTGAAAAACGATGGAGACATTGATCTCCGCGCCGGAGAGGGGCTTCTCATGCCAGTAGACCTGTCCAGCCGTGGGCGTGGACAGGCCGGTCAATATGCGCAGCATGGTCGACTTGCCGGAGCCGGAGGGGCCGAGCAGGGCAACGATCTCTCCGGGGACGATGGAGAGGTCGGTGGCGGAGATGACCTGAATGCGGTTCTGGTTAGGCTGCGCGTAGTACTTCTCGATTTTGTCGGCGCGAATAATGACGTCCGCGTTTGGGACCGGTGCTGAGGCCGTCGCCGTGGCCTGGCCTACGCTGGGGATAGCCGCTTGCTGCATGACTGGTTCTCCGGTGCCTGACATGGATAAGTTAAACCTCCCGCCGTCCCTCCAGCGCCCGCGCCATGGTCACCTCGTCGGCGTATTCGATGTCGCTGCCCGCAGGCACGCCCGTTGCTATGCGCGTGATGCGGACCTTAAGGCCGCGCAGCGCGTCGGCCAGCCAGTGGGCGGTAGCTTCGCCCTCAAGAGTAGGGCTGGTGGCCAGGATGATCTCGTCCACCTCGCCCTGTTCTACGCGGGCAACGAGCGTGCTAGTGCGCAATTGATCCGGCCCAACGCCATGCAGCGGTGAGAGCGTACCGTGGAGCACGTGATAGACGCCCTGATAGCCGCCTTGGGAGCTGCGCGTGCGCTCCACGGCGGCGATGTTGGTGGGTTCTTCGACGACGCACACCAGGCGGCGATTTCTGGCGGTGCTGGCGCAGTATGCGCAGGGATCGATGTCGGTGACGTTGTTGCAGACCGAGCATAGGCGCAGGCTGGCTTTGAGGCCGCGCACCGCCTCGGCCAGGGCCGCAGCATCCTCGTCCGAGGAGCGCAGAATGTGAAAAGCAAGGCGCTGGGCGCTCTTTGTTCCCACCCCCGGCAGCTTCTTCAACTCTTCAATCAGCCGTGCCATCGGCTCGGCATAGCGGGTCACGGGTTGCGCCTCCTACAGCGTTCGATAGACAATGCCGGTAAAGGTCTCGGCATTCATAAAACCTTTGGCCATGGCGGTATCAAACTCCGCTGTGGGCTTCTTTGCGATGGTCTCCTGCTCACTGGCGCCAGCAGCCTTGAGTGCGGCCACCTTGTCGCGAATCATCGCCAGCATGTCGTGATACTTCTGAAAATCGGCTTTCGTACCCAGTGGTCCGTGGCCGGGAATAATCTTTGTATCCTTGTTCGCCACAGCCAGCGCTTTTTCTGCGGCGCGAATCATTCCACCGATAGAGCCGCCTGTGCCTTCGTCAATGAACGGGTACATGCCGTTGAACCAGATGTCGCCCACGTGCAGGGTGTCAGCCTTGTGAAAGTGGATATAGATGTCCGTATCCGTATGCGCCGGGACAAAGTGGACCAAGTCGAGCGCGTCGCCGTTGCGCCAGATGTGGATAGCGTCCTCGAAGGTGATCTTCGGCCATGCTCCGGCCGGAGCGGCAGGCACGGTTCGATTAAATATCTTCATCGTCTGCGGAGTCGAGAGCCGCTCACGGGTATTCTGGTGGGCATAGATGGTGAAGCCTGCCGCATGCATCCCTTCGTTGCCGCCGGTGTGGTCGCCGTGCCAGTGAGTGTTGATCAGAGCAAAGGGAGCGTCCTTGCTCAGCGCAGCTATGGCCTCAAGAATGCGCGGAACTGCCGGAGCATAGCTCGCATCGATCAGGATATTGCCTTCCGGGCCGGTTTGCAGCGCCATGTTGCCGCCGGCGCCTTGCAACAGGTAGATGTTGTCGTAGAGCTTGGTGGTTTTGATGGGCGTGTCAGCCGGCGAATTTGCGGAGCGGCCAGCTGCCGGCGCAGCCTGGGCCTGCATCCAGCGCGGAACCATGGCCACCGCGCCTGCCGTGAGGCCAAGCTGCATGAAATCTCTGCGATTCATTCCTTCGAGCATGTTTTCACCCTCCCTCAGGTTTTCAGTAAGACATTTCAATCAAGGCTCAGCCCAGTCCCGGCAGCTTGAGCCCGCCCAGCATTCCCTGCACGCTGGATTGCATAACCTCATCGGCCTTGCGTCCGGCTTCGTTGACCGCGGCCACCACCAGGTCTTCCAGCATCTCCACGTCTGGCTTGTCGCCGCCCAGGCTGATCACCGCCGCCGGATCGATGCGGATCTTAAGAAGCTGCTTCTTGCCGTTCATGGTTGCAGTCACGGCTCCACCGCCGCTCGTTCCCTCGACCACTGTCTGGGCCAGCTTCTGCTGAACCTCCTCCCCCATCTGGTTGGCCTGGGAGAGCATCTCAGAGATTTTGAGCGGATTGAGCATGATTTATACTCCTCATCTGAAGCGAGCGTTCATTTTTGCCTCAGATCGACGACGCTGCGCACCTCTGCCTTGAAGATCTCCCGCGCCCGTTGTACGAGAGGATTAGCCAGCGCGTCCTGTCCAATATTGCCGATTGGTGCAGCCGTCGCAGAGAAAGACGGCGCCGTCCCTTCGCCGGGAACCAGCAGCAGGCGCTTCGGCGCTCCCAGCCGTTGCAGCTCCTTGCGAATAATCTTCTCCGCCACGTCATTGATCGTCAGGGCCAGCATCTTTTTGCCCATGCCGGCTACCTCGATGCGCAGGTTGGCGCCGTCAATCGTCCACGTGCCCGCGCCCAGCAGCTGTGCCGCCGAGACGTGACCGCCCTCTGCCAGCGCGCTGCCGACGGCTTGGCGGATTTGCTCGATGCTGGGAGGACTGGCCGCCGAGAGATCGGCCTGCGGAGCCACGGCCAGCGCGCCTTCGGTGACAGGTTCCGCATATCCGGCAGCCGGAGCGGTCGCGGCTGGGAAGGGTGTCGCGCCTTGAAACGGAGTTTCAGGAGTCGTGCGCTCCATGGTGGCAATCGGGGAGGCAGCTGAGCCCAGCTTCGGGCTGGATTCCATTTTCGCTTCCGAACTCCAACTGCCGCCTGTTGGGCCAAAGGGCGAAAGCGCTGAAACAGCAGCCGGAGCAGAAGTTGCGGCATGACGAGTCGGAGTTGCGGCTGGTCGCGGCGCTGACGCCGGACCGGAGGCCGGAGTGGCCGTGCGTACGCTTGCGGCGACTCCGCTCAGCAACTCCTCCATCGGCAGCAGCCGCTGAGCATGAATCAGCTTGAGCAGACCCAACTCCAGATGAAAACGCTGCTCCTGGCGATAGTTCAGGTCGTCGAAGGTACGCAGGACAATCTGCAGGTTGCGGGTCAGCTCTTCCTCGGTGAACAACTGCGCGGTGCGCGCGGCGCGGGCGCGCTCATCGGCGGAGATTTGCAGCAATTCCGTCTGCTCGCCGCCCAGCTTGGACATCAGGGTGTTGCGCAGATAGCGGACCATCTGACGAGCCAGTGATGAGGGATTGTGCCCGGCATTGACCAGCAGGTTCAACTGCTCCATCAATTCGGCACTTTGCCCTGCAGCAACCTCTTCCAGCAGCCGTTCGAAGATCGCATTGGGCACTGAACCCATCAGCTCGCGAATCTGCGCCGCCGAAAGCACCGGGCGGCCTTGTTCCATCGGCGCGGAGGCGATGGCCTGGTCCATGATGGAGAGCGCGTCGCGCATGGAGCCGTCGCCGGCCTCGGCCAGCAGGGCCAGAGCGGCCTCCTCGGCCTCGACCTTCTCCTCTGCGGCGATCATCTTCAACTGCGCCAGAATGTCGTCAAATTTGACGGCGTGAAAGCTGAAGTGCTGGCAGCGTGAGCGGATAGTCTGCGGAATGTCCTCCGGCTGCGTGGTGGCCATCATGAAAATGACGTGCGAGGGCGGCTCTTCCAGGGTTTTGAGCAGCGCGTTGAAGGCCGCGTCGGTAATCTGGTGGGCCTCGTCGAGGATGTAAATCTTGTACCTATCACGCGACGGCGCGTAGCGGGCGGCGTCGCGCAGCTCGCGAATCTCGTCGATGCCGCGATTGGTGGCCGCGTCGATCTCGATCACGTCCACGGCGTTGCCCTGGCGAATCTCGGTGCAAGAGTCGCACGTGCCGCAGGGCTCGGGCGTGGGGCGGTTGGGCGCGCCCACTTCGGTGCGGCAGTTCACGGCCATGGCCACGATGCGGGCGATGGTCGTCTTGCCGATGCCGCGATGGCCGCTAAAGATGTAGCCGTGGGCGACGCGGTTCTGGCTGAGGGCGTTGAGCAGGGTCCGTGTAACGTGATCCTGGCCGGCCACGTCGGCAAAGCGCTGCGGACGGTATTTCCTGGCTAGAACCTGGTAACCCATGCGTGACTCGCTCCGTGGGCCTGTCTGAATTCGCAGGCCGCCTAGAGGGGATTGTATCGCTCCGGGGGGACTACGCGTCAGGCGGATTTTATCGCAGTGAAGATGCCGGCAACTACTTGGGTGACTGCGGCTACAACGGTCGAAGAGGGGTATGGTCTATGATTATGCATTGGCGAAAGAGGGTGGTATGATTAGCGCATTTTCAAGATCAAAATCAGTAGTTTTCATGTTTGCATTGGTTCTAATTTTACTGGGCCGGATAGCGTATGCCGAAAACGAAGTATTTTGGAGCTATCGCGGAGAGATTACCAGCAAGGGGACGCGCAGTGAAGGCTTCGTTGGAGAATTGTCGTACCACAATGCGAAAGTTCCCGCCAAGTTGAGCCAGATTATCACTTCGATTGGAGAGTACAAATATGAAGCTTCTTCAGGCGTTCCATGGGCCCACAGAGGCTGGCTGAAGACTCAGGACCTGCCGACTTCCCCTAAATCCGACGTCGTATTCGACGCGAAAAAGCCGGAAGAAGCACATTGGTATCAAGATGGAGTACGGCGGGGAACCCCAGGCTCGTGGGTTTATTCGCCGGCATATAAATATTGGCTGGATCCGGAGTATATTCAGCAGTTTGTTGACACTGTGCTCAAGAACACGCCTGAGGTGGAAACCTCTCCGCTGGCCGCGTTGATTCACGACAACGCCCCTCCTTCGGACAATGCTCCCGAAAAACTGAGCCCTGGCTCCAGCGTGTTTATCTATCAGGAAGCGATGTTTGGAATGGGAAGTAAATCAGCCGGGGAGCGCGGCATTCTGCTTTATAACAACAAACCGTTGCAATGGATTGGCACCCTGAAAACCCCCATCGGCTCTTTTTTCTTTACCGGCGGTAGTAGGCTGTGGGATCCCCAAGGCTGGTTTCCTGCGGACGATGTAAAGGTGCAGGACACGGGTATTTCGATAACCCGTGATGATCTGGCAAAGGGAAGCTATGAAGGACCACGTCGCGCTGGCACGCCATCCGAATGGTGCTATTCGCCGGAAACGAAAACCTGGTACGCACCACAAAACCTGCAATAACACTAAGAAGGACAAGGATCATGACAACCATCAAAACAGTTGTAGTGACTATCGTTTTACTCTCCTCTTACGCCTACGCCCAAGATTCATATAGCTGTAACCGCGTGGCCACGCTGGAGGACGGGCGTCACGCCGTCCAAACGGACAGCCACGTCAACTTTACCCTCAGCGGCGATCAGGTAAAAGTGCAGCTCAAGCTGCCCAATGACGATGCGGACAAAACGATGACCTTCAGGCGGTGTTTCACAGTAAAGCAGGACAATAGCAATTTCAGCAAATGGTTCGAGCTGGAATGCCGCGGCATGGAAAGTTCCGATGGAACGGTAGCATCCATAAAAAGATCTATTGCCGGGGCCTATGCGGGCATTTCGCCGGAGGTGACGCCCGCATATTCCATGTGGCAAAGCTTGACAACGGCAAGCAAGGAAATAGGCATGTCGCTCCCGAATCGAACCTTCGTGCTTTACTCTTTGGATGGCTCGCCTGTGTACGAGTTTTTCTGCTATCGCGATCAGAAACTTTGATGAAATGAATCGCCTTCTTTGCGGCGACGATTCTCTTTTTTCGAGTACATGATGCCGCGGCATTTGGCTGTGCCGCAGTTGCGGATGGTTTCGTCGTCGCCGGAGCCGCTGTCGTAGAGACATGAGTCGTAGATGATCTCCTCGCCGGGGTGCAATTTTCTTGATAACCTTGTGACCACGGATCACTCTATACTTGTAGGGTATGAGGCGAGAGAGATGAGACGCGCATTTTCAGTTGCGCTGGTTACGGTTGGCTGCCTGGCGGTCTGCCTGACGGCTGCACCGCGACTGCTGGCGCAGGCACCGGCTGGGGGAGATACCAAGGGCCAGGGCAAGCCGGCTGGCGAGAGCAAAAAGCCGCAGTCCAACTCATCGCAGCCAGGAGCGGCCACTCAATCCAGCACCAATCCCTTTCCCGAGGATACGAGCACGGTTCCTGTGATGCCTTCGAAGGTCCCACCGCCGTTGCCCGAGGGAACGACCTATCACGCGCCGGAGAGCGCGCCGGCTCCGCTGATACCGCTGCCCGGCGACGACGTTGATCCCGTCCGCAGCCCGGACGATCCTGCGCCGGCGTCGAGCAGCACGGAATCAGGATTCAGCTCCAGTCTCACGGGCATGGATAGGCTGCTGCCCAAGCCCGGTGACGATGAGCCCAGCGGCAAGAAGAAAAAACTCCTTGTCGTCAAGGAGAAGGAGCCCACCTACCAGGAGGCCGCCTCCAAAGACATCGAGGTGGGCAGCTATTATTTGCAGACCAAAAACTGGAAGGCGGCTCTTTCGCGCTTCGAGTCCGCGATGATTCTGGATCCGGAGAATCCCGAGGTGTATTGGGGATTGGCCGAGGCGGAGCACCACCTGGGCGATTATGCCCATGCCAAAGAGCATTATATGAAGCTGCTGGAGTACGATCCCGACGGTCCGCACGGCAAGCAGGCGCGCAAGGAGCTGAAGGACCCGGCGCTGGAGAAGGCGCCCAGCGGCCCGGCCGCGGCAGGGCAGCCGAAATAGAAGCACATTCTCAAAACCCAAAGAAGCAGTGAGGCGCACATCGCCGCGCGCTGGTAGGCTAAAACCAGGCATGAACGACATATTGCATCAGTTGCGCTGTATTGGATGCGGGGCGCGAATCGCCGGAGCTGCGGCCCGGTCGGACTTCCGCTGCACTGTCTGCGGAGAGCTGTTTGACGTGGAGTACCCCGGCTGGAGTCAACGCGAAGGCCAGGACAGGCCCAATCCGGGCGGGCTTAAGTGGGTTTTGCGGGAGCGGCGCTCGTCGACACAGGAATTGGATCGCTCCGGCGTCTGGCGCTTTCGCGAACTGCTGCCCTTTCTGGACAACTTTGGCAATGTGGTGACCCTGCGCGAGGGCAATACGCCGCTGTACCACTTGAAGCGCGCGGCAAAATCTTTGGGAATTGACCAGCTCTTTGCCAAGCACCAGGGAATGAACCCGACAGGATCATTCAAAGACACGGGCATGACCGCAGCGATCAGCCTGGCCAGGGAGTGGGGCTTCGAGTGCGTGGCCTGCGCGTCTACCGGGAACACTTCGGCCTCCATGTCCGCTTATGCGGCGCGCGCCGGGCTAAAAAGCCTGGTGCTGATTCCCGAAGGCAAGATCGCCTGGGGTAAGCTCTCGCAGGCCATGGACTACGGCGCGGTGACCTGCCAGTTGAAGGCCGATTTCGACGGCTGCCTTCGCCTGCTGTCGCAGATTGTGAAGGAAGCACCTATCTATCTGCTCAACTCGGTCAACCCTTACCGGCTGGAGGGGCAGAAGACTCCGGCCTTCGAGATTGCCGAGGCCTTTGACTGGACCGTTCCCGACCACCTGATTGTTCCCGGCGGCAATCTGGGAAACAGTTCAGCGCTAGGCAAGGGATTCATGGAGATGCACGAACTGGGGCTGGTGGCGCGGTTGCCGAAGATTTCTGTCATTCAGGCCGCGGGGGCGAATCCGCTGGTGCGCAGCTTCAACGAACATCAGGCCGCCTCGCTGGAGCCGATGGAGGCTCACACCCGCGCCACCGCCATTCGCATCGGCAATCCGGCTTCGTGGCGCAAGGCGGTGCGCGCCATTCAGGAGACCGGCGGCTGGTGCCTGGATGTGAGCGAAGCCGAGATTGCCATCGCCAAAGCGGAGATCGGCGCTGAGGGGCTGGGTTGCGAACCGGCCTCTGCTGTCACGCTGGCTGGACTGAAGAAGTTGCGCGCCGAGGGCAAGGTTGCATCCGGCGAGACGGTGGTGTTGATGCTGACCGGCCACTCGCTCAAGGATGCCGACTATACCATCGATTTTCATCGCGGAAACCTGTTGAAGGAAGAAGAAATGGCGGGAAGGGAAGCGGAGATCGCCGCTCTTCGGCGTGATGCGGTGGCCGTGGAGGCTACGCCGGTCGCGGTATTGGCCGCGCTGAAGGGAAGCGCCCAATGAGCGATGGCTTGAGAGTGAAATCCAGTAACCCCGCAACGATTCGGCTGCGTCTGCCGGCCACCTCAGCCAATCTCGGCCCTGGCTTCGACGCTGCGGCCGTGGCGCTCGATTTTTATCTGGAAATTGAGGCTGAGCCTGCCGCGGAATTTTCGATCACCGCGACCGGCCGCGACAGGGAGCAATGTTCAAGGCTGGAGAATCATCTCATCCTGGAGGTTTACAAGAACCTGCTCGAGGGCAACGGGCGGCAGGTGATTCCTTTAGCTATACAGATGGCCAACGAGATTCCGCTGGGGATGGGCTGCGGATCGTCGGCGGCGGGACGGCTTGCAGCCATCGTCCTGGTGGTACATTTTGGCAGGCTGGAGTGGAGCGCGGAGCGGATTTTGGAGGAGGCGGTCGTGCTGGAGGGCCATCCGGACAACGCCGCGGCCTGCTGGCTGGGCGGTTTTGTGACGGCGGCGTGCGAGGGCCGGCAAGTCCATGTGGCCCGCGTTGCGCCGCCAGCTGAGTGGCGGGCCATCGTGGTTTTGCCCGCCGAGCCTTTGGCCACCAGCGAGGCTCGCGCCGCGCTGCCCGCTACCTACTCTCGTGCCGACGCGGTGGCCAACATTCAGTCCGTATTGCTGCTGGGTATAGCCTTTTCCCAGGCGCGAGGCGATCTGCTGCGCATGGCCATGCGGGATCGCATTCACCAACCCTACCGCGCACCCCTCTGTCCCTTGCTGCCTCGCCTGCTGCCGTTGGCCGGAGAGCACGGCATTCTGGGCGCGGCTCTGAGCGGCGCAGGACCTTCGGTTCTGGTCGTCGTCGATTGCGAGGAGAGTGTGCCGGAGGCGGCGGCTGCAATTCGCCGGGCGCTGAAGGGATTGCCGGAGCCGGAACTCAAGCTCTGCCGGTTCGAGCCGGTGGGAGCAAGCCAGTCCTTTGAGGTGGCGCACTCGTAGCCTTGACCACGGATTCACAACAGGCCTTTCAACTATTTCGTCGAGCCTGGCTATCGGAGCCGCACTTGCTGCGGGTGTACATCTGCTCTGTGCAGAAACCGAATGTTACTTTTTTCCTATATGTTTCTGTAATTTAGTTACTTAAGTTGTTACTCAAGATTGCTTGCTTTTCGCCTATAAAACTCCTAAATTCGCACACGTGGGCAGTTCTGGGGGAGGGCTGCTCTAGCGCCCGTGATCCTTTGTAGGATCCGGGCGCTTTTATTTTCTCCTCATACTCCTACAAACATCTTTATGTGCAGCAATCTGTAAATGCCTGCCCGATCAGGTTTTGCCGGTTTCACTTTCTTTTAAACGCGTAAGCGCCGTTTGCGACTTTGCCGCTCTATGCCGCATCCCATGAAGGACCAGTTACAGTTACACTGGATGCAGGCAGTGACAGTAAGGAGGATCATGGCTGGATTGGGAATTCTGGAAGTGAGTGATGCAACATTCGACCAGGAGGTGCTCCGTAGCGAGCAACCCGTACTGGTGGATTTTTGGGCCGCATGGTGCGGTCCCTGCAAGGCGATTGCGCCGATTGTGGATGGCGTGGCAGTAACCTATGCCGGCAAGTTGAAAGTAGCCAAGGTGAACGTGGACGAAAATGGCGCCACCCCGACACGTTACGGCATTCGCGGCATTCCAGCCCTGCTCTTTTTCAAAGGCGGCAAAGTGGCCGATCAAATCGTCGGCTATGTCTCCCAGGATGTGATTGACGAGAAGATCAAGAGTTTGCTGGCATAATTGCATTTTTTTACGCCTGCCGATGGGCAGTGTGAAGAAGGCCTGGCGAATCTGCTGGGCCTTTTCACTGTTGATGGGTTTAGTCTGCGTTGGTTAATATCCCGCTGTCGCCGCCGATGCGCCTGCAGAAGAGATAGGCTCCAGACCGAGCCGCTTGCGGCATTCCTCCAGGATGGGTTGGGTGTTGGAGGTGCCTACCCGGCTCACTCCGATAGCCCGCATGGCCAGCACCGTATCTAGATCGCGAACACCGCCCGCCGCCTTGATCTGTATGTTTGCCGGAGTATGTTTGCGCATCAGTTCGAGATCGGCAAGAGTCGCCCCGCTGGGCGCGTATCCGGTTGAAGTTTTTACCCAATCGGCTTCAATCTCCGCGCAAATCTCGCACAAACGGATCTTGGCGGCATCGTCAAGATAGGCATTCTCAAAGATCACTTTGAGCTTAGCTCCGCCCGCGTGAGTGGCGGCCGCAAGCGCCGCAAGCTCATCCCGCACATATTGCCAATCCCCGCTCCGCGCTTTGCTGATATTGATGACCGCATCCAGTTCCTCGCCGCCGTCGGCCAGCGCCTGCCGTACTTCGGAGAGCTTGACGGCTGTGGTGTGCCCGCCATGCGGAAAGCCGATAGTGGTGCTGGCGCGTACCGTGGTTCCAGCCAGCAGCATGGCGCACCGAACCAGGTAGTAGGGCACGATGCAGACGCTGGCCACGTCATATCGAATCGCCAGCGCGCAACCTTCTTCCAGCGCCGTGGTTGTCAGCACGGGGTTGAGCAGCGAGTGATCGATCATTTTTGCAATTGCCGGATAATCGTAGGGCTGAGTCACGTACATCTCCTGATGATCGTGCTTCTCGATTCGCGCGAAAGCCCGGCAATCCAGGGTTATTGACTGTACTTGCGCAGAACGCCCAGCACGCGGCCCTGTATAGCCACCTGCGCGGCGGGAACGTAGATGGGTTCCATCTCCAGGTTGGAAGGTTGCAGCCGCACTCGATTGCCCTCGGTGAAAAAGCGCTTCAGAGTGGTCTCGGCGCCACGCACCAGAGCCACCACGATTTCGCCCTGGCGGGCCGTGCGCGTGCGCTCCACCAGCACGTAATCGCCGCTTATGATGTGCTCGTCGCGCATGGAATCGCCGCGCACTTCGAGGGCAAAGACGTCGCGATTGCCCACCACGTCGTGCAGCGAGATGCTCTCCTCGTTCTCCATCGCTTCGACGGGAAATCCGGCGGCGATGCGCCCGGCAAGCGGCAGACGGTCGCTCGTCCGTGTGCGCGTTCCCGGCGGCACCACGTCAATGGAGCGGCTGCGGTTATGCACGCGGTCCAGCATCCCCTTCTTTTCCAGGTTGGTAATGTGCTTGTGCACGGTGGCCAGGCTCTTCAGCCCCATGCCGCGCGCGATCTCTTCAAAGGACGGGGAGTAGCCGTTGCGCCTTACAAACGACTCCAGGAAGTCGAGAATCTCTTTTTGCCTGCGGGTGACAGCCATGCGCGCATTATAGCGAATAAAAAGCGAACTGTGTCAACTGTTTTTTTCGCATTTTTTCGGTTACTGCGCAAACTGGCTTCTGTAGACCGCTTTCACGTGTGCCAGGCGCTTGCGCAGAGCCTCCACCTCCTCCGGTAAACCGAGATCCTCGGCAAGTCCGATGGCGTCGTAAAAGGCCTCCTTGGCGTCGCTGTAGCATCCGCGGGCGCCGCTGGAAGAGTGCGCCTCGTACATGTCGTCGTAGGCCTTTTCAGCAAACTGCTTGCAACGGGCCAGGCTGGCCAACTTCGCTTGCCGCTCTTCTTCCGTCATGCTCATCTCTCCGGGGCCGGCCTATGCATCGTGGCTCTCTGCCCACGATAGTTTATGTGCGACCGTGTGTGCCCTTCAGCTTGCCCATGCGGCGCATTTCCTTGTCCGCATCCAGTTCTGTCAACACCACCCAGCAGCGCAGGCACGTGGGCTTGCCGTCGCGTCGGCGTGAGGTAGGTTTCTCGCAGCGCACGCAAGGCTTAGGTGACAATTTACGTTTCATGGTTTGCTAATCCTTTGCCAGATCTGTGTTTTGGAAGTATTGCTCTCTACGCGTGGCCATCTCACATTCATTCATTGGACGGCAGTATATCCATGACGAAGTCTCCCATCTCAGCGAATGCAATCCCCTTTTTGATCGGTTTCCGAATCAAACGTGTTACAAGGCCTGCGTCATTATATTTGATATAGACATATTCGTAATTTTCGGGATTGTTATAAAGCGTCAGGCGGGAGGGGAGAGCGGAAGTTCCGGTGTAGATTGAGTAGCTGTAGAAGCTACCTTGAGCACTCCGGGCTATAAACCTGGGATTGCCCAGGATGGACTCGGCAGCCTCCCGGGTGGATTGTTGCTCTTTTATTCCGGCGAGATCGCCAGCGTTGACTACCTTGGGAAACTGTTCTATCTCTCCTTGAACATACTCTATCACCCAGTCAACCGTGCCATCCTGGCGAGAAATCACTCCCAGTGCTTCGAATTGGCATTTGATGAGAAGCCACAGGTCAGATCTGCGCGTCTCTTCGAACTGTGTCATATACGGCGGCACGCCCATCAAGGGCGCGAGTTGCGCATAGGTGGTGACGCCCGGTTGAATCTGGTCCGCCTTGGCGATGTCCGCATTGTAGGCCCTATTATCCAGTAGGGTCAGGATATCCGCCACCTTGCCATCTACTCCGATGCTGATTTTGACCTGGAAGTACGTTATATGGTTTTCGCCGTGATGCTTCATAGCAGAATCCGCTAGCGCGCCCGCAAGGCCAGGTACAGGGCCGACATACGCTAGGTTCGAGAGGCCGTTCCCCTTCCGGAAATCGTCGTATTTCAGTATTATCCAGTCGCCATTCCGCTCGCTGCCGGTCGGCTTACCCAGGAGGGACTCGACCTCGGCTTGGGTGGACTGGCCAATTTTGATTTGCGCCAGATCTTCCGGCGTTATATATTTACGTCCATGCGCTCTTGCAAGTACACTGCTGAGTCCGAACATGGCCAGAACGAGCGCGAGTCCAAACATCCTCAGTTTCCGCATCGTTTCACTCCTTTTTCTCCGACTTCACGGCTTGCAAGTTCAAATCCTGTGAGTAGAAACCAACTTTTTATCGCCGATTCGCGCACAGCCATCCTACATCCATAGCTAAAGAAAAACCAGAGAATTGCCGATATGCCGTTGGTATTGCCTCCGCGCTACCTCCCTGCGCGGAGAGCGATTCTCCGAGGAACGATGATCTCCATCAAACGATATCTTGAAGAGCCCGAAACGGAGCCCGGCGAACACAGCGAACCGGAGGCGCAGGCTCTTCTTCCGGTGACGGTTGCCGCGTATCGTTCCTCGCTGGTGGATATGGGCAACTGCGGCCAGGATGCCTGCCCGGCTCTGGGCGAAGAACTGAAGCAGGGTTTGGGCAAGCTGGAAGAAAAGCTCTCTGCAAAACTCACCTGCGAGGTAATCGAGAAGACGGAAACCGGCGTACGCGAGCATCTGCAAAGCTGGGGACGGCTCGCGGCCCAGCATTACCAAAAACAGACCGGCGAGGTGAAGGAGATTCTGCTGATGATGGCCCGCACCGCCGAGTCGGTGGGCGAGCGCGACCAGCGCTGCGCCGCGCAGATCACCGAGGTTACAACGCGGCTCAAGAGCATTGCCAACCTGGAAGATCTGACCGCGATCCGGGAGTCGATCAAGCAGAGCGCCACGGATTTGAAGTCCTCAGTCGACCGGATGACCGCCGAAGGCAAGGCGGCAATCGACCGGCTGCGCAAGGAAGTGACGACCTATCAGGCCCGGCTGGAAGAGGCCGAAGAGATTGCCTCGCGCGACGCGCTCACCGGGCTACACAGCCGCCTCTGGGCGGAAGGCCAGATCGAGCAATCGCTGCATGGCCGCGCGCCGTTCTGCATTGCCCTCATCGACATCGACGAGTTCAAAAAGGTGAATGACGAGCATGGCCACCTGGTTGGAGATGAGTTGCTGAAGAAGTTTGCCGCCAAGCTGCGATCCGTCTGCCGCTCCACCGATACTATCGGGCGCTGGGGCGGCGATGAGTTCATGCTTCTGCTGCATTGCGGGATGGCTGAGGCCAGGACGCAAATTGATCGGCTGCGGGAGTGGGTGTGCGGTAGCTACACGGTGCAGGGAAGCGCCACACCCAGTAAGCTGCGGGTAAAGGTTTCGATCGGACTTGCAGAACGCCTGCCCGGCGAAATGTTGAAAGCGCTGGTTGACCGGGCCGATGCCGGGATGTATCGCGATAAAACAGCATCGCGGAAGAGCAAGAATCATAGCACGGCCGCTGCTTGAGGTTGTCTTACAGGCCGCACTGAGACTTCTCAAGAGGGAAGTAACCCGCGCTTCTGGAGGTTTTCGCACTCTCGCCATTTCGGGAACCTCCCGGTCACAGTGCCGTTCCTGGAATCACTCCGCCTCCTTTTTTTCTTCCAACACTTGAGTTCCTTCTCTCTACGCGGGATGGTTAGGGAAGCCGTCCGTTAGCGCACGCTAAGTTAGCCGGGTGGGGAAGGTGGAGAAGATTGGCGTCGCGAGTAAAGGACGCCACTCAATGGGAAAGGATGCCATGAGGTTATTAATCGCCGAAGACGACAAGGCGCTGGGATTGTTTCTGAGCCGCGGCTTAGAAGCCGACGGACACCGCGTCCACCTGGCGTACGATGGAGCCGCCGCCGTGGAGGCATTTCGCCAGGAGATGCCCGACCTGACCATTCTTGATTTGAATATGCCGGTCAAGGACGGTGAGCAGGTGTTGGAAGAGGTTCGCAGGATGGACGCTGACCTTCCGGTGCTGGTGTTGACCGCCCGCCAGGAGGTTGATACCAGAGTCCGCTGCCTGGACCGCGGAGCCGACGACCTGATGATCAAGCCCTTCAGCCTGCACGAGCTGCGGGCACGATGCCGCGCATTGCTGCGCCGCAAGCGCGAGGCGCGCCTGTTATTGCGTTCCGGCGACCTGGAACTGGACCGGCTGGACCACACCGCGCGGCGCGCCGGCCTGTCGATCATCCTCACCAACAAAGAATTTGCCCTGCTCGAACACCTGATGCTCAATCGCGGCCAGTGCGTCACGCGGGTGGAGCTGCTGGATTCCGTCTGGAATCTGGAGCCGACGCAGACCACCAACATTGTGGATGTCTACGTCAATTATCTGCGCCGCAAGCTCAAGGATCCGCCTCCCGGGCAACTGATTCGCACGGTGCGCGGGCAGGGTTACATGGTGCCGGCGGAAACCGATCTTGCGTTTTCCGCGCTGCCCCCGCTTTCCGTGCCCGCTATTCTGCCGGGCGTGGTTACTCCGGTGGCAGCCGCTTAGGAATTTGAAGCGGTCTAGCTTGTTGGATCAAACCAGTTCGATCGCAGCTCAGGAGAAACTATATGGTTACCGTTCCCGTTTCCATTCCGCCCCTCGCCAGCCGCCTCCGCACGCGCACGGCACTGGTGGCGAGTGCTGATCGCAACTTTCGGCAGCGGCTCTCGGAGACTCTCACCGGCCTTCGCTGGCAGGTGCGGGAGGCAGAAGGAGGCGCCCAGGCGTGGGCAGAGGCGGAAGCGGCGCCGCCAGAGGCGGTCATCGTCGATTCATGGCTGCCCGATCTCGACCTGGCCGAGTTTCTCAAGGACTTCCGCGCTTTTTACCCCGAAGTGGACCTGGTGACGACCAGCGGCTCGATTGCGCAGGAGAGCCCGCGTGGGCCTTATCGACAGGAGTTGCTCTATGCGCTGCGCCGTTCGCAGGACAATGACACGGCAATCTGGAATGCGGCTCCCGCGCTCAACAAGCCAAACCAGCTATCCGACCCCTTGCAAGCCAATCTGTGGCCGGTTCCTGCTCTTCCATCTCAGGCTACGCCGGCTTTTCCGCCGCATAGCGTCTTGACCGACGTGATGTATTCCCATGCCGGCCTTCCTCAAACCATACCTGCCGAAGCGGATTTATCCGCAGCCGGAGTCGAGCCGGCATCCAGTGAGCGGCTGCCGGAGATCATTGGCTACGCACCCTGCATGCTGGAAATCAGCCGCCGCGTCCGTCTGGTGGCTCCGCGTTCAACCCCGGTACTGATCGAAGGACCTACCGGCTCAGGCAAGGAGTTGGTGGCCGAGGCCCTGCACCGCCTCTCGATGCGAAGCCGCAATCCCTTTGTCGCCATCAACTGTGCGGCGATTCCTGAAGCACTACTTGAAGCAGAGCTTTTCGGCCACACGCGCGGGGCGTTCACCGGCGCGGTGCAGGGGCGCGTCGGTCGGATTGAGGCCGCCGACGGAGGCACGCTGTTTCTCGACGAGATTGGGGAGATGCCGCTGGCCCTGCAATCCAAGCTGCTGCGCTTCGTGGAGTGCGGCGAGTTGCAGAGGGTTGGTGATAACGAAAAGGTAAAGGTGGACGTACGCATCGTGGCCGCCACCCACCAGGCCCTGGCTCAGCAGACCCAGGATGGCGGCTTCCGCGCTGATCTTTACTACCGGTTGGCCGTCTTTCTCATCCGCACTCCATCGCTGGCCGAGCACACCGAGGATCTGCCGCTGCTGGTCAATCACTTTCTGGCGCTGATGGGGCGCGAGGCCCCGATCAAGCGGGTTGACCATGGAGCACTGGCCAAACTCACCGCCCATGATTGGCCAGGCAACGTACGCGAGCTCGAGCACGTGCTGGAGAGAGGCGCCATTCTGGCCGGCGAGGAGTCCGTCATCACCGCGCGGGAGATCGACTTCGGGTTGACGATTAACTGAAAGGAAGATGGGCATGCAGATTGAGAGCCAGCTCAGCGACCAGATTGCCCGTTATCTGGATCTATCCGTCAGTGAAGCCAAGCTGACTGCGGTCAACATGGCCAATATCGACACTCCCGGTTACAAGGCCATAGGCATGGACTTCGAGGCCGAGATGCGCGAGGCGATGGCCGGGGTAGAGCAGGGGCAAGTGGCCCGGTCGGTGCACGTCAAGGCCGTGGACGGTCTGATTTCCCGGCCCGATGGCAACAACGTCTCCATGGACCGCGAGGGCCTGAACTTGGCCGAGGCGCAGTTGAGGTTCAAGACCGGTGTGACGCTGCTCCGCCAGGAGTACCAGCGCATCTTGGACGCCATCCATTCCGATAGCAAGTAAGTGGAGAGCAACGTGCAGGGATTCATCTGAAGATTACGCAACAGATTGTTATTGCGTGAGAAGGAGGGGCAGATGAACCTCTTTGCGATGATGGAGACCTCGGGCAGCGCCATGCAGGCCGAGCGGATGCGCGCCGAGGTGGTGGCGGCCAACATGGCTAACGCGGAGACGACGCGCACCGCCACGGGGGGCATATACCATCGCCAGCACGTCGTTTTTGCCGCCAATGCCGGCGATCCGACTTTCATGAATAGTTTGAACGCTGCTTCAGGGAATCCCCCTTTGGGGCCAACGGCCTCGGGTAGCCTTGCCGCGGCGGCTTTGCCCGCGCTTCCCGCGCCTTTGCTCCCTCTAAATCTGAGCGGCTCAGGAACGACAGCGCCGGGCGTGCATATAGCTGCCGTAGTTGAAGATACCTCGCCCCCACTCAAGCGCTATGACCCCGGGCACCCGGATGCCGGGCCGGATGGGTATGTCTCATTTCCGGACATTAATCCCCTCACAGAGATGGTGGACCTGATGGGGGCGACACGTGCATATGGTTTGAATAGCTCCGCCGTGCAAGCCGAGAAGGGCATGATCACGTCGGCATTGGAAATTGCCAAGACGTAATCGCCGTGTTGAGTTTTCAAGCTCATGCGAGTGCAGACGCATCGATTCACGGACGGCGGCAGCAGGGAGAACCGATGTTAACCTCAGTCAATCCCATAACCACGGCAAATCAGGCCATTCAGGGTCTTTCCGGCGCTGGCGCTGGAGCGTCCGCAACTTCGGCAGGCAGCTCGGGCGCCGCATCCACACCGTTTTCCGAGCTGTTGACCGATGCGGTTGGCCAGGTAGATCAACTCGAAAGCCAGGCGCACGCTGCCGTCGCTGGATTGATGACTGGCGCCGGCGTGGACGTGCATCAGGCAATGATTGCCACCGAGAAGGCAAGCATGGCCTTTGAGCTGGCTCTGGCGGTGCGCAACAAGGCCGTCCAGGCCTACCAGCAAGTCATCGGAATGCAGTTTTAACGGAACGAAGCAGTCAGCTATCGGCTTTCAGCAGTCAGTTACCAGACATGCACGATGCAACGAGTAGCTGATAGCTGACCGCTGAACGCGGCGAGACACGGAGACCATGGCCACCGGAACACAGTTGCAGAAGAGCGCGCAGATGATGCCCGGCCAACCTCAGTTGACCGACCGGCTGGCCGGTCTTTGGGGCCGGACGCGGGTTCGCTGGGCGCAGATGCATCCGGCGCAGCGCGGCTGGACGGTGGTGTTGATCCTGCTGCTTGCCGGGTTGGTTGGAGGCTTGTTCTGGTACGGTCTGCGGCCCGATTGGCACATCCTCTACGCCAACATGGACCCGGAGGATGTGCGCCAGGCCGGCCAGGTTCTGGCCCAGGCGCAAATTCCCTTTGAGCCCTCGGCCGATGGAACGGGCATATTGGTTCCTGCCGCGCAACTGGACAAGGCGCGGCTAGTGACCGCGGCCAAGGGAATGAGGAGCGGGCGGCTGGGCTTTGAGCTCTTCGACAAGCCCAACTGGGTAGGATCGGAATTCGACGAACAGGTCAACTATCAACGGGCGCTGGAGGGCGAGCTGGAGCATACCGTTGGGACTCTTACGGACGTTCAATCATCGCGGGTTCACCTGGTGCTGCCGCACGACTCGCTCTTTCGCGATACTGAGCGGCCGGCCAAGGCCTCGGTGGTGCTCAAGCTGCGCCATCGCACGCTGGCCGATGGAGAGCCGGAAGCGATTCGCAACCTGGTGGCCTCGGCGGTTGACGGCCTTGCTCCCGAGCGGGTGGTGCTGGTGGATGCATCCGGTCACCTGCCGCTCGGCCCCAAGACCGCCGACGCGCTGCGTTTGAGCGCCGAGCAGGCTTTGGAAGAGAAGCTGATCACCACACTGGAACCGGTGACCGGCGCAGGCAACGTGCGTGCCTCGGTAACCCTGGACTACGACCCTACAGCCACTGAGGAGACCAAGGAAAGTTACGACCCGGACCAGACGGTGACCTTATCAATGCAACGTACTGAGCAAGCCACCGGTTCGCAACCTATAGCCGCCGGCGTTCCCGGTGTCGCTTCGAATGCGCCCAACACGCAGGCCTTGCCGGTCTACCCGACGCAGACTGCGGCGCCGCAGACCGCCAAGAGCGAGGCCGGAACCTATGCGGCCACGAAAACCATGAGGCACGTAATCGAGAACCCGGGAAGGGTGCGGCGGTTGACCGCAGCCATCGTAGTGAATGACCGGATGGCCCAGGCCGCCACCAAGGAAAAGTCGGCGGAATGGCAGCCTCGCTCGCCCGAGGAGTTGCACAACCTGACGGCGCTGGCGCAGGCCGCGGTGGGCTTTGACGTGGCGCGCGGCGACCTGCTTGAAGTTGAGAATCTGGCCTTTGAGGATAACCGTTTTCAGCCTCCGGTCTCGCTGCAGGACAAGATTCTGACCACCGCAGAAGGCTCGCCGGTTTTGATCAAGTATGCCGCCCTTTTGACGGGTCTGCTGGTGGTGGTGGCCTTCGGAGTGCGTCCCGCCCTGCGCCACGCCCGGCTCACGGCTGGCCCGGGGGGCAAGGGAGGGGGCAGGGAGTTGCCGGGATATGCGGAGTCTGCGGCATTCAGGCCGACTGAGCCGGTCGAGATAGACCCAGAGCGGGTCAGGACGCAGGAGATCTTTGAGCAGGTGACCGGCCACCTTAAGCGCGAACCCACGCAAAGTTCCCGGTTGCTGCAGAGCTGGATCCACTCCGATTGACCGCAGAGCAGTAACTAAAGCGCGATAAGCATAGAGGAACACTGGGAAGGACCGGGTCTTGGCCGAATATAACCAAATCGCAACAGCACGGCGCCAGCGTACGGCGAACATGAGCGGGGTGCGCAAGGCTGCCGTTTTACTGGTGGCTGTGGGCGAGGATTTGGCCAAGGAGATTCTGCGCGTTCTGCCGGAGGCGGACGTGCAGATGCTCACCGAGGAGCTGGCCGATCTGCGCGGCATTACGCCGGATATGTCTGCCGGAATACTGGAGGAGTTCTGGGGGCTACTGGATACCCAGAACTTCATGACTCACGGCGGGCTGGATTACGCCAGCCGCCTGCTGAAGGATACCTTCGGCGCAGCGCGCGCCGACGACCTGCTGATGCTGGTGCGACGTTCCCAGGAGGAAGCCCATGGCAACTTGGCCAAGTTGCAACGTACCGATCCCCAGCAGTTAGGCAAGCTGCTCGATAGCGAGCATCCGCAGACCATCGCCTTGGTGCTGGCCCACCTGGACCCCAAACGAGCTTCGCTGGTGTTGGACAACCTGAGCGAAGACCACAAAGTGCTCTCCATTCAGCGGCTGGCCGAGATGCGCCAGTTTTCGCCGGAGATGGCGCAGAAAGTGGCACTCATCCTGCACCGGCGCCTGGAAACCGTGGGCGACACGGGACGCAAGAGCTACTCCGGCTTCAAGGCGGTGGCCGATCTGCTCAACCGGCTCAACGCCGAGGAGTCGAAGAAGATACTGGAAACGATTGAAGAAGGCCAGCCGGAGCTGGCGCTGGCCATTCGCAATCTGATGTTCACCTTTGAAGACCTTGTGACGGTGCCGCCGACTACCATTCGCGAGATCGTTTCCGGCGTGGACAAGCGGCAACTGGCGCTGGCCCTGCGCGGCGCCAAAGAAGAGCTGCGCGCCCAGATTTACAAATCCATGAGTTCGCGTGCCGTAGAGATGCTGAAGGAAGACATGGACGTGTTGGGGCCGGTGCGCTCCCGCGAGGTGGCCCAGGCGCAGCAGGAGATTCTCAACCTGGCGCGGCGCCTGGAGGCAGAGGGCAAGGTGGTGCTCAAGCTGGAGACCGGCGACGAGATGTTGGCATAAATGCAGCAAACAGCTTACAGCGAACAGCTCACAGTTTGCATTGGCTGACAGCTTTAATTGTTAGCTGAAAGCTGTCAGCTGTTAGCTGGAAAGGAATCCGTGCAGCAGGCGGAATCGGCAACGAGCAAGAGCGCTTCACGGCGCATCGAGGCCTTCGAGTACCCGGCCGGTCCCGATGCGCCCTACTTGCCGGAATGGAATGGATGGGAGAATGTCGAGGATGCCGCGACCAGGAATCCGGCCGCATCGGCCAGGGATGCCGCATCGGGAGTTATCGAAACCCGGCAGCGCCCGGAGTTCGAGGCGCGCCTGACCGAGGAGAAGCGCCGCGCCTACGAGGCGGGCCGCGAGCAGGGCCGCCAGGAGGGCCAAAAGGCCGAGCACGAGGTGCAGAGCAGCTCTCATGCGGCGACGCAGCGCGAGCGGGTGCAACAGGCCGCCGAGCTTCTCGAAAGCTTTACCCTGGAGCAAAACCACTACCTGCAAAAAGTTGAGCACGAGGTAGTACGGCTGGCGCTGGCTGTCTCGACGCGCATTCTTCGCCGCGAGGCGCAGATGGACCCGCTGCTGTTGACCGGCGCGGTCAGGGTGGCTCTGGGGCAGCTCTCCCAATCGACTCAGGTGCGATTGCGTGTGCCCCCTGCCGAGCTAGCAATGTGGACGGAAGCCATCGCCCTGCTGCCCAACTTAGCAGTCAAACCAACGGTGATAGCCGGTGAAGGAATGTTGCTGGGTGATTGCGTGATCGAGACCGATCTGGGTTCGGTGGATTTGGGAATTCGCGCGCAGTTGGGAGAGATTGAGCGGGGATTTTTCGACCGCGCCGGTGGCTCCAGAGCCGGCACTTCAAAATCCGGCTCTGCCGAGCTGGAAAGCGCTGTCAACGGCGCCGTCCAGGAGAGCGTCGCATGACGCAGATGCTGGAGCGCTACTTTACACGTCTGGAGCGCGGCCAGCCCTGGCGCTGGCGCGGACAGGTGCTGGAGTCGGTAGGCCAGACCATCGAGTCAAATGGGCCGCTGGCCTCGGTTGGCGAATGCTGCGAGATTCAGGACCAGCACGGCTGCGCACACCTGGCCGAGGTGATCGGCTTTCGCGGTTCCAATGTTCTGTCGATGCCGGTGGAGAGCACCGATGGCATCCGCTTTGGAAACCAGGTGACCGCTTGGGGCGTCCATCCTGAGATCGAAGTGGGGCCGGCGCTGATGGGTAGGGTGCTGAACGCGTTGGGCGCGCCCATCGATGATGGCCCCCCGCCTGCCGTCTCTCTCGCGCTGCCGCTGGAGGGAGTAGCGCAGCCGCCGTTGGACAGGGTGGCGATTCGCACTCCGCTAGGCACCGGAATTCGCGTTCTCGACGCACTCCTGACGGTAGGGCGGGGACAGCGTGTGGGCATCTTCGGCGGCTCGGGCGTGGGCAAGAGCACGCTGATCGGCATGATGACCCGCAACACCGAAGCGGATGTAACGGTGGTGGGCCTGGTGGGCGAGCGGGGCCGCGAGGTGGGCGAGTTTCTTGAGGATACGCTGGGCGCGACGGGCCTGGCGCGCTCGGTGGTGGTTGTCTCAACCTCCGACCAGTCGCCGCTGATGCGCATGAGAGCAGCTCTGGCCGCTACCACCATCGCCGAGTATTTTGCCGCGCAGGGCAAGCACGTGCTGCTGGTGCTGGACTCGCTGACCCGCTTTGCCATGGCCGCGCGGGAGATTGGCCTGGCTGCCGGCGAGCCGCCCACCAACAAGGGGTACACGCCATCGGTTTTTAATCGACTGGCAAAACTGGTGGAACGCGCCGGGCAATTCCGCGTGGGCTCGATTACCGCCTTTTATACCGTGCTGATGGAAGGCGACGATCAGCAGGATCCGCTGGTGGATGCGGTCCGGGCATTGCTTGACGGTCACGTGGTGCTTTCGCGCGCGCTGGCCGCCGAAGGCTGGTATCCACCCATCGAAGTGCTGGACTCGATCAGCCGGCTGATGCCGGTTGTCACCCAGCCCGCGCATCGCGAACAGGCTGCGTTGTTGCGCAAACTGATGGCGGTCTACGCGCGCAGCGAGGATCTGGTGCGCATCGGAGCTTACAAGCCGGGTGCGGACCCGGATCTGGACCGCGCCTTGAAAGCCCGGGAAACGATGCGGGATTTCATGACCCAGGAGATTCATGAGCAGGTTCACTTTAACGACTGTTTGCGCCGGTTGGCGCAGCTGTCCGCGGAGGTGTGAGCCATGGCCGTCTCGCGCGCTTTGCGCCGCCTGCTGCGCATTCGGGAGCTTCAGGAGGAGCAGAGCCGGCTGGCGCTGGAGTCGGCGATTGGCGAGCTTCACCGCCTGGAACATGCGCTGGCGAACACCTTCGAGCGTGGCCGTCGTGGACGGAGCCTGGTTCAGGCCAGTGCCCAAACCGGCCAGTTGACGGACCGTCTTGCCGGACTTGAAGAAACGCGCTCGGCGGGACTTCATGCCGCCGCGCTCGGACCACGAATCGGCAATATGGGAGAAGAAGTCACGGATCGGCGTGAGGAGTTTCTTTCCAAGAGGGTGGAACGCCGCCAAGCCGAGACCTTGATTCGGGAGACTGAAGCGCAAGAGGCCATCGAGGCCGGGCGGCGCGGACAGCAAGCGCTGGATGACTGGTACAGCTCCCGGCTGTATCGTGACGTGGGCAAGGAAGAGATCGATCATGAACCAGCCGTCCCTGCCGTGAGCAGGTCTGCCTCTCCAACGAATGCCGTTTCTTAACCTGCCGCCAGGAACGAGTCGTGCGCCTGAGAAAAATCTTTAGTAAAAATCCACACAGAAAACATACGGCTTCCTGAATCGGGATGGCCGGTTCCATTCCTGACAATGCTCTAACCCTCCCTGTCGCCGTTTGGCACAGCGTCTGCTTTATCTATTTGCATGACGGTTGCAGCATTCATTGGAGCGGGGGAAACTCCGGCACTAGGCCTGGGCAAGACGCAGGGCGCTGCGCATGGCGCTGTGCGATCCGGGGTGGCCGCTTCCGGCCTCCTGTCTTCTACGGTTTCCGCGGCAGAGAGCTTTCGCGCCAACTGGCAATCGCTGCTAGCCTCGCTGGGCTCCAGCATGGAAGGCTCTGGAGAGGCCGAAGCCGATCAAGAGGCCACCTCCACAGAATCGGCGTCGGAACAGACTTTTGGAAACACCAGCGTTTCAACTTCATTGCTGGCTGCGGGAATAAGTTTGCGTCTGGGGGCAAAGGCAGAGAAGGGAAGCATTGAGACGGACACGGAAACGATCTTGTCTCTGCCTGTGGCTCAGACTCAAACCGTGGTTGCCGAGCCGGCTGCCGGGGCTGCTAAGCCGGTCTCGACCACCGTCGAAAAGAATAATCTGGCTACTGAGCCGGATACAGAATCTGCCCGTAGCTCCCGTCCAGCCCGATCCACCAATGCCACCGAGGCGGACACTGTCCCAGTTGAAGCGTTATCGGGATTGGTTCCGGCGGCAATTGCGAATCTTGCGCAGGCTGTGCCGGCAACTGCTGTCGTCAGCCAAGTTGCACAGAGTACGAACGAGCCCGCTCCTCTTGCAAAAACAGACATCTCTGCCGCTCTCTCGACGAACCAGCCAGTCACTTCTGTTTCGGCTTCATCCAGTCCGCAAATGTCGGTGATGAATGCTTCCGGAAAAATTGCCGGTGCGGTTAATGCCGACGTCCAGCAGACCGCGGAAGCAGCTGAAACGTCCGCGAAGCCGACGCTATCCTCGCCTGTTTCCACCCTGAGTGGTTCATCCGGCTCAACCCTTTCCGAAACAGAATCAACAGTCGCGGACAAAGACGCACCGCTGACCGTCGTTATGCTTGTCGGGGGCGGGAATACGACTGAAACACCAGCACCTGCTCGCAGCCTGACTCAGCAGACGACTCAGACGGCGGCACAGGACACGAGTCCGGTGGAGACACGTACGCTTACCCTTGTCTCGTCTTCGGCATTTGTTTCAGACCAGAACCGGGTGCAGACCTCCGTGCCGAGCCAGAGTCTCACGCAGGCCTCCGTGCCAACCATGAAGCCGGCGGAGGTTCTGGCGACAAGCCAGGCCTCGTCTCCGGCACTCGCTCCAGAGCAGCGCAGGACTCAGGCATCCGTGTCCAGCCAGGCCGCAGAGCAGAACCAGAGTTCAGCGGAAACGCAGGCGACAAGTCAGGCCACGCCGCCAATCTTCGTTTCAAGCCGGAGCCAGACGCATTCTTTGGCTCCGGGCTCTAACCCGATTCAGGTTTCAGCGCCGAGCCTGAATCCGATGCAGACGCAGGTTGCAAACCAAAGCTGTGCTCAGACCATCGAACCAATCTCGAACCAGACGGAGACGCTGTCGGCAAGCCAATCCTCGTCCCAGGCGCTTGTTTCAAATCAATACCGTACTCCAGCGCTCGTTCAGGGCCAGGAACAGGTTGCGACTCTACCGGGCAATCAAAACGTAAATGTGATTGGTGCTCCGGTAACCGGCGATAGCTTGAATCCCATACCCGCGGCCGCCACCGCCCAATCCGGCCAGCTTGCGGCTCAACCCTCCACAATTGACAAGTCTGTCTCAATCGCAGCCGGTAAGACTTTAACTCACGAATCAATTCACGGAGTCGGCAGCTCCGATTCTGTCCAGCTGGTGAAGCCCCTCATCGAAGGGCAATCTTCCGGCCCGGTTTTGGATGCTTCCACGATGGCGCGCGCCTCGGCCAGCGTGGGCGGAGCAGTAAACACGGTCAATGAACCGTCCGGTGCTTCGAGCGTTGCGGCAACCCAGCCGGATTCCCGCGAGACCTTTGCAACGCTCGACGCAACGGGTGCGACTGCGGCCACTACCTGGATTCATGCCGGAACACAGCGGGCCGAGGCAGGTTATCAGGATCCAGCACTGGGTTGGGTAGGCGTTCGCGCGGATATGAGCGGTGGCGGAGTTCATGCCCAACTTGTGCCCGGCTCAACCGATGCAGCCCAGGCGCTGGGCAGTCATCTGGCGGGATTGAACACTTATCTTGCCGAACACCACACGCCGGTCGAGACACTCACGCTGACGGCGCCCGAGGGCGGGTGGTCGGGGTTGAGCGGCCAAGGCGCGGGAGAGGGAATGCAGCAGGAAGCAGGGCAGCAAACGGCACAGAGCACAGATGCAAGCATCCCATCCGGTTCCAATCCAGAATCCGTAAGCCCGTCGCCGTCCGCTTCGCTGGGATTGCCGGCATTCTTTGGGGATATGGACATTGGCCCACATTCGGCCAGTTTGGACGGCTTGCACATTTCGGTGATGGCATGAGCATGAAGGCAGTTTCAAGGTCCGGACAGTACGGCGGGCAGGAACCCGGCAAACAAGCACGCAGAAGAACGCAAATCAAAACAGAGAAGAGCAGGGAGGCAACATGGCAGCGGCAATTTTGAATCACACAATGACGGGGGTGCAGGCTCTTACCGGCACATCCGCAACTCCCACGGCGGCAGCGGCCAACGGTACAAGCGCCACGGCAAACGCGACCAGCAGTTCAAGCAGCACAAGCAGTTCATCGGCCACCATTTCGGCCAACGACTTTCTGACTTTGCTGGTCACCGAGATGAAGAACCAGGACCCAACCGCGAACTCCGACCCCAACGAGTACATCAACCAGTTGGTGAATGTGAATAGCCTGGAGCAACTGATCTCGATCAACCAGACGCTGACGAAGGGTCTGGACAGCACAACAGCCAGTTCGAGCGGCAGTGCAGCCTCGGCTCAGGCCACAGGCGTGCAGACTCAATCGGCCTCGTCCGGCACAGCAACGACAGGCGTTGCTGGTGCTATCAACGCGGCAGCGGCTAGGCTGGCTCCCGGCAATCTAAGTATTCCCACGGCCAATCCCGCGGCCGAGCGCGTAGCCCAGGCCATGAACGGCAGGCCGCAGTAGAAATTCGGCGGGCCGCGCATGGCCCAAGACCAGCATTATTACCCGCCGGCCGCCTAGGCCCGCGCCAACTTCAGATGAAGTGAGAGGAGATTCACCATGCCCAGCTTTTACATTCCACTCAGCGGTCTCGACGCCGATAATACGGCGCTGAACACCATCGCCAACAACTTGTCCAACATGAACACCACCGGCTTCAAAGCGCAGACGACCAACTTCAGCGACCTGTTTTACCAGCAGGTGGGCACCACCGGCGCAGGAGGCCAGATTCAGCAGGGAACGGGAGTGCAGGTAGCATCGAATAGCACCAATTTTACGGGCGGCTCGATCTCCTCGACCGGCGTCGCGACCGATGTTGCGATCGACGGCACAGGCTTCTTCGTGCTGAACAACGGCGGAAGCGCACAGCTCTACACGCGCAACGGCAACTTTCAGCTTAGTTCCACTGGAACGCTGGAAAGCACTGAGGGGCAGGGAGTCATGGGGTATGCGGCCACCAGCGGCGTGATCAACACCAGCGGCGGCTTGACGGAGATAACGATTCCCACTGGACAGGTGATGCAGCCTTCGGCGACAACCTCCTTCAGCCTCTCCCAAAACCTGGATTCTGAGTCTCCCGTCGGCACACAAACTTCAGGCCAGGTGCAGATTTATGATTCGCTGGGCAAATCCTATGAAGCTACGGTGACCTATACGAATCTTGGCAACAACAAGTGGAGCTATGCAATCACGCTGCCGGATACATTGTCAGCGGCAGCGGCGACCGCAGCCACGGCCACAACCTTGGCTGTGGCGGAGTCCACGCCTGCCGCCACTTCCATTCCTACTGCGGCAACAGCGGCAGCGCCAGCTCTGACAACAGTTCCCAGCGCCGTAACGCAGGGCGCGCAGAGTACAGCTACCACGGTCGCCACCCTGGCGTCTGCAACGCCGGTTGCGTCAACAGACACCACCACACTGGCGCAGAATTCAAACTCCGCCTCAGGCACAACCACGCTCAGTTACGCGTTTGCCGCGACCGGCACGGTCAATCAAGCCGGAACAAGCCTGACCATCGTTGAAGGCGCTAATACGGCAGTTGTTGCTCCATTAAGCGCCGGCGAATCGCCAGCCACATACGCTGGCGAAATCAACACTGCGCTGACCACGGCTGGCATTACCGACTTGACGGCCTCCGGCACAGGCGGCAATCTGGCCATCTCCGGGCCAACAGCATCCAGTTTTTCGGTCACTGGCACCGTAAAGCAGGATTTGGCTTTGACCACGACCAACTACAATTTCGTCACCAGCAGGGGCTCGCTGGCCACGGTCGATCCCGCATCAACTTTGGCGATTACTGAGGGAGCCATGGGACCCGTCTCCGTGCCGGCATTTACCTCCGGTGAAACGATTTCAACCTACGCAACGGCCCTGCAAGGTGCGCTGACAACGGCAGGCATCAACGACGTGACGGTTACCGGCAGCGGCGGCGTTCTGTCGATCACCGGACCATCGAATATGTCGATCTCCGGAACTGTCAAGCAGGATTTTTCAGGAACGCAGACAAGTTACACCTTCGGAACATACATCGACCCGACTACGGGATTGTCCATGCTGTCCACGGTGGCTCCCTCGTCGAGCCTGACGATTACCGGACCGACTACCGGCGGCGGCACAGCGACCACCGCCTTGCCGACTTTCAGTGGAACACCGGAGACTCTTGCAAACTATGCAACCGATCTGCAATCCGCGTTGACTACGGCCGGCATTACTGGCGTCACGGTGACGGCAAATACGGCTACCGGCCAGTTGTCCATCACCGGACCTTCGACCATGACGATTGCTGGCAGCGTGAATCAGGATATGGTGGGCACAACGAACGTCTACAATTTTGCATCCCACGCCACGGTTGATCCGGGAACCAACCTAATGATCACCGGAAAGACAGCATTCGGGGCTACAACAACGATCACTGCTCCTACAATTACCGCTGGAGAAACAGTGGCCCAATACGCCACGGCCCTGACGGCAGAGTTATCGACTGCGGGCATCACCAACGTGGCCGTTTCGTCCACAGCCGGCCAATTGTCCATTGTCGGCGCCAATATGTCGCTTACTGGAAGCGTCACCCAGGATTTGGCGGATACGACAATCAATTACAACTTCGGATCGAGCGCGACCGTCAATCCCGCGACAGACCTGGTCATCACCGGACCGGCAACGGCCGGTGGCACTGCAACCATCACCGCCCCGACGGTTATCTCGGGTGAAACGGTGGCTCAGTATGCCGCCGACCTGAGGAATGCGTTGACGACGGCAGGCATCGACACCGGCCCGAACGGCGTATCCATCGCTACTAGTGGCGGCCGGTTGACCATCGTGGGACCGGCAGCCACCCTCGCAGTGGTCGGAACGGCGAGTCAGGATCTGACGGCAACAACGATCAATTTCAACCTTGGAACAAGCGGCGGCACAATTGCGACCATCGATCCCTCCACAAATCTGACCATTTCCGGAGAAACATCCGGCGGAGTCACGGCAACCACTGCCGCGCCGACAATCACAACCGGAGAAACGCTGGCCCAATATGTATCTGCCTTGACCAGCGCGATGACGACGGCGGGCATCGCCGGCGTCACGGTCTCATCCTCTGCGGGCGGGCAGTTGTCCATCACGGGCGCCGACCTCTCGACGACCGGCAACGTCGTGCAAAATCCCGTGGCGTCGTCCAATGCAACCGGAACGCTTACCTTCAATGCGAGCGGCAATTTGATCTATCCGGCCGCAAACCTGAACAACATCACCTTTACCGGGCTCTCCGACAGCGCCGCAGCCTTGAACATGAGTTGGAATCTCTTTGGCGCCAATGGAGCAGGAAGCATCAGCCAGACCGCTGCCACATCCGGACAATCGTCGCAAAACCAGAACGGGTATACAAGCGGCCAGTATCAGAGCTTTGCTATCGGCTCTGACGGCATTGTTACGGCCACCTACTCAAACGGCCAGAGCCAGAATGTGGGACAATTGGCGATTGCCACGGTCAGCAACCTGCAGGGGCTGGTTGACACGGGCTCGACCGAATATCGGGCCACTTCCTCCTCGGGCCTTGCCACGGTCGGAGTGGCCGGCTCGGGCGGACGTGGCACCCTCGAAGGCAGTTCTCTGGAAGCCTCAAACGTCAACATCTCCTCCGAGTTCTCAAACTTGATCGTTGCTCAGCGCGCCTTCGAGGCCAATGCCAAGGCTATAACCACTTTCGACACCGTAACCCAGGAAACCATCAACATGATTCACTAAACACGAATCGGGGCGGTCTTTGGGCCGCCCCGACATTTATAGTCAAAACCATCCTCTTGTAGACCAAGAGATACTATCCGGTCAGATTACTCATAATTTGTGGCCGCTGCGCATCGCAACGAACAGGCCCTTTCCTTCAGCCAGAACGCGACCTTTGGAATCGAGAAGCCTGGCCTCGGTCCAGTGCTTTCGGCCCTCAATGCGCACCAGGCGGCCCTCCAGGCGAATCGGCACTCCGGAATGGACAGGGAAACGGTAGACGATCTCCAACTGGCTGGTTAAGCCTGTCAGTCCCAGTGCGCGGACGGTCTTGCTCATGACCTCGTCCAGCAGCGTGGCGATGATGCCGCCATGCACAATACCTGGCGGACCCTCGTAAATATCTGGAATTGTCGGCAGGCAAACCACGCTGCCATCCTCGGCGAGCAGGAAATCAAGTCGCAGACCGTCAGGATTGGCTTGGCCGCAGCCGAAGCAGCGGTTATGAGCCATGTGCGCCATGGGGGTCAGCTTTTCTGTAGATCCATCCATGGTTCCAGCATACCGGAGATGGCATGGCGCAGATCCGGGAAGGGAATCCCTGAATTTTCACGCAGACTTTTCTGATCCCCGCGCATCGAATAAAACAGAGGTTATCACCCATGGATCGCAGAACCGCAATCAAGCACCTGGGCGGCGTGGCAAGCGCGCTGCTGTTGACCGAAACCCTGAGCAGCCAGGCACTTCCCGCTGGACAGGCTACCACCGCAACGCCGCCCGCAGCGCCAACCGGCCCCTTCACCCTGCCGCCGCTGCCCTACGCATATGACGCGCTGGAGCCATACATCGACGCCGAGACGATGCACCTACACCACGACAAGCACCATCAGGCGTACGTGAACAACTTGAACGCCGCCGTGGCCGCGCATCCTGAGCTGGCTGGTAAGTCCGTGGACGAACTGGTGGCCAACCTGAGCGCCTGGCCGGAATCCGCCCGTACAGCCGTGCGCAACCAGGGCGGAGGCCACGCCAACCACTCCTTCTGGTGGCCGACTCTGGGCAAAGGCCCTGTTGCGCCAACAGGCGAGCTGGCCAAGGCCATCGATGCCAAGTTCGGCTCGTTCTCCGGCTTTCAGGATAAGCTGACCGCCGCGGCGCTGGGCGTCTTCGGCAGCGGCTGGGCCTGGCTGGTCAAGCTGCCCGACGGAACCGTTGCCATCGAAACCACTCCCAACCAGGACAGCCCGCTCACCATTGGCCTTAAACCGGTGCTGACGGTGGATGTTTGGGAGCATGCCTACTACCTGAAGTATCAGAACCGGCGCGCTGAGTATGTGAAGGCCTTCTTCCAGGTGGTCAACTGGGATTACATCAGCGGGCAGTTTGCGCAGAAGGCGTAAGAGAGCGTGGCCTGGATGCTCTGGCGAAAGGTGGGAGTAGCGATTGTTTGCATTGCGGCCGTGCGGCAGAACGTGCTGACAGGGAAGGGAATGATGCCGGGTTTTGCCGACCGCTTCACCGGCGAGCAGATGGCGGCGCTGCTTGCCTACCTTCATAGCGGGCTTCATTGAGCCTGGAGCAGACATATCTGCGGAACCTGCATAATCGACCACACGATATACTGGGAATTGCCATGGCATCCGACAAAACCTTTTACATAGAAACCTTCGGCTGCCAGATGAATGCCCATGACACGGAGAAGGTCATCGGCACATTGCAGCACCAGGGCTACCGTCTGGTTGAGCATGAGGAAGATGCCGGCCTGATTCTATATAACACCTGCTCGATTCGCGACAAAGCCGAGCAGAAGGTCTATCACCGTCTGAACCAATACAAACACCAGCACAGGAACGGCAAGCGCTTCGCTGTGCTGGGCTGCGTGGCGCAGCAGGAGGGGGATAAGATCTTCGCGAGAGCGCCGTTTGTCTCTCTGATCTCGGGCTCCGCCTCGTATCGCAAGCTGCCGGAGATGTTGTCTCGCCTGGAAGCCGGTGAGACACGCATCACCGGCCTGGACGAACTCCAGACCGAAGAGACCTTCGAAACCGAGTTCACTGCCCGCCAGAACCCTTACCGCGCCTACATCACAATCGTCGAGGGCTGCGATAAGTTCTGCGCTTACTGCGTGGTGCCATACACCAGGGGCCACGAGCGCAGCCGCAGTTCGGCTTCCGTGCTGGCCGAGGCCCGTCGCGTCGCCGATCAGGGCTACACCGAGATTCAGCTCCTTGGCCAGAACGTGAACAGCTACCGCGATCCGGAAGCCCAGCGGAGCTTCGCGGAACTGCTGGCCGAGGTCGGGAAGGTGAGCGGCATCCGCCGGGTACGCTTTACCACCAGCCACCCGCGCGACTTCTCCCGCGACATCGTCGAGGCCATCGACGCCGTGCCCGTGCTTTGTGACCATGTGCACCTGCCGGTCCAGTCAGGTTCTTCACGGATTCTCAAGGCCATGAACCGCGAGTACACCCGCGAGAGCTACCTGGAGCGGATCAGTTGGATCAACGCAGCGCGCCGGCCCATTTCCATTTCAACCGACATCATCGTCGGCTTTCCCGGCGAAACCGCCGAAGATTTTGCCCAGACTATAGACCTTCTGGCCGAGGTGGAGTACGATTGCGTCTTCGGCTTTAAGTACTCGGGACGGCCCAACACTCCGGCTTTGCACCTCATCGATTCCATCCCGGAGGCCGAAAAGGTGACCCGGCTTCAAGTAGTGCTTGACCGTCAGCGCGAGATTCAAAGAGTCAATTATGCCAGGCACTTGGGGCAAATAATGGAGGTAATGGTTGAGGGCCTTAATCCGGCAAGAGGGCAAGTTATCGGACGTAGCAGCCAGAACATACCGGTGAACTTCACCTGCTCCCAACTGATCGCTCCGGCGCCTGGAAGCTACCTCCAGGTGACAATTATCGCGACTCACCCCAACAGCCTGGTGGGAGTGGCCGTCTAAGTTGAGAGCGGGGAAGGAAGGGAAGCCATGGAAAGCGACCTGAAGAAGCGGATTGAGGCATTGCGCATGGAGGCGGAGGAGCAAACACGCAAGGGGCAATTGGACCGCGCGGCGCAGATTCAGTTTGGCGAACTGCCCAGGCTCGAAGAAGAGTTAAAGAAGATGAACGAAGCGCAAAATGTAACGCAAAAAGACAGGGGAAGCATCGAGGTGCGGTTACGCGGGCTGATGATGGACCCGTCAACCAGTATGCCCATCGTCGTGCTCAAGGATGTCGCTTCCGATACAGTCATGCCCATCTGGGTCGGGATCTTCGAGGCCAACGCCATTGCTCTGGAGATTGAGAAGGTGGTCGCGCCGCGTCCAATGACCCATGATCTCACCAGAAACCTCATCCGCAACTTGAATGCCCGGCTGGAACGTGTTGTGATTTCAGAACTTAAGGACGACACGTTTTATGCGACACTGTGGCTGCGGCAGGGAGATGAACCCCTGGTTCTTGACGCCCGGCCGTCCGATGCCCTGGCTTTGGCATTGCGTGCGGATTGCCCCATCTACGTCACGGATGAGGTGATGCAGAGGGCCAAGTTGAATACGTCAGGGCAAGCCGAGGGCCCCACAGCCGAGCAGTTGCGCGGCTGGCTAGAGGGGCTGAATGACGAGGACCTGGGGCGCTACAAAATGTAAGTTGCGCACACCCTATACTTGGCCATTACACTAGAGTTAACCAACGGCAGGGAAGTCATTCTATGCTTGGATCTATCTCATCATGAAGGGCTTACGGAGATTCTGGCGGCGCATTACCGACGGCATGGCACTCAGCCAGCTATGGAACCAATTCCACACCGATGCCCGCACCAGTTACCGGCTATATTCACAGGAAATTGATTCCCGCCGCATGCCCGGAACCGGAAGGCTCAAACATTTCTTCCGAATAGTCAGGCTATTCTTATGGGCTATATTTGAAAAGCTATCTCCCGCGCGCCGCGTCATTCTATTGATTGCGTTGATTTTACTTATTCATAACGTGCAAGTGGTTGTGACAGGCAAAAATCATTACGTTATCACCTTCTGGCAGGGCAGCGCCTTTTGGAGTGGCATATTGCTGTTTTTGTTGCTGGCGCTGGAAATTGCCGACCGCGTGGTCATGAAGCGCGACTTGCAGATTGCCAAGGAGATCCAGGCATGGCTGCTGCCGCCAGGCCCACCTCAGGTGCCGGGCCTGGAGATCGCTTTTACCACTCGTCCCGCCAATACAGTGGCAGGAGACTACTACGACGTGTTTCCTCGCCCAGCTTCGCCTTCACCCGGCGGCACATATTTGATCGTCATCGCCGATGTAGCCGGCAAAAGTGTGCCCGCGGCCATGCTAATGGCCACCTACCAGGCCAGCCTCAAGACCCTCGCAGGCATCTCCAGCTCGTTAATCGATCTGGTCGGCCGTATGAACAACTATGCCTGCAGCAACAGCCAGAATGGACGCCGGTTCACCACCACATTCATAGCCGAATACGACCCTGCAACGCGCGGCCTGGTTTACGTCAATTCTGGGCACAATCCACCCATCCTGCGCCGGCAGACTGGAGCTATTGAGCGCTTGTCGGCGGGTGGTATCCCGCTCGGAATCCTGGAGAATGCTCCCTACGAATCGGGAAGTACCACGCTTCATTCTGGCGATTGGCTCGCCATCTACACAGATGGAGTCACAGAGGCGGAAAATTTTCGCCAAGAAGCTTATGGGGAAGTGCGTTTTATGATATTGCTATACGCAAATCAGACAAAGACGCCGCTGGAGTTGATGAATACCATCCTGACAGATATCGACCACTTTGTAGGGAACACGCCACAACACGACGACATCACACTCATGCTGCTGAAGGCAGTGTAGAGGGGACTGAATGCGCTCTACTTGCGGTATACAGAATATACGTTATCAGACATTGCGTTTCTTATTATCCCATAGCTCCAAACTCTAGTAAGGGGCCATTATAGTTGCCTGTAGAAGGAGTGATTATGAACGCCAACGCCAAAACCCATGATAGGAAGCCAGTTCTCTCGACACTATGGGTCTTTGTAGTGCTGAACTACCTCTACGGGGATCTGGCTATGATGATCTTCCATCCTGCGCTATACCAGAGGGTAGCCGCCAGAATGTCCGAAGGAGTCATATTGGGGGCCGCAGTATTCATGGAACTACCCATTGCCATGATTTTGCTGTCCAGGGTATTGAAGTATGCAGCAAATCGCTGGGCAAACATCCTTTTAGGAGCAGTTTTTTCAGTATTCTCTGCCGTGACGCAACTGTCTGGAAAAGCGCCTGCTTTTTTTCTGTTTCTTTCGGCTGTAGAGATCCCTTGTACTTTGTTCATTTTCTGGTACGCCTGGACGTGGCCCAACCTTGTCGCAAATCATTTAGATTCAACTAACTAGCAAGCGCGACATCTTCCACAAGCACCTGGAATCAGACACTACAGATGGGCATAACCCGCTTCTATTCAATAAAAACAACGCAATTATCAGAAAATCTCTGGGGAAAAGAGATCTGCCATTGTCTCTCGGCGTCGAATCAGCCGCGCCTTATCGCCTTCCACGAGCACTTCGGCAGGACGAGGGCGGGTGTTGTAGTTGGAGCTTTCCGCCATGCCGTAGGCGCCAGCGTCGAGAATGGCAAGTAAATCTCCCGGCTCGACTGGCGCAAGTTGCCGGTCGCGGGCAAAAAAGTCGCCTGTCTCGCAGATCGGCCCCACCACGTCCACGATCCGTGGCTTCCCTGCCCTCGGCCTGACCGGCACAATCTGGTGATAGGCCTGGTAGAGTGTTGGGCGGATGAGGTCGTTCATGGCAGCGTCGGTAATCACAAAGGTCTTCTTGCCGTTGCGCTTGACTTCAAGGACACGCGTGATGAGAGCTCCGGCCTGGGCAACGATAAATCGGCCCGGTTCGATGAGCAAGCGGCCCTGGAAGGCGCCGAGGGCGCTATTCACAGCTTCGGCGTACTCTTGAACCTTGGCGGCAGCATCGAATTTACCAGAGTGATAGTTAACTCCCAGCCCACCGCCCGCATCGACGGTCTTGATGGCGATGCCTTCATGTTCCAGTTCGCGTAGCAGCTTGTTCACCCGCTTCATGGCGTCGCCAAATGGGGCTGCGGAGAGAATCTGGGAGCCGATGTGAACGCTTACGCCGTGTGGCTCAAGCCAGCTGTTGCTGGCGGCGTTCTTGTATATCTTCAGCGCCTTCCGAATGTCGATTCCGAACTTATGCTCGCGCAGGCCGGTGGCGATGTAGGGATGCGTCTCGGCAAAAACATCGGGATTAACACGCAGGGCGAAGCGCGCCTTGCGCCGGAGCTTGGCGGCTTGCGCGGCCAGCAGCTCCAGCTCCGCCTCGCTTTCGGCGTGAAATTCGAGAATCCCAGCCCCCAGCGCCAGGTCGATCTCGGCAGCCGTCTTGCCTACGCCGGAGTAGACGACCCGTCCCGCGGTCTCTGGCGCAGCCGCCAACACCCTCTCCAGCTCCCCGCCACTGACAATGTCAAAGCCTGCGCCATGCTCCGCCAATAGCTTCAGAATCGCCAGAGCGGAGTTGGCCTTGACCGAGTAACAGACCAGATGATCCCGGCCGGCCAGTGCCTGCTGAAACAGGCCCAGCCGTTCCAGAATTTGATCGGCGGAGTAGACGTAAAGCGGCGTGCCGTGGCGCTCTGCCAGTGATTCCAACGAAACCTTGCCGCAATGCAGAGCGCTACCCTGTTGCGGGTGGACGAAGGGACGCGGCGATGAAGGCGTAGGCTGGGTCAAAAGGCGCTTCCAGAGAAGACTCTCTCTTGAGCCTACAACATATTGGAGAGGCGTTCGAGTCTTGAATAGTTAATTACAATAGCTGTATGACGGAGCCGCCGATGGTAGACCTGGTGGGCGTTGGATTGAACGCCACCGACACGCTGATTCCCCTTCCCAATTACCCTGCGCGTGGCTCCAAGGCTGAGTTTTACGGCGCAACCGTGATGCCCGGCGGGCAGACGGCGACCACCGTGATTGCCTGCCAATCCTGGGGAATGAGTACCCGCTATGTAGGCAAGCTGGGCGACGATGATGCTGCCCAGTTGCATCGTAAAGCATTTGCCCAGGCGGGGGTGGAAGCGCATCTGATTGAGGTTGCGGCAGCCGCCAGCCCGCAGTCGCTGATCATCGTGGATAGCGGCGGCGAAAGGACGGTGCTGTGCAGAAAAGATGAGCGGCTGGTGTTGCAGCCCGCGGATCTGGAGCGCGCATGGGTTGAGAAGGCGCGCGCGTTGCACGTGGATGGCTACGATACAGCTGCGGCCACGCTGGCCGCCAGATGGGCGCGCGCTGCGCATATTCCTGTAATCGCCGATCTGGATGAACTGTATCCCGGCGTGGAACAGTTGGTCGAAAACGTGGATTATCTGATCGTGAGCCGTGACTTCCCTTCCCGGCTTATGAAGGAGAAGGATCTGACCAACGCACTGAAGGGAATGCAGTTACGATACGGCTGTGCACTGACAGCCGCGACTCTGGGGGTGGACGGCGTACTGGCCTGGGATGGCAGCCGGCTGCTCCACCGTTCCGCTTACCGGGTTCCGGTAGTGGATACGACCGGCGCCGGAGACATCTTCCACGCCGGATTCATTTATGGCCTGCTCCAGGGTTGGCCACTGGAGCGGCAGCTCGACTTTGCCTGCGCCGCCGCTGCTCTGAATTGCACGGCAGCCGGAGCCCGGGGCGGCATTCACCAGGTCGATGCGATTGAGGAGCTGATCGCCACTGCCTCGCGCTACGACATTGACTTTTCCACGCTGATCCAGGTCGATTGAAAAGCCAGCCTTGATAGAGAACTTCTCCGCTCCTCAGCCGTCGAGCTGGTAGAGCTGCCGGATGCAGCAAGCTTAGTTTCTCGGCGCGGCGTCGTAGATTATTCGTACCAGGTGGGCCATTTGTCTCTTGTGAATCGTAAGTTTGGTCAGCCTATCGTCCAGCCTGTTCACGATGATCAGGTCGAGGGACGGTACGACTACAGCGTATTGGCCGAGATGACCCTCGGCCCAGAAACTGCCTCTGGGAAATGGGATCTCTTGCCGCGCGCCGCTGGCCGAGTCGCCCGTCCACCATAGATAGCCGTAGCCGCCCGACACAGTATCTGAGTACGGCGTAACGCTGGCATTCACCCAGTCAGCGGGAATCACCTGCGTGTCGTTCCATTTGCCGTCGTGCAGGTAAAGCAAGGCGAAGCGCGCAAAGTCCCGGGCGCTCATATCAAAAGGATAGGCCGGGTAGCGCGAGTCCGAACCCGTTATGTAATGGCCGTCGCGTGGCGTGAAGTCCTGCATTCCAATCGGCTGCGCAATCCTCCGGTAGAATGCGTCGAAGATCTTTTCACCCGTTGCCTGTTCGTAGATGTAGCCGAGCGTGTTGAAATCCCAATTGTTGTAATACCAGAATGTGCCGGGAGCATGGGAACCGCGCGGCGGCTTCTGCTCCTCCATCCCCCTGGTTTCGTAAACGGTCGGATGGTAGATGCCCGAGCGCGCTTCGAGAAGATCGAGCACTCTGGCTTGTTTCTCTTCCGCCGTGAGCGAGGGCTTCTTATCGTCGATGCCAAGCTTCTCCAGCGTGTCGTTGAGATTGATCTTGCCATCGGCCACGGCAATGCCGATCAGTGCGCTCAGCAGGCTCTTGCGGCAGGAGTGTAGGTTCGACTTGCGTGCCACATCGCCCCATGCGGCAACCACCACGCCATGCTGCACGATCATGACCGATGTGGAGCCTATCTCCTCGCTATATTCATGAATCATTTTCAGGTTCTTCGCCTGCCACCCGGCCTGCTCCGGTGTAGCCAATTGCTTCCACTCCGCGCCTGGAACACTACCCGATTGGCAGTTAGCATGAACCGCCAGCCCGAGGAGGAAAAACGCTATAAAGCTCGTTGATTTACTCATGCAAACCAATATATAGCAAGCAGTCGGCAATACCTGTAGACGCTAGACTTCGAACTTCCGCAACCACTCGCTCAGCAGCGCGGCGACCTTCTGCGGTTGTTCATAGGCGGCGAAGTGGCCTGCGTCAGCCAGCAGGTGAAACTTGCATCCGCCGGGCGCTGTGCTGAAGGCTTCCATCTCGGCCGCGGTCGTAGCCGGATCTTCGCCACCGGCAATGGCCAGAATCGGAACCTTGATTGTGCCAACGGTGGGAACGGAATCAGGCCGCGTGGCCAGGCCAGCCTGCACAGCAACAAAAGCCGCTGACGTCAGCGTCATGAGGGCGCGCAACTGGGCTACGATCTCGGGATGTCTTTCGCGGGTGGATGCCCCGATCAGGGTCTGGGCCATATTGTCGTAGAGCGCCGCGCATCCGCTGGCTCGCGCCTGGGCGATGTTGGCGGCGCGCCGGGTAAGGTTGGCCTCAGCATCCGGCTGCGGCTTGGAGCAAACGAACGCTATCCCGCGCACCCGCTCCGGCGCCTGTCGCCACACTTCCAGCAGCACGGAACCGCCGATGGAGCAGCCGGCAAAGACTGCCGTTGGAATATTTAGATGGTCGAGCAATGCAAGAACATCGGCGGCCAACTGTGCCATGGTCAGCACGGGTGCATCGGGAACCAGCGCAAAGCCGCCCACCGGCAAGGTTCCCAGCTCAGAGGCGCCATGCCCGCGCAGGTCAGAAACAATCGCGCGTACACCTGCCAGATTTTCGGTAAGTGGACGCCAGTATTCCCCATCGAGCGGTGTGGGATGGAGAAAGACCACGGGCAAACCTGCCCCGTTATCGCGATAGGCTAATGCCGCGCCGTTTGAGCGGTATATTCCTTTCATAGCAATAGGATACGCTCAGGGCAACGGTAACGGCTCCTCGGGAATGCCAATCCAGCAAGCCAGATAGACCACCCCTACCGTCCCGCCGGAAAAGAAGAGCCCGATGACCGCCAGGATGCGAACCAGGGCAAGATCCCAACCATAGGCCTGCGACAGGCCGATGCAGACTCCGGCAACTTGGCGGCCAACAATGGGGCGGACCAGCGGCCGGCCGGTAATGTAAGTTACAACGGGAACGGCCGCGCCACAGTTGGAACAAAAGCGCGCGCCCACGGGCAACCCGGCCCCACAGTAATGACAAAAGAAGGCCATTGTCGATCCCTCCCTAATCTAAGTAAAGATACGGCGGCCGTGCGGAGGCAGTTCCATCTTCCAGAACGAACTCCGCCGGTCCTCACGATTCCCGGTAGGGGTTGCGTAGGTGTTTGCGCGCGGTGTCGGCGCGTGAGGTATTCGGGCCTGCGTCGATGGCAGCCTTGTAGTCCTTTACCGCCAACTCGCGCTCACCATCCATGTCGTGGCATTCACCGGCAGCCAGCAGCGAACGGATTTTAAGTTCTGGGCCGACATTTTTGGTCCCGGCGGCCTGCTCGAAAGCCTGCGCCGCCTCGCCAAAGTGGCGCTGGCCGCGCAGCGCGTCGCCCAGACCGAAGTAGGCCAGTTCCAGTTGCGCCTGGGCAAAATAGCCGGGCTTGGCGCTGTCCGCGATAAGATCCCTGTAAGCCTCCACACCGGCCATACCCTCGCCGTCGTCCCTGATCAGGTTGGCCTCTTCCAAACAAAAGAGGAAGTCGCGTGGATACTGGCTCTTAAGCTTGCGAACCACCTCGATGGCCTCTTTGTACCTCGCCTCGCGGCGCAGGAAGAGGGCTGTCGCGGTGCGTGCTTCGATGCTGGTGATGACGCCTCGATTCCCGGCGTCGTTGAGCATCGCCAGCCCGCGTGTCTTCGAGCCGGTGATCCCGGCAAAGCCGATCATCAGCTTGAAGGGCCAGGGCAGCGCGCCCACCACGTACTGATACACCCCCGTCACCAGCTTGGCATCCACATAATCCGGGTCGAGTTCGAGTACGCGCTCTTCATCGTCTTTGGCTTTGGTGGCCAGCCGGAAGCCGGCGCCATACGCCCTTTCCACCATGGCGACATAAGTGCACTTGAGGCTGCGGACCCATCCACGGGCAAAAAGGGCATCGATGTCATCGGGATTGCGAGCGATGCGCGCGTCGGCCTCATGGATAGCCTCGTCGGCTAGCCCCAGGATGCGGTCGCGGGTCTTGGGGTCCTCCTCCGTCGCGTGCCGCCCAGTGAGAAAGCCGTCATTGGCATAGAAGGTGGTGTCCAGCAGGTCGAGCCGGTACAACTCTTGAAATATTAGGCCGTTCAGCAGCAGCGCCGTGGCCTGTGGATCGCCCGGATGCGCCTCATGAATGCGCTCAAACCGCTCCACCGCGCCGGGATAGTCCAGGTTGTAGAAGTGCTCATACGCCTCGCGCACCTGCGGCTCGCGGTTCAGCGGATTGGTGTGCGCCTCCGAGGCCCAGCCCAGGCTGGCCGCCGCCAGCAGCATAAAAACCCATCCCCCGCAGCGCATCAAACTCGAAACGCTCTTCACTCCCACTTCCCCTCCCTGTTTACAGAATACGCCGGGGGCCTCCGCATTCCTTCCGTAGGGAGGCATAGAAAATAGTCGTCCATGATCCTTCGGCTCACAACCAGGAATGAAAATGGGGCTTTGGTTGCCTGTTGTTCACCACTCCCGGAGGGAGTGGAGGAGAATAGCCCCGGATGGAGCGTAGCGCAATCCGGGGAACAAAGGTCGTTGAAGAGTTGCGCCCCGTAGGGGTGCTGCGAAGCTCCTCCGGAACCCGCGGATGAATCGTTTACCGGTATTTTCGGCGGAGGGAGGCGCGGGTTTACCGGGGTCCCCAGCGATTCGGGGTAGCTATTCCCTAGTCCCTGTTCTTTGCCATTCGCCCACCAGCAGGTATGAAACGTCGATGAGCGGGAGGTCGATTTGGCTACATCTGAGAATCTGGCGACTAGGGCGTTTATCATTACCCATCTACAATCATGGCGGTTAACTCCGGGTTTGCCTGCGACTCGCCCAGTCGAAAGGTAAAAAAGTTGGGGCACCCGCGTGTTGTGGTGTACACCGAGCAGGTGGCCACGTTCCGAGTGGCCGGCGCCTCTTGGCGGGTCGTCTCGCAGCAACTCGGCATCGGCGTCGGCGCCGCCTGTCGAGCCCTGCTGCACCCTTCCAAAAACCCTGCGGAATCGCCCTCGTAAGTGCTTGATTCTGCGGTGCCGAAATCGTCGTTTCCGCCTTTCCAAAAACAGATGTTATTGGAAGAGCGTTGGCGCCACACCAGTTTGCGGCAATGTTCAGGACCAGCACTCGGGACGCAGTTGGTTGAATGAACGATAGGTACCCCCTCCGAACGCGCCTCGGGGTAGAAAGGCCTCTTCTGCTACGCTCCAGAGGCCCTTCTACCCCACATCCATACAACAAACGAACAGCTATCTACTGGACTACTTTCAATCCGCCACAGTGGCTTGGTTTACTACGCCCTTGACAGCAGATGGTGGAAGACATGGTTGAGCAGTCCATACTGAGCTCGTTTGAAGAGCGTGGCTAATGTTCTCCGGCGTTTTGAAGTGAGTCCTCTTGCGCCAGTAAGAAGTATCCCACTTCGTATCAGAACGAATACTTCAATGAGAATTGAATCACTCTCGGATTGGTGCTCATTCCTCCGATGAGCCCAAAAGTAGACGTAGCGTAGGCGCTGTTCGGATTGCCAAAGCTCGGGTGGTTGAAAGCGTTGAAGAAGTCCGCGCGGAATGTCGCATTGGCGCCTTCCTTCGGCCAGCGCATCTGCTGGGCCTTGCCGAGCGATATATCGGCAACGACCTGGTCAGGCCCACGGAACACTCCGTTGGGAGTGTTGCCAAAGCCGTAGCTGCCGTCGTCACCGATCGCTGCCGGGTGCGCGAGACAAGCCGTGTTGAGCCAGCCGTTCAATGCTCTCTTGCCATCGGAGCCAGTTGTTGGCAGGTTCTTCGCGGTGCAACCCGAAGCGAAGCTCGCCCGATCGGCGGACTCGCCGTAAACGCTGTTGTTGTTGGTGTAGGAAACGGGCAATTGATGGCCGTCCTGGATTATCGTGGCGGTTGCTGCGGTCCAGCCGCCGAGCGTGTTTGCCAGTAAACGATGAGAAGCTGCCGGGCCGGGGAGAGCATAGAACGCGGACAATACAAACCGCTGCGGCCGAATGTTGGGGTCGGGCCCGTATCCAGCTTTCCAATTGAGTTGATCGCCGCTGGATTGTATCTGGTTCGTTCCCGCGGTAAAGCCCGGCACCAAGCTCAGCAATCGGGTCCATGTGTAGGAGGCCTGGTACTGCAATCTATGCTTCCATTGCTGCGATAGCGATGCTTCCAACGCATTGAACCAAGCGGAGTTTGCGGTTTTCAATTGCCACATCGAGTTGGTGGTGAACCCGATGTACGGTGCGCGCTGGCTGAGGTTTGCCAGGGTATTTGTGGTCACGCCACGAATCGGGTGCGAGGCAGAGGCTAGGCCTGCCTGGTTGACTGACAACCCCGCGATCGTGTGCAGGTCGCGCGCTCCGGCGTAGGAAACGTCAAGGATGGCTCCGCCCGGGAGTCTGGATTGCAGGCCAAGGCTGAAGTGATAGGTCGTCGGAGGACGGAAATTCATGGTCAGCGCATCGGTGGTCAAAGAGGTCGAGGCAGAGTAAGGGGTCCATACGGGGGCGGGATAGGCCGGAGCAGGACCAAAGGGCTGGGCATCGGTTGCAGCCGCGTTAAATGATCCCACCAGGACTCTCCACCCGCTATAGGGTTGCGCCGCGGCCAATTGCAGATTCAATATGCCCGCGATCGTGGTGTGATACATGCCTGCGCCTCCGCGAAGAACAAACCGATCGGCGCCTGGCAGCATCCAGGAAAATCCAAGCCGCGGATTCCATGTGCCCTGGCCGTCGCCATTGATACCGAACGTGTTCTTCCCCTTCACGACTCCGGCAGGAAGAGCGGGGCCCTTGTAATTGGACGAAACGATCACGCCGGCCAAACTGCCCGATGAGGGTGGATTGGGATCAAGGGCGCTTATATCGATGTTGCCCGTTCCATTCGCAGCCCCGAGGTCGCCTATTCGCTCGTAGCGCAGGCCCAGGTTGACCGTGAGACGTTTGGTGATGCGGTAGTCGTCCTGGATAAAAGCATCGGTGTTCTTGTAACGCCAGTCGCGCGTGAGGTCTCCAAGGCCATCTTGCGACCAGTAGATGCTGCTGTACGGAACACCGTAGGCCGCGAAGCTTTGCCCGACCAGAAAATCCGCCCAGGTGAGCGGAATCATATAGGCCTGGTAATCGAACTTCGACATATGGTTCCTGCCGTACATGAAGCCGCCGCCGAAGTTGAATTGGTGTTTCCCTTTCGTCCAGGACAATATGTCGGTGAAGGTGTACTCATCCTGCCCAAAGAAAGTCGCCGAAGTTACGCCCGTTTCGAAGCTTCCCAAAATCCAGATGAGCGGGAAGGCGTCATCCTGGGCCGGAACATTCATGCTCAGGTCGGAGAATTTAAATGCATTGTCGTAGTGCATGTCGAAGGTGGACCGATTCAGACCGGCTGCGAATTGGTTCACCATGTTGGGGCTCAGGATGAAGGTGTCTGTAACCGAGCCGATGTCATAGCGGGAAGGCATATAAAGTGGAAATCCGAGCGTGTTGAACAGCATGCTTTCTTTCACGGTGCCTTCTTCGCCGAAATAGCGGAACGCAATCTTGTTGCGGTCCGACTGCAGGTAGTCGGCGTTCGCCATCCACTGGTTCTCACCGAAAGTGCCGGGCTCACTCAGAAATGAACTGCCCCGAATCTCAACATTTGGTTGAGAAGCATCGATATGCTGCGGTGTTGGTACCAGGTATTTCCCGTTTGGTAGCCTAAGCTGAAGCAGCTTCACAGCCTGGGAAGCCATAGGTGATGTAAGCACACCGAAGATGGTAACTGTGCCATTGGCGTTGACCACGCCGGCCCATGAGCCATAGCCGCTGACGTCGCCTGCGAATGCCGCTCCCAATCCCGCGATTGATCGGTCGTCGGTGAGAGGGGGTAGATAGTCGAGTTTGTGATTGGCGGGATCCAAGGCATTGAGCTGTTTGGTACCCTGCCAGGAACCGAAGGCCAGTATCTTGTTCTTGATCACAGGACCGGCCGCGGTTAAGCCATATTGATTCTGCCGCAGAACGGGACGTGGTTGGCCCTGGTTTTTTGCAAACCAGTCATTGGCGTTGAGAACTTCGTTCCTGAAGTACTCCCACAGCGTTGCGTGGTATTCGTTGGTCCCGGTTTTCGTAACCACATTGACAACTGCCCCGGCATTGCGGCCCTGTGTGGCATCGTACTGCGCCGTCTGAACTTTGAATTCCTGGATAGTGTCGGGATTGGGGACCGGAATGCCCGCGGAGTAAATCCATGCGCTCACGATATCGTTGGCCGGAAGACCATTGATTTGAAAGTTATTATCATTCGAAGTAGCTCCCTGGCTGATGATGCTCCCGCCTGAGGGAACTCCGCCCTTTGTGCCGCCGCCTTTTCCGAGCGTTCCTGCGTTGTTGAGCTCTTGCGAGACGCCCGGATTCAAGCCGATGATCTGCGTATAATTTCGCGCAGCCAAGGGCAGATTCTCGATCATCTGAGAATCCGTCACACGTCCCATATCACTCGACTCGGTCTGCAACTGAACGCTTGAAGTAGCCACGGTTACCGTTTCGGTCACCGCGCCGGGTTGCAATCCAATGCTGAGTGACTTGGTCTCGGCCACGATCACCTGCACCTCAGGCAGCGAGGCTGTCTTGAAACCTTTTTTCGTGATTTCAACCGTGTACTGCCCTGGCGGCAGCAGGGAGGCGACATAGAATCCGTGGTCGTTGGTTTGTAGGGTCCGCGCGTCGCCCGTGGCAACATTCGTGATCGTGACCTGAGCACCCACTACTATGGCGCCGGAGGGGTCCGTGACCGTACCGCTAATGGCGCCTGTTGCGCCTGTCTGCGCGTATAGCAGCCCACAGGCTGTAAATAGTACGCACAAAACGAACGCCGCGAATGCGCTGCGGCAGGACGAGACAATTTGTTTGCGAGCGGGTTGCATTTGTTGCGAGTAACGCATCTGTTTTCTCCTGTTCGAATCTGGCCGCTCCGAATCCGGCCGCAAAAAACGATGGGCAATAGTAAGAAAACAAATGCAGGACACGGTAGGTCCTGAGTGGACATTTTCAGGTTATCTACGGACACACGCCATCAAGAGAGACGCCGGCGAGCTAGCGTTCTCAAACCATATGAGGAAAGGGCCGCTGTTGCCTCGTACAAACTTCTTTCTATCGAGTGACTTGATAAAGAGTCCGATCGTTTAGCACCCGGGCGCACTTTCGGTCTTAAGCTCCGAAATTGATTCGCTCCCGGAATTCCCCTGCCGCAATGTCTTCAAACCACATTAAAACGTCCGCTGTGAACCTGTCATGTCTTGTTGTCCACTTCTTATCATGATTCGGTAATTGATCCTATCGAGACCGAAAATGGCCATAAGTAATCGTAAAATAATCATTTCCTGTGCTATTACTGGTTCTGTCCACACTCCAACCATGTCAGAGTATCTTCCCATCACCCCATCCCAGATCGTTGACAGCGCCGTTGAGGCTGCCGAGGCCGGGGCCACGATTCTCCATATTCACGCGAGAGAGCCCGAGGCAGGCAGGCCCTCGGGAGATCCGGCGCACTTCCGGAAGATTTGTCCTGTTCTAGCAGAACGTACAAGCGCGATCATTAATGTCACGACTGGCGGCAGTTCCGATATGAGGATAGAGCAACGACTGGCTTATCCTCTACAGGCCAAACCCGAGATGTGTTCGCTGAACATGGGATCAATGAGCTTTTCCATTCATCCCGTAGCCGACCGGATCACGAAATGGCGTTATGACTGGGAGAAGCCGAAGGTCGAGGGCATGAAAGACTGTGTCTTCAAGAATACCTTCGCTGATATCGAATACATTCTTGGTAATCTTGGAGAAAGCGGCACTCGATTCGAACTCGAGTGCTACGACGTCGGGCACCTTTACAATCTCGCATACTTCGTCGATCGCAACATCATCAAGCCGCCGCTCTATATTCAGGCGGTTTTCGGAATCCTCGGCGGAATCGGTCCGGACCCGGAAAATCTCTTCGTAATGAAAGCAACGGCGGACCGCTTATTCGGGCGAGATACCTATCACCTTTCAATGTTGGGCGCGGGACGCCACCAGATGTCCCTGCTCACCATGGGAGCCATCCTGGGAGCAAATGTGCGAGTGGGGCTGGAAGACAACCTCTATATCACTCCCGGCGTCAAGGCGACAAGTAACGCCGGGCAGGTCAGAAAGATTCGTAACATTCTTGAACAACTCTCCCTAGAGATCGCCACACCCTCTGAAGTAAGGGAGATGTTGCAACTGAAAGGCCCAGAAAATGTCCACTTCGCCTGAGTGCTCTGGCAGTATCCAGTTATCGGGAAGAAGCTTCAAGCCACCCGTACCTCTCCTTACAGATCGAACTTTATCTGCTCGCGTCGTTCTACGTCTTGGCGGTGTTACTATTTCTGGCGTTGGCGCGGGCACTTCGAAACGAATGCCGTACAGTTGGAGAAATGGTCCGATGATCTCATTTACTCGCTTGTTACTCTCGTCCGCAATGGCGGCCTGTATCGTTTTGCCGCCTTCGAATTTCGCTCAACACCACCTGATCGTAAAGGCCCCTGCCGGCGATGTGGTGGGGCTGACCGAAGGCGATCTGCATGTATTCAAGGGGGTCCCTTACGCGTTGCCCCCAGTTGGCTCGCTGCGCTGGAGACCACCCAGTCCCATGCCGCGCTGGACTAGCGTCAGAAAAGCAACAGATTTCGGGCCAGCATGTTTCCAGCCCGAGCCCACACTTTCGTATGTCTATGTTCGCGCTCCAAGGCCGATGAGTGAGGATTGCCTGACGCTGAATATTTGGACTCCCACCGCAGTGCGCGATGCACCGGTCCTTGTATGGATACACGGAGGCTCTCTCCTTACGGGATTCGGCGGGGATCCAATGTACAACGGCGCCCAGATGGCCGCCAGAGGTATCGTCGTTGTCACGATCAACTATCGAGTGGGTGTCCTGGGTTGGCTTGCGCATCCCGAGCTAAGCAAAGAGTCGCCGCTTGGAATATCCGGAAATTATGGCCTGTTGGACCAAATTGAAGCTCTGCAATGGGTTCACCGCAATATTCGCGCTTTCGGCGGCGACCCTTCGAATGTGACCATCGCGGGGGAATCCGCTGGTGCTGAGAGCGTCATGTACCTGCTGACAGCGCCTGCCGCTCGCGGCCTTTTTTCGAAGGCGATCTCGCAAAGCGCATACATGATTACGACGCCCGAACTCAAAGAGCGTCGTTTCGGGATGCCATCCGCCGAGGAAAGCGGTGTGGCGCTCGCTGCCGCCCTTCATGCGCCGAACATCGCGGCATTGCGAGCCATGGATGCGCGCATGCTGAGCATCGCCGCGCCTGCGACCGGGTATACGCCATGGGGAACGATTGACGGACATGTAATGCCACGCCAGGCGGTAGACGTATTTGACCGCGGCGAACAAGCGCCGGTACCGCTGCTTGCAGGCTCTAACAGCGGCGAAATCCGTTCGTTGATGATTCTCGCCCCGCCCACGCCAGCGAGTGCCGCCGAATACGAAAAGATTATTCGCGACCAGTATGGAGATCTCGCGGACAAATTCCTGCGACTCTATCCTGCTACCAATCTGGAGGAGAGTGTACTGGCTACAACGCGAGATGCTTTCTATGGATGGACGGCGGTACGTCTCGCCAAGAAACAGGCTGCACTGGGGGTGCCGTCTTTCCTCTACTATTATGATCACGGCTACCCCGCCGAGGAGGCCGTTGGTCTGCACGGATTTCACGCAAGCGAGGTGCCCTATGTCTTCGGTACGTTCAATGAAACGCCGCCGCTTTGGCCCAAAATCCCAAAAACCAAGGAAGAGAAGCGGCTTTCCGATGCGATGATTGGCTATTGGACTTCGTTTGCTCGCACCGGCCGTCCAACAGCCGAGAATGAGCCCGACTGGCCGGCTTTCGGATCAACAGGCGCATACATGGATATAACGGATGCGCCTCATCCTTCAAGTAGCTTGTTGCCTGGGATGTATGCGCTGGTTGAGGAGGTCGTTTGCAGGCGTCGAGCGAGCGGAGATTTGCCGTGGAATTGGAACGTCGGCTTAGTCTCGCCGAAACTCCCGCCTCAGCAGGCGCAATGCAAGCAGTGACGGTCGAACCCCGCTGAGCAGCAACTCCTGAGGCTCGCCAGGGTGTCAAGGCTACGAGCACCGCAGTACACGTGAGAAAGATCCGCCATATCCTGAAATAACTCTCAGTGGAACTAGCGTCTCCGGCAGAAAGAAGGATGATACTCAGTTCGAAGGGCGCAGATCAAGTCGGATTTGTCTGAGCGGCACATTGGAATCAAATCACTTTATTCCGAAAAGCGCCCGCAATGTTGGCGATTGTAAAAAGCTGTTATCCGGCAGGAGAAAACGAGGCTGCAATATGGCTCTTAATTCAGTTAATGTTGAATTGCGAATTGGAGTGGTCGGGGCGGGCACAATGGGATCCGGAATAGCCCACGTTATCGCCCGCAGTGGTTTTTCGGTCGATTTGTGCGACTCGGCAGATGGCGCCGTGGAACGTGCCCTGGCTACCATCACGAAGAACCTCGGGCGTGAGCTCAGCCGCGGCGCTATCACAGAGGAAAACCAAAAGAGGGCTTTGAGCCGCATCATCACAACCAGAAGCCTTGATGACCTGGTACGCTTTTCGCTTGTGACCGAGGCGATTAATGAGAAATACGACGCAAAACGTAGCCTCTTGGCTAAATTGGATTGCATCCTGCCTCAAAGCGTGATTCTTGCTTCGAACACCTCGTCAATTTCAATCACCAAATTGGTGGCTGCGACGTTCCGGCCCGATATGTTGATTGGGATGCACTTCTTCAATCCTGTCCCTATGATGGCGCTGGTTGATGTCGTGCGTGGCATGCAAACTTCAGAGGAAACGACGCAAACCATTCTTGCGCTTGTACAGCAGTTAGGGAAAACACCCGTGCAGGTGAATGACTCAGCAGGCTTTGTATCCAATCGCGTGCTGATGCCACTTCTGAACGAGGCAATCTTTACCGTGATGGAAGGTGTCGCGACGCCAGAGGGTGTCGATGCCGTCTTCAAGCTTGGGATGGCTCACCTGATGGGGCCCTTAACGTTGGTGGACTTCATCGGCTTGGATGTCTGCCTCGACATTATGCGCGTTCTGGTCGAGGAAACTGGCGATCCGAAGTACCGTCCCTGTCCGTTGCTGATTCGCATGGTTAACGCCGGCTGGCACGGGCGCAAGACGGGCAAGGGGTTTTATACTTATTCCTCTTAGCCGCTCTGAAGAAAGGGAGGCCGGATGATCAGGCCGATTCGCCGCATTATTACCAGAAATGACGAGCATGGGAAATCCTATGGGCTTGCAGATGGACCAGCGGAGAATGTGATTGGCGGGCTGACTGAGATCTGGATGACGGGTCCGGATTTGCCCAATCAATCATCGATGGATGACCTGGGCCTGCAATCCAGAAAGCTATACCGGCCCAAAGGCGGTACCGTTTTCCGCTATTTCCAGATCCCGCCGGCGTCGAAGACGGCTCACTTGTCGACAGCAGAGCAACAAAAGCTATGGTCTGACTTGTTCCATGCGATGGATGCCGCCGACGCTCAGCCAGATGTCAGGCGCGACCCGGGGATGCACAAGACGCCTTCCACCGACTACATCATTCTTCTTTCGGGCACGATCACCCTAGTTCTAGACAAGACCGAGCACGATTTGAAGCCATTTGATGCGGTAGTGCAGCGCGGAACCAACCATGCATGGGTAAATCGCGGTATCGAAGATGCGCTCCTGATGGCAGTCCTGGTCTCGGAAGAGCAGCGCTAACCCTTTCTATTTCGGGCCAGTGTAAGCAGATGGGTTGATAAGTGGCTCTTGGCTTCTGCGATCTGTTCCGGAGTCCATTTTCTGAGTCCTGCACCGGTTCGCATTCCAAGGTCGTGCCGGTCGATGAGCCGGTCAAGAAGAGGAGATGCCTTGCGGGAGTTTTCCAAAGATGGGAACAACATCCTGTGAACACTCCGTACCAATTCAAGCCCGATTAGATCGATACCCTCCATGGGACCCAGAACCGAAAAACGCCTGCCAAAACTGAGCTTGATCACTTTATCGATGGTTTCTGCGTCACAGATCCCCGAGTTCACCAGCGACAGCGCTTCCCGGCATAATGCGTGCAACAGTCTGTTTCCTATGAAGCCGGGAATGTCTCGATTAACCCGTACTGGTTCCTTGCCGATGGATAACATCAACTGAAAGGCGCGATCGAAATACTCAGGGGCCAGAGAATCCGTTGCAATCACCTCAACAAGGGGGATGAGAGCGGCTGGGTACCACCAATGTAATCCGGCGAGTCGACTTCGCGCATTATCAGGCAGATTTCGACCAATTTCTGTGATTGGAATCGTGGACGTGTTACTCGCCAGAAGGGCGGTAGCAGGAGCCGCCCCTGCGATCTCTTTAAAGAGCGTCCGCTTTAAATCCAGTGTCTCGGTCGCAGCCTCAATGACGACACTGCAGTCGCGCACAGCATTCTTTACGGATCCGTTCAATTTGATGCGGCCGAGAACTGGCCCAGACTCAATTCCGAGTTCAGCAAGACTCGCTGAAATTCGGTCAGGCACTGTGCTCAGGACCTTGTCATCTATATCGACAATCACTACGTCGTGACCTGCTGTAGCGAACACTTGCGCGATTCCGTGCCCCATTAAACCCGCGCCAATAATGGCTACCCGTATGCCCATCTGATACAGCGCCTCCAGACCCATGAAAGCTAGTTGCTTATTCCAAACTGAATCCTAATCGCGTAAAATACAGGGCGGGAGGTTCCGACCGGACATAGAAATGTGAACTCCGGACAACCGGAACTAGGTCGCCGATGGATTTAGCAATATGGCACGATAAACGATATGCACCGTACAAGCTTGTCACTCTTGTTGCGGTCTTACGCAAAGAGGGCATACCGGCGGAGCTCAGTCTCAAGGGAACGGGCCTTTGTACCGACAGTCTTTCTCGACCCGAGACGCTGACATCTGTCAGCCAATACCTGACGGTATGTCGTAACGCAATCCGCCTTTGCAATAATCCCGAGATTCCGTTTCGGGTTGGGAGTCAAATTCATCTTTCCGCTTACGGTATGTATGGATTTGCACTTGTTTGCAGCCTGACAGTCCGCGATTTCTTCAATTCGGCAGTTAAATATCATCAACTCGCAACGCCAATCATTTCCATATCGTGGCAGGAAGAGAATGGCCATGCGACATGGATATTCGACGATCGACTTGTCTCTCAACAATCTGATGACTTGAGGCTATTCTTGCTTGAGCAGCAGTTCGCTCAGCATGTCGTTCATTTGAAAGATGTACTAGGGGAAACGGCGGCCGTCCCTTTAAGCGCATCATTCCAGTTTTCCTCGCCCAGACACATTGCGTTATATCGGCGATATCTTGGATGTGAATGCGCCTTTAACCAACCAGCTTCAAAGCTCGCTTACCCGCGATCGATACTTACCCTTAAGCCGCCAATGGCGTTCGGGTTAACTTACAGGATTCTTCAGCAGACATGCGAACGAATTCTGAGCGAGGCCTCGAGTAAGACTGGAATCGCTTCGAAGGTCAACGATATCATCGCCACTAGCCCTGGACATGCCCCAACGATGGAATTCGTTGCTCAAGGGCTCGGTATGACAGTGCGGACGCTCCACAGAAGGCTGAAGCTTGAAGATACGTCTTTCGCGCATATCTGTGACGAAGTACGTAGTAAATTGGCGAAAGAATACTTGCAGACGACCGCTTTGAGCACAGAAGATATTGCTGAACTGCTCGGTTTTAGCGATGTGGCGAATTTTCGACACACATTCCGCCGCTTGACGGGATTAACGCCTAGGCAGTTTCGTGCCAAATGACCATGTTAAGGTGAAACTTGGTCAAGGAAGAGCACGCGTGTGAAGGGCCCGGAAAATCTGTACCACTCAGATGGTTAGTTCTCGACTTGAAAGGTATCTCCCTGGCATACCATTGGATTAGTCCCGATATGTCGGCTAGCATTCACCGATATACCCACACAACAATCTCAATTCTTTCCACCAGGCCTTGGCGTGGAATGAAGACCGATCTATCCGCTCTGCCGAAAGCCTCCTGAGCGAAGCCGAAGGACCTGCGTCTGCCTTTTGTCGAAGGGGCCAGTCCCCTTGCCGTAGGTCAGAAGCGAGATTCGTTCCACCCCATCGCATCTCAAGCTAAAAGCTGGAAACTGGCAGCAAGAAGCTGCCTTTTGCAGATAATTACCCTCCATTGGCGCACAATCAAAACATGAACAAGGACCACACTCTCGGGCAGTTGCTGATCACTGTCCACTGTTCACTGTCCACTGAAAACGGGGTACCCCCTCCCCCCTCAAAAAAATAAATAAAGTTGTTGAAACCTTGCAGATAATTACGAACCTGCTCGGAATCAACAACTTCCGAAAAACACCCGCGTAAAAATGCAGAAATTGCCTTTGCAGATAATTATTAACTTTCCTGGAATCAACAATATCCGGGGATATTCCTCGCAAAAACACAATCCATGCCTTTGCAGATTATTTCCGCTTTTGTGATCTGGTTGTTGAAAACGCCTTGCAGAAAATTACCCTGAGTGGGTTGAACGCGAAAAAGCCCGGCGATTGCCGTGCTGTTTTCTGACTCCAAACTTCAAGGGGCGCTTAGAGCTTCTCGTAGAAATCGCAAGCTGAACACGAGATGTAAACGCCGCCGGGAACGCCGCGCTCGCGGTCCTTCACGCGCTTGACGATGCGCGTCGGCTTTTTGCACTTGGGACAGTCGGTCGACTTCGTCGTGTCCATTACTTTCTCGCGATGAGCGATTTTTGCGGTCTTGGCCATCTTTCGGTAGTTCTCCTTCTTTGGGGTGTCTCTGCTCACACGTTTGCACGCGGCTTCAACGGCGCGGTCGGATGCTCGCTTCTCAAGAAGGTAGCCTGACTCGCTTTATCCATTTTACATCAAGGCGCTTTCTGGTGAACGGATAGACTGGAAGTAGTGGAGGCTTGTCTGGAATGTCTATTCGCTGGATGAGTGAAAACGATGCCTGTGAGTTTCTTGCCGCACAGACCGAGGGCCGTTTGGCCACCTGCAACGCCGCCGGTGAGCCGTACATCACGCCGCTCAACTATCTCTTCCGCGAAGGAAAAATCTACTTTCACAGCAAGTTGACAGGGCGGAAGCTGGACAATATCGCCGAGAACAGCCGTGTCTGCTTTGAAGTTAGCAAGGTTGAAAAGATCACGGTCTCCAATGATCGTCCCTGCGCCTGTTCCACCCGTTATACCTCGGTGCTGGCTTTTGGCGTTGCGCGTGTAATCCCTGATGGCGCGGAAAAGTCTGCCATTCTGAATCTGCTGGTGGCAAGATACGCTGCCGGCAAGCCGTTTCAGCCAGTGGAGGAGAGCCACGCCGCCGAATGCGCGGTGGTGGAGATTCGCATCGACGAAATCAGCGGCAAGAGGAACGTCGACCCGGAGTAGTTTTATTTCACCGATGGCGGATCTGAAGTTGCCGGCGGCGCAGCAGCCGGCAGAATTTGCACCAAGCCGGAATCGGCAGGAGCAGCTGTGACCATCGCAGCCTCATGCTGACCCTTTGCCACAGAGCTCAGGTCCACGGGAATGCCCGCTGGCACGATCACCGGCGCATTCCAGCGATAGTCCAATTCACGCGTGAGGCGATAGATCACCGGCAGGGCGGCGAGCAGGACAACGAACGCCATCCAACTGCCGTCCAGGCCGAAGCCTCCGCCGGTGAGCCAGAACTGCCCCATCGGATTGCCCTGCACTACGGGCGAGTGGCTATTGTCGCCGCTGATGGCAAGCCCAAAGATCAATGCGCGGCTGGCCTTCCAGGCGAAGTTGATTCCCCAGCTCAGCCAGAGAGCGCGTGTGCGCAAGTATGCTGTAGAAAGAACAAGACTTAACACGATGGATACGGCAACGCTCGAGTGGCTTGACCCAGGCTGAAGTGCCTGCATAATGGCATAGAAAGCCGCATAGCCCAGCGCCGCGCCCAACTGGCCCACGGATTGCTCGAAGCGCTGAAATCCGTAGCCGCGAAAGGCAATCTCTTCTGCCAGCGCAACCAGTGCGAAGAACACGGCGTCAGCCAGCAGCCATCCCCAGGCCGAATGTCCCAGGATGAGCACTATGGCAATGCCGCCGCCCACGACCATGGGGAGGACGCATGCCACAGCCAGCGCCCAACCCACGGCCAGGCCCAAACCCGCTTCGGCAGACCAGCCAACTCGCCGTGGCAACCCCTGCTCTTTCAACGGATGAAGCTGGCCGTCGAGCGCGAATCCCATGCCTGCATAGCCCGCAAGCAGCAGAGCGAGGAAGATGGCCTGCTCGACCAGCGGCCGCGATTGCTCCTCAGCCAGCCCCAGCGCCTCGTGCCGAGCCATCGCCCGCGCCAGGAAAAACCACAGCACGGCGAGAATAAATCGCATATACGCGCGGAAGCGGCTTGGTGTTGGCGGGATTAAGCTCATGGACACTTAACCTTCCGAATAGAACTGCGCAATGTTGCGAAACTTCGCCTGGCGCGCGGCCACCAGGGCGTCAATCGGCTGCGCCTTCAGTTCGGCCAGATGCTTTTTGAGTACAACGCCCAACAGCCCCGTGCCCGCCTCGCGATCGGTGTGAATGCCTTGCGGCGGCTCGGCGACGATCTCATCCACGCAGCCCAACGCGGCAACCTCCGGAGCGGAGACTCGCATGGCCTCGGCGGCTAATACCTTGTGGGCCGCATCGCGCCACATGATGGCCGCGCAGGACTCGGGGGTAATCACAAAATAAAGGGCATTTTCCAGGATCAGAACGCGGTCCGCGACGGCCAGAGCCAGCGCTCCTCCCGATCCGCCCTCGCCGCTGATGACCGATATGGTGGGCACGCGCAATCGCGACATTTCCAGCAGATTGCGGGCGATGGCCTCCGCCTGTCCCCGCTCCTCGGCGCCCAAGCCAGGAAAAGCTCCGGGGAGATCGATGAAGCTGATCACCGGACGAGAGAATTTTTCCGCGATCTTCATACAACGCAACGCCTTGCGGTAGCCCTCGGGATGGGGCATGCCGAAGTTACGCCGCACTCTGTCTTTTGTCGACCCGCCCTTGCGATTGCCGATGACCAATACCTCTTCCGCGCCCAGCCGCGCCATGCCGCAGGCCACGGCCTCGTCATCGCCAAAGGCGCGATCGCCGTGAATCTCGCTAAAATCTGTGAAGATTCGCTCGATGAAATCCATAGGGTAGGGTCGCTGGGGATGCCGCGCCTGCTCGATCCTGATCCACGCCGGCGATACTGCCTGCGCAGGATTGTGGAGAGTCCCTGTTTCCTGTTCGCTCATCTGTTCCTTGTCGCTCTAGGTCGGGTGTGGTTCAAAATATGCGCTATCGACCGCCTATGTTGATTCTACGGGGTGCCTGCCGCAGGCGCACCCTTTACCCAGGCTGAACAGCCCTGGGATGCGTGAGCTTCTACGCACAACGATTCTGTGTTTCGACGTAGGCTCGGAGAACGGCGTTCATGCGCGTCAGGTGACCTTTGCCACGCGCCTTGAACCACTCGACCACGTCGCTGTCGAGGCGCAGGTGAACGGAGGTCTTTCCAGACGGCATCACCACCCGCGCGGAGCGCCAGAACTCCGCGCCCAGCGACTTAGCCTCCGGGGCATCCGCTCGGGTTCGATCCTTGCCCTGCTCACGCATGGCCTTGATCTCGCTAAGCGAATGTCTCACGATAGTAGATTTCCCGTTCATCCTTGCTCGCTTTCTGGGCGCTGATGATGCGAATCAGATTCTCACTGCGCCAGGTAAATACGACGCGATAAACCGCGCCATCAACGCGCCCCAGCGCAATCCAGCGAAGTTCGCCATACTCCTTGCGGTCGTCGATGCGCTCCAATCTCTCATTCAAAAAGATCGCCGCGGCGGTCAGGAACGAAACCCTGTGCTTCTTCAGATTGATTCGGGCCTTGGCTTCGTTCCACTCGAATTCGAGTTCCTTGCCGGCCATCGCTTACCCTCTATTATGTACACAAATAGGTACACAAATCAATCCAATAATGCCGATTTCCCGAATATCATCAGTTCAAAGGAATCTCTATCGTGCTCCGTTCGCGGAAACTGCTCTTTGCGTGGCAAGGCGGCTGATGTCATCACCGTGCTTGACCATCTCCATTACCGAGAGGCCTTTTTCCGCAATTGCCCCGGTAGGGCAGGCTTGCACGCATTTGCCGCATCCGGTGCAGTTGCTCGACTTGCCCCAGTCATCCTTGAGATCGCTGACCAGGCGCGAGTAAATGCCGCGCGATGAGACCTCCCAGACATGCGCTCCTTCCACCTCCGCGCAGACCCGCACGCAGCGTGTGCACAGAATGCAGCGATTCTGATCGAGGACAAAGCGGGGATGCGTCATATCGACGGCAAGATGCGGATTGTTGTAGGCATAGCGCACATGGGTGATGCCCAGCGAGCGGGCCATCGATTGAAGCTCACAGTGGTTGTTGGAGACGCAAGCTGAGCAGATGTGATTGCGCTCCACCAAAAGCAGCTCGACTGCCATTCTGCGATAGAGCGTCAGCTTGGCCGAGGCGGTCTTGATCGACATGCCCTCCTGGATGGGCGTGGTGCAGGCCGGCAGCAGACGGTCGGTGCCCGCAAGCTCCACCATGCACACGCGGCAGGCTCCCACCGCGCTCAAGCCCTTCAGGTAGCAGAGTGTCGGAATCTGCTTCCCGTGGTCGCGGGCCGCTTCCAGAATGGTCTGCCCTTCCCTGGCGGTCACCAGCTCGCCATCAATTCGTACGGAAATCGCTTTTGTCGGCACTGTGGCGCTCCTTATTCTTCAACTTTCAATTGGCACTGACGGGGACTCGTAAATCGCAACGCAGGCAGCGGCGGCATTCTTCCAGAGCCTCCTTTGAATCGAGGCCGGCAACCACTTCCTGTTGTGAACGGACCCTGAGGGCAGCGGGAATCGCGTGTGCCTCGTGACGGCGGCTGAGGCTTGGCTCTCCCGGCGCAGTGCGGCTGTATTCAAAGTCCGGGAAGAGACGCTCCCAGCGCTGTTCGCCCGACAGATTCTCGTTCATTAGGCGCTCGTCTATCTTTTGCGCCGCCTGTTTGCCGCAGCTCATGGCATTGGAAACATTGGAAGCGCCGGTAATCACGTCGCCGCCCGCGTAGAAGTTGGGCCGGCTGGTCTCATAGGAAAAGCGATCCACGATGATCGTCCCTTCTTCCTTGAGCGCCAGGCCAAAGGCGCTGCAGAAATCCTTGTCGAAGGTTTCGCCCACGGCCAGAATCACGCTGTCGCACTCGAAGCGCTGCACTTCATCGGTGGGCATCGGCCTTCTGCGGCCACTCTTGTCGTACTCTCCCAGGCGCGTCTTGACGATTTCAATGGCCTTTACGTTGCCCTCCGCGTCGCCCAGAATGCGGTGCGGCGCGGCCAGGAAGACAAAACGCACGCCCTCTTCCTCAGCGGCCTGAATCTCCTCGTCGATGGCGGGCATATCCTGGCGTTCGCGGCGATACAGGATTGTGGCCATGGCGCCCATGCGCATCACGGTGCGAGCCGAATCGATGGCCGCGTTGCCACCGCCGATGATTGCTACTCGCGCGCCCTCGCCTATGGCTGACTTCTCCTTGCGGGCTATGGATTCCAGGAACAACAGCGCGGGATGAACATTCTTCAACTCCGTACCGGGCAGATAAAGCCAGGATTCCTTCCAGGTTCCGATGGACAGGAAGACCGCATCGAACTGGCTGGCCAGATCGTTGAGCGGAACGTCGAAGCCTATGCGGGTGTTGAAGACGATCTTCACGCCGACGCCCTCGATCAGGTCCAGCTCGCGGCGCAGTACCGATTTGGGCAGCCGGTACTCAGGAATAGCGAAGCGCAACATGCCGCCCGCCTCACTGCGCTCCTCAAAGATCGTCACGTCATGGCCGAGCATGGCCAGGTAGAACGCGGCCGTTAGGCCTGTGGGGCCGGAACCTGCCACAGCCACTTTGCGGCCCGTGGAGGCCAGCTTGCGCGCGCGAATGCGCTCCAGCATCGGCTCAAAGAAATCGGACTGATAGACCGCATCGGCCAGGAAGCGATGCACCTCGCGCATATTGATCACCTCATCAACGGACTGGCGGCGGCATCGATTCTCACAAGGATGCTGGCAGACTCGGCCGGTGGAGGCGGGTAAGGGATTGTCTAGAATCACTGACTCGAAAGCGTCTTCCAGCCGGCCCTCCTGATATAGCTCCAGGAAGCGCGGAATGTTCATGCGCAGCGGGCAACTGTTTTCGCATGGCGAAAGCGCGAGCTCCTGGCAGACGCCTGCGCGGCAGCGATGGGCAACGATGTGATCTTCGTACTCCTCGCGGAAGTGGCGGATGGTGGTGAGCACCGGATTGGGCGCGGTCTGTCCCAGGCCGCAGAGGGAACATTCGCGGATCATTCGGCCCAACTCATCCAGCAAGCCCATCTGCTCGCGGGTGCCGCTGCCGTTGGTAATCGAATTGAGAATGCGCAGTGCCTTGTTGAGACCAACTCTGCACGGGACACACTTTCCGCAGGACTCCGAGTGGGTGAACTCGACGAAGTAGCGGGCCACGTCAACCATGCAGTTGTCTTCATCCATAACCACCATGCCGCCGGAGCCCATGATGGAGCCGATCTGCGCCAGGCTTTCGTAATCGACGGGAGTATCGAGCATCTCGAGGGGAATGCAACCGCCGGAGGGTCCGCCGGTCTGCACGGCCTTCACGCGGCGGCCTGCCACGGCGCCCTCGCCGATGTCGTAGATGAAGCTCTTGAGCGGAGTTCCCAGCGGCATCTCCACCAGGCCGGTGTTCTGAATCTTGCCCACCAGCGAAAAGACCTTGGTTCCAGGACTCTTCTGGCTGCCGGTTTCGGCGAACCATTCGGGACCACGGGTGATGATAGGGGCGATATTGCACCAAGTCTCGACGTTGTTGATGTTGGTCGGCTTGCCGTACAGGCCCTTCTGCGCGGGGTACGGCGGACGTGGATGCGGCCGGCCGGCATGGCCTTCAAGCGAAGAAATCAGCGATGTTTCCTCGCCGCAAACGAAGGCGCCTGCGCCCTGCACAAGCTGGATGTTGAAGTTGAAGCCGCGGTCGAGGATATTCGTTCCCAGCAGCCCGAACTCGCGCGCCTGCTCAATGGCCCGGTTGAGCCGGCTCACCGCCAACGGATACTCAGCGCGCACATAGACGATGCCCTCGGTGGCGCCCATCACATATGCGCCGATGATCATACCTTCCAGCAGCGAATGAGGATCGCCCTCGATCTCGTTGCGGTTCATGTAAGCGCCGGGGTCGCCTTCATCTGCATTGCAGATGATGTATTTGGTGTCGGCCTTGGCCTTAGCCAGAAAATCCCACTTGTTGCCGGTGAGAAAGCCCGCGCCGCCGCGTCCGCGCAGACGTGCAGCCTTGATCTGTTCAATGACAGGATCCGTGCGCCCGTCTATCAGCACCTTGTAGAGCGCTTGGTAACCGCCCACCGCGATGTACTCCTCGATGTCCGATGGATTGATAAGGCCGCAGTTGCGCAGAACTATTTTCTTTTGCCCCTTGAAGAAGGGGATCGTATTCCAGGATGGAATCTCCGGGTAGCCTTGGCCATATTTCAAGTGCGCGGTGATGTGGTCCCATTCCTCAATCTTGCAGTAAATGAGGTCGGCGGGCATGATTCCGGTGGAAACGCCTTCCAAGATGCGCGTGGCGTCGTTGGCCTGCACGCGATGCAGCACCACGAGGGGATTACCGGGCAACCGGACACTCACCAGCGGCTCCTGAAAACAGGAACCAAAGCAGCCCACGCCAGCCAGCATCACATCGACGCCGCTGCGATGGATGGCCTCCTTCAAGGCGTGAAAGACTTCTTCAGCGCCATTGCCGCGCCCACAGGTTCCCATTCCCACCGTCAGGCGCGGCGTGGACGGCATCAGCTTGGCAAGCCCGGCTTCACGAGCCTCGTTAAACGCGCCTATATCCTGAATTCGAGGCATTATTTTCCCCCCTTGGTCAACGCTTTCACTTCTCTCTGCAATGTGCGCTCATTTACGTGGCTGAGAATGTGGTGGTTCACCTCGACCACCGGAGCCAGCGCGCACTGGCCAAAACAGGCAACGGTGCGCACCGTAAAGCGGCGGTCTGCGGTGGTGAGAGAGAGTTTGTCGGCATCGTGGGTGTCGCTCGCGTCCTGCCCGCTCAATCCCAAATCAAGACATACCTTCGATAGCAGATCTCGAGAGCCGCGCGTATGGCAGGCCGTCCCCCGGCAGACGCAGATCAGGTTATCGCCCTGCGGGTCGAGATTAAAGAGCGCATAAAAGGTTGCGGCGCTGTAGATCGTGGCCGGGGGAATGCCTGTCTCCTGCGCAATGTAGCGCAGTGCCTCCATTGACAGATACTTATGCGCGTTGGCGGCCTGGATGGTTTCCAGGATTCCCAGCAGCGCTCCGGGCTTGCCGTTGTGCTCGGCAATCGCTTGGTCGATCAGCAGCTTTTCTTGTGCATTAAGCACTTCATGAGCGACACTCTGCATGTTTCCTCCGCTTCTCAGCAGAACTACACTTCCTAGGCAGACTATACCGCCAGTCTGGCCAGCTTCCTCTGCTTATTCATAAATTTGAAGACGATTTTCCCAGAACGCAACTCAGCCGGCGCCGTCTGAAAATCGGCACACACCTGCTGTACATGCATAGGTGAGTGACGAGATGGAGAGAACGACATGGCTTGACCCTACTCACTCTGGACAATATCCGGGGAGTATAAGGAGATAAAAAAAGTTCGCCTGTAAAGCCCTGCGTGCCCGGTAAAGAGGACACTGCCTATTTAGATCAGCTCATTGCGCAGCGACTTGCACCCCATAGAATGTCCACAAAGAATTAGACACCACGAGTGCGCCTTGGGCTGTGCCTTGGATCACATCGGATTGTGTTACTTGTCTATCCGCGCTGTGTCCCGGCTGGATCAGACGCAGTCTCAATCGGGGTTAGCGCTCCGGCTTTGCTGCTTCCGGCTGCTCATTGAGCACAGGTTGTGCAGCAGCTGCCTGGGGTGTAGCCGCGTCTTGAGCAACGGAATCGGCCTTGGACGGAATCCGCAGCAAATCCACGCGATAGCCAGCGGCCCCGGCTGCTGCCAGTGCCTCCTCAATGGCTTTGCTCATCGTCTGAATCACAGCTTGATTAGCAGCCACTCGACCGGGGGCAGTCTCGCCCGCCAGGCGCAGCAACGAAGGCATGAGTAGCCACCAAAGCAGTTCCTCGTAGCGTTCGCGCACCAGATATTCGCGGCCCTCCGCCTCATGTACTCCGGTCAGCCAGCACACATCCGGGTCGAGCCACAAGGCTGGTGATATCGAAACCCGTTCGGCCGTGACCGTTGCAGGTTCAATCGTCGCGATAGCCTCTTGCGGCTTGCTGGCGCGAGCCCAGGTTAGAAGTCCAACCTTGACGCGTGCGGCAACGCGCCAGCCTTCCTCGTCCTCAAATCCGAGCGCGTTAAAGGCTCGTGCGAAGGGTTCGCGCAAGCGAAGGCGGTCAAACAGGTCCAAAGCAATGCGCTCTGGGTTCTCCGCGTCAATGGATTCGGCCAGCAACTCCAGCACACACCAGCCAAGCACCGGCCCCCACATGGCCGTAGCGGTAAGCTGCGGACTGGGACTGGGGAGCATTCGGCGGGCGGCCATGGTCCACGGAGCCGGGAACAGCGATTCGAGAGCGGGAACGTGCATGGCGGCACGCAGACGCGCACGGTAGGCCGCGCGCAACAGGCTGGGGTTGGCGGGATGTAAGCCGCCGGCCTCCTTTCCTGCGCGCGCCAGATAGGCCTGCTGCGCCACTCGTATGAAGTTTTCGCAGCGCGTCCAGGCAGTCTCAAAGAACTCGGTACGCTCTGACTCAATTTGCTTGTTTACACCGACATCTAGCGTGCGCGGATGTTCGGCCAGATCTGCAAACACACGCACGATCCCGGGGTCCAGTTGAGCACGCAGCGCGTCGTGCGCTTGCTGCAGTTCCAGTTGTACCAGCGCGTCGTCCAGATTGGCCACGCCCCGGCCGTTGAGATGATCACAGAGCCGGTCCCAGGGCTGCTCCGCAGTCGAGATTAGCTCCCGCCAATCGAGGAAGACGTGGCACTGGTAAGCGTGCAGATTAAGGGTCAATCCGCGCTCGGCGAAATCGCTTGCACGGCGCAGGTATTGGAGACCCGTGAGCGAGTCGCAGCAGGCTACGATAGCGGAAGAGTTGTCGCTGAGACCCAGTCCTTCCCGGAGCCGTTGCTGGCGCAGTTGATTGGCGCCTTTGTCGGCGTAGGCCGCCGAATAATCGAGGGTCCCGTGCGTCTCACCGTAGCGATTGTTATAAACCACCAGGGCGCGCTCGCCTCCGCTGCGGTTGGAGTATGCAAAGACATTTTCGTCCACTTTGCCCGAATCAAGAAAGAAGTCGTAAAGCCTGAAGTTGCCGCTCTCGGCAAAGAGCCGCCGGCGCTGTAACAGGGGCGCAATCTCCCGTTCATGGCGCTCCACAATCAACGGATCCGGAGTCTCGTCATAGCGCGGCCGCTGGTACTCCATGCCGTATTTCTCTGTGAATCCCTCAATCTGTCCGTGGCCGAACATGGGCAGGCCGGGCAGTGTGGCCATCATCGTCGCCACGCCAAAGCACTTGTCGCCCTTGCCGAATTGATCGATCGCGGTGCGCTCGTCGGGATTGCTCATGAAGTTGACGTAACGCTTCATGATGTCCGGATCGAACTCCAGCGTGTTCTTGATGACCGAGCGATACTTGGCATTCTCCTCGTCGCGCATCATGTTCATGAAGGCGCTGTTATAGACGCGGTGCATGCCAAGGGTGCGGACAAAGTAGCCCTCCATCAACCAGAAAGCCTCCGCCAGCAGCAGAGTGCCGGGAACCTCAGCAGCCACGCGATCGACAACTTCGCGCCAGAACTCATGCGGCATATGCCGGTTGAACTCGGCCTGGCTCATGCCGAATTCCGCACGGGAGGGAATAGCGCCGCTCGATCCAGGCCCCGGAAACCACAAGCGGTGGAAGTGGCGCTTGGCCAGAGTCATGGCGGCGTCAAAGCGGATAACCGGAAACAGCCGCGCCACGTGCAGGATGGTCTGGATCACGTGCTCGCGTACAGCGGGTTTAAGATAGTCGAGCTGCGCCGTATCGTTCCAGGGAAAGCTGGTGCCGTCGTTGCCGTGGTAGATGTAGCGGGTCTCGCCGCTCTGCCGGTCGCGGCGGCGAAAGACCACGGCGGCATCCGACTGCTCAAAGTAGTGATCTTCAATCTTAATCTCCACGCGCCCGTCGTGGGAGAGATCGGGGCCGTTGAAGCTGTAGGCGGGGTAAGGCGTCTGGGGCCGCGAGATAAACCAATCCGGATGCTCGACAACCCAGGGAGAATCGATGCCCATGTGGTTGGGCACCATGTCGCTGGCCAGGCGGATTCCGTGCCGGTAAGCGCGGTCGCGGAGGTTCGTGTAGGCCGCCTCGCCGCCCAGGTCCTCTGAAATTTGATAGTCATAGAGCGAGTAGGCCGAAGCTACGGCGTCCGAGTTGCCGCAGAGTTGCTTGATGGTCTTCGAGGCGCGGCTGCGCTCCCAAACGCCAATCAACCAGAGCGAATTGAGCCCGCGGCGCGCCAGGATGGCGAGTTCCTCGTCGGGAATCTCATCGAGGCGCGCTATCCTGCGCCCGTATTGCCTGCTCATCTGCGCCAGCCACACGTAAGTGCTCTTGGCGATAAGCACCGCTGTGGGCATCCAGGCCGTGTCGGATGAAAACTTTTCGTATTCGTGTGTAGCATCGACGAAATCCGGCACCTCTGAGCTGACCACTAACGAAGATTTCTGCTTGCTTGCGACGCCGGGAGGATGAAACAGCATCCAGATGGCCAGCTCTTCTTCGCGCAGAATCTCAGTGGCAATCAGCAACAATTGCTCCAGGCGATCGCCCAGCAGCGGCTTCCACAGCTTGCGGATGAGTGCCAACTGGTCGGCCAGCGAGCGAGGCGCTCGAACGGCTGGCGCGCGCAACAACTCCAGCAGGTTCATCGGCTTGGCGTCGGGCATCGGAATCAGCGGGCGCGTGGCAAAGTAGTCTGCGAAATGCCCGGTGACCTGGCGATTAACAGTCTTTTTAGCCAGGGTCTTATCTTCGAATAGCTCCTCGAAGGGTTGAAAGGCTTCATTGCGGTTGGAGGCCCACAACAGCAGCAGCTCTTCCAACGCCGCTGCCCGGTGGTGCGTGCCATCGGTCTGCCCCTCAAGCCATTGCCTCGGAGTCTCGATGCCGCGAATCACTGAAATGCCGGGAAACTGCTCCACAAATGCAAGCAGCATCGTGTCCAACGCCTCTGTGCCCACCCTGGCGGAGAAGAAGTCCAGGGCGCCGGTCATTACCATGGGGTCGAACTGCTCGCGATAGCGCGCCATCAGGACGTGGCTGGCCTCGTCAATAATGCCCATGGCGTAGAGTTGGCCGGCATGAACCACCCGTTCAGGATGCTTTTCCACTTTGCGAACCGTATTCATGCGGTGCGCAAACTCCCGGCAGGCGGCCACATTGGCAAAGACCACGTTCCCTGTATAGGAAAACAGCGACTCCGCGAACTGGTAGCGTTCGCGCGCCTTCCGGGCTATATGGAACTCCATCATCAGAAACCGAACCCCATAATTCTTATGGAAATAGGCTAAATTCAAAGGTACATCAAACGAGGTCAATACGCTGAATCCTCTGATTCCATTCTGCCAAAATTTTCTCTGATTCTCAGTCCAGCGCCTTGTGGAAGCGGAGAACGGCCGTTGTCAGCAAGGCGACTCCCAGGCCGGCCATGGCCGCCATTTGCGGCCAAAGAATATCCATCCCCGCGCCTTTCAGATAGGTGCTGCGTATCACGACCAGGAAATAGCGCAGAGGAATTGCGTAGCTAATCATCTGCATCCAGTGCGGCATGGAGCTGATGGGAAATCCGAAACCTGAAAATGTAATTGTGGGCATGATAAAGAAAAACGCCGTCACCATCGCCTGCTGCTGCGTCGCGGAGATGGTAGAGATCAGCAAACCCACGCCCAGCATGCACAACAGAAACAGCACGGCGCCCAGCGCCAGCACGGAAACATTGCCGCGAAATGGCACCTGGAACCACAGCGAGCCGACCACGGCAATCAATGTCACATCGAAGAGGCCAATCAGAAAAAACGGCAGCGTCTTGCCTAGAATGAATTCAACCGGGCGGATGGGCGTAACCATGATCTGTTCCAGCGTGCCGATCTCACGCTCGCGCACCACGGCAAAGGCGGTCAGCGTTACCACCAGCACTACCGTAAGGCTGCCGATGATTCCCGGCACAAAGAACCATCGGCTTCTCAGGTCGGGGTTGTACCATGGCCGCGGCGCAAGCTCGACTGACGGTATTACCCCTCTTAACTGAGGAACGATGCGGTCGATGCGGTCCCTCTGGTACTCCTGCGCGAAGTCCCGCGCAATCTGTGCAATGTAGCCCGAGGCGATCAACGCGGTATTGGAGTTGGTCGCATCTACAATTACCTGTAGCGGCGCGGTTTGTCCTTTGCGCAGTTGCTGCGCAAAGCCCGCATCGATTTCCAGGCCGACCGTAGCATCTCCCTGCTCGATTAAATCCCCGAGCTGGCGCGAGTCCGTCAACTGCCGCTGCACGTCGAAATATGGACTGGAAGTAAAGCGGGAAATCAGCTCGCGGCTCTCCTGCGAGTGATCCAGATCGAGCACCACCGTCGGCACGTGGCGTATTTCATAATTGGCCGCGTAGCCAAAGATCAGCATCTGAATGATGGGCGGACCAATGAGAATGAAGCGCGTACGCTTATCGCGGATGACCTGGATGAACTCCTTGATCAGCATTTGCTTCAGGCGCGCCAGCATCGCTCTTCTCTCCTTTATTCCAGCCTCTTGTGGAAGCTGCGCGTGGCCACCAGCGCCAGCACAAACGTGAAAACAACCAGCGGAATCAGGTCCGCAAAAAGCATGTGCGTGGGTGTTCCCTTAAGAAAGATCTTCTTCAGCACCGAAACGTAGTAACGCGCCGGCAGAATGCGCGTGATCCATTGCAGCACAACCGGCATTTGTTCAATCGAAAACAGAAATCCGGACAGCAGAAACGCGGGAAGAAATGTAATCAGCAGCGCAATCTGGCTGGCCGCAAACTGGCTTTTGGCTAGCACGGAGATAAAGAATCCCAGCGAGAGCACCACCACCATGAACATGGCCGACGCTACCATCAGCGTGGCCCACGAGCCGCGAAAAGGCACATGGAACCAGTGGATCGCGATCAGCGCGCTTATGACCGTGTCGAACATTCCCAACACAAAATACGGCGCCAGCTTACCCAGCATGATCTCCATCGTCGTCACCGGCGTTGAGATAAGCTGCTCCATCGTGCCACGTTCCCACTCGCGGGAGATGGTCAGCGAGGTGAGGAACGCGCCGATGACCGACATCACCAGCGCCAGCACGCCGGGAATGATGAAGGCGCTGCTTTCCAGATCTTCGTTGTACCAGGTGCGGGTCTCTACGTTCATTGCGGCCGGCTGAATCGAAATTCCGCGCTCGCGCAGCCAATTAATCTGCATCTGCGCTGAGTAGCCCTGCACCACAGCTTCGGTATAGCCAATCAGCACGTTGGCAGAGTTATCGTCGGAGCCATCGACAATCGCCTGAATTTCAATGAGACGGCCATCGCGCAAACGTTGCGAAAAGTCCCACGGAATTACAATGCCCATCTTGGCGTGGCCGTCATCGATCGCTCGCGTCAACTCCTTGTAGCCCGCGACCACATGCTCTACGTGAAAGTATTCGCTGGCTTGAAAATGCTTCAGCAAATCCTGGCTCTGCTGGCTGTCGTCTTGATCCAGCACATACACAGGCAGCCCCTTAAGGTCGAGACTGACGCCGTAACCGAAGAGCAGCACAAGAACTCCGGGCATGAGGACGACGATAATCAGGCTGCGCACATCGCGCAGAATCTGCACAACTTCTTTCCGGGCAATGGCCAGCAGGCGAGTCAGGCTCATGATGCGCGCTCCTCTGCCGCTTCACGTCCCGTTGTCAACGAGACAAAGACATCTTCCAGACTGGGGCGAATCTTCTCCATGCGAGTTACCGTGATTCCGCGTCCGGCAAGGTAACTCTCAAGCTGTGGAATGGATCTCGCCGCCTCTGCGACCACAAGATGCAGAGCATTGCCGAAGACCGCGGCATCTATCACACCCGGTGCAGATTGCAACGCTTCCACGGCATCTCCCAGCGGCTCGCACTCTACCAGAAGAAGCTCTCCATTCATCGAATCCCGCTTCAACTCCGATGGCGTTCCCAGCGCGACAATCCTGCCGCGAAAAATCAACGCCAGGCGATTGCAATACTCGGCTTCCTCCATGTAGTGAGTCGTTACAAAGACGGTGACTCCCTCCTCGGCCATCTGGTGAATCAGCTCCCAGAATTGGCGCCTCGTGATGGGATCGACGCCGGAGGTTGGCTCATCGAGAAATATGACGGGTGGCTTGTGCAAGACAGCGCAGCCCAGCGCTAGCCGCTGCTTCCACCCTCCAGGCAGCGTAGCGGTGATGAGATTCTCCTGGCCTTTGAGGTTGGCCATCCTGAGCGCCCATTCAATCCTCTGCTGCAGGTTGCTGGCGGGCACGCTGTAAAGTCCGGCAAACAAGCGGATGTTTTCAATAACCTTCAGATCGTTATAAAGAGAAAACCTTTGCGACATGTAACCAATGTTCTGGCGCACAGATTCCGGATATCGGCTCACGTCAAATCCGGCAACTTCTGCGTGTCCCGATGTAGGTTTGAGCAGCCCGCAGAGCATGCGAATCGTGGTGGATTTACCTGCGCCGTTCGGTCCCAGAAAGCCGAAGATCTCGCCCTTGCTGACTTCGAGATTAATCCGGTCCACGACGACATAATTCCCGAACCGCTTGACCAGGTTCTCGACCACGACCGAGTTGTTGTTCTCAGGCATGAGGGGCAGCTCCCGCGCCGACTGCGTCAACGAACAAATCCTCTATCGAGGGCGCGACCTGTTGAATCGCATCGAAAGGAATCTTGGCGCGCTTGAGCCTTGCCTCATACTCGGGAATGCGGCGCGCCGTATTGTCCACCACTACGTGCAGTCCATCGCCGGTCAGCAAGAGACTCGATATACCCTCCGCGTCTTTGAGTTCGTCGCGCAATATACGTGGCTCGGCTGCTGTAATCGACAAAACGCCCTTGCCGAATTTTGCTTTCAAATTTGCCGGCGTGTCGCAAAACAACAACTTGCCCTGATGCAGCAGCGCGACTCTATGACAGCGCTCGGCCTCATCCAGGTACGCCGTCGAAATGAGAATCGTGACTCCCTCCGCGACCAGCTCATAAAGGATGCGCCAGAAGTCGCGCCTTGAAACAGGATCGACGCCAGTGGTCGGCTCATCAAGCAGAATCACCTTGGGCCGATGAATAAGCGCGCACACCAGGCCGAGCTTCTGCTTCATGCCGCCGGAGAGCTTGCCCGCCAGCCGCTTGCGAAACTCACTCATGCCAGCGGCCTGTAGCAACTGCTCTGATCGAGTGTCGCGCTCGGCTTTATTGACGCCAAACAAGTCCGCATAGAAGCGAATGTTTTCATCCACAGTCAGGTCTTCGTAAAGCCCGAAACGCTGCGGCATATAGCTGAGCGCGTGTTTGGCTCCTTCCGGATCGCTTGCTACATCGAAGCCCGCGACCATAGCCTTGCCCGCGTCAGGCGGCATAATCCCTGCCAACATACGCAATGTGGTCGTCTTCCCTGCCCCGTCGGGACCAACCAGCCCGAATATCTCACTCGAGCGCACCTCAAAGCTCAGCGCATCGACAGCACGCACGCCGGGAAAGCTTTTTGTCAATCCCTCAACCACAATCGCGGATTGGAAGTGGTCCATCATTTCGGCGTGGCCGCGGATGAACCCTGCTTCTGCTTGAATTCTGTTAAATCAACGCGCGCATCGGCAGGCATTCCCGGTTTCAATTCATGATTTGGATTGTCGATGTCGATTTTTATGCGGTAGACGAGCGTAACACGCTCCTTATAAGTCTGCACGCTCTTGGGAGTAAACTCAGCGTCAGATGAGATAAACGAGATGCGCCCGCGATACTGCTTGCCGGGATAAGTGTCCGTGGTAATGGTCACGTTCTGGCCCCAGGCTATGCGGCCAAGATCTGTCTCCGCAACGTAGGCGCGCAGCCAGATGTGATCGAGATCCGCCAGTGTTACGACCGGGGAGCCGGGCGCAACCACCTCTCCCAACTCCGCTTGCCTCACGGTCACCACGCCGGCCGATGGAGCGAGCAACTCGGTGTAACTCAGATTTACCTGCGAGAGGCCGAGGCTGGCATTGGCCTCATTGAGATTGGCGCGCGCGATATTGATGTCTTCCTGGCGGCTGCCTTCGACGGCCTCGTTGTAGCGCTGCTGCGCGGCCTTGAAAATCGCCTCTGCACGCTTTAGCGCGGTTGCTGCCTGATCGCGCTCCTGCGCTGAAACCTCATCCTTGGCGAAGAGCTGCTGGGCTCGATCATTGTCCAGTTTCTTCTCTTCCAGGTCAGCATCGGCGTCGATCATCGTTTGCTGCGATGCCTTGACTTCCTGATGGCGTGTTCCGGCAAGAGTAAGCGCAAGATTCGATTCACGCACGCGCACTGTGGCCTCGTCGATGCGCACTCGCTGCTTGAAGTCGGCATCGTCCAGCCGCGCCAACAGCGCGCCCTGCGCCACCTGCTGACCCTCTTCGACCGGCAGCTCAACAATTCGCCCAGGCACCTTGAAGCCCACCAGGCTCTCATGCGCTTCAATGTTGCCGGAGAGTGTGAGCTGGTTTACCGGCGCAGACTTATTTGTCAGTTGCGGGTAATAGTACACGCCCGCCGCAACGGCCGCTGCCAGTAGAATCACAATTGGAATAACTCGTTTCATCGCTTCAAACCTCGCTATTGCTGCCTTCGATTCATCCCTGGTCGTCAATGATTCCCCATAAACTCAAGAATGTTCTTCTCCGTATCGCCCATCGCGCGGGCCAGAGCAAACTTTGCGTCCACGTGGCTGCTTACGGCAAGTATGTAGTTCTCCTCGGCGCGCGCCAGCTCGTCCTGCGCGGTAATCACCTCGACATTGTTGGCTGTGCCCGATTGAAAACGATCCTGCGCCATTTGTAGCTCGCGCCGCGCCAGTTCCTCTCCTTCACGCGCCACAGCGACCTGCTCGTTTGCGGAGTCAAGATTCAGCAGCGCCTCGCGGATCTCCTCGTCAATGCCCCGGCGCAGATCGGCAATCTGATCGTCAATGCGCTTCACACGGCTGGCAAGCTCCTGCGCCTCTCCTTGGCGATCACGGTCGAAAAGAGTGAAATCGATCTGGCCTTGCAGCAGGCCCGTGCTTGTAACGCTGCCGATGCTGCGCCCTATCTCGCCGAAATTTCCGTTGACGCTCAACTTCGGATAGAAGCGCGCGCGGTTGGCGCGTTGTTGCTCAACCAGCCCCTGCCGCTGGATGGTAAGCGAGAGATAATCGGCGCGGGCCTGTAGCGCCGCAGGTACAAGCGTATCGATTTCTGGCTGATTCAAGGCCAGATAGTTGAGTGGTTCCGTAAGTTCCAACGGCGTGGCCGGACTCATGCCCAGATTGCGCGCCAACTCCATTAGTGACTGCTTCAACTGGTTTCTGGTTATCAGCAGCGCCTGCTTGTCATTGGCCAGCTGAACCTGAGCGCGCAAAACGTCCACGCCCGTTGCGGTCCCCGCGTCATGCTTGTCTTTAGCCAGTTTGTACAACGTGCTTGAGTCTGTCACACGCAATTGCGCGGCATCCACTCGCGCTGCCGCCGACTGGGCATTCAGATAAAGCGCTGCAATAGCGCGCACGATCAGGTCGCGCGCATCCCGCTCGTCCATCTTGCCGGCATCGAGAGCGCGTTCGCTGGCCTTGAATCCGCGATAGCTTACGAGATCGACTACATTCTGCTGCACATAAACGCGGAAATCGTAATTCGACAGCGGCCCGACCACCTTCGGTAGGCCAGGAAAGGAGAGTCCTTGGGCCTGCAGATCGTGGTTCTGATAATTTGCATAGGCCTGGGCGTTCACTCGCGGAAGCAACGCCGCCGACAGGCGACGCATCCTCGTTCCTTCCGCCTCTTCAATCCGAGTGCCTGCGACTAGCACGCTCATGTTGGCTTGAAGCGCCCTCTGAATCGCATCCTGCAATGTGAGCCGATACGTCGCCGGTTGCTGCGCTGTCGCTGCCATGTTTGCGGAGATGCTGGCCAAACAAAGAAGAGCAAACGTGCGTAGTTCTGATTTCATAATTTCTACCCTTTACCGGAGAGCGCGACCGCTCTCCAGAAATGTTGAAAGCTCGTCTCAATCCGCGTTTTGAGCGCGGGCGCTTCATCCAGCGACCAAAGCAGAACTGTTCCCATGAAGGTTTGCATGAATTGCATTGCGACCTTTTCCTTTTTCAGGCGAAGGTCTATCTCTCCGCGCTGCTGCCCAGCCGCTACAATCTGAGTAATCATTCTTCTACCTTTTCGCATATTGCTTGCGATAACCTTGCGAACGCTCTCGCTGGCTAGAAACGAGGAGATGAAGGCGCGCGCGAGGCTGGGACTGCGTCCCGGCTCCTCTACAATCCGCCGCGCCAGCCGATGCAGTACGGATTGAATCTTCTGCTTGCCCTGTCCGGCAGCGTAAATGGCTTCTCTCACCTTGCCAAGTTGAATCTCCGCCATCACGCCCAGCACGTGCTCCTTGCTCTCAAAATAGTTGAAGAAGGTTCCCTTTCCCACGTCCGCCGCTTCGGTAATTTCTTCCACCGTAACGTAAGCAAAGCCGCGATCAGCAAACAGACGCAAAGCACAGCGGAAAAGTCGCAGCCGGGTTTCGGCGGCGCGGCGTTGGCGGCGTCCTGCGCCCGGTGGTTTGACCTTGCCGCCTGCAGCCAGAACCGGGACGCGCGAGACGGAGCGTTTATTCTGACTCATACTCATTTTCGGTTTATGGGCATTTATGACCATGGGTCATTCATATCGTAACTTGGCTCTCGCTGTCAAGATAAATACTCACTGCCAGGCAGCGCCTTACGCGTTAACCAGCTGCATCGCATCCATTGCATATTCTTATTGGGTTGATACAGTGAAACCGCGGAGTGATGGCAGAGCCCGGTTGAATGCACCAGACTCGAAATCAGACATAGTCGCAAGGCTATCGGGGGTTCGAATCCCTCCCTCTCCGCCATTTAACTACTTCATTATCAATATTATACGCGTACATTCATTTTACTTCTCCGTCATTAATTCGCACATCGATTGACCATTATATTTCTGCTCTTGCTTCTGCTCGCACGGTTTCTATCTATTTTGCAAAACGCGGGCGTGCATCAAAGCTGTCACGGATAGCAAAGAAGGCTTTCTTCGGGCGATAATCGCGATCGAATGGAAGCGATCGTTGGGGACGGTTGGGTTGCTTGCGATGGTGCGTCGGACCATCGTTCAGCCAGCTTCGCCGATCACTCAATCCCCAGGTGAGCATGGCCTTTACAGCGGGGTTGGCGAGCGCCACATCAAGGAAATCGCGATATGTACGAGCGATGATTTCATCTCTTTGCTTAACGTCGTTGAAGAGCAGATCGTCTTCGTTAACGTCCATCTCGGTCAGATAAACCTCCAATCCCATCTGGCGCGCGTTTTCGATGTACTCCTCCAGTCCTTTGCCTATCGAAAAATGCGACCCTGCTTTGATATGCGACTGGATGCCAAGCGCATCAATGGGTACATTGCGCTGTTGCAGGCGATGAAGAAGCGCAATGATGGATGCGCGGCGAGCAGCCTCTTCCGGATTGTCGTATTCGACACCGTAATCGTTATACGTGAGCCGGACATGCGGGTCTGCCTCGCGCGCTGCGTGGAATGCGATCTCGATGTAATCCGGCCCGACGCGTTCAAACCAGAACGACTTGCGCAGGCCATCCTGCAGAGCATCGGCCGGCAGAATTGCCTCATTGACGACATCCCAGGAGTGGACGCGCCCGCGGTAACGTCCGACCACCGTGTGGATATGATCGATGAGAAGCTGGCGAACATTCAGTTGGCTGGATTCGGTCTTCAGCCATTCGGGCACAGAGTTGTGCCAGACCAGCGTATGGCCACGAACCTGGAGGTGATGAGCTTTGGCGAAAGAAAAGAGGGCGTTACTCTGCGTAAAATCGAATTGATCCTGGGCAGGACGAAGCGCACGCCACTTCAGTTCGCTCTCGGGAACAAGAATTCCATACTGCTCGGTGATGAGCCGCTGCAGCGCAGGATCGTTCTGAAGCGCATGCACAACCACCGCCGCGCCAGCCATCAAGCCATGCTTGTGGGCGTGCTCCTTAAGCGAGTTACGGCCGCGAACCGCCTCTGCCTCCGGTGGCAAGGTTACGGGCGGCAGCGCATCGCGGCCAGTATCTGCATTGGTATGCAGTTCTGTACCGGCGACCAGCAGTGCAGCCGCAGATGTGCGCAGAAACTCACGTCTTTCCATAGGAACAATGATTCCCTTCCCGGTCTATCCGGCAAGCATTGCGTATATCTCCAAAGCAGATTTTAGGGAGCCATGAAGCTCGAACCTTCGATGTGAAAGGGCAGGAATACGCCGGATCGCGCCGAGGGCTGGCTGCCCCCCACATAGAGTTCGTACTCTCCCGGTTGCACGCTTCGGCTTCCATCTGCATCAACCAGGCTCAGTTGTCGCGGGCCGATCTGGAGGCGAACAGTTCGTGTCTCGCCCTTCATCAGTTGAACCTTTTCAAAGCCTGCCAGCCAGCAGATGGGAGCTCCCGGTTTTGCCTTGGGAATCAGGTAGAACTCGACGGTCTCATCTCCTGCGCGCTCACCCGTGTTCTCCACCTGGACGCTCGCTTCCAGGGGCTCTCCCGCGCGCAGGGTGCTGGGAGAGAGGCTGCCGTTGCTATAGCGGAACCGGGTGTAGCTCAACCCGTAGCCGAATGGATAGAGAGGCGTTCCGCTGAAGTATCGGTAGGTGCGCTCCTTCATGGCGTAATCGTCGAAGGCCGGAAGCTGACCGGTGCCTGCATAGAAAGTCAGAGGCAGTCGGCCGGATGGATTGCTTTCGCCGAACAGTGTTTCTGCAATGGCCGTGCCGCCGGACTCACCTGGATACCACGCCTCCAGAATGGCGGATGCCTTTTGTTCCGCATCCTGCAGTGCAAGCGCGCTGCCATTCATGAGAACAATGATAAGAGGCTTGCCGGTCGCTGCCAGTGCGTCCACCAGCCTTCTTTGGGCCACGGGTAATTCGATGACACTGCGATCGCCGCCATCGAATCCGTCCGCATGGATCGGCAGCTCTTCTCCTTCGATCTCCGGACTCAAACCAAGAAATGCAACCACTACGCTGGATTTGTTGGCGGCTGTAACCGCTTGATCGCGGAGCGCATCCAGGGGAGGTTCCCAGTTGAAGGTCAGGCCTGCCCCGAAGTGAGGAGAGTTGTGACTATACTCGATGCGGACGAGATGAGGCCGGGTGTCCTTGAACGTCAACTTGAAGGGCGTGGTCGGAGCGCGCCGCCCATGTGTGGGTGCGTGATTGAATTTATACACCTGTCTGCCGTCGAGCCATACCCTTACCGTTTCGCTATCCTCACACGTGCTGCAGTGCGCCATCGAGAAACCGAAACTGATCGTTCCCGGCGCTGGTACTGCGATCGATCCTGTCCAACGCACTGAGAAACTTACGCCGGAGACTCCCGTAACGGGAGACGCGCCGTTCCAATCGAAATCGATGGCGCGATCGACTCGTTGAAGAATCGGAGTGCCGTTGAATCCCTTTCCGGAAAAATACTCTGCGCGCAGGCCGGGTACGTTCGCTCCATCGGCAACAGTTGAGAAGGCGGTCGTGGGAACCGGCACCGGAATTCCCTCCACATAAGGGGATCCCTGGGCATACAGGATTCTTCCCGGCAGCCGCAGCTCAAGTGCGTCGAGAGGCGTAACAGGATGCGAAGCGATGGCATTATAGTTTCCCTCCAGCGCGGGAAGTGCCGCCGCGTTAGGCCCGACGACCGCGATTGTTTGTGGCGTACTGTTAAGTGGCAAAGCATCATGCTCATTCTTAAGCAGCACGATGGATGCGCGCGCCGCTTCCAACGCCAGTTCCGCGTGCTTGGCTGAATCGTTCTCAGAAAAGGAGATAGTGTTGTAAGGCACCAGCGCGGCCGGATCGAACATGCCCAGTCGAAACCGCGCTGTAAACAGGCGCTTCACGGCTGCATCGATCTCTAATTCGCTGATCAATCCCTCGCGCACGGCATCGGTAAGCGCGCCATACTCCTTGCCGCAGCTGAGGTCTGTTCCCGCCTTCACTGACAACGCAACGGCGTGCGCCAGGTCCGGGGCAAATTGGTGGCCTACAGCTATATCTGAGATCGCGGAGCAATCGGAGACCACGTACCCATTGAATTGCCAGCTCTGTTTCAATGTCTTTTCTAGAAGCATCTTGCTGGCGCAGGCAGGCGTTCCATCTACGGAGTTGTAGGCGCACATCACGCTGCCTACATGCGCATCCACAACCAGCTTGCGGAATGCCGGAAGGTAAGTGTCTTCAAGATCATGTGCTGAGATTTCTGCATCGAACGAGTGACGTTGCGACTCCGGGCCGCTATGTACTGAGAAGTGTTTAGCCGTGGCCACAACCTTTAAATATCTGGGATCGGAGCCCTGCAGCCCGTTGACGAAAGCTGTTCCAATGCTGCCTGTCAGGAATGGATCTTCTCCGTATGTCTCTTGTCCGCGTCCCCAGCGCGGATCGCGCACGATGTTGATGTTGGGCGACCACAGCGTGAGACCGTAGAAGATCGATCGATTGCCTTCGCGCTGCGCCTTGTTGTATTTAGCTCTTGCCTCTGTAGAGATAGCCTCACCCACATGATGGATTAAGGCTGTATCCCATGTCGCTGCCAGCCCGATGGCCTGCGGAAACACAGTTGCATAGCCGGAACGAGCCACGCCGTGCAGTCCTTCGTTCCACCAGTTGTATCCGGGAACCCCAAGCCGCGTAATCGGCGGAGCCTCGTTCTGCATCTGCGATACTTTCTCGGACAGCGTCATGCGGCTGACCAAGTCAGAAACTCGCTGCTCCAATGGTAGCGCCGGATTGAGGTAATCGTTCTGCTGCGCCGGACTTTGGCCCTGTGCCAGACAAACGTAAAAGAAAACCATCAGAACTACAAAACGCAGCATACCAGCACGTGAAGAGGCAGCGGACATATGTATCCTTTTGCTGCACAATGTCAGCATCCTTTTGCCACTTGAGTCAGTACTTTCCGTGTGGAGCCGGAGGTAATCTCAGGCTGGCAGGCGCCCAGTCTCTGGTGCTGGACGCCCGCCGCCGTTGAGTGATCTACGGCTCAATCATCGCTTGCTCGGGGTTAAAAGACGAGCTTAAGCGAGAATTGCGCGATGCGTGGATCGTTCTGAGGTGCTGTACCGGTCCAGAGTTGAGGGCTAGTACTTTTGATTTGGCCAAAATTCCCGCCTGCCCCGCTATTCGCTGTTAGCGTGGTGTTGGGATCGCCAAGGTTGGTGTGGTTCAGCAAGTTGAAGTACTCGGCGCGGAACTGCAGGTAAGTCCGCTCTTTGTAGAGTGGGAACTTGCGCGAAATGCTCGCGTCCCAATCAATATAGCGCGGGCCCACAAGACCACCCTTCTTAAAGGTTCCGTATGGTGTTAAGGGGGTTGTAGAAGGATCCACAAAGCTAAACTGATTGAGATACGAGATGCAATGCGTACCACCTGCGCATGCATTGCCGCCGTAGGCCGCCCCCGTTTGCACGGCGCGATCGCGCATTTGGCCCGAACTGTCGTTGTTGCTATTTTTCGCCCAAATGGTCAGTGGATCGCCGCTGCGGAGTTGGAAGAGACCCGTGGTCCCCCAGTCATTCACAATGTACTGAACTGCTTTTGGTGCGTCGTTCAGCACCTTGGGAATCGTATACACGTACGATACAGAGTCGACAAAGCGATGATCGAAATCCGACGGCCCGTAGTCCAGGCTCTTGAACTTCGGAACGTAATACGGGTAGACGTAGGAGTTGTTGTTGCCAATCGACGTGGACGCTTGATTCCATGGTTGGTTGTCGAGCGACTTCGACCACGTTAAATTGGCAAGCAGCGTCAGGCCATAGCGCACGCGTTGCTCGGCCGAAAGTTGCAGCGAGTTGTAGTTCATGTTGCCACCGGTGTTTGCCGCCGTAATCGTTCCGGGGTAGCAATTCGTCGTGCAGCCCGCTGGATTATAGATGCGTACTCCGCCGACCTTGGGATTCAGTTCAAGGTCTGTCCACTCGTGGCTGCTATGTGAACCCACATATGCGCCGCGCACGGTAAGACTCCTGGTCACCTGCTGCTCTACCGTCAGGTTCCACGCGTACACAAGCGGATCCTGGAAGCCATGGAACGGGTCGTAGGTCAGCCAGGATTGGTTGTTGGAGATCGGAGTGGTTGGCCCAGGAGGCGGCGTCGACGTTGGGAAGGTCGGATACGGGAAGGGGTTGGAAGTCGTATTGAGGTTAAAGCTGCCGTACGGATCGGCGAACGAAATACACGTGCTCGCCGTTGTGCAGCCTACTGTCGCTGGATTCGCATCCGAATAGCTCACGCTCGTGATGAACGGCGCCAGGTTCGAGTAAATATTGAACAAGGTGCTGTTGATGCGGCTGTCGAAGAAAATGCCGCCGCCGCCGCGCACGCTGGTCTTGCCGTTGCCAAAAACATCCCAGGCAAAGCCGAGTCTGGGCATGATGTGATTGTAGGAAGATGCTACCCCGTTCTTGTTGAACCCAAGGTCGCCGGCAAACTGCATTCCTGCGGGCGCAAGGGGATACATTGTGGAGTGCGTACCGGCCGCCCAAAGCGCTGGGTTGAAGCCTCCCATGCGTCCTTGCATCTCGTGCCAGGGAACAAATGGCTCGTAACGTGCGCCAAAGTTCAGCGTCAGATTGCGAGTTGCCTTCCAGCTGTCCTGAACGTATGCGCCCTGGAACTTGCCGCGAGGGTTGAAAAACTGGCCCGACGCCTGCGCAAATATAGAGACATACCCAAACAGGAGGCTGGCTGCCCAATCACCGGAGTAGTTGGCATCGAAGGTGAACTGTCCCGGCTGCTGGTAGAGGTTATTGATGTCGATCTTGGACACCTCGCCGTGATAGCCCAGGTCGATGTTATGTTTTCCCAGCAGGTAATGCAGATCGTCGGTCAGTGTGTAGTTTCCCCTGACGAAGAACGCTTGCGGATTGCCGCCGATATTAAAGTTAGTAGTACTGCCATTCACTGACTTGATTTGATTGATCTGCTTGAACGGCGGTTGCGAGATAGCGACGCCCAGGTCCGCTACGCTGATGCTGCTCGAAATCGGACCACGGGAATCTCTATCGGCTTGATAGCTGAAGATGAAGTTGTTGACGAGGTGATCGCTGAAGGTGTGCGTCTCAGAGAGCAGCGAGTTGTAGTAGTGGTTCGCGGCCCCATCCAGATAAGTGAGCAAATTCGTGGTATTGAGCACGCCTTGCGCGACGTATGCGTCGGAGAAGTACCGTAGCATCAGCTTGTCCTTCGGCGTCAGCTCCGTATCGCCGCGTGCCGTGATCTCAGCCATAGTGAAATTGTTCGGCAGTAGGAGAGAAACGGCTCCCGATCCTGAGGACAGGGCCGGAAGGTGACCCAGCAGGTTTTTCGACGGGGTGCTCAGGGCGGCGGGTTTCCAATGATCCGAAGATCCAGACGCGCAAGAGAGCACCGAGGTATCAATAGCCGCCGTATTCAGCCAATCTGTGACGCAATCCGGAAACACCAGGTCGGTTGTGCCCGGCGTTCCGCCTGATGTCGTTTCGCCTGCCTCAGCATAGGTTGGCAGATAGGTATTGGAGCTCGCAGCTGCCCCATGATTGATCGTCCTTTGATATCCAAAGAAGAAGAAGGTCTTTTTGGCCGTTAGGACGTGTGGAATTTCCAGCGGCCCGCCGACCGTGCCGCCAAACTGATTCCGTTTGAGCGGGTCCCGGCCTGTAGTGCTGAAGTAATTCGCGGCATTGAAGTAGCGGTTGCGGACAAATTCGAACAGGTCGCCGTGATACTTGTTGGTTCCGCTCTTGGTGATGATGTTCACCACGCCGCCCGCGTTCTGGCCGTATTGGGCGCTGTAGTTGCTGGTCTCTATGCTGAACTCCTGCACCGAATCGGGCATGGGAAAAGGCATGTTGACGTTGGTGTACTCGTCCACGTTGTTGCCGCCATCGAGCATGTAGTTCGCCTGTCCGACGCGCGTGCCGTTGGCCGAGATGGTATAGGCCGTGGGAAATGTCTTGGTATTTCCCTGGTCCGCCTGGGCGTATGGCGCCAAGGTGATGCCGGCCACCTCGGCCGTCAGAGCGGCTGCATTGCGGCCGTTCAAGGGCAGTTCGTTCACCGACGCTGTGCCGATTACCTCCGAGAGCGTCCCGGTGGTTACGTCCACCTGGGCTGTATCGGCGGTCACAGTGATGGTTTCACTCGCGCTGCCTGTCTTGAGGGTAATGTTAACCGTTACCGCCGCATCCGCGCGAACCTGCACGCTTTGCTTGGTGTACTTTGCAAAGCCGGGATGGCTGACGGATATGTTGTAGGTCGAAGGCGCTAGTGTCGGAAAGACATATAGTCCTTCCCCGCCTGTGGATGTTTTCATCGCCAGCCCGGTGCCGGCTTGTGTTGCCGTCACCGTAGCACCTGCAACGACCGCTCCAGTCGCGTCCGTCACAGTACCACTGATGCTGCCGTATCCTTGTGCCCATGCTCCGCTGGATGCGCATATCAATGCCGCACAAACGGCCAATAGGCTACCGGTCACTTTGAGAAAAGATTTCATTTCTGCCTCCTGATGCATTTTGCTTGTGGACCAGATCGACTTCCCTCAGTTGGCACGCAAATAGCCGCCTAGAGTTGGTCGACGTGTATTGTTAGCTAGAGACTTTGTACGTGGCTCATCACAAGGTCGGAAAGACAGATACCGTCCCTGACAGTCAGGAATCACTAAGCAACTTATTGCTTATGAGTAACTTGCAGTCCGTAAATGTCCGGCAGACAGCCACTCCGTGAGGTAGCATTTATTCCTGGGAAACCGCCAGAACCCGGGGAGGGCCTGGGGTCCCGTCGGTAACCGTGGTGCCCAGCACGATCTGCAGATTCTGGTTGCCGGCGCCCAGCCGCGTTACTTTGCCAATGGACTGCATCAACTGCGGATCGGTCAGAAACTCTCCGGCGGATTGGGTTCCGTATGTGTATAGCCCTCCGATTACAACCAGAACATGGCCAGTTTCCGAATTCCGTATACGAGAGATCAGCGCGTAGTCGTGCAGAACCGGCCCTCCCGGGCCTCCAACATGATCCAGCGGTTGATTGGTTCCCCAGCTCCATTCCCGGGAAGAAGGATTCTTGCCATCCTTTATATAGATGAGGTGATTCTCGGCATCCAGCGCGAGTGTGAAGCGCAACTTACGAGTGAGACGCAAACTCCACTCGTTGTTGAAGGCTCCGATCAAAACGACCGGTCCTTCCCGCAGATCCGAAAAGGAGCTGGCGTTCTCCCGGCGAATCAGCACCTTCTTTCCATTGGATTCCAACACGCCAACAACCCTGGCGATGGTTACCGCATCGGCAAACGGAACGGACCGGGTCGAATCGGACTGGGGGATTGCTGGGGGGGAATTCTGACTCTCATCGGCCGCTGCTGGCAGGGGTGGCCCATGCGGAACATCGCCGACCGCCAGTAAAACCGGCCCCGGTGTATCGAGAACAGGCTTCCAGAACAGGTACTCCGGGGTCTGCAAATGAAGCCAGTACCATCCGCTCAATCCGGCAATTAGAATCACTGCAAACAAAAGAGAAGCCACCTGCCTGTTTCTTCGACGATGTGCCTGTCTGTCGGATGCAAGAATGGATTCATTGTGGGAATTGATGAACACCCCGTATTCGGCTTCCTCCTGGATTGCCTGATGAGCGTGCATGAATTTAGGGATGTAGGAACCGGGTAAAAGACTGATCCTCAACTCGGAGCGATGCTTTTCGTCACCGTAATAGATTGCCAGCCTCTTGCGAAGTTCGGTCGCGGCGGTGCGGACAACGTGGTCCAGATTGGTGTCATAAGACGAGGATCTGCCAAATACCTCCATCCCGATCGTGCGTTCCTTGATCTGATCCTCGGAGCCCTTCAATGTCTCCTCAACGACAAACCGCAGGAATGCGATTGACCTCTTGCTGGCACGGAAGATCTCATCCCGGGTGAGCAACTGGAGTTGTGCCCGAATCATCTCGGGGGTCAAATCCGCAGGGGTACCGTTTTGGGAGCCATTTTCTGTCATTTGATCCGATGCGAGCGATTCTAGCACCCGAAACGACCGGTGACTATGCCCCCGCATCTACATAATTCAGAATAAAGAAGATCCGAGCGTTCCAGGAGAACACAGAATAGAATGAATTGAAAGCGCGTGCTACCAGATGAACTGAGAAAATGGACTCCCAACAGTCATTGAAATCCCGTATGTGCATTACGTGTGTGGAAACCACGTTTCCAGCATTTTGAACGTATTTAGCGGCTAATAATCTCAATAACCAGTTTAGAATCAGTACATATCGGCAATTCCAATCCCTCTCCCTCCTCCACTAACCTATAAACCCCATGGATTCATATATTACGAATGTGCTTCTGTTTTATGCCGCGCAACTCTGCTCATTTCAGATTGAGCGCCAGCCGGATTCAGTTCAGGTTAATTGATAGGCTTGGTTATTGCTGGACAGCGCGGAAACTAGCCCCTGCAAACTATGGTCTACTTGATTCTCCGGCGTATGCTGGTTAAGATAACAATCCCGTATACAAGGAGTAAGGATGATGCGGTGCATATTGTCTTTCAAGCATTTGTTTTTATTTCTGACTGTAGCGGCTGCCTTCACATCCATTTCAGCAAGCGCGCTTGATTCATCCGCCAGTTGCGATCCGCGCGCCCATGGCGCCAAGGGAGACGGCGTCAGCAAAGACACAGCTGCAATTCAGGCTGCGATCGACGCTTGTGAGCATCAAGGCGGCGGCACGGTTCGACTTATCGCCGGCACATATCTGAGCGCTCCCATTGTGCTGAAGAGCAACATCACATTGCAACTGGACAAGGGCGCTACGCTGCTCGGCTCCGCTGATCATGGAGACTATCCTCCATTGACCATGTTCCATCTTCCTGACCTGCAGCCGCTGGTCAGCGCAACCAATGCCGCGAATGTTGCCATTACTGGCGAAGGCGTGATTGACGGCAATGGAGAGAGTTGGTGGCAGGAGGCGCGCAGCATCAGAAATGCCGGCGTTCTTGGCGCCGGCCATCCGCGGCCCAAGCTCATCATCTTCGACCATTGCAAGCACGTTCGCGTCGAGGGCGTCACCATTCAGAACTCGCCGATGTGGCAACTGGTCCCCTATTACTCGGACGATGTCGTCATTCGCAACATCAAGATTCTGGCGCCTCCGCGCTCGCCCAATACGGACGCCATCGATCCCTTTTCCTCGTCGAATGTGGTCATCGATCATGTCTTAGCCAACGTGGGCGACGATAACGTCGCCATTAAATCAGGTCCGATCAATTCTCCCGGGCCGGACGATCCCAGCCGCAACATTACCATTACCGATTGCACTTTCCTGCACGGGCATGGCCTTTCGATCGGCAGCGAGATTGCGGGCGGCGTGCAAAACATTCGCGCCGAACGCATTCACTTTGAGGGCACGGACAACGGCATCCGCGTAAAGTCGAACCGCGACCGCGGCAATGATGTGAGCCATCTGTTTTTTCGTGATATTACGATGAAGGACGTGAAGAACGCGCTGGTGATCAGCGAGTATTATCCCAAAATTCTTCCGCCAGATACGGAGACCGCGCAACCCGTCACGCGGCTGACTCCTCACTTCCACGATATTGTGCTGAAAAATGTTACGGCGACAGGAAGCGGCATGGCGGGAGCTATTGTGGGTTTGCCGGAAGCGCCCATCTCCGGCGTTGTACTCCGCAATGTGAAGATCAGCGCCAAGACCGGGCTGACGATAGCCTACGCGGAAGTGATCGGCAAGCACGTTACGGTGCAGGCCGAGACCGGCGAGGCGATGATGAAGCAGGCGGGCGCAAAGGTAACGTTGCACTAGAGCGAAGTGGCTCCAAACAGAAGAGGCTGCGTCAGCCGGCGCAGCCTCCCTTTTGTATTTGCGTTCTTATTGTCTACACTCCGCTGAATGCGGAAAAACCACCATCGACCGGTATCACCACGCCGGTCACGAAATCCGAAGCCGGTGACAGTAGCCAAAGCACGCACCCCAGCAGATCCTTGGGTTCGCCAAGGCGCCCCATCGGCGTGTGCCCGACGATCGTTTTGCCGCGTGTGGTCCACTCGCCTGTATCCTTGTCGGTCAACAGAAAACGGTTTTGATTGGTGAGGAAAAATCCCGGCGCGATGGCGTTCACGCGTATGTTCGGCGAGTATTCCTGAGCCATGTGCACAGCCAGCCATTGCGTAAAGTTGCTTACCGCCGCCTTTGCCGCCGAGTAGGCCGGAATGCGGGTCAAAGGCCGGAAGGAGTTCATCGACGAAATATTCAGAATGTTGCCGTGTCCCTGCTCTGCCATGATTCTTCCAAACGCCTGGGAAGGCAGAATCGTGCCCATGATATTCAGGTCAAAGACCCAGCGCACCGCGTCCGCGGGAAGATCGAAGAATTTCAATTCAGCGCTGGTTGTGGCCTGGGGCTTATTGCCTCCTGCGCCGTTTATCAGGCAATCAATTTTTCCCCGTTTACTTACTACATCTTTAGCTGTTTGAAAAATGTTATCGCGATCGAGTACGTCGCACTTGAAAAGGGAAATCTGCTTTCCGCGCTCTCCCATGCGCTCTATCAGCGCCTTGCTGGCATCGATATTGATGTCTAATGAGGCGACTTTTGCGCCACATCCCACCAGTGCGCAAACAATTTCACCGCCCAGAACTCCGGAGCCGCCGGTGATGGCCACCGTCTTCCCACTGAAGTCGTACATCCTCGTCAGTTCAGCTAGATCGAAGACGCATTGCCCGCACCCTTGCTTTTGATCACCCGCAGCATCCGTTGTCTTTGCCATATTGCACTCCTTTTCGTATGTCGTCATTTCATCCAGTTCAAAGAAACTTCAAAGCGGTTTTTCAATCGCTTCGTCCAAGAAAGACGGGAGCAATGTGCCGCTTGTATAGGTTCTCGGTCACGTTCTTCGCGATCACGGCCTCATTGGCCTCAAGCAGGCTGAGATAGCGTTGCCCCATCTTGGCCGCGACCTTGAAGCCTACATGCAGCAATTGGCGCAAGCTGCTGTTATATCCCGCCACTCCGCGCACATGGCGCAATGCCGTGGTGTACTGCTCGGAAGACCAGCCATTAACTACCGCAGGTGACGGCAGCTTGGCCGTATCGATATCAATGACGGTTGCGTAGGGCGCGCACAGTTCTTCACGGTGCGCCAGAGCCTCGGAATAAATCTCCTTGGCCAGCTTGAGCCCCTCGCCGCCGGCTTCCGCCAGGCCAATCAGTTCCTCCAGCCACGTGGTTCCCGCGGTCTTCAGGTGAACTCCAACATTAAATCGCTTAATGGTCGCGTGAATCGCGGGATAGATGGAGAACTTGTCCGAGCCGGAGTGCACACTCAACTTCAGATTTCCGGGCAGGCCGAAGTGTTTCACGGCGTAGGCGATGGCCGCAACGTCCAATGCAAATTCGTGCTCGAATTGCGTCGCGTCGCCCACATAATCCACGCCCTTGTTAAATCGGCCGCTGAACTTGGGCGCGATGGTCTGCACGGGAATGCCCTCATCACTGATGGCCGCCAGAATTATGAGCAGCTCGACGGGGCTTTGCGCGCTGTCGGTCTCATCCATGGAAACCTCGGGGATGAACTTCCCTTCCCCCTTGGCTGCCACGATCACCCTATAAATCTCGCCGGCCTTCTTCACAGCAGTGAAATACTTCCGCGCGGACTGGCGCAGAATCTCCTGCGTAATCTCGAAGCTCTCGTTAACTCCTTCTAGCTGGATGTGCCCGAGCAACCCCTGATGCTTGCCAACAAATTTATCAATGTCTGCGGCTAGCGCGGGCTGTCCGATAAAGTCGGCCACATCGTGTGTGTAAAAGTCGCAGGCGTCAAGGAAACGTCCCACGGTCTGCAGGGTAATATGGTCGGCGTCGCAAAAGTAAGGCAGCTTCCAACCGAGCGCCTTGACAGCGGCATCGGCCGCAGCGCGTGTCGTGGCCGGCTCCGAGCCGATGATGGTATGCTCCCGGTTCGACTTGTTCCATACAGGAACCACCTCGACGCCGGCCTCAAGAGCCTTGATGCAGGCTTGTAACTGCGCCTTGGCCTGGTGCGCAAACCTGTCTCCGGTCCCAACCGAATATTTTGGTAGTTTTAAACTTTTCTTTTCCATGTACTCTCCGAATTAAAAGCGGCTGCGGTGCGCCCACAGCCCCAACCCTGGGTTGGAGATAAAGAATATCTCCTCTCCGCCAACCTTATTTACGCCGAGACTAAGTTTGCCTGGGTCGTAACGCTTGAGCATCGCGTTCAAATCTCCATAACCGAAGCCGACGCCCTCGACCTCTTCCTTGCTGAGATGGCCTGGGCACCAGGTAATCCTGAAGCGCCCCTCCGATGAGCCGTGAATCAGGTGAGCGGCGGCGCTCAGATCGTTAGCCAAATCGTCATTAGCTTCAACTGCCTTGAGCGTTGCCGGGGTGCCGCGATAGCCGTATTTGCGAATCAATGCGTCGATGGTCTTGTCTTCTCCGAATTCCTTGACGGCCGGCGCAAGCACAACCAACTCGGCGCCGTCGGCCAGCGCCATGCGGGTACGATAGATAGCCTTGTTGCCCAGCCATGTGGAGTGGAACTCCTCGGGATCGAGATAGACGACGGCCTTCTTGATCGGCTCGTCGAGCATCTCGAAGTTTACCTTCAAACTCAATGCGGCAGCCAGGTTGAAGCACTCGATGTTATCGCCGATGTACAGACCGCGCACGGCCAGTCCGCCGTCCGGCCTGCGGCTCACCACCGTCTGCACATAAACAATGGGCAAATCATTAAGGAAGTGATCAGCGGCGTAATTGAGCACGCTGCGCACAGGATTGGCGGCACGCCCCATGATCCTTTCCATCCCGTAAACAGCGCCCAGGTAATGGCTGCGATTGATGCCGTCGCGGCCCCCTGTGCCCACCAGGATGTTCTTGTTGTAGTTGGCCATGCCGCTGACTTCATGGGGCACAACCTGGCCGATGGAGAGAATCAGATCGAAGCCGCCCCGTGATATGAGCTTGTTGACCTGCGCAGGGTACACATAGCTCAGCTTGCCTTCCGACTGCTCGCGGATGAACTCCGCGGGAACCTCACCCAGCGTCTCAATGTCCGTGCGCCAGTTATGAACCTTGAAGAGATCTAGCGGCATATCGCCGTACATCGCGGCGATCTGCTTGGGAATCATCGGCACATGGGTCCCCAACGCGGGCAGAACCGCCTTCATCCGATCACCGTAGTGCTGCCATGCGTAGCGCGTCAGATCGCCGGCACGGGAGTGGGCGCGTGTCTGATCGGGCGGCACGGCCAGTACCTTGTTGCGCGGGCCTAGCTTGGCAAGGCCCTCCACCAGCAAATCGTTCAGCTGCTGTGGAGTCAGGTCGGTATCGGCGCTTCCAACTGCGCAGTAAAGACTCATAGGCCAGACTCCGCTTTTTTCTGTCCGTGAAAGAATGCGTGCCTGATAACAGGACTCTCCGTAAGTCGGGAGGTATTGGCCTCATAATCCACCATCAGAACCCCCAACAATCGGATTTGCGCCGAACTTGTTTAGCCCTGCTTCACCCCTGAAAAAGCCAAGGTAGATGAAGGTGAACGGAATAGCAATTATAGTGAAATTCAGCAAAACCATCCAGCCTGAATGGCCCAAATCGTGCCATCGCTTTATTTGTGTAGTCAGCCCGAGCCAGATTGACCCGATACAAATCGGAATCATTATCAACGCAAGGGCAATAGCCACTAGGCTCTGAACAAACGGTTGCAAGTATGTTGACAACCCGAATAGGGTGACGATCAAAAAGCAAGCGAAGAGGCCGACCAGATTCAACAGGGTCAACCTTGCCCAATAACTTCCACGCCCGATCCTTCCCTTGAAGGACCAAAGATCAACTACGACTGGTGCCAATTGCACCTTTTTCAATCCGGGCGCGAACAGGACCAGGATGAGCAGCGATAAAATATAGATACTGGCGGCGATGATGAAGAGAAGCGAATAGCTGTGCGAAATCTGCAAGACGTGACCAGCTAATTGTATAAATAGGAAGCCGCCGATCGATCCGGCCGCGGCGCCGATGCTGGTAATAGAACCCACCTCACTTCGCGGAAACATATCCGAGCAGGTGGTGAAGAGGTTGCATGACCAGCCCTGATGCGCAGCTGCTGCCAGGCTGAGCAATCCTATTGCGACCCATTCGGAGCTTGTATAGTTGATGAGAAAAACGGGAACTACCATGGAGGCGCAGAGAAGCATCGCTCCCAGCCGCGCACGCGCTGCCGTAAGTCCCATGCGAATGAAGGACGCGGGCAGGTAGCCTCCGTAAACGCTGCCGACGGTTGAGGCGCTGTAGACGATGAAGATCGGCAACCCCAAATGCATTAGGTCCAGATGAAATTTGTCGCTGAAGTAACCCGGCAGCCAGTAGAGATAGAACCACCAGATAGGATCGGTGAGGAATTTGGGAATGGAATATGCCCAGGTCTGAGGAAGGTCCAACAGATTGATCCACGGCGTAGAGGGACCTGACTTTTCAGGGGGTTCCTGGTTGATGTAGGCAAGCTCGGCGGCGGAGAGTGTGGGATGTTCGGTGGGTTTGCGGTATTTGAAGAACCACAACAGGATCCAGGACGCAGAGAGAACGCCGGTGACCAGAAATGCGTAGTGCCAATTAAAGTGAATGACCACCAGGGGCACGATGATTGAAGCCAGGACCACGCCGACATTGGCGCCGCAGTTGAAGATGCCGAAAGAGAACGAGCGCTCTTTCTGCGGGAACCATTCGGCGTTGGCTTTGTTGGCGGCGGGGAAGTTGCCGGATTCGCCCAGCCCAAGGCAGGTGCGCGCAATGCCGAATTGGAACACCGAGTTGGCCAGCGCGTGGCTCATCGCAGAGAGGCTCCATGCGGCCATGATGACCATGTAGCCGATGCGCGTGCCGACCTTGTCCACGAAGCGCCCGACGAAGAGCAGGCCAATCGCATAGAAGAGCGTAAAACAGGACATGACGTTTGCATAACCCACTTCGGTCATGCCGATGCCACCCTGGGCCGCGCTGTGCATCAGAATGGGCTTGAGAAGCCCCATAACCATACGGTCCATGTAGTTGATCGTGGTGGCGGCAAAGAGCATGGCGCAGATGGTCCAGCGCACATTTCCGATCTTCGTGACCCGTGAAATCCCCGCCTTGCTGATTGCCCGTGAACCTGGATTGCCCATCCTCTTTCTCCACTTACAACTTATACGCCTTCTTCACCAATCCATAAGCCAGTTCGTGCGCTACTTCAAAGGCTTCATCCTCGTCCAGCCTGTGTTCTGCAACCAGACGGGCGAGGAAGGCGCAATCGATGCGCCGCGCCACATCGTGCCGCGCGGGAATGGAAAGGAAGGCGCGCGTGTCGTCATTGAATCCAACCGTGTTGTAGAAGCCTGCTGTCTCTGTCACTTGTTGGCGGAAGCGCATCATGCCCTCGGGACTGTCATTGAACCACCAGGGTGGCCCCAGCCGCAAACACGGATAGTGCCCCGCCAGCGGAGCTAGTTCACGGCTATAGGTCGCCTCGTCCAGCGTGAAAAGAATAATCGTCAGCTTGCTCTCGTTGCCAAAGCGGTTCAGCAGAGGCCGCAGCGCGTCCACATAGTTGGTTGCCATGGGAATGTCGCAACCTACATCGCGGCCATATTTCAAAAAGACCTTGGGGTTGTGGTTGCGCACGGCCCCAGGATGAATCTGCATCACTAGGCCGTCCTCCAGGCTCATCTGCGCCATCTCGGTCAGCATCTGGGCCTGGAAGAGTACCTGCTGCCGCTTGTCGGCCTTGCCGGTAAAGACCTTATTGAATAATTCGGCAGCCTCGGCCGGGGGCAGATCGGCGGTTTGCGCGGTCAGATGTCCATGGTCGGTCGAGGTGCAACCCAGCGCCTTGAAGCGCAAACGCGCCTTGCGCAGAGCGTTTAGGTAGCCCCTCCAGGTAGAGGCGTCCTCTCCGTTCTGCTCGCCCAGCATGAAAATCGACTGGGAGAATCCTGCAAACTCCGGATCAACCACCGGGTCAGGCCGGAAGGCGGGCACGATCCTCGCTTTCCAACCCGATTCGCGGATCGCCTTGTGATCGGCCAGCGAGTCCAGCGGCGAATCGGTCGTCGACAGCACCTCGATATTGAAGCGTTCATAAAGAGCGCGAGGCAAAAACTCCGGGGTGCTAAGTTTTGCGGCGATCGTGTCGAAGTACAGGTCGGCGGTCTTTGCCGAGAGCCGCTCTTCCAGCCCAAATAGCTCCTGAAAGGCAAAGTCCAGCCACATACGCGTCGGGGTTCCGCGAAACAGGTAGTAGTGGCTGGCGAAGATACGCCAGACCTTGCGCGCGTCCTTGAGCTCTGCTTGCCCAATCTCCAGGTCTTCCAGCGGAATTCCCTGGCTGTACAGCATCCGATAGACGTAGTGATCGGGCTGCACAAACAGCTTTGCCGGGTCGGGAAAAGGCTCATTCCTGGCAAACCAGCCCGCCTGCGTATGCCCGTGAGGACTGAGGATGGGCAAGGTCCGGACGTGCGCGTACAGTGCCTTGGCAATTTTTCGTGTTGCCGCGTCGGCGGGGAATAAGCGATCTTCGTGGATCAGCATGACTAATCTCTGCCCTTCATTGTAAGCGTTGAGGTTGGACCACCAGAGAGGTCAGACCACAGTATACACATCTGGCCGTGCATTGTCAGAATTGTGGTTATTCTCCCGTGCAGGAGAGGGTTTTGAGTGTTAATCTCGTTTTGCCCCCGCATTTCAGGCAATGCAGTCAGGGGGCAACCCTTTATGCCGCGGACAAAGCAAGTTTTTCCGGATACGCAGCGAACCATGCATGTGGTCAACCACATTCGTTCCCTCATTGAGAATGGCACGCTGCAACTGGGAGACAAGATACCTCCAGAGCGCGAGTTTGCACGCTCACTGAAGATTAGCCGTGCCAGCCTGCGTACCGGCATTGGCTACCTGGCGGCGATGGGGGTGATGAAGGTGCGGCACGGCGTCGGTACTTTCGTCGCTGACGGTCCAGCCGAATTCGGCAAGGCATCATTCAGCCTGATAGGGACGCTGCACGGCTTTAAGTCCTGGCACATGTTTGAAGTAAGGTTGATTCTGGAGAGCTATCTTGCGGCTCTAGCTGCTGAACGCGGCAAAGAAGAGCATCATACCGCGCTGGCTGAAGAGGTAGCCGAGATCTTCGATTCCGTAGATAATCCCGCCGATTTTCTGATTCACGACGTGCTTTTTCATCGCATTCTCGCGCAGGCTTCGGGCAATCCAATACTTGCCGCTCTGATGGAGACCATCACTTCAGCTCTTTATGACAAGCGCCGTAAAACCGTTGAACGCTCCACCGACTTGCGTGAATCGGCGAAAATGCACCGTAAGATTTATCGCGCCATTCGTGCGCGTGACCCTGTCAAAGCGCGAAAACTTATGGAACAACATTTACGCATGGCTCGAACCGCGCAAGGCTTGGAGCGCCGTATGGCGCAAAAAACAACCCCGGCCGGCGCCAGCTCGAACAACCCCAATAAGGGTTCAGGTTCTTCTCGTCCTGATCATCGAGGTCGCCGATTGAATCCCCGATAAGCTGCGTGTCTCGTCTGCATCCGGTGAAAAACCCTAATGGTTCCGGAAGTCAGATTCTGAATGGCATATCAATTCACGGCGACTCATTCTGCCGGAATTCTTTTCTGTGGCAAGCAGCCCGACATGGTGTGGATTGTGCCCCTTGAATGATAGTTGACGTGGATCGTCCTGCATGGGAACGGTAAACTCACGCTTCACGCGATACGCCATCTATTTGCTTCTTTAGAAGAAAACATTTGATTTCAACATGCCACGCTATCTGCTTATTTTATAGATACTTACAAGTGGGCCTGTCGCGCTTGCATTTCTCTCTTGACAGACCTATATATCTTGCAGGACACTAGTGTCGTTTCAGAAGTGGTCTGACCACTGTCGGTAAACTTGCCGGCGGGGGTAATTGTGTAGGTCAGTAACCAAAGCAACAAGAGAGTAATTTTATGGAGGCTTGAATGAGAAGTACAGGACAGTTTGGTCTAAGGGGATGGCTGCTGCTTCTGGTCATCGCCATGATGATTCCGTTTTGCGCCAATGCGCAGATGGCTGGAAAAGGCAGGATTACCGGCACGGTATCGGATACGACCGGCGCAATGATTCCCGGCGCTACCGTTGTCGCCACCAATACTGGGACTGGCATCGCCGTTTCAACGACGACAACCGGTACAGGAAACTATGACTTCGTGAACCTGGACGCGGGCATCTATACCGTGTCCACCACCGCCAAAGGCTTTGAAAAGCTGACGCAGGCAGGCATCCATGTGAATGCCATGGAAGCTCAGACATATAACCCGGTTCTGACGGTTGGTGGTGCCAGCATCGAAATTACCGTAACCACCACGCTTCCGCAGTTGGAAACCACCAACGCAACAGTAGGCTCCACAATGGAAAACGAAGTCTACTCCGAGTTGCCGATTGAAATGGGCGCCTATGGCAATCCCGATCAGCGCCGCGCCACCGACTTCGCTTTCCTCATGCCGGGCGTGCAGGGCAATAATACCAATGGCAACCCCACAACCAACACCGGCGTGGTCAACGGCTCCGGTAGCCGCGGCGCAGCCTCCGCTGTCTACGTGGACGGCGTGGTGTTTGTGCGCGCCAACGGCAACGGCGACCCGCGCTATGTGTGGTCCGCCGTTTCGGTCGACGCCATCGACCAGTTCCAGGTGCAGACCACTGGCTACTCGGCCGTCTATGAAGGCCAGGGCGTCATGAACTACACCGTCAAGCAAGGCGGCAACAAGCAGCACGCTTCAGTTTACGAGTTCATTCGCAATACGGAATTTGATACCTGGGGCTTCTGGGGCAAGGCTCCCATCACAGACCCGGTGACAAATATTACAAAAATGATAAAGCCGATCGAGCACAGCAACGAGTACGGCATCAACCTCAGCGGACCGCTCGTGCCCTTGGGCAAGTGGAAGGAAAAGGTCTTCTACTTCGGCAACTACAACGGTTTCCGCTATTCCGCCTCGACGCCGACGCCGTTGACCTTCCCAACGCCGAACCAGCAGATTGGCAATTTCACCCAGACCGGCACTTTTGTCACCGGAACCGGCACGGCGGCAGACGACACTAAAATCTACGATCCCTCGACGGTGACCACATGCGCCTCGCATAACACCGGTGGCTATCCCTGCCGTTATCAGTACGGCTACGGTCCACCCACTTCTGGCACTGGAGCGAACGGTCTTCCGACACTGACAGGTGCGGCGATCAATGTGATCCCGTCCGGACAGTTCTCCGCCATTGCACAGCATATGCAGAGTTACCTGCCGACAACGGGCATCAGCGCGGCCCTTTCAAATAACTACATGACCCCCAACACCGGGTCGCTCATAAACTGGTCCACAACGGATCGCATCGACTTCCTACCCACTTCGTCAGACACTCTCACCTTCATCTTTGCTGATGGACGCCAGGCCAGCGCAGTTCCCCAAAGTCAGACCACTGCAGGCCGCAACACTGGGCCGGTTCCTTATAACTTCGGCCAAGCCTTCGCGCCGAAGACCGCGGTGGGCATCATCGAAGAGACCCACGTCTTCACCCCGCACCTCATCAACCAGATCAAGTGGGGATATGCCCGTTACAACGGCCCTACCTGGAATCCTAGCAATGTGCCGGCATATAACGCTGCCCATCAGGGCATTACTTACGCGGGCGTAACTTACCCAGGCCCGACGACGTCCGCGGTTTCGGGACCGGCGGTAACACAATTCCCCTCCGCGATCTTCACCGGCGGGAATGGCCCGACAACCTGGGGCGGCGGCGGCAATGGCAGCGGTATCCCCAATGTGACCATCGCGCAAAACTACACGGGGATGGATAACCTGCAGTGGACCGTCGGCAAGCACTCCTTCACCTTCGGCGGACAGGTTGCATGGATGCTCGCCAACACTAACAGCGCCGTTGGCGGAACAACCCCGTTGCTCCTCACTAACCAAATCACGGAAACCGAGTCCCTCGCTGGTACCGCTAACAACTACAACGTCGGATCCGGCGGTCAGCCATACGCCAGCTTCCTGATCGGCCAAATCGATACGGTCAGCTTGACCGATTATTCCGCGCATCCGGAGTATGGAGCGCGCTTCCGCGCCATCTCGCCCTATGTGCAGGACAATTGGAAAGTTTCTTCTAAGCTGACTCTCGACCTCGGCCTGCGCTACGATTTCTTCCCCAGCGTCAGGGAAGTGAATGACAAAGCCAGCTTCTTTGATCCCAATCTTGCTAACCCGATCACCAGCATGTCCGGTGCACTGAACTTTACGGGGCACGGCGCAGGCACCTGCAACTGCGACACCCCCGTCAAGAACTATTACCGGAACTTCGGGCCGCGCGTTGGCGCTGCCTATCAACTGAACTCCAAGACCATAATCCGCTCCAGCTACGGCGTCATGTATACCCATGGCGACGCAGTCGGCGGCCTTACCTCAACTCTTGGAACGCTGGGCTTCTCGGCCGCGCCCTCTTGGACGCCGACCAACGCTCAAACTACCATGACTACGTTCCTGAATGGCGGCTCTGGTGTGGTTCCCACCTACGCGGGTCCGCTTGGCGTGGCTTCGGGTGCGGGATACGGCACCGGCTACACCTCTAATTCCTCCTATGCGGGCGCCCCTTCGGCCTCGACTTATGACGACCCGTATCTCGGCGGTCGCGCTCCTGAGTACATCAACTGGACCTTTGGCATCCAGCGTCAGGTAACCAGTGCGCTGGCGGTCACCGCCACCTACGTCGGTTCCGAGGGCCACTTCCTGCAACTCGATAGCTATACGGCCCGCGGATACCAATCCAACCAGCTCGATCCTAAGTATTTGGTTCTGGCAGGGAAACTGGCCGACACGGGCTCCACAGTCACCGGAGGCACCGGCGATTGCTCGTCCACCGGCGCGGTTGTGGCCGCGGGCTTTACTTGCCCCGCCTCGGCCTTGGCTGTATTCGGCTCCTCGAAACCGACGTTGGCCAATCTCCTGTCGCCTTTCCCGTTCGAGGCGCCCGCCGACTCCTTTGGATACGTCGGCAACGCCAACTACCATGGACTGCAGACCATGGCGAATATGCGCGCATGGAAGGGTTTAACCCTCAACGCCAACTTCACTTACTCGCGCATCATTGACGACGGCGGCACCTTCCGCTCCGGCTACGCAATTCCTGCCGGAACACTAGCCAATCACCCCACTCAAGCCTGGAAGGCGGACCGCATCGAACGCACCGTCTCCACCTCCAGCCAGAAGATGAAATTTGTGCTTACCTCGGTCTGGGATTGGCCGCTTGGTAAGACCATCCTCAATAGCCAACCCTTGGAGAGGGCAATCTTTGGAGGCTTCAAGTTCTCCGGCGTTTGGCAGCAATACACCGGCTCGCCGCTGGCCATCACGGAAAACACAGCGCCGACCAATCCGTCGCAGCAGGGCAAGCCTGCGTACATGAACCCCAACTTCATCGGGCAGTCAGCGCGCCAGAATGGGCGTTGGGGTAAGGGAGCAACCACTTCCAACTACACCACCATCAGCTACATCGTTCCCGCTGGCGGCACGACAGTTGCCAACGCAACCGGGCCTTTCTTGAATACCGGGACGTCGGCAATCAAGACTTCGATGAGCTATCTCTTCGGCGATGCGCCGCGCACCGCTCCTTACAACCTCACTGGCCCCGGCAACTTCCAGCTCGACCTGGCCATGGTGCGCAGCTTCCCGTTGCACATCACGCCATCCACCAAGCTGAACTTCCGGGCTGAGTGGTACAACGTCACCAACCACACCTTGTTCGCTGTTGCCAGCACCGCGGTCGGCGCCGCCAGCTTCGGACAGGTCACTGCAAGTGGAGTCGCTAACCGCAAGGCTGCTCAGTTCTCGGCTCGCATCGAGTTCTAGCCTTTAACCCTTGCATCAATACAGAAAAGGCTGCCTTAATCGGCAGCCTTTTCTGCTAATTGACCGATCTGCTTCACACCCGGAGTCGAAATGAAGAGTAATCGCATTCTGATTTGTTTGGTGTTGTTCGCCGCAACAGCCGGCTGTTTGTTATTTGCCGCGCAAGCCCCTGTACGTCCCTGGTCCGAACGTTCCGCCAACGCCGCCATCGCGCGCTGGCCGGATGGCCGCTTTGCTCTCCCCGGAGCCCATTGGGCCTGGAACTACGAGTTGGGCACGCTGCTCCAGGGAATGGATTCCCTCTGGTTCAACACTGCCGATCCGCGCTACTTCAACTACATCAAGAACTCTGTCGATCAGTTTGTCGGCCAGGACGGATCCATCGCCACCTGGAAGCCGGAAGAAAACCAGCTTGACAATATTCTGATGGGCCGCCAGCTTCTGCTGTTGTATGGTACGACCCAGAATCCGCGCTACGCCAAGGCCGCCTCGCTGCTCTATGAGAATCTTATGCATCAGCCGCGCACCCCTTCCGGCGGCTTCTGGCACAAGCAGAAATACCCCAATCAGATGTGGCTCGACGGCCTCTACATGGCAGAGCCTTTCTACGCTGAATACGCCTCTACCTTTCATCATCCTGAAGCCTTCAGCGATATAACTCATCAGTTTGTGTTGCTCGACCAACATGCGCGCGATCCCAAGACCGGCCTGCTCTATCACGGTTGGGATGAATCCAAACAGGAGCGCTGGGCTGACAAACAGACAGGCCTGTCGTCGCAATTCTGGGCACGGGCCATGGGCTGGCAGATGATGGCGCTCGTCGACACCCTCTCGTACTATCCCCAAGACGATCCCGGCCGCAAGCAGTTGATTGCCCTGCTCGAGCGTGATGCCGAGGCTGTGGCGCGTTACCAGGACAAAAAATCCGGCCTCTGGTATCAGGTAATGGATAAAGCAGGCGAAAAGGACAATTTCACGGAGTCTTCCGCCTCCTGCATGTTTGTCTATGCGCTGGCCCGTGGAGTGCGCCAGGGCTATCTCCCCCCGCGCTATCTTGCCAATGCGGAGCGCGGATACCAGGGCATTCTGAGCCATTTCATCCAGACCGGGCCCGGTGATGATGTCTCCCTTACCGGAACGGTAAAGGGTGCGGGCCTGGGAGGCGATCCATACCGCGATGGAACTTACGCCTACTACGTCGGCGAGAAGGTCATCACCAACGATCCCAAGGGTGTGGGAGCGTTCTTGCTGGCCAGCGCGGAGATGGACAACGCCGCAAATGCAAAGTTGGGCCGCGGTAAAACAGTTTTGCTCGACGCCTGGTTCAATAGCCAGAAGCGTCCAGACTCAACCGGCCAGCAGGTGTACTTCCATTACAAGTGGAACGATCAAAGCAACAGCGGCTACTCATTCCTGGGCCACATCTTCAACAACCTTGGCGCTGAAACCAGCACTCTCTACACCGCGCCCACGCGTGCCTTGCTTAGCCAGGCGCAGGTATACATCATTGTCTCTCCGGACATTCCGGTGAAAAATCCCAATCCGAATTATATGCAGCCGGATGACGCGGCGCAGATTGCCGAGTGGGTCAAGGCCGGTGGAGTGCTGATGATTTTCGAAAACGACCCCGGAAACGCAGATCTGGACCATCTCAATCTGCTGTCAGAGAAATTCGGTATCCACTACAACAGCGTTCTGCGCAATACGGTGGAGGGAAACAAATTCGAAATGGGCAAGGTGCCGATCCAGAGTGGCGGGCCTATCTTCCATGATCCGCACACCGCGTACATGAAGGAGATCTGCACCATCGCGGTGAAATCCCCCGCCATCGCGCAACTTCGCGATCGCGGCGACATCCTCATGGCCACGGCTAGGTACGGCAAGGGAACCGTCTTTGCCACGGCTGATCCCTGGCTCTACAACGAATACACCGACGGCCGCAAGCTCCCTGCCGAATACGACAACTACGCCGCCAGCAAGGAACTGGTTCATTGGGTTCTTCGGCAGATTCCGCGCAAGCCTGCTGTCGAAGTAAAGCCGTAAAGCGATTTGCGCAGGCCACCGCTCATTTTGCCTGTGGCGCGCCAATCACGTCAGGCCCGAGTTCTACGCAGACTTTCGCCAGGCTGTCAGCCACCATGCGTCCGAATACAGACGCGCCCGCCGCGTTCAAGTGCGTTCTATCGGGCCCTTTGTCGCGCGCGTCCGGATGCACCGCCGCATCGAACTGGTCGGCCTGTTCCTGCGTCATGGTTTCCAGCAGCCTCACGCTCTGCGCATTCAGATCGATGACCGGTACGTCATGCTCCTGGCCAACTCGTCTTGCCGCATCGGCGTATGCCTTCAAATCCTGCACCAGCTTGCCGTCCTTATAAGTCCGCCGTGAGAGCGAGGTCACAATCACGGGTTGCGCCCCGATGGCTCGCGCCTGCTCGATATACCGCCGCATATTCGCCGCGTAGGTTGTATCCGGGTCGGTCTCGCGCAGCGGGCCTTTGCCGGGCATGTCATTATGCCCAAACTGAATCAGAATGTAATCCGGGTGCATGTTCAACGCATCTTTCCAAAGACCTTCGTCGTAGTAGCTCTTGGAACTGCGTCCATTTTTTGCAAGATTGATGCACTCCAGATTCGGCGTCACCATGCCGCAGAAAGCAGCACCCCATCCTCCGCCCAGCGCAACCGTCGAATCGCCCGTCAGCACGATTCGCACCGGAGCACCATGTAGAATCGCCATGCTGCGCACGCCGGCCGGTGGCAGCGCAGCGGCAACCGGCTTGACATATTGCGCCAGAGCCGGCACAGCCTTGCCCATGTCCACCGCCACAATGCGTCCAAAGACATACGCCCCTTCGTAATTCACATGCGTCTTGTCCGGGACAGTCTTGCCTTCCGCGTCCTTCTTAGTGAGGCCCAGCGCCTGGCCTTGCGCTTCGGTCAGAGTATCGAGGTAGGCGATGCTGTCTGCCTGCAATTCAATTAGTGGCACGTGCATCTTCTTCGCCACCTTTTTCATCGCTGCGGCGTGCGCCAGCAAATCGGAGTGAATCTTTCCATCTGCCTCGTAATAGCGGCGAGTCAAGGGCGTCACCAGGATCGGTGTAATTCCATGCGCGCGCGCCTCCTCCACATAACGCTTCAGATTGGCCGGATACTCGGTCTTGAGTTTCGTTTCGCGCGGCAGATACCCCTTCGATTCCTCGTCGTTATGGCCAAATTGAATCAGCATGTAGTCCGGCTTGTCCGCCAGCGCCTTTGTCCAATAGCCTTCCTGGTAGTAGGTCTTGGTGCTGGCGCCGCCCTTCGCATCGTTGATGCAGGTCACATTCTCCGCAAGATTGGCGCAGAAGCCTAGCCCATAGCCGGCATTCTTCGTCTGCGTAGAATCGCCTATCAGCGCAATCCGGACGCCGGTGGAAGAATGCGGCGCTTCTTGTGCAGGCAACTGCGAGAACCCCTTGCTGCAGGCGGCAATCAATAGGACCATCGCGGACGGTTTCATGCGTGATCTTTGCTCCTCTTCGATCTGCTCCAAAGAAATGACGTCATGGCGATTCTACTGCTTCGGCGGTCTGACCAGCAACCCATCTCAGCGAGACAGAAAAGAGGAGAAAGAATCGTAAAGTAACACAACATAAAAATGCCATAACTGATTCATTATACATGTGTTATCCTCATTATTGGCGCTGACGACAGGTCTTGCGTCTATGTGTCTTGACGGTCAACGGACCCTTTCCTATAGAGTTAGTTGTGCAAGTGGTAAGTTCTCTCAGTTCTCTTTGACCAAATGGCGCGGCCAGGCGTCGCGTCCATAGGAGTTCATAATGCGTTTCCTGCGTTTTGCCTCTCTTCTCTCCGCAGTTCTTCTGTTCACAACATCGTTTTTGCTCGCTCAGGACACCCGCAAGGTCACTGAACCGGTGATTCCCGCCGCCTGCGTCACCCTGAACTCCAATATCGCGGCCCGGCATGGCGTAATCGCGCCCGCGGATGAGCAGAAACTGGACACCGAACGCATCCAGCACGCCCTCGACACCTGTTCCGGTCACGACACGGACAGGTCTTTGTCCGAGGCGTGGATGGCCGGGATCCCTGCGGAAAAGCCTTCGTCTGTGGGGCAGAAAGCAGTCGTCCTCCGCGCCCAGGGCCGTAAGTATGTCTTTCTTACCGGTCCTCTCACTTTGCGTCCCGGTGTCACCCTCGTAATCGAGGCCCATACTGTGCTGGCAGCTTCGCGCGATCCGCGGCTCTACGATCTCGCCCCTGGCAGTTGCGGAATTGTCGGCGAACGCGGCCGCGGATGCAAACCGCTGATTTTTGGCGATGGCGTACAGGGCGGCGGCATCATGGGTGAAGGCTCTATCGATGGCCGCGGCGGAGCCAGGTTGCTGGGCCAGGATGTGACCTGGTGGGATCTGGCGCACGAGGCAAAGGTCAAGGACCTGCAGCAGAGTGTGCCTGCCATGATCGTTCTGCGTCACGCGGATAACTTCACCATGTACAAGATCACGCTGCGTAACTCGCCGGGTTTCCACGTTTCAGTCGGTCTGACGGATGGTTTTACGGCGTGGGGCGTGAAGATTATGACGCCGAAGACTGCGCGGAATACCGACGGCATCGACCCCGGCTCCTCGCGCAACATTACGATTGCTTACTCCAACATCAACACAGGCGATGACGACGTATGCCTCAAGCCGACCCGCGCCGCTGGAGTCTCGAATATATCGGTTTTGCATAACCACTTTTATGCGGGACATGGGATGTCCATCGGCAGCGGCACAGATGGGGGCGTGGATCACCTGCTGGTCGACGACCTGACCATCGACGGAGCGGACAACGGGCTTCGCATCAAAAGCGACCCCAGCCGCGGAGGTCTGGTGCATGATGTGACTTATCGCAATGTTTGCATTCGCAATGTAAGGAATCCGCTGGTTTTTACGCCGCACTACACCATCTTCAAGGGCGACAGGTTGCCCATCTATCGCGACATTACGCTTGAGAATGTGCATGTGCTGACGCCGGGCGCCTTCACGTTTCTCGGCTTGGATGCGGACCACAAGCTGGGGATAAAACTCGACAATGTCTTCGCGGACGATCAGCAGCACTCGCTTTTTTATGACCAAGACGCGGAGATTACCATCGGGCCTGCGCGCGGTAACCTGGCGCCGGCGGGCGACGATGTGATTATTACGCAGGCGCCCGGCTCGACGGAGGGCAAGCCACTGGAATGCGACTCGCGCTTCGTTCCCTTCCCTGCCCTGCCAACCGCGCCTGAGATGGCCGGCAAGGTTCCCCCGGAGGATAACAATCTCTACATTGCCGCGGATGGGACCGGAGATTTTTATTCGATTCAGCGGGCGCTCGATGTTGCCAAGGAGGGACAAGTGCTGATGGTCTCCCCTGGCGTTTATCGCGAGGTGCTGACGGTGGACAAGAAGAACATCACCATCCGCAGCAATAATCCCGATGCGAGCAAAACAGTGATCGTCAATGATCGTAGTGCCGGCGCCAATGGCGGCACTCTCCACTCCGCCACCGTGAATGTGACCGCCGACAATTTCTTTGCCGAGAACATCACCTTCGAAAACGATTTCAACGCAACACATCCGCAGCTTCCCGCCGGTTCACAGGCTTTGGCGTTGCTGGTTACCGGTGACCGCGCTGTCTTCCACAATGTGCGCCTTCTGGGCAACCAGGACACGTTGTACGCGGGCAGCCGCAACTGCTCTCCCGACGGGCAAAACTGCATCCCCACGCGCCAGTATTTCTCCGACAGTTACATCGCCGGCAACGTCGATTTCATCTTCGGCGACAGCAAAGCCTACTTCGACCGGTGCGAGATTCACAGCACTGCCCATGCCGGCGGATATATCACCGCGCAATCCAAGCATTACCCCGACGAGGACTCTGGCTATGTCTTCAATCACTGCAAGCTCGTTGTTGATGACGGAGTAACCAAGCCCGTCTTTCTTGGCCGTCCCTGGCGTCCTTATGCGACAGTGATCTTCCTCAACACGGAAATGGGCAGCCACATCGATCCGGCTGGCTGGCGTGAGTGGCATCCCGGCGATACGTATTCCCTCGAAACCGTCTATTATGCCGAATACAACTCCACCGGACCCGGCGCGCAGCCCGGCAAGCGCGAGCCGCACACGCATTTCCTGACTCCGGAACAAGCCAAGCAATATGAGCCGTCTGTCTTTCTGCGCGGCTCTGACAACTGGAACCCCACGCAACTCCCCAAGCAGTAAAATGAACATATTGATGAACTAGGAGATACTGATGAAAACAATTGTGATGGCTGACCCTGTGCGTTTCCCGCGCATGACAACGGCAGAACTCCGTGAGAGCTTTCTGCACAACACTCTCTACGAGCCGTGCAAGATTAATTTTAATTATGTCGTGGACGCCGACCGTGCCGCGATCGGCATGGCGGCGCCCGTGGACGCTCCGATTGCCTTGCCGACGTATCCGCAATTGCGCGCGGCATACTTTACTGAGCGTCGCGAGCTGGGCGCTTTGAACATCGGCGGCAGCGGCATGGTGCGCGTGGGTGGTAAGAGTTACGAACTGAATAATCTCGACGTGCTCTACATCGGTCGCGGCAACGCCGAGGTCAGCTTCGAATCAAAGGACAAAAAGAATCCTGCCGTCTTTTATCTGCTCAGCTACCCCGCGCATGCCGTGTATCCCGTCGCCCTGGTGCGCAAGGAAGAGGCCAACCCCACCGAACTCGGCAGCGCGGAAACCTGCAATCACCGCACCATCTACAAGTACATCCACCTGGAGGGCGCCAGAAGCTGCCAACTGGTGATGGGCGTGACCCATCTACATCCCGGCAGCGCCTGGAACACTTTGCCGGCGCACACCCATGACCGCCGTACGGAAATCTACATGTACTTCAATCTGCCCGAAAATGCGCGTGTCATTCATTTGATGGGATCGCCCGATGAGACGCGCCATCTTGTCATGGCCAACCGGGATGTTGTGGCTTCACCCGTATGGTCAATTCATGCTGGCGTAGGCACGCAGGCCTACAGCTTCTGCTGGGGCATGGGTGGAGAAAATCAGGTCTATAGCGACATGGACCCGGCTCCGGTCGAGAGCCTGCGCTGATCGGCAGGTTTCATTTCCCCCGGAGGGGGAACGGATAATAGCCCAGGATGGAGCGAAGTGCAATCCTGGGTGAGCAGCCCAAAAGAAACATTTGTCCCGTAGGGACTATGTGAATTCCTCTAAAATCTCTTTAACCCCTGCGGATTGCAATTAACAATACTGCATCCCTTCATTTGCCCGGAAAAGTGAATTCCGCAACGAAGTCGGAAGTTATGAGACCGTCGGTCTATTTGTCGCCGACAGGAAGGCCTCCATTCTGCTCGTTGTGCTCGTCACTCACACTCGGGTTGTACGATTTCCAGAAAAACGCCTTGATCGGAAGAAGCAGAGCGACCGCCATCACCAGAAAGTCAAGAATACCAAGCGCCACTCGGCTATTATAGTGTTCAGCAAGACCTTCGCACTGGCCGACTCGTATTTCACTAAACGCTATCAACAGAAAAGACCATTGATAGATCCCTTCGTGAATTTTTAATAGCGTATGCAGCACTGTGGCGGGAAACACAAACAACGTAAGGATGGTGAACATTATGACCCATGCCCATCGTTCCATAGCTCTATAGCCAGTCCACAATACCACCAGACCAATTATCTCAAGCGCGAGAGAATAGCATCCCTCGAGCATCATGAAGTTTTCTACCCTAACATTCCCCACTCGAAGGTATGGTGTCGTCCAGGTCAAAGCGAACTGCAGGCTTCCTGGGACTAATGCTATGAGACATATAGACAAAAGCACGGCAGAAATCAGCGTGGCACGGTTAGGTATTGTCATTGTTATACTCCATTATAAGGCCGGGCTCTTCGAGTAATCGAAGAGCCCGGCCTTGGATTCATATCCTAAACCGTATAAGTCGTCGACGAAACCCGCCCTCCCCGTCCCGTCCAGTTGGTGTGGAAGAACTCGCCGCGCGGCTTGTCGGTGCGCTCATAGGTGTGCGCGCCAAAATAGTCGCGCTGCGCCTGCAGCAGGTTGGCTGGCAATCGTTCTGTCCGATAGCCGTCAAAGAACGCCAGCGCCGTGGAAAATGCCGGCGTGGGCACACCCAGTTCCACTGCACGAACCACGGCCTTGCGCCACGAGGCCTGATAGTTGTTGAGCGCCGCGGAAAAGAAGCTGTCCAGCAAAAGATTTTCGATTCCCGGGTTCTTGTCAAAAGCCTCTTTGATCTTGCCCAGGAAGCGGCTGCGAATAATGCATCCACCGCGCCACATCAGCGCGATGCCGCCCATGTTCAGGTTCCAGCCATGTTCCTTGGCGGCGGCCCTGAGCAACATGTAGCCCTGCGCATAGGAGACAATCTTCGAGCTATACAGTGCCCGGCGCACATCCTCGATGAACGCGGCTCGGTCGCCCACAGCGGCCTTGCCCGCCGGTCCCTTCAAAATCTTCGCGGCCTCCACGCGCTCATCCTTTAACGCTGACAAGCAACGCGCAAAGACCGACTCGCCTATCAGCGTTACCGGCTGCCCCAGGTCGAGCGCGTTGATGACCGTCCACTTCCCCGTGCCCTTCTGCCCGGCTGTGTCCAGAATCTTATCCACAATCGGCTTGCCGTCCTCGTCCTTCTTGCCGAAGATGTCCCTGGAAATCTCGATCAGGTAACTGTCCAGCTCGCCCTTGTTCCACTCCGCGAAAACCTCGTGCAGCTCGTCGGCGCTCAGCCCCAGGCCGCGCTGCAACAGGTCGTATGCCTCGCAGATTAGTTGCATATCGCCATATTCGATACCGTTATGCACCATCTTCACAAAGTGGCCCGCGCCGTCCTCGCCCACCCAGTCACAGCAGGGTGTTCCGTCCTCCACCTTGGCGGCGATGGCCTGAAAAATATCTTTCACATACGGCCACGCCGTAGGATTGCCGCCCGGCATAATCGAAGGACCGCGCCGCGCGCCCTCCTCGCCGCCGGATACGCCTGTGCCGATAAACAAAATTCCTTTTGCGGCCAGGTCCTTGGTCCGGCTGTTGGAGTCGGTAAACAGCGAGTTCCCGCCGTCGATCACAATATCGCCCTTTTCCAGATAGGGCACAACGTGGCCGATCATCTGGTCAACCGTGTCGCCCGCTTTCACCATCAACATCACGCGCCGCGGCCGCTTGAGCAGTTTGGCGAACTCCTCCAACGTGTGGGCGCCCACCACCTGCGTCCCCTTGGCTTCATTGGCCAGAAAATCATCCACCTTGGATACGGTGCGGTTGAAAACGGCCACCTTGAAGCCGTGATCGTTCATGTTGAGGACAAGGTTCTGTCCCATGACGGCAAGGCCGATCAGGCCGATATCACACAATGGTTCCGGCATACAATCTCCAAATTCTTCCTGAAAAAATAATTACCGCTGGATGCGCGCCGATCCGCCTTTGGCAAAGGCTCGCACCTGGTCCACGGTTGCCATGGTCGTGTCGCCGGGAAATGTCGTCAGCAGCGCGCCATGCGCCCAGCCCAGCTTGACCGCCTCTTCCGGCGTCTCGCCGGTCAGCAGACCGTAGAAAAATCCCGCCGCAAAGCCATCGCCGCCGCCCACACGGTCCAGAACATCCAGCTCCGCCGTCGGAGCGGTATAGGTCTTTCCGTCAACCCACGCCACCGCGCTCCAGCTATGCCGGTTGGTCGAGTGCACCTCGCGCAGCGTCGTAGCTACCACCTTCACATGCGGATGCTTCTTCACCACGTTGTCGATCATGCCGAAAAAGACGCTGGGGTCGAGCTTTGATTTTGCCGCCACCTCCGGCCCGGGAATTCCCAACCCCTTCTGCAGGTCCTCTTCGTTGCCCACCAGCACGTCCACGTTTTCCACGATCTTGCCGATGGTCTCGACGGCCTTCTCCGCGCCGCCATGAATATTCCACAGTTTCTCGCGGAAATTCAAATCAAACGATGTCACCGCCCCCGCCGCTTTGGCTTCTTTCATCATCTCCGCGGCCAGCGGCGCGGTCGTCGGCGACAGCGCAGCAAAGATGCCGCCGCAGTGAACCCATTTCACGCCCTTTGAAAAGATTGCCTTCCAGTCGAAATCTCCCGGCTTCAGTTGCCCCGCCGCTTCGTTGCAGCGGTTGTAGAAGACCACTGGAGGGCGCACGCCGTAGCCCCGGTCGCTGTACACCGTGGCCATGTTGGGGCCGTTCACCCCGTTGTGCTTGAAGTGCTTATAGAACGGCTTCACGCCCATGGCGCGCACCCGCTCCGCGATCAGATCGCCGATCGGATAGTCCGCCATCGCCGTGACGATCGCTGTCTTCATGCCAAAGCAATTCGACAGGTTGGCGGCCACATTGAACTCGCCGCCGCTGACGTGTATCTGGCACTCGGTCGCCTTGCGGAAGGGGATGATCCCCGGATCGAGCCTGTGAACCAGCGCGCCCAGAGATAGAAAATCCAGCTCGGCATCCTTGCGAATATTCAATCCTTGACTCATCAGCCGTGTACTCCTGTTCCTCAATACGAGGTCTGACCACTAGCATACACGTACACCACATATGTTGCCAACGAGAGAAGAATTATTACACAGGTGGCCTCCAGTGTTAATCTAATAGTGTTCATATTTCCTGTAATATGATTGGAATCTTGCCCTTATGCCACGTCTGACGCAGGATGCCACTGATACCGATCGGACCCGGCAAGTGGTCAACCACATCCGTGCCCTTCTGGAGAAGGGTGCCCTGCAACCGGGTGACAGAATCCCCCCTGAACGCGAGCTGGCCCGTACGCTCAAGATAAGCCGCGCCAGTCTTCGCACCGGCATCGGCTACCTCGTGGCGATGGGAGTGATGAGCGTGCGGCACGGAGTCGGTACCTTCATCAAGGACGGCCCCGCCGAATTCAGCAAGGCATCGCTGGGACTGATGAGCGCGCTCTACGGCTTCCAGTTCTGGCAGATGTTTGAGGCGCGGTTGATTATTGAAAGCAGCCTTGCCGCCCTCGCCGCCGAACGGGGCAAGGAGGAGCACCACGCGGCATTGGCCGAGCAGGTTGCCGATATGTTCGCCTGCGCGGATGACCCTGCGGATTTCCTTGTGCACGATGTGCTGTTTCATCGCACCATTGCCAAGGCTTCCGGCAATCCCATTCTGGCTGCTCTCATCGAGACCATCACCACCGCCATGTATGAAAAACGGCGCAAAACCGTCGAACGAGCGCACCACCTGCGCGATATGGCAGAGATGCATCGTGAGATTTACCGCGCCATCCGTGCGCATGATCCCGTTGTGGCACGGAGATTAATGGAACATCATCTGCGAGAGGCCGAAAGCGCTCAAAACCTCGAACTGCCGGCTGTTAAGCCTGTACGCCTTGCCCAGGCAGCCGTATTGAAGCCCTCAGCCCTCATGAACAACGTTACGGCACAATAACATCTGCCTCGATCGTCTTCACACTTCCGTGACATTTCCGCCTCTCTCGCGCTACCCTGAGGTGTACAAGTAAGTCGCGCCAAGGAGCACTACAAACCCATGCCTATCCAAGCCACCTCCAAAATCTGGCATAATGGCAAACTCATTCCCTGGGAACAGGCCACTATCCACGTGATGAGCCATGTGATTCACTACGGCTCCAGCGTCTTTGAAGGAATTCGCTGTTACGGTCAGCCGCAGGGCTCGGCTGTCTTCCGCCTGCCGGAGCACATGCAGCGGCTTTTGGACTCGGCCAAAATCTATCGCATGGAGGTGCCCTATGCGCTCGACGAGCTCTGCGCCGCCGTCGTGGATGTGATTGAAGCCAATGGGGTTGCGCCCTGCTACATTCGCCCCGTCGTGCTCCGCGGCTACGGCGAAATCGGCGTCAGCCCCAAAGGCTCGCCCATCGAGGTCTACATCGCCAACTTCCCCTGGGGCAAGTACGTGGCCGGTCATGGCGGCGCCGACGTGTGCATCTCCAGTTGGAACCGGCTGGCGCCCAACACCATGCCCGCCCTCGCCAAGGCTGGCGCCAACTACATGAATTCACAACTGATCCGCATGGAGGCTGACATCAACGGTTACGCCGAGGGTATCTCCCTGGACGTGAACGGCCTGGTTAGCGAGGGCTCCGGCGAGAACGTCTTTGTGGTGCGCAGCGGCGTTCTCTACACCCCCCAGTTGGGCAACTCGGCTCTCTCCGGCATCACCCGCGACAGCGTGATAGCCATCGCCCGCCATCTGGGCTATACGGTCATCGAGCAGCCCATTCCGCGCGAAATGCTCTACATCGCCGACGAGGTCTTTTTCACCGGTACGGCCGCCGAGGTGTCGCCCATCCGCTCCATTGACCGCATCGTCATCGCTGACGGTAAACCCGGCGAAGTCACCAAAAAGATCGCAGACGAATTCCTCGGCATTGCCAACGGACTCAAACCCGACCGCTTTGGCTGGCTCACCCCGGTCAAGGTGAACGCCGCCAAGCCGGTCAGCGCATAAGCTCTTGCACTGATCCCAACTGTCCACTGTTCACTGTTCACTGTCCACTGTCGAAAAGGAAGATTGCCGCGCGTGAAGCCTGATATGAAAGTAAAGCTGGCTGGCCTGGAACTGCCCAGCCCCATCATCGCCGCCAGCGGCACCTTTGGCTATGGCATCGAGTTTGAAGAGATCGTCTCGCTGGAACGGATCGGCGGATTCGTCACCAAGGGCATCTCCCTGGAGCCCATCGCCGGCAATGCCCCTCCCCGCCTCATCCAGACCGCGGCCGGCATGTTGAACGCCATCGGACTGCAAAACGTCGGAGTTGAAGATTTCATCGCCCGCAAGCTTCCCCTGCTTCGCCGCTATCCCCGCTGTAACGTCATCGTCAACGTCTTCGGCTACACGGTGGGCGAGTACATCGCGGTCATCGAACGGCTCAACCAGGCCGAAGGCATTGCAGCTTACGAGCTAAACGTCTCCTGCCCCAACGTCCACGCCGACGGCATGGCCTTCGGCTCCGATGCCGGCTCGCTCGAATACCTGGTTGGCCGGGCCAACACCGCCTCTACCCGCCCGCTCATCGTCAAGCTCTCGCCAAACGTAACCTCCATCTCCCACATGGCCAAAATCGCCGCTGGCGCTGGAGCCAATGCGGTCAGCGTGTCGAATACATTTCTGGCCATGTCCATCGACCCCGAGACTCGCCGTCCGCGCCTGACTAACGTCACCGGAGGCCTCTCCGGCCCGGCCATTAAGCCCATCGCCCTGCGCATGGTCTACGAGACTGCCATAGCCGTCAACATCCCCATTCTCGGCATGGGCGGCATCACCACCCCGGCAGATGCCGTTGAGTTTCTGCTCGCCGGAGCCACCGCTGTCCAGGTGGGCACGGCCAGTTTCGCCGACCCCTGCGCCGTCGAGCGCCTCGCCCGCGGTCTCGAATCATGGTGCCGTGGCCATGGAGTCGCGCGCGTAGCCAGCCTCACCGGCACCCTCGAGATTCCCCGTGAGCCAGCCGTGTAGCAGAGGAATCGAGTGCCCCAGGATCGGGGTCCCCACGGACTTGGAGTCTCCAGCGAGCGATCTTTGCTCGATGGAGTGAAGGAACAGGTTTTCGTCCGTGGGGTGTAGCTCTCTCTGCTGAGACTCTTAACCTACTTCTTTACAACCTCAACCCGCCGGTTCTGCGAGCGGCCCAGCGCGGTGTCGTTGCTGGCCACTGGATGGCTCGCCCCGAATCCCTGGGTTGTCAACCGGTTCGCAGCCACGCCGGCGTTAACCAGATACGCTTTCACGGAGACTGCGCGCTTTTCTGACAGTGTCTGGTTGTGGGCGTCGCTGCCAACATTGTCGGTGTGTCCTTCAATCGCAAAGTTCCACGATGGCTGGGAGCGGGCAGCAGCCACCAGCTCATCCAGCGCAGTTTTGGACTCGTCCTTAAGGTGGTCGGAATCGGTATCAAACAGAATCCCGTAGAGCCGGACGCGCCCTTCACTCTGGAGTTGCTCCTCGACCTCGTTGGACCCCGGCTTCCAGTGCGGACACGTGCCAATCTCCCGGGAGACTCGCGTGCCGCGCCACCCTCCATCAGGGCTCCCGCTCTTGTTGCGTTCATACCACCAAAAGCCGGTAAACGATTGCCCGTCATCGGCGAATATCAACATGGCCGGGCCGTGTTGGCGTGGAGCGCCTTCATCGGCTTCGCTCCAGGTGAACCTGAGCACCCTGCCGTCGAATCCGCCGTTTTCTATCAACCCGGCTCTGTGCTCATAACAGCCGTTTACCGTAGCCCCGGTTTGCTGCATGTGGAAGTTTCTATAACTGGAAGAAAAAGTGCCGGAGTTATCGGCGAGCTTTCTTTTGACGAGCTGCTTGCCATAGGCGTAGACATCCATGATCTCCATGTACTGGCTATCGCCCCAATTATTAAGTACTGTCAGCCGCAGATACCGCCCCATGGCGGGCGTCTTCAGCATGAACTTCTGGTGATCCTTCAACAGTGCAAGAGACGGCCTGGCAATCTCCGTGAAGCCTGCGTCCTTGCGGTCGGAGATCTCCACCTTCAAATTCTTGGCGCCGGTGCTCCCCTGGTACTCAGTCTTGGCGGTATCGAAGGCCAGACTGGTGATCTCGCTCCTCTCCGCCAACTCGAATACGAATACCTTGGGCGTCAGATCACCTTTCTTGGTGGCCCAACCAGTGCCTGGAAGCTCATCCAGAAGCTCGTCGGGAGACCACTGATCGCTATTGGCGAAGGATAGCGGTGCTTCCACAATGAGCGCGCCCGCGCCCCAGGACAGCAGGTTAACATCATCCGGGCCACCTTGAGCCCGAGCTGCAGGCATTGTCAAATACAACAGGATTGCGCAAGAAAATACGATTCCTGGAAAAGTCATTGCTTTTCTCATAGAACCCTCCTGAGCAGGAGAGTTTAATTCCCTTGTTTTCTCCAGTCAAGCCGCATCCAAGCGCCCAGGAGCCTGCCCATCGGAGGGAACAGAAGTCATCAGCCCTGGGTCGTGCTCACTCCTCCCTCCCAATCAACCCCGCCGCAAACAGGCAATCATCCACGCGGGCCATTCGGCGTCCGGCCCCGTTGCGCAACAAGGGCACATGAGGAATTTCTGTCAGGTACTCGCTGATCACCCACAGATCCTCCTCCGCGGTCATCCAGCCCATGTGGTCGAACCGCTTGAGGTTTACCGGCCGGGAGTAGCTGCGCAGTGTCTTCTCGCGCGCATCATTGTAGTAGTGCTCGAAATACGACATCACCAGCTCACGCAGATTGCGATACACCGGCTCCCGGAATCTCAACCCGCTGAAATTCGACTTGGCGATCGCGCCCCAATTACCGTGCTGCTTGAAAACAGCGAGCACGTGGTCGTCGTCGCGCACCGCCTCCATATCCAGTAGTAAGGGCGGATAGCCCTGCAGCCGCAGTGCCGCCGCGCCGAGTAGGGCGCCTTCAATGCAATGGGACACCTTATCGCGCAGCACGCGCCGTGGAGAACGAGCCGTTGCGCCATCCGGCTCTTTGTTGTACGCGATTTCGGTATCCAGGAAGCGCTGAATTCGCTCAGGTGTCTTCAGTGACTTGAGTACACATATCTCGTTGGCATCTAAACCGTACTTGGACATTGATATCAGTTTACCTTTCCCGGCAGGCAAGAGGACTTCATAGCGGTAATCAGCATGGTGACTGAATCAACTTAGTTTATCCGATGAAGAACCGGAACCCAAAAGGCGCTGGGCGCCCATACCGTCTGTCATCCTGCGTTCTCCTAACCCTTGACTTCAATCTACGGCGGACCGGGGCAGGTGTCTTTCAGCGTGTCCTCCAGATTTTCCTTCTGTATTTCCAGCGTGGCATGCGGAGTGCCGTTCTTGCCTGACCGCGTAATGTGAAATACATAGACCGTTTCATAATCGCTTGCGTCCCAGTCAGGCACCTGCTCTACATAGGTCCCGTAGGTCTCCAGCATCTGTATGGCAAACTCACGCAAATAGGCGTGCTCCCAGGCAACAAAGATCAGCGAGTGGGCATGGGAAGACTGGAGCAATTCTCGCTGCAGCCTGTCGATCTGGTTGTATCCGATATCTGTATTCACCGGCATCCCCACGCGGATAGCGGTCGGCTCGATGGTTACCAACGGCCTCAGGTAGGAGTAAGTCGGCAGAATGTGGCCGTCGTACATTTTCACGTTGGGATTCGGCGCATAGATGAACTCCGGCTTGCCATAGCGGCCAATCAGCAGGGCTGGCAGGGCCAGCGACCGGTTCAGCCCTTTGCACGACAACTGCCCAAGTCCGCCTGGCGGTTTTTCCCCATGCCGTATCAGCACGATGGTCTCTCCATTGGCCGGGGGCGTTTGCGCAGCACAGGACGGCAGATTCCCAAACAAACAGGCGACAGCAAGACTCATTCTTAGGCTGCGTTGCACAAATGCTGATCGGTTCATGGCGATTCTCCTCGCGACGCCTTCGCTCATTAGTGTAGGCCCGCAGTGGAATAAGTTTCCAGTACTGTGCAATCCGCCTTGGGAGTCCTCAATGTTCTTTACATCCGTACACTCTCGGTTCGGCTTCAGTCGCGCTACAACGTTTTGTGTCAGGGCACGACTTTAGTCGTGCCGTAAATGCAACAAAATAAATCCAGGGCTTTAGCCCCTGAGGGATGGATTACGGAAGGAGCAGGGGCCTTCAGGCCCCTGATAGCGCCAATATATAAGCGGCCTTTAGACCCGGGCTTTCCGCCACTGACCACTGACCCCTGATCTCTGATCTCTGATCTCTGTTCACTGTTCTCTAAAAAGTCACAGGGCTTCAACGGCGCTTTTTGGCCTCAAAATAGACCAGGCCGGCGCCGCCTGCTATGGCAATGACGCCCAGGATAGGAGGAACAGGGAGCGTATGGTTTTCTGTTGTGCTGATTTGCATTCCACCAAAATTCACAACATCCTTTTGGCTCGAATAAGTGAATCCCCCGTAGATTAGCGCTGCAACCCCTAAAATAATCAGTACGATTCCGGCGATCTTCATCATGGCTCCAGTTCTTAAAGCTTAGGCAGGGTTTCTATCTTCGCCAGGGACTGGTCGAGGATACGGAAAACGATTTCACTCGCTGCCTGCGAGAAATCCATAGGCGAATCTACGACATTTCTCGGCATCGTGGATGCTCAGAATTGCTCATCTTGCCGCCAGATCATCTCCGAAGCCGAATCTATAACAGCGCAGCCCTCTCCGGCGAGCTCGAAATTGGCAATAAGTGAATATGGGCAGATCACATTCGTTACCGGCATGTACATAGATAACCAAGTGAAGGTTCGGTGTATGTAGGTGGGTGGTGGCCTTGAACTTCCTCGTTAACCGTTTCGGAGTTCGCAGCCACTTCCTATCAAGTACTTATGGGTATAAACTTATAGCATTACAAGCCTTACCCGATAGGAGCACTCATGGGAACTAACCCGTCATTACTTGATAAGAGCGAACTCTCGCAACAAATTTGGGATGTTGTTACCACTTTAACTCCCGAGGCACAGGATGCTTGTCTAAGAAAGGCCGAGGAGCTTGGATTCGATCTAAATCGTGGTCGAATCCCTTTGGCGGAAACGCTGATCAATTTGAACCATGCCCGTGGAATCCTCCTGGATGTCACAGAAAAGAAGAAACTGAACCAACTTCCTCTTAAACTTCAAAATTTACTCTTAACCCAAGTCCAGCGAGTCAGCCAGACCCTTCAGTCACTAGTAAACGGCACTGATGCTGTTCAAGCGCTCGAGGATTCCGTGGAAGAACTCACTTCTTCAATATGGCAGTACAACCTCCAGAATCTCAGTGGGGAGGTTCTGGGTTATGCGCAAAAAATGAATCAGTTGAAGCGGCAGGAGACAGTGATTCGTGAGGTCCACCGTAAGGCTGTGGCGCTTGCTGCATCTCTAGAAAAGGCAGAGGATATGTTGTCGCGGCTTTCGGAAGCGGATGTGAATGCAAAGACCATTTCTACAGCGCTCACGGAGGCATCGTCAAAATGCGAATCTATTCTTAGCGAAATCTCCAAGAATGTCGAGAGCACCTCAAAGAACGCAGAGACATGCGGTGCTGCGGTCGAGAAATCATCGATCTTGCTGAGTAATGCCAACAATGTGATGCAGCAATCTACACTAACTCAAAATAGGCTCGATGAAGCCCTCATTTCGGCTACAAACCAGATTAGCGAAGGCAAAGAAGAGGTAAGGAAATCTACAGAGGAATTTCGAAAGGCGATTGAGCAGCAAGGAAAGATGATAGGGGATCTTGTTGCAAACTCTGAAGCTCGGCTTATCCAAGCCGAAAAATCACAAAAGATAGCCGTTGACGGTTCGCTCGATCAATTTGAAAAACTTCGTGAAGTCAAATTTAAAGAAATAGATACGAAATTTCGCGAGGACGTTGAGGCCAAAGCTAATGCTAGCATTGAAAAGAACGACGTCGAATTAAATCGCCTCACATCGGAGCTAGAGGCCCTTGAAGGTCGAATTCGGGATTCCATTGATAGGGCAACAGGTTATTCCCTGTTTCATTCTTTTCAAAAACGGCAAGAGGACTTGGCAAAGGCAAAATTCTTTTTGGCAATCTTGCTGGGAGTGACTGTATTGATTTCCCTTGGAGCATCTGGATGGTTCATCTATTCTCTCCAATACGTCCATGAATATAACGCTGCGTTCTTTTTGAAGTTATCGATATCGCTCCCGATTATTTACACGATAGCATTTTGCAACCTCCAATATTCGCGCGAACGCAGTCTTGAAGAGGAGTACGCTTTCAAAAGTAGCATTTCCATTTCTCTGGATTCCTATCGACGTCTCGTGAAGACTGTCGTTGATGAGGGCAAACCAGAGGAACTATCAAAATACACGGCATTTCTGATCGAGTCCGTGAATCGTGTCTTCACTCCGCCGATCGCGCATAAGTCGGCCGAAAGCGAAGAGAATTCGGGCGACCTCATTGAGAGGCTTCTGAAGTCGATGGGCAAGTTTCTTGAGCCTTTCCTATCCGCGATAAAGAAGTGACCGCGATGCCGCTATGCTAAGGTCTACGCCATTTGTCCCGGCCACCGACTGAAGTGTCGCGGACCCTCTCGACAAGTGGATTCACTCCGGGATTCAATTCTCGCGCTCTATCGATAGCTTCTGACTGGGTGGGAAGGACTGCGCTCGCTCGTTCGGAGTCCGGCCTTCTCACTGCGTAATCGCCTTGAGGGCGTTGCTCGACGAACAATCTTTTCTTCGCCATTTGTTCGCACCTCCTAACTGTAGAGTAGGTCCAACTTATAGATGGCGTCAATAACAAAAACTGCACCGAACGCGGGCGATAAGCCCTGGACGTCGGATATGAACGGCCCCCGGAAACGCCTATCTATCCACTGAGCCAGAGCTAATAGCTAAAAGCTAATAGCTGCTTCGTCCCCGCAAGCCGGCATAGATCGCTCCCCGGAAACGCCGGATACCCCATTCTTTTCGCGCACTTCGAGGAAATAATTGCGAAAAGAATGGGGTATCCCGTTGTCCCGCTAACTTGCTAACTCGCTGACTTGCTAACCCGCTGTTCCCTGACCCCTGACCCATGTTCCTTGTCCGCTTTTAGCTGACGGCTGAAAGCTGATAGCTGATAGCTGCTTTTTTAGCACTTAATCCCCGCCAGCCGCAGCAACTCCTTGATCGCTGCCATTTCGGGTGTCTCCCACATGCGCGGCTTGCCCTCCATCTCCCTTTTGTCGTCCCTCTTTATGCGTGCGATGTCGAGCGCCTTCTCCCGCGCTGCTCGTTCCGCCGCCGCTAAATCGCCCAGCGTGCCCCGCCGTGGCGCCAGGGCATAAATCAACTCGCAGTCCAAAGCCGCCGCCGCCCGCCGCAGCGATCCCAGCTGGATGTGTGACTCCTCCTCGGCCTTCTCCATCCTGTAAACCTCTCGCCGGCTCTTTCCCATCCTGCGGCCTAACTCGCTTGCCGTAATCCCCACCACCTGCCGCAGCGCATGCAGCCAGCTCGGCATCTCTCCTGCCGCCGCCCGACCCAGCCGGAACCCCGGAAGTGCCTCTTCCAGCCGCTGCCGCATCTGCTCCCGCGCTTCCTCTGTCATTCCCATCTTGACCCCCTCTGCCGCCCATCCCTGTTCACTGTACTTGACCTGTGTTGGCCAGATTTTTACCTATAAAAAGCCTCTTGACTACCCATAAAACTGCCACATTTGAATCGAGTATGCCAGAATTCCATGTATTTATATGCACGCGTTTGATGTTCAAAAAGCCTTTTTTCCAGGCAAAACAGTGTCCTTGCAGCGACACTATCGCCCAGGCCACGCATGTGATTCAAATTACGTGTGATTTGCATCTTGACGATTATTTCAGGCAATATGTGCAAAATTAGACATAACAGATGTGATGCTCATCACAGCCGACCGTTCTTTCCCCTTCGTAACTTCACCTTCATCCACGGCGAACCACTGGCGGCTTCCCACAGGGGTACTTGGCCGCTGCGGCTTCCCCGGTTCCTGCACATGGAGCGAGGTAGGCATGGGTCAATCAATTTGGAATTCGATGCAGCAGAAGGGCTACAGCCGTAGGGACTTTCTACAGTTCTGCGCTGCCGCCGCAACCGTGGCCGGGCTGGGTAAAACCGGCGTGGCCCAGGTCGTCTCAGCCTTCGAGAAGAAGGAAAAACCGGCTGTCGTATGGATGCACTTCCAGGAGTGTACCTGTTGCAGCGAATCTTTTATCCGGGCATCGCACCCCATCGTTCTGGACGTGCTGCTCGACGTGCTGAGTCTCAACTACACCGAGACGTTGATGGCAGCCTCCGGCTTCCAGGCGGAGAAGAGCCTCTACGACACCATCGAAAAGAACAAGGGCAAGTACATCGTGCTGGTGGAAGGCGCCGTGCCGACAAAAGATGACGGCGTCTACTGCATGATCGGCGGCAAGACGGCTGAATCCATCCTGCAGACCGTCTCCAAGGATGCGGCCGCGATCGTTGCCTGGGGCAGTTGTGCCTCCAATGGGTGCGTACAGGCAGCCAAGCCAAATCCGACCGGCGCCACGCCGATTTATAAGCTGGTGAATAAGCCGGTGGTCAACGTCCCCGGATGCCCCCCTATCGCCGACGTGATGATGGGTGTGGTGACCCACTTGCTGGTGCTGGGACAGATGCCGGCGCTTGACTCGCAGGGCCGGCCAAAGGAATTTTACGGTCGCCGCGTTCACGACACATGCTACCGCCGTCCCAACTACGATGCAGGCCTCTTCGTCGAGTCCTTCGACGATGAGAACGCGCGCAAGGGCTATTGCCTGTACAAGGTAGGTTGCCGCGGTCCGGTCACATACAACGCCTGCTCGGTAACCAAGTGGAACGAGGGCACCAGTTACCCCATCCAGTCCGGCCACGGCTGCATCGGTTGCAGCGAGGAAGGCTTCTGGGACAACGGCCCGTTCTATCAGCACCTGGCCTCCTTCCCCGGCTTCGGTGTCGAGAGCACGGCGGATACTGTGGGCACGGTGGTGGGAGTAGCCACGCTGGCCGGAGTTGCCGCCCACGCGGTGGTGACCAACATTCGCAAACGAAGCGTGATAGCGGAAGTCCACGCTGAAGAACACAAGGAGTCGTGAGGACCTATGACACATGTAGTCGTCGATCCGGTAACTCGCATTGAAGGCCACCTGCGAATTGAGGCAGTAGTGGAGAACGGCAAAATCACTGACGCGTTCAGCGCAGGCACCATGGTGCGCGGCCTGGAAAAGATTCTCATCGGCCGCGATCCCCGCGACGCCTGGGCCATCACTGAGCGCGTCTGCGGCGTGTGCACCACGGTGCATGCGCTGACCAGCGTGCGCGCCGTGGAAAACGCGTTGAAGATCACCATCCCGCCCACGGCCGAAATCATCCGCAATATCATGATGACCACGCAGTATGTGCAGGATCACGTGATTCACTTCTACCATCTGCACGCGCTCGACTGGGTGGACATTGTCAACTGCCTCAAGGCCGACCCCAAGAAGGCCGCGGAACTAGCAGGCTCTTTCTCCAAGTGGGACAAGAACACGCCCGCCTATTTCGCCGAGGTGCAGGACAAGGTCAAGGCCTTCGCCGCCAGCGGCCTGGGAATCTTCGCCAACGGTTATTGGGGCCATCCGGCTTACAAGCTGCCGCCGGAGGTGAACCTGATCGCAGTGGCTCACTACCTGGACGCCCTGGTCTGGCAAAAGGAACTGGTCAAGATCCACGCCGTATTCGGCGGAAAAAATCCGCACCCGAATTACCTGGTGGGCGGAGTTCCCTGCTCCATCAACATGAATGAAGTAGCCGCCATTAACTCCGAGCGGCTCAACCTGGTCAAGCGGCTGATCGATCAGGCGGATGAATTCCTCAACCAGGTCTACATCCCCGATCTGCTGGCCGTGGCCTCCTTCTATAAGGATTGGGCCAGCCATGGCGGCGGGTTGTCCAACTACCTCAGCTACGGCGAGTTCCCCACCAAGGGCTACAACAATCCGGAATCCTTCAAGTATCCACGCGGTGTAGTGCTCAATCGCGACCTCAGCCACGTGTATCCAGTCAACGCTACCGATTCACAGGAGATCAAGGAATACATCGCGCACTCCTGGTACAGCTACGAAAAGGGAGACAGCGAAGGCATTCATCCCTGGGCCGGCGAAACCAAAATCAAATACTCCGGGCCCAAGCCGCCCTTCGAGACGCTGGAAGGCTACGAGAAGTATTCCTTCCTGAAGACTCCGCGCTGGAAGGACAATGCCATGGAAGTGGGTCCGCTGGCTCGTCTGCTGGTGGCCTATGCCTCCGGACGCACGGATGTGCAGGAATTGGTGAAGGCAACCCTGGGCAAGCTCAATGTCCCCGTCACTGCGCTCTTCTCCACGCTGGGCCGCACCGCAGCGCGCGGTCTGGATGCAGCGCTGGCCATGATCTGGCTCAAAGAGTACTACGGCCAGTTGATGGAACGCGTAAAGATTAACGAGGTCTCCACATTCAATGGCGAGTTCTGGGAACCCAAGAGCTGGCCCAAGGATGCCGAGGGCGTTGGCCTCACCGAGGCGCCGCGCGGCGCGCTGGCGCACTGGATCAAGATTCACAACGGCGCTATCGAGAACTATCAGCTCGTGGTGCCAACCACCTGGAACGGCTCTCCGCGCGACGCCAAGGGGCAGCGTTCGTCCTTTGAGCAAGCGTTGATCGGCACGCCGGTGGCTAAGATCAACGAGCCAGTCGAGATTCTGCGCACCATCCATTCCTTTGACCCGTGCCTGGCCTGCGCCGTGCATCTGTACGATCCGCAGGGACGGCACCTTCACCAGGTTTCCTTCGAGTGACGGCTATGAGCTATCCAAACTCTGCTGCGGGTGTGGGCGCGCGCGATGTGTTTTCGACGAACGGTAACGGGCAACCGCCGGTCGAATATCGACGCATCTATGTGTGGGAAATGCCGGTGCGCGCCTACCATTGGATCAACGCCATTGCTTTGACGGCCCTGTGCATTACCGGCTTCCTGATCGGGCATCCCATCCATGTGCTCTTCTCACCGGAAGCTTATCAGCAGTACTGGTTCGGCTGGGTGCGCTTCATCCACTTTGCCTGTGCGTGGGTCTACATCATCAACTTCCTGGCGAGGCTCTATTGGGGCTTCGTCGGCAACAAGTACGCCAAGTGGAACAACTTTTTCCCGCTGAAGCAGTGGCAACGGCAGGAAATCGTCGATGTCGTCAAGACCGACGTTTTGCAGACCAAGATGCGCGGAGCCATCTCCACCGGCCACAACGCGCTGGCCGGTGTGATCTATTTCGGCACCTTCCTGGCGTTCGTCTGTCAAGCCGCTACCGGTTTCGCCCTGTATGCAGGAATGAGCACCTCGTGGCTGCCGCGGATGTTTGTCTGGGTAACGCCGTTGCTGGGCGGCGATGCAAACGTGCGCTTCTGGCACCACACGTTCTTGTGGTTCTTTGTCACTTTTATCATCATTCACATCTACCTTGCCTTCTATCACGACTACATCGAGGGACGCGGTACGGTATCCTCGATCATCGGCGGATGGAAGTTCGACAGGGTGGAGAAGAGTGGCAAATAGCTCAACCGCAACCAAGCAGGAAAAGACGCTGGTGCTGGGCCTGGGCAACGTCATCATGGGCGATGAAGGCGTCGGCGTCCACGTAGTACGGGCTCTGGAACAGCACCCACTCCCAGCCAATGTGGAGTGCCTCGACGGCGGCACGGGCGGATTCACTCTGCTCGAGCCGCTCGAGAGCGCCAGCCGCATCATCCTCATCGACGCCGCCGCAGACGGCAACCCTCCCGGCACCGTCACCCGCACCACGCCTAAGTTTTCTCGCGATTATCCGCCCACGCTGACCGCGCACGACATTGGCGTCAAGGATCTTCTGGATGTCTTTTACATTCAGGGCGGCGGCCCCGACGTAGTTCTCTACGCCATCACCATCGATCCCAAGCAGCCCATCTCCATGGAGCTTTCGCCTGCTATTGCCAAGGCCGCCGAAGTGGCCGTCATCGAGATTCTGGCGGAGTTGGAGCAAAGTGTTTCTTAATTAACGGTCAAGCTTCAGTTTCATAGTGCCTACAGTTTAGTTAGCATCACACGATTCACGACTCACGCAGGAATCGCCATACGCATCACCTGTGCGAGCGGCTCAGGAATCGGCAGACCGTCTTCACGCATTCCTTCGATGTGCATCTCAATTCCCTCGCGCAGCAACTGTTCTGTTTGAGCGAAGGTCGCGCCAGCCACTCCCAATCCCGGCAAATCCGGAGCGTAGGCGCTCCAACCGTTCGATGTTTTCTCGAATACCGCCGCATATGCCTTCATTTCAAATCCATTCTTCCGACTACTTCGCCTTCGCATTCAGCTTCTCAATCACCAGCTTCAACGCTTCAAGCTTCTGCCCTGCCTCGCCTAGTTTGCCCGCCGCTGTCAACCGCTGATAATCGTCAAAGTCCCTGCCAGCCTGTACAATCAGCGTCTTCATATCCTGTTCAGGCTGCGGCGCGCCTGCCGGAGCCGCCCCAAGAGTTTCGGATGCGCTCAGCGACGAAATGCCTCCGCCAAACAACGACGACAGCGCCGCCTCGAAGGTGGGCCCGTAGGCGAGCTTGTCCTGCAGGGCCAGCACCACCAGGCGCAACTCCGGCATGGGGCTGCGGTCGGCTTGCAAATAAATCGGTTCCGCATAAAGCAGCGCCTTGCCGGAGGGGATTACCAGCAGCGTACCCCGCCGCACATGCGAGCCTTGCTGATTCCACAACGTCATCTTGCTGGACAGATCCGCGTTCTGATCGATGCGCGCCTCGATCTGCAACGGACCATCCACCTGCTTGGTCTTGGGAAAGTCATAAACAATCGAAGTCCCATAGTGCTCGCCGTCCGAGCGCCCGGCGATCCAGCCAATCAAATTGTTCCGGTTGAGAGGCGTAAAGGGCAGAATCTCGACAAACTCAATGTCGTTCTCGCCGGGTAGTTTCATCAGCACGAAATTGGGCTGCATTGATTGCGTCTGCTGGCCCTGACTCGATCCGGGGCCATTGCCCATGCCAACCTCCGTCGCCACCGTCCACTGATCTTCCTTGTTGTAAAAGACTTCGGGATTGGTCATGTGATACAAGCCGTAGACTTCCGCCTGCAGGCGAAGCAGTAGTTCGGGGTAGCGCACGTGCTTGCGCAATCCGGCCGGCATGGTCGCCGCATCCTTAAACAGACTGGGGAAGATGGCGCGATACGCCGCCAGAATTGGGTCCTGACTATCGAAAATATAGAACGTTGTGGTACCGTCGTAAGCGTCCACCACAACCTTGACGCTGTTGCGCATGTAGTTGATGGACTGACCATCGACCTGGTAATGCGTTGAGTAGGGGTACGTATTCGCCTGCGTAAAGGCATCCAGAATCCATGACAGCCGGCCGTCGTCGCCCAGCACAATATACGGATCTTGATCAAAGGTGAGAAATGGCGCCAGGGCCGCGACGCGCTCGCGCACCGTGCGCCGCATCAGCAGACGGCTCTGCTCGTTTATATCGTCACTGAAGGGCAGCTTGGCTACGTCGCCGCGATCAAAGGCGATCAGAATGCGCCGCAACAGTCCGCCTAACTCGATGCCTCCGTTGCCCTGGTAAGAGGTGTAATTGTCGTTGCTGCCTTGCGGGTAGTTAAACTCCTTCTGCCGCGTCTTCACATACACATCAGTTGTTGTCTGCTCGCCGAAATAGATCTCGGGCCGTGTTACGTCGAGTCCAGGCACCGTGCTTTGCACCGGCATATTGCTCAACAGCAGCGTGGGCCGGCCTTCGGCCGTGAATCCATTGACCGTATTCATCGAGAGGCCATAACCGTGCGTGTAGATCAGCTTTTCATTGATCCAGTTTTGGCTGCTCTCCGGTAGTTTGTCCTGCCTCAGCTCGCGCGCGGCCAGCATCACCTCGCGCATGGAGCCGTTGATCTGATAGCGATCAATGTCGATGTCGGGAAAATCGTAGTAGGTGCGAATCTCCTGAATCTGGCGCAGCGTATCCTGGAGCGCATGCCAGTCCCACAGGCGAATGTTCTGCAGTGTTGCCTGATTGTTGGCCGGATCGGTGGCATCGACGGTGGTCTCGGCGGGAAACTCGCGCTGCTGGAAGTGGTCCAGCCCGTAGGCCTTCTGCGTCATTTCGATGTTATTTGCGATGTAGGGCTGCTCACGAACCAGCTCATTGGGCTTGACAATAAAGCTGGAGACGTACCAGCCCACCAGCGCGACCCCGGCGTAACAAACCACGCCTGGAGCAACAGCCACCACCAGCCAGCGCACGCGCGGCGCAAACACGCCGCCCACGGCCGCGATCACCGCTCCCAGCAATAGCGCCGCACTTACCAGAAGCATTCCGGTAAGCGTTATATGCGCGCCTGTATACGTGACTCCGTCGAAGATCGTGTGGTGATCAAAGAGTTGCTCAAAGCGGCCAACGTAAACGCGCAGGCCGATGACGAGCAGCAGCCATGCTACCGTGAGGGAGAGCCCCCGCCAGGGCAGGTTAGCGAGACTGCTGCGGCTTCCGCTGAGCGCGCGCGAGCTGCCCGAAACAATGAGAAACACAACGGCAAGCACGCAGGCGATCACGCTGAGTGTCAGCAGCCATCCCAGGATGAGTTGCCATGCCGGCAGGGTGAACAGATAGAAGTCGAGTGGTTTCAGAAAGATAGGGTCAGTTATGACACTGGCTCCTCGCGGCGCATACCACCAGAGAGCCAGCGTTTGCCACTCCGCGGCCATCGCTCCGCCGGTGAGAATCGCAATGACCAGTGAGCCGCCGATGGAAACGATGCGCAGCACGGGCTTGAGCGAAAGATTCACCTCCTGGCCGGCGATGATTAGGGTGTGGTCGCTGGGTAAATCGCCGGCATGAGCCCGCTTGAGAGCGGAAAATATGCCTAACAAAATGAGAAATGTAAGCGCGAAAAATGCCGCGAAGATGCCCCATTCCAGCCCGCGCGCCTTCCAGAACACGTCACCGTAGCCAAGCGACTTGAACCACAGCAGGTCAACCCAGTAGGAGAGCGCTGTCCGGCCGCCAAGAAGCAGGACAGCGACGACGGCGATGAGGAACAGCAATCCGCGGCGGCTGCGGCGCCGTGGCGATGTCGATTTAGGCCAATTGATTGTTTCGGGCATCTCTCTACTCCACTGTTTCTTGTTCTGTGAAATTCTGTGTTTCGGGCCCACTGAGCCTCTGAAACGATTGGGCCGATGCGGTTCCGGAACCGCGGCTTATCGGCCTCTTCAGCTCCACTCTAGTCCTCTTCCGAGCTTTTTGCAGCCGGAAAGCTCGCACCGCGCTTTGGAACTGGGTTACAACAGCCAGCCTGCTTCCCCTAATGGCGAGACGACAAGTCGCATTTTTTCTGAACCGCGGCGCTCACCCGTGCTACGCTCTCAACACAGCATGAGCCAGACCTCTTCCTCGCAAACTCAACCAGTCATGGCCAGCTTGCCCCGCGTGCTGGGCGCCAGCCAGGCCACGGCCATCGTCGTCGGCACCGTTATCGGAAGCGGCATCTTCCTTGTACCCAGCGAGATGATGCGCGACACCGGCTCTTCGGCGCTTGTCTATCTCGCCTGGATCGTCGGAGGCCTGCTCTCGCTCTTCGGCGCTATGACCTATGCCGAACTGGGCGCCATGATGCCCTATGCCGGCGGCGGGTACGTCCTGCTGCGCGGCGCTTATGGCGACACGCCGGCCTTTCTGTATATGTGGACTTGGTTTGCCGTGGCCAAGCCGGCCTCGGCCGCGGCCATCACCATCGGCCTAGCCCGCACGCTGGAGTTCTTCCCGGTCTTCCACGGGCTCGGCAATCAGGCCATCGGCGGTCATGTTCACTTGTTATGGTCTCAGATCTTCGCCATATCTGTAGTTTGGTTCATGACCGGGCTGAATTACCTGGGCATCAGGAAAGCCGGCAATTTTCAGCTCGTCTTCACCGTTCTGAAAGCCATTCTCATCCTCATTGTGGTCGCGCTTTGCTTCGCGTCGGCCTCTGGCTCCCTGAGCAACTTCTCCACCACGCTGCCCCATGCCGTGGGCGGCTTTCGCGGTTTCATGCTGGCGCTGATTGCCACCCTGTGGGCTTACGACGGCTGGCCCGACCTCACCATTTTGGCCGGCGAGATCAAGCGGCCGGGGCGCAGCCTGCCCATTGCTCTGATCGGCGGCCTGTGCATCGTCGGCTTTCTCTATATGGCCACCAACGCCGCCATGCAGTACATCCTCTCTGCCGCACAGGTGGCCGCCAGCGAGCGTCCGGCCGTGGATGCGCTGGCCGCTGTAGCCGGCCATGCGGGAGCGGGCTTGGTGGCCGCCGCCATGGCCCTCTCCATTTTCGTCACCCTCAACGGAACCGTGATGAGCGGCGCTCGCGTCCCCTTTGCCGCCGCCCGCGACCGGCTCTTCATTCGCCACTTTGCCCGCATCAGCCCGCGCTTCCATTCCCCTTCCACCTCGCTGGCCATCCAGGGAATGCTGGCCACGCTGCTGCTGCTGATCTTCAGCCAGTTTGAAAAGCAGTTCGATCTGGCCATCTTTGCCGAGTGGATTTTCTACTTGCTTATCGCCACCACGATCTTCGTCTACCGCCGCAGGCGGCCTGACCTCAAGCGTCCCTACAAGGTCTGGGGCTACCCCGTGCTGCCCGCCATCTTCTGCCTCAGTGCGGTCCCCGTGCTCGTCTACAGCTTCCTGGGCAACAGGATCGGCTCACTGATCGGAGCCGCTCTCATCCTGCTCGGCCTGCCGGTGCTGTGGTTCGTGCGGCACACATACGGAGCCTCAGTGCCGACTGAAGATAGCCATTCCGAATAGAAATGGGTGCTCTGCTGCGAGCGCCCCACTGATCGTTTCGTGATACTTCCTTCTACGCTCGTCTCTGCGCCGCTTCCTTGTATACCGCCGCATACTCCCGCGCTGGCTGCGCCCAGCCGTAGTCCCGCGCCATGCCGTTGAGCATCAGCCGCTTCCAGCCTTTCTTATCCTCAAACGCAGCCAGCGCCCGCTCGATGGCCGCCCTCAGGCCCTCGGCTCTCAAACCCTTGAATTTAAAGCCAGTTCCGGTTCCCTTCTCGGGATTCCACTCCTCGATTGTGTCGTCCAGCCCGCCTGTGGCCCGCACCACCGGCACCGTGCCGTACTTGAGCGAATAGATCTGGTTCAGCCCGCACGGCTCATAGAGTGACGGCATAAGAAAAATATCGGCCCCGGCCTCGATCTTGTGAGCCAGAGCGTTGTCGTAGCCGATCCGCACGGCTACATTGGCCTTGTTCCAAAAGGCCCAATCGCGGAAAAACTTCTCATGGGCCGGATCGCCCGTGCCCAGCGCCACCACCGCCACGTTCATCTCGGAAAGCCGGCCGGCAATCTGCTCTACAAGGTCAAAGCCCTTCTGAGCGGCTAACCGCGAAACGATGCCGATGACCGGCGTCGAGTCCTCCACCTGCTCCAATCCAAAGGCATCCAGCAAATCAGCGCGGCACAGCGCTTTGCCGGCCAGGTTCTCCGGCGAGTAATTCGCCGCCAGCTTCCGGTCCGTGGCCGGATTCCATTCCGCATAGTTCACGCCGTTCAGAATCCCGCGCAGGTCCGCCGCTCGCCCCCGCAACACGCCGTCTAACCCTTCTCCGAACTCCGGTGTCTGAATCTCCTCGGCATACTTGCGGCTCACCGTGGTCAACATGTCCGCGTAGACCAGCCCGCCCTTGAGGAAGTTGAATTTGTCGAACTGCTCCACCTTGTGCATGGTGAAAATCTCCCAGGGAAAGAGCAGTTGCTCGGTAGTTGCCGGAGGAAACGCGCCCTGGTAGGCGGCGTTGTGAATCGTCAGAACCACGCCCGCGCGGCTCAATAGCCGGTCGGAAGCGAAGACTGTGCGCAAGTAAACAGGAATCAGAGCCGCCTGCCAGTCGTGCACATGGAAGACCTCCGGCACACCCAACCGCTTGCTCGCCTCCAGCACCGCGCGACAGAAGAGCGCAAATCGCTCAGCGCTATCCGGATAATCGCCAGCGTAGGTTCCATACAGCCCTTGCCGGTCGAAAAGCTCCGGGCAATCCACAAAGTAGTACTGAACGCCGGCGCGCCTGCCGCCGTCCACAATACCTACTTTGCGTTTGTAGTGCTGAAACGGAATCGTGACGGATCGCACTGCGTACGTAAATTCGCCCGCTATCTGCCGCCTCACGCTCGTATATAGCGGCAGGTAAACCGTCACCTCGTGACCAAGCTTGGCCAGCTCCGGCCCCAGCGCCCCTATCACATCAGCCAATCCTCCGGTCTTGGCGAACGGAGTGCACTCCGAAGCGGCGAATGCAATTCGCATGAAAACTTCTCCCTGGCCGGCGAAATAAATCGCTTGATTTACTCTGCCTTCGCGGCTAAGAGGTCAGTTTACTAGGTTCTGCTTTGCGTCGTGCAGCCGCCTCTTCCGTCCCCATTCATCTACCATCAAATCAGCCTATGCCCGCCAAGCCCAAGCTCGGCCAGAACTTCCTCGTTGACGCCAAGGCCATCCAGCACATCACGGCCTCCATCGGCGATCTCACCGGCCGCACTGTGGTTGAGATCGGTCCTGGCCGCGGAGCTATTACTGCAGCCCTGGCTGCCCGCGCTGCTCGCGTGTTGGCCGTCGAGTTGGACCACGATCTAGCCCTCCATCTGCGCGTGCATTTTCCTCCAGATCGCGTCACCGTCGTCGAGCAGGACGTACTACAATTCGATTTTGCGGCAGCTTCGGCCGCTGCGGGCGAGCGCCTGCTGGTGGTTGGCAACCTGCCCTACGGCATCACCTCGCCTATCCTGCTCAAGCTGGCTGCCAGCCACACCGCCCTGGACCGCGCCGTGCTCATGGTGCAGCGTGAGGTGGCCGAGCGCGTTACCGCTCAGCCCGGCTCGCGCGACTACGGACTGCTATCGGTCACCGTGCAGATGTACGGACCGGCCCAGCAGATCTTTACCCTTCCGCCAGAGTCCTTCTCGCCGCCGCCCGAGGTGCATTCGACTGTCTTTCGCTGGAGATTTGCCCCTCGCTTCGCTGAACTGGGAGTGGAGGAGTCAGGCTTTCTGCGCTTTGTACGCCTCTGCTTTGCGCAGAAACGCAAGACGCTGGCCAACAACCTGCGCGCAACGGCATTTCCCCCCGCAGCCATTGCCGCCGCACTGGCCCAGGCTGGGCTCTCCCCCCTGGCTCGTGCCGAAGCCCTGTCCATAGAGAGCTTTGCGGGCCTCTGGCGCTGCCTGGAAATCAAAGGGGGCACCCCGACCGGCGAATGAACCCATCTATTTAACCCCTGAGCGAAATATCAAAGACGCATTTGTTTTCATCGGACAAGGTTGCGTGCTACAGTGTGAGCATTCCCGGTTTTTCTGACTTTTTATGTCCGAAGATGAGCTGAAACCGAAGGCTGCATGGGTAATTGGACGCGCGCAGAACTGCGACCTGGTTGTGCCTGAGGCGCAGGTCTCCTCTCACCATTGCCGGCTGACCCACCAGGAGGATGGATTCCTGCTGGAAGATTTGGGCTCGACCAACGGCACCTATGTGAACGGGGGAAAGATCACCCCTCACGAGCCGGTTCACGTGCCGCATGGAGCGCGCGTGACCCTGGGAGGCCAGATACCGATGCCCTGGCCCGTGGCCCCTGCCGGCCCAGTCGAGGCCAGCTCTCCAAGACAGCCCGTCCCCCCCGGCAGCGGCCGCCGGATCACCATCGGCCGCTCTCCGGACTCTGATGTCCAGATCGATCTGCCCATAATCGGTTGGAATCACGCCGTTATCACCGAAGAAAACGGCCAATTCATCCTTGAAGACAACAACTCGCGCAACGGAACAGCCATCGAGGAGATGAGCAACCGCATCCAGAGAGCCGTCCTACAGCCCTCTGACCAGGTTTTTCTGGGCTCCTACAAGATTTCCGCCGCGCAGCTTCTTAACCTTGAGGACAAGGTTGAAATCGGCGAGGCTGCCTTTCAGACCGTCTCCTTCCGAGGCAATTCCATGGAGGTGGGACGCGACCCCAAATGCGATATCCCCCTTGATTTCCCCATGGTCTCCTGGCGCCATGCAAGGCTCACGCGCACCCCGGAGGGCATCCTGGTCGAGGACCTGGGCTCCCGCAACGGCACCTACCTCAATGGCCTCCGCGTTACCGGCAAAGTGCTGGCCCGGCCAGGTCAGGAGATCGGCCTGGGTAGCGTCCGCTTTCAACTGATGGAAAACGGCCAACTGGCGCAGCGGGACTACAACGGCAAGGTCACCATCGAGGCCAAGGAGATCGTGGTTCACGCTCCCAACGGAAAGCGCCTGCTGGACCCTGTCTCCCTTACCGTCTTTCCCTATGAGCTGGTGGCCATGATGGGCCCGGCCGGCTCCGGAAAGACCACCCTGCTCAAAGCTCTTAACGGCTACACCCGCCCGGCGAGGGGAACGGTGCTATTCCGCGGCCAGAGCCTCTACGACTACTACGACCTCTACCGTCACATGATGGGCTATGTGCCCCAGGACGACATCGTCCATCCCCAGTTGACCGTGCGCCAGGCGCTCTATTTTTCAGCGCGCCTGCGCACCGACCTGACCGACGAAGAGATCAACACGCGCACCGAAAAGGTGCTCGACGACCTGGGCATTCCCGACAAGATCGATACCGTGATAGGCTCGCCGGAGCGCAAGACCCTCAGCGGAGGTCAGCGCAAGAGGGTCAACATTGGCCTGGAACTCATCACCAACACACCTGTCTTGTTTTTGGATGAGCCTACCTCCGGCCTCTCCTCCTACGACGCCGAGTCGGTTGTTGACCTGCTGAAGGAGTTGTCCAAATCCGGCAAAACCATCCTCACCACCATCCATCAGCCCAGCCTGAAGGTCTACAAGCAATTCGACGACCTGCTCATGGTCTCCCGCGACAAGGGAAACAAGCCTGGGGCGCTGGTTTACTTCGGGCCGGCATATCCGGATTCAATCCAGTTCTTCAATTCTCCCGCAGTTGGCCCAACCGGCACAGCGCCCATTCAGAGTACCGAACTGAATCCGGAGATGCTCTTCTCCGGCATGAACACGGTCCCGGATGAGAACCGCACCGATACCTGGCGCCAGCGCTACATGGCCTCCCACTACCGCAAGGAGTTCGTCGAGAACCGCAGCGGCAAGCAACCGGCCGCTGCCGAGAAGACCGGTGAAGAAAAGCCGCGTCGCCAGTTCGGCCTGGGCCAATGGCTCGCCCTGGTCAAGCGCAACATCATTGTCCGCCTTCAGGATCGCGCGCAGACCGCCATCCTGCTGGTGCAGGCGCCATTGTTTGCCGTGCTGGTGGTACTGGTCAACTACCCCTTGAAGGCCGCCGCTGATACGGTCATGGACTTCGGCGACTTGCCTATGAAGATGTCCATCGTTCATTTCCTCATGGTGGTGGCCGCCATCTGGTTCGGCTGCAACAACGCCGCCCGTGACATCGTCGGCGAATGGACCATTTACAAGCGCGAACGCATGGTTACCCTCAAGCTCCTCCCTTACATCTTCTCCAAGTTTGCAGTTCTCATGGCGTTGTGCATCTTCCAATGCGGTTCCATGCTGGCCATCGTCTACCTGAGCTGCGGGCTGCGCAGCAACTTCCTCTACAACTTCCTCGTCCTGCTCATCTCATCCATGATCGGAGCGGGATTGGGCCTCTCCATCTCCGCTGTCTCAAAAACCACCGAGAGCGCCATCGCCATGCTGCCCCTGGTGCTGTTGCCCATCATCGCCCTGGGTGGCGGCATGAGGCCCATCTATCTCCTGGATCCAAAAGCACAGGTCATCACTACCATCATCCCTTCCCGCTGGGCTTATGAGGCCAACCTGGTCCATGAGGCAGTGGCTAGCGAGTGGGGAAAACCGAAGCCTGCGCCCGACTACAACTGCAAAATTGAGCTGCCACCGGCTCCCGCCGGCAGCCAGCAGCAGATGCCGGCCATACCGCCCGGATCGGCCATGCCGTCTGGCTCGGCCATGCCGCCTGGCGCGTCCATGCCGCCTGGCGCGTCCATGCCGCCTGGCGCGTCCATCCTGCCCGGTTCGTTAGACCCCTACGATTTTCAGTTAGTCAACGTCAACATCCTCCTCAAGCCATCGCTAAACATCCAGGGAGACCCAGCCGAGGTCAACATTCCCCGCTATCTCATCACCTTTACCGACCCCTTCGGGACCAAACACACGTGCCGCGCCTATGACAAGGAACAGTATCCCCACTTCGGACCTGTCGCATTTGCCGTCAGCTTCCGCCATAGCTTCCGCACATCGCTCTCTGTGCTGGCCGCGATGCTGGTGGTGCTGGTCGCCGGGGTCATCGCCATCCTGCGCAAACGGGATAACGACCCGCAGTGACGTGAATTGCATAGATTGAAGTCAGGCAATGAAGGGGATGGTCTTCAGCCCATCCCCTTCATCATTTACATGGATAGTTCCGGCTCTACTGTGCAGGCGCAGGAGCGGGCACAGGAACTGGAGCAGGCGCAGGCACAGGCGCTGGCGCCAATAAATCCGCGGGCAGAAACGCCCCTGTCTGCTCGTCCTGCACTAGCCCGATGACCCCATCCGGCGTCACAATCGGCGAGCCGAAGACCGCAGCATCCACCGGCTCGCTCAGCCGAATGCCCTGGCCCTCGCGGCGCGCTCCCAGATGCAGCACCTCCACCGATAGCTTCTTAGTCGCCGCATCTTCGCGCAGGCGAAAGACGGCAACATGCTCCCAACTTTCCTGTAGTACTGCCACGCGGGCCGGAGCCACAGTCATAGACGGCGTGGCAGGCGCTGCCTGAAGCATTAACCAGGTCAACGAAGTGGGCGATGCGCGCTGAAAAACCTTCATCTTGCCGTGTTTTCCATCCGCTGCAATCAGAGTGTCTTCCTCGGGAGTTCCGGTATATATCACGGTAAAATCTTTGGCGCTGAGCCGCAGAGAGTCGCCCTGTACGATGGGTCGCAGTTGAATCTCCAGGCTGTTCTTTACCAGCTTGGCTGTGCCCGATCGCACCGCATCCAGAAACTCCGCATCGTACTTCCACGGCGCTCTGGCCTCGGCTGGGATCATAACTTGAGAGGGTGCGATGCGAAAGCCCAATTGGTCGGATACTACCGGGTAACTTGTACCTGCCTGCGTCAACGTATAACTTGATTCCACCACATACAGATTTGCCGGGGCAGCGGCCTCAAGATCGCGAATCCATTGGGGCTGCATACCCTGTATGTATTTGTCCGCCATGGCTTTGGCCTTGAGCCCGGTATCGATTATCTGCAGGATGGTTAGCTCGATATTCCGTTCCAACGCCTTGCCCCCTAAATCCACCGGCACGTCCTGATTGAGTGTGATCGCCACGCTCGGATGCTGGGTATGCAACGCCAGCCTTTCTAGCATGGTTAGCCGTATATCCGCCACCAGTTCGCCCTCGATGTGTACGCTCTGGTTTTCGATCATCCGCTGCAGCGGCTCTGTCGTGTGCAGATCGCGAAACAGCACCGTGATGTAAACCGGAGGCAGAGCCGTCACCACGCCCTTGTTGATCACCATCTCTTGGTTCAAAGGCGAGGCGAAGACCGGCATGCCGTTCAGATGGAGCGCGCAAAGGCGCAGGTTATTCAGGGTTGCCGACTGTGCCGGGGTCAGATTGAGATCCACGGCCAGTTTTACATGCGACGTGTCGATCTCCACCACGTTGACTTCCTTAATCTGGAAATCCCCTACCGTTGGCGCCTTCATAGCAGTCTGAGCGATCCCGCTTGCCGCTATAAAAACGCTAATTCCGGCGATTGCAACACGCAAAGCTACCTTCATTTCGCCCCCCTACCTCTGTAAGAATGATAACGCTCCAAGCTGGCGTGGCCTGATTGTATAGACGCGCGGGTGAAGATGTTGACTACTCGAGAGGGGTTCCAAAAGGGGCCTTGCCGGTCTGTTTACGTTTTGGGTACGAAAACAAATTAATGAAATGACCCAGGCGCGGGCAATGAGGAGTATATTGGTTTGTAGCAACAAAGACGTAGTAAATCTGGCTGATTTCTGCTCGCTCTTTGTGCACGCCTGTAACGTGGGAACTTTAAACTCATTCCACATCCCGAAAAGGAGGGATCATGCCCGATCAGAAAAAGTCTGGTCAGAACAAGTCTGGCCTATCAGAGAATTCTCTTGGCGCAATCGCCTACATCACCGTTGTTCCTGCGATCTTCTTCCTGGCCATCCCGCCCTACAACAAGAATGCCTATGTGCGATTCCATGCTTGGCAGTCTGTTATACTCTCCGTTTTGGCGTTCATCCTCTGCTTGGTTCTGAGCTTTTTCCCGGTGCTTAACACGTACCTTGAGTCTGTTGTCTATTTGGGCCTCTACATGCTGGTATGGCTTGTGTGGATCCTCATTTCGATCTGGTGTGCGATCGCATCGTTGAACGGCAAGCGCATCAAGCTCCCGCTTCTCGGCTCTTGGGCAGATATGCAGTCCAACAAGTAACCCGCCAGTACGCCTCGGCAATCCTGCGAACGGCCTCCGTATGGAGGCCGTTTTTCGCTTACCGGTATTGACTCGGTCAGCGCGGCACACAGCCTGGCTGTCATCCTGGACTACAGTCTGCGAATGGCAAGAAATAATTATGGCGCTGTAGGATTCAAAGCGAAACCTTGCACGCGCAGGAGAACTGAGACATGACCACTTTGGCGATTCTCTTGCTTCAGTAGATCGGCAAATGTACAAGCGCGGGCAACCTGCGCTTATGCCGCATGATGATAAACCTCCCAGCTAAGGTAGTTACCCAAAGCCTCGGCAACACTCCAGGCGCAGTGCAAGCCGTTCATGGCCGCAAATGGTGCTTTCTTCGCGCGGAATTGAATTGCTGGCCGTGCAATGAAGGCAATGATTTGCGTTTGGACATCTTGCGAGTAAAGAGTAATATGGTTGCGAATTCTATTCCCGCACATTAAGGCGCTGTAGGATGGTTTCGCCATGAAGAACCGCTTGCTTGTTATTGGATTGTGGACTGGACTCGCGCTTCTCGGCAGCCAGGCTGTCGCCGCGCAAACTGAGCTAAAGGCCTTACCCACATCCGTCAACGAGGCCATGGCCCGCGCCACTCTGGCCGAGGGCTCAATTCGCGTCGTGTTGCCGCTGACCAGTCCGGCCGTTGCCGATGAGCGCGCGATCGCGTGGCTGCTTTCGCCTGCTGGCGTTTCATCGGGCGAAACCTCCGTTGCGCTGCGCGAAGGCAGTCGCCGGGCCGCGCTCACGTTGCCATGGCCGAAGGATGAGCACAACAGACCTGCCACGGAGATCGGCTGGTACCGCATTGCATACAAGACTACGACAAACGGCGCGCCGGCGGCACATGGCATTCTGGCAGTGGGCGCGATTGCCACCAACCTGCTGTCGCTGCGGCTGGCGCGACCGGATAATCTCGTCTCTGGCAAGCCGCTAAGCGTGCGGGTTTACGCCGGCAATCCCATCACGCGCGCGCCCTATCGCGGGGTGCGCCTTCAGGCAACGCTGGTTCTCGATCCTCCAGACACAAAGGCAAAAGCAGACAAGAGCAAGCTCGCGGAGCGGACTACTGTTCGGACGGCCGTGACCGGTGTTTCAGGCGAAGCGATTTTCAACTTCCCGATCAAGGCCGAGCCAGGGCAGGGTGCAACCCTCACGGTGATTGGTACATTGAGCGGCTCACGCGGAATCGATTCGGGCATACGGGGCGTGGTCAGCGCCCATGCCCAAGCAACGATCAAGGTTGATCTGGAGACCACCAACCGGAGCACGATACACATCGAAACCGACAAGCCGCTGCACAAGCCCGGCGAAACGGTGCATATGCGCGCGCTGGTCTTTGGCGACGACGGCCATACCGCAGCCAACAAGGCGATCACGCTGACCATCAGCGACCCTGACAACAAGACGCTTCTGGAAGCTCCGCTGACCACCAATCGATTCGGCATCGCCGCCTACGACTGGAAGACCGGAGCGCAACTTGCCACTGGGGAGTACAAAGCAGAATTCGAGTTGGATGATTCGGATTCCGACAACTCCGCCAGCAAGACAATCCGCATTCAGCGTTATGAGCTGCCGGAGTTTGCGGTCACCGTGGCCATGGATCGCGGCTACTATCTCGATGGCCAAACGCCCGTGGCGCGCATTCACGCGGGCTATCTCTTCGGCAAGCCGGTTGCGGGCGGCGCGCTGCGCGTGGTTCGCGCAGAAGATCATCATTGGAACTCTAGGACGGGCAAGTTTGATGAGCCGGTTGAAGTGGAGCAAAGCGCGATGCTCGACGCCAAAGGCGACGTGGAGCTGCATCTGGACGTGAAGAAGGATTTCGGCGATTTCAAGGATCACGAATATGAGCGTTTCACCGACATTCGCTATCGCGCCATTGTGACTGACGCGACGACCGGACGTAGCGAGCCGCGCAACTTCACTGTACGAATTACGCACTATCCAGTACACATCTATCTGCGCGAGCTGGGCGGCAACGAGCGCGAAGGCGACTATCTGGTTTCAACCAGCTATGCGGACGGAGTACCGGCGGCCTGCAAGGTCACGCTGGACTGGATGGACGATGAATCGCATCCTGCGCGCGCAGCGGCAGCGGCCACCAATCGCTATGGACTGGCCAGGGTGCATCTGAGCTATCCCGCATGGACGCTGCAGAAGAATCAATACGGATACAGCACCGGGTATGGAATTCGCTTGACCGCGCGCGACCGCGAGGGCCGCACTTCGATTTTCGACGACACGGTGTCGCCGGGAAGCGCGGAGAGCATATGGATCAGTGTCACCCACACGCTGCTGAAGCCGGAGCAGTCAATCGAGGCGACACTGCACGGTCCGGCTGGCAGCGTCATCGATGTGGAGGCGCTCTCGGAAGACGGAATCATCACCCACCAGCGGGTGCGCATGCGCAGTATGGAGGAGCCGTTCACCGTTCCTGCCAATGCTGCGTTCCATGGATTGATTGCGCTGCGGGCCTATTCGATGAACGGCGACGTGGAGGACTACCGCTGGTATCGGACCACCGGTTACAAGCCGGTTCTCTATCCGGAAGACCGGGAGTTGAAGGTGAAGCTGACTGGTCTGCGGCCATCCTATTTGCCCGGATCTGAGGTTGATGCCGTAGTTGGTCTTCATGATGCGGCAGGATCGCCTGCGACGGGCGCACTTGGTGTCGCGGTAATCGATACGTCGGTCGAGCAGCGCGCGGAAACCGAGGCAGAGGCGAACGAACACTGGTATGGATGGTCCTGGTGGAATCAGGGCTCGAATGTGGGCGGCGTAACACGCGCCACTTTGGACAGGACGAATATGTCGAAGCCCGTGCCCGACGATCTCGATCTGGCTGCTGAAGCCGTACTTCTGGATGAGACCAGGCCGGGAATTCAAATAGAAGATAGCAACGACAACGGTGCGCGAGATGAGTACGAAGCCGGAATGAAGCGAAGCGTGAAACCGCTGGGCGAAGCGGTGCTTAAAGCTCGTCCGGAGCGGCTTCCCACCACACTTGAGGCCGTACAACGAATAAGCCGCACCGCCAAAATGGACGACGCACTGATGCTCGACCCCTGGAACACGCCGTACAGGGTCGCAACCAAAGCCGAGGGTAACGACGAGGTGGTGCGCCTGCGGAGTGCGGGGCCTGACAAGCGCTTCGGCACGGATGACGATTTCACTATCGAGTTAATCCGGCGAAATTACTTCACCCTTCCCGGCGAGCGGCTGACAAATCTGGTGCTGGATGCGGTAAAAGCAGGTCGGCCATTGCCGGCAAATGAGGATGAACTCAAGTCGCAGGCTCGCGCCGGCGGTCTGGAGCTGGACAATACGCTCGATCCGCAAGGCAAGCCTTACCACTACGAAGTGCACTTGTGGCGGCGCAGCTACAGCATTCATGTCTTTCCGCACGACGCGGTTCTCCAGGACGGGCATTACACCGGAGAAGCATGGAGCAGTCCGGTGATTGACTATTTTTCGCGCACAGAGTCCCGCATGGAGGCTGCGCTGCACGACTGGAGCGAGGCAGGCAAACTGTTTCCCGAGACCGAGACAGAGGCGAGGCGGGTCTTCACCGCTGCCGGCATCGACTTCGACGCATTGCGCGATCCACTCGGCCAGCCCTTCCAACTGCGCATGACGCAGGTGCTGGCCTATACACGCGTAGAGAAGGTGAAGGCCGCCGGCGGTGGCCTGGAGGCAATGAGCAAATCCGTGACGCACCTGATGCGCGCTCTGCAAATTTATCGCGCCACCAAGACGGACGCCGGAAATGAGACGCCGGAATTAGTGGCGCAGTTTCTGCACCCCATCACCGAGCAGAGCGGCAGCGATTTGAAGCCGCTGGCCGTCGATGCGGGCACATTCAAAGGCAACACGGGCGCAATTGGCGGAACGGTCAGTGACCAGACCGGCGCGGTGATTGCAGGTGCCAAAGTCACGATAAAATCCAGCGGGGATATTCTCGTCGCCGGCGGAGAGACGCTGGAGAATGGCATGTACCTGATTGCCGATCTCGCTCCAGGCTTCTACTCCGTGGAGGTTTCAGCGCGTGGCTTCATGAGCTATGAAATTCGAGAGGTTCATGTCTCCTCGGCTTCGCTGACCACCGTGGATGTGACGCTGAGTGTTGGCGCTGCGACGATGTCAGTAATGGTGTCAGCCGGCGCGCTCTCTCTCGAGACGTCGAGTGCATCCGTCTCTACCGTCGTAGCCTTCGGCACATCCGGACGCGCTAAAATCTCGGAACCCACCTTCACGCCGCGCCTGCGCCACGTTTTTGAGGAGACAGCCTACTGGGCGCCGTCGCTGGAAACCGGCGCCAACGGCCGCGCCAGCCTTCACTTCCGGCTGCCCGACAGCCTGACCACGTGGAAGCTGCACGCGCTAGCCTCGACCGTAGATGGCCGCATCGCCTCGTTGGACCAGACCTTCAAGAGCTTCCAGCCTTTCTTTGTCGATTTGGACGCGCCGCAGGTGCTCACCGTGGGCGACGAGATCACGCTGCCGGTAAACCTGCGCAATTACACGGCCCACAGCCTGGCGCTGCCGGTCACCGTGAAGTCTTCTGATTGGTTCTCTCTGCTCACGTCGTCTTCTGTACAAGCCAGTGTAGCCGCAAACGGGACGACGCCGGTGCGCATGGGTCTGCGCGCGATAAAGGCCGTCGAGGCTGGACCGCTGCGCATCACCGCGGCCAATGCGCGCGAGGGCGATGCGGTGGAGAAGACCGTGCAGGTTCATCCCGACGGAGAACCGCGCTCCGTCACCGCCTCCGGCGTGCTGCGCTCAGGCTCGACGACGCTCTCGCTCGATCTGCCCGTCGATGCGATTCCCGGCTCGGTTCATGCGGAGTTGTTGCTTTATCCCAACCTTCGCTCTCATATTCTGCACTCGATGAAGGCGGTTCTGGAGCGGCCTTACGGCTGCGGCGAGCAGACTATCTCCTCCACATATCCGAGCTTGCTCTTTCTGGAACTGCTCAAGTCATCCAAGAGCACCTCGCCGTTGGAGGCCGAGGCGCAGAGTTATCTGCAACAGGGCTACGACCGGCTGCTGGGCTACTTTGGCGCGGGAGGCGGGCTTACTTATTGGGGCAGAAGCGGCGAGGCTCCCGACGCGGCGCTGACGGCTTATGGCATCGAGTTCCTCACCGAGGCCCAGCCTTACGTCAAGGTGGAGCAAAGCCGCATTGTTGATGCCGTGAGCTGGCTTGTTGCCAACCAGCAGGCGGATGGCAGTTGGAAGCCGCACTACGGCGAGACCAGCGCGGACCACAACCTCTACGTGGCTGAAGTGCTGCATCGTACTCTGGTCAGCGATGCGCTCGCCGGCTACATTTCAAATGATCTTCGCGAAAGAGCGAACAAAGCAATCACACGAGCGACTGCATGGGCCGCGAGCTCGGCGGCCGCGGTGCATGATCCCTACGCGAATGCCCTGAGGCTGCGGCTGGCCGGCGACACAGCAACCGCTGCCCGCCTGCGGGCCGAGCTGAGCCAGACGGCGGAGCACGGTCGCAATGGTGCGCATTGGAGCAGCCCCGGCCATTCACCCTTCTACGGTTGGGGTCACGCGGGTGAGCTGGAAACTACCGCGCTTGTGCTTGGCGCGCTGAATTCACCCAGTGACCAGGCGCTGGTCAGTGAAGCGCTCTACTTCCTGCTGCGCAGTCAGGACCGCTACGGCATCTGGTACAGCGGACAAGCCACCGTGCGCGTGCTACAGGCGCTGTTGCCGTTGGCCATCGAGGAGATGAAGACCACCGGCAACACGCAGGAGTTTCGGCTGGCCATCAACGGCGTCGCGCTCACCGGCACGGATGCGGAAGCGCTACGCACCGATCCAAAATTGATTGATGCTCCGCGCTCGCTCAACCTGACGGCCTTACTTAAACCGGGGCACAATGAACTGGTCTTTAGCAGCGCATGCGATGTGACTCTGGCCAGTGCGGAAGCCTCGGCGAGCTACTACATTCCCTGGGTGGAGACAGCAACGCCCGATCAAACGAAAACGCAAACCGGCAAGGACTACGGTCTCGACTTCAGCTACAGTTGCGCCGCCGAGAAAGCAACGGCGGGCCAGCCCATCGAGTGCGCCGTCGGCGTTCGCCGTTTTGGTTCAAACAGCTATGGAATGCTGCTGGCAGAGGTAGGCCTGCCGCCGGGAGCGGATGTGGATCGAGCCTCGCTGGCAAGACTAGTCGATAGCTGGACTATATCGCGCTACGAACTCGAACCCGACCGCATCATCTTTTATCTTTGGTCATGGAAGGCCGAGGGCTCTCGCTTCAGCTTCCGCTTTACGCCGCGCTATGCTGTCCACGCCAAGGCCGCGCCGGCAACACTCTTCGACTACTACAACCCGGACCTGAAAGCGGTTCTGGCTCCCCAGAGATTTCAGGTGACAGATTCCTCGGGGAGGTAGCGTAATTGATTGACAATATAATAGTTATTCAACGCCAGGTTTCGGCTGGCAGTTTTATTCTACGCAACCTGCGGTTTGCGTTAGGATTAGGATGGGTGCATCGTTCGAGGAAGCTTTCCGGTGAACATTCCTTCCAGACGGCTGCTGCCGGCGTCGCTTGTTCTGCTGGCCATCATGCTTCTATTGCTGCGCGCAGTGGGCATAATGTGGCATCCGAATGGGCCAGGTGGAGTTAAGAACCAAAGGTGTTTGCTGACTGTAGTGGACGGCGCCCAGAATCATACGTGGAACTGGAGCGACCGCTTCGGCGATGGCACCCCGGAGTTTCTGCGGCTCTCCGACCCGGCTGATCAAGCCGCGTTTCGCCGCTGGTTTACGTTGATCGCCGAATACCAGGCGATTCGCCCCAGGACCGAGCTTCCGGCCGAGATCACTGACTGCGCGAGTCTCTTGCGTTATTCCTATCGCGAGGCTCTCAAGCGTCACAGTGACAGTTGGTTTCTGGCTACCGGGATCGACGTGCCGGCGCCGCCGGGTGAGATTCGCGCCTGGCACTATCCTGATACGCCGCTGGGCGCGGCGCTTTTTCGGGTGCGGCCCGGGAGTTTTGAAGCCGACGACATATCCAACGGCGCCTTTGCGCAGTTTGCCGACGCCAGGACGCTGGTGGAGCGCAATGCTTATTTCGTCAGCCGCGACGTGCGCAAGGCTCAACCCGGCGACCTTTTATTTTTTCGTCAGTTCGGACAGTCCTCGCCTTGGCATTCTATGATTGTGGCCGAGGCCGGGGCGCAGGCGCGTGTGGTCTATCATACTGGCCCGGATCATGGACGCCCTGGTGATCCAACCCACGGACGTAGACCTGTCCATGGAGGCCCTGGTGAACTGCGTCGTATCTTGCTCTCCGAGTTACTGGATTATCCTCAGCCGCAATGGCGGCCGGTTGCTCAAAACCCCAATTTTCTAGGCGTTTATCGCTGGAATATCTTGCGAGGAAACTTATGAGGCTGCGTAAGTGGCTGTTTGCCGTTGCATCGATCTTTCTGTTTGCGTGCGCCACCGCGCACGCCGCCGACATTGATGCGCCACGTTCGTTTTCGCTGTCTACCACGCGGACCTTTGCGCCCGGAGAGAGCGTGAAAATTCAGCTCTATGCAAGGAACACCACGGCGCTGGAGTTTCGCGTTTATCAGGTACGCGATCCGCAGAAGTTTTTTGCGGGGCTCAACGACCTGCATAGCTTCGGCGTGAAGAACTACTCGCCAAGCGAGCAGATCGACCAGCAGAGCTTTCTGGAGCGGCTGCACGACTTTAAGGCTCACCTTTGGTCGCAGATCCGGCGCTTCTTCCGCGGCCAATTCACCGATGAAGCGCGAGACAGCTTTCGCGAAGGACAGGGCAAACTGGGCAAGAAGAGCCAGATAGTGGGGGCGACAGGGTTTGCGCGGATTCCGTTACTGAACTCCGATCAACTGGTTGCGCGCTGGAAGCTGGTCACTCCGCCGGTCATCGTCAGCGAAACGCAGCAGCTGCCGGTGGATGGGCTGGGAGCCGGGGTTTACCTGATCGAGGCGACCGACGGCGCATACAAGGCCTACACAGTAGCTATCGTCACCAGCATTGCGATGGTGGAGCGGGCGGGCAACGGGCGGGCTGATTTGTATGTGGCCGACCGCAAAACCGGTGCGCCGATTGAGAAGGCAGATGTGGCTCTGTGGGCTGACGGACACCAGCAATCGACGGGCAAGACCGGAACGGACGGCATGGCCTCGCTGACCATGAACGTGCGCGGTGGAGCGCTGGGAGCCATGCCAGAGAAGGTCTGGATCATGGCGCGGCACGGCGCCGATGCGGCCATCATCACGCCCTATGGCTATGCCTTTGGGCCTGACCGGTCAACCACCATTACCTCGTATATCTATACAGACCGTCCTGTTTATAGGCCGGGACACACGGTTCACATCAAGGCCGTGGTTCGCCGCCTGAAGGACGATGCGCTGTTGCTGCCTGAGGACCGGACACTTGAAATAACGGTCAAAGACGCAAACGGAAAAACGGTGCTCAAGCAGACTGCGCCGGTTTCAGCGCATGGAACCGTGACAGCAGATTTTACTCTTGAAGCTGATGCGGCGCTGGGTTATTACAACATCGAGTTCACGCGCGGCGATGTGAGAGGCGCGGGCAGCTTCTACGTCGAGGAGTACAAGAAACCGGAGTACCAGGTAACGGTGAAGCCGGCTGTGCAACGCGTGATTCAGGGGAATTCCATTCAGGCAACCATCGAGGCGCGCTACTTCTTCGGCGAGCCGGTCGCCAATACCAAGGTCAAGTACGTGGTGCACACCTCGACGCACTACTGGTGGAATGAAGACGAAACCGGCGGCGATGAGGGCGGAGGCGAGGAGAGCGAAGGTGAGTCGGATTACGCATGGGGCCGGAGCGAGCAGCAAGAGCAGGAGGGCATGCTCGACGCCAGCGGGCAGCTCACCGTCACGCTACCGACGCGGGTGGATGACGAGAGCCAGTATCACTACCACCTCGATCAGGACTATCGCATCGAGGCGCGGGTGACGGATGCGGCCAATCGCGAGGTTGCCGGACACGCAACTGTGTTGGCAACGTATGGCTCCTTCCGCTTGAGCGTCGAGCCGACGAGTTATCTGTTTTCCGCCGGTAATACACCCAAGGTGAAAGTGACGGCCCTGGATTACGACAACAAGCCGGTGAGGACGCCGGTGCACATCGCCGTAAAGTTGGAGAAGTGGGATAGGGTGACGCGCCAGCGCACGGTGACGCCCATGACCGGCATCGACGCCGCGACGGGAGCCGACGGCATGGTGCTGGTGGAGCTGCCGGTCAACAGTTGGAATGGGGTCAACGGCGACTTTCAAGTTACCGCGAGCGCGCAGACGCCGGAGAACCGGACCATCGAGGATCACACCTGGATATGGATCTGGAACGGCGCCGGCGAGTGGGCCAATCCCAACACGCAAGCGCAGATAATCGCCGACAAGAAGAGCTATCAAGTAGGCGATGTGGCGCATTTGCTGCTGGTCACCGGACTCAAGGAATCGTGGGCTGTGGTGACGGCTGAGGGCAACAGCGTGCAGTTGCGGCAACTGGTTCACGCCTCTAGCGAGACCGTCGCTTTCGATGTCCCGATTACCAAGCTGGCGCAGCCCAACCTGGTGGTGTGCGCGGTGATCGTCCACGATGACCAGTTGATCACCGCGCAGAAAAGCCTAAAAGTCCCGCTGGTGGAGCGGACTCTGACCATCACGGCCACGCCCAGCAAGCCGCGCTATTTGCCGGGAGAAACAGGCAGCTTCGATGTGTTGGTTGTCGATTTGTCGGGCAAACCTGTTGAGACAGACTTGAGCTTTGGCGAGGTAGACGAGGCACTCTATTCGGTGCGCCCCGACGAGAGCGGCAACATCGTGAACGCATTCTATCCACGGCGCGAAGTGGGACTCGATCCGCAGAGCTCCTTCAACTATTACTTCTACGGCGAGGCGGGAACCAAATCTCCGCTGCTGGCCCGGCTGAACGATGGGTTCTTCCATCCGCGGCTGGCCGAGGTCAAGCCGGGCTCAGACCTGGTGGTGCCCAAGGTGCGCAAGGCCTTCCCGGATACCGCCTATTGGAATCCCAATGTGCACACCGGCCCCGATGGCCATGCGCGCGTCACCTTCACCTTCCCGGATTCGCTTACCACTTGGCGGACAACGATTCGCGCCATGACCGACGACGGCAAGGCTGGCGGCGTGGTGACGCGGGTGCTGGTGCGCAAGAACTTGATTGTGCGCCTTGCCGCGCCGCGCTTCTTCCGCCAGGGTGATGAAACAACGCTGCGGGTGATTGCTCACAACTATTTGGAAACAACCAAGGACGTGACCTTTGCGCTGGATGTAACTGGGGTCGATGTGATCGGCGGCCAAACCCAGAAGGTCAGCATTCCCGCCAAGGGCGAGAGCTGGGTGGATTGGCGCGTGCGTGCGGGCGCGACCGGCAACGCGGTGCTGACCGCCAAGGCGCTGACCAATGAAGAATCCGACGCGCTGGAGATCACGCTGCCGGTGCTTCCCTTTGGCGTGAAGCAGCGGGCGGCCGGCTCGGGAGTGGTTTTCAGCGGCGATGGGCAGAGTCAGTGGAGTTACAGTTATCCGGCTAACTCGGATGTGGGGACGCATGGAATCACCATCACGGTTGCGCCCAGCGTGGCCGGCACGGTCTTCGATGCGCTCGACTACCTGACCAGTTATCCGTGGGGCTGCACCGAGCAGACCATGTCCAGCTTCCTTCCGGATTTGATCGTGGCTGAGGCGGTGGACAAGCTGCACATCAAATCGCCCATTGATCGCGCCACGCTGAACGATATGGTGCGCGCGGGCCTTGAGCGGCTGTACAGCTTCCAGCACGACGATGGCGGCTGGGGCTGGTGGCAGGATGATCCCAGCCGCGTCTTCATGACCGCCTATGTGGTCAGCGGGCTGGGTCAGGCCAAAGCAGCCGGTTACAAAATTGACGAGAATCGGTTCAACAAAGGCCGTAACTGGCTTATTTTCACACTGGTTGCGCACCCGGAGATGATTCCCGACCTCCGTGCCTACGTGGTCTACACGCTGTCTACCACCGGCAGCCCGCCCAAAGAATATCTCGACAAGGCATGGGATAGCCGCGACAAGCTGAGCGACGAGGGGCTGGCGCTGGTTGGATTGGCTTTGGATGCGGCTGCGGATCCTCGTGCACACGACGCGGCGCTATTGCTGGAAAAGAAGGCCAAGACCACCGATACCGATGCTTATTGGACGGGCGCCTACGACGGGTTGCTCGATTATTGGGACGATACCTCTAACGAAACCACCGCCCTTGCGCTCAAACTTCTAGTGCGCCAGGATCGCTCAAGCGGCCTGCTGCCCAAGGCGGCGCAGTGGCTTGGCAAGCATCGCAACGGCTATTACTGGTACTCGACCAAGCAGACCGCAATGGTGATCGGCGGACTGACTGACTACCTGGCCTTGAGCGGCGAACTCGCCAATAGTTCCGACGTGGAGGTGCTGGTCAACGGCGCGAGCGTGGGCAAGCGGCACTTCGGCCCCGGCGATGGCTTTGCGCTGCCATGGAAGATTAAGGTCTCCGCGGCGCAGGCTGCCAATGGCGGCCAGGTGACCGTCCACAAGAGCGGCAACGGTATTACCTACTGGTCCACGGAGAGCGCCTGGTATTCGGCGGACCGAAAGAACTTCCAGCAAGGACAACTGGCGCTGAATATCACCCGCGACTACTACCTGCTGCAGAAGAATCAGCCCAAGCCGACGGATGCAATCACTTACGATCTTGTGCCTCTGAAGGGCGCGGTCCATGTGGGCGACATTGTAGCCGTGCGGCTGGCGCTGAATGGAACCACATGGAAGTATCTGCTGGCCGAGGACCCGATTCCGGCGGGCACGGAGTTCCTGCCCAACACCGGTCTCTACACGCTCAACCACAAGCCTGACTGGTGGGCCGACTGGTTTACGCGCAAGGAGTTCCACGACGACCGCGCGGCTTTCTTCAACACCGACTTTGGCAACCGTCGCGAGTATGTCTACCTGCTCAAGGTGGTCAATCCCGGCAAGTTCGTCATCAGTCCGGCGCAGACTGGGCCCATGTATCAATCGAATGTGCAAGCCACTACCGATCCGGCAACTCTGGAGGTGCAGCCGTGATTTTATTCAAAGACTTGTTTGGCCGTCTGCGCCAGAGCCGCCTTTGGGTGGCGGCGCAGTTCGTTGGGACCCTGCTGTTGATCCTGATCGGAATCGCTTGGACACTCCTGCCGGAGAAGCGCCTTTGGCAGGTGGCGCTCTCGCTGCTGTTGCCCTTGTTGTTGGCCATCTCAATTTTTGCGTTACAGGCCGGAACCATACGCAGCCTAGCCAACGACGACGGCAAGCGCGTCAAGCTGGTGTGGGGCGCGGTTTCGCTGCTGCTTTGGGCCGCGGTGGCGTGGATTTTCTGGGCGCTGATGGATTGGTGCGACGACCAGATTCCGCAATGGGCTGGCTACCTGAACTCGCATGCTCCGGCTAATGCGCGGGCGAGGTTTTTCACCTATGAGCATATTGGGCTCTGGCTGAGTGTTCTGGAGTGGGTGCTGCGCTGGATCGTAGTGCCGGCCAAGGTTATTCCTTACGCAGTGGCCTCGACTCAATGGGGCTTCCGGCTGCGGTTGCGGAGGGTTCTGCACCTGCTGTGGAATTGGCGCTGGTGGATGGGAGTGCTGATCGCCGCGTTGGTGGTCGTCTGGCTGCCGGGCCGCTTCTTTGCCGCGGCGCCGCATGGAACAGTACTAGCGCAGGAAATTCGTGTGGTATCGAAGCTGGTCGCGACGTACTTGCTGGCGGTGGGCAGTTGGGTTCTGTTGCTTGGTTGGGCTGCTGTGCTCTTCGGGCGACAGCAACCATTGCCCGAGTACGAGGACATCTCGGAATTGTTCAAGCGCCTGCGGAATAGCCGCAATTGGATTAAGGCGCAGTTCATCTGGCTTCTGCTGGGGATTTTGTTGAATTGGGCACAGGCGCAGCTCACCGGCAAAAACGGCTGGTTGGCAGCGCTCAATGTGTTGCTGGAGTCGCTGATGGTGGTGCTGGCCATCGCGGCGCTAGTTGTGCAGGCAGGGACGTTCCGCTCTCTGTTGAACGACACCGGAAGGCGCGTACGGATGGTCTGGGGAACGCTTGCGATGATGATCTGGGCGGTTCTGGCCCTGATCGTCGCGATTTCGCTGAGCCTTTGGTACACGCCGATTGCGCCATGGGTGCTCGGCTGGGTGGTGGCGCCCGCTATTCTGATTCCCTTCGCGGCGGTCTCGGCGAATTGGGGCTTGCGGCTGCCGTGGCGGAGGGTTCTGAGAGTGCTGAGTAATTGGCGTTGGTGGCTGGTTGTACTACTTGCGGCTCTCACGGTGGTGTTGGTGGAACTGATTTCTGCCGTCTTATTCTCCACTCAGACCTGGGTTGCGGAGCTGAACCTGGGCGTGGTCAAAGTGGTGGATATGGGCATTTGGCTTCTGTTGCTCGGTTGGTTGGCCGTGCTCTTCGACCGCCAACCGTCGCCCAAAGAGGAACAATTGCTGAGTCTTGGGCTGTCTGGGACGGAGGATAAAGGCCAGTAGAATTCTGTGAAGCCGCCGTCAACGGAGGGAATCTAACGCGGTTTGCGGAACGCCGTTGCGCAGCCATTCCAGCACCTGCTCGCGGCCAAAGCGATCCAGGAGTTGTTGCGCGTACCAGCCAGCGGCGCGGTGCGCACCCTCCGACTCCGTTTCATTGGCCGCGTGGACCAGCTTCTGGTTGATCTGATCGAGAGTAAGCACAGGTTTCTGTCCTGGCCGCTCATTGCCGGACCATGTTTCCACCAGCCCTTCGCGCAGCCAGAGTGGCGTGTGCGCGGTGGCTTGCTCCTCCACTAGCGCGTGCAGAAACTCGTGGCGCAGTACAGTCGCCAGCAGCTTGCGTGCAGCCAGAATTCGCACGGGCTGTAGGGCTATTTGGTCGCCTTCGGTGAAGGCCGCCACCCAGCCGGGCGCGAGCGTTGCCTGGCGAAAGGCCGGCGTGGAGCGGTAAGCGCGGACCGAAATCGCGGTGCGCGCAGTAAGCCCGCTGCGGTTTTCCGCCTCGTTCAAAGCGCGCGCCAGGACCGGAATGTACGCACCGTCCGCCGCCTCGCTACTCTCCAACGTGAAGCCCTGCCCGGCATACGTCTGCCAGGCAGCGCCCGTCGTTACTTCCGCCAGCGTTGCGCCGGGAAAGTACTGCGCAAGAATCTCGCGGTAACTGCGTCCCTCGCGCCCCATCTCCGCCGCGCCTGTCTGGCAGAGGCCTACGCCATGACCCGAGCCGCGGCCATGAAAGAGAAAGTTGTCTCCCTCCGCCGTGATCTCAAACCAGTTGCTGCGAATCCGATTCCATCCCAGAGCGCGGCCTACGGCCAGGCGAAAATCCTCGGCCGGAATCTTTGTCGCGTCCGCCATCAGCACGGTGACGCGGCCGGAGTCGCCGCGCTGAGCGACGGTGAGGCTCTTCCATCCGGGAGCGGCCAACCCCGCCGCGGCCAGAGCCTGGGTTAACTCCACGCGGGAGAGAGTCGCCGACCACTCGCTCGATCCAACACGCTGGCAATAGGGGTCGCTGCGAGACACCAGAAAACCCCTCGTAGCTTGATCGGATACGGCGCGCCCAGGCCAAACCTCCGAGGCCGATGCCGTGCGGCCTCCGCAGTTCTGATGGAAGAACGCTTCGGCGCGGTTCCCATTCCGCCACAAACTCTCTCCGGCGGTGGCCAGCATTGCCGCGTGTGCCTCGGAGGTGGTGCGCCAGTGTACCCACTGGCAATGAGTCGAGTCGCAAACGTTGAAACTGGCGTGCCCGTGAGAGGGAGCAAGCGCAAAGCTGCGCGCCACCACCGCCAGCGCCTTGCGCGATTCAAAGGTGTCCGCCGCCCCGCTCTCGGCAGCCACAACAAACTCCACGTAGCGTTCGACCGGCAGTGTTGCTGCCACAACCAGCGCACCCGAGCGCGCCGTGATTTTGAGGGGATAGTCGAGCGTCAGCGGTTCCCCATGAGCGGAGATTTTATAACTGCCCGCGAGCAGCAATACGGCCGAAGTGTGTGCCTGACCGTTCTGATCCTTCCACGTCAACCCGGCATTGTTTACCCCCAGCGCCATGGTTGCAAGCGGCTTGGCGCTACACGTCTCACAGAGGCGAAGTGACGCGCCGGAAATCGTCGTGATGGTTGCCTCATGATCGCGCCATAGTGTCCACAGGCCCACGCGAATCGTCGCGCGTGGGGCTGTCTGTTGTTGCCCGGCTGTATGGACAGCCAGTAAAGCGATGCATAGAATCAGCCAGATCTGCTTCATGGCTTCCTCAGCGGCGAGTGCGCCAGCACACTTGCGGCCACCAGCGCCGCATCCGAGCCGTGCCCCACTGGTATATAAACGGCCACCACGACCTGCGGCGACTCGGCTGGCGCAAGGCCCACGAACCAGCCGTGGGTTGTTCCGCCGCTCTCCGCGCTGGCCGTACCGGTCTTACCGGCAATAGGCACACCGCCAAATGCGGCAGCGTCCGCCATGCCGAAGCTGGCCGACTCTGATAAGCCAACGCGAACAGTTCTCGTCGCCACGGACTCCGGATGCGCCGCCAACTCAATCGCCAACGACCGGTAAGCCTCCGCTAACTCCGTCAACGTTACTCGAATTCCTTCCACGCCTAAGGCCACAAGCTGAATCTGTTCTCGTGTGCGTGGCATATGAAAATACGCCACATTTTCTCCCGCTTTCAGACCCGTGGCAGCCAGTAGGTTCCGTTCGCTGAGCGCCTTGCGCAGCTCCTCCGGCGTAAGCGCTCCGGCCAACTCCGCAAAATATGCATTGCAGGACCAGGTTAGCGCCTGCTCTGTATTCATGGGGTCTGCTGCCGGGTGGGAGCAGTTAAGCTGGTGGCTGCCAATATGCATCTTACGGCTGCACGTAACCCTGCGCTCCGGGTCCCAAAGCTGGGACGCAAGAGCGTAGTAAAGAATCAGAGGTTTCAGAGTAGAGCCAGGTGTTTCCAGGGTGCGGCTCGCTTCAACAATGTGGGCCGACGCCAGAAGATCTCCCGAGCCGATCTCCAGCACCAGAATCCGCGCCTCTGGAGCCATGCTTGCGGCTTGATCGATTGCATGCTGCCAGTGTGTGCCAGCATGCGTCCTGCCCTGCGCCACACCGTTCGTCTGCGCCCAGCCTGTCGAACCTGCGGTTGCCAGGGCCGCCAGCAAAATCACCGTTCGTTGCCACCATGTCCGCACCTCTAAAGTATGAACCATAAGCTATGAGGACGTTTTTCGGTGCGTATCCGTGGTTCTCCTGGTCCGTTTCGAGTTTGCCCGTCATCCTGTAAATCATAAGGTACCCGGATCACTCAATAAGTGGCCTTTGAATTTGCTATTCCAACGTTTGGGCAGTAATCTCCAAGCATCGGGTTTCCTAAGGAGCGGCGCCAGTCAAAGGGCGGAGGAAGTGGGAGTTAAAACACAAGCAAAAGCCGGAATGAACCACGGGTTGATCTTCAACATCCAGCGGTTTTCCCTACAGGATGGTCCAGGGCTGAGGAGCACCGTATTCATGAAAGGCTGCCCGCTCTCTTGCCTGTGGTGCCATAATCCGGAAAGCTGGATGCCCCAGGCCGAGTTTGTTCGCATGGAAAACCGCTGCATGGCTTGCGGTCTTTGCAGCGAAGAGGAGTTGGCGGGGCGTGGAATCCGGGTATTGACCGACATGGACTTGGAGGCCTGTCCAACTGGCGCCCTGCAGAAGGCCGGCCATGAGATGGAATTGGCCGCCCTGGTCAAGCTCTTGCTTAAAGACCGGATCTTTTTCGACGAGTCCGGCGGGGGGGTGACCTTTTCAGGGGGCGAGCCCCTTCTGCAAATGCCATTCCTCATCGAAACCCTGGAACTCCTGCGCACTGAAGGAGTGCATACGGCGCTGGATACGTGCGGATACGCTCCATGGAATGATCTCCAGGAAGCTGCGCGGCGTTCATCGCTGGTTCTCTACGACCTGAAGTTGATGGACGATGATCGCCACCAAGCGGCCACCGGCCGATCCAACCGAATCATCCTGGACAACCTGAAAGCCCTTTCCGGAATGCCCACGGAAATTCGGATTCGGGTGCCGGTCATTCCCGGCATCAACGACGATGACGGCAACATGGAAGCCGCGGCCCGGTTCGTTTCTTCCCTGGCGAGAGTCCGCCGGGTCGATCTGCTGCCCTATCACCGCATCGGAGAACCCAAGTTCGCCCGCATGGGCATAACCTATACTTTGGCCGGGCTGCAAGCCCCCACCCCGCAACGACTCGAATCACTGGCTGCGATATTTCGCGGCAGTGGGCTTGTGACCACTATCGGAGGCCGCCCATGAGTGAACGCACTGAACGACTCCGCCGGGAAAGCCTGGCGGCGACGCCATCCATCACCGGCGAGAGGGCGGAAATCGTTACCAGTTTCTACCGGGAGAATTACGGCAAGTTCAGCATGCCCGTGCTGAGAGGGATGAGCTTCTGCGCGATTGTGGAACATAAGGAACTGTGGCTGGGCGAGGGAGAGCTGATCGTCGGCGAGCGCGGCCCCAGGCCCAAGGCCGTACCGACCTTTCCCGAGCTGACCTGCCATAGCACGGAAGACCTGCGGATTCTGGATTCCCGGCCGCTGACCCAGTACAAGGTGGATCCGTCGGTGATCGAGCTGTACCAGCGGGAGATCATCCCTTACTGGAAAGACCGCTCCATGCGCGACCGGATGTTCGCGGAGCTGCCCCAGGAGTGGCTCGATGCTTATGAGGCCGGCTGCTTCACCGAGTTCATGGAACAGCGCGCCCCGGGTCACACTGTGGCCGATGGCAAGCTCTACCGCAAGGGCATGCTGGACTTCAAGGCCGATATCGCCAAGGCTATCGCGGACCTGGATTTCGAGCGTGATCCCCAGGCCCTGGACAAGCGCGAGGAGTTGCGCGGCATGGCTCTGTCTTGTGATGCCGTCATGCGCTGGGCCGAGCGCTACGCCGAGCTGGCCGAGACTAAAACGAGAACCGCCGGCCCGGCACGCCGGCAGGAGCTGCTCAAGATTGCCGAAGTCTGCCGCCGTGTCCCGGCCCATGCTCCCGGCAGCTTTCAGGAAGCGTTGCAGTATTATTGGTTCTGCCATCTCAGCGTCATCACCGAATTGAACGGCTGGGATGCCTTCAGCCCCGGCCACCTGGACCAGCACCTATGGCCCTTCTACCAAAAAGAATTGGCAGAAGGCAGCCTGACCAGGGAACAGGCCAAGGAACTGCTGGAGTGCTTCTTCATCAAGTTCAACAACCATACGGCGCCGGCCAAGCAAGGGGTGACCGCGGCAGAGAGCGGCACCCTTACGGATTTCGCCAACATCAATCTGGCCGGCCTCCTGCGGGACGGCTCTGACGGCTCCAATGACCTCACCCATCTGCTCCTGGAAATCATTGACGAGATGCACCTGCTGCAGCCCAGCAGCAACATGCAGGTCTCCCGCAAGACCCCGGATAATGTTCTCAAGCACGCCCTGAAGGTCATTCGCAAGGGCTACGGTTTCCCGTCCCTGTTCAACGCCGATTTGGTGGTAGAAGAACAATTGCGCCAGGGCAAAACCCTGGAAGATGCACGGGAAGGCGGCTGCTCCGGCTGCGTGGAGGTGGGCGCCTTCGGCAAGGAGGCCTACATCCTCACCGGGTACTTCAATCTGGTGAAGATGCTGGAACTTGCCCTGCACCGCGGGCTCGACCCGCACACCGGCAAGCAAATCGGCGCCAGAACCCCGGACCCCGCCACATTCACCAACTATGACGACCTGTTCTCCGCGTTCAAGACCCAGGTCCGCCACGTCCTGGATATTAAGATCCGCGGCAATCAACTGATCGAGCGCCTGTACGCGACTCGCATGCCCCACACCTTCCTTTCGGTCATCACGGACGACTGCATCGCCCGCGGAATGGATTACAACGCCGGCGGCGCGCGCTACAACAACACCTTCATCCAGGCCGTGGGCATCGGCAGCATCAGCGACAGCCTCTCCGCGCTCAAGGAAGTTGTATTCGACAAGAAAGAGTTGACCCTGTCCAGCTTCATTCAGATACTCGACAGCGATTTCGAGGGCATGGAAACCCTGCGCCAGCGGCTCGTGAACAAGACCCACAAATACGGCAACGATGACGACTTCGCGGATGACCAGATGACGCGCACTTTCAGGATGCTGTTTGAGGCTATCGACGGCCGCCCCAACACCAAGGGTGGCGCCTACCGCCTGGAGATGCTGCCCACCACATGCCACATCTACTTCGGCGAGGTCTGCCTCGCAACCCCCGACGGCCGCCGCAAGGGCCTGCCGCTTTCCGAAGGCATCAGCCCGGTTCAGGGCGCGGACCGTCAGGGTCCAACGGCCGTACTCAAATCCGCCGCCAAGATGGACCACGTCAAAACCGGCGGAACCCTTTTGAACATGAAGTTCTCCCCGAGTCTTTTAGAGGGTGATGCCGGAATCGACAACCTGCACAGTTTGGTGCGCACTTATTTCAAATTAGACGGCCACCATCTGCAGTTCAATGTTGTGAGTGTGGCCAAGCTCCGGGAGGCCCAGGCCCAGCCCGAGCGGTACCGCGACCTGATCGTCCGAGTGGCCGGCTACAGCGACTATTTTTGCGATCTCTCCTCGGCTTTGCAGGAGGAGATTATCCAGCGTACCGAACAATCCTCTTTTTGACCGTGGGCACCGTAGTCGATCTGGTCTTCGGTTCAAACTCTCAGCTCCGAGCCCTCGCTGAAGTCTATAAGCACTTGACATCGACCGGCCTTCTCATGGAAGTCCAATGCGCGTTTTTAGAACTACCACGCCTGGAAACATGAATTGGCGTAATCTATTGGAAGGAGAACGACTATGGCTGATGAAATTTCACGAGTTGAGTACTATGTAGCTGCAATACCTCACAAGGTAGGAGAAGGCGTTCGAGTCTTGACGGCTTTCAAAGAGGCGGGAGTCAACTTGACTGGCTTGCTGGGCTACCGGAAGACGGCGCGGAACGCCGAAATCATCGTTATTGTGGATGAGAATACGCCGGGAGTCGGCGCGGCAGGCAAGAAAGCCGGCCTCACCCTGGGCAAGAAGCAGAAGGCGTTCTTGGTAAAAGGTGAAGACCGCCTCGGCGCAGTTGCCGAACTGGCATGTAAATTGGCGGAAGCAGGTATCAACGTGACCGCGCTTCACGCCTTGAGCGCCGGCGCGGGCCGCTTTGGTGCACTCATTACAGTTGAGCCGGCCGACGTGAACAAGGCAGCCAAGGCTCTGGCCTAGGAAAAAATTGCTGAGGTGACTTAGCGATTTTCTTTTCATCTTATTGAGAGGATCAAGCTCACCTCAATATGGGCGTTGTTTAGCCCAATGGCAGCGACGGTCGCCGATGCGATCCATGTACTCTACGTATGCATACAGTTTCTTATCTTTGGTCAACAAATGGTTCTCTTGCTGCTCCGCTGGGGAGTAGCGCGATTCTCTGAACCTCTTTGGATGGCTTAAAACAAGGTATTGGTGGGCGCTGCAGGATTCGAACCTGCGACTTCCACCGTGTGAAGGTGGCACTCTACCGCTGAGTTAAGCGCCCCTTGCGAAGGCTGGCGAGGACTGGCCGCTGACGAGCCAGCAGGGCATCCCGTAGGTTAGAGTAACACCAGTGGGGCTTTGCGGCCACCCCTGGCAGCCAAATCAGGCCTGCCGGAACCTGCACTCAACTGTCCATGCGCCGGAACGCCAGATCAATTCGCCGTGCAGCCGGCTTCCCGCCAGACGAGAAGCCATTGTTATGCCCGGTTCTGGCCCCCGGCGGCCTTGGGTTGGTAGGGTCTGGCCGTTCCGGTTCAAGCCTTTCTGAAACCGGTTTAGCGCCCCTGATGGCCAGAACCGGCAGCCGCCCGCCCGGTTCCCGCCCTGGTCTGCCCACAGACAAGAATTTCAGCCCGCAAACTGCTCTTTCGGCGCAACATTCCAGCCCTGATAGGGTTCTTGTGGATATGGCAACCCTGGTCCTGGACAATTCGTCCCTGGGAGCGGGTCCGGCTACGCGTCCGGAAGGACGGCGGGATTTGGCCACAAGCCTTGACCCCTCCAGTGACGCCGCTGTCATGCTGCGCGCCGCCGCCGGCGACGAAGCGGGATTCAACTACCTGGCGGAGAAATATCACCGGCCCATCTTCCACTTTCTTTTTCGGATGGTCCACAACCAGGCAATTGCCGAGGAACTTGCGCAGGAGGTGTTCCTGCGCGTTTACCGCTCCAGGCAGAGCTACCGGGCAGAGGCCAGGTTCTCCACCTGGCTCTACCGGATAGCCACCAACCTGGCGGTCAATCATGCGCGCGACACAAAGTACGAACGGGCCGCGCGAAATGTATATCTGGATGCACCGGACGAGCAGACCGGCGCCACTCCGGACGTAGCTGATGATGAGCCCTCTGTGGAGCAGCGCCTCTTGCGCGAGGAGCGCATGAAAGCCATTCGGACCCATGTCATGGCGCTGCCCGAACGTCAAAGGATGGCCGTCCTGATGCACAAGTATCAGGGATTGGATTACCGCGAGATCGGCGAAGTGCTCAGGCTGAGCGAGTCAGCAACCAAGTCGCTGCTCTTTCGCGCATACCAGACGTTGAGAGGCACGTTGAAGGAATTTGTTTAACGGAAACAAGCCGGACTTGACCGGCGGGGAAGCGGGGTGGCGTTGATGGTACGGATGCCAACAATGCGAATGAAATCGAATTGCACTGGGATGGACGCGAAGCTGACGAGCCTGCTGCTTGATCCTGCTGCGACGGCCGCTTTGCCGGCCAAGGTGCAGGCGCATTTGTCTGGGTGTGAGCGCTGCCGCCGGGAGCTGGATGAGCTGCGGGCGACCATGAACCTGCTGGATACCTGGAAGACGCCGGAACCCAACCCATACTTCCTCACTCGTCTGGAGGCTCGCCTCAGGGAGGAGCGCGAGACTGAGCCGGCCGGATGGTTGGCAAGTCTGCGCGCCCGCTTAGCTTTTCATCCGGTCGCTCATGTTCGTCCGCTGGCGGCCATGGCGCTGAGTGTCATGCTGCTTGTAGGCGTGGTAGGCGGAGGAACCTATCTGGGCATCACCCTGGGCATCACCCTGGGCATCACCGACTGGAACCAGCCTCCAGCATCCCCCAGACAGACCGCTGTGGTGCATGACCTGCAAACCATGGAGAGCAACGCCCAACTGCTTGACCAGTTGGAGGCGCTCTCCGGCAGCAACGAAAGCGGAGACTAACCATAAACCAGGGGCCGGAAAAGAATGTTCACTGAAGCACACAATGCGGGATGGATCGGCCGCGTGGCCATAGCCGCGGTAGCCATCCTTCTTTGTGTGCCTGCAGCCTGGGCACGCGGCCAGCACTCCGGCGCCTCCGTTCCTCATTCCTCACCCTCAGCTCAGCCGGCCCGGCCGCCAACCAGCGTCCCGCGGCCAGCGATGCCCGGCTACCCCGCGCTTCGCCCCGGTAATCAAGGCCCTGCTTATCCCCATTCCACGTATCCTGCTCCGGCTTACATGGGTCCTGGTAATTCCCGCCCCGCCTATCCGGGCCATGTCCCGCTTGCTCCGGGTCCTCCGGGCCATCTGGGCGACTGGTTCAATCAGCACCGCAATCTTCCTGTCCAGGAGCAGGAACGGGTGCTGCGAGGCGATCCCACCTTCCGCCGCCTTTCCCCTGTCGAGCAGCAGCGGGTTGTTGAGCAATTGCATCAGGTAAACCAGTTGCCCGAGGAGCAGCGGCAGCGCCGCTTGGCCCGCGCTGAGATGATCGAGCACCTGCCGCCTCAGGAACAGATGCGGATCAACCAATCCGCGCGCCGCTGGGCCGAGCTGCCCGTTGCCCGCCAGGCGATGATGAGGCGCGCCTTCCAGGACTTGCGCGCGGTTCCGCTGGACCAGCGTCCCATGGTGCTCAACTCCGCGCGCTACCAGGGCGTTTTCACCTCCGAGGAGCGAGGCATCCTCACCGATTTGTTGCGCGTCGAGCCTTATCAGCCGATCCGGTAGCCACAAAGTTGAGATATGCTCAGATGCAAGTGTCACTTTTCTCAATTTTGAGGCGTGGGAGACGCCTTAATCCGCTACCATGCTCTCCCCCGGCAAGATCGGCCTCGTCCGCAGCAGCATCCCGCGATAGGCAAACCAGCCCATCAGCGTCAGAGTGCCCAAAAACGCACCCAGCTTGACCAGATTGGTCGCACCGCTACGAGGCAGCGTCTTCCACAGCACCAGCAACACCGCCTGCGCCGCCGTTACCGCCCAAACCGTGCCGTAGAAGTACCGCCGATGAGTGCCTTCTTTCCTGGTTGAGGACTCTACCCGCGGCAGTTTGCCCAGCGCGCCCAGCAGCAAAATCACCGCCGTCAGCGGCAGGTAGGCGTAATAGTAAATCTGCTTCATGCGCCACGCGCCTGTCACTGCGGCGATCAGCAGGCCGCACAGGTTCAGCAGCGCATAGCTAACAGCGGCATTCCACGCGAAGCTGTAGCAGACCCGACGGTAGAGCGGATTCGGCTTGTCCTCGTCGAAGCGCAGAATATAAGGCGCTGGTTCGCTTCCCGGCAACCGCCCGCGCAATGCGGACACGCCCGTACACGTCAGCACCAATCCCAGCCAAGCCCAGTTCCACCAGTTGAACTCGTGTGCAAAGAGCCTGAATGTCAGCGGTCCCGGCGCCAGAAAAAACACCCCGATCCAGATCGGCCAATGTGCCAGACGGTAGAGACGCGTATTCCGCGTCCGCATCTTCCGCTCCTGGGCGTACTCCACCTTCCCTCTGTACTCCATGCGGGCAGTCTTTCAAAGCCGCCGCGTTTGCGTCAATCCGCCGCCTAGACGTCAATCCGCGGGAGGTGTTCAAAAATAAACATTGCAACCTATGCAATTCGGTGTATGATATGCGCGTTCGGGTAGGTGCAGGACGAACTCCCCTGGCTTCCTCATAGCTGATGTGCTCACGTATGCGCCCGAACTTCTTCCGTGAAGACCGGGCCAGGGACGGTCCATTCACATGGTGGAGGTGAGAAATATGACCTTTAATCTCGCCGTCTTCCTGGAAGAAGCAGGCGTGGGACGAAAAGTCGTCCATTTGCTGCCCAAACAGACCTTCTTTTCGCAGGGAGATCCGGCTGTTTCCATCTTCTATCTGCGCACGGGCCGCGCAAAACTCACCGTTGTCTCGCCCCAGGGCAAGGAGGGCACGGTCGCGCTTCTCTCCGCCGGGGAGTTCATTGGAGAGGAGTCGCTGGCCAGCGTGGGCGCTCTGCATTTGGTCACCGCCACGGCCATGGTTGCCTGCACGGCGCTCGAAATTGCGCGGGAAGAGATGATCCGCGTGATGCACGAGGAGCGTTCCCTCTCCGATATGTACCTGAAATTTCTGCTGGCCCGGAGCATGCGCACCCAGGCCGATCTGGTTGATCAGCTATTCAACTCCAGCGAGAAGCGCCTGGCCAGAATCCTTCTCCTGATGGCCGAATTTGGCGAGCCGGGCAAGCCGGAACCCTTCATTCCTGCCATCACCCAGGAAACTCTGGCGGAGATGGTCGGCACCACACGCTCCCGCGTCAGCTTCTTCATGAACCGATTTCGCAGGCTCGGCCTCATCGATTACGACGGCCGCATCCGCGTTCACAAATCGCTGCTCAATGTCATTCTGCACGATCAGTACACCTTGCAGACTGACGAAACTCACGAGGCCTCCGCCGCTCCGCCGCATCGGTCAAAGCCGGTCATGCAGCGCTGAGGAGCCTCTGATCTAGACAGGAACTTAGCGGCGGGTTACCCCTTGCAGCGCCAACGTCTGCGCGGTATGGATGTGGCAGATGGCGATGGCCAGGGCGTCGGCGGCATCGGGCGGCTCAGGCGTCTCGGCCATCTCCAGCAGCCGCGCCACCATGAACTGGACCTGCTCCTTTTTCGCCAGACCATAGCCCACCACGCTGGATTTGATCGTCAACGGCGCATACTCGGCCACCGGAAACCCCTGCTTAGCCGCCGCCAGCAGCGCCACGCCCCGCACCTGCCCCAGCTTCAGCGCCGATTTAACGTTCACCGAGTAAAAAACCTCCTCGATGGCCACCGCATCCGGCTTCCAGCGCTCCAGCTCGGCGCTCAACTCGCTATAGACTTGCTCCAGCCGCTCGGCCGTCGTTTTGGACTTGGCCATCCGGATAGCCCCCATGGCCTTCATCATCAGACGTGGCTTCCTTCCGGAGTCGTCCGACTCCACAACGCCATACCCGGTAATATCCGTCCCGCAATCGATGCCAAAGACCCGCATGGGCCTGAGTGTACCGCAGCCGTGCCCTGCCTGGCACACCGCCGCGCGGCGCTCTGGAGGAAACGCTTCTGCCCTTTCACGGCCATGAACTGCTGTATTTATGCAACTACCGGCGAGTTGCGTTCTTCAGTTCGATGATGGAAATCGCGACTCTTCTGGATACCTGATCATAGACGGACCCCCTGGCCATAAGGCGCTCGGCTTCGTCTGCCTTATTCGCATTGACCAAAACTGCAACTTTGCCCGCCTCTACGTGAAAGGCCACATGGTCAGCTACGCACTTAACATAACTGCCTTCCTTTCCAAACAGTGCTTTCGCTTCCCCGTGTAGCCACTTGCCCAATTCGCAGTTGTTATCCTTGGAGATTGCGGCCGTATCCATGAGCTCTTTTCTATGGAGCGCGTTGAGGAATTTGAATTTCCACTGGGCATGTTTCTGAATTGCAATGTTTAGATCCACGGTTGAGCCCCTCGTTGCCTGCTGGCGTACAGTGCGCGTCTCAAGCAAAAATTGCGCAGGCTGCGCTTCGCTGCTCCTGCGTCCAGATCAACGGATACCACACATTGTTCTGGCGATAGCCTCGATTCTGCGGCGGCGTATAGTCCCTTCCCGTTTCGAGACAACCCCGTATCGGATTGGAGCGGCTTCCTCGGATCACGCCTCGCATCCGCCGGCCGTCTTCGCCCCCCAAACAGAACGGCGGCCTGGGCGCATTGCCCAGGCCGTCGCGGTGATCTGTTGGGTTTGGACTAAGGCCATCGCGCTCATGCGAGTGCATCCCCCGCGGCCAAACTCTCTCCGCCGGGGCGGCCATGGGACCTACGGCGCGATGCCCTAGGCCTCAGTCACCTCACGTAACAAACATCTCGAAGATTCTTTTTGCATCAGCTGGATCAACCTCCTTTCCCGTGTGCGCTTAATCTACCTCTCCGCCCTTGGCTCGTCAATAGGAGGTTTCACGGAATCGGCTTTTTCCTTCCGGCTGCCAGCCAAAAAGTGGCCAGATGTCAGGGCCAGGTTTCAGAAGCGGCTGGTAAATCGAGAACGGCCTGCAATGCTTTGAGCAGACCGGCCGCTGATCCCTGACAATAGCCGGGGGCATAATCTCCAAAACCATGCGATTCTTTGCATTTTTTTCACCCCGGCCGGCGATTTTGCGGGTTCGTTATCTGTGCTCGCGCAGTTGCGATCATCTTATTATTCAACAACTTACAAAAGTCATAAGAAAATGCAAAAAAAAGATTGACAGGGACCATCAAATGCATCTATAACACTTGAATGGACTAAGTCCCGGTTGGTACGTGTGTCCAGAGGAACTGCCGCACGTGCCGATATTCATCAGCCCCGGTTGACGCCTGGTAGCCCCAATCAGACGGAAACCAAACAAAAAGGAGCCATACAGGCATTCCTGGTTTGGACCGAAAGAGGACGAAAATGAAGACCTTGCGCAATACATCGATCATCACTCTAGCTATCGTAGCCTTAGCGCTGCTGATGGCCCCCATGGCAATGGCCAACACGGTTATCGTGGTTGGTTCCACCATTTCTGACTCAACGGCAGTCACTCCCTCTATGGGTTCTATGTACGTAGGCGGTTTCTATAGTGCCCCCGGTATCGTTGGCAGCGACACGCTGACTGGAGTCGAGATTATCCTTTCGGGTGAAGGCACAACGAGTATGTATGTTTCGTTGGGTATTAATATAGATGACCCTCCAGTTGATGGTACTCACGGTTCTGTGCTGATCAGTGATTTCACTAACACAACTACACTTACGTTGAGCGGATTGACTCCGCCGCTCATTCTCAGTGGAACAGAAGATGCTGGCAATTATCTACTTGCAACGGTCGCTCCCACTACCGTTTACGATCATTCTGGCACATTTAATGTTTTACCTGGTTATGTGGATGAGTACCCAGCGAATATTTCTGATTATGCAATCTCTGGAAATATTTACTATACTCTCTCTGGAACTGCCGTCAATGGCGCTGATTTTTCTAATCTCACCAATCAATTCGCAGAAGGGGCAGGCGGGACGACATTGGCTGGCGCCAGTGTCGAGGCCATATACACCTACGATAATGGAGGCGTCGTTCCTGAGCCCGGCACACTGAGCCTGTTCGGCACCGGTCTGCTCGGCTTGGCTGGGATGCTTCGTCACAGGTTCATGAAGTCCCGCTAGGACAGGACGTTCGATCGAATAGATCGCTCGGTTTTCGCGTAAGGTAAAGATAGGATGCGTTCCTCGCATCCTATCTTTTTTGTCCTTATTGTCTTTTTCCCGCCATCGATCAATCTCGTGCTATTCCCTATTCCCTATTCCCTATTCCCTATTCCCTATTCCCTATTCCCTATTCCCTATTCCCTATTCCCTATTCCCTGTTCACCTCCCCTTTCCACCTGCTAGATTAAATGGATTGAAACCCATCGCCGACATGCCAGACGCCACCCTACCTGTCGCCACCCAGTTTGTTCTTCCTCGCGGCTTCCGCTTTGGCGCCGCCAAAGCGGGGCTTAAAACGAGCGGCCGCACCGACTTTGCCCTCATCGTGGCCGATGCGCCTGCGAGCGCTGCCGCCGCCTTTACCGCCAACCGCGTCACCGCCGCTCCGCTCATCCTGGACAAGCAGCATCTGCGGGCCACTGGTGGCAAGGTGCGCGTGGTGGCCATCAACGCCGGCAACGCCAACTGCGCCGCCGGTCAGGCCGGTTTGGATGCGGCTCGCGCCACCTGCCAGGCCGCGGCCCGTCTCTTCGGCTGCCGCCCGGAGGAGGTTTTTCCCTCCTCGACGGGCGTCATCGGCGTCCCGCTGCCGGCGGAGAAGCTGATCGCCGCCTTGCCCCATCTCGCCGCATCTTTGGGCGCTGATTTCGACCACTTTCAGCAGGCTTCACAGGCCATCCTCACCACCGACACGGTAGAGAAGACCGCCTTCGCCAGGCTGGAGTTCCCCGGCCCGGAGGCCGCGCCACGCGAAGTCCGCATCGCCGCGTTCTGCAAGGGCGCGGGAATGATTCATCCTCAACTGATTCCGCACGCCACCATGCTGGTCTACATCCTTACCGATGCGGCTGTTGAGCCCGCAGTGTTGAACGGCTACCTGCGCCAGTCCATCGAGGTCAGCTTTAACCGCATCTCGGTGGACGGCGACACCTCCACCAACGACACCGTGCTGCTGCTGGCCTCGGGCGCCAGCCAGGCCGTCATAGGTCCGGGAAATGCCGCCTTCGCCGCTGCCCTCACGCAGGTCTGCGCCTCTCTGGCCCGGCAAATTGTGGCCGACGGAGAGGGCATTACCCATGTTGTGGAGTTGCGCATCGAGGGAGCGGCCACGGACGCGGACGCGCTTAAGATCGTCAAGGCCATCGCCCACTCGCCGCTGGTCAAGACCGCCTGGGCCGGCAATGATCCCAACTGGGGACGGCTGATGGCGGCCATCGGCTACTCCGGCGCGCAGATCGACCCGGAGCGCATCGACATCCGCTTCGGTGAGCTGGTCATCTGCCGCGACGGCGGCCGCGCGGCGGAGTTCGACGAGGCCGCCGCCCACGCCTACATCTCTCAACCGGAGTTTTCCATCACCATCCAGCTCCACCAGGGCGCAGGTTCCTGCGTTTTCTGGACCACCGACCTGACCCATGAGTACGTCAGCATCAACGCGGACTACTCGACCTAAGTACTTACACGGTTACTGATCCGGCCCTTTACGATTGGAACGAAACTGCGTGCCCCATCCTTTGCGTTTGTTGCAAAGGGTGGGAATACCGCGCCTGCCTTAGTCCCTCAGCCGCCTGCATTCCAAGGAAGAGCACAAAACACAGCGCCGCCGCTCCGCAGCAATCCAGCAACACATCGCTGAACTGGCCGGTCCTGTTGGGTAAGAAACTCTGGTGAAACTCGTCCGCGCTGGCCATCAGGAAGGTCGCCAGAATCGCCAGCCCGTGCGCCCGCAGTTGCCGCAACATTTGGAACGCAGCATTCTGCAACGTGATCCAGAAGCCGCGAAAGCAAACCAGGGAAAAAATTCCATAGCCCATAAAGTGGCCCGTCTTACGGATGAGGTGGTGGATCAAGGCCCAGTGCGCATCCACCCCGTAGCCGCAAAGCATCTCCGCCAATCGCCGCAACGGATCGCTGGTTCGGTCCGCCCCTAAATAGGATGTGGACTCAACGGCAAAGACCATTGAGAATGCCAAGACCGGCAACCATGTCCTCATTTGAGACTGCAACCGCCCCTGCAACACTTCAGTCCCGCTGGCCTGTGTTTGCGGCTGATAGACTCCAAAACACATGGAGGATGAAGACATGATGTTCGCTCCTAGGCCCGGCTCAGGGATTGGGCGCATAATCCGCCATATCCTCAACTGGATAAGAAGCCTTTCGGCTCAAAGCTGCGGGACTTGAAGAGAATCATTAAATATTTGAAACTTTAATCTTGCACTGCCCTGAAACGAGACAATGGACGCAGCCATCAATGCGGCTGCTATGCCGATGATTTGCCGGTCCTGCGATACTGTGTTTCTTGGGAGCTGTCCTATGATCGAATTCTTAGCACTTCGACCGTGCCCTGACTGGGTGGTCTATGTCCTGATTAGGAAACCTGGTAGAACACGAACCCTATGCGTTCCGATAGCGAGCGTTTGGCCCCATCGCAGAGCCTGCCTTGAACAAAGTCGAAAGGTGTTTGCAGATTATTTCCCACTCCGCGCGCACAATGGAAGAATGAACTCGCGCGCCCTCCATCTCGTGACAATCTGTCAGGTATGCCCCCGGTCCAATATGTCGGACATCCGCCCGGTCTATACCGGGCCCCCCTCCCCCCCGGGGGGATAAATTTTCCCAAAAACCTTGCAGATTATTTGTAAGCTCTTTAAAATCAATGCCTGTGGAAAATTTTCAGCTCCAAAATTTCCCACATGGTGAGATTTGGCCTCCGAAAATCGCCGGAAAATCCGGTTTTTTACCAATTGGAATGGCCAATTCTCCAATCCTTCGCCCATGAATCCTGCATTTTTGGGGCAAAATTGGCGGAAAATGGGCTGTTTTTCGTGGATTGATTTACACTTGCGGCAAACAGCATTTGCCTCTCGTCGTGCTTATCGCGCTCGCGGGTGCGTGCGGTCGTAGACCACTGTCAACTGAGCTGTGGTCAGTTGCGTGTAACGCTGCGTAGTCGAGAGGCGTTCGTGGCCCAATAGCTCCTGAATAGCGCGCAGGTCTGCGCCTTCTTCCAGCAGATGCGTTCCGAAGGCATGGCGCAGCGTGTGCGGATGAACATCGGCGGAGAGGCCGCGTAGAATAGCGATGCGCTTGACGATGCGGCCAACGCTGCGCGTAGTCAAACGAGCCTGACCTGTCTTATCGAACCCGCGCAGTTGCAGATTGAGAAATAAGGCCGGAGTCGCGATTCCCTTCTCTTCGCCAGCCGCGGCCAGCCGCGCGGCGCGCTCGGCGAGATAGGCGCGCAAGGCCTCGGCCGCCGCATCGCCCAGCGGAACATAGCGCTGCTTCTGTCCCTTGCCGCGAATCAGAATCGCCTCGTTGGCCCAGTGAATGTCTTCGAGGTTCAGTCCGGTCAGCTCGGCGTTGCGGATACCGCAGCCGTAGAGCAGCTCCAGAATTGTTGTGTCGCGCGCGGGCCAACTGGCTGCATCCTCGGCGACCGAATCCACCACGCGGTTCATCTGCTCGATGGAGGGCACGCGCGGCAGGTGCTTGGGTAACTTCGGCGTGGCCACCAGCGAGGCTGCATTCTGCTCCAGGCGTCCCGAGCGCGCCAGCCAGCGGAACCAACTGCGAATGGCCGCCAGCGCTCGCGCCGCGGAGGCCTTGGCCAGGCCGCGATCATAAAGCGTGCCCAAGTAGGTGCGGATGTCGGTGTGTTCGATGCTCTCCACGCATCGAGCTAGGCCGTAGCGCTCGGCAACCCAGGCGGTAAAACCGCGCAGTTCGCGTTCATAAGCACGGATCGTATGCGCCGATGCGCCGCGCTCATTGGCCAGCACGCGCAAATAATCTGCCACCAGCGAATCCAGCGAAGTGGCTTCAGTCTGCTCGGGCAACGAAACGGCTGGGGCGCTCATGCCGTCTCCTCGCCCGGTTGATCGCTGCCCAGTTGGGTGTTTGGAGCAGAGCTCGAAACCAGGTGTAGTCCTCTGCGCGGAACCGGTAGCTCCACAACCTTCGCTCGCTGCCGCGTAGCGCGGGGATGGTGCTGGCGATGCACCTCCTTCAGCCGGCCCAGCGCCAGGTGCGTGTAGACCTGTGTGGTGGAGATGTCAGCGTGGCCCAGCAACAACTGCACGCTGCGCAAGTCGGCGCCGTGCTCCACCATGTGCGTGGCGCAACTGTGGCGCAGCCGGTGCGGGCTGGCGGCCGAGTTAGCCATCTTCACCACATGCCAGACCCATTGCCGCGTCAGCGGCATTCCGCGCAACGAGAGAAACAACCGCGTGGCGTCCTGTCGCGCGGCACTCGCCTTTCCGACCGAGCTGATGCGGGCCAGGTGCGGCCTTCCCTGTTGCAGATACTCTTCCAAAGCCTGAAGTGCGGTTCTCCCCAGCGGCACAATGCGCTCCTTGTCACCCTTGCCGCGCACCTGCACTCGGCCCAGATCGAGCGCCAAGTCGCCGGTTCTGAGCGCCGTGACCTCGGAGACGCGCAAGCCGCCCGCGTAGAGCAGCTCCAGAATCGCCCTGTCGCGCAAGATTGTGGCCCGCGCCTGTGGATGTTCGGCCTGCATCTGCGCCCGATCCAGCATCTCCGCCACCTCAGGCTCGGCCAAAGACTTGGGCAGCACCTTCCACGCTTTAGGCGACTCAATATTCACGGTTGGGTCGTGATGGATGCGCCGGTCGAGCAGAAGCCATTTGTAAAAGCCGCGCAGGCAACTCAGCTTGCGCGCCGCCGAACGCTGGTCGATGCCGTGGCCGCGAAGATGCTCCAGAAAAGCCGTCACATCCTCCTGCGCCGCCGTCAGCAGCATGCCGCTGCGCCCTTCAATGAACTCGGCAAAGGTCTTCAGGTCGCTATCGTAGGCCTCGCAACTCAGTGGCCGAAGCCCTTTTTCCACGCGCAGATACGCCTGGTAGTCCTTCAACAGCGAGAGATTGCGCGCGGTTTCCACAGATTCGATTATCGGCGGCTGAAGCAGTCTCCGACGCTGCCGCGCACGCCGCCGAACCTCCTTCATCATGGACTCAACATCGGCAACATCACATCCTGCCAATCAGAAATAGCTTCGGCACAATTTCGCGCCCTTCCGATGGCACATCCACGGCCCGGCAGCGTATAACGCTGGAATGGGGGTCTTGGCAGCAGTAGAGATCGATGTGTGGCTGCGCGGGGGCGGCCAGGTAGTCACGGCCAGCGACCGTGCAGCTCGCGCACTTGCCTCCGCTTACCATCGCGCTCGCCAGGCCGAGGGCCTGACCGCCTGGCCAGCGCCCAACATCCTCGACTGGGCGAGCTTTGTCCGCTCCGCGTGGAATCAGCGTGCCTTAGATGCCCGCCTCGTACTCAATCCCGCACAGGAAGAGGCGCTTTGGGTAGAGATCGCTGGCAAAGACCAGTCTCTGGTCACCGTGCTGGAAGGCCCGCGCCATCGCCTGGCAGCCTTGGCCATGGATGCGCACGAGTTGCTCTGTTCGTATGCGCCGCAGTTCTTGCGGACGCCGGCCCGCGCCGCCTGGCAGCAGGATTCGGCGGCCTTCAGCGGATGGCTGGCGGCATTTGACGAGACATGCAGGGCTCAAAATCTGATCAGCCCCAGCCGTCTGCCGCTCGAACTGATTTCGCTGCTTAAAGCCGACCCGATCCAGCGGCCTCCACTGCTTCTGGCCGGATTTGACCGCATTCTGCCTGTACAACGCAGTCTCTTCGATGCCTGGGGGGAATGGCATGAGGCTGCCAGGGGCGAATCGGCTGGCGAGGTCCATTTCCACGCCGCCGACGATGCTCAGGCCGAGCTGACAGCCTGCGCTCTCTGGTGCAGCCGCCAACTCACCGCCAACCCTGAAGCCCGTCTGTTGGTTGTTACACAGGATGTCGGCACGCGCCGTGGCGAATTTGAGCGCGCTTTTCTTCGTCACACCGATGCGGCCTTCGAGTTCTCGCTGGGCATCCCACTCAGCCAGGTTGCGCTGGCGCGGGCGGCGCACCTGGCGCTACGCTGGCTCGACGGTTCGCTCGATGAACAGGAACTCGACTGGCTGCTTTCCACCGGCTACGCCGCCGCTAGCACCCAGGAGTCCGCCGCGCTCCAGGCGTATATGCGCGCCCTGCGCCGTTACAGCCTTGAACGAACCCAGTGGGACTTGAGAGCCTTCCTCGGTCAGCGGTGCGCTGCCGAGTTGCTTCCACGCTTATGGGTCGAGCGCATTAGCTCGGCTCAACGCCGCCTGGCCGGCTTTGCGCGCCGCCCGCAAAGCCCTCTCGACGGAGCGGAGCTGGTTTCGCGGCTGCTGGAAGAGCTTCACTTTGCGAGCTCCCATTCTCTTTCCAGCGCCGAGTATCAGGTCGTCCGCCGCTGGCAACAGGCCGTGGAGAGCTGTGGCTCGCTGGGCTTTAATGGCCGCCGCATTCGATGGGAGGAGTTCCTTTCTCAATTGGGTCGCGCGCTGGACGAGACTCTCTTCGCTCCCGAGTCCCGCAACGCGCCTATCCAGATCGCCGGTCCGGCCGAGTCCGCCGGGCTTTCCGCCGATGCTGTCTGGTTTCTGCGCGCCGATGAGGAAGCCTGGCCTTCCAGCGGCACAACGCATCCGCTGCTGCCCATCGAGCTTCAACGTGAAGCCGGAATGCCCCACGCCACGCCGCTACTTGATTGGGAGCTTGCCAGCACCATTACCCGCCGCATTCTGGCCTCAGCGCAGGAGGTACATTTCAGTTATGCAAAGCAAAACGAGGCCGCCGAGACTCGTCCGTCGCGCTTGATCGTCCAGATTGCCGGCGAGGCGCAGAAGCTTTCGGCAGATCTGACAGCGCCGGCTGCAAAACTGCCGCTTACAGTTACCTTTGAGGACCGCAGCCGGATTCCCTTCCCTCCGGGCAAGGTCAGGGGCGGCGCAGATGTCCTCACATCGCAGTCGCAGTGCCCCTTCAAGGCCTTCGCCACCGCGCGCCTGAATGCGAAAGGCTGGGAGCCCGCCGAGACCGGCCTCACTGCCTTGCAGCGCGGCAACTTGCTTCATGCTGTGATGCACACAGTTTGGGGAGGCAAGCCTGAAGGGATTCGTTCCCACGAGGAACTCAAAAAACTAACCGATCTGGAGTCTTTTGTCGCGGGTCACGTGCAGCGCGCGCTGGCTCGAGAGCTGCGTCCGCATCAGCGCGAACTGATGCCCCGCCGCTACCTGAAACTGGAAGAACAGCGGCTGACGAAACTGGTCACTGAGTGGCTGGAGTACGAGGCCACGCGCGTCGAATTCGAGGTTGCCGAGACCGAAGTTACGCGCACGGTTCACCTTGCCGGACTCACGCTCGACCTGCGCCTGGACCGCGTTGATCGACTTCAAGACGGTTCTCTGCTGGTCATCGATTACAAATCCGGCTATGTCTCGCTCAATGCGTGGGAGTTGCCGCGACCCGAAGAGGTACAACTGCCACTCTATGCCGGATTTGCCCTCAACCGCGAGCGCGAACGCCTCGGCGGGCTGGTCTTTGCCAGTATGCTTCCCGGCAAATTCAAGTTTGCCGGCCAGATCAGCGATGTTGTAACCAATCTCTTCGCCGGACTCAAGAAAACAAGCACACTGGTAAAGAACAAGCTGACCGAAGTGCAGCTTCGAAGCTGGCGCGACTGCATCGAGCAACTGGCCAAGGATTTTCTCGCAGGCAAAGCCGAAGTGGACCCGCTCGATCCACGCAAGGCCTGCAAGTGGTGCGACCTGCATAGCTTGTGCCGCATCCAGGAGCGCTACGCCCAACTCGAAGACGAGGACGATTCCGAAGGCGACGACCGCCTCGACTATGCCGAGGCCGACGATGAGTAAGCCGACAGCCCAGTCTTCGCCACCCGACAAGGCCCAACGCCAGCAGGCCCTCGATCACGGCAGGTCCGTTCTGGTGCAAGCTCCCGCGGGCTCCGGTAAAACCGACCTGCTGGCTCGGCGCTTTCTCCGCCTGTTGGCTGAAGTGGACGAACCCGGACAGATCGTCGCCATCACCTTCACCAACGCCGCCGCCGCCGAGATGCGCAACCGGATTCTCGATGAGTTGAGAAAGGCCGCCGCTAGTCCTGCCCTGGATTCCGATGAGTTTTCCATGGATGCCCTCGCCCATCGAGCTCTGGAACATTCCCAGGCGCTGGGCTGGAAGCTGCTCGACCTGCCCGCCCAGCTTCGCATCCGGACTATAGACTCGTTTTGCCGCGAACTTGCTCTTCAGCAGCCGCTGCTCTCCGGACTGGGCGGCGGCCTCAACATTGGCGAGTTGCCTGAGGAGCTTTATCGCCGCGCCGCCCGCGAAGCCCTGAAAAAAATCGACCAGACAGGCTCGGAGCTTGGCTCTGCCATTGAAGAACTGCTGTTATGGCGCGACAACGACTGGCAGGAGATGGAAAAACTGCTGGTGGAGATGCTCAAAAGCCGCGACCGCTGGATGCACGGCTTTGTCCTCGCACAGGAACCCGACTGGGACGCACTCCGCGATCGATTGGAGCGGCCATTTGCTCATGCCGTGCACGACGCGCTGATCAGACTGAGTGATCTTCTCGACCAGGTTCCCAATGCGCGCAACGAAGCGCTGGAGCTGGCGCGATTTGCCTGCGCACAGAGTGATGGCCAACCTCACCAGGAACTTGCTGAGATGGCTGAGTTTCCCACTGCTCCATTTACCGGCATCACGGGTGTTGAAGAGGCTCGTAAGGCACACTTCAATCTTGGTGAGCTGTTGCTTACCGGCGATGACGCTTTTCGCAAACAAGTCGATAAACGGCTGGGCTTTCCTGCCGATTGCAAACACGAAAAAGGCCGCATCCTCCAACTTATCGCAACACTGGCCGCCATTCCAGGTCTTGAAACCGCTCTGGCAGCAATTCGCACTCTGCCTTTCGTCCGCTACACCGATGACGAATGGAAGATTGTGAAGGCCTGCTTCCAGTTGCTGCGCCGGGCTGCGGGTGAGTTGCAAATTGTCTTTGCCGAGGCTGGCGCCGTGGACTTCACTGAGGTAGCGCAGATCGCTCAGCGCGTGCTCAGAGGCGAAGACGATCTTCCCACCGACGCCGCGCTGGGTGTTTCCGACGGTATTCGCCACCTATTGGTCGACGAATTCCAGGACACCAGCCGCCGCCAGCACCAGTTGCTCTCCAGCCTCATCGCCGCCTGGCCGGAGCGCGCCGGACGCACCTGCTTTGTGGTCGGCGACCCCATGCAGTCCATCTATTTCTTCCGCGAGGCCGACGCAGAACTTTTTCCGCGCGTCAAAACCCTTGGCCTTGAAATACCTCATGACCAGCCACTGCTCTTTGACTCTGTCTCCCTTACGGCCAACTTCCGCACCACGGCTGGGCTGGTTGCATGGCACAATCAGGCCTTTGCGCAAATCTTTGTGGCGGACGACGGCAGCGGGATTACGTTTTCTTCAGCCGACCCGGCCCGCGAAGAGACAGCCAGCAATGGTTCGAAATTTACGCTTCATCTCAACTTCGTTCCACCAACAGGACGCGGCAAATCCGCCGATACCGGAAACGAGAAGGAGGCCGCGCGCGCAACTCAGATCGAAGAAATCGTCACACTGATTTGCAGCCATCAAGGTTCCGTGGAGCATGCCCGACTGGCCCGTGAGCGTGGCGAGGACAAAAAATTCCGCATCGCCGTCCTGGGCCGCGCCAAGAACCACCTTGTTCCCATCGCCCAGTCACTGCGCGAGGCCGGAATCCCCTTCCGCGCCGTTGAACTCGAAAAACTCGCCACACGCCCCGAAGTCCTCGACGCGCTCGCCCTGGCCCGTGCCCTGCTCAATCCCCAGGACCGCGTGGCCTGGCTGGGCGTTTTACGCGCCCCCTGGTGCGGCCTCTCGCTTGACGACCTGCACCGCATTGTCGGAAGCGACGAGCTGTCGTCACGTCCTCGACCCGTGCCGGAGTTGATTGCCGAACGCCTACCGCTGCTGAGCGAAGCGGGCCGCTTGGCTGCCGCGCGTGTGTTGGACACGCTGGCTTCGGCGCCTGCCCTTCGCGCTTCCAATCCCACTGCAAGGCTGGGAACCTGGCTAGAACAGGTCTGGCTCCGTCTGGGTGGCGCGGCCTGCGTGGACGCGACCGCCCGCGCCAATCTCGACCTTCTCTGGAGCTGTTTGGACCGCCTTCAGGGTGGCGAACCGGAGCTTCTTGGTCCCGGCCTTGCCGCGGCCCTCGACAAGCTCACCGCCTTGCCTGACCCTGGCGCCAGTGGCGATTACGGCGTGCAGTTGATGACCATTCACAAATCCAAGGGCCTGGAGTTCGAGGTGGTCATCGTCCCTGAATTGCAGGCCCGCATCAGGGGAGGCAAGATCAGGATGCTGTCCTGGCTCGAGCGCGGTCTGGCCGAGCCGGACGAATCGGGCGAGATTACCGAGTTTCTCATCGCTCCTTTCCAGCCCAAGAGCAAGGAGAAAGGAAGCGCCAAGGCCTGGGTTGATCGCGTTTACCTTGAGCGCGAAGCGCAGGAGATGCGGCGCATCCTCTACGTCGCCGCCACCCGCGCCCGCGAGGAACTTCATTTCTTCGCTCACCCCGCCTGCAAGGAGAAGGACGGGGAGTTGACCCTGGTGGAACCCGTAAATAGCCTGCTGGCCACGGCTTGGCCGGCACTGGAAAAAGAGGTTCGCGCGCGCTTCGAGGGGTGGAAAACCGCCAAAGCAGCCTTGGAAATACGCCAAAGCCAGGAGATCGACACAATAGCCGCCTCCGGTGAGAGCAAACTGGCCGTCCTGCCTTCCCCCACGCTGCTGCGCCGTCTGCCGCCGGATTACCTGCCCGGGCCATACGAGACCTCACAGCAAGCCGCTCCGGAATCCTCTGTTCTGGGACTGGGAACAGGCCTCGCTCAGCTCTATACCCGTCACGAAGGCGGACTGCTCTCACGCGCACTGGGAAGATCCGTCCACACGCTGCTCGAAGAGCTGGCCCGCCTGCGCGTTAGCCTCGATTGGGAGGCTGCCCGCTTGGCTCTCACCGGCTTTGAGCCTCGCATTGCCGCCCAGGTGCGCGCCGTTGGCTTGGACCAGCCCCAGGCCACGCGGATCGCTGCCGAGGCGCTTCAGCTGGCGCTCAAAGCCTCCCACGACCCCATTGGCTCGTGGATTCTATCGCCCCATGCCGCAGCAGCCAGCGAGGCTGCGTGGGCTGGGGTTGTCGCCGGCGACCTGCGTTCTGTCCGCGTGGACCGCGTATTCCAGGCCGGCCCCACGCCCGGAGCAAAAGGTGAAGATTGCTGGTGGATTATCGACTACAAGACCACACACGACGACTATATGGACCTTAACCAGACCTTGCCTGAGCTCCGGGAGCTCTTCGCTCCCCAACTCGAGGCCTATGCCGGCATCCTGCGTAACCTCGGCGGTGGGGACGCACTCGCCTGCTCGATTCGCGCCGGCCTCTATTATCCCCGTCTGTCGCTGCTGGATTGGTGGGAGCTCTAGCCGGACTAGCATGGTTGCCCGGCATTTGGAGACTTAAACAACTCGACCTTGCCCTCGGACGCCTACTGGGGCGTAAAACCCTGTCCGGCACAAGTTTTTTAGATTCAAAAAGATTCCTTGTACGGAAAGGCCAGAAGGGAGGTACAATTTCCACGAGGAGACCCATGGCCGGAGATATGCAACTTACGTGCAGCGATTGCGGGCAGGACTTCACCTTCACCGCTGCTGATCAGACGTTCTTTCAGGAACGTGGTTATTCGACCCCAAAACGTTGCAAGACTTGCCGTCAGGCAAAGAAGAGCGATCAGGGGGGCTCCGGCTACCGTTCGGGCTCGGCACAGGGAACACCTGTGATTTGTTCGGGTTGCGGCCAGCCTACAACAGTTCCTTTTGAGCCGCGTGGCGACCGCCCGGTCTATTGCCGGGATTGCTACCAGGCGCGCAAGGGCAGCGGCGGCGGTTCACGCGGAAGCAAGTAATAGGTTTTTTAGCAGGCCCAATGGCTACGTTGCATCGGGCTTGTTGACGTTCGGCGTATCCAGGCAAAGCTCACCAGCAACGGCTGATTGGCTGCGGTTGATGAGAGTGAGCTTTGTGGGTAGATATTTTTTGCCCAATTTCTGCGCCGCAGGCCCTGCTTCACAATTTTCGAGGACTTTACACTACGCATGGCCAGCCAACTCTCCTTCACAGGTTTTGCATGGAAGAATCTCGGACGCCGGCGTCTGAGAACGCTGCTGACGTTAGGCGGCATCGCCATGGCCATCGGAGCCTTTGTGGGGCTGGTGGGGTTTTCACGCTCCTTTGAACATGAGTGGCTGCGCATGTATCTGAGCAGCGGCACTGACATTGCCGTCGTTCAGCAGACCTTTCTGAACACCTCGGTAAGCGAATCGGCAGGAGCAACTCTCAAGGCATTGCCCACCGTGGCCCAGGCGACTCCGATGATCCTGAACCTGATGGACCTGACGCCGGAGGTCAATGCGCTCAGCTATGGCTGGAAGGCCGATTCTTACGAGTTTGACTCGCTCACGCTGAAAGCGGGCCGCCGCTTCCGGGACGGGCAGCCAGAGGTGATGCTGGGCGATCTGCTCGCCGAGAACATGAAGAAAAATCCCGGCAATTCGCTGGAGATTCAGGGTTCGAACTTCACTGTTACTGGCATCTACCATGGAGGCTCGGCGCTGGAAGCCGGCGCGGTGATTATGCCGCTGGATCAGATGCAGAAGCTGGGCAGCCTGGAAGGCAAGGTGACGGCCTTTCATGTTCGGCTCCGGCCGGCGCCGCTGGGCGAAGCGCCCGAGCACTACCTGTCGCGGGCTCAGGCGGAAATTGAGGCCGCGCTGCCGGGTTTGCGGGCGGTTCCTGCGGCCGAGCGCGCCGGCAACAACCAGCTTGTGCTGTTGGCCCACGCCGCAGCCTGGGGCACATCGTCCATCGCTCTACTGATCGGCATTCTGGGCATCGCCAACACTATGGCCATGTCCGTCTTCGAGCGGACGCGCGAGATCGGCATTCTGCGCGCGTTGGGGTGGAAGCGCTGGCGTGTGCTGGTGCTGATTGAGATGGAGGCGGCGGCACTGGGTCTGGTCGGCGGAATGGTCGGCATCGCCGTGGGCTGGGGTTCACTGCGCTTGCTGGCCGCGCTGCCGCAAACCGCAAGCATCGTCTCCGCTTCGTTTCCGCTGCTGCTGTTGGCCGAGGCGCTGGGCATCGCCGTGTTGGCCGGACTGGCAGCGGGCTTGATTCCCGCGTGGCGCGGCGCGCATCTCTCGCCGGTGGAGGCTCTGCGCCATGACTAGTACAATCCGGCCTGAGCCGATCCTCGAAGCACGCCAACTGCGCAAGAGCTACGATGAGGGACGCATTGAGGCCCTGCGCGGCGTCGATCTCACCATCCATGCCGGGGAGTTTCTGGCCATCAGCGGACCGAGCGGCAGCGGCAAGTCCACCCTGTTGCATCTGCTGGGCGGACTCGATATACCAACCAGCGGGAAGGTTTTGTTCAGGCAATTCCGGCTCGGCTCGGCGATTGATCTGGATGCTTATCGCTCGAAGAGTGTCGGATTCATCTTCCAGGCCTTTTATCTGATGCCTACGCTGCGCGTCCTCGAAAATGTGCAGGTGCCGATGCTGGCCCTGAGCCCCACGCCACACAACCGCGCCGAGCGAGCGGAAGCTCTGTTGCGCGAACTAGGCATGGAGCACCGTTTACGCCAATATCCTAATGAACTCTCAGCAGGAGAGCGGCAACGGGTGGCGATTGCGCGGGCGCTGGCCAACTCCCCGGAGATACTGTTGGCCGACGAGCCGACCGGCAATCTGGACAGCGTGAACTCAGCGCGCATCATGGAACTCCTTACTGGAATTCAGAGGCAGCGGGGGATGACGCTGATTGTGGTGACGCACGAGAACGAGATCGCGCACTCGGCGGCGCGGCAGATTCGTCTGCGCGACGGAAGGATTGAGGCATGAGAGTTGCGCTTCTTTCACTGGCGGCAGCGCTGCTCGTGCCACTGACCGCGCAAGCTGCGGATGCCCACGCTCCGCTGGAGGCTTCCCGGCAACGCTTGCAGGCAGCTGACTATCGCGCCAGCGGCCACCTTGTCCATGTTCAGGCGAATGGCATTCGCATAAGCTATCCCATCACCATCAAGGCGCACTGGTTTCCAGACGTGCTGCGTGTGCAATTGGAGATCGGCACAGGCTCGAAGTCTAGCACGAATCCTGTATCAGCTTCCCTCCATCTCCCCGCACACATCCTGCTGGAGATGCGGCCTGGCGGAAAGGACACAATATTGATTGCGCATCCTGGTGATAAGGAACCCTCTTCTCTGCCCTTCGACAAGTGGAGCGATGGACCACTCGGCAACGGGTTCAGCTACGAGGATTTTCTGGAAGCGCAGTATTTCTGGGCGGAGCAAACTGTGCTCGGCGAGAAAAAGTTTGGCGCGCGCGATTGTGACGTGGTGAAGAGCATACCGGGCGCGACCGATAAGACGCACTACGTTGAGGTCAAGAGCTGGCTTGATCGCAACATTGGCTTTCCGGTATACGTGGAGAAAACGCTGCAAGGCGGGACGGTGAAGGAGTTTACTTACTACGGCCTGCGTCAGGAAGGCGGCGTCTGGTCGGCGCACCAGGTGGAAGCAAAGATTCGCGGCCAGGCCGGTTCAACCCTGCTGATTATCGATCACGGTGCGCCCAGGGCAAACCTCGGCCTGAAGGACTTCAACCCCGCGCAAATGACGCATTTCCAGGACAACAAATGAACTTGCTTTTCTCCATTCTCGGCGTGGCTGCAGCACTGATCGCTGCCGGCATTGTGTATCAATGGCTGGGTGCACGTAGCGACCGCAGACGCTATGCCAGAGAAGGACGCTGGATTGACATCGGAAACAGGCACAGGCTTTACCTGGTGGAAAAGGGATCAGGAAATCCCACCGTTGTATTTGAAGCCGGAATTGCAGCCACTAATTTGAACTGGTTCCACATCCAGGAGCCAGTTTCGCGCTTTGCCGCTACAGTTTCCTATGACCGCGGCGGGCTGGGTTGGAGCAGTCCTGCTAACACTGCGCGGACGCCCTCCAACATCTCCGCCGAACTGCATCGACTCCTGGAGGCGGCTGACATCAAGCTGCCCTACATCCTTGTAGGACATTCCTTCGGCGGGCTGGTGATGCGACGCTTTGCGCTCAACTACCCGGAAGAGGTGGCCGGAATGGTTCTGGTGGACCCCATGCGTTGCGAGGAGTGGCCACCGCTGGACCCGAGCAAACAATCCGAACTCAATCGCGGCAGGAATCTCTTTCGTATCGCCATTCCGGCAGCGCGCATTGGGCTTGCCCGCCTCGCTGTCACCTCGCTGTTAATGCGCTCCGGCCGCACCGCGCATCGGCTGGCCGGTGTAGCAGGAAAAGGAGGCCAGCACGTGCTAAGCCGCATCAAGGACGAGGTGGGCAAGATGCCGCCGGAGGTCTGGCCCATTATCGCCGCACATTGGTCGCGGCCTGGCAACTTTGCCGGTATGCGCAATCACGTCGAGGCAGTTCCCGACACTGTCCTTGAGATGCAGAACGCCAAACCGATTCAGAACATTCCCGTGCTCGTGCTGACCCCGGGAAAATCGACACCACTCTCTGGCGAGTACCTTGGCCGCATCGGCAACAACGTGCAGCAGGTGGTTGCACCGGAAAGCGCGCACTGGATTCATCTAGACCAACCAGACCTGGTGATCGATTCGATTCGGAAGATGGTGATATCAGCCGCCGCGGAGCCTATGTCGGCAACCGGTTGAGGCGTTGTTCAGTTCACAGTTTCACAGTTTCACTGGAAATGGGGAGGGGGGTAGGGGGGTGATTGGTACGGACCGGGGACATGTCTGACATTTTGATCGGATACTTCCCTGACAGACCCGCACTTAGCCCACTGCACACCATCCTCACCTCTGCGGGACTTCAAATGACATTGTGCGCCGGTGGAAGGTAATTTTGTGCAAACCAGGTGAGAATCCTGCCGCGAATGGGAGAACAGATCTGCCGGCTGCCGTTTCCGGTTAAAGCAATTGAGGAATTGCCTTAACGCCGCTTCTTGGCAGACTTGGGAGCGGCCTTCTTGACTGCCGGTTTAGCCATCTTAACCGGCTTCTTCTTGGCAGATGTGGACTTGGGAGTCTTGGCCTTCGCCTTGACCGGAGGCTTTGCAGCAGCTTTGGACTTAGCTTTTACCTTAGCCTTGACCAGCGGCTTTGCCTTGGCCTTCTGGGCGGCGGGCTTTCCCTGTGGAACCGGCTTCCTGGCCTGTGCGGGCGCAGCTTTAGCCGGCGTGGGCCTGGATTCCTGCTTTGGTTGATCCTTCAGACTGGGAGCTAACTGAGGCTTTTCGGGCTTATGTTGGGCCGGTGGCTTGGGAACGCCCTTGGCCTGCGCCGGTTTGGGAGCCGGCTTCTCTGCCTGCTCCGCTGCCTCCTCCTCGTCTTCGCCAGCAGAGGTTTCAGGTTCCTCGGCGAGGTCAACATCCAGATTAATTTTGGGCAGCGCCAGGCTCAGATCAAGGACATCGTCCGCAGCCACGCTTATGTCGTCCAGCTCCTCTTCGTCTTCCAGATGGACCTCGGGCTCCTCGTCGAAAGAATCCCCTTTCAGCTTGATATCGGAACTGCGCTTGGCGCGCGGCCGCTTGATAACGACCTGAGGCGGCGGAGCAGGCGGTGAATACGGCTCCAGGAAGGCGCGGGCTTCCTCCGGAGTCGTGAGTTTGCCGTCGATCAGTTGCAGGAAGACTGTCTGCACAATCTCCCCGTAAGAAGGCAGTTCGGCCGTGATGCGCATCTCCTGCATAAGGGTATAAGGGATGCGCTGGCGAGCTTCAGGCCAGACCTTCAGGAAAAGGTTGAAGCGTTCCTTGACCGCTTCGTCCTTACTGGTAAATCCAAGCCAAAGAATAGCTTCCGGATCATAGCTTGTGAAGAGCTTGAAGCAGGCCGAGGGAGTGGCGTTCTGCTTGGAGAGCAGAACCTTGGCAAATCCAGCAGCCAGCGAGTCCAGGTCGCTCCACTCATCGACAAAGCCGGGACGCAGCATCTGCTTCTTCAGAGCAGACACTTCCCTGCCTGACAGCCTGGCGGTCAGCAATCGCATCTGCGCCGCTGACATATCCGCATGAACGCCCTGCAGAAGCAGTTCAACGGCCAGATCGTGCAGGGCCGTCAATCCTGCTTCGTCGGCCTTGTAAGAGGTCCAAACCGGGAACAAAACCTTCATCCAGCCCTCAGTTTCGAGCGCCTGCAGTACCTTCAGCCCCTCTTCCTCGTGGCCAATCTGTTCCAGTTCCCGCTTACGTGCCTGGGTGGAAAGACGCTCAATCACGCCTTCTTCCTTGGCGTTGTCATAACGGATTCGGGTTCTGGGATCCATCTCCCAGCCCAGGCGCGCCATGTAGCGCGTGGCGCGAACCAGCAAGGAGGGCTCTTCAAGGAAACCGTAGTTGGATACCAGGCGTAGCGTTCGAGTCTCGATATCCGCGGCGCCATTCATGGGGTCCATCAACAGCCCGAAGGAGCCTTCGTTGAGGGAGATGGCCATGGCATTGACGGTAAAGTCGCGGCGGCGGAGATCCTCCTGAATGGAAGCAGGGTGATAGATGATTTTGCCAGGCTTGGGAATCTCGACGCGGTGCGTGCTGACCAGATCGAGACGAACCGTGCCGGGAAAACACAGGTAAAGGACGCGGGAATCATCGTCATCTCCCCACACCTTTGCGCCTAGTTTTACCATTGTTTTCTTGAACTTGAGCGCGTTTCCATGCACCGCTACTTCAAGATCGTGGACGGCGTGGCCGCTGGTGAGGTCGCGCACCGCATCCCCGGTAAGAAACAGAATTGTGCCCGCCTCGCGGGCTGCCTCGCGCACATGGCGCAGGGCATTCTGCTGGTCCGCCGACAGACGGTTTTCCAGAAGATAGATGTAGTCGGGCATTCCGTTTCCTGCTTCCGCTTTCTGATTTCCACAGCCAAGTGCCTGATGTGGTTGCTCTTAAGGCAAACTCCGGCATTGGTTGCAAAGCAGTACCTTAACACAAGCCGGTCCGGTTGGCTATGCCCCAGTGCACCGAATTTGCGACGTATTCCCTTCCCGGCATTCATCTCTTGTCACCAATTCATGGACAATATCTGTCCAAAGTGGTCCCTGTTCACCACCCCAACGAGCAAAAATCGCTCGCTGGGGGCCCCGGTCATCCACCCCAACGCGCAAAAATCGCTCGCTGGGGGCCCCGGTCATGCGACAATCCTAATCGATGGCTTCTCAGCGCAAACCTGTCATTGTACGCAAGTTCAGCCGCGACTGGTGCGCCGGCTATGCGGGGGTCAGCTTCGGCCAGGACTCGACAGAGCTGGAGATCCTGGACCTGGGCGGCAAAGTTCTGCGCATTGGCTGGGATCAGGTGAAGTGGGTCTGCTATGTGCGCGATATCCCGGCAGGCGAAACCACCAATCCGGAGCGGCTCCTCCATAAGCGCTTCTCCATCCGCCCACGGACTCCCGGCCTCTGGCTGCGCATGACCCTGACCGATGGCGATGAGTTGGAGGGCCTGGCGGCTAACGACCGCGCGCTGGTGGATGGCGTCGGACTATTGCTCACTCCTCCCGACACGCGCTCCAATACACAGAGAATTTACGTACCTCGGCAGGCGATTCAGACTTTGGAGGTGGTGAGCTTGATTGGCGCCGCAAGCCGTAAGCGTGCAGAGACCGCCAGCCGGGCGACGGAGCAGCCGGAGCTGTTTCCCACGGAGACAAATGGGGGCTAGGCAAGCTTGGTTCTCGTGTTCCTGACTGAGTACACAACCACTGCCGCACCCCTTCCGGTACAATTCTTGCCATGAAGCTAGGCGAATTGGCGAAGAAGCTGGGCGCGGAGTTGCGCGGAAATGCGGAGCTGGAAATCACAGGTGTTAAAGGGATTGAGGAGGCAGGCCCCGCGGAGATCACCTTCGTGGCCAATCCCAAGTATGCGGGCCTGGCGCGCAAGACTCACGCCGCCGCCGTGGTGGTCGAGCCGGAGTTCCCGGAGATTGAAGCGGCGACGCTGCGCATTAAAAACCCTTACCACGCCTTCTCGCGGGCACTGGGCATCTTCTATCAGCCGCCTTCTTACGCACCGGGGATTCATCCTACGGCGGTCATCGATCCTACGGCGGTTATCGGCGAGGGAGCGCACATTGGGGCTTACGTGGTGATCGGCCCTCGGGTGAAGCTGGGCGACCATTCCACGCTGTTGCCTCACGTGGTGCTGTATCCGGGCGTCGAGGTTGGCAGCCATTTCTTTGCTCATGCGCACGCAGTAGTGAGGGAGGATTGCGTTCTGGGCGATCACGTAACACTGGAAAATGGCGTCATCATCGGCGCGGACGGCTTCGGATTTGCCAAAAACGAGCAAGGCCACTGGGAGAAGATTCCGCAGTCAGGTCCGGTGCGGTTGGGCAACCGGGTGGATGTGCAGGCCAACGCCACCATCGACCGGGCGACGGTGGGGGCGACGGAGATCGGCGACGGAACAAAAGTTGATAATTTGGTGCAGGTGGGGCACGGCTCGCGCGTCGGAGAGAACACGCTGCTCTGCGCGCAGACGGGTCTGGCCGGCTCGTCGATGGTGGGCAACAACGTCATTCTGGCCGGGCAGGCAGGCGTGGCCGGCCACTGCACGGTAGGCGACGGGGTAATACTGACCGCACAGGCCGGCATCTCGCACGATATTCCCGCAGGCAAGACCATCTCCGGCTCACCGGGCTTTGACAACCGCGTGTGGCTGCGGGCGGTAACCATCTTCCAGCGGCTGCCGGAACTGCTGAAGCGGCTGGAGCGGATGGAAAAGAAACTGGCGGCTCAGGATCCAACCGAAGGCGCCGACGGGGACCCGAAATGAAGGCTCGTCTCAGTCGTTTGGCAGCAGCCGCAGTCCCGGCGCTGCTGGTCCTGGCCGGATGCATATCACGTTGAAACCACCCTCGAGAACCATACAGGAGGGCCGATTCGACTGGTGGAGGTCGATTATCCCAAAGCCAGCTTTGGGGTCAACAATCTGGCGGCTGGCACGGAATATCACTATCGCATTCCACTGCGGGGCAGCAGGCCAATCAGGGTGCCGTACACAGCCGGCGATGGCAGTCTGGTCCAAGTCGCCAGACCTTCCTCGCTCTTAGATCATGCGGATTTCAGTCTGCGAATCGAGCTGCTGCCCCGCGATGCGCAGTTTCATCTCCGGCCTTCTTCTCAACCTTGAATACCGTTCTAGCGCACGATGCCCTTGAAGAGTGGGGATTGCAGAAGACTGCTGAACTCCGCATCGGAGGTAGCAAAGTGGATCGACAGGCGCCCGGAGTCGGAGGAGATGGAGGTGGCGCTCAACGCCTGTTTCTCGGCGTCCGAGCCGCTCATCTTGCGCACCGTCAGCGCGGCCGTCAGGAGCGAAGACAGTGTGGCCGCGGCAAAAGTGTCGCCGGTGGAGATGGTGAGGTCGAACTTCACGCCGTGCTGGAAGTTCATCGAGTACCATGAGGCCAGCAAACGCTTATGCACGCTTTCATAATCGGTCAGCGAACCAGCCTCGCCCAGCACCTGCTTCATCATTGTCTGTGTGCCCTTTTGGTCGAGGATGCTCCACAAGGGCTCGGAGTCCACGTAATTCATGGCATCCATCATGGGCCCGTTGGTAAGCAGGTTGGGAGCAAGCCCGTCGCGGGCGTCCAGCGCCTTGTCAACCGCTGACTCGTCGCCGAAGACCATGGTGGAAGGGTCAACGAAACATACCACCATGCCGGTTTTGGCCAGCGGCCAGACCCTGTTTGTGCGCACCAGCTTGGACTTCAATAGCTGTTTGCGGAAGTTGGCCTGAATGTCCTGCACGGAAAACTGCCCCTGGGCAATACCGACCGTGTCCAGTTGTTCGCTGTCATTCTTGGTACGGAAGAGGGCAAAGGCCAGCGATTCGACATCGTGATTCTCGTTCAGGCCGGACTTGTGCAGCGCATCTTCAAAGCGCCTAAGCTCCGGTGGCATAACGCGTTCACGAAGATCCATGGCTGAAGTTGAGTTCTCCATGGCGTGGTAGTCAATGGCCACCAACTGCTGCACATCATGCGGAATGGCAGTGCGCGCATCGGTGGATAACTGCGCCGCAGGCGCCGAAGCAGCCGCGGCAAACAAGATAGCCGGAATTGAAACTCTCAGAATAGTTCTCAAAAAATCATCCTCCACAGTTGCGGCAGCTCAAGAATCCATGGGCGGAAGCCGGCTTCACTGCCTGCGCTTGCCCGCATTCGATGGCCAACAACACGGTTTCTATTCCAACTTCATTTTACCCGTATGGCCGGGTCCGATGCGCCTTCCAGGCCTTCCTGGTTGTCACGCCACTGCCGGCCAGGCTATGGGAGCCGCCAGACGACTCCCCGGTATCTTGGTTTGCGCATCGAACCCAATCATAGGACGCATCCACTCGCAATTCCGTTCATAGAAAAACTGGGGAGGCTGTCCAATGACCTCGCCCTTTACTTGGGCTCAGACGCGGGCCAGGATTTCCAACTTCACAAAATCATTTCCAGAAGGTGTAGCCCACCTGCACCAGGATGCTGGCATTGACGCCGGGGTTGCGGTCGCCCAGCGAGGCAGAGGAGATATGCACAGCGTTCACCCCCACGTCGATGGAGCGCTTGTCGCGGGTAAAGTAATGAAAGCCCATGCCGCCCTGCGGCGTAAAGTTCCACACGCTGGTCGAGCCGTCGACGGTATATGTTGTTGTACTCGAATAGCTCGGCGGATATTGGCGGGTGGTGTAGATCAATCCGCCAGCACCCTGAAACCAGGGTTGAAAGCGCCGCGACTGGGTCAGGAAGTTCCAGCGGAAGATGACCGGCGTGATGCTGAAGCCACTATAGGTGCCGCCATCAACCGGCAAAACGCAACTGACGGGCGACCCCGACACGATGCAGGTAAAGGTCGCCGTGTGCGGGGCCGGAGTGTAGCCCTGCCAAAGGGGCATGATGTTGGCCCCATACTCAAACTGGCCGCTGAAGATGCCGGCATGAAGGACTGGCGTGAGAGGCTTGCCTAACTGAAAGCCGGCCGAGAGAAACCTGTAATCGGAACGGTCGCCGACGCCGTTGCCGTAGCTGATGAACGGGCCGTACTCCCAGCTCCTGGCATTGCGAACCTGGGCTACGGGATTGGCCGCTGCCGCACCGGCGGCGGTCGCGGGGCCACCTGAAGTCTGGGCATCAGCAATCATCGTTCCTGCTATTAAGACAAACGCGAAAAGCCTTGCGATTCGAGTCAACGTACTTCCCTCCCCTGAATGTGAATTTCTGAATCTTCATTAATAGGTCGCCACACCAAGGCGGCCCTGCCAGTACCTTCCTGTTGTTCGTTTAGCTGGCCGCCGCTTCCATCTGATCGGCGTCCATATCAAAGTTCGAATAGACGTTTTGCGTGTCGTCGAGTTCTTCCAGAGCCTCCAGCAGGCGAATCATCTGACCTGCCTCTTTGCCTTCCAGCTTGTTGTAGGTGGAGGCAACCATGGTCACTTCGCACATCACCGTGGGAATGCCGGCGGACTTGATGGCCGTGGCGACAGCTTCGTGATCGGCCGGATCAGAGATAATCTCCCAGGTGTCACCTTCGTCGTTTAGGTCTTCGCCGCCATTTTCCAGCACGATGTCCATCAACTTCTCTTCCGTGGCCGCCGACTTCTCCACGGCGATCAGCCCCTTCTTGTGAAACATGAAGCGCACCGATCCGGTCTCGCCCAGGTTGCCGCCATTCTTCGTGAAGGCGTGGCGAATCTCGCTCACCGCGCGGTTGCGGTTGTCGGTCAGAACATCCACCAGGATGGCGACGCCGCCGGGGCCGTAGCCCTCGAAGGTAACCTCCTCGTAGTTGACCCCTTCCAACTCACCGGTGCCGCGCTGGATGGCTCGCTTGATGTTCTCCTGCGGCATGTTTTCCGCTTTGGCCGCCAGGATGGCGGTGCGCAACCGGGGGTTGCCGTCAGGGTCGCCGCCGCCGCTTTTGGCGGAGATGGTGATTTCCCGGATCAGGCGGGTGAAGATCTTGCCACGCTTGGCGTCCAGCGCGCCCTTTTTGTGCTTGATTGTGGCCCACTTTGAATGGCCGGACATGGGAACCTCAGAAAGACTGAAATATAGCGGCGCGGACACTCGCCTAACGTTGTGAGTATACCATTGGGGCCGATACGCACCTCACGGCGCGCTACCCAACCGACGGCTGCAACTCGACCTTTCTAGAGACGATCACCAACTTTGCCGGGGTCAGTTCGGGGCCATCCCAGCCTTCCTTCACCGCCTCGATATGGATCTCGCCCGCGTTCCTGGCGGACTGCACAATCAACTGCGCCAGTCCGTTGAAAAGAGAGCGCTTAGGTTCCTTGTCGCTCTCCTGGCAGTTGGGATCACCGTTGCCTACGCCAAGCAGCGCACCCTCACCGGAAACCTTGAAACCGATGAGGTTCGAGGCCGTTGGAACAGGCCGACCCTCCTTGTCCAGCGCCTCGACGGTCACCAGCGCCACGTCCTGGCCGTCAGCATTGATCTCGGTCCGGTCCGCGGTCAGCCGGATAGCCACGGGTGCCCCGGTGGTTTCGCGCTTCTCGGTAAGTACGACCTTGGCCTCCTTGCTGCCCCGCGCCTCGATTACACCCGGCTCGTAGTTGACCTTCCACTCCACGTGGCCCAGGTACGGAACCTTCTGACTGCCCAGGCTCTTGCCGTTCACCAGGAGTTCAACCTGATCCAGATTCGTGTGGACCCAGACGGGGATTGCTTCGCCCTCTTTGCCCTCGAAATTCCAGTGCGGGAACAGATGCAGCACCGGCTCTTTTCCCCACCAGGCCTTGTAGTAATAAAAGGTATCCTTAAGGAATCCGCACATATCCACGATGCCGAACTGCGAGTTGATGGACGGCCATCCGTAGGGCGTGGGCTCGCCGCGATAGTCGAAGCCGGTCCAGGCAAAGCCGCCCGCCATCCACTCCCGCGACGCATAGAACTTCCACCACTCCTCGGCCGTCTCGCCCCATCTGGCTGGATTCACGTCATAGGCGCTCTCCGTGTTGCGCAGCATGTCGGTCGAATAGACGCCCCGCGTCGAGAAGGCGCTGGCGGTCTCCGAACCGTAGACCGGCCGCGTGGGATGCTTTTTGTGAAAGTCGTCGGGATACTGCAGCATGTAATTGAAGCCGATAATGTCGAGCGCGTCGCTGATGCCCTTCGCATTGGGGCCGTTCACAGCCGCAGAGACTACGCGCATGGGGTCGAGTTCATGGCAGCGCCGCACCATCGTTGTGGCTATCTTCGCGCCCTCTTCCGCCATGTTGTTCTGCAACTGCCCCTCTTCATTGCCAATCGACCACAAAATGATGGACGGCGAGTTGCGATAGCGCTTGACCATGGCCTCCAGTTGCGCCATGCCTTCGGGGCTGGAGCTCATCTGCCGCGTCTCGCACATCATCATCATGCCCATGCGGTCGCAGGCCTCTACCCACTCCGGCGTTGGCATATTGTGCGAGGTGCGCACCGCGTTCGAACCCATCGCACGCAGTACGCCCAGCCGGAACCATTGCAACCGGTCAGGCAAGGCCGCGCCCACGCCAGCGTGGTCATGGTGATTGCAGGTGCCCTGAATCTTGAGCGGCTTACCGTTCAGAAAGAAGCCCTTGTCCGCGTCGAAGACCGCGGTGCGCACGCCAAAGTTCACTCGTTCGGCATCGCGCGCCTTGCCGTTTGTCTCCACGATCACAATGGCGGAGTAAAGGTTCGGCTCATCCACCGACCACAACGCCGGGTTGGCCAGTTTTGCGGTGGTGGTGAAGTTTGCCGTTTCATCCACCGGAATTGATTGCCCCGGCGCCTCGGCCGTAGCCACTGTCTTGCCCATGGCGTTGAGAATCTGCCAGCGAACTTTGGCGTTCTCCACCTGATTGCCTTCGTTCACAACCACCGTGCCCAAGGTGAGAGTGGCGAACGTACTCTGAGTCCGAGATGTAGCGCTGGCTCCTATTACAGTCCGGACGGTGCTCTCCCACTGGCCGAGGTGCAGCGCATCTGTCTTGGTCAGCCACACATGGCGGTAGATGCCCGCGCCCTCATAGAACCAACCGTCGCCGTAGCTGGCGTCCACGCGCGCAACAATATAGTTCTTCTGGCCATAGCTAAGAAAGTCCGTCAGATCAAAACGGAAGGGCGCATAACCATTGTTGTTGCGGCCGATGAAGCAGCCGTTGACGAAGACCAATACGTCGCGGAAGGCGCCGTCGAACTCGACGGTGACGCGCCTGCCCAGATCGCTGGCCGGAATCTCGAACTCGCGCCGGTACCAGCCTACGCTGGTCTCCGGGTAGCGGCGGCCTAGGGGCTTGTATCCATGCGAGTTCAGCGCCTCGTCGCGCACAAAGGGCAGTTCGACAGCCCAGTCATGAGGCAGGTTCAGCGCGCGCCACTTCGAGTCGTCAAACCCGGCCTTTGCGAAGGCGAAATCGCCGGTCTTGGCAAAGTCTTCCTGTCCAACGCCCAACCCCAGATCGCGGGCCGGGTCAGTGCCGTGGCCGAACTGAAACTTCCAGTCAAAGTCGAACAGCAGACGCTGGCGGGGTGCAATGGCTGCCTGCGACTCGCCGGATGTTGTGCCGGGATAGCCAGCCAGCGCCGCCAAGCGCCCCCAGGCCGACCGGGCCACAAGGGAACAAGCCGAAAGAGCCAGCCCAGATGAGAGCAGCTCTCGACGAGAAATACTGGCCATGAAAAACCTCTTTTCCTGTGAAGTCTCACCATAGACGACCAGAAAATGCCGGACGCCAGGCAAAGACAAATTCTAAACCCGGCGGCGCGGATAGGCAGACGGCATTATCGCTTGAGACTGCAAAGATGCATCGCGTATTGCCATTGGCCAGCTTACTGGACCACAACGGGGGGAATTTTTCTTATCACAAGGGCGTTAAGCTGATACTCTAAGGGCATGAAATCAGGGGCCTTGGTCTTTTCCGGCTCCAACTGCGACCACGACATATACAACGTGTTTGCCGAAGCCGCTTGCCACAGCTACTTTTTCTCGCGCGACTCCGAGGATCGGTCACAGAATGATTGACATTCATCATCATCTGCTCTACGGAATCGACGACGGGGCGCCCGACCTGGAGACCTCCCTGGCCATGGCGCGGGAGTCCGCAGCCAACGGCGTGACCCACATTGTGTGCACTCCGCACGCCAGCGAAGGTTATCCTTATCAGACCCAGCTTATCGAAGAGCGTTACGCGGAGTTGAGCGAGTTGTTGAAAGGCCAGATGGAGTTGAGCCTGGCATGCGACTTCCACATGAACGCGGAGAATGTGCATGAGGCGGCGGCCAACCCTCTGCGCTACTCCATCGACGGCAAAGGCTACCTGCTGATCGAGTTTTCCTACAATTCAATTCCCCCGCAAATGAACGACGCCATGTTCCTGCTGCAATCGGCGGGCTACCAGCTGATCATTACCCATCCGGAACGCTATCCGGCCGTGCTGGCCAAGCCGGAGATACTGGCGGAATGGCTGCGCATGGGTTGTTTGGTCCAGGTGACCGCGGGCTCATTGTATGGCCGCTTCGGCAAAATGCCGGAGGCCTTCTCCAACGAGCTGCTGGAGCGCAACTGGGTTCACTTTATAGCCAGCGACGCGCACAACATGACCGGACGCCCGCCGCACTTGAGGAAGGGCTACGACTATGTGGCCAACCACGCCGGCGAAGAGACGGCGCGCCGGTTGTGCGAGACGAATCCGCTGGCCGCCGTGGAAGGAGCGCCATGGCCGGCGCAGCCCGAGCCGGCAGGACTTTGGGATCGTGTGCCCATGAAGTTCCACGCCAAAAAGTTTACCGCCCCGCGTGGGAAGAACGCTCTCGATGATGCAGATGACGATGCTCCCAAAGCCGGCAAGCGCGGCTTGTTCAAGAGCATCTTCGGGCGATAGAGGCACAAAGATTATGGCTTTTTAGACCCTCTTGCTCTATACGCAGGTTGTCCCGATTGCCTTTGTATGTCTTCCATGTAACTGTCGTAAAGGTCACTCTCGCTTGGATGGTCGTAAGTGTTTGCGCCTTCCTTAGCTTCTATTGGTCGGATGCTCTCTACCAGATTCATGCACACGCGATAGTCAGCTGGACTTTGCAAGTTGTCCAAATATGGACGAGCATCCGTGTAAAGGTAGAAAAGCCACACTCCGAACTGATTCCATACATCATGGCGATCTAAATACCCGTGGTCGGTTAAAAGTCCAATATCTTCGCAGAAGTCTAGTTCATCCTCAAGTTCAACAGGTGGATTTTGTATATCCAGTTGACGGAGCCTCATTTGTTTTTGATCCACTCGCTTTAGTGCAAGGTTTCGTCGTATTGTAATGCGGTCATGGCTGTCAAATTTGTTTACAAACGCGGTCAATTGCTGAATCCTTGCCTCTTCGTGCATCTCTGCAATTTGACCCCGCGCAAATATCAAAGCACATATGCCTACGATTGCAAGGACAAGGGTGCTCATTGCAGTGATAATTGCAGTGATCCGTTCAAAAATGGTATAGTGAACTGCCTTTCCTGATGTTGCTCGATTACCTTCCATTGTTCTACCGTCCTTTGCAGAGAAAGTCGGCTTCGTGTATCCTCCTAATCGACTAGATAGCTACCTGCGAATTCTTGTTTCTCGCTTACAAAGATACTATAGCCCCAGCCCGCCATCCACGGCCAGAACCTGGCCGGTGACAAAGTGCGGCCCCGCGGCAAAGAAGAGCACCGCCTGGGCTACGTCGTCCACGCTGCCGTTGCGTCGCATGGGCGTTTTGGCGGCGAAATGCGCGGTCGATTCGACCGGCTTTTCGTCCAGCTCGATCCATCCCGGAGCGACACAGTTGACGCTGACCTCGGGAGCAAAGGCCTTGGCCATGGCCTGGGTGAGCATGTGCAACGCGGCTTTGGATGCGCAATAGTGTGCTTGGCCGGCCCAGGCTCTCATCCCTCCCAAAGACCCGATGTTCACGATCCTACCCTCGACCGCGCGCAGATGCGCCAGCGCCTCGCGCGCCACCAGGAAGGGTCCGCGGGCGTTGGTCTCGAAGACCGCATCCCACTGTTCGAGAGTGAGCGAGTCGAGCGATGCGGACTCAAAGACGGCGGCATTGTTAACGAGTAAGTCGAGCCTCCCGAAGCGGCCGATGGCGGCGGCCACCGCGGCACGCACCGAATTTTCAGAGCGCACATCGCACTCCACGGCCAGAGCGCGGCGTCCAAGGCTCTCGATCTCGCGGGCGGTCTCGACTGCCTCGGCATGGGATGTGCGATAAGTGAGGGTCACGTCCGCGCCGGCCTGCGCCAGGGCCAGCGCAATGCCGCGGCCAATGCGCCGCGCGCCGCCGGTGACCAGTACCGATTTGTCGCCGAGGGGAAGGTCGGTCATCGTTGTGCTCTGAGTGCTACGTTACTTCGGCTGCGGCTGGCTCGAACCAGGCTGCGCGTCCGGCTTGGCCGGGGGCTTGATCACATCCGGGCTCGTGCCGCCCTGGACTGCCTCGGGGTGGGGCTTGTAGATGGAGTATTGCTCGCCGGGGCGCTTCATGCGGATTTCGATCGCGACCTTTTCTTTGTCAATCTTGAAGTCGTCCCCATAGGTCTGGAAGCCCTTGGCAATGACCTGCAACCGCACCGTGAAGCCAATGGGCAGCACGTCGATGACGGCCTTGCCGTCATCGTTGGACTTCAGCTCCATGTTGCCCTTTTCCCCCCCCACAATGTGGAAGATGACAGCGGCATTCACGATGGGCTTGCCGTTCACGTCGCGCACCACGGTGACCTCAATGTGCGCGGTGGGCGGGGGCGCCTTGAACTTGCGGCCGCGATTGGAGGGTTTCTGCTGTGCAACGGCGGTGAGCGATGCAAGGACCAGACCGAGCGTGGCCAAGACGGTAAAGAGACGAAAAAGAGAACTGCGCATCATAGGCACCATTGTAAATGGTAATCTCCCCTGCTATGAAGCCTGTCCCAGGGCGCTGGCGAAGGAGAGAAAAACCAGCGCGGCAGGAGAATAGCCGCCGGGGTCCGGCTGGGTGAACTCGCCGGTCTGCGGGTCTACCTGCTGGCGAAACTCCCCATGCCTCATGATGGCCTCGCACCATCGCCGCATCAGCACATTAAGCTCCGCCTGCTTGCCGTAGTGCTCCATCCAGCGCGGCGCGCGCAGAGCGGTCAGCGCCTGCGAAGCTCCACCCCAGGAGTTGCGCGGAATGGGGCGAACAAAGGCGGGATCGTCCTGGGCTATGCTCGAAAAAGGATAGGGCGCCCAGAAAGCCTTGTGGTTATGCATTTGGCGGCTCCAGACTGCTTCAAAGATCGCTCGGTCGCGCGCATGAGCGAGATCCAGAACATGCTCGCCAAGAACCCGGCTGATCACGTCCGAGCGCACCCGGACAAAGTTGCCCTGCGCATCCAGATCGTAGAAAGCGGCATCCTCCGGAGAGTAAAGCTTGTCGATGATCAAACTCCGGATGGTCTCGGCATCGCGCCGCCAGCGAGCCGCTTCAGCCTTCTTTCCCAGCGCCCTGGCCATTTTAGCAAGCGCGACTCTGCCGCTGTACACGGTGGCGGATAGGTCCGGGCAAAGCCGCGGCATGGTGGGCAGAGGCGGGCATTTGCGCGCATCAGCATCGGGGCAGCGATTGGGAATTCCCTTCCAGCGCGGGCTGTTGTCGTGCCCGGTGTCATAGGTGCAAAAACCCTCCACCAGCCCGGTCTTGCGCGTGTTTCGGTATTGCCGCAGCCACGCATCCCAGCGGCTGCACGCAGAGTAAGCCGTCGCCAGAAGCGCCTCATCACCGGTGAGCTGGGCAAGCTCCCACGCCGTGGCGGCAATCGGCACCACCATCTGAATCTGTCCGTAGCCGTTCTCCGTCGTCTTTATGCTGGCGGGCAGTTGCCCGTCAGGCCGCTGCAACTCGAAGAAGGCCATGTGATTATTGCGGGCAGCCTCCAGCGGAGTCACTTTCGCCTGGCCTGCGGGAACATACTTGGCCAGCGTGGCGTAGACCAGCCCCTCATGCGGTCCGCACTCCTGCCAGATGCCTTGGTAAGTGCTGCCCTCGAATAGAACCGGGTGCGGGTAGCCTGGCACGGTGCGGAGATTGCTCGCTAAAACCGCCATAGCCGCATCCCAGGTATTCTTCCAGGCGCGCTTGCTGTCTGGCGCATTCGCTGCTGCTGGCGCCGGCTCCTGCGCCATGGCTTGCAAAACGGGTGAGGCCAGCACGGTTCCAGCCGTACAAGCGGCATTGGCCAGAAAATTTCTTCGGCTTTGGGTAGAACGATAAGACTTCTTCATGAAGCACCTCGATCCCGCAGATAAAGGCCTGGGATGCAGGTCCTTTACGGCCAGAGTACCAAATTGTCCCCCCTTTAACCGGAAATAGCAGATTCTGGAAGATTTAGCGAAAAATCAACCAATATGAGTGAACCTCGCTCATATTTTTGCCAAACCTCTTGACAAAATTGGCGGCCTTGCTTATCGTTAGCAATTGGAAGGCGAGAGTGCTAGCACACGGCTGGCTAAACTGCTCGCGGGATTCACTGCTCCAGCTTTTGGAGCTGTAACCCGTTCATTCCACAACGTTTTTTCTAACACCACCAAACCCCGCGGCGTGGTTCAACCTAGTCCGCGTGTGAAGGAGAAGCGAAGCAATGGCAGCAACATCCGTAGCAACCAAGTTTACCCCGCTCCATGACCGCATCCTCGTCCGCCGTCTGGAAGAGGGCGAAACCATTCGTGGGGGCATCATCATCCCCGACAGCGCCAAGGAAAAGCCCCAGGAGGGCGAAGTGATCTCCGTGGGCAAAGGCAAATCCAACGATGAGGGCAAGGTCTTCCCTCTCGACGTGAAGGCGGGAGACAAGATCCTGTTCGGCAAGTACTCCGGCACCGAGATCAAAATCGACGGCGAGGAGTATCTGATCATGCGCGAGGAAGAAGTTCTGGGGATCGTGAAGAAGTAGTCACTTAGCTTTTAGCTATTACTCTTAGCTTTTAGCTGAAAGCAGGCGAAATGGTTCTGAATCTTACAACGAAGGCTTTAGCTAATAGCTAAAAGCTAGAAGCTAATAGCTGAATGAGGAGAGATACGGAAATGGCAAAGCAGATATTGCATGGTGAGGAATCCCGTCAGGCGATCCTGCGCGGCGTTAACACGCTGGCGGACGCCGTGAAGGCGACGCTCGGGCCCAAAGGCCGGAACGTGGTCATCGAGAAGAAGTTTGGATCGCCGACCATCACCAAGGACGGCGTAACAGTAGCCAAGGAAATCGAGCTGAAGGACCCGATGGAGAATGTCGGCGCCCAGTTGGTGAAGGAAGTTGCCTCAAAAACCAGCGATGTTGCCGGTGACGGCACGACGACGGCGACGGTTCTAGCGCAATCGATCTTCCGCGAAGGCGTGAAGACGGTGGCCGCCGGCGCCAACCCCATGGCCCTGCGCCGCGGCATTGAAAAGGCCGTGACCGCGATCATCGGCACGCGCGACAAGGAAGGCAAGTGGACCGATGGCGGCGCCCTGGGCAAGCTTTCCAAGCCCGTCAACGAGGGTTCCGTGGCCCAGGTGGGCGCGATCTCAGCCAACGGCGACCAGGAGATTGGCGACATTATTGCCGAGGCAGTCAAGGTTGTGGGCAAGGATGGCGTCATCACCATCGAAGAGTCGAAGACCATGCACACCGGCCTGGAGACAGTCGACGGGATGCAGTTTGACCGTGGCTACTTGAGCCCCTACTTCGTCACTGACGCCGAGCGGCTGGAAGTGATCCTGGAAGAGCCCTACATCCTGATCTACGAGAAGAAGATCAGCGCGATGAAAGACCTTCTTCCCCTGCTGGAGCAGATTGCGCGCGGCGGCAAGCCGCTATTGATCATCGCCGAGGACGTGGAGGGCGAGGCCCTGGCAACCCTGGTGGTAAACAAGCTGCGCGGCACTCTGAACGTGGCTGCCGTGAAGGCGCCGGGCTTTGGCGACCGCCGCAAGGCGATCCTGGGCGACATTGCCATCCTGTCTGGCGGCAAGGCCATCACCGAAGATCTGGGCATCAAGCTGGAAGGCGTGAAGCTGGAGGATCTGGGCAAGGCCAAGAGGATCACCATCGACAAGGACAACACGACTATTGTTGATGGTGGCGGCAAACCGTCTGAAATCGAGGGCCGGGTGAAGGAGATCCGCGCGCAGATCGAGAAGACCACCTCGGACTACGACAAGGAGAAGCTGCAGGAGCGGCTGGCCAAGCTGGTGGGCGGCGTGGCTATCATCAAGGTGGGCGCGGCCACCGAGACCGAGCTGAAGGAGAAGAAGGCTCGCGTCGAGGATGCGCTGCACGCCACCCGCGCCGCAGTCGAGGAAGGCATCGTCCCCGGCGGCGGCGTGGCGCTGCTGCGCGTCATGCCAGCGGTAGACGAACTCATCAAGAAGCTCGAGGGTGACGAGAAGATCGGCGCCCAGATCGTTCGCCGCTCTCTGGAAGAGCCGCTGCGCCAGATCGTCGCCAATGCCGGCGAAGAGGGCGCGGTGGTGGCGGCCAAGGTCATTGAAGGCAAGGACAAGGACAAGGATCCATTCAACCCGAACTTCGGCTACAACGCCGAGACTGGCCACTATGAGGACCTGGTCAAGGCCGGCGTCATCGACCCCACCAAGGTCGCCCGCACGGCTCTGCAGAATGCTGCCTCCATCGCGGGTCTGCTGCTGACCACCGAAGCGCTGGTTGTCGAGATTCCGGAGCCCAAACCCGCTCCGGGCGGCGGCCACGGCGGCGGCATGGACGGCATGTACTAGGACAGTGAACAGTGATCCGTGGTCAGAAAGTAAGATACGACTGGCCAGCAATCTCGGATTCAACTGTTTACGATTCGGAAGCGAATCGACAAAAAGGCCTCCAGCTTCTGCTGGGGGCCTTTTATTGTGCATCTAGAGTTATGTATGTGGATCGAATCTCTCACGAGCAGTCGCATTCCGCCTCCACCGCCATTCAGCGGCGTGGCGTAAAGCCGCTCGCTCTTTAGGAGGCCATTGCGGCCACATTCGAGGAGGCGATGGAGGCCGTAGCTGGAGCAGGCTGCGGCCGCATCGAACGCAACCACCCGGCGGAGAGCCAGGAGCGCGGAATCGAGAACTCCGACCAGCCGCAATCCAGGCAAACCAGGACATCGGGCGATGGCGTCATGGGGGGATGGCTCAGGGTGCGATGACAGTTTCGGTACAGACGAATCTCAGCAGGAATGATAGATAAGGCAGAAGACTGGCATTTTGGGCAATTCATGAGTTACCTCTGGAGCAAATACATCAAAACAAGCAAAATCACAACCTGAGGAGAAATTAACTCTAATCTTTTCTGTACTGGTTTTTCAACGGTTATTATGCAAAATTGAATTAAGAAAGCCAAAAATCTGCAATTTATAGGATAATTACTTTCATTATATCAAAACTGTTTTAAGCATTTTTTGGGATTAATTACATCTTGAAGGCACTGATTGGTGGCGCGGATTCGACGGAAACTTCTGCTCCGCACAATTGTTCCGCGCACTTTTTCATCCCCTGAATTGCGATGGCAAAAGAACGCGGCGGCCGAAGCCGCCGCGTTGTTCAGGAAATCTGCCGCCTTAGAAGTTGAGGCGGACAGCGAATTCAATGTTACGCGGCGTGTAGGTGAAGTTGCTGCTGTTTGAATTGCTGGGCACCATGAAGTTCATGCTTGATTTTCCGGTGCCTTTCACACCTGTATACGTCGCCGTGGTGGACGACAAGCTATACAGGTAGGTGGCCGAAAAAGCAGTGACGTTCTGGTGGTTGGCAACGTTGAAGGAGTTGCATATGAGTTGCAGATTGCGGCCCTTGTCGAAGGTGATCTGCTTCTGGAGGCGAAGGTCGTCGACTTCGCGGTGGGGGTAACGGAAGGTGTTGATACCGATTTGAGGAATGAGGGAAGGACCGCCGGTGCCGTTCCAACTGCCGGCAAATGCGCTGGTTGGCTTGCCGCTGACTCCTCCTGTAAAGGGCAAGCCGTTCTGGAACACGAAGCTGTCGTCCAGGCTCCAGTCGTTGGCCACGTACTTGACCCAGCTGGTTGATTTGACGTTCGGGAAGTTATAGATCGCATACGCCACGGCCCTGTTGGGAATGTTCCATTGGGAGTTGCCGTAGTTTTGGCGCGGATTGAGGTAGGGGTCATACCAGGATTCCGCCGCGCCTTGAGTATTGGCGTTCTGCGCGTAGTCGAGCGCGTGCGACCAGGTATAGTTCACGTCGAACTGAAGTCTCTTGCTCGAACGATTGAGAATCTCCAGTACCAGGGCATTGTAGTTGGAGTTGACGTTACTGACCAACTCGGAAATGTTGCTGAAGAGTGGGGCATTGGCGCCCAGAAGAGCAGTGTTTCCAGAGGCGGTATAGACCGGGACGGTTACCGTAGATCCGGTGGGACCTAAGGGGCCATAACCACCGTCATCGCCGGCTATCGTAATCGTCTTGGAGGTGGTGGTTGTACTCAGGTTGACATCCAGGAAGTTGGGCAGCCTGCGACCCATGGCGCCGAGATAGGTCACGGACACGAATGTGCCCTTGTTCAGAGCCCGCTGGATCTGGAGATCATACTCCTGGATCTCCGGAAGCTTCAAATTCGCGGACATAAAGTAGGAACTGGGGCAGCTAGAGGTTCCGGCCGTGCAGGTTGGTATGGAACCGGTGGAGAAGATATTCGGGTACACGGGGGCGTTGGCGGTGTTGTTGTACCAGGTCGGGGTGAACTGACCGTTCGGGCTGCCCGTAACGAGGCGTACTTGCTCGATAGTGCCGTTGGTGACGCGGCCGTAATACATGCCCCAGCCGCCGCGCACCACGGTGTTGCCCTTGCCCGTGGCGTCATAGGAGAATCCGATGCGGGGCCCGAAGTTCCACTTGTCGCTCGGACTGTTGGCTATGCCGTTGTAGGGTAAAAAGCTGCCCGTGGCCGTGGTGAGGTTAGGATCGGCAGGCGGAATTGTCTCATGATCCCAACGCAGGCCAAGCTCCAGGGTCAGGCGCGGCGTAGCCTTCCAGTTGTCCTGGGCAAAGACGCCAGTATCCATCGTGGTGATGGTGTAGATGGGATTGCCGAATCCCTGGATGAAGTCGTAGTAGCAGGGATAGGTGCCGGTTATGCCAGCTGGAGTCGGGTTGGTCGAAGTTGGGACGGTTCCGTTTTGCGCGGCGGAGGAGTCGCAACCAACGGGAGCTAAACTTGAAGGCGTTACGCTGTTCTTCTTGTTGAGCAGGTCGTTGAAGTAGTTGCCGACCCAGTTGTAGCTGTAGTCGCCATTGCTCTTGTAGGTGTTGTTCATCAGGTCCCAGTTGTGAACCATGTCCACGCCGATCTTTAGGCTGTGGTTCTTCTTGCCCCAATAAAGGACGTCGCCGACCTGCCATTTGCGTTCATCGGGATAGGCCACGCGGTGCTCATAGTACGTTGAGCCGGCATTGAAGCCGTAGTTATAACCTGCCTCGACCTCGGGAACGTTCACATTGCCGAATTTCATATCGGCAATGGAGTAGGGGGTGAGAACCTGCTGGGTCTCGTAGTTGAGTTCGCGGCCGTACTGGTAGAGCAGCTCATTGCTGATGCTTGAAGTGATGAAGCTGGTGAGCTTGGCCACGCCGTAATCGAGCTTGACGAAGTCGTTGCCCTGCGTGTCCATCGCGTAATTGTCAGGGTTAGCGGTCTGCACGCCGGCGGGTGAATCCCAACTGAGGCGATGGTACAGCACGCTCACATGCTCTTTGGGTGTGATCTGCCAGTCGAGCTTGGGGGTGTTGATCTCCTGGTATCCGAAGCGCGGCGAGATCCCAAGTTCGGAGCTGGAGCCGAGGCCGAGATCGGTGATTGCGGTTGCACCGGAATAATTGCCGACGGTGACGTTGGTGTTGCCGTAGAGCAAAGCAGCCCAGTCGTAGGAGGCCTGAACGTAGCTGATCCCCTGGCGGGCGGCCAAGGCGCAGGCATTGGCGTCGTTGACGGCGGCGCTGGGAGCGCCGGTCAAAGTGCCGGGATTATAGGTAAGCCCGCCTATGACGGTTGTGGTTAGGTAGCAGGTTTCTCCCGAGGACAGCGCAGCCTGAGGCAATGTGTAGAACTGCAGGGGATTATATGGAACGCCTATTACAGGAAAGACGTGTGTGTGCTGGTCATAGGTATAGATCCAGAAGAGCTTGTCCTTGATCAGCGCCCCGCCTACGGTGAAGCCATAAATCTTGCGCAGATCCTTTGGCTTGATGTGCGATTTGACACTGACGCCATTCACCAGGGAGGTGAGAAAGGCGTAGTCGTTCATGGCGTTCCATTTGCTTTCGCGATCATAGAAATAGGCCTGGCCGTGCAGGTGATTGGTGCCGCTCTTGGTTACCGAGGTGACGACACCGCCCGCGGCGCGGCCGTACTCCGCCGAGTAGACGCCGGTGTTGATGGCGAACTCGCGGACGGCGCTGCCGGCTGTGGAATAGGCCTCACGGGTGCGCCCGCGTTCCTCAGAAAAGAAGGCTTGATTGTCGTCGGCGCCGTCGATTTCGACGTTGTTGAGCAGTGTGCTTACGCCGCGGACGCTGATGAGACCGTAACCGCTGGTATCAACTGTGACGCCAGGAGTGGTAAGGGCAAGAGCCGACCAGCGGCGGTTGTTAATGGGAATGGACTGAAGCGCTGCCATGTTCAGCGTGCCCTGGAAGTCCGGCGACTCAAGGTTAAGCACCGGCGCCAGTTCGGTGACCTCGACGGTGGTGGTGGATGCGCCGACCGTCAGATGCGGCGAAACGTCTGTCGGTTGGGCGACCAGGACAATGACGTCATTGGCACGATAGGTGGCAAAGCCGCTCGCGACAAAGGTCACTCTATAGGTGCCCGGCTCCAGCAACGGGGCTTTGTAAAAGCCGCTGGCGTCGGAGGTGAGCTTGATTTCGGCGTTGGTTCCCATGTTGTGGATGGTGACGGCAACGCCGGGAACAACGGCCCCGGAGGGATCCATAACTGTCCCGGCAATGGAGCCTTGTGTGGAAGTCTGCGCGTTCAGGACAATAGTGCCCAAACACACGGCCAGAGTGAGGATCATCAGGCAGATAACGCTCTGACGTATTCGATTCATGGTCATGATGGCTCTCCAAAATGCTGCTGGTGTTGAGAATGCGCTGGTTGAGATTGCGCTGGGTTGGTGATCGGCAGCGCCCCTTCGTGAACGATAGGCAAAACGCGTGACGCGCTAAGCATACGGAACTCCTTGCACCTTTTGTTCTCTCGTCTCTCCCGGGTGCTTGGCCACACCTGGGGTCGCCGCGAACACAAGCTTCCCCATGAAGAAGAATATAGTAAGCCAAAATTAAGGCATTGTAAATGTTTGATTTTCTGCTGTGTCAGGGAGCCTGCGTTCCCGGCCGAGGCCAGGCATGATGTTCTCCCATAAGCACTTAGGGTGTCATCACAGCCCAGAGACCGATCTAAACACTCTTTTCTCATGCCCTCTCACGGGTTTGGCCTGAACCCAACCCCACTGGCGCCATGGACAGTGTACATCCGGATTTTGGCCGCCACAATGAACTTCCCGGCATTCATCAGCCCTTCGGGCGTCCGCCAATCTCCGTTGGCGCCTATCCTAACTGCTTCAAAAACCGCGACCTGCAAACAAACTACAAGCCATCCCCGGACTCAGCTATGCCGGAGTTTCCCCCCTGCTACGTACACATCGCCGCTTCATGGACACACGTATTTCATTGCGATAATGCGTACATTCTTGAAGGGAAATCAGTATACCCCCGGGCCATTCCCACGAGCAAGGGTGGAAAACACGTTCATAATTCGGGCAAAAATTGTGCAAAGACTGCGACAAATCAGCGATGTCCGCCACTGTCTATCGCATTACGGAATATGAATTGAATACCTCAGCGGCTACCGGCCCTGGTCCACTCGATGCGCAGACCGGTGCGGAAGTTGAAGGGCAGGCTGGGATAGCCGATGGGGGCGATATGCGGATTGTTGGCGAGGTTTTCCGCCTGGCCATAGATACCCAGCCATGGGAGCAGCTTGTAGCTTGCGCCCAGGTCCAGCTTGGCGTAGCCAAAGTCCAGATTGCGGTTTGGCAGGACCAGAGAGTTCCCCTGATTCACATCTTCATAGCCAAGAAAGGTGGAGTCGTCGCTGCGGCTGGAAAAAGCCGAGGTAAATACGCCGGTGAGCTTCTTCCTCGCATAGCTGGCCGTAAAGAATCCCGTGTGAGGCGGACGCCGGAAGGGCCGCGCGCCCTTCAGTGGCGAATAGATGCCGACAGGAATGCTGTCAAAGGTGGTCGGTGGAATCCCCAGCAGCGTTTCATTGTCGCTGGAAAAAGAGCGCTGCACCACCGAATCAAGATAGGTGTAGCCGCCGCGGATGAAGATGTTCTTGCCGATGCCGCTCTCGACGGTGACTTCGACGCCCTGCGCGCGGAAGGCGAGCGAGTTGAGGTCCAGCGAGTAGGCGTTTTCGCTTTCTAGGGTAGACACCAGGGTTTGCTGCTGTGTAGGGGGCAGATTGGGCAGCAAGAAGGGGACCAATTGCGGGGCGACTCCTTCGATGGCCCGGCCGAACTCGTTATGGAAATAGGTTGCGCGAAAGAGGATGTGCTGGCCCCAGAAAGCCTGCTCGCCGCCGCCCTCCCAGGTGCGCGTAGCGGGCCCTTCGATGGGGGAGATATTCATCTGCTGAATCGTTGCCTGACCGCCTATTTGCCCCTCCAGAAAATCGTAGAGAGAGCCGATCTCATCGGTCAGCTTGGGTTCGCGCACGCCTTGCGAAAAGCTGGCGTTCAGCCGTGTTCCGCTGAAGACGCCCTTGCGCGGCCGTAGCGCATAGAAACTCAGGCCGGCATGAGGCGTGATGCCGTTTCCGATCAGTTGGTAATGCATCACGTCCATGCCCAACGTATAAAACAGCCGTTCCTTGAAATCGCCATGCGCGCCAAAGATGTAGTCGTAGTTGGTGCGGTTTTTTTTGTCGCTAAGGAAGGGAGGCTCGCGTTCGACCCCACGCTCATTCTCATAGTGGAAACCGGCCAGCAGCAGCAGGTGCGGCGTCAGGCGGTAGTCTCCCTGGTAGAGAAACTGGTCGCGGTTGTTGACCAGGTCCAGGCGGTTTGGATAAACGCTGCCGTAGGCCACGCTGTAATTCATCAGAGCGGGTCCGGTGACGCTGTAGCCGTTGGCGCCCTGGATGGTGAACGTCAGGCCATAGTAGTTGCCGCCGGTATATGTGTTGGCCGCGCCATTGCAGCTATTGGCGGGGATGCAGATACCGGCTGGGTACCATTGCTGGGACTGCTCGCGCTTGCGTGTCAGGCCGTACTGAAAGCGATTGTGGAAGTCAGGCGTAGTCTGGTTCTCCACAGTGGCCCCAACATACAAGTCCTGATCGCCCTCTTTGCGGTCGTCGCTGATGTGATAAAAGTCCCAGGTGTTGGGAACGCCAGTGGCGTCGACGCCATAGTGCACCGTGCCGCGAATCTGCGTGCTCCCGCTGGGCTGCCAGCCGAGGTTGGCCGCCGAGGTGGCCACGTGGTACTCGTCCATGGGCAGATTGTTTGCGGTCTGCAGCCAACTGAAAGCGCCCAGGTAATCCAGCTTGTTATGCGCGCCGGCCACTTCCAGCTCTTCGCGCGATGTGGAGAGGTTTCCGGCATCGCCCTGAAAGAGAATCGACGGATAGCTGGTGGTGCCGCGCGGAGTGGTAAGGCTGACCACGCCGCTGGCCGCATCCGCGCCGTAGAGACTGGAATCGGGGCCGCGATAAACCTCTGCGCGCTCGACAGCCGTGGTCGAGAGCGGTCCAAAGTCAAATTGTCCGCCCAAATCTCCGACGCTCACCCCGTCGAGCAGAATCTTGTTGGCGTCCGAGTCGCCACCGCGAACAAACAACGAGCTCTCCGCGCCAAGCTGTCCGGCCTGGATCACAACCGTTCCTGGCATCAGGCGCAGAGCGCTGGTCAGGTCTTCGCGTAGCGCCAGATCGAGCGGCCCCAGCACGCTGGTAGTTTCGCTGGTCTGCGGCTGGGGTGTGGGAGTCCCGGTAGCTGTAACCACAATGGACTGGCGCACCCACTCGGGCTCAAGCACAATGTTGCGCTCGATGGAATCGAGCCGGCCGGCGTAAAAACCGGGCGTCTCCAACTGGCGAAAGCTCTTGGCGGAAACCAGCAGGAAGAAGCGGCCCTCGACGCCGGTAATAATCTGAAAACTGCCGTCGGCCGTAGAAACGGCTGCGCCGACAGCCTTGCCGCCGCTGATCAGAACCACGTTAGCGCCGGTGACCTTGGCGCCGGAGGCGTCCGTGACTACTCCACGGATGGAGGCTGCCGGACAGAGAGCTGCACTGGCTGTGAGCAGAAGAAGCGCGAAAGCGCGGGACAGCGCGCGCGACAGAATGCAACGAGAGAAGGATTGCAGGTAAACAGGCATGAAGATTCCTTCGTTCCCCTCGGAACGCAAGCGGGTTGAGGGCGCGAGGACCGGTCTCCTGACTTGCGCCTTTCCAGCCACCTTCCCACAGGCGCGCCCCGCCGGGCTCGCCGTGCAGTGGTTCACGAGGGGCTTCCGCGACAACGGAAGTCCCCCGGCTGGTTCCCTGCCCTGGCCGATAGAACGGGCCGCTGGGCCGGGGCGCTCACAGTTGCGGGGCAGTGGCGGAGTTTCACCGCCTTCCCGAGCATCCTGGCGATTGCCGTGGTGGGTTGCGCTGCCCTTTGCCAGGGCAGCCGGTACGGCATGGAACAGATTTCCATGCTAACTATTTTTATAAACAGGAAGGGGCGCGAAGTCAAAGTGATCGGCACAAAGGATTGTGCTGGATCATAAAAAAGTTTTATCGGGCTGCAATGCAGGAAGGAATGGTGACCCCGGGAAGACTCGAACTTCCGACACGCAGTTTAGGAAACTGCTGCTCTATCCACCTGAGCTACGGGGCCACATGAACTACGGGCCATATTGCAAATTGTTCGCAGCAGTTTCAGGAAACTGCTGGGCTTTACTCCTTCGGCCCTTGCGGGCCGTGGCCACCTGAGCTACGGGGCCACCTGAGCTGTGGTGTCACAATGTAAAACCGCGCTATCAACAGGTTAGCATCACTGCGCTTTCAGGCAAACCCGGCCACGACCCTGCGATTGCTCACTAAAATGTTTGACGTAATCCGATGTTACGCCGCATAATCCTCGCGCATGGGTGTAAAGATATCCAGCGCCTCGGAGTCCTCGAGCGCGGAGGCCTGGTGCTCAACGTTGCCGGAAACGATGAAGCTGTCACCCGGACCCACGTCGAAGACGCCGCCGGGGTGCTCAAAACGGATGCGGCCGCGCACAACATAGACCATCTGCTCGTGCGGGTGGCTGTGCCGCGCGCCAACCCAGCCCTTGATCATAGTGTGGCGCACCAGCATCATGGACGGACTATAGGACATCACCTGGCGGCGAAGGCCCGGCTCGGGCGTGGACATTCCATCATTCTTCGATGCGGTAACCGGTATTGTTTTTCCCGCCATTAATCCTCCTCCAACTTTTTTCGCTTCGAGCACTCAGAACTGCACCCGGTTATTCAATTGCGTAATCTCCGGCAGTTTGCCGCTGATCTTCACGCTCACACTTCCGCCCTTCCAGTCGACGTGGGGCGGCAGGCTCAACGAGACGATTTCCGTCTTGGGCAGCAGATCGAGAGGCGCCTTCAACGCGGCGGCATTTGCATTGGCCAACACCTTGCCCGTGCGATCACGTAATACCACCTTTGATGCCGGTGCATCGACCGCGCCCAGGCCGTGGACTGTCACCATCATCCGGTTGCCTTCGACCTTTATGTCATCCGCACTGATCCCCAGGTCAGGTCGCGACCAATAGGGTACTCCCCTTTTAACCAGCTTGAGCTCCAGCACCGTGGTGGCGTGCGGAGCAAAGGTGAATTCGAGGCTGGTGCTGCGCTCGAAGTTCTCCGTGCGTTTATTGAGGTTCGCGACCGGATCGGTTTCCGCATTGCCGCGCGTTCCCTGGGTGATCTCCCACTTGCCCGGATCAATCTCCCATCCAGTCATTTGCGTCTTCACGGGAACGGCCTCCAGGTTGTACACGATGATCTTCAGATGATCCGGCGTGGCCACCGGAACCAGGATGCCCACGCTGCTCGGCGTGGCTGGCGCAACGAATCGCCAACCGACGGCGTTGCCGGGATAGATGTGATTGCGGATGAGCGCGACGCCGCCAAAGCGCGCGCGCTGCAGCTCGGTATTGACGAACATCGGACCCGCGGAATCCGTCACGCGGTCAATCCACAGACTGCCTTCCGTATTGATCCACTCCCGGTTCGATTCCGCCTGCAATTGCGCCGAGTACAGCCGATCCAAATACCTAGTATCGCCGCTCACCTGCCATGCGAAGGTCTCGGCTGAGCCGCTGACGGATTGCACAGCCGCCGCCGCCACAACCAGCTTGCCCCATGCCACGCGTAACCCGAGCATATCGAGCGCATCGGAGCTGATATGTCCCAGCGCCGCCGGCCCTTCATCCATCAGCGGTAACAGATATTTTTTGTCGCCGGTCCAGCGATAAGCGGCCCAGAACATGAAGTCGGGCAGAGGGTCTCCGCCAGGAACGTCTTCATCAGTTTTGAAGTTGATGTCGGTCCGCGTAACCCAGCGGCCATCTGCTTCCTGCTTGCGGTGCGCCAGCATGCCGTCAACGGTCTCCAGCACCAGCTTGCGCGTCTGCGGCGCTCCGTTGAAGAGCACCATGTCGAGCACAGGATGAAAGTCCATGTAGGAACGAGCCTTGGTCCATCCCCATACGCCGCCTTCGGCCATCTTTGTGCCGCTGAAATAGGAGGAGCGGACGTGCCGGTGCCCGGCGGCATTGATGCCGGTCAACCACTCCAGGCGGCGAGCTGTCAGCATCGCGCGCTCCAGATCTTTTGGGTTGCCGAAATCCATCATCAACGATTGGCCGAGAACATTCAGCCCGTCCTCGTAGCTGTGCAGCTCGTCAAACTGCCCCGTTGCCAGCCCATTGGTCCACATCTTGTTTTCGTACATTGCCTCCAACTCCCTGGAGAGCGAGCGCTTCAGCTTCTCCGGCTCGTTGCCCATTAGGGCTAGGGAGGGAAAGAGATTGGTAAAGTCGCTGTCGTCGCCCAGTCCGCCGCCGAATTCACCATCCCAAGCCTGGCGCTTGTCAATGTAGAAGTCGGCAAGGCGCTGGAAGTAGTCAACGTCTTTGGCCTGGAGATAAGCCCACGCCGGCACGCCTTCCGGAATTGCCGGCAAAGTGAAATCCGGCGCCGCCGTCTCCGGATTCCATTCGTGCCAGTACTTGCGGGCGAGATCGTTCGCGGGGTCCACGCGCAACAGGTCAGTAATGTCCGCATAGAAGCGGTTGTATGTGTTCAACCGCTTGCTGTTGACGTGCTCTTCCGTCATGTTCGAGAAATTGTCGCGCACCTGGGTCAGGCGGTCGGCAACGTGTTCCTTGGCGGCATCCCTATATGGCTTGAAGATCAGCCGTACCTCCGCGCCTTCCAATGCGCTTGCGTTGAACTCCGCGCTGGCCGAGGCAATGGTGATGAGCAGGCTTTTATCGTTGGGCAGAATGCGGTCGCGCGTGTCCAGCCACAAGGTGTGTGGCTCGCCCGGCTTCACCGAGAAGGTAAAGTTGAGCATCTCGCGCATAGGCCACAAGGGGTCTTTCACCACGATGTTCATCGGCACGTAATCGTTGTGCGTAGGCTTCACGTTCAGCGCCGGTAGATCAATGGCGATACCGTCAAGACCGGCATACATGTTGTCCCAGGTGTAAGAGGGAACGTGTGTCGTATACGCCGGCAGTCCGCGCAAATCAGCGGGAATGAGGATGTGCACAATCGGCATTCCGGGCTCGCCCCCCTGATTCGCGGATACTCTCCGTGGAGAGCCTGCTCGGCGGCCACGACCACCGCCAAATCCGCCCGGCATGTCATAGAATCCTACGGGCCTGCCGACGATCACCGAGCGCTCGTCCTCCGGGTAGCGATCGTGAATAAAGCCAAGCAGCGGTGTCAGGCTTGGATTCTCCTCTGGTGCCACGCTTGTCGACAGCCTGTACTTGAGTTGAACAATTCCCTCCGGCGGGTCGCCGGGATGAACGTAGTAGGCGGAAAACTCGCCAATGGGCGTCTCCTGCTCCACATTCGTAAAGCGCAGCGTGCCGCCGGTCATCGGCGCGGAGAGATCGTGGAAGGTCATCTCCTGTCCGCTAGGCCGCTCGAAGAGCGTCTTGCCAGGCAGCGTCGTTCCATCAAGCCCGCTGCGGCGAACCGCCTCTTCGCTCACATCCGGCGTCAGCAGCGTCAGGTTGCCGAATGCGCCGCCGTTGATCTCCAGGTGATTCCAAGGCTCATCCGGCAGGATAAAGGTGATGGTCTTGCCGGAGATCGCGTAGCAATCCCAATCCGGCAACTGGAAGTAATCGAAGCGGCCCGGCAGGCGCGAGCGATTGTAGACGCCCGGCCACGTCGTTTCGCGGATGCCGTCGTTCGCCCTCCACCACCAGCGCCCGATATCAAATGCATCATGGATCTCCACCTTGCGGATGGTAGTGTTCGTCGCGGGCAATGGTGCGGGAATGTCGCCGGGGCGGTTCCAGCCGTAATGGAACCACCACTCCTTCTGCGTCTCCGCGTTGGCTAAACTGCGCGCAACAGCCGGAATATTCTGCGGCGTTTCGCCACGCGCCAGCGAAACCACATTTTCGTCCGAGAGCGCCCGGTCGTAAATGCGCAACTCGTCGAGGTCTCCGCCACGGTCGTAGCTATAGGTGCTCTCTACGCCGGTGGGCCCGATGATGCGGGAGTGCGGCCCGAACTGATCCAGCCCGGCATCAAACATTCCCGTGGTGGCCTTTTCAGCCACCATTTTGCCATCAACGTAAAAACGAATGCCCGTAGTCTCATCCCACGTCAGCGCCAGGTGCACCCATTGGTCCGGCCTGGAAAAGCTGGGCATGGTGTAGGAGACGCGCGTACGCCCCAGGTTCACGTCGGTGACAAAGGCATCGAAGCCGTGTCCGTTGTAATCGATGCGCAGCCACACCTGGTCCCAGCTGGAGTGGTCGGCATATCCCACGCGGAAGATGGGAAACTCGGTTTCGTCCACCGGATCGCGCGGCCGCCAGAAGAACGAAAGCGTCCCGCGCTGCGCATAGATGTTGCCCGGCGCCCAATATGAAAGCAGCTGGTTGTTGCCGCACTGCAAGTAGGAACCCTTCACGCCGCCGGGAAGAATCTTCACGTCAGAGAGATAATTTGGCGCCGCATTGCCCCCGGCTGCGTAATCGGCATTGAAGCCGTGGTCGCCCGAGAGGTAAAACAAAAGTCCCGGCTCGGCGGACGACTGCGATGGCCCCGCGGTTTTCTGCAGAGAATCATCCTGGGCCATGCCCGGCACAACCAGCATGGCGACGGCAAGCAGCGATGCGAACGAAACCACGTGGAGACGGTTCATGAATTTCGCACCTCGAAGTTTGATTTCCTCGCAGCACGCCGGTTGCATTATCGTGCGGATGATCCCGGCAGCGATTCGTGGGCAGATAGTAGTTTATCAACCCCCCACACCAAACCGGTCAGGCGCAGAAGCCGGTATCCCATATCCTTATCTAAGGTATCCTGCGATAGGAACAGAAGGAGCACTCGCATGATGAAAGGCAGCCGCCGCAATTTTCTCGTTTCCGCTTTATCCGGTGGAGTAGCCGCCACTTTTCCGTCGCTGGCGCACGGGGCCGTCCGCAAACCGGTATCCTCCATCCGTCCCGAAGAGTTGGAGGCCCGCTATGCAAAGCTGGATGAAGTGCTGAAGCTGCCGATCTTCAAGAGGGAACTCTTCCCTGCCCCGGTCATCATCGAGACGCTCGAGTTGCTGCGCTACAAGGACTCCTACCTTTGCCGCGTGCGGTCAAAAGACGGCGCGGAAGGCATCTCCATCAGCAACTCCGCCCAGATGTCTGTGCTCTATCCCATCTTCGTCAAGCGAATCCAGCCCTACTTTATCGGCAAGGATGCGCGCGACATTGAGGCGCTGGTCGAGGAAGTGACTGTCTATCAGAGCAACTACAAAGCGCAGGGCCTGGCCATCTGGGTGCCGTTGGCGACCATCGAGTTCGCCATTCTCGACATGTTCGGCAAGATGGCCGGCAAATCCATCGGCCAGCTCATCGGCGAGATTCACAACACGCACATCTCCGTCTACCAGGCCAATGGCGAGCGCGACATAAGCGCCGAAGAGACCATCGAGCACATCAAGCGCGACGTGGCCATCTCCAAGGCCAAGGCTATCAAGTTCAAACTCGGCGGCCGCATGAGCCATCCGGAATATCCCGTTGGGCGCAGCGAAAAGCTGATCCCGCTGGTACGCAAGACCTTTGGCGACCAGATGGTGATCTCCGCCGACGCCAACGGTTCCTACACGCCTGCGCAGGCAATCCCCATCGGCAAGCTGATGCAGCAGTACAACTACGCATTCTTCGAGGAGCCGGTGCCCTTCGACTGGTACGAGGAGACTCGCCAGGTCGCCGATGCGCTGCGCATCCCCATCGCCGGAGGCGAGCAGGAACCCAGCACGCACAACTTCCGCTGGCTGATCGCCAACGGCGCGCTCTCTATCGTGCAGCCGGATATGTTCTACTTCGGCGGCATGGTCCGTTGCATGAGAGTGGCGCGCATGGCGAACGTTCTGGGCAAGCAGTGCATCCCGCACATCTCAGCATCCGGCCTCGGGTACCTCTATATGATGCACTTCGTTTCCGTGATTCCCAACTCCGGCCCCTATCACGAGTTCAAGGAATTCAACAACGACTTGCCCTTTACCTGCGCCACGTCCACACTGCGGAGCGACGACAACGGCGTCTTGCAGATTCCCACCGGGCCCGGTGTAGGCGTCGAGATCGATCCCGCGCACATCGCCAAGCATAAAGTCGTTACGGCGTAAGTGCGCGATGGGTTGTCCAGATTCAAGTTATAGACAATCTGTCTGTTTTTCCTCAGCCACCCCGGATTTCAACCGCATTTTGGCAGAATACCGAAGCCGCCCCGCGTCTAGAATCATAGTCAGCCATGGCTGAATTCACGCATCTGCATTTGCACACCGAGTACTCGCTGCTGGACGGGGCTTGCGACCTGACCAAGCTGATGGAGCGCGTCTCCGCGCTGGGGCAGAAATCTGTCGCCATGACCGACCACGGGAACATCTACGGGGCGGTTCACTTTTTTGAGGCGGCCAAGGCCAAGGGAATCAAGCCGATTCTGGGCTGCGAGCTTTATATCTCAAAGAACGAGGACCACCGCCAACCCGGCGAAGGAGACGACAACAACCACCTGCTGGTGCTGGCGGAAAACGAAGATGGCTACCGCAACCTGATACGGATTACCTCCGAGGCTTCACTGCACGGCTTCTATCGCAAACCGCGCGTGAGCAAGCGTTTCCTCGCCGAGCACGCCAAGGGCCTGATCGGCTTCTCCGGCTGCCTGAGCGGCGAACTGTGCGAGGAGCTGGCAGCGGGCAACTACGAGAAGGCGCGCGGCGTGGCGCAGCAGTACGAGGACATCTTCGGCAAGGGTAATTTTTATCTGGAAATTCAGGATCAGGGGCTGGAGCAGGAGCGGCAGATTCATGAGGCACTCTTCCAGCTGGAAATGGAACTGAATATTCCGCTGGTGGCCACCAACGACTCGCACTACCTGTGCGCCGACGACTCGCACGCGCATGACGTGATGCTGTGCGTGCAGACCGGCTCGAAGCTTCAGGATCGCGAGCGCTTCCGCTTTGACGGCGACCAGTTTTTTGTCAAGAGCGCCGAGGAGATGGCGCGGCTCTTCAAGCATTCGCCGGCCGTGCTGCGGCGGACGATGGAGATTGCCGAGCGTTGCGAGCTGGAGCTCAAGCCAGTGGAAGATCCGTTTCCGTTGTTTGACGTGCCGGAGGGGCACACCGCCAATAGTTACTTTGAGAAGATTTGCCGCGAGGGCTACAAGAAACGTCTCGACACCACGGTGCGCAGCCTTGCGGAGCGCGGAGTGCTGCGCTCGCCGGTGCATGAATATGATGCGCGGCTCGAATATGAGATCGGGATCATCGAGGAGATGAAGTACGCGGGCTACTTCCTGATCGTGTGGGACTTCATCAAGTATGCGCGCGACCATGGAATTCCGGTGGGTCCGGGGCGCGGATCGGGCGCCGGCTCGCTGGTGGCGTACTCCATGGAGATTACCAATATCGATCCCATGCAGAACGGGTTGCTCTTCGAGCGATTCTTGAATCCGAAACGCAAGGAGATGCCGGATATCGACGTGGACTTCTGCATGAACCGCCGCGGCGAGGTGATCGACTATGTGACGCGGAAGTATGGGCGCGATCAGGTGGCGCAGATCATCACCTTCAACACCATGGCGGCCAAGGCGTCCATCAAGGATTGCGGCCGCGTGATGGACATGCCGTATGGCGACGTGGACCGGATTGCCAAGCTGATTCCTACAACGGCAAAAACGACCATCGATAAGGCTCTGGAAGAGGTGCCGGAGCTGCGCAATGTGTACAAGAAAGACGCGCATATCAGGGAGCTGATCAACACGGCGAAGAAACTGGAGGGGCTGGTGCGCGGGTCGGGGGTTCATGCGTCGGCGGTAGTGATTGCGCCGCGTCCGCTCATCGAGCTGGTGCCGCTGTCCAAGACCAAGAACGACGAAATTGTAACCGCCTACGACATGGACGCCATCGCCAAGATGAAGCTGCTGAAGATGGACTTCCTGGGGCTGACGACGCTGACGGTGATTGACGATTGCCTCAAGCTGATCGAAAAGATCCGCGGAGAGAAGCTGGACATTAGCGCCATTCCGCCGCAAGACGAGGAGACGTATAAGAAAGTATTCCACTCCGCGCTGACCTCCGGGGTCTTTCAGTTCGAGTCGAGCGGGATGCGCGATGTTCTGCGGCGCTACAAGCCGGACACCGTGGAGGATTTGACGGCGCTCAATGCGCTCTACCGCCCGGGGCCGATCCAGGGCGGGATGATCGACGACTTCATCGAGCGCAAGTTGGGGCGGCGCAAGTTGGAGTATCTGCTGCCTGAGTTAGAAGGGATTCTCAAGGAGACCCTGGGAGTCATCGTCTATCAGGAACAGGTGATGCGGATATCCAACGTGCTCGCCAGCTACACCATGGCCGAGGCGGATGTGCTGCGGAAGTTGATGGGCAAGAAGGAAATGGCTGAGATGGCCCGGCAGCGCAACCGCTTTGTAAGCGGGGCAGTGGCGGCGGGTCACTCCAAGACGACGGCGGCCGAGATCTTCGACCAGATCGACAAGTTTGGCGGGTATGGATTCAATAAGTCGCACTCGGCAGCCTATGCGCTGCTGGCCTATCAGACGGCTTATCTGAAGACGCATTACCCGGTGGAGTTCATGGCGGCGCTGCTCACCTCGGAGACCTCCAAGCCCGAGAATGTGGTGAAGTATATCGCCGAGTGCAAGGAGATGGGCATTCCCGTGGAGCCGCCCGACGTACAGGTTTCCGGGGCGCAGTTTACGCCGCATGTTACCGGGAATGGCCAATCGATCCGCTTCGGCCTGGCGGCGGTAAAGAACGTGGGCGGCAATGCAATCGATTCGATTCTTAAGGCGCGCGCGGAGGCCGGCGGGCGCTTCCATAGTATTTGGGAATTTTGCGAGAGGGTCGATCTGCGCGTGATGAACAAACGGGTGCTCGAGTCGCTCATCAAGGCAGGGGCGCTGGACTCGCTGGGCAAGCGCGGGCCGCTGATAGCTGCCGTCGATAAAGCGATGGAGCGGGGTCAGAAGGCGCAACGGGACGCGGCGCAGGGACAAAGCGGCCTCTTCGGGCTCTTCGATGAGGGGCCCAAGCCGGGAAAGGATGGCGGCGACGACCTGCCCCGTGTGGCCGATTGGGAAGAGAGTGAGCGGCTGGCCAATGAGAAAGATGTGCTGGGCTTCTTTGTCTCGGGACATCCGCTGGATAAATACGCGGAGAAGCTGCGCAATCTGGTCGGGGTGATTCCCGCAGCCGAGGCGCTGGAGCGCAAGCCGCCGGAGAGGCGCTGGGGGCAGCAGTCGGACCCGGCAGACGAGATTCAGGTAGCGGGAATGATTCTCGGCGTCAAGGTGCAGAAGAGCAAGCGGGATCAAAAACTTTATGCGCAGGCGGCGCTCGAGGATGCCACCGGCAAGATCGACCTGATCTGTTTTTCGCGGGATTACGAGCGGCTGTCAAACCAGTTGAAGATCGAGGCGCCGGTCGTGGTGCGCGGCACGCTGATGGGCGACGAGGACGCGGCGCCCAAGATTGCCGTCAGCTCGATTCAGGCGCTGGAAGAGGTGCAGGTGAAGCTGCCCACGAGTGTGCGGATTCGTATCAACGTGGATCGCGTGGCCGAGGGGACGCTCGCTGCCCTCAAGAGCGCGGCGGATGCGTCGCCGGGACCGGGAAAGGTGATGTTGCACATGGAAAAGAGGGGTGAGTACACGGTCATCCTGGAGCCGGAGGGGATGAGTGTGGCGGCAGATCGCGCATGGGTCGAGCGAGTGGAGGAGTTAGTCGGCAGGGGGAGCGTGCAGGTGCTGGCGTAGTGATCGAACGGAACGACGCTCGATTTGATCCGCACTAGCAAAGCGACGGCTAGATGGAGAGTTCATGGGCAAATTCTTTTACCTCTGAAACGGTCACACTCCACTCGGAAATTTTATAACCATCTTCGTTTATTGCTCTGTGATCTTGGATGAATGAAAATGCTTTCTCCAGCGAAAACGGCTCCTTCAATTGGTCGAAGAACAATATCTGCTCCCGTAAATATACGGAGCCTCCTACCCTGTACATTGGCCACCACCAAAGGCGTCCTGCATCTGGACCAAGGTACTCGACAATCAAGGCCGCCTTCTCGCTCCCATTCAGCATCGATCTAATGGCGTGCATCCACTGGGCCATATAATCCTCTTTGCTCCACAGATAAAGGCTGGAGACAAAGATCTCCTCCCAGTCGCCTATCACCAATTTTCCAGCCGCCGCCACGTATGCTGGGTCGTCTTCTTCATAGATCAGGGGTTCATCCAGAAACGAAATAGAAAATGACATCTGACTAATCTCCATTATTCTGAGAGAAATGCCCTGAGGAAACCATTTTACTTCCTCAACAATTAAGTTTCTTCCTAAAGATGATTGTCACTGTGCCTTTGCATCTAAAATAGCTATATGTCCCCTTCGTTATCTAAGCGCCACTCTTCCAGGACGCCTCCTCCGGATGAAACCGGCCACGAGGCGCTCTACCTGCGCTCTCTCTGCGACCGCCAAGTCAACGTTCAGGTCAAGATGCGCGACGGCGAGACGGTGCGCGGCTGGATCGAGTACTTCGACGAGGGAATGTTGCGCCTGACCCGCGAGGGCAAACCCAACCTGTTCATCTACAAGAACCAGATCAGCACCATTACGGAAGTGGGCAAGCTGGCCCCGCGCCGCCCCAAGGCTGCAACTCCAGAAACCAACGGATCGGCCGAGAACGGAGAGACCCAGTGAGCGGCCTGAATGGGTCAAGTGGCGATCAGAGAGATTGGCTCTGGGTTCCGCAGGCTACGGCCATCGCCCGCGAGGCTGGAGCGCGGCTGCGCGAGTTTTTTTCCCAGGGTGTGGAAACCGAGTACAAGGGCGATGTGGACCTGGTGACAGTGGCCGACCGGACGGCGGAAAAACTGATCCGCGAGCGGCTGAGCGAGGCCTTCCCCGAGCACGGAATCTTCGGCGAAGAGGGCACGCGCGACCGGCTTGAGGGCGAGTTCCGCTGGTATGTGGACCCGCTGGACGGGACCACCAACTTTGCCCACGGGCTGCCGCAGTTCTGCGTCTCCCTGGGTCTGGAACAACGCCGCAAAGGCCTCGCGCCCAACGAGGACGGAACGCTGGTGGCCGCGGTCATCTATGACCCCTTGCGGGACGATCTCTTCGCCGCCGAGCGGGGACGCGGCGCGCGGTTGAACGGCAGGCCGATGCGGGTTTCGCGCACTCCGGAACTTGCCGAGGCGCTGGTAGCCACCGGTTTTCCCAGCCGCAAGCGCAACGAAAGTCCAAACATCCACTTCTACCATGAGTTCAGCCTGCGCTCTCACGGCGTGCGGCGGGCCGGCTCGGCCGCGCTCGATCTGGCCTACGTCGCGGCGGGCCGCCTGGATGCCTTCTGGGAGTTCAACATCAATCCCTGGGATACGGCGGCCGGCTATCTGCTGATTGAGGAGGCAGGCGGAAAGATGACGGGTTTCTCCGGGCAGCCATTTCGGCTGGACAGCCGGGAGATTCTGGCCTCCAATGGGCTGATTCATGCCGAGTTGATAGGCCTCTTCGCGGACATGTTTGCCGGGCGCAATCTCTCGCCCATCCCCACCCCCCAGGAGTTTGCCGCCCGCCGCGCGGCGAAGACTGCTGGCTAGAATCAGCCGGTTTGCCGGTTCCCTTTCAGAACGGGAATCAGAGGGGGATGTGCACGGGATTCCCGCATCTCATGACGCGGTTTGCCGGGGTTGGCGCGCCCTGTGGGGTACTGTGCTACTATCAGCGTCGAGGATTTAGTTCCCCGGGAGAAATCAGAGATGGCATACGTCATTGCAGAACCCTGTATCGGCACCAAGGACACCGCCTGTGTAGACGCCTGTCCGGTCGATTGCATCCACCCCAAGAAGGACGAAGACGCCTTCGGCAACTCCGACCAGTTGTTTATTGACCCGGTCGAGTGCATCGACTGCGGCGCCTGCGTCCCGGCCTGCCCCGTCTCGGCTATCTTCGCGCAGGACGACGTGCCGGAGAAATGGGTCAGCTTCACCGCCAAGAACGCCAAACACTTCGGCCACTAAACGAAACCCGGCCATTCACTTTCATTCAGCTTCCAAACGCGCATCCCGCCAGCCGGGGTGCGCGTTTGTTTTTGCGTCGGAATAGTTACCCAACCAGTTCCATTCCCGCATCGCGCGCCGCAACCCGGTCGAAGGTCACGGTTCGGCTGCATCCGGCGGCCCTGGCCGAGGCGGCGATCAGGCAATCGGCAAAATCCGCTCTGCCTCGCCTGTACCGCAGCAAGGCCTTCTCAACGGTTTCTGAGCGTTCCACTATGATCGTCTCTCTCGTTAGTAACTCCGCAAGTACCTGTGCAACCACATCGCGGCCAACCCTAATCGTGCTCGTCATTACCCATACCAGTTCCAGAACCGTCGCTAATCCAACCCATCCCGGCTCGGCCGTTGTCAACGAACTCAACACAGCTCGTGCTTTGGGAGTCTGTAAAGGATCATCTTTGGCAAAGAAGCGGACCAGAATGTTTGTATCCAGCCCCGTCATGCGGCTTCTCCATCCGAAATATCCCTGTAGGCATCACTGCGCGTGGCGGCATCGAGACGCGCGGCATGATCGAGTACGGCTTGATTCATCTCTTCGATGGAGATGGGATGGTCCGGCTTCGGAATGCAGCCCTCCATCTCCATGATCGAGCCGGTCTTGGGCCGTAGGACATACTCGCCGTCTTCGACTTCATAGAAATCGACCCGGACGCCCGGCTTGAGCCCCAGCGCCTTCCGAACCTTGATGGGAATCGTGATCTGGCCCTTGGAAGTCATCTTTGCTGTCGGCATCTGTATTCCTTTCAATGTCTATTATACCTTACTTTTCACAATATACCTTACTTTTTACAGATTTCCTTGCTCTTCGGTAAGGAATTTGCCCTGGCGTTGCTTCCAGAGGCTGGCCGTGATGCGAAGATAGTATTCGCATGAGCCTGCTCACCTCAGAAGCCGTGATTCTGCGCACCTGGCCGGTCCATGAGGCCGACCTGATCGTGAGCTTTTTCACGCGCGACTACGGCCGGTTGCGCGGCGTGGCCAAGTCGGCGCTCAAGAGCCGCAAGCGCTTCGGCGGCGCGCTGGAGCCGATGACGCTGGCCCGCGCCTGGTTTGCCGAGCGCCATGGGCAGGAGCTGGTGCGGCTGGATCAGCTGGAAATCCTCCTCTCACCTCTTTCCTCCCCCATCGACCCGGTGCGCATGACCGTGCTCAGCTTCTATGCCGAACTGCTGGACGAATCGCTGCCCGACCATGATCCCCATGAAACGATCTTTCGCCTGATCGGGTCCGTGCTGGAGCTAACCACCGCTGAGCAGCCCTGGATGCCGCTCACCTACTTCCAGCTCTGGATGACGCGGCTGATGGGCCTGTTGCCGGACATCGCCCGTTGCACCGCCTGCGGCGAATTGCTCGCCGCCGGCGAGGCCAGCTTTGACGCGCTGGGCGATGGCCTCTTTTGTCCGGTGCATCGCAACGGCAACGCCAGCGGCCTCTCGGCCGACTCATGGCAACTGGCGCAGCGCATGTTGCGCGCGCCTATCTCGGCCTTTGCCACGGAACCCTGGCCCCGCCGCCGCGCGCAGGACCTGCGCCGCTTCACTCTTCAGGCCCTGGAGCGCCATCTGGAGCGCAAACTCCGCTCCGCAGAGGCGCTGGGACGATTGGGCGGATAAAATCGCCCGGATTTCAGCCTGGTGTCACGGACAATCAGGGGTGGCGTAGAATCCGAATATGCCTAATCCGCACCAAATGACGGCTATTCTATCGCGCGAAGATGATGGCTTTGTCGCCCTGTGCCCCGAATTGGATATTGCAAGCTAGGGTTCCACGATTGAGGAGGCGCGCGCCAACCTCGTTGAAGCCTTGACTCTCTTTTTCGAGACCGCCTCTTCTTCCGAAGTAGCGCGCCGGTTGCACAACGATGTCTTCGTCACTCAGGCTGAGGTGCCCATTGGGTAATGAGACCATGGTCATTCTGAGTTTTTCTTGAAGGAGTTTTCTTGATGAGTGCATCAACTCAAAATCTAGGATTTCTCGGCTGGGCATTCAGCGGCGGCGTTTTCTTCGGAGATGTGGCTGGATCGACCCTTGGTAGTATTGGCGCGGCTCTTATCGGCGCTGGAGCGATCCCAGCCTTCCGAACCATGCAGACGGGGAGTCCCAACGACCCGGCTGTATTTGTGGTTTGCCTCGTGCTTGGGGTTGGTTTCTTGGCTGGTGGATATTCTCAATACGCTTCCGAGTTCAAGGATGGGCCCAGGAAGGGCGAGATGCCATTGATCTCTGCGGCGCGGATGGGAAACAGGAGCATGGCGGAGAGGCTGCTGACTAAAGGTGTCGAGGTCAATGCCAGGAATGACAAAGGTGAGACTGCCTTGCACTGGACGGCGAGAACTGGACACAAGAATAAGGATGTTGCGGAGTTGCTGCTTGCTAAAGGCGCCGAGGTCAATGCTAAGGACAACATAGGTTACATGGCATTACACTGGGCGGCGAGAACTGGGAACAGGGGCGTGATGGAATTGCTATTGGCCAAAGGTGCCGAGATCAATGCCAAAGACAGCGAGGGCTTGGCGCCATTGCACTGGGCGGCGATCTGCGGTCACAGAGATATCGCGGAATTGCTTCTGACCAGCGGGGCCGAGGTCAACGCCAGGACGGACAAAGGCAAAATGGCTTTGCACTGGGCGGCGAATATTGCAAGAAGGGACGTAGTGGAATTGCTACTGACCAACGGAGCCGAGATCAATGCCAGGGATGGTGAAGGCAAGACGGCCTTGCAAGAGACTGTAAGTGGCCAGGTCGGAGTACGTGCTAAGGAATACAAGGGCATCGCCGAATTGCTCCGCCAGCACGGCGGTCTGGAGTAAGCTGGCACACTCCTCCGATTTGTCACACAAAGGGTAGAACTTGAGACGCTTCCCCGATCCTAGAAAACAAGGGGCTTGCGCATCTCACAATTCAGCTTCATCTTCCGTGTTGCCTCGTCCCCAGTTTTCATGTACCGTGAAGTGTATGGAAGTTCATTTCACGCCTGAGCAGGAAACGAAACTGGCGCAATCTGCCGCTCAGCAGGGTCGCGATCCCGACGAGCTGGTGCGGCAAGTCGTAGCGCGGTATTTTGACGAGGAAAACCGCTTCGTTAGCGCGGTGAGGCGTGGTGAGGAAGCGTTACAGCGCGGCGAGTATATCACCCATGAGCAAGCCGGCCTGCGCATGAAACGGTTTTTACAGCCCTGATGCAAGTTCGCTGGTCCATACCCTCAGCCGAGGATTTAGAGCAGATCTGCGAATGGATTGAAAAGGACAATCCCGAAGCAGCCCGCCGTGTTGCCCGAACGATCTATGACGAATGCGCTCGTTTGAAGGATTATCCCAATCTGGGACGCGCCAGCCGCCGCATGGTCGGACGGCGTGAACTTACATTTGTGCCTTTGCCTTATATCGTTGTCTATCAGGTCAAGCCGGACGCGGTTGAAATTTCGCGCATCTTCCACGGTGCGCAAGACTGGTATTGAGACCTTCCACTGCGCCGAGATATTCCGTCTCCCTTCTCCCAAGACCCGCGCCAGGCGATCTCGCGCGGCAGGGCTGTTAAAATCTACCCAGTCCAGTCCAGAGAGAGTAACCCGTGCCATCATCCCAGGTTCTATCCAAACCGAAGACCGCTCCGCTCACCTTTCAGGAGCTTTTGTTCCGCTTGCAGGGTTTTTGGGCGGAACGCGGCTGCGTCCTCCAGCAGCCCTACGACGTGGAAGTGGGCGCGGGCACCATGGCCCCGGAGACCTTCCTGCGCGTGCTGGGGCCACAGCCCTACAAGGTCGGCTACGCGCAGCCCTCACGGCGTCCCGCCGACGGCCGCTATGGCGAAAATCCCAACCGGCTCTTCAAGCACACCCAGTTCCAGCTCATCCTCAAGCCGCCGCCGGTCAACGTGCAGGAGCTATATCTGGAATCTCTTGAAGCCATGGGCATCGATCTCTCGCAGCACGACCTCAAGTTCGAGGAAGACAACTGGGAGTCGCCAGCCATCGGAGCCTGGGGCGTCGGCTGGCAGGTGATGCTCGACGGCCTGGAGATCACCCAGTTCACGTACTTCCAGCAGTGTGGCGGCCTGGAGTTGGACCCCATTTGCGCCGAGCTGACCTATGGCATGGAACGCATCGCCGCCTTCTTGCAGGATAAGGACTCGATCTACGAGATCGTCTGGGCCGTCGATCCGGAGACCGGGGCTGCCATCACCTATGGCGACGTACGGCTGCCCGAGGAGCTGCAATTTTCGGTGTATAACTTCGAGTTCGCCGATGTGGACAAGCTCTGGGAGCACTTCCGGCTCTATGAAGCCGAGGCGCAAACCATGCTTGCCCAAGCCAATGAGTTGTTCGCGAAGGAAAATGCCAACGCAGTGGAGAAGCGGCGCTTTCCGCTGCTGGCAACCTATGAACTGGCGCTCAAATGCTCGCACCTCTTCAACCTGCTGGACGCGCGCGGAGCCATCAGTGTCACCGAGCGAGTGGGCGTGATCGCACGCATTCGCAATCTGGCTGTCGGCGTCGCTAAAGCGTACGTGCAACAGCAACTGCTCGCTTCTAGCTCCTAGCTGCCAGCTTTTCGTCGCCGGGGATGGGCTTTGATTGAAGCGCATGATTGAGTTTTTCGAGACTGAAATTGATTCCGACTCATGCTGCACGAAATAAGCTAGAAGCTCACTTCAGAGAAAGAATTTATGGCTGACTTTTTATTGGAGATTGGGCTGGAAGAAGTTCCCGCCCGCATGATTGCCGGGGCCGAGGCCGAGTTGGGCCGCCGTGTCAACGAGCTTCTCACGCGCGAGCGACTGCTTGCTTCTGGAGCCAAGCTCACCACCTACTCCACACCACGCCGCCTGGCCGTATTGGTCGAGGGCGTTCTGGCCAACCAGGCCGACACCGAGGAGCAGTTGACCGGCCCATCGTGGAAGGTTGCCTTCAAGGACGGCAAGTCCACCCCCGCTGCCGAGGCCTTTGCCAAAAAAGCTGGCGTCGCCGTCGCGGCTCTCGAAAAAATCTCCAATCCGAAGGGCGAATATATCGGAGCAACGGTCAAGCGGCAGGGATGCAAGACAGCGGAGTTGCTGGCTGCCGAACTGCCCAAGGAAGTTCTCGGCCTCTACTGGGCCAAAAACATGTACTGGCGAGCGGGCAAGCCGGAGCGCTTTGTGCGACCGGTACGCTGGGTTGTTGCGCTGCTCGACGCCGCAATCGTCCCCCTGGAGATTGCCGGCATCAAGGCGGGTAACTTGAGCCGTGGCCATCGCGTACTGCATGGCGATAAGCCGGTGGTGATCGCCAAAGCTGCGAACTACGCCGAATCTCTGCGCAAAGCCTTCGTTGTGGTTGACGTAGCCGAGCGCCGGCTTGCCATTCGCAAGGCACTCGATGCGGCCACGCGAACCGTTCCCGGAGCACGCTGGCGCGAAGACGAGCCGCTCATTGAAACAGTCGTCCACCTGACCGAGTGGCCAACCGTGGTTCTCGGCGACTTTGAGCCGGAGTATCTTGCGCTGCCGGAAGAGGTGCTGGTCACCGTGATGCGCGACCACCAGAAGTATTTCGCCGTTGAGGATAAGAACGGCAAGCTCGCTCCTCACTTCCTCGCCGTGCTGAACACGCAGGTGGACGCCGAGGGCGAGGCCATCATCCGTCACGGCAATGCGCGCGTTCTGAGAGCCCGCTTCAAAGATGCGCGCTTCTTCTGGGACTTCGACCAGAAGACGCCGCTCACTGCGCGCGTCGAAAGCCTAAAGAACGTCACCTTTCAGAAGGAGTTAGGCAGCTATCACTGGAAGATGGAGGAATGCCTCGACATTGCTAACTTCCTCTCGTCAGATATTTATGATGCAGGCGTGGATCATGACAACAAAGCCTTGTTCAAAGCTGTTAAGTTAGCCAAGACCGATCTGACTACCGAATTAGTGAAGGAATTTACCGAGCTACAAGGTGTGATTGGAGGCTTATATGCGCGTGCCCAGGGGCTGGGCGAAACGGTTGCCACGGCAATCTACGAGCAATACATCCCTGCATCCACAGAGGACGCAATTCCTTCGACCGTTGTTGGGCAGCTTTTAGGTTTGACGGATCGTGTTCAAACCATCACTGCGATGTTCAGCATCGGCTATGCACCAACCGGCTCGAAGGACCCATTCGCCCTTCGCCGTGCCGCCAATGCGATCGTTAAGATTCTGGCAGAATCAGGCTTACCGTTGACCTTAAGTGTAGTTGCGAAAGATGCATTTACGAATGAGGCCAATACTAAGCAGATATTGGCATTTCTGCGCGAGCGGCTCAGCTTTTATCTGAAAGACGTTCGCGGCTTTGCCTACGACGTGGTCAGCGCCGTCCTGGCCGCCGGAGCCGATGATGTCCGCGACGCCATAGCACGCGCCGAAGCGCTGACCGCCGCGCGCCAATCCGCTGATTTCGCCGCAATTTCTGCCGCCTTCAAGCGCATCAAGAACATTTTGCGTCAAGCGGAGGAGAAGCAGTTCTCCCTCGGCTCGCCAAAGGCTGTGAAACTCGCGCCAGAGGCTCAGCAGCTCTCGGATGCCGCCGCCACACTTGCACCGCAAGTGGCCAAGCTCCGCCAGCAGCGGGCCTACGGCGAAGCGCTAGCCGCCATCGCCACGCTGCGTCCGGTGGTGGACACCTTCTTCGACAAGGTGATGGTGCTCGACAACGATACGGCAATTCGCGGTGCGCACCTGGGCCTCATTGACGAGGTGCTGCGCGGCTTCTCCGGCATCGCCGACTTCAGCGAAATCGTGACCACCTGCGGTGGGGCAGACGCTCGCTAGCCGCTCGCAATGGCTATTGTTCTTTTCCTGGTTCCAAAAACGGGACATGGGGCACTTAGTTTCCGATGGGACAAACCACATGATCCCTCTACGTCTCCTTCTCTTCCCGCCCGTCTACAATCAGTAGAGATGTCCGACACGCTTTATCTGAGCCTGTGGTATCCCAATCTGCGCCTGGCCGCGCTGGCTGACAAGCTGTCGGCGGTGTTGGGCGCATTTGCCGCGCATGGCGGAGAGAAGCGCGTTTATTCGGCGACGGTTTGGCCCATCAATTGGAATGAGTCGCCGGTCTTTGAGCAGGTCTATGGCCGCAGAGCCGGAGTGGTCGGCGCCGGAACTGATGTGAACGGAGCCGTCGAGCTGGGAGTGGAGCCGCGCCTCGCGGTCGTAGAGGCGCTCGAGCAGTTGCACGATGATTACGCTTACGAGTTCCAGATCGGCTGGAGTTTGTGGGAATTGGAAACGAACGAAAATGCAGATCCTTCGACTACGCTACGCTCCGCTCAGGATGACAGCTCTTATGGCCGCTGGACTCGGCAGCCGCGCCTGGTGCGGGTTGTGGGTTTCGGGCCACTCTTCGACGAGAGCGCTTACGAGGCCGATGGGCACATCCGCATCGACTTCGGCTCGGATACGCCCTTCCTTGAAGAAGATTTGGAATTGGACTCCGTGGCTGCGCGCCACGTGGAAGAGAACGTGCGCCAGCTGGTGGAGTTGACCGCGGCCGTCGAGAAGGCATCCGGCGCCACGGCGCGGATATTGTGGAGCGAATTGGGCGAGAGTTTGGCCGAGCGGCTAGCGGCAAGACTATCGATGCGGGTTGGGGGAGCGAACTGACGGTGAGACTGACCATTGAAAAATTGCGGATGCTGGTACTCGGCGCGGCAGTTCTGCTGCTGGTGGCGCTGGTAGTGTTTTTTGCCGTGGGAAAGGGCAGGAATCCATTCAACCGGCGCGACCTGCCCCAGCAGCTGGGCGTGAATATTCAGCAGGAGGCCAACGGGGTCACCTACACGCAGGCGCGCGGTGGCCGCACTCTGTTCAAAATTCACGCCTCCAAGGTCGTTCAGTTGAAGCAGGGCAACGCCACGCTGCATGACGTGAAAATTGAGCTGTATGGCGAAGATGGCAACAGGGTGGACCGCATTGAAGGCGGCGATTTCGAGTACAACCAACAGGCTGGTATTGCCGTTGCCGCGGGGCCGGTGGAGATTACGCTGATGCGGCCGGGGGTGGCGCCCGCCATCGCGCCCAAGGCGGCGGCTGGGCAGGCGGTAAGCGAGAAGCTGAAAGGCGCACCCATAGCCTCCGTAGCCGAAGCTGCCGCTCAAGGTGAGATTCATGCAAAGACTCGCGGTCTCATCTTCAACCAGAACAGCGGAGTCGCCAAAACCAGCCAGCACGTTGATTTTTCCATGGCGCAGGGAACGGGCAGTTCAATGGGCGCCATTTACGACTCCGACCAGGGCCTGCTGGTGCTGGACCACGCGGTGGAGCTGACAACCCGGCGCGGCACACAGACCGTTCAGATTCACGCTCAACATGCGGAGTTCGAGCGCGGTAGCCAGTTGTGCCGCATGCGCGAGGCCACGGCCAGCTACCAGGGCGGAGAAGTAAAGGCCGGCGACGCGAAGGTTCTCTTCCGCGAAGACGGGTCTGCGGTCCGCCTGGATGCCATGAACGGCTTTACGCTGGCAACCGCAACCGGCGGTCATCTGGCGGCGCCCTCCGGGCACATAGAGTTTGACGATCACAACCAGCCTCGCCACGGACACATGGAGGGCGGGGTGACGATGGACTCGGTGCGTGAGGCGGTGGGACATCGGCGGCAGTTGCACGGAACCTCTCCCACGGCGGAACTGGAATTCAATGCGCAGGGCCAGTTGCGCCACGCCCACCTGGAGCAGGACGTGACGATGGACAGCCAGGAGCAGAGTCTGGGGCAAAGCGAGCCGTCAGCCCAGCAGTTGCGGCTGAGCCGCCATTGGCGTTCGCCCATTGCCGATGTGGAGTTCCGCGAATCCGGTCATGGGCAAATCGAGCCCAGCGTGGTGCACGGAACCGGCGGCGTGGTGATTACCGGCGAGAGCCAGCGCGGCCAGGGGCCGGTTATCCCCTCGCGGCTTTCCGCCAATGAAGTGACCGGTGTGTTAGGACCGCATTCCGTGTTGACCAGCCTGAACGGGGTTGGCCACACAAGCATTGAGGAAACCACCGAGACGGGAACCCGGCAGACCACCAGCGGCGACCGGCTCACGGCGCATTTTATTGCTTCGGCGCCAGCCGCAAAACGCGGTACAGGTCCCGAGGCGCAGCTTCAGTCGGCTACTATCGAGGGCCACGTGGTGCTGACGCAGACGCCAGCGCCTAGGCCCGGCTCATCGCCGCAGCCGACGATGCACGCTACAGCAGGACGTGCCGACTATGAAGGCCAGGGCGATTGGCTGCACCTGACCGTGACGCCGCGCGTCGAGGATGGCGCCATGCAGCTTACGGCCGACAAGGTGGATGTTTCGCGCGCCTCGGGCGATGCCTTTGCGCATGGTAACGTGAAAGCCAGCTGGATGGATACAGGCACTGCCGGCAACAGCCAGCAGGGAAATCCAGCAGGCGGCCAGGGCGTAGTGGCTCTGGGCGGGCAAGGCCCCGCGCATGCTGTAGCTGCTGAGGCGCAGTTGCGCCACGCTGTTGGCGGTACGACTGGCGAGACCACCTTCCGCGGTCATGCGCGCTTGTGGCAGCAGGCCAACTCAGTGGCCGCGCCGGTGATCGTCCTCGACCGCGAGCGGCAAACGCTCGTGGCGCGCACCACGGATGCGTCTGAGCCGGTGCGGGCCGTGCTGCTCAGCGCGGCCGCAACAACGCCTGGCAAAGAGCAAGGGAAAGTCGCTCCGCCTTCCGTAATCCGTGTGCGTGGAGGCGATCTGAAATATTCCGACGCCGAGCGCAAGGCGGTGATGCACGCGGGCGTTCTGGGCACGGTGGTGACCGAAACCGGAACGGCGACCTCGGTTTCGAACGAAGTCGAGGTCACGCTGCTGCCTGCGAACAAAGCCAAGGAAAGCGGTCAGGCGCAAGTGGATACCATGACAGCCCGCGGCCATGTGGTTTTGACCAGCGAAGGCCGGCGTGGAACCGGCGAGCAGTTGGTCTACACCAGCGCGACGAATGAGTATGTACTGACCGGAACCGCCGCCGTGCCGCCCAAAATGTCCGATCCGGCCAGGGGAACGGTGACCGGCAAGGCTTTGATCTTCCATGGCCGCGATGATAGTGTCAGTGTCGAAGGCGGCGAACAAAAGACCACGACCGAGACCACGACGCCGAAGTGAGTACGCAACAGAGAGTTTGAAGAGGTGAAGAAAGTAAACCTGATGGATACATTGATCGCCGAAGGACTCGGCAAGAGTTACAAGGGACGGCAGGTGGTTCGCGCGGTGGACCTGAAGATCTCGCGCGGCGAGGTGGTGGGCCTGCTGGGGCCGAACGGCGCCGGCAAAACCACCATCTTCTACATCATCGTGGGACTGGTGACGGCGGAGAGCGGGCGCGTGCTGGTGAACGACACCGAGATCACCGCGATGCCGATGTACCTGCGCGCGCGCAACTTCCACATCAGTTACCTGCCCCAGGAGCCTTCCGTCTTCCGCAAGCTGACCGTCGAGGAGAACATCCTGGCGGTGCTGGAGGCGCAGCAGATGGACAGCCAGGAGCGCAGGGCGCGCACGGATAAACTGATCCACCAGCTCAATCTCGGCCACATCCGCACCACGCGCGGCTACGCGCTTTCCGGCGGCGAACGGCGCCGCGTGGAGATTGCGCGCTCGCTGTGCATCCAGCCAAACTTTATCCTGCTCGATGAGCCCTTCAGCGGCATCGACCCCATTGCCGTGCTGGAACTGCAAAAGATCATCTTTGACCTTAAAGCCGGCGGCATCGGCGTCCTCATCACCGACCACAACGTGCGCGAGACCTTGAGCGTAACCGACAGGGCTTATATCATCGCCGAAGGGAGGATATTCCGCTCCGGAACACCGCACGAACTGGGCAACGACGTGGAAGTGCGGCGGGTTTACCTGGGAGAGGGCTTCACGCTGGGGTAATGAGAGCCCCTCTGGCGGGCAAGGATGGAAGGCGCTTTAACGGCAATTTGACTGCCGTCAATCTCTCAAATCTAAAAGCTGTACACTGCATTCCAGAGAGAGATTCCCGGATTGAGCGCCGCCCAATCCGGAACAACTGTATCGTTGTGAGGCATTTTGACCATTAGCTTTTTTCTTACTTCAGTACACTGGCGTTAAGTCCAAACGGGAATCGGGTTCCATTGTATGGCGATGCTGCAACCAAACTTAAACGTGAAGCTATCGCAACGCCAGATACTGACTCCTGGGCTGATGCAGATGGTGAGCGTGCTGGCGCTCAACAAGCTCGAGCTAAAGGAGATGATTGATGCCGAGATGGTGGAAAATCCCGTCCTGGAGGAGATTGACGAGACGGTTCCGATGCTGGATGAGGTTGCGAGCCGCGAGGAACGCCTGGAACGCGCAGTTGAGGAGCACAGGGTCGAGGAGCCCGCGGCCCCACCCCAGGATCCTTTCAATGAGATCGACTTCGGAACGTACTTCCAGGAGTACCTGGACCCCGGTTACCGCACACAGCCGGAGTACGAAGACAACGAAAAACCCTCGTATGAAAACTTTCTCTCCCAGCCTACGACTTTGGCCGATCACCTGGCGTGGCAGTTGGGAACACTGACCCTGGTGCCGAGTTTGCGCGACGGGGTAGAGTTCATCATCGGCAATCTGAATGAGGACGGATACCTGGTTGGCAGCGAAGAGGAGTTGGCTGCGGCCTTCAGCAAATCCCTGGTGGATTCGGATTCCCAGGAGAAACCGGAACAGGCGGCCGTGGTAGAGCTGTTGCGTCGTGGCATTGATCTTGTACAGCATCTTGACCCGGCCGGCGTGGGCGCACGCGATCTGCGCGAGTGCCTGCTGATCCAAATTACCGCCCAACAGCATGAGTTTGCCCATTTGTTTGCGCGGCAGTCGGCCGGCAACGGCAATGGCAATTTGGAGGAGGATGTCCATCGCAGCTTCCGCGCCGAGGCCGAGGCGCGCATCGAGGAGCGGCGGCGCAGCATCGAGGTGGCTGCGCTGATCGTTGACCGGCATCTGCACTTGTTGCAGAAGCGCGACGTAAAGGACCTGGCGCGGGCGGCCCAGATCTCCCCCACCGAGGCGCATGCGGGAATCGAGTTTATTCGCACCCTTGATCCACGGCCCGGCCGCCAATACAACCGCGAGCAGTCGCGGCTGATTGAGCCGGATGTGATGTTCATCAAGCGCGACGACGCATGGGTGGTCTCCATGAATGAGGAGGACCTCCCCAGCCTGCGGCTCAGCCGGCGCTACCGGCAGATGCTTACCTCGGAAAATACCGACAAAGAGGTGAAGGAGTACGTGAAGGAGCGCTTCCGCTCCGCGCTGCAACTCATGCGCAACATCGCCCAGCGCAAAAGCACCATCCTGCGGACGTGCGAGGTCATTGTGCGCCGCCAGCAGGATTTTCTCGAAAAGGGCATTGAAGCGCTCCGGCCGATGATGATCAAGGAAGTGGCCGAGGAGATCGGTGTTCACCCCTCCACCGTCAGCCGCGCGGTGGCCAACAAGTACGCGCACACTCCGCAGGGAGTCCTCGAGTTGCGCTTCTTCTTCTCCGAGGGATCGAACGGACCCGAGGGCGCTGACACGCCGCTGCTGGTGCTCAAGCGAAAGGTGCGCAAGCTCATCGCCGAGGAAGATGCGCGCCATCCACTCACCGACGACCAGCTTGCCTCCGTACTTCAGGCCCAGGGCATTCAATTGACGCGCCGCACCGTGGCCAAGTACCGCGAAGACATGAACATCCCCAGCACTCATCTGCGCCGCCGGCGCGACTTATAGGCCATTTATCAGTGGACAGTTTTCTGTGATCAATGAACGGTGATCGTTGCCCACCATTCATCTACAAACGAATGCAACCGAAAAATATCGCCAGACGATTCACCAACTTTGCAATCCATCCAATTGACCACTGAAGACTGACAACTGACCATTATTAGTTATAGAATCCGTAGTTCTCCAGCCGGATCATCCTGCTGCGAGATTTCGAAGCGAGGCTGACCATGGAAGTGGAGTACACCGCCAGGCAAGTTAAGATTCCCAAAGCGCTGCGCAACCAGGCCCAGGACGGGATGGAACGGATTGCCCGCATTCTGGGCAGGAGCGCGCGCGCCAGCATTGTTTTTAGCGCGCAGAAACGTCTACAGATTGTCGAGGTGACCATTCAGGCCCGGCTGCACACCATTGTGGCCGAGGGTAAAGCCGGCACGCTGCAATCGGCCTTGCACAAGGCCCTCGAGCACGCCGAAAACCAGGCGCTCCGCCACCGGAATCGGAGAATGGCAATCAAGCGGAAGCCTAAGCTGGAAAAGACGCTCATCACGCCTCCTGCAGCCCGGCCCAAAGCCCGCGCCGTCCTGCCCATGGCGGACGCTGCGGAAGAGAAGCCGGTGCGCGCTGTCGCAAAAGCCCGCGCGGCAATTGTCGCGCCCTCCTCCTCTGCCCCCAAGACGGTCGCCGAGCCGCGTATTGTCACCAGCGGAGAGGCCTTTGCTCTCAAGGCCATGACCATCGAGGAAGCTGTTAAGGATGCCGAGTTTCACAATCGCGACCTGCTGATCTTTCACAATCCAGCCGGAAAACTGTTTGTGCTCCACCGCCGTCGCGACGGCCAGTTGGAACTGGTGGAGATCCCGTAGAGCATGCGATGATTCCCTGGAGGGACGTCGTTTGAATCTTTCCGATAATTCGGGCGCCGCCCAACAGCGGCTGATGGGGGATGTGCTGGCCAGCATTCCCGAGGCTGTGGCCGTGGTGCGCGGCGAACAAGCGATCTATGTCAATGCGGCCTTCACGCGAATCTTCGGCTACTCCGCCGAGAAAATCATCGGCAAAAGTCTGCGAGACCTCATTGTGCCGGACACGCGCCAAGAGGAGATTGCGCAGGTAATCAAGGACGTGGATCAGTTTGGCTCCGCGTCGCTAGATACCGTCCGTACGAAGAAGGATGGTGGTCTGCTGGACGTAGCTATAGAAGCCCAGCCACTGGTAGAGAACGGAGAAAAGACAGGCTATATTTTCACTTACCGCGACATCAGCGAACGCAAGCGCGTGGAAGCCAGGCTGCAGCACGACGCCCTTCACGACCCGCTGACGGGATTGCCCAATCGCGCGCTATTCCTGGACCGTCTGAGCCTGGCGTTTACCCGCAGATCGCGGAATCGCGGCCAGAACTGCGGCGTGCTCTTTCTGGACCTGGACCGCTTCAAGGAGATCAACGACACGCTGGGCCATGCCACCGGCGATGCATTGCTGATGGCCGTTGCCGAGCGGCTGCGCGGCGCCTTGCGTCCGCAGGATACGGCAGCCCGCCTGGGCGGCGACGAATTTGCCATCCTGGTGGAGAACATCCTGTCGGTTTCCGGCATGGAAATTGTGGCCACCCGCGTTCTGGAGGCGATGGAGCGCGAGTTTGAGGTGTGCGGGCACACCATCCACGCCGGCGCATCAATCGGCATAGCCATAGCCGGGCCGGACCATGCGGTCCCCGAGATGCTCATCCGCGACGCTGACTATGCCATGTATCGCGCCAAACAGGATGGCGGAGGGCGCTTCGATATCTTCGACAAGCATTTGGAGTTGCACGTTGCCAATCTCCAGGATCGCGAGCGCGAATTGCGCCAGGTGTTGGAGAAACGCCTGTTCGAAATCTGGTATCAGCCGATTTTCCGTCTTCAGGACGGAAAACTGGAAGGATTCGAGTCCATGCTCCGCTGGCGGCGGGAAGACGGCTCGATGGCAAATCTCAGCGACTTGATGCCTGTGGCTGAGGAGACAGGGCTTTCCATCAGTCTGGGCCGAGAGACGGTAGAAGCGGTTTGCAGGCAGTTGCATAGCTGGACTGAAATTCTGCCCTGTGCCGGCCTGACGGTGGGCGTCAATTTATCGCATAGGCAGTTTTATCTTCCCGATTTGATTGCGCATGTGAAAAAGACGCTGGCGGCCAGCGAGGCTGCCCCGGAGCGGCTCCTCTTTGAGGTCGAGGAGAGCGCATTGAGCGAGAATTCCGGCGCGGCCCTCGCCATTTTTGGACGGCTGCTGGGGTGCAATGTGCGCCTGGCGGTGGACAACTTCGGCTCCGGCCTTTCGCCGTTGAACCACCTGGTGCGGCTGCCGATCGACGTGCTGAAGCTGGACCCCAGCCTGACCCAGGCTGCAACTCAGGCTGGCCGCCAGGTGGCCGTTATGGAGTCACTGATTCAATTGGGGTTAAAGCTGGGCGTGCAGGTGGTGGCGCAAGGAATTGAGAGCCCGGAGCAGCTGGCCGCGCTCATCCGCTTGGGCTGCGAACTGGGCCAGGGCCCGCTGCTGTCGCCCGCTTTGCAGCCCTTGCAGGCCCAAATGCTTGCCGAGCAAGGCTGCTGGAAGCTCCCGCCCCAGATCTGATCGGTCCCGGCTGGCGACTTATGCTCGCCGGCGTGAAAAAATGTTCTTCGCCGATGGAAAAACAACCGGTAAAAAATTGAGCGATTTCGCCTGCAGCCTTACCCGCCCTTCGGTGTAGGATGTGCTCATGACGCCTTCCAAGTCTTCCCCCCGTTCGACCTCGGCGCATCGGGTTGCCAACTCTGCCCGGAAAGCCTTACGCAAGGAGCTGGTCATCGTCACCGGGATCTCCGGTTCCGGCAAAGCCTCGGCCCTCAGGGCATTCGAGGACCTGGGCTTTCACGCTGTGGACAACCTGCCCTTGGAACTATTGCCGGATTTTGCTTCCCTGGTGGCAAAATCCGCCGATATTCAAAGCGCTGCAATCGTGGTGGACGTCCGCGAGGGCCAAACCCTCGACCGTCTCCCGGAGATTCTCAAGGGCGTTAAAAAACTGCTGAACACACGCGTGGTTTTTCTGGACGCGCAGGACGCGGTGCTGGTGCGGCGCTACTCCGAGACCCGGCGGCCGCATCCGCTGGGCCGCAAGGAGACGGTGGAGCGGTCCATCGTGGAAGAGCGGCAACTGCTGGACCCCATCCGCAACGTCGCCGACACGCTGATCGACACCTCGAACTACAACGTGCACGAGCTGCGCGCCAACATCCAGGCCCGGTTTGGTCAGGAAGAGGAGACCAAGCGCCTGCTGGTCAGCTGCCTGAGCTTCGGCTTCAAGAACGGCGTGCCGCTGGACGCGGATATGGTCTTCGACGTGCGCTTCCTGCCCAATCCCCACTTTGTGCCGGAGTTTCGCAAGCTGACCGGCCTCGACCCCAAGGTAGCCGCCTATGTGCGCGGGTTTCCGCAGACGGTGGAGTTTCTTGACCGGGTCACGAAGCTCCTGCTTTACCTGCTGCCGCACTACATCGAAGAGGGCAAGAGCTACCTGACCATAGCCTTTGGCTGCACCGGCGGCCAGCATCGCAGCGTGATGATGGTCGAAGAGATTACTGCAAAACTGAAACGCGCCGGCTACCAGGTGAAGGCGCTGCACCGGGATACGCCGCGGTGACCGACAATCTCATTCTGATTACCCTGCTGGTCAAGCTGGGAGTGGTGGCCTCGGTGGCCAGCGTGCTGGCGCGTGTTACCACCTTCCGGCGTCTCTTCTTTGCCGAGCAGCGCCGTCCCGCCCAGACCCTGGCCCTGCTGGCGTTCTTCCTTGTGCCACTCACGCTGGGCGTGTGGGTTCGCATCGCGGTGCCCAACTTCCTGGCCGCTGACATCTCCTTTGAAACGATCATCCTACTGGGCCTGCTATTGGGGCCGGAGTGGGCCATGCTGGGCGGAGTGGCGCTCTCGGGGCCGGCCGTCTGCCATCATGAGTTTTTGTCCCTGCCCTTCAACGCCGCGCTGGGACTGGCGGCCGGCCTGCTGGGCCGCTTTGTCGACAAGGAAGATATCTGGTCCTTCACGCCCTTCGTCGATCTGAGCCTCTATCGCTGGGTGCGTCGCAACCTGCCTCAGCCGGGCATGGACCGCCAGATTCTGATGCTGGTCCTCATCGCGGCCATGGAGATGCTCCGGGACTGGATTGCCTACGAATTTCCTCACCGCCTCTTTGCGCTCATCGCCAGCCAGTGGTGGCTGCAGGCTCTGGTCTGGCTCAGCGCGCCCATTGTGGTGGGCATTGCGCTCAAGGTGTGGAACGCGCTGCGCATCGAACTCAAACTTGAGGACCAGAAGCGCCTGCTGCTCGAAGCACGCCTCGACGCCCTGCAACGCCAGATCAATCCGCATTTTCTGTTTAACACTTTGAACTCCATCGCCTCTCTTGTGCGTATGAAGCCGGAGCTGGCTCGCGAGATGATTGTTAAACTGGGCAACATTCTGCGCGCCCTGCTCAAGGAGCACGACAGCTACGTGCCGCTCAGCGAGGAGCTCAAGTTTACCGACGACTACCTGGACATTGAAGTCGTTCGCTACGGCACCGGCAAGCTGCGAGTGGAAAAGGAGATCGACCCGCGGACGCTGGGAGTTCTGGTGCCCAGCATTCTGCTTCAGCCGCTGATCGAAAACAGCATCAAACACGGGTTGGAGCCGCGCATACACGGCGGCACGGTCACGCTGCGCAGCCGCCTTGAGGGCGACCGCGTGCGCATCGAAGTGGCCGACGACGGCGTGGGCATGCGCAATCCCCCGCCCTCGGCGCTCAACCGCTCCGGCAGCGGCATCGGCATGAAAAACGTGCAGGAGCGGCTGGAGGTGCTCTACGGCAACCAGGCCAGGTTCAGCGTGGTCAGCAATCCGGGCCGCGGCACGCTGGTGTCGATTGAGATTCCGGCGGAGCTGGCGGACGCGCGGTAAATCCTGCTTTCCCTGGAATTTCCGCATTTTGGTTTCGCCTTTTGTTTGCCATTGCAAATTGGTTATGTTATTGATTTCAGGACGGATTGCTTAATTCTTGTCGAGCGTCACCCGGCCCATCCGGCGAGAATTCCCGCGCCTGGGTTTCGCCTTTTATATGACATTTGTTCGCCCTTGTGGATTGGTTATGTTATTTATTCTATGATGGTTACAAGATTATGATATTTGGCCCAAAAGGCGAAAATGGGGTAAACTTTTGTTGCATTTCGCGCCTGCTGCGGAGCTAACTCATTGTTTATGAATTGGTTGCGGATGCGGAGGAGGCGATAAGATGCGTTTTTCAGATGTCAGTGAGCTAGAGATCAGGGGTCAGGAACATTCTGCGGCTCTGGTTCTTGTTCATGCTTTGATTGTGCGCCGAGAGAGGGAAATTATCTGCAAGCCACCTGCGGTGGGGCGGACGATGCTTGCGCGCCATGGGGTTCGTGGTTTCATAGGTCCCAAAAGCGGAAATGTAGTAATAGCTAAGAGCGAACGCAAGGCGCGCGTAGGAGAATGCATGGCGGACGTAACATAACTATGACATAATCAATATAACTATGGGAACTCCTGGACAGCTGAGTTTGGACGATAGAGTGCGCTTGCAAATGGCCATTAATCGCGCTTTCACCCCCAGTGCGCCTATTGATAGCAAGGATCTGTTCGCAGGCAGAAGGGCACAGGTGGACAGAGTGCTCAATGTTGTATTTCAAAAAGGTACACATGCTGCTCTGTTTGGAGAAAGAGGAGTTGGGAAGACATCTCTAGCCAATATCATTTTTGATTTCTTAGTCTATAGCGGCATGTCGAACTATTCACGAGCTCGCTTTAACTGCGCTGACAACATCAGCTTTGGCGAGATGTGGAGAGCATTACTACGTCAATTCACTTTTACGCTCCCTGATGGCGTAACCAGTACGCTTGATATGTCCCTTCCAGAAGGCGAAATCCACTCTGAGGATATACGGGAGGCTCTCCAACTTCTTAATGATCCGACTATCATTATCATCGATGAAGTGGATAGAATCACCGATATAACAGTACGAACTGCGCTCGCGGATACCATAAAGACTCTGTCAGACAATGCAATTAACACAACCATTCTATTGGTAGGTGTTGCGGAATCGGTAGATCAACTAATCGGTGAGCATCTTTCAATCGAGCGAGCAATCAAGCAAATTCCGATGCCACGAATGTCTAAATCCGAATTGCTCGAAATTATCGATCATGGGCTCGAAAAATGTCCGGGTTTAGAAATTGAGTGTGTCCCCGAAGAACGCATTGCCGATTACTCACAGGGGCTACCCTCATATACGCATCTTCTCGCCAGAGAAGCCGCTCTTAATGCTGTTCGATCAGAACGTCTACGAATTACGATGGAAGACTTGAATGCTGCTATTAGAGAGGCCGTTGACGGACATCTGGAAACGAATTTGATCGTCTATAATAAAGCTGTTACGGCAGCTCGCGGGTTATATTTCAAACCTGTTCTTTTAGCTTGTGCACTCGCGAAAAAGGATGAGAAGGGCTTCTTTTATGCCAAGGATGTAACACAGCCATTGCGTGTTATAACAAATACGAAAATCAACATTCCGGCATTTGCGCAACATCTTAGGGACTTCTCAAGTACGCGCGGACCTATTTTTGAGCGTGACGGAAGGCGATATAGATTTATCAAACCGTTAATGGAGCCATACGTAATATTGAGAGGACTGGCAGACGGCTTGATAACTGACTCACAGCTCAACCATCCTGCCGTGACATCCAACAAGCCTGAGCAGCTTTCATTGCTTTCTGACGATGCTGATCTGGAAATAGGGAATACGCTCTTGAGACCCCGCCGTTGATTTCACCCCAGCCCCACGCGGTATCCTCGAAGCATGGTGCGATTCACGGTGTTGGCGTCGGGGTCCAGGGGCAACGCGACGGTTGTCACCGGCGGGCGGACGCGGATTCTGGTGGATTGCGGGCTGAGCTGCCGGGAGCTTTTCCGGCGGATGCGCTCACGTTTGCCCATGGCGACCATCGCGGAGTTGCTGCCGGGTTGGACCGGATAGCCGCTTCGTCTGGCACGCAACTGCCTCTTGCAGTACCAGTCTTCTCATTCGCACAAATTGCGCCGCTCCTTATTATCGATTATGATGGTAGTCGCTAATAAGGCGCTCTGTAATTATCGCGCTTGAAAGGAGAAGATGACGATTAGCGCAAAGATTCCCGGGAAAAAAGTCTCCCAAGGCGCGTATTCAGCCTTCGTGCCCGCTCCGCTGCCTCCGGCGCTGGATTGGACCCCACGCCTTGTTCGATTGCTTTCCGATGCGGACCGGCTGATTGGCCGATTGGCGGGTGAGGGCGGGCGGCTTGCAAACCCTCACATACTGATACGGCCTTTCGTGCGGCGCGAGGCGGTTTTATCCAGCAGGATTGAGGGCACGCAGGCCACGCTGGGCGAATTGCTGGCGGCCGAGGCCGGAGCGGTGGTTGACCGCAGTCCTGAGGACCTTCGCGAGGTGGGCAATTATGTAGCCGCCCTGGAGTATGGGATCTCTCGTCTCGGGAAGCTCCCGCTATGCGTTCGCTTGATTCGCGAGTTGCACGAGAAACTGATGGAAGGCGTCAGAGGTCATCATGCCGCTCCGGGACAGTTTCGCACAATACAAAATTGGATTGGCAAGCCAGGCAGCACACTGCAAACGGCCTCATTCATTCCTCCGCCGCCAGGAGAAGTCGAGCGTAGCTTGGCAGAGTGGGAGAGCTTTCTCCACGCCTCCGAACTGCCGCCGTTGGCGACTATTGCGCTGGCACACTACCAATTCGAAGCTATTCACCCGTTTCTCGATGGCAATGGACGCGTGGGACGCTTGCTGATCACGTTGTTTTTGGTTGAGAGGAAGATACTTTCCGCTCCTTTGCTCTATCTTTCCGCTTTCTTTGAGGCATCCCGGCGTGATTACTACGAAGGCTTGCGCGCGGTAAGCGAGAGGGGTGCTTGGCAGCAGTGGTTAGAGTATTTTCTGCTTGGAATCGCCCGCATGTCGGAGGATGCTCTGAGCCGTACGACACGCATCAACGACCTGCTGGCGGAGTGGCGCGAGAAACTGGCCGACGAATCGACGAATACGCCTCTACGGGTGATCGAACTGCTGGCGGCGAACCCCTTCCTCACCGCCACAGGCGTGGCTCATCAACTGGGAGTGGCTTTTAGCACGGCGCAACGCGCGATCCAGCGTCTGGAACAAAGCGATATTGTGCAACCGACAACAGAAGCACAACGCGGACGGGTTTATTGCGCGCGGACGATCCTGGAGATTCTTGAAGAGCCGGCTCATCTGATGCCGGCAACTCAGGAGTAAGGTCAGAGTTGGCGATTTGGCGGTTGTGAATCGTGTCATCTGTTAGCGGCTCGCTTCACGGCCCGTAATCCACAGCCCCACGCGGTATTCTCAAACCATGGTGCGATTCACGGTGCTGGCGTCGGGTTCGAGGGGCAACGCGACGGTTGTCACCGGCGGGCGGACGCGGATTCTGGTGGATTGCGGGCTGAGCTGCCGGGAGCTTTTCCGGCGGATGAAGCTGGCGGACGAGGAGCCGGAGACGCTGGACGCCATCCTCATCAGCCATGAGCACTCCGACCACGTGGGCGGGGTGGCCGTGACCGCGCGCAAGCTGGGGATTCCGGTGTACTTTACCGAGGGCACGCACCGCGCCTGGATGCGCTGGCTACAGCCGCGCAGGCAGATGACCTACGCGCAGTGGCTGGAGCAGATTCGCAAGCAGGCCGCCGAGAGGCAGGCCGAGGCGGTGGGTGAGGAGGGCGAGCCAGACGAGACGGACATGGTGGAGGCGGAAGAGGGACGAGAAAACGAACCGCAGGTCCTTCGACTCGCTACGCTCGCTCAGGATGACAGCAAGGATGGGGCCGAAACGGACAAGCTGGCCAGGACACAGGACCCCAGCTGGCTTCCGGCGGTGGAGTACTTTGCGGCCGGGGAGGCGTTCGCGATCGGCGACATCCGCATTAGCCCCTTCACCACTCCCCACGACGCCGCCGACCCGGTGGGCTTTATTTTCGACTCCGAGGGGGTGCGGATGGGCTTTGTCACCGACCTGGGCTACATTTCGCCCAACGTCAAGGCGCAGCTAAAGGACCTGGACCTGCTGCTGCTGGAATCCAACCACGATCTGGAGATGCTCAAGGACGGCCCCTACCCCTGGGCGGTCAAGCAGCGGGTACTTTCGCGTGTAGGACATTTGTCTAACGAGGCGGCGGCGGGCTTTTTGGAGGACGATTACGACGGCCAGGCGGCCTACGTGATTCTGGCGCATCTCTCTGAAAGCAATAATCTTCCTGAGCTGGCGCGGGTCACGGCCGAGCGCGCTCTGAATGGCCGGGCGAGCCTATTGGCCAATATGCTGCTGCTGGCTGCTCAAAATAAACCACTTTCTTCTATTTATTTCTAGGTGACGTAAGTTACAATGGTAAGACACGGGAATCACTCTGTACCAGGTAGATTGGCAAGGGAGACGCCAGGGTATTCCGCCCTGGAAGATGCAGAGCAGACCGGGCGGCGTGAGCGAATTTTGCCCGGAAGGCTGAGCATTCTGGGGTTAAAGTCTCCCGGCCATGTACGCCGCAAAAAATCATCGCGGTTAAACACATCCTTTGCAAAGTGAGTCTAAATATTATGGCAACAACTCAATGTACAGACAGAGTCGCAGGCAACATCCTGGCGAGCTGGCGATATGACATCTCCGGAATCACCCCGGAGATGCGCAAAGACTACGAGCAGCATTTCGCCGAATGTCCCCATTGCAGAGCACGGCAGAAGTTCCATCGCAGCCTGGATGTGACACTGGCTGTTTTGACCTCGCTGGCGTTCTTCTTCTTCCTCTTCGCGCTGTTGGTTCTCAATCACTTCAAACCGCTGGAGCACGTGGCCTTCAACTTCTTCGGCCTGGATATTGAAGACACCTACCATATGCTGGTTTCGGCGGGCATCTCGGGGCTGATATTCTCGGGGATTTTGCTGGCGCTGGTGCTGACGGCCACGCCGGCGCCGTCGTATCTGGGCGGCATCGCCGTCGAGCGCGCCCGGATGATCGAAGAGCGGCTGCCAGAGGCCATCAGGTCACTGCGCTCGCGCTAGATTTTATCAGGCAACTCATCCATCAGAGCCTCCCGCGCGGGAGGCTCTTGTGCGTCCGGGGTTAGATGGGGATTACTGAATGACGACCAGCAAGGTTGCAGGGCGACTGCCGGGGCTCAGGGTTGGCGAGGGATTCACGCGCCACCCGTTCGACGAGGAGTTCGGGGTGCGGACCAGCGGGCTGGTTGCCGGGCGGCACTTGAAGAGCGGACACCTGCATGACCGCCATGCCACGGCTTACTACGGGGTTGCGCCGTCGGTCTTCCATGCGCTGATGCGTCGCTGGCAAAGAAGCCGGCCAGGCTGGGCATTGGAAGAGGTCAGTTTCATCGACGTGGGCGCGGGGATGGGACGGGCAGTGTTGCTGGCCGCCGAGCTGCCCTTTCGCCAGGTGGTGGGGGTGGAACTGAATCCCACGCTGGTACGGATTGCGCGGCGCAATCTGGCCATTTGGAGGGCCTCTGGGCGGGCGCAGTCGCCGATGCGACTGGTTTGCGGCGATGCGGTCGAATTCCAGCTTCCCGCTGGACCGTGCCTGGCGTTTCTATTCAACCCCTTTGGCGCGCCGGTGATGCGGCGGCTGCTGACTGCCTGGAGGAAGAGTCTTGCGGGACAGGCTCGGCAACTCGACATTCTGTATGTGAACAACGAGCAGGAGCGCGTGCTGGAGCAACAGGCGGGCTTTGTCCGGCTGTTCCTGGGCCAGATTCGCCGCTCCCGCGCCGATGCGATTGCCGACCATCGCATCCTGGCCAACCAGCCGGACGGGGAGTATGCCTCGGCGAATTATGAAGATTGCTCGATCTGGCGCTGGGTGGGGTAAAGCAGAGATCAGAGAACAGAGATCAGAGATCAAAGAAAAGGGAATAAAGCCGGAGCTTCGGCATTGGCGAGCTGCTGTGGGATGTATTGCCGCAGGGATTGTCACCGGACGCGGTTTTCTATAGACTGACCGCGTATGCGAAAACTATCTTTTTCTCTTGCCTTGCTTCTCGCTTTCCTGCCCTTGAGCCTGGTTGCCCAGGCGCCCTCGCTTGACCTGCAGGTGGATCAGCCCACGGCCAAGGTCAGCCCCATCCTGTATGGATTGATGACCGAGGAGATCAACTTCTCCTATGATGGCGGACTTTACCCTGAGCTGGTGCGCGACCGCGCCATCGGCCACGGCTGGGGCGCTCTCTTCCATTGGACGATGGTCGCTCGGGGAGTTTCGGCGGTGAAGATTTCCATCGACGACACGACCGGCCCCAGCGCCGCTCTGCCGCGCAGCCTCAAGGTCAGCGTGACAGCGGCCAGCGAAGCCGCGCCTGCCGGGGTACAGAACGACGGCTTTTGGGGCATCCCCGTCCGTCCATTCAGGACTTACACCGGCTCCTTCTATGCCAAGACGGATAGCGCCGGGGTTCCGGTGACGGTGAGCCTGGTGAACGATGAGACGGGCGCAACCGCGGCCACGGCAACAGTTGCCGGGCTGACAAACGAGTGGAAGCAATATAGTTTTACGCTCAAGACCGGGGAGCTTCCGGTCACGGCGAACAATCACCTGATCCTGACCGTTCCGCAGCCGGCAACTCTCTGGCTCAACCTGGTCTCTCTCTTTCCGCCCACTTACCTTGACCGCCCCTTCGGCAACCGCATCGACATTATGGAGAAGCTGGCGGCGATGCATCCCGGATTCCTGCGCCTGCCGGGCGGCAACTACCTGGAGGGGGACCACATTGCCGATCGCTTCGACTGGAAGAAGACCATCGGCCCCTGGGTGGACCGGCCGACGCATCCCAGCCCCTGGCGTTATCGCTCCTCCGACGGGATGGGATTGCTGGAGTTCCTGGAGTGGTGCGAGGACCTGAAGATCGAGCCGGTTCTGGCGGTCTACGCCGGCTACTCGCTGGCCCAGGAGCATGTGGAGCCGGGACCGGCGCTAAAGCCCTACGTGGACGACGCCCTGGATGAGATCGAGTACGTGACCGGCGGCCCGGAGACCAAGTGGGGCGCGGAGCGCATTAAAAACGGCCACGCAGCTCCCTTCCCGCTGCACTATGTGGAGATTGGCAACGAGGACCAGTTCGATCATTCCGGCTCGTACGATGGCCGCTTTGCGCAGTTTTTCACGGCCATCAAGCAGCGCTACCCGGATTTGCAGCTGATTGCCACCGACCCAGTGAAGAGCGTGAAGCCGGACGTGTTGGATGAGCATTTTTATATGTCGGCGGAGAAGTCGTTTTCCAACGCCAGCTATTACGACAAGTACGATCGCACGGGACCGAAGATCTTTGTGGGCGAGTGGGCGACGCGTGAGGGCGAACCGACACCCAACCTGGAGGCGGCGCTGGGCGATGCGGCCTGGATGACCGGCATGGAGCGCAACGCCGACCTGATTATCATGGCCAGCTATGCACCCCTGCTGGTGAATGTAAATCCCGACGGGATGCAATGGGCAGCGGACCTGATCGGCTACGACGCGCTCTCCAGCTACGGTTCGCCCAGCTACTGGGCGCAGGTGATGTTTGGCGCAAACCTGGGCACGGAGGTCGTACCTGCAAAGCTGGCCAACACCAACCCGCGAGTGTATGCCTCGGCCACGCGCGACGAGAAGCAGCACAGGCTGTACGTCAAGGTGGTGAATGCTTCATCGGAGGAGGTGGCGCTGAATATCGCGCTCAATGGCGTGGCTAGCGTAAAGCGCGATGCAATGCTTTATACCCTGAGCGGCAAGACGCCCAACGCCACTAACAGCATCACGCATCCCGATGCGGTTGTTCCGGTGGAGCGAATGATTGAAGTCGCAAGCCTGAAGTTCAAACAAAGCTTCGCGCCCTATTCGATCAATGTGCTGGAGCTGAACTACTGAGGCCATATTGGAAAGTGGGCGTAAGAAGTGTTTACTGACAAAGTGTGAGCCGGAGGAGACATGTTAAGACTTCCGCTTAACTACTCATCGTGTGTTGTGATGGCAATCGTGCTTTTAGGGAGTGGCCATTCATAGCAGGACCAAAGTTCTCAATCTTCCCAAAAGCAAGAGGCTACTAAGTCTATTCAGCTAGTCCGCCTTTCTAAAGAGGAGGATGGACTTCATAAAGCAGCTCTAGCGAACGGAGGCACTTACGTTCTTCGAATTTCTGGTACGCGGTGGAACGTGGCGACCTCGATTGCTGATCTCGTTGGCGAAAGCAAACTCGTCGCCATTATAAGAATTACGAGTGAAGAGGCGCGCTTGATCGACGATGGCCGGGGAATTGGTACTTTTTACAAATTCGACGTCATAAGTGTTTTAAAAGGGGCTGTTGCAAATTCCGATATCGATAGCATCGAGCTTCCTGGCGGCACATATGTTTATAAAGATAAATCAATGGCGGTTATTGAAGTAACAAAAAGACCGAGACTGCGCGTGGGGTATACGTATTTCGTCTTTTGTAGCCCATCCAGCACTTCTCCACAGATTCTTGAACCATCTTTCGAATCTCAAGGGATTTTCGAGCTTTCGGATGATGGGGTAACCGTTCGTCATTACTCAATGGAGCCGGGAGATCAGATCAGGAGCCAATATAACGACGAACCCGAGAAGCAGTTACTGAGTGATGTAATGGATGTGATTTCCAAAGAGAAGCACGAGTAGTTTGGGCAGACAGGGCGGGAGCTTCCCGCCCCTGCCGTTTCTGGGGGCTGCCGCGAGTATGCGGGTCAGCGCCGCGCGGTGTAGGCTGCTCGATATGACGGTCAAATCAGGCTGGTTTGCGAGTGATCTGCGGCGGGAGCTGGGGCTGCGCAACCGGCGGTGGGCGCGGGGACGAGCGCACGTGGAGAGCTACGGCAATCCGCCGGTAATCGTCTATGCGCCTGAAAATGGCCGCCACGGCAACTTCTTCGATGCCGCCTATGCGGCGATTACGGCGCGGCCGGAGTGGACGCGGCGCTTCGATAAGATTCATGCACAGGGCCGGGCGTTGCCAAAGCCGGAGTCGGGACGGAGGTGGCGGGAGCTGGACTCGTCCATGAGCTCCGATGCCCTGCTGATGAACGTCTTTTGCACGCCAGGGGTGGCGGAGGCGCCTGCGGTGCGGCGGACTCTCGGAGTGGATGGGGAGGACCCGCCGGTCTTCGGCTGGAAGGCGCGTGTGCCGCTCAAGAGCGGACGCTTTGATCGCACCGAGGTCGATATGCGATGGGGCGGGTTGCTGATGGAGGCCAAGCTGACGGAAAGCGATTTTCAGACCAGGGCCGCTGCGGTCGTGGAAGCGTACCGGGACTTCGATGCGGTCTTTGACCGGGAGCTGTTGCCGCGCGTGGAGCTGGCGGCCAACAGGCAGAGAGAGGCAACGGAGTTTCCGGAGGACTATTCGCAGGAGTTTGAAGATGTCACGCCGGATGCCGGGGAGTCCGCCAGGGCTGATCTGCCGGCCTCGGCCCAGCCTTCTGCACCTGTGGCCGATGCTGATTCTTCCGCGGGCGGTGAAAGCGCCTATGCGGGCTACCAACTGATTCGCAATGTGCTGGCCGCGTATGCGCTGGAATGCAGCTTTTGCGTGATCCACGACGAACGCCGGCCGGATCTGCGGGAGGCGTGGTTCGAGGTGATGGCGGCGGTTAAGTCTGCCGAGATGCGGGTGCGGCTGAAGGTTCTTACCTGGCAGGAGCTGGCCGCGCTGCTGCCGGATGGGCTGCAGGAGTTTCTGGGCCAAAAGTACGGAATTGTGGCTCCGGGAAAGGCGATTTCGGCGGCGGTAGAGATAACGGAATTCGAATAAGAGCAGTTTCCGGTCCAATGGATGCCGAATCGGCGAAAATGAAACGAACAGGCGCCGCCAAAGCGCATCTTTTCGCCAAAACCGGCCTTGAACTGGTACGTTGATTCTGAAAGGTTTTGTTTCCGATGATGGCCTCCAATCCTTATTTTTCCCTGGCTGCTTTGTTCGTGGCGGCGCTGGGCTTTGGGCTGGCTCCGCTGGGGCTAGCGTGGCTGTGGGCCAAGATCTTCTCGCCGCCCAAGCCGAACAAAGTGAAGAACGCCATCTACGAGTGCGGCCTTGAGTCCAAGGGCGACGCCTGGCAGCAATTTCACTCGGCCTACTACCTGTATGCCATCATCTTTTTGATTTTTGATGTGGAATCGGTCTTTCTGCTGCCCTTTGCGGTGGCTTTTACCGGTCTGAGCGCCGCTGCCTGCGCGGCCATGCTGGTCTTTGTGCTGCTGCTGGTAGAGGGTCTGGCGTGGGCCTGGGCAAAGGGGGTTCTCACTTGGGCGTGATGACAGAAATCAGGGGTCAGAGATCAGAGATCAGTTACGGTAGGAATCGGAAATAGGGAAAAGAGCGGGGAACAGTACAGAGAACAAGATATAGAACAGAACAGGCGGGTGAGCATTGAGAACGACTGATCTCTGCCCCCTGATCTCTGATCTCTGAAAGTGGAGCGAAGCGACGATGGATGAGAACCTGAAGATCGAACTGGGCAAGCAGGGGGTCTTCGTGACGACCATCCAGGAGCTCTACAACTGGGGCCGGCGCAACTCCGTCTGGCCCATGCAGTTTGGGCTGGCCTGCTGCGCCATCGAGATGATCGCCACCACCATGGCGCGCTACGATCTGGCGCGCTTCGGGGCCGAGGTCTTCCGGCCGTCTCCGCGCCAAGCCGACCTGATGATCATCTCCGGCACCGTAACTAAAAAGATGGCGCCCCAGGTTGTCCGGCTTTACAACCAGATGGCCGAGCCGCGCTACGTGATTGCCATGGGAGCCTGCGCCATCAGCGGAGGTCCGTTCAAGCAGGGCTACAACGTGCTGAAAGGGATCGACCGCTATATTCCCGTGGACGTGCACATTCCCGGCTGCCCGCCGCGCCCCGAGGCGTTGATTCAGGCCTTTATGACCCTGCAGAAGAAGATTGACTCGCAGCATTTGACCGGGGAGGGCCGTCCGCGCCATTTGAACTCCGAAGCGCTGGGTGAGTTTCCGGTGCCGGTGTTTGGAGAGCACGACCTGGAGCCTGCGTCCAATCCCGGCGTGTGGGAAATACAGGGAACAGGGAATAGGGAATAGGGAATAGAAAACAAGCCTCAATAGTGAGGAGGATGAGATATGCGATGGGTTCGACTGGCGGCAAAGATTCTTCTGAGTATCCTCGTTCTTTTTGAAGTGTACGTAGCTTGGCAATTTTGGCTACACGGGCCGCCGATGGTGGCAACCGATGTGCGGGAAACAGGGCCCGGTGAGTTGTCGTTCAGGTTAGTCCCAGTTCCGCCCAGTCCTTCCGACTACCTGGTCTTATCGGTTGTGATTGTGGTGCAAGTTGCCCTAGTAGGGTTTCTTTGGTGGTCCAAGCGTAAGATCGCTCGCGGATGAAGGTGTTGTGCCTCGCCAAAACTCCTTCCTGGCGCTAGGGATTAGGGACTAAGGACGAGGACGGCTTTGAGGATCAGGAAATGAAGACCGTAGAAGAGATCAAGGCGATGATCGAGGCGGCGGTGCCGGGCGCTGTGGTGGAGATTGCGCTTAATCCCAACCCCGCCTTGCCGCACTCGCTGCGGCTTGCTCCGGAATGCGCGCTGGCGGTGGCGAAGTTCCTGCGCGACGACGAACTCAAGCTCGATTACCTCTCCAACGTGACCGGCGTGGATTGGCCGGATTCTCTGGAGGCGGTCTATCACCTCTATTCTGTCGAGAAGAAACATGGGCCGGTTGTCATCCGCATGCACACCGTCAACCGCACGGATCATGTGGAGCTGACCTCTCTGACGCCCATCTGGCGCTCGGCAGAGTTTCAGGAGCGGGAGATCTTCGACCTTTACGGAATCGTCTTCACCGGCCATCCGGATCTGCGGCGGCTGCTGATGTGGGAGGGCTTCAAGGATCATCCCATGCGCCGGGATTACGTTGCGCCGGACGACTTTGAGTACGAACCCACGGCGCACGACGAGGTGCTGAAGCGGGCGCAGGCGCACAAAAGCAGGGAACAGGGAACAGGGAATAGGGAATAGGGAATAGGGAATAGGGAATAGGGAATAGGGAACAGGGAACAGGGAACAGGGGTCAATGACTGCATGAGCCTGGCGGAGACCAAACACGAAAAGCTGGAAGGCTGGAACCGTCCTGCACCGATTGCGCCGCAGAGTGAGGGAGAGCTGCTGGAAGTGGCCATGGGGCCGCATCACCCCTCGACGCACGGCGTATTTCGCATGGACATGGCCCTGGACGGCGAGCGTGTGATTCGCCTCAGGCCGGTCTTCGGCTACCTGCATCGCAACCACGAGAAGATTGCCGAGGGGCAGAGCTATCTGGCCTCCATGCCCTACACCGACCGGCTGGATTACATCTGCCCCATCACCAACAACTGGGCCTACGCGCTGGCGGTCGAAAAGCTCACCGGCCAGGAGGTGCCCGAGCGCGCCGAATACCTGCGGGTGATTTTGGGCGAGCTGACGCGCTTTCAGAACCACGCTTCGTCGATTGGATTTTTGATACAGGAGATGGGCGCCAGCGGCACGCCGCTGATGTACGCTTTCCGCGAGCGGGAAAAGATTCTCGATCTCTTCGAGGAACTGACCGGGGCGCGCATGATGGTCAACTACATGCGCTTTGGCGGCTGCCGCGTGGATGCCTCGCCGGGATGGCTGGACCGGACACGCAAGGTGGTCGCTGGACTTGCCGGATTTGTGGACGAATTCGACCGGCTGCTCTCGACCAACGAGATTTTGATGGCGCGCACCCAGGGCGTGGGCGTGCTGCGGCCGGAGCTGGCGGTCAATGCCGGGGTCACCGGGCCGATGCTGCGCGCCTCCGGCGTCAACTACGACATTCGCAAGGTGGACGGCTACGGCATCTACAACCGCTTCAAATTCCGCGTACCGCTGGGCGATCATGGCGACGTCTATGACCGCTATATGATTCGCCTGCTGGAGATGCGCGAGTCGATCGAAATTTTGCAACAGGCGCTGCGTGAGATTCCGGGCGGCCCGGTGATGAGCCCCACGACCAGGATTCGCGGCCTGCGTCCCAAGCCGGGCGAGGCCTACGGGCGCATCGAGGCACCCAAGGGCGAACTGGGTTTTTATCTGATCAGCGACGGCGGGCCAAACCCGTATCGCTACCGTGTGCGGCCGCCCAGCCTGATCAACCTGACGGTTCTCGAAGATATGTGCCTGGGCGTCAACGTGGCCGACGTGGTGCTGATCTTCGGTAGCGTGGACATTGTGCTGGGAGAAGTAGACCGGTAAGAAACAAACCAGAGCCGGAAAGCCGGCAGAAATGGGAGGTAGGAATGAAGATGCAACATGGAGTGAAATGTGCTGCATTGGGAATGACTTTGATATTAACCCTTGGAGCGCGCAGTGCTGTCGCGGCAACCTACACACTGGAGTGCCAGGCGATGAAGCAAGGCAGGATCACCGCGCAGTTGAGCTCGTTCCAGTTCGCGATTAGCTCGCCAAGAGATCCACAATCCGGACTGCCGACCGGTGCGGCGCACCACGAACTGATTGTTCACATGCCGGTGCAGCAGGCCTATGCGAATTTTCTGCAAGCAATGGACACCAACGAGGCGATAAGCAACTGCAAGCTGACCGAGACAGAGAGTGGCGGCGTAGTCGTGCGGTTTGGCAATGGCGCGGGCAAGCCTTTGCAAAGCCTGGAATGGACATTTCAGAACGTTACCCTGGCGAACGCTATGGCGACGGGCAACGATGGATCTGGAACGAGTGGTGGCGTACCCCAGGCAGGGTTACAGGTGACGTTCAACCTCAAGTCGTTTACCTTGGTGGTCAAGCCGTAACGTAAAGAGGAAAATGCATTGTTAGGCGAGGGCATTTTGAAGGGCATGGCGGAGACGGCGAAGAATTTCTTCCTGAGCTTTGTCTCCGCCGAGCGGCTGACGACGGTCCAGTATCCGGAGCAGCGGATTGCTTTGTACGAGGCGGCGAGAGTCTTTCCCTTCCTCGTCTATGATTCCAAAAACCTGGGGGACGGCGCGGATTGGGAGCCAGGTCTGCGTTGCGTGGCCTGTCAGATCTGCGAGAAGGAGTGCCCGCCCAAGTGCATCTTCATCGAAAAAAGTACGGACAAAAAACCTGACTTTGTCGGTAAGCCGCAGTTTTATCCTGCGCGCTTTGATATCGACATCTCGGTATGTATGAGCTGCCAGATCTGCGTCGAGGTCTGTCCCTTTGAAGCCATCAAGATGGACACGGAGTTCGAGTTGAGCACGGACGACCGCTTCGGCGCACTGCTGCTCGACCGCAGGCAACTGGCAAAATCAAATCAGTATTACCACCAGATTCATCCCGCTGAAGCGGCCGCTGTGGATGCGCGGCTGGCGGCGGAGAAGGTCAAGGTTGAAGCCAAGGCAAAGAACGTGGCCAATGCCAAAATCGCGGCAATTGCCGGAGAGGGAGCATAAACGATGATCGAGAATCTTGACCAGATCTTCGTCCTGCTCCGGCACTGGCTGGTCAGCTTTCTGCCCACGGCGTGGCAACCCGCAGCCAGTGTGCTGCTCAGCGTGGCGGCAATCGTCTGCCTCTTTCCCGCACTCTTTGCCCTGACCACGGTCTTCGAGCGCAAGGGACTGGCTCGCATTCAGAACCGCCTCGGCCCCAATCGCGTTGGCCCCTTCGGCTTCTTCCAGCCAATCGCCGACGGCATCAAATCGCTGACCAAGGAAGACATCGTCCCATCAAGCGCCGATGCGGCAGTGCATTTTCTCGCGCCGGTGTTGTTGGTGGTCACCGTCTTCATGGGCTTTGCCGTGCTGCCCATGGGACGCAACATGGTGCTGGTGGACCTGGACGCCGGCCTACTCTTCTACTTCGCCATGGGTGCCTCCACGGAGCTAGCGGTCTTCATGGCCGGCTGGTCGAGCCGCAACAAGTATTCGCTGCTGGGCGCCATGCGCGCCGTAGCCCAGATGATCAGTTACGAGGTGCCTCTGCTCATGTCCAGCGTGGCAGTGGTGATGATCACCGGCTCGCTCTCGCTCACCAAAATCGTGGAAGCGCAGAACCACTACACCTGGGGATTTCCGCACTGGTACATCTTCACGCCGTGGGGATTTGCCGGCTTCCTGATGTACGCCATTGCCACCACGGCGGAAACCAACCGCTCGCCCTTCGACCTGCCCGAAGGCGAGTCGGAGCTGGTGGCCGGCTATCACACCGAGTATTCGGGCTTCAAATTCGCGCTCTTCTTCCTGGGCGAATACGTGGCCATGTTTTCCATCTCCGGGCTGGGCACGACGCTCTTTCTCGGCGGATGGTCCGCGCCGTTTTCATTCCTGACCTGGGTCCCGTCGTGGATCTGGTTCTTCTCCAAGTTGATGCTCTCCATCTTCGTCTTCATCTGGATGCGGGGAACTCTGCCGCGTCTCCGGCAGGATCAACTGATGAACTTTGCCTGGAAGTTTGTTTTGCCCATGTGCCTGGTGAACCTGCTGGTCGCCGGGCTATGGCGTTTCATGGGCGACGGGTGGCTGCGCTGGGTTGTTTGCTCGGCGATTCTTATTGCCGCTTATGCCGGCATGGGCCTGGCGGAGATGCGCAGACAGCGCCTCGGCCCGAGGAGTTATCGCTATGCGGAGTGACTTATGAGCTTTGTTTTTTACATTCTAGCGGCGATTACCGTAGTCGGCGGCCTGGCGGCCATGCTGCTGAAGAACACGGTGCACTGCGCACTGGCACTGACGGTTGCGTTCGCAGGGCTGGCGCTGCTCTTTCTGAATCTCGACGCGCAGTTTGCCGGATTTGCGCAGATTCTGATCTACATCGGCGCGGTCGCCATCCTGGTAGTCTTTGCGATTCTGCTCACCAGGGGTTCTGAAACTCCAAAGGACGGAGTCTTCAGCAAGACATGGCTGGCCGGCCTCGCCATTGCCGCGGCGGTCTTTGCGGTGCTCGGTTGGGCGGTTTTGCAGAGCGCGCGCGTGTTGCCGCATGAAACAGCCGTGCCGGCAGTGACGGTGCGGCAGATCGGCGTGGCGCTCGTCGGCCGCTATGTTTTGCCGTTGGAGATTGTAGCTGTTCTGTTGACCGCCGCATTGATTGGCGCGGTCATCGTGGCCATGCACGAAAAAGTTGGGCACGAGAAAGAGGATTCCAAATGACGCCGCTTGCGGGTTATCTTCTGGTGGCCGCGCTGTTGTTTTCCATCGGCCTGGCCGGGGCGCTCACTCGGCGCAATGCCATCCTGGTGCTGATCGGCATCGAGCTGATGCTGAACGCGGCCAATTTGAATTTAATTGCCTTCTGGCGCTACGGCCCGCATCCAGAGGCGCTTACCGGCATGATGTTTGCGATTTTTTCGATTGCCGTGGCGGCGGCTGAAGCGGCGGTAGGCCTGGGGCTGGTGATTCAGATTCATCGCCACGCCAAGACGACGGACCTGGATCAGATGAACAGGATGAAGGGGTGAGCGGATGCTGATGCAAGAAGATCTCGTCCCCTTCGTTCCGCAATATATTTGCGGACCGTCCGCTGATTATCTGCTGTTTATTCCGGCTGTGCCCATAGTTGCCGCTGGCTTTATCGCCTTGCTTAAGCAATCCGGGCGCAAAACAGCCGCGACCTTGGCCATCGGTTCATTGAGTTTTTCGCTGCTGCTCTCGCTGGTTGCCTTTGCCCACGTGCTCAGCGGCTGGATGCGCGGCATCACAACACGCGAAGTCTTCAACTTCACCTGGATTCATTCCGGCGCGACGAATGTAGACCTGGGCTGGGTGCTCGATCCGCTCTCGGCCATCATGCTGGTGATGGTTAGCTTTGTCGGCCTGCTGATCTTCATCTACTCCATCGGCTACATGAAGCACGACGAGAACTTTACGCGCTTCTTCTGCTTCATGTCGCTCTTTGCCGGAGCAATGCTGGGCGTGGTCATCGCCAACAGTCTGCTGCTGCTCTTTATGTGCTGGGAAATCGTCGGACTCACCTCTTACTTATTGATCGGATACTGGTATCAGAAACCCTCTGCGGCGGCTGCCGCCAAGAAAGCCTTCCTCACCACGCGCATCGGCGATGTTTTCTTTCTGCTCGGAATTGTCTGGCTCTTTGCGCAGACCGGAACGCTGCTCTTCTACAACCACGACGCAGGTTCCATCGAGTCTGCGTCTCTATCCGTGCTGCTGTCGCAGCCTGCCGCAATGGGCCTGACCGCCGCGGGCGCGATTGGCCTCTTAATCTTTGCCGGAGCGGCGGGCAAGAGCGGCCAGTTCCCGCTGCACGTTTGGCTCCCGGACGCAATGGAAGGCCCCACTCCGGTCTCCGCGCTGATTCACGCGGCAACGATGGTTGCCGCCGGTGTCTATCTCATCGCCCGCGTTTATCCGCTGATGGCCGCGGGCGCACTGGCCGGCGGGACCACGACGGCGCTCACCGTAGTCACCTGGGTCGGCGCATCGACCGCCGTCTTCGCGGCGCTGATTGCCGTGGCGCAGAACGACATCAAACGCATCCTGGCATACTCCACCGTTTCGCAACTCGGTTACATGATGGCCGGCCTGGGCATGGGCGGCGTGGCCGTAGGCGTCTTTCATTTAATTACGCACGCCTTCTTCAAGGCGCTTTTATTCCTGGGTGCGGGCTCGGTAATTCACGGCTGCCACGAGGAGCATAATATTCGCCGCATGGGTGGGCTGAAAGCCGACATGCCGCTGACTTTTGTGACGTATGCAATCGGCATGTTGGCGCTCTGTGGTTTCCCGCTGCTGTTTTCCGGCTTCTGGAGCAAGGACGGAATTCTGGAAGCCGCGCGGCACTGGAGCGTAACCAAAACGCCGTTCTACATGCTGGTCTGTGGCGCGCTGTTGACCGCCTTTTACATGACTCGCCAGGTGGCTTACGTCTTCTTCGGCCACTGGCGGGGCGGCAAGCCCGCGCATGAAAGCCCGGCGGTGATGACCGTACCACTCGGGATTCTGGCTTTCTTTGCCATGGCGCTGGGAGCGATTGGAACTCCCGCCTGGCCGTGGTTCAGAGCCTTCCTGGATGGCAAGGCGGCGGACTTCGACCTGAACGTCTTGATGGAGCCGGAACTGTTGACCCTGATGGGCGCTTCCGCGCTGGTAGTTTTTCTGGGTATTGGGCTGGCCTGGCGGCTCTACGGAGACCGCTCTCCCCGGCCCACGGCGCCGGATGCGCTGGAAAAGAACGTGCCTTTGGTCTGGGGCTTGCTGAGTCACAAATTTTATGTGGATGAGTTCTACGGCGTGACGGTGATTGCTTTCTACGGTTGGTGGGCGCGCGTCTCCGATTGGCTGGACCGCTGGGTATGGGGCGGCTTGGTCGCCGGAGTTGCATGGACTTTCAGCCTGGGGGCGCGGTTGAACCGCTTCCTCGATGACAACATCGTGGACGGCAGTTTTGACAAGGGTTGCGAAGAGTTGACCGTGGGCGGAGGCCTGCTGTCGCGGATGCAGACCGGCCGCGTGCAGACTTACCTGAGAATTCTGGCGCTGGCCGTGGTGGCATTGGTTGCGCTTTTGATATGGAGTAGCTGGACATGATCGGATCTCATCTATTGACGTTATTGACTGTGCTGCCGCTGGCGGGGGCGGCTCTGGCGCTGGCGGCGGGCAAGCACGCGCGCGCTGTGGCTCTCATCACCACATTCGCCTGCCTGGCGCTGACGCTGGTGGTCTGGATGCGGCTTCCAGCCAACGGCAGCATCGGGCTCGTGGAGCAGCACGCCTGGGCGCCTTCACTGGGCATCGAGTATCACCTCGGAGTGGACGCGCTGGGCGCGCTGATGCTGGTGCTCTCCGCCATCGTCACGCTCATGTCGGTCGATGCGGCGCACCGCGTGCATCATCAGCCGGGGCTTTACTTCGCGCTGGTGTTGATGCTGGAAGCCGGACTCTTCGGCTCCTTCACGGCGCTCAACTTCTTCCACTGGTTCTTGTTCTGGGAGTTGTGCCTGATTCCCGCCTTCTTCCTCATCAAGCTGTGGGGCGGCGCGCGGCGCGGGCCGGCGGCGACGCAGTTTCTCATCTATACCATGGCCGGCAGCGTGGTTCTCTTGGTCGCGTTTCTGGCCGTCTTTCTTTCCACCGGCAGCATGGATTTTTACCACCTTACCCTGCTGGCCTCAACCGGCGAGTTAGAGCAGATGGTCGCCACTCACCTGGGTCCAACGGTCATGATCTGGCTGGCCATCGGCGTGCTCGCCGGCTTCGCGGTCAAGGTGCCGATAGTTCCCTTCCACACCTGGCTGCCCGCAGCATACGCTGAGGCTCCTTCGCCGGTGACCATGCTGCTGACCGGCGCCATGTCCAAGATGGGCGTCTATGGCCTGTTGCGCATTGCTCTGCCTCTCTTCGGACATCAAATCTCTCAGATTCGCATACCGCTGCTGGTGCTGGCCGTGGCCACCGTCGTGTTGGGAGCCTGGGCTGCCGCGGCGCAGAAGGACTTGAAGCGCGTCTTCGCGTACCTGTCGGTGAATCACCTGGGCTATTGTTTGTTGGGCATCTTTGCGCTGGCGGTTCCGGCAGCCGGCAGTGGCATTGACACTGCCGCGCTCGCCAGCCAATCCGCGGCCCTCAACGGCGTGATCCTGCAGATGTTTAACCACGGCATCACGGCGGCGGCGCTCTTCTGGTTTGTGGCCATGATGCAGCAGCGCACCGGCGGGCATCGCGGCATCGACCAGTTTGGCGGGTTGCGCAAACCTGCTCCAGTGCTGGCCGGGCTGATGGGCATCGCCCTGTTCTCTGCGCTGGGCCTGCCGGGGCTGAACAACTTTCCCGGCGAGTTCCTCATCTTCCGCGGGGCCTTCCCGCTGGCCTGGGTCGCCGCCACTGTTTCGCTCCTCGGCCTGCTGGTGACGGCGGTCGTAATTCTCACCGTAATTCAGAAGGTCTTTTGGGGTCCGTTGCCGGAGCACTGTGCCAACTTCCCTGATCTGCACCACGGCGAACGGTTGGCGCTCGTTCCGGTCATCGTCCTGATGCTGCTTGTCGGCTTCGTGCCCTCGTTGATTACGAATACCGTGAACCCGACGGTCATCAACCTGCTGGCGCACTGGAGCTTCTGATGTTTTCGATCCTGCATCCTAACTCGGTGCCGCTATTGGCGTGGACGATCTATCTCTCCTTTGCCGGAGCGATGGTGCTGGCGCTCGTGCCCAAGGGGCGGCCAGCCCTGGCGCGCTGGCTGGCGCTGGCCTTTGCCGTTGCCGGGCTGGCCCTGGCCGTGCAAGGATTTGTGGCCGGCATGGGACAAATGGGACAAGGCCGCGTAACGCTGGTCGATCTCGCCTGGGTGCCTTCCATGGGCATTCACTTCCTTCTGGCTGCCGACGGCATCAGCCGCGTGCTGGTTCTGCTCACCGGCCTGGCCGCGGTCGCCGGTGTCCTCTTCAGTTGGAATATCGAGTTGCGCACCAACGAGTTCTTCGCCTTTTATCTCGCGTTAATCGGAGCGGTCTACGGAGTTTTTCTCTCCTTCGATCTCTTTCTGCTTTTCGTCTTCTACGAAATTGCCATCGTGCCCAAGTACTTTCTGATCGCCATCTGGGGATCGACGCGGCGCGAGTACGGAGCCATGAAGCTGGTCGTCTACTCCTTCGCGGGCTCGGCGATGGTGCTCATCGGCTTGCTGGCGGCCTACACAACTGCAGGCAGCCACTCCACCGGCCTCGTCGAGCTGGCTCACGCCGGCCTGCCCGTCAGCTTCCAGATGGGTTGCTTCCCGCTGGTCTTCACCGGCTTTGCGATTCTGGCCGGCATGTGGCCCTTTCACACCTGGGCGCCCACCGGCCACGTCGCCGCGCCCACCGCCGCCTCCATGCTCCTGGCCGGGGTGGTGATGAAGCTGGGCGCCTACGGCTGCTTGAGGGTCGGCATTGCTCTCTTCCCCCGCGGCCTCGATCCCTGGGGCTTCTCGTTCATCGGCATCGGCTCCTGGCGAGACGTCTTTGCCGTGCTGGCAATCATCGGCATCGTCTACGGCGCGCTGGTTGCCCTGGCGCAAACCGATTTCAAATTTGTCATCGGCTACTCCAGCGTCAGCCACATGGGCTTTGTGCTACTAGGCCTCGTAACCCTGAACCAGATCGGCGTTACCGGCGCGGTCCTGCAGATGTTCTCCCACGGCATTATCGCCGGGCTGCTCTTCGCCATCGTCGGCCGCATCGTCTACGACCGCACCCACACGCGCCAGTTGGCGGAGCTGGAAACCATGCACCTCTCGCGGCGGATGCCCTTCGCCGCATGGGCCTTTGTTGTAGCCGGAATGGCCTCGATAGGAATGCCCGGCTTCTCCGGCTTCGTCGCCGAGTTGCAGGTGCTGGTGGGCGCGTGGAAAGCCAATCCATGGTGGGTCGCGGTGGCCGCCGTGGGCATCGTCGTTAGCGTGGCCTACATCTGGCGCGCCATGCAGAAGGCCTTCTTCAGCGATCTGCTGCCCAGCGCGCACGTTCTGGAGCAAGAACACGCACACACCTTCACCGCCATCACCTGGCCTGAAGTCACCGGCGTAGTTTTGCTAGTGGGAGTCAGCTTGTTTGTCGGACTCTACCCCAAGATACTGCTCGATTCCATTGAACCGGACGTGAAGACGCTGCTCGCGGGAGGTGTGCAATGAACTACGCAGACCTCTTCCGCGTGACGCTGCCGGAAACCGCGCTCGAAGTTGCGGCGCTTGTCGTATTAGTCGTTGACCTCGCCTTCCTGCGCAAGGCCGCGCTCAAGCTGCGCGTGACTGTGGCTGCGTTGCTGGGCGTCGCCGGTTGCGGCGCGGCGCTGTGGGCGTTGCAATGGCGGGGCGATTCGGATCTAAGCTACAACGGCGATATTGTCTATTCCTCACTTTTGCTAATCGGTGCATATACTCCTGTTGCACAGATTGGAATTCTCGTACTGACAGCAATAACTTTATTGCTACTAATCGATTCCATCTTTACGAAGCACGTGGGTGAGTACGTTGCCGTTGTGCTGATGGCGGCTACTGGTGGTCTACTGATCGCCGCAGCGCAGGATTTGCTGGTCATCTTTGTCGGACTCGAGTTGATGAGTCTAGGGCTCTATATTCTCACTGCATTTGCCAAGAGCTCGGGAAAGAGTGCAGAGGCGGCGCTCAAATACTACTTATTCGGTGGCATGTCGGCGGCATTTCTGCTCTTCGGCTTTAGTTATTTTTACGGGCTGACCGGGAGCACGAACCTTTGTGAGATACAGCGGACAATCTCTGAGTCGGGGCCGAGCCCATTATTCTATGTGGCATGGATCCTGGTTGTCGCCGGGCTTGGATTCAAGATCGCCGCTGTGCCTTTTCATCTATGGGCGCCGGATACGTATGAAGGCGCACCAGCCCCCGCCGCAGCGTTTATAGCTTCTGTATCGAAAGTTGCGAGTTTTTCGCTTCTCATCACTCTTAGTTGGAATTGGCTGAGGGTTAGTGAGCCTGTTTTTGGAGAAGTGCATGCAGTCGAAGCTGCTCGGCAGGCCTATTTTCAGACTTGGCCCAGAGTGGCAATTATCTTGCTCGTTGTGGCGGCTGCATCCATGATTGTTGGTAATCTGGCGGCACTGGCCCAAGTAAGCGTACGCCGCTTGCTGGCATACTCTGCTATCGCGCATGCTGGCTACATTTTGCTCGGTGTATCCGTTCAAGCGCAGTACATCGGGAAGGAAAGCGCAGCAGCATTTATCGTTTCTACGGTCAATTCTGCCGTTAAGAGTACAGACGCCGTCCTCTACTACGTCCTCACCTACGGCCTCACCATCATCGGCGCATTCAGCGTGGTTTCCGTCGTCGAGCGCGCCACCGGCAGTGACCGTCTCGATTCCTTCCTTGGCCTCAGCAAAAAGAACCCATTGCTCGCCTCCGTGCTGCTCGTTTATCTGCTTTCGCTCGCCGGCATTCCGCCATTGGTCGGCTTCTGGGCCAAGTTCAATCTTTTTGCCGCCGTGCTGGGCGTTTCCGCCGGCCCGGTCCCCTTTGCGCTGGTCGCTTTAGCTATTGCTATGAGCGTTGTTTCGCTCTACTACTATTTACAGGTGCTCAAGCGCGCCTATGTGATGCCCGCGATCGACGAGTCATCTATCAAAGCGCATCCGGTCACTATGGCCGTGCTGCTTTTGATTGCCGCGGCTGTGGTGGTGCTGGGCTGCTTCCCGGCGCTGCTCCTACGGTGGATCGATAGCTTCTATCATGTGATTTAGCTCACATCGTTCTATGCCAGTAAGTATTCCTCCCCCAATGGACAGCCAGAAACACCCTTGTTTACGGATCGAAATCCCCTCCTAGTCACGTAAAATGGTAACCAATGTCTAAATCTAAACGTAACTAAAATGATTGGATGAAACTGAAAAATTATTGTTGACTGGAAAACGGACATTGCATACTATTGATAATGTGGTGAAAGTGAAGCTACGTCCTGATGTAACTTTCATCCTGAGAACGTACGCTGTGGTGTCGATTCGCAGAGGGGAAATCTGCGAATTTGCGATGAATGCACGCAGTTAGAACTCAGTCAGTTGGTTTTACTCCGCCTGGAATATGGAAAGAGGGGGAAGCGAATGAAGAAGTATCGCGTCGGTTTGGCTTTATTTTCTGTGGCGCTGTGTGCGCTGTTGCTGTTCTGTCCGCCAACAAGCTACGCAAGTCCGATGACCATAACATTCGTAAATACTGGTGGGCAGAGTTCCGACGGGGAATACGTGTACCCCTACAATTTCAATTTTACCGGCTATTCAGGGACCTACCAGTTGATGTGCATTAGCTTTGCAAATCCAGTCTCTGGTGGTGAGTCATGGCAGGTAAATCTCACGCCCGTCTCGACGCAGGCTAATGGGTCGATATACGTTGAGGAGGCTTATCTCTTCAATATAGCTGCCACAGCCGGCGGAAATCAGACAACCATCGCCGAAGCGCAGTGGGCAGCTTGGTGGTTAAACGATGCGGCCGATCGAACTACTATACAGAGCGATATAAACAGTTTAGGGACACCTTTTGCGAATGCCGTAGGTGGTTATGAGACCGCTGCGGCGTCTGCCTTAGCCAGTAATTATTCCAATCTCGACGTTTATGTCCCGGTAAGCGGAAGCCAGCCCAATGGGGATCCCCTACCTCAGTATTTTATTGGTGTTGCCCCTGGTGTGCCTGAGCCCAGCAGCTACCTCCTGTTTGGAACTGGCTTGTTCGGCCTCGCGGCTTTATGGCTCCGTAGAAGGAAAATCGCTTAAGAGATCTATGGGTCTGTTGCGGTCCGCCTCCCCGCGGACCGCATTTATTTTATGCCCATATTCAGGCGTGGCGTTTCTGAAGCTCGACACAACAAGTAGACGTTGCGTACACGAGAAGTGGCGTCAAAGACCAACTGCGCCTCAACTGGAACAAAAATTCCCGGTCGATATCGGGTGTTATTCTGCCGAGCCATCTTTTGGTTCGGCTATATTTTTTGTTTGCCATAAACGCTTTCTACATGCTCTCGAAAACAATCCTCCCGCTGATTCGGCAAAACCCGTGCGCTGGCAATTAGATTTGATCTATGGGGCAAGCGCAAGCCAAATGGAGACCTGAACTCGCCGCGATGGTGGCGCTGGCGGTTCCGGTGGTGTTCAGCGAACTGGGCTGGATGGCCATGGGCATCGTGGACACCATCATGGTGGGCAGTCTGGGACCGGCGGCCATCGGCGCGGTTGCCCTGGGCAATGCCGTCTACTACACTCCGGCCCTGTTCGGCATCGGTGTATTGCTCGGCCTGGACACGCTGGTGGCGCAGGCCTATGGGCGCAAGGACCACGACGAGTGCCACCGCTGGCTGGCTCAGGGCGTCTATCTTGCCTGCATTGTCACGCCGCCACTGATGCTGCTCATCTTTCTGGCCAGTTTTGGCTTTGCCCCCTTCGGCATCACGCCCGAGGTGGCCGCTCCAGCCGCTTCTTATCTGCGCATCCTCAACTGGGGCACCCTGCCGCTGCTGCTCTACGCCGGAACGCGCCGTTACTTGCAGGGCGTGGGCGATGTGCGTGTCATTACCCTCACCTACGTCGCCGCCAACTTGCTCAACTGGTTCGGCAATTGGGTGCTGATTTACGGCAAGCTGGGATTTCCGGCGCTGGGCGTGAGCGGTTCGGCAATTTCCACGCTGGTTGCGCGCGTCTTCATGGCCGCGGCAATGCTGGGCTTTGCCTGGCGCTATGAGCGCAAGCGCGGCCACCCGCTCTTCCGCCATTGGGCCGGACCCAGCCTGGCCAGACTCCGGGAACTGGCGCGCCTGGGCGTTCCTGCGGCAGGGCAGATTGTGCTTGAAGTTGGCGCCTGGAACCTGGCGACCCTCTCCGCCGGCTGGCTGACGCCGGAGGCCCTGGCCACTCACCAGATTGCCCTCAACTACGCCAGCCTCACCTACATGGTCCCGCTGGGCATCTCAGCGGCTGCCGCGGTCAGCGTCGGCCATGCAGTAGGCGCGGGAGATGGCCAGCGAGCGCGCCGCGCCGGTTGGCTCGCCCTGGGGATGGGCACCGCCTTCATGCTGCTGGCCGCGGTGGTCTTCCTGGTGGCGCCGGGGCCGCTCATCGCCCTCTACACCCGCGACTCTCAAGTCATGGCCGTCGGTCCCAGCCTGCTTGGACTGGCGGCGGCCTTTCAGATCTGCGATGGCATCCAGACCGTCTCCACCGGAGCCCTGCGCGGGCTGGGCGAGACGCGCGTTCCCATGCTGGCCAATCTGGTCGGCTACTGGGTGATGGGATTGCCGCTGGGGCTGACTTTGTGCTTCGTGTGTCACTGGGGCATCTACGGTCTGTGGATCGGCCTTTTGGCGGCCTTGTTCATCATCGCCGCCACGTTGCTGGCGCGCTGGCAACGCGATTCGACGCGGATGGCGCGGTAAGCACGCCCATCGGCAACCAAGCGGCGCAAATTTTCCACCGGTTTTCCCGCCCAACAAGTAAATTATTCGGAATCGCTTCCAGATCGGCGCACATCAAACTGTAATGAATACGGCAAAAATGTTTCCTTTCGGCAAGTTTGCCCGCGTTTTATTTGCCGTTTCTAAATGGACCTAATACTTTCGGTCTTCCGCGAGAACCTGAACCGTCACTTCCGGCTTCCGGAGGCAGGACGCGGGCCGTTGCGGGTGACTATAATCAATGCCGAGAGAAAGATAGATTCTGTCCTGAATTTATCGGAAGGGAATCCCGCCAAATGGCGATAGGTGATCCAGCCCTGGGCAAACAACGGGGCTCAACTGGCGCGTGTGCGCGCATTACAAACGATTTCAGCATCAATGTGTCGACGGTGAACGGTTCCGGCTCGCAGTCCGCCAATAGCGTTCTGCTGAAAAGCATCTTTGCAATGGGCGTTCCCGTCAGCGGAAAAAATCTCTTCCCTTCCAACATTGCCGGTGAGCCCACCTGGTTTCTGATCCGTGCCAGCAAGGATGGATACGTCGCCCGCAAGCGCGACTCCGAGATTCTGGTCGCGTTGAATCCGGAGACCGCTCATGACGATGTGCGGGCCCTGCCCGCAGGCGGCGTGGCCATCTACGAGGAGAACTTCAAGCTCGATCAGGCACGCGGCGACGTGTTCTGCTATCCCGTTCCCTTTGACAAGCTCACGGCCTCCATCTGCCCCGAGGTCAAGCTGCGCAAGCTGGTCAAAAACATGGTCTACGTTGGCGTCGTATCCCAGTTGCTGGCTATCGATCTGGACGTGGTGGAAAGCAACCTGCGCCGGCAGTTTGCCAAAAAGCAGATGGTTTTTGACTTGAACTTCGGCGGAGCAAAAGCGGGCTGGGACTATGCCCAGGCGAATCTGACCAAGCGGGATCCGTTCTTCATCGAGAAGATGAATATAACCGAGGGCAAGATCATCATCGACGGCAACGCCGCCTGCGGCATGGGCGCGGTCTTTGCCGGGGTGACGGTGGTCGCCTGGTACCCCATTACGCCCTCCACCACGGTGATTGAGGCAACCACCGACCTGCTCAAGAAGCTGCGCGTTACGCCGGAGGGCAAGGCGACCTATGCCGTGGTTCAGGCCGAGGACGAGTTGGCCGCCATCGGCATGGTGCTGGGCGCCGGTTGGGCAGGCGCGCGCGCCATGACCTCAACCTCCGGACCCGGCATGTCGCTGATGGCTGAGTTCTGCGGCCTGGGCTACTACGCCGAGATTCCCGGCGTAATCATCAATGTGCAGCGCACCGGGCCCTCCACAGGTCTGCCCACGCGCACCCAGCAGGCCGACCTGCTTTCGGCTGCCTTCCTCTCTCATGGCGACACCAAGCATCCGATTCTGCTGCCCGGTTCGGTAAAGGAGTGTTTCGAGCTGACCCAGGCGGCCTTCGACCTGGCAGAGCGTTTGCAGACTCCGGTCTTTGTGCTCTCTGATCTCGATTTGGGCATGAACAACTGGATCTCCGAGCCGTTCGATTATCCAGCCAAGCCACTGGATCGCGGCAAGGTGCTCACCGCTGCCGACTTGGACCGGTTGGGCGGCTTTGCCCGCTATCGCGACGTGGACGGAGACGCCATTGGCTGGCGCACGCTGCCCGGAACGCGCCACCCCAAGGCTTCGTACTTTACCCGCGGCTCAGGACATAACGACGCGGCCAACTACACCGAGGACCCGGACGAGTACCAGGCGGTGATGGATCGGCTGGCGCGCAAGTTCGATACCATGCGCAAGCTGCTTCCCGCCCCGGTCATGGTCAGGAACAGTAAATCGAAGATCGGCTTCCTGGCCTTCGGCTCCACGGATTGCGCCCTCACTGAAAGCCTCGACCAGATCAAGCAGCGCTACGGGAAGAACGCGGATTATCTGCGCATTCGGGCCTTTCCCTTCGCCCCGGCGATTCACGACTTTGTGGCCGCGCATGAGCGCGTTTATGTGGTTGAGCAGAACCGTGACGCGCAATTGGCCAGCCTGCTCAAGCTCGATCTTCCCGCCACCCAGTCGGCCAAGCTGTGCAGCATTCTCCACTACAACGGAATGCCGGTGGACGCCGAATCCATCACCGCACAATTTGCGCATCAGGAGGGCCTCTAAATGGCAACCGCGATATCTGCTTCAAGAGTCAACTACATTGGCCTTCCCATTCTCGATTATCGTGGCAGCAAGAGCACGCTGTGCGCCGGCTGCGGACACAACGCCATCTCCGAGCGCATCATCGACGCCTTGTTCGAGATGGGTGTCGAGCCGGAGCGGGTGATGAAGATGAGCGGCATCGGCTGCTCGTCCAAGAGCCCGGCTTACTTTCTGAGCCGCGCGCACGCATTCAACGGCGTGCATGGGCGCATGCCGGCCATCTCCACCGGCGCCGTCCTCGCCAACCACACCATGACGACGATTGGGGTTTCGGGAGACGGCGACACCGCCTCCATCGGCATGGGCCAGTTCGTTCACCTCATGCGCCGCAACCTGCCCATGATCTACATCATCGAGGATAACGGCGTCTACGGACTCACCAAGGGACAGTTCTCGGCGACAGCCGATCTGGGCTCCAAGCTCAAGACCGGCGTGGTCAACGATCTGCCCGCCATCGACACCTGCGCGTTGGCCATCCAGTTGGGAGCCACCTTCGTGGGCCGGTCGTTCTCCGGCGACAAGAAGCAGTTACTCTCCATGCTCAAGGCCGCCATCGCCCACAAAGGCACGGTGATGCTCGACGTCATCAGCCCCTGCGTCACCTTCAACGACCATGAAGGATCAACCAAGAGCTACAAGTTTATGCAGGAATACGACGAGCCCATCAACGAGATCGGCTTTGTGGCCAGCTTCGACGATATCGCCGTCGATTACGACTCCGGCGCGATTTACGAAGTGGAGATGCACGACGGCTCCAACCTGCGCCTGCGCAAGCTGCACGAGGAATACGATCCCACTGACAAGGCCAACGCCGTTCGCACCTTGATGGAGGCCCACGAAAATAACGAGATCCTCACCGGTGTTTTCTATATCAATACCGAGAAGGCGACATTCATCGATTTGCTGAACATAGTGGATGAACCGCTGGGAACCCTGCCCGAATCGCTCACCCGGCCGCCGAAATCGGCCTTCGACGGGCTGATGGCCAGCTTGAAGTAACCCCTGTCTTCCGGTACGCAGCAGTAAAATGCCCCGCATTTGCTGCGGGGCATTTTCATTGGGCTGATCAGTCTTTTATGGAACTGCCCTAGTTTTGCGGCATAGGCATGGGTTTTACGCTGCCGCAGTCCGGGCCTTTATAAGTGGAAGTGGAGTTGGTCGTCCACTCAACCGGCGTCGCGTTCTGCCCCATCCGCATAGTTCCCGCAAAATGCATCTTGCCCCTGGCATGGTTGCCGTCTGGCCAGGATGATTCGATTTCCCCTTTACCATTCATACTTCCGCTGCATACCAAGTCGGCGGTCATGCTGGTGGAGTGCATCACCACGTTGATGATCTTGCAGTCTTTATTGGATTGCGACATCGGGGCGCCGTACTTGTTGATCATCTCCTGGGTAAGGCATACCTGTGTGGTGGTAGTGGCGCCGCTGAAGGGCGACTTCATGCCGGAGGGCATATTCATGCCTGCAGGCATTGGCGATTTCTGCCAGCTCATGGTGGTGGTCATCTCCCACAGGCCGGGCTTTCTGACCGCTTGCGCCCCGGCGAAGATTGCCAAAACAAACAGGCAACAGACCATGGTGATTAAAACTCGAGTTTTGTGCATGAATTCTCCTGTTGGGACGCGCCAGCTCTCGGCCGCCCGAGTCTTCACTCTATCGCATCGCGCCATGAACAGGAAAGAAAATAACTCAGCCCCGCTCTGTCAAAGCGGCTCTGCCCAGCTCCAGCAGGGCGCTGGTAACCCGGCTGGCAGCGTGGCGTACCACATTTCCTTCGCTGGCAAAGTTGCCGGTAATGACGCGCACACCCAGTGCCTCAATGCGCTCAATGTCAGCGACAATGGGAGATGCTCCCTCGGCCGCGTAACGGGCCAGCGTCTCCGTGGAAAAAGCCTCCGTGTTCACCAGGGCATAGTCGAAGATGGGCGCGCGGGTGTGCTCATAAATCCGTTCAATATGCTGCGAGGCGGTCAGGTTCAGACTCTCATTGGCCTGGCTCATCAGGTTGCAGATGAAGACGCGCACGCCCCGGGCGCGCGCCAGGGCAGCGGGCAGTCCCTGCACTAATAGATTCGTAATCAGCGAGGTGTACAGAGAGCCGGGTCCCACGCTGATCAGGTCAGCGCGCTCAATGGCCTCCAGCGTCTCCGGCAGCGGCTCCGCAACCGGAGGGTCGAGCATCAACTCAACGATGCGCTTGCGGCTGGCGGTGATTTTTGTCTCGCCCCGCACCAGCGAGCCGTCGTCCATGCGCGCCACCAGCGTGGCGTTGGCTGTGGTCACCGGGTAGATGCGCCCCCGCGTGGCCAGAATCTTCGACGCCAGTTGGATGGCGTGGCCAAAGTCACCGGTGATCTCGGTGAGCGCGGCCACAAAAAGATTGCCGAAGTTGTGCCCCTCCAGGGCATCGCCCTTGCGAAAGCGGTAGCCGAAGAGACGGACCAGCATGTCCTCCTCCTCGCTGAGAGCCACCATGCAGTTGCGCAAGTCGCCCGGAGGAAGCATGTTGAAATCTTTGCGCAGCCGGCCGCTGGAGCCGCCGTCGTCAGTCACTGTAACCACGGCCGCCAGGTCGGCGATCAGGCCACCCTCCGCGACATCCTGGCTGGAAGTAACCACATGGCGCCGCAGCCCGCGCAGCAGCGTCGAAAGGCCGGTGCCGCCGCCGATGGCCACCACGCGCAGCGCACGAGGAAACAATGAGGCATCGGCTCTGGGCGATGTCGTGGGAGCGCGAAATTGCATGCCTAGCGAGTTGAGTTCCCTGTTTACCGGAAATTCCACTTTACCTTGCTTCACTGCGGCGTCTGCGAGGCGGCTGCCTCGGCGAGTTTCTGCAGCTCCGGCGAGGCGGCCATTCTGTTCGCGGATTGCAGGGCCAGGTCCTTCACGGCGTCTTTCACTGCGTGATTCGGGATCACAATCCAGGCTTCTCCTTTTATGAACTTTCCGTTCACATCCTTTTCTGGCGTAGTATCTTTGGCATGCCCCTGCACGGTCTCGAACCAGACTGTTTTACCCGATCGATCCTTCACGGTCCACTCCAGCAAAACCACAACTTCGGCATAGGTATATCCAAATCCTGTTTTTATGCTGGCGTTAATCAGTCGCGGCACCAGCACAACCTGCGCATCCCCGGCCGCTGAGGCGTCAGCGATACGCGTCAGACTGGAAAAGACGCTGCTCAGAACTGGCTCAAATTCCGCGCAAGCCGCTTTTCCGATGAATAACTTAGTTTTGCCGTTCGTCCAGAAAGATCCCTGCGTAGTCTTGTCCGCGCAGAATTCCGGGGTTAGAACCAGTGCCGCCTTGAGAGCCAATTTTGAGTCGGCCGGCTTTGCCTCTGCCGACGGCGTAATCTGGCTAGCAGCGGGTTGTGAAGCCGTTGAAAGAACCAGCGCCCCAAGGAACGAAATGGCAATAAAAGAGTGGCGAATTTGTAACATTTTCAATCCTCCTGATTAAAAAACCACGTCCAGAACTAATGTCTCACCGGTGCCTGTTCGGGTGACTGGGATCTGAAGATGAATCTTCTCCCTCGGACCTTTCTTTGGCACCGGAACATAAAGAAAACCTTGTACAGACACCCCTGGAGAAAGCGTCTTGCTTTGCACCTCTTTTGCCATGGTGTTCTGCCTGACAGCATCGGCATTGTTGAAGGCGATTATGGCGAAAATCGACCCTGCCAAGGGCACGAAAACCGTGCCGCTGTCGATCGCGGTCGTCTTGCCCGCGTTCATTAAGGTCTTGGGGCTGGAATAGCTCGATCCGCCTTGACCCAGCTTAATGGCAGTCTTATCGAATATGAAACTATCCACGCTCGACCTGTTCTCCAACACGATGTAAACCGGAATAAAACCTTTGGGCGTCGACTCGATGTTGAAGTAGGTTTTCTGATCCTTGAGATCCTCTATCGGCTGGACTCCAATCACTAATTCCCCGCTCTGGCCCGTTACAGTGCATTCACTCGTTTTCCGCGCGGGATAGTCTGGGAACTTTGTTGCCGCATAGGTGGGCTCAAGTAGCGATAGGGCAACGAATATGCCGGCAATGCCGGCCAAACGGTTCTTAATCATGAATTACCCCCATCGGCATTCCGGTAGATCTGGGACGTACTTTGCCTGTAAAAACGCTCAGGGGAAGAGTTCATCGTTAATAAGATTCGTGACGTTCAAAATCAGGCCTAGGGCACCTCGGGATACAAGAGCTCGGTGAACCGGGGATCGTCCACCATGCTCTGGAAATCGTTGTCGGCGCGCGCCTGAAGCCGGTTCCTGGGGTTCAGTTCGATGGCCTTGGCCAGGTTGTCCAGGCAATCCTGGGTGCGCCCCGTGATCGCGTCCAAAAGCGCCAACCCGTAGAAGGCGTAGTCGGCCTCTGGATGGGCCGCCAGAATAGAACCAAACCCTTCTCGCGCCTCCTCGTAGTAGCCGGTATTCAGCAACGAAACAACGTAGTCGTAATGCTCCTCGGGCGTCTGAAACGTCCGGCCCTGCTTGTCCAGTTGCCGCTGGCAGATGCTGCTGTACATCTTGCACCGTTCCAGCAGCTCGGGCGGAGCGGTAGCCAGCAGCTTCTCGAAAGCGGCTAGCGCTTTATCGAATTTGCCCTGCTGCATCAGCACCATGGCAGCCTGGAAGTTCTGCAAGGCTTGTGCCATACCCGGGCTGGGGTGGCCGCCAGGTTTGCCGGATGGTGAAGATTCTTTTTTTCGGTCGTGCGCCAAGACGGGCCTCTTACATCATGATGTTGCCGCGTATTTGCTGCATACAAGCGCGGTTGAGCCGAACTGCGGCTCGCATAAATCTGCGCCAGTGAATTGCGCTGCTAGGCACCCTTTATACGCACAACCCCGGCATCCGTCAAGCCTGCTGGCAGGCGCGCCTTATCCGCGGGGTAGTTTTGCCCGGTTAGAAGCGCTGTAAATGGCCGGATTCAGGGCCGGGTCGTTGTACATCTTCAGGTGGCGATAGAGCTTGAAGCGCCGCGTCCCCTGGAGGGTTTCGCGCCACAATGCGTCCAGGCAGACGGCCAGGTCCCGCCGCTGCTCCTCCAGGATGGCCAGCCGCTCCAGGTTGCGCGCCGCGTGCCCCTCCGGTGCGCCAGCCCGCTCCGCCTCTTCGCGGGTGTGATAGATCTTCAGCGCCAGAATCGAGAGCCGGTCGATCATCAGCCCCGGAGACTCGGAGTTTAGCTCCGCTGCCGGGTTGGGCAGACCCTTCGGCTCCAGCCACCCCAGCAAAATACTATCCAGTTGCTCGGCCAGGTCGTTGCGCAGTTGGTTGGTCAGGTCCACGCGCCGCTTGACCCCGGCCAGATCTGCGTCGCTTGCGCCCGGAGCACGGGCATCATCCTCGACGTGCCACAACTCGAAGTTGGCGCGATGCTGGCGGCGGACGGCCTCCAGCCAATCCGCGAGCCCGTCCGGGCCGGCATCGGCCTTTGCCCCGGTCACCCCCGCCTCCGCCTGGTGCAGGGCGCGCGTCTCCCCGTCTTGCGCCTCTATAATCTGCTCTGCCGATAACATGCTGAACGATCCTTCGTTACATCCGATGCGCAATGCCTGCGTCTGGTCGCAGCGTCCATGGTAGAACGATCCACGCTCAGTTGTCAGTTCTCAGTGGTCAGTTCTCAGTGGTCTGTGGTCGCCAAACGGTTTACCGGAAAATACGGCTGACAACTGAAAACTGACTACTGACAACTGTTTTCCTGATGCATTTCTCCCTGATTTCTCCCCATTCCCGATTCCCTTCTCCGCCCTGAGCCGTCACAATAAGGCGTGGGCTTTTTTGACCTCCATCATCGCGTCGGCGCCGGCCTCGCCTCCCGGCATCGCCTTTCGCGTCTGGCGATGCCAGCCCTGTGCGCGGCATTCCTGCTGGCCGCCGCGCTGCTCCCGGCGCAGGAGTACATCCCGCCGCAGCCGACCCCCGAGACCAGCACGGCTCCGCCCGGCCCGCTGGCCACCATTCATGGCACCCTTCATGGCGTTGTCCTGAACGCCGCCACCAGCTCACCGCTCGCGCGCGCCCTGGTGCAAATTGAGGGCGATGCCGACACCGGCGCTTTGACCGATGGCGAGGGCCGCTTCGAGATTCCCGGCGTGGCGCTGGGGCAGCAGGCCGTGCAGGTCGTAAAACCTGGCTTTCTGGACCAGGCTTTTTTTCCCGGCGGAGACCCTGGCTGGGGGATCGGGCCCAACGTCAATCACAACATCCTGGTGGCCGCCCCGATGCCCGATCTGATCTTCTCTATGGCGCCCACCAACTCGATTCACGGCCGCATCCTGCTTTCCACCGGCGATGCGGAGCAGGGCATCGGCGTCACGCTGGCTATGCGCACGGTGGAGGACGGGCGGGCTGCATGGAAGCAGCTCTCTACCGTCAAGACCAACAGCGAAGGCGCTTATCGCTTTGCCCGGCTGGGCAACGGCGAGTATGCGCTCTATTCCGAACCCGCCATGGACAGCGAACTGGACATTCTTCTCTCCGCAACTGGCAGCGATAGCCCGGCGGCCCGCAACGGCTTCCCCAGCCTGTTCTATCCGGAGGCCCGCGATCTGGCCGGTGCCGCGAAGATTCATCTGGCTGGTGGCCAGGAAGCCGAGGCCAACTTCTCTCTCACGCTCCAGCCCTTCCACACCGTCACCGCGCAAGCCATTCTGCCGTCGAGGCGTCATTATGGCGACCAGAACCCCGCCTGGGAAGGAATGAAACTCGGCGCTTTGGTCATGGACGCCCAGGGCCATATGCTCCCTTACAACGCCGAATACGACCAGGAAACACGAACGCTGCGCGCTCTTCTGCCCGACGGGAACTACTCGTTTGCGGTTATTGTGACCATTTCGCGCTTTACGGCCTCTAACGCCGGAAACAATAACTTCACCCCCGCCATGGATTCGGCTCCCTTGACCGGCCAGGTGGATTTTTCCGTGGCCGGCCACGACGTTGCCAACCTGCGCATCCCGCTCCTGGCGCAGCGCGCCAATCCCCTGCAGGTCACTGTGACTCGAAGCGGCGCACAGGCGGAACCCGGCAGTTCTGCTTCGCGGGAATCGGGCGCAGTCTATGTCGCTCTCAGCGAGACCGGCGAATCGCTGACCAACGGCATGGTGAGCGTCTATGCCGACGGGGCCGGACCCGGCCAGTTGGAGACGACCTTTATGCCGTCCGGCTCCTATTGGGCGCATACCAGCATCACGCAGCATGGTCTTTGCCTGGCATCGTTCACCGCCGGCGGCACCAATCTGGCCCGTGAACCCCTGGTGGTCGGAGCTGCCGGTGTAACCGCGCCGCTGGACCTGGCCCTGCGCGACGATTGCGCGCGCCTTACCCTCACCCTGCCCATGGCCGGCGCCGCTATGGCCCCCGGAGAAGAGCGCTGGTACACCGTCTATGTAATGCCGGACTTCGAATCTACTGAAAACACCACGCCGCAAACGCTGCGCCCCTCCTCCGGTGGAACGGTCACTCTGGAAGGGCTGACGCCGGGCAACTACCACGTCTATACCTTCGACGTGCCCCTGGTCGTGGAATACCACAACCCTGCCGCGTTGGCCGCCCTGCCCACGCCGGGACAAGCCATCACCCTTTCGCCCGGAACCACCAGCAGCCTCGTCCTGGAGGTTCCCGCACGATGAGCAATTTTCGCGCTACGCAAATAATGGATTCAGACTCCAGATCGTGTCAGAACACGAATTTACAGATTTCGGAAATATTACATATTGATCCAGCTTTGTATCAGGGCACGACTTCACAGCTTGCGGAAAAATACAAATGGAGTAGCAATCAGCGTCAGGGCACGACTTCAGTCGTGCCGAATATGCAGCAAAATGAATGTCGGGCTTTAGCCCCTGAGGGATATTTTTCTACTTTTTTGACAGATAATTTGCTTTTTTTTCCAGCCCGCCTCCTCTGCGCCCTCGTACTGCTGCTGGCAACGGCAACCGCGCAGCCTGCTCCAGCGCCCTCACCCCTCTACCACATCACCGGCACGGTGGTAAACGCGGCCACCGGAGAGCCTGTGCAGCAGGCCTCGGTGGCCGCGCTCTCCGTTGCAGACCACCACGCCGCTGCGTCGGTCAAGACAGACAACGACGGCCGCTTTGCTCTGCAGGGCCTTGCAGCGGCCAAGTATGATCTGGTGGCCTTCAGGCGAGGATTTCTCCTCTCCTTGTACGATCAGCATGAGCTGTTCAATACTGCCATTGTGACCGGAGAAGGGCAGCGGACAGAAAACCTCATTTTGCGGATGACGCCCACAGCCTCGCTGCACGGCGTGGTCACCGCGGACGACGGCGACCCCGTCGAGAATGCCAAGGTACTGCTCTTCCTCAGACCTCGCAGCCACGATTCCAGCGCCAGAATCATCCAGAAGGCCGAAACCAACACGGATGACATCGGGGCATACGACTTTGGCGATCTGGAGCCCGGCGAGTACCTGCTGGCGGTGACAGCGGCCCCCTGGTACGCGTTGCACCACTCAGCTCTCCGGCAAAAACCTGCAACAGATCCAAGCGTTGCCCTCGACGTCGCCTACCCCGTAACCTTCTTCGACTCCACCACGGATGAGGCATCGGCAACCCCCATCCTCCTCGCCGGCGGCAGCCGCGAAGAGGCCAATATCAACCTCCACGCGGTCCCGGCACTGTATCTGATCGTGCAGGCTCCCCTCAAACAAGACGGAAACGTGTCTCATATGGAACTGCATCAATCCATTTTCGGCACATATCCCCCCTTCGAGGGATATAGCACCATGGGCCATAATCCGCAGAGCGGCACAATCGAAGTGACCGGCTTAGCCCCCGGCCATTATGAGCTGGAGCAGGGCGATCCGCCGCGGATTGCGGAATTGGACGCCACTGCCAGCATGCAGGTGGACCCCAATCTCGGCAATCTAGCTATAGAAGTCTCTGGAACCCTGCGAAGCTCCTCCAGTGCATCATTGCCGAATCGGATGTTTCTGAGCCTCAAATCTCTTGACGCTATGCATGGGCAGGAGCCGAAAAACGTGTTCAGCAACAATGGCCAATTCACGTTTGAATTCATCCGTCAGGGAAATTACGAGTTAACAGCCAGCACGTCTGACAAGCAGCTTCCCATCACCTCCATCACCATCGGGGGCCACTCCCATCCCGGCAACCTGCTCACCGTCAGCGACAAGCCCATGAAAATTGTAGTCACGGTGAGTCTGAGCGAAACCCGCATCGAAGGCTTTGCACGAAGGGGCGAAAAAGGCGCTCCCGGCGTTATGGTCGTGCTGGTTCCAAAGGATTTGGCGACCTTCCCTGCCCTGGCGCGTCGCGATCAATCCGACTCCGACGGCAGCTTTGCCCTGCGCGATGTGGCCCCCGGCCGGTACATCGTGGTGGCCATCGAAGACGGCTGGGACCTGGATTGGAAGCGTCCCGAGGTCATCGGGCGCTATCTTCCCAAGGGAGTCGCCGTCACCGTCACGGAGAGTTCCGGCAAGCTTGTGCGCCTCTCCCAGGCGGTACCGGTGCAAAACCCATGACCGGAACCCGGCAACAAATCAATCCCGGACTTCATGGAACCGGGCCGGAGAGGATACTCTAGGAGAGAACAGTCTATGAAGTAGCCGCCAGTTTAGGGCGGCGGCTCGAAGGGCTAAAGCCCGCAGGGCCAGCAGTAGACAATGGAATGTACTGAGGAGAGTCCCAAATTGAAGAGGAAGTTATTTCTTTCGATTCTGGCCATAATTCCGGCCTTGCTCATGCCCCTGGCAACCACCAGCCAGATCATCCACGCGCGTCACAGAGAAGCCCCCGTCGAGAAGCCTGTAGCCGCCCACAAGTATGAGGTATTTGCCGGCTTCGGCTACACCAGCCTCAACCAGGTCAACCAGTCTCGCCACGGATTGATGGGCGCCAACGTCTCGGTAACCCGCGACTGGGGAAGATTCTTTGGCCTCACCGCCGACGGCGCTTATTACAAGTACCCCCTCTCGCACCCCGCCATTCAGAACAGCACGTTAGCCCCCTCGATGTATGCCGTGCTGCTGGGTCCGGTGGTGCACGCCAACCTTTTCAGGAACTACGACGGTTTTTTCCGTGTGCTGCTGGGCGCGGAACACATCGGCGGCGTGAACGCCTATCCCAATCTCTCGTTTGCGGGAGGAATCGGCGGCGGCATCGACTACAAACTGAGCTCGCACTTTTCCCTACGCCTCGCGGGCGACGACATTGCCTCGTCGTTTGTCGCGCCGATTTATCCTGCCGGTTCTGGAAATGCCTGCACGACGACCTCGGGATGCTCCCCACACGAGCACCGCAGTTCCCGCGCCGAGTTAGGAGTTGTCTACAAGTTCTGATAGCTGAGGCCGGCGTCGCAAGCGCGTACCGGTCCGCCATAACGGTCAGACGCCCCTCCGGCAATCATAGCCAGAGGGGCGCATTCCTAGTCCCTAGCCCGCATTTCTCACATGCTCGTTATAGATTGCGGTGACGGTGGCTAGAAAAGTCTTGGAAAGGCCGTCTTTTCATGGCATAACTGCGTTATCGAAGCGTAGTTATTGCCGTGCGGAGGCGGCCTTTC
>JBEKJR010000003.1:0-281813 GCA_050011175.1 Occallatibacter sp.
CTCAGTGAGGTGCTTTGGGGCGAGCGGGTGGGCCTGCTGCCGGTTGACGACGATTGCTTCGAGGTGTACTTTGCGCATGTGCCGCTGGCGCTGTTCGACCCGAAAAGAAGAAAAACTTACCCGCTGCCCAAGGGCGGAGGGGTGCAAACAACGTGCGCCGTTTCAGGGGCAGCTGCCCCTGAAACGGAAATACAAAACCTTCCTGATAAGGAGAAAGTGTCAGGGATGTGCCCGGTCTAAAATGTCGGGGATGTGCCCGGCCGTTCAAGGGTACGGACCGGGCACATCCCTGACAGATCGAACCGGCGCTGTGTTCACTTTTCATTCCACTATTGTGCGCCGGAGGACGATAATTATCTGCAAACTTTTACGGTAGGGCTGACATTTATTCCAGGCCCGAAAATTCGGACCTATGGTACCCGGCTCGGACAATTTTTCCGCTTGATGTACGAGCAGAGTCCGTATCCTTTAATCTGTCATCTAAAAAAACACTTCACGCCTTTACAACTACTGACGCAGTTCTACCAGCGTTGCCCCTTGTCCGCCTTCGTTTTGCGGGGCTTCGGCGATGGTGGCGACGTGGGGATGGGATTTGAGGAATTCGCGGACGCCGCGGCGGAGGATGCCGGCGCCGTGGCCGTGAATGACGCGGACGCCCGGCAGGCCGGCGAGGAAGGCGCGGTCGAGATATTGTTCCAACTCCTGCGTGGCCTCGTCCACGGTGCGGCCGATGAGGTTGATCTCCGTGCGCAGGGTGTCGGTGGAGGCGCTGGTGACGGTGACGCGAACGTTCTTCTGCTTGCGGGCTGCGGCGAGAGGGTCGGGACGCTCTAAGGATTGCTGTTCAGCGGCGCGGACGACCTCAGAGATTTCCTCGCGCTTGATGCGCATCTTGATGGGGCCGAGTGCAACTTCGAAGAGATCCTTTTCAACCTCGCGCTGAACGACGGCAATCTTGTTCATTGATTTGAGGCGAACCTGGTCGCCGGCGGCGATGTGCCTGACGATGTGCGGCTGGGCATTGGCGTCTCCTTGATCCGCTCCGGTGCGATGGGCAACGACGATCTGGTTGAAGCTCTCCTGAAATTCGCGGCGCAGGCGCTGGATGCGGCGCTCGGCTTCCTTGGAGATTTTCTGCTGCCCAACGCGATCTTCAATGGCGCGAACCGTCTCACGCATCTGGAACTCGAAGTCCTTGAGCAGCGAGGCCAGCTTGGCTTCCAACTCGCGCGTGCGCTGACGCATCTCGACGTCGCCCTCGCGCGCGAGCTTCGCTCTGTCTTGGTTCAAAGCATATTGCGCTAGTCGAGTCGCCTTGCGGTCCGCCTCAAGTTGCGTGAGTTCACTGTGTAAGCGATCGAGGAAGCGGGCAATGTCCTGCTGCTGCGAGCCCAATCTCTGGCGGGCGGCAGCGATGATGGTGGCGTTCAGGCCGAGCCGCTCGGCGGTTAGGATGCCAGCAGACGCGCCGGGAACGCCGAGCCGAAGCTGGTAGTTGGGCACGAGCGTCACTTCGTCAACGCCGGCCGCGGCGTTGAGGACGCCGGAAGTGTTGGCCGCGTAGACCTTGAGCGAGGTGTGGTGCGTGGAGATGAGCGTCCAGGCTCCCGCTGTTAAAAAATGGCTGGCAATGGCCACGGCCAGCGCGGAGCCTTCTTCGGGATCTGTGGAGGAGCCGAGCTCGTCGAGCAGGACCAGAGATCTGTCACCGGCGAGGCGCGAGAGACGATCGAGGTTGGTGATGTGCGCGGAAAAGGTGGAGAGTTCCGCCTCGATGGATTGCGCGTCGCCAATGTCGGCCAGAAACGCGGTGAAGACCGGAAAACTGGCTGCCGTGGCGGGAATGGGCAGGCCGGCCTGCGCCATCATGGCCAGCAGCGCCGTGGTCTTGAGCGTGACGGTTTTGCCGCCGGTGTTGGGGCCGCTGATGATGAGCTGGTGATTTGAGGCGGTGAGTTCGAGAGTGAGCGGGACAATGTGGCCACTAGTCGTTCGGAGATGCCGTTCGAGCAGAGGATGGCGGGCGGCTTCGAGATGTAAAAGATCGGGCGTGATGACCGGCGCCACGCAGTTGTAGTCGCGAGCAAAGCGGGCGCGGGCTTGGAGGCTATCGACCACGGCCAGTACGCGCGCACCCTCAACGAGAGCATGAGCATAGCCGCCCACCTGGCGGGTGAGCGCCATGAAGATGCGGTGAATCTCGGCCTGCTCTTCTTCGATAAGCCGGACCAGCTCGTTATTCTGCTCGATGGTTTCCAGCGGCTCCAGGTAGACCGTTTGGCCCGATGAGCTGACGCCGTGGACCACTCCACTGACGCGCTTCTTGAGCTCGCTACGGACAGGTATGACGAAGCGCTCGCCGCGAATGGTGATGAGATCTTCCTGCGTGGCGCCCTCCGAGGCGAGCTTGCGCAGGGTGGCGCGCAGCGATTCTTCGATCAGCTTTTTCTGGCGCTCTTGTTCACGGCGAATGCGGCCCAGCTCGGGCGAGGCATTGTCGGCCAGCGAGCCGTCGGGCTGAATGGTGCGCTCGATGGATTCTGCCAGCGGACGCAAGCTGCCGGTGAGTGCCGACGAAAGCCGGGCGAGTCCGGGCAGTTTGCCCACCAGCGGTACTGGAGGCGATTGCAGGAGCGTTTGCCAGGAGGCCACATCGTTTGCCAGGCGGGCGATGGCTTGCAGCTCGACGGCTTCGAGGGCCGCGCCGGAAATCTGCGCTTTCGCGACCTGCGGCGTAGGATCGAAGAGGCCGCCAAGGGGAATTGAAGTCTGCTCGTCGAGCAGCAGGCGGAGTTCGCCGGTGAGCTGGTGCTGGCTTGCGATCCATTCCTCGCTGGTGGAGGGTTTGAGGTCAAGAATGGCCTGGCGGCCCACCGGTGAAGCGGCAAAAGAAGAACAAAGCGCGAGAAGCGCCTCCCATTCGAGGGCAGCAAAATCGACATTTACAACCGGCAACGGGATGGGATCAAGCAAGGGCATGGTTTGTTGTGCTGGAACTATCTTATCGGGCCGAGGTGCTTGTTGCAGGTTTCAGCTCGCCCTCCCAGCGGGCGACAACAGCGGCGGCCATGCAGTTGCCGATGACGTTCAAAGCAGTGCGGCCCATGTCCATCAGCGTATCGACGCCAAGCAGCATCAATACGGCGGCGGCGGGAATCTGGAAGGAACCGGCGACGGCCAGCAGGGTGACAATCGTTGCGCGGGGCACGCCAGCGATGCCTTTGCTGGTGAGCGCCAGAGTGGCCAGTAGAACGATCTGCTGTCCCACGGAGAAATGGAGGCCCGCAGCCTGGACAGCAAAGAGAGCGGCCATGGAAAGATACATGGTGGAGCCGGTCAGGTTGAAACTGTAGCCGGTGGGGATGACGAAGGAGACGATCCAACGCGGCACGCCGAACTCTTCCATGCGCTCCATGGCCAGAGGCAGCGCGGCCTCCGACGATGTGGTGGCGAAACCGATGGCAGCCGGCTCGGCAACGGCGGCGGCGAAACGGCCGAGCGGGATGCGCGCAAGGAGCAGAATGGGCACGAGGACAACGAGCAGGAAGATGGTTAGGGTGGCGTAGTTAGTGGCCAGGAGCTTGGCCAGCGGCAGCAGCGTGGCCAGGCCCATGCTGCCCACGGTGTAGGCCAGCGCTGCTCCGGCGGCTACAGGCGCTGTGACCATGACCATACGCGTCAGGCGAAACATAGTCTCGGTCAACGATTGTAAAACGGAAACCAGAGGGGCGCGCTTCTTTTCCGGCAGGGTAGCCAGCGCGGCGCCGAAGAGCAGCGCGAAGATGGCCACCTGGAGGATTTGATTCTCGGCAACAGCTTTGGCGATGTTCTCCGGAAAGATATTCAGCAGAATCTGCTGCCAGCCTTCGGGGCGGGCGGCAGGCGCGACGGCCTGGATGGAGGCGGGCAGCGCGACACCGGCTCCGGCCTGAGTGAGGTTGATGGCGACGGCACCCAAAATGAGCCCAATGGTGGTGACGACTTCAAAAAAGATGATGGATTTGAGCGCCACGCGACCTACGCCGCGGAGTTCGCCGTGGCCGGCGATGCCGGTGACGATGCCGCCGAAGATGAGCGGTGCGACAATCATGCGGATGAGCCGCAGAAAGATGTCGGCGAGAAAGTGGCTCTGCGCGGCGAGTTGGGGCGCGTCCACACCCAGTTCCGCGCCGGCCAGCATGGCGAAGAAAGTCCAAACCAGCAGGGAGCGGCGGCGCGCCGCGAAGGGAAGAAAGAGGCCGAGGCCGGTCCAACGAAGGATGACGGCAAATTCGGCGTGGTGGTAGAAAAATCCCGCAACAAGGCCCGCAACAAAGATGAGGACGGCTGCCAGGGTCAGCGCGCGAAGAGCCGCGTGGCTGGATTGCGAAGGCGTCGGTGTGGAAGTAGGTGTCATCGATGGGTTTGAGGCTTCAAGGACACATTATCCTACGGCGACGCCCGGTTGCGCTTGGATCAGATATGTGATGGGTAAAATCCGCAAAAAGTACGTTTGGCTCGCTATTTCTTCGATGAATCGCCGGCTGAAGCTGAAGAGGCAGCCGCAACGGCGGGGCAAGCCGCACCGCAGCTTCCGCCGCAGGGGGTTTTGACCTCTGCTGGTGTTGGCTCGGGGGCAGGCGTGTTGCTCTTGGCCGGGTAGTCGTTCACATAAAAGCCTCCGCCCTTGAAGTGCAGTCGCGGCGCGGTGAGCGGACGCTCCAGCACGCCCTGGCACACGGGGCAGACAAGCTCCTGCTCGGACGAAAAGTTCTGTATCTTTTCAAAATGATGGCCGCATTGGGTACAGCGATAGGCATATAAAGGCAAGGCACTTTACCTCTTCAGGGAAGAAATCACACACTGTTCCTATTGTATCGACAGGGCGGCAATTATCTGCAATATGCCGCCCTGCCGTAAATCACCACCTCACGCTGGATTTCAGTGCACCGCGATGAGAACGGATGCCGAGTGGTTCTCCCATTCAAGCGTGAGTTTGCCGGTTGTGCCGCCGAGCGCCTCAAGCGTGTACTTCAGATTCTCAACCGGCGCCAGCGGTTTGCTCATGGTCATTTTCACCCGGCCCAAGTCCTGCGTCTTGTCGTATTTGGTACCCCACTGGCCGGTCTGCTTGTTGACGATCAGAACCCACGCATCGGGATCGGAGATGTCGACGTACAAGGTGTATTTGCCGGCGGGCACTTTGAGTTTGCCTGCCGTGATGCCACCGTCGTTCTCCAGCATGGTGGCGGCATTGGCGCCTGCGCGCCAAACCGGATAGGTGGGATCGTGGCTGATGAGGCCATCCCTGGTGAAGATGTGTCCGGCGCGGCCCTTAACGCCGGGCGAGTTGTATTTGATGGTGATAACTTTGCCTGCGATGGTCACGGATGCAGTGGCCGGCGGACTCTTCGGCGGAGCCTTCGGAGGGCCGGGCGGCGTGGCTGGCTGGGCGGATAGAGCTGCGGCGGCAACGAAAAGGCTCGCATAAACCAAAAAACGCTTCATGGTTGTTTTCTCCGTGGAAAGAAATCCTGGCCGGGAGCATGAGCCCCGACTCGACAATTGTCGCACCGGCTGGCCTGATTAGGGAAACCGATGCGAAGAATCAAATGCCGGTAGATGGCGGTCAATGGTTCCCTCTCAGGGTATGTGAATGGGAACGACGCCGGTGTGGTATTCCCAACTCAGGGTAAGCCCTCCCCACTTGGCGCCAAAGCTATCGAGTGAATATGTCAGGTTCTCCACCATCTCCGGCGGCTTTTCCATGCCCATTTCCACACGGACCAGGTCCTGCGTCTTGTCGTAGGCCAGGGCCGACTGCCCGGTCTGCTTGTTGACGATCAGCACCCATTTGTCAGGGTTGGAGATATCGACAAACAGCGTGTAGTCTCCCTTGGGCACCAAGGCCAGATTCGGGCCAAGCTCAAGGTCCGTCTCGGTATGCAGCTTGGTGGCGGCATTGGCGCCCGCGCGCCAAACCGGATAGCCCTTGTCGTGGCTGATGAGCCCGTCCTTGCCGAAGATCTGGCCAGCGCGTCCTCTGACCCTGGGCGAACTGTAGGTAATGGTGACGGTCTTGCCGCCGAAGGTTGCCGAAGTGGTGGCCGGAGGGCTTTTGGGCGGGCCGGGCGACGGGCCTTGCGGCGGAGCTGTCTGGGCAGATAGCGCTGTGGCAACGAACAGAAGGCTCGTACAAACTAAGAAGCGTTTCATGGTATCTCTCTCCTTGGGGACTAATCCTGGCCGGGAGCGTAAAACCCGTTGCCATGATTGTCGCACCAGCAGGCCTGATTGGGAAAACGTTAGTGGAAGCAGTTTCCTGCTCTCAGAAGCCGGGTTCCCTGTATCGACATCATAACGAGTCCGTAAAATTGTGTTTTTCTATTGTTCGTTTGCTTTTAATATCGCGTCCGCCCAATCCTCGGTGGTCTTTTGCACCCATTTTAGAGAGTCTTGATCCTCGTAGACGGCATATATATAGACAAAGATTGCCCGATTCCTTACTCGAAGTATGGCACTGACATTAATCATGTTCTTTGTAACCCCTTGCATCGTGACCGACAGCAGCATACCGGACGCAAAGGCATCCTGTTTGGAGAAGAAACAGCCAAGCGAAATCGGCTTATCAAAGCTAACCTTGTCATCCAGATTAAGCGCTTTTACCCTGCGGTTTACCTCCTCCTCAATCTCCTTTGTTGATGACGTAAGAACATTGCCGAGTTCCCGGTTGGCGCTATCGGAAAAGTCCTTAAAGTCTTTCGTGCTAAAATTCGTAAACTCTACGCTACGCGACACCTCGATTAGAGCGTATTTGGAAAGTCTATACTTGCCGCCGCTCTTGATAACTGCCAGATCATCCGGTAACACAAACGCTGCTACCAGCCGGTTTTGTTCTGGAACAGACACTTCCATAATAACCCGATAGTCCTGGCCCATTTCTATTAGATCGCTGGCGGGCACAGGAATCGCAATTGACATTCCTCCAACTCTGTAGGTGGGAATCTCGGCAATCCTTGTGGTCGCATCTCCTTTGCCCTGTGCGATTACGAATGAAGGCGCAAGCAGCAAGAAAGCGGCAAATCCAAAGACAGAATGCAATGATATCCGGCTCATAAGAGAACGCATTTTCATGGCTCCTCCAAGCTGTCACACAGTTTATCTCAGCATGGCGAGTTTGCGGCAAGAAAAACGCGGACTCTAAAGCCCGCGTTCTCCATTTACTGGATTGAACTTGTTTATGCTTTAGTAGGCGCTGCAGCTGCTAGCCGCTCCTTGATGAGTTCGTGGCCGTGCGTAAGCAGCTCTTCCAGCGGCAGCTTACCGGCGTCTACATCGGCGAGGATAGATTTCTGCGCCGCATACTCCTTGTTAACAATGCCGGCTTTGGATTGCAACATGCGCCAGGCCTTGCGACGCTCTACGCAGAACATGACTAACTGGCGGCTGATGGCGTAGTGGGTTGTCTTGCCGGCTTCTTCCACTGTGATGTAGACGCCGAAGTCGGGGATGAAGGCGCGGTGGCCGGGCGTGAGATAGCGGCGGTAGACGACATCTTGTTGTGTTATGCGGACCAGCATGTTATCGAGCGGTATCAGCTTGGCTACCGCTTCGGGCTTGAGCTTCTTAAGATGATTCCGGAAGCGGGCCTCGGTGACGCACCAGTGGGCGACGGTGTAGTGGGAGGTCTCGCCAGTAACTTTGTTCTTGGTCTCGTACCAATCGAGATCGATGGAGGGGTTGCCCTTGATGTCCAGAGCCTCCTGGTAGGTTTCGCCGAGACGGGGGTTGAAGACGAACTCCGGCACGCCGCGCGAATCGCGCACGCGCTGGGCCTGGATGAGAGCCATGTCGTCGGCGACGCCGTGCTCAGGCTGGCAGGTGGTGAAAGCCTGCAGGAACATGGTCCCGCGATACTCCAGGCCGTCGAGGATGGCGCGGTAGAGTTTGGGCGCGTTGGCCATGGAGACCTGGGCGACGAAGGGCGAACCGTGACCGGCGAGGAAGGTTTCGGCGACGGTTTTCTTCTCGGTGTTCTTGCCCTGGGAGGCCGCGCCGAAGGTGTTCATGTCGTTGCCGCCGAGCATGGGCGTGGAGTCGGAGTTCTGGCCGCCGGTGTTGGAGTAGACCTGCGTGTCGAGCATGAGCACCTTGACGTTGGGGCGATTCTGCAGAACCACCTTGGAGACATTCTGGTAGCCGATGTCGCCCATGCCGCCGTCGCCGCCAACGGCCCAGACCTTGGGCAGCTCCTTAATTTCGTCATCGGTCATCAGCGCGTCGGTGAAGTGGGTGAGGTTGTAATACTCCTGGGCGTCGATGACGCCTGTGTCGTGAGTGAGGAGAATGTCGGCGAGGCGCTCGGGAATGACGGAGCGTCGGGCGTGATCGACGATGAAGCTCTCGCCCATAAGCCATCCCACGGTGACGCCGTCCTGGAAGAGCGAGTTCATCCACGGGTAGGGGTGAGGATTGTTGGGCGCGGTTGAGCCGTAGACGGTGTTGCAGCCGGTGTGGGCGGCCATGGCCATCACGCTCATGCCGTTGGCGAGACGGCCATCGACCGCTTGCAGGTTCTTGTGGTTGAAGGCCTCGGTGAGCAGGACAGCAGCGATGGCTTCGACCAATGCGGCGTCGCTGATGGGACCGTTCTTGGCCTCGTAGGCTGCGATGCGCGCCTTGGTGTCCTTTTCGTCTTCGCCGCCCAGGCCGAGGATGAGATGCGCGATGGCCTGACGGAGCAGTGCGTATTCAGCGGGGCTGGTTGCCTGGAGCCTGGCGAGGCGAGCCGTGCCATTCTTTTCGAGTTCGCCGGCCTTGGCCAGGAAGCGATCGCTCTTGGCGTGGAAGACGGGGCGCATGTAGGCCTCAGTGACCGCGGCGATGGAGCGCAGCACGCTTTTTTCTCCGCAACCCGCGCAGGCGCCGTCGCCAGAGACCAGCGCGTCGTAGGTGGAGCGCACCATGAGCATATTGCGCAACGTGGCGGTCTTGGAGTCTGCCGGGTTGGCGGCGTTGAAGAGGCCAAGGAATTTCTGCGACGTGTCGGGCAGCAGATCAAGGAAGCCGGTGCCGGTCATGTGCTTGGCGTTGACATCCTCGGTCTCAGCAACCATTTTGAGCGCCTGGTGGTCGCCGCAGGCAGTGACGCAGGCCGCGCAGCCCTTGCACAAATCGGAGACAAAAATCGAGAAGATGCCGCCTGTGCCGGGAGCCTTGCGTTCGGGAGACGAGAAGATGGCGGTCACTTTCTGATAGGCCATCGGAACTTTATCGAGAATGGCAAAGAACTGCTCTTTGGAAGCGGCGGAGAATCCGTCGAGCGAATCCGTAACTTCGCGCAGGATTGTGGGCAGCGGCGTGCCCTGCTTCAATTCAGCCACCATGCGTTGGCGGGCAAGGCGCTCAATCTCCGGCAGCGCAGCCAGGAGCTTGGCGCGCTCCTTTGCGTCGGCAACGTAGTAGGAGACGGCCGTGCGCAACAGCGTACTCAGATCCTGCGCGGTGTTGGGCAACGCGGTGTCCGGACAGACCGAGATGCAATCCATGCACTGGGTGCAGTTCTCAGGGATAAAGAGCGGCGTTTCGCGGCGAGCTACGTATTTCGAAGCTGTGTCGCCGGTGGCGGCGGCGATCATGCCCATGGCCGAGAGCGGCGTGGAGGGCTGATTATATCCAAAGTGCGCGCGGAACTCGGCGTCGAAGTTGGCGACGCTGGCCAGTGGCGTGCGCTTGGCCTGGCCGGCTGGCAGCGCATGGGAACGGCAGCCGGAGCCGCACGGTGCGCCGGCGGGCACAGTCTCGAGAATCGGCAGCAGCGCATGGCCGCGCAGGCTGGAATGGTCGGCCGCCGAGAGCGCGCCGATCTTGATCTCCTTCACCTGCTCGTAGCCCTGCATCATGACTTCCATGTTGGACTCGACGACCGCCTCGCCCAGCTTTCCGAACTTGCTTACATACTGCTTGCGAACCACGGCGCGATATTGCTCCTGCGTGATGCCGAACTCCTTGAGCAGCGTACTGACGCGGAAGAACGCGCCCAGAAAGGCGTTGCCCTGCATGCGCAGTTGCAGGTCGGCGCGGTCGGTGGCCTTTTTGGCGATTTCAAAGCCGGGAAGGGTGAAGACGCGAATCTTTTTTTCGATGATTTGCTTGCGCGCCCACAGCGGCAACTGCTCCCATGCCTGTTCGCCTTGCTGATCGGACTCCCAGACCAGCGAGCCGCCCTCGGCCATGCCGTCCAGCGGGTTGGTGTGCGTGAAGGCCTTGGGGTCGCAGCAGAGAACCACAGTCACGTGGCGCAGATCGCAGTTGACGCGGATGCGCTCCTTGGCGGCGACCATGAAGTACGCGGTTGGCGCGCCTTTTTTCTCCGAGCCATATTTGGGGTTGGCGCTGACGTGAATCACTTCCTTGGGATTGCCCAAATCATCCTTGAGGCCGTCGCGTTCAAAGATCAGATCGTTGAGATCGCCTAGGATCGCGCCCAGATTCTTGCCGGTGGTGATGGCGCCCCAGCCGCCGATGGAGTGGAAGCGCACGGCCACCGCGCCTTCGGGCAACAGCGACGGCGTCTCGTCGGCGATGACCGCGTAGGGATGGTTGACGCCCAGAACGAAGAATGAAACGCCGTCCGAGGCGCGCTTGCCGTCCTTGCGTGCGCGGCCCGCGGTGGCGAACTCGTAGGCGCCGATGATGTGCTCGGGGCGAAAGTCGCGCGAACCGAGGCCATAGCTGCCTCCGTAGAACTTCGGGACTTCGGCCAGAGTGATCGCGGGCAGACCGGCAACCGATTGCACAGCCTTGGAGAACGCGGTGCGAATGTCGCGGCCCAGCGGATTGTCGCCGGCCAGAGCCTCATCAGTCCGCTCCAGAATGATGACGTTCTTTTTGCCCTTGAGCGCGGCCACCATGGCAGCCTCCGGGAAGGGACGAATCACGTTGACGTGAATGGAGCCGACACTCGCTTTGCGCGTCTGGCGCAGGTAATCGACTGCCGCTTCGATGTTTTCAGCCGCCGAGCCAAGGGAGACAAAAACCGTCTCGGCATCGTCTGTCTTGTACTCGCTGATGAGCCCGTAGCTCCGGCCAGTCAGCTGGGCAAACTGCTGGTAAGCGTCCTCTAAAAATTGAAGAATCGGCTCGGCAAAGTTGTTGCGACGGGCAACCACGCCCTGCATGTAGTGTTCCTGGTTCTGCACTGGGCCGAGCAAAACCGGATTCGTCAGGTCCATCATTTTCGGCACGCGACGGCGCGTGGGGCCGAACAGCTTGCGTTGCGCCTCAGTGGGGCAATCGATGATGTCGACCGGCGATCCGAGAAACTCGCGGATCAGACCCGACTCGTGCTTGTAGAAGGTGCGCTCCAGGTGCGTGGTAAGGAAGCCGTCCATGATGTTCATGCCGGGGGTCAGGCTCAGTTCTGTGACGCGGCGCAGAATCAGCGCCTGATCGGCGGTCTGCTGCGCGTCCTTACCGAAGAGCATGATCCAGCCCGTATCCAGAGCGCCATAAATGTCGTCATGGCCGCAATGCACGTTGAGAGCTTGCTTGGTCAGCGCGCGCGCGCCCACCTCCAGCACCATCGTCGAGGCTTTGCCCGGCGCATGATAGTACTGCTCAACGCCATAGACCACGCCCTGGCCGGAGGTGAAGTTCACTACGCGCTTGCCGCAAACCGAATGAGCAATGGCGCCGCCCTGGGCCGCATGCTCGCCCTCGGTCTCGATGGCGATGGTGTTCTGCCCGAAGACATTCAGATGGCCTTCAGCATATGCCTGTTGGAAGAGTTCGCCGCCCTCCGTGGAAGGCGTAATCGGATAAAAGACGCCGGCGTCGCAGATTCGCGTCTCGGTATGGTACGAGACAAGCTGGTTTCCATTTGCAGTAACCCGAATGCCGGGATAGCGAGCAGCAGCGGTCATGAATACCTCTCTATGTGATCAGTTCGTTCCAGTTTTAGTGCGCGGTGGGAGGCCGGCTAACAGGGGAAGTATTCCGGGCTGGGTGATCTCCTAAGGCCGCGCAACGGTTCTGCAATCCGCTGGGGAAAGCAGCCTAATCTTTAGTATGCACTCCAAGTAGGGAGACGACGTACCACATTGTAATACGCCGTCTTTCCTCCTTGGATGGGTCCCTCATTTGCTTCAAAAACCAAATTGAACTGCTCTGATAGCTGGCATTTCCGATGCCGGCTATACGTATTGGATGCGCGGCTTTGATGCGCGATTCCAGCTCCTAGCCTGCGGAAGGCAGCGATTTTCATCGAGTTTGTCCCCATGCCGGCGTAATCTTGCGTTCCACAAAGAGGTGTCCAGGTTTTACCATGACGGAGAGGACTTTTCCGCGATGAATTCGCTTTTGAATTTGCGTTTTGTTCGTTTTGCCTCTTTGGCCATCGCTGCCGTCGCAGCGCTGTTCGCCGGGCCGGACAGAATGGAGGCCCAGACTGCTGCCCAGGCCGCCCAGATTGCCGCCAGCCTGCCCTCTGATACCCGCGCAGTCATAGACCGCCTTTCCAGCCTGCGCGAGTTGCCCGACGGGGCCTGGAAGCTCCATACGGGCGATCTGGCACATGGCGAGGCCGTAAATCTGGACGAGAGCGACTGGCAGCCCATCGCCACAGGCGCGAAAGCGCCCAAGGAAGCCGTCTGGTTTCGCCTGACTTACCTGGTTCCTGTTACGCTGAACGGCTACGACCTGAGCGGCGCGCGCATCTGGTTTCAGTTCCACGCTTATGCCAACGGACCGATGCCGGAGATTCTTTACTTCAGTGGCCGCCGCGTGGCCATGGGCGACGACCTGGAGCCGGTGGTGTTGTTTGAAAATGCCAAGCCCGGAGACAGGGTGACGGTGGCCGTGAAGCTGCTGCACACGGTGGACGACAAGAACTTCCGCGGCGCCACTCTGAAGATCGACTTCCCTGAAAATCGCCCCAATCCCGAAGATTTACGCGAAGAGTTTTTGTCGGCGGCGCTGCTGGTTCCATCGCTTGCGCCGAATGACTCCGCTCAATTGGCCACGCTCACCGATGCTATCCGCACCGTGGACCTGGTCGCTCTTGATGCTCATGACCAAGTGAAGTTTGACGTCAGCTTGAAGGCGGCGCACGTTCGGCTCGAAGCGCTTAAGCTGCTACTGCAACAGGCGACGCTGCACCTGACCGGCAACTCGCACATCGACGCGGCCTGGCTGTGGCCGTGGACCGAGACGGTGGACGTGGTGAAGCGGACGTTCGGGACGGCACTGCAGTTGATGTACGAGTACCCGGAATACACCTACACGCAGTCGGCCGCGGCATACAACGAGTGGATCGCCGACAAGTACCCCGAGATGAACGCGGAGATTGCCCGGCGCATCAAGGAAGGCCGCTGGGAGATTGTGGGCGGAATGTGGGTCGAGCCGGATTTGAATATACCCGACGGCGAATCGCTGGTGCGGCAACTGCTCGTGGGCAAGCGCTGGTTCAAGCAGCAGTACGGCGCGGACACGCGCATCGGCTGGAACCCGGATAGTTTTGGTTACACGTGGCAGTTGCCGCAGATCTACAAGAAGAGCGGCATCGATTATTTTGTGACGCAGAAGATGGCCTGGTGCGACACCAACCAGTTGCCCTTCAAGTTTTTCTGGTGGGAGTCGCCCGATGGGTCGAAGGTGCTCACCTACTTTCCGCACGACTACGCCAACGACAACCTGAACCTTGTGCGGCTGGCGCGCGACTTCACCATCGCGCAGAAGCAGGCTGCCGGGCTGCCTGGCATCATGGACCTCTACGGCATCGGTGACCATGGCGGCGGACCCACGCGGGCGATTCTGGACGAGGGCTTTCACTGGGCTGCGTCGGGACACGTGACGCCGAAGATCGAGTTTGGCACGGCGCAGAGTTATTTCACCGCGCTCGAACAGCAGATTGCGCCCGGCAGCCCGGTGTGGAACTACCAGTCAATTGCGAAAGGGTATGTGCCTCCCCCGGCAATTCCCGGCAAGGTGAACATTCCTACCTGGAAGAGTGAATTGTACTTCGAGTACCACCGCGGCGTGATGACCACCCAGGCCAATCACAAGCGCAATATGCGCGAGGCCGAAGTCGAGGTGCTCAACGCCGAAAAGTGGGCATCGCTGGCGTGGCTTGATGGCCGCGAGTATCCGGGGAAAGAACTGACGGAGGATTGGAAGAAGGTGCTCTTCAACCAGTTCCACGACACTGCCGCCGGCTCCGGCATCGGGCGAATCTACAAGGACGCGCAGAAGGACTACGACGTGGTGCGCTGGTCTACCAATGAGATTGACGCGGGCGCGTTGGAGACGGTGGCGGAGAGGATAGATACAACCGGGAAGAATATGGGCCTGCATGGAATTTCTGTCGTCGTCCTCAATCCGTTGGGCTGGAAACGGAATGGCGTTGTCTCTGTGAAAGTTCCGCTACCCGACAGCGCCCAATCTGTAACGACCTGCGACGATACGCTAATGAACGATTCTTATCCCGCACCATGCCTTGATGCACGGATCGTTTCCAGGGACAAGAAACAGGGCACTGCCGAAGTCAGCGTTAAAGTTTGGGAAGTTCCAGCAACTGGCTTTCGGACTATTCATTTGAATCCTGACACTAGACCAGAGCAAGCAAAGGGGGGTGCTTTAAGAGACGATGGAAAGGGCGGCCTTGTGCTAGACGGTCGTTGGTTCAGCGTTACGGTCAACAAGTTCACTGGCTGCATCACGAGCCTCGTCGAAGACAAGACGAAATTTGACTTTATCGCTCCTGGAGGTTGCGGGAATGAGCTAGTGGTGTTCAAAGACACGCCGAAGGACTACGATGCTTGGAACGTCGATCCAGGGACATTCGATCAACAGCTGACGATGCTTTCCAAGGCCGACTCCGTTCAGCAGGTAACCGATGCGACCGGGCACACTGCTATCCGCGTGACTCGTTCATGGCAAAGTTCGAAGTTTGTGCAGACGATCAGCATTGAGCCATACTCCGACATTTTAGACATCGACAACGAGATCGACTGGCATGAGTCGCACGTCTTGCTCAAGGCTGCCTTCCCGTTGGCGGCTTCTGGGCCGTTTGCCACGTACGAGATTCCTTACGGAACCATCGACCGGACAACCACGCGCAACAACAGTTGGGAGCAGGCGCAGTTTGAGGTTGCGGCGATGCGCTGGGCCGACCTGGGCGGAACCGGGTCTGACGGCAAGCAACACGGCCTGAGCATCCTGAACCAGAATAAGTACGGCTACGACGCGGTGGGCAATGTGCTGCGGCTGACGCTGCTGCGCTCGCCCAAATGGCCCGACGCCGAGGCCGACATGGGCCATCACCATTTCCACTACGCGCTCTATCCGCACGCCGGGACGTGGAAGGAGGCGCTCACCGTGCGCCACGGCTGGGAGTACAACTACCCACTCACCGCCGTTGTCACCACGGCGCATCCCGGCTCGTTGCCCGCCTCGTATTCCTTCGCCTCGGTCGCGCCGGAGAATGTCGTGCTGACCGCGGTGAAGAAGGCCGAGGACCAGAACGGCCTCGGCGTGAATGGATTGATTATGCGCGTCTACGAGTGGGCGGGCAAAGAGACGATAGCCGAGTTTCACGTGCCGCCGGGCGCGACGAACGCCACGGTCACCAATTTGATGGAAACGCCGGAGGGCGATCCGCTGCCTGTGGTTGGCGACGTGGTCAAGGCGCCAATTCACCCGTATGAGATTCTGACCATCCGCGTGGATTACCCAACCACCTGCGGTGGGGCCAACTGCCTTCGGCCCGCCCAATGATAGGTTCGAGGAACATTTTCATCGATGCCAGCGTATATCCTGGATGGAGGGCGATTGCTATGATGATCAACAGGATGCGAACAGCGGCAACTTTAATAGTGGGTCTGGCGTTGGCGGCTGGATTGGCCGGATGCAGGATTCAAACGGAAAAGGGCCCCAACGGCGAGGACAAAAAAGTTCAGATCGATACGCCGTTTGGCGGCATCCATGTGAATACCGATCAGACCACGGCCGCGGACCTCGGGTTGCCGGTCTATCCAGGCGCCGTTACCGTCAAGGACGACGACCACCACAAATCCGCCGACGTGCAGTTGGGCTTTGGCGAGTGGCAGTTGCGGGTAAAGGCGGTTTCATACCAGACCACCGACTCCCAAGATAAAGTCACCACTTTTTACAAGAAGGCGCTGGGCCGCTATGGAAACGTGATTACCTGCCAGGGCAATTCTCCGGTAGGCACCCCGACAATTACTACCGAGGGGCTGACCTGTACCGACGACGGAAAGCACGACAACGTGCAGATTGACCGGGAGGGCCTGCAACTCAAGGCCGGCTCGAAACGCCACCAGCACATTGTGGGCTTTGAAAATCCAAGGAGCGGCCAGACCCGGTTTGCTCTTGTGGCGCTGGATTTGCCCGCCGTAGTGGATTCTGATTCAGAAAAGAGTGATTAGTGCCCGTTTCCGCTGTCTCGAATAGAAGAGAGGCTCGTGCTCGCCAGAACCTCAGGTTCTGGTTGAGCGCCTGGCTCCCGGTTGTTATCGGCATCGGCGTCATTGCGCTGGAATCCACGGAGCTGTTGGGCTCTGACCATACAAGTCATCCGCTGCGCTGGCTCTTCGAGGCCATCTTCGGAACCGTCAGCAACGCACGCTGGGATGTAATTCATCACCTGATCCGCAAGAGCGGGCACTTCTTCGGCTACGGAGCACTCGGCGTGGTGTGGCTGCGCGCCTGGTGGATGAGCTTGCCGCACTCCCGCTTTCTCCAGGACATCTTTCTGGCACTGCTGGGAACCTCCCTGGTAGCCAGTTTGGATGAGTGGCACCAGAGTTATCTACCCAACCGCACGGGATCAGTTTGGGATGCGCTGCTGGACTGCTCCGGCGCCATTGCGCTGCTCTTGGTGGCCTATCTCTACCTGCGTCTCTTTCGGCTTCGGCGGCTGAGCAGAGTGGAGTAACGATCCGCGTCTGTGCCGGGAAGATCGCCTGCGAAACAGAACCGCAGTCTTCGCTGTCTTGTTTCAAATCGGGATAAAACCCTACGCCAGCTCTACCTGCGTCCCGCTCTTGCGCTGATCGTCGCGAATTTTTTTCGCGCGCTTTCCCCGCATTCTAAACTGTTCCGGAGGGCAGTGTAAATGATCAGCGGAGAAGGACAACGGCGCGGCATTCTTCGCATTCAATGGTGGTTTCGCGGCGCAATCGCGCTTTGCGCGCTGATCGACTGCTGGATCAGCAGATTCCGGATGAATCCCGACGGCGTCTCCTATCTGGACATGGGCGATCTGTACTGGAAGGGGAATTGGCACGCTGCATTGAACGTCCTGTGGTCACCGCTCTATAGCTGGCTGACAGGATTGATGTTTTTACTGACCAAGCCCACCATGCGCTGGGAATATCCAGAAGTACATCTGCTGACTTTTGCGATCCTGGTGGCGACGCTGGTTTGCTTTGAGTTCTTTTGGCGCGAATTGCTGTCGTCGCAAGTCAACAAAGCCTGGGCCGGGCCGTTGCTGCCCTGTGCCTGGGTGCTGGGATACCTGTTGTTTGCCTACGTTCAGTTAGGGGTGCACCGGTTATTGCTGGTGACGCCGGACCTGCTGGTGGCGGCGCTGGTTTATTTGGCGTCCGGCATGATGCTGCGATTTGCGCGCGGGCGCATGAGTGCTGCTTCCGCAGTTCTGTTGGGAGTTATCCTGGGCGCTGGATACCTGGCAAAGGCCGCGATGTTGCCCTTTGCCGCCGCATTGATGATGACCATGATGGCGGTCGCGTGGAAACAACATCGAAGCAAGTTTCTGGTTGCCGCTGCTCTGCTTGGATTTCTGTTAACTTCCCTTCCCTTTATTGCGGCGCTCTCGTGGAATATGCACAGGCTCACATGGGGCGATTCAGCAAAACTAAATCAGGGATGGTGCGTTAACCATGTGCTCCCGCCTTATCGTAATTGGCAAGGAGATCTTCCGGGTCACGAGGACGCGCTGCACCCCACGAGAAAGATTTTTGCCTGGCCGGAGGTATACGAGTTTGCCGCACCCGTCGCAGGCACTTATCCAGTATGGTACGACCCCGGGTACTGGAGCGCGGGTATCGATTCGAGTTTGCATCCAGCGCGTGAAATGCAAACCATCCTGAGCAATTTTCTCCTCATCGCGGGACATGTCGTATTGGAGTCGGGATTCCTTGCCGTGGTGGCGCTTATGTTTATCCTTGGCGGCCGGGTCAAGGATTCATGGCGAAATTTAATGGCATTCTGGCCGATATTGGTTCCAGCAGTTGCAGTCTTCCTGATGTACATGATGGTGCACTGGGAAGCGCGATTTACCACTGGTGCAATGTTGGTGGCATGGGGCGCGGCGATAGTCGCGACGAATGTCTCAGGAGAAGAGCGCCAGGCCAAGGTATTTTGGCTGGCAAGCCTGTTGCTGTGCGCGTTATTCGTGAGCAGGTTTTCAATGGTGCTGTTCGAGGACTATCGCGAATATGGAAACTCGGAGCAAACGGTTATTGTTGCGGAACGTCTGCGGGCGATGGGGATCGAGCCCGACACACACATTGCTCTGATCGGCGACGGAGATATTGCCTCTTATTGGGCGCGGCTGGATAGATTGAAGATTATCGCCGAGGTTCCACACGACATGAAAACGGGCGATTCAGCCGCAGCCTTTTGGGGCTCAAGCCCACAAGACGAAACTACGGTGCTCAATGTGCTGAAAAGTACTGGGGCAAAGGCGGTTGTCGCTGACGCCTCTCCAGCAGTGCTGCCGCCGGGATGGCTGCGGCTGGGCAGCACCGGGCGCGCGGTATATTTCTTCCCATAACAACATCGAAAGAATGTAACCGCCCTTACGCGAACTCGGGCGCATCCCGCGAGGGGATGCGCCCGTTGGTGATGATTCAGAAAAGGAATGCCTGGACTACCTGCCCTGAGCGCGGCCGAAGGAGCAACTCCTACGCAGCCTCTTCCTTGACTTCTTCCTGGCCTTCTTCCTTCTTTGCCTCTTCCATCTGCTTTTCCAGTTCGGCGCGCTTTTTGGCCCTGGTCTCTTCGCGCTTCTGGCGCTTGGCGTCGAGCTGCTGTTCAGCGCCCAGCAGTTCGATGAAGGCCTTCTCGGCCCCATCGCCCTTCTGGAAACCAGTGCGGACGATGCGCAGATAGCCGCCGGCGCGGTCGCCGTAGCGCGGCGCCACGGTCTCGAAGAGCCGCTCGACGGACTCATCGGTCATTAGAAAGCTGAGGGCCTGGCGGCGCGAGTGCAGATCGCCATTCTTGCCCAGTGTGATCATCTTTTCAATCAACGGACGGACAGCCTTGGCTTTTGCCACGGTGGTCTCTATGCGATCTTCCATGATGACGGACGTGACCAGGCTGCGCAACAGGGCGCGACGGTGGCTGGTGTTGCGTCCGAGCTTGAATCCTGCATTGCGATGGCGCATGGTATAACTCTCTTTCGAATTTAGCTTCTAGCTTCTAGCTCCTAGCTTTTAGCTGTTCGTCCTCACCGATGGTTATGAAACTCGGCACGGCATAGCTAGAGGCTAGCGGCTAGAAGCTAGTAGCTGGCTTTAGAAATTCTCCGTCTCGGTGGGCAACTGCAGGTCCACTGAATCCAGCGGCTCGTCCTCTTCGTCGAAATGGCTGTAGGTGGCGGCCAAAGCGGTAGCCGGCGAAATGCTGGTTGGCCCGGGAACGGCATTACCTTGCTCGTCGATCTTCATGCCCAGCGAGAGACCCATCTGGGCCAGGATTTCCTTGATCTCGTTCAGGCTCTTGCGGCCGAAGTTTTTGGTTTTGAGCATCTCGGCTTCGGTCTTCTGCACCAGCTCGCCGATGGATTGGATGTTGGCGTTCTTCAGGCAGTTGTAGCTGCGAACCGACAGTTCCAGCTCTTCGACCGAGCGGTTGAGGTTGTCGTTGCGCAACAATATGCGGCCTTCCTCGCCACGCCCTTCAGCCTCGATCTCTTCTTCGAAGTTGATGAAGATGTTCATGTGGTCCTTAAGCAGCTTGGCGGCCAGGCCGACGGCATCGGCGGGCAGCACGGCCCCGTTGGTCCACACTTCCAGGGTGAGCTTGTCATAGTCGGTAATCTGACCGAGGCGGGCGGCCTCTACTACATAATTCACGCGACGCACCGGCGAGTGAACCGAGTCCACGGGAATGAAGCCGATACCCAGGTCGGCGTCGAAGTTCTTGTCGGCGGATATATAGCCGCGTCCGCGCTTGAGGCGCATCTCCATATCCAGCTTGCCGCCCTCCGAAAGAGTGGCAATATAGATATCCTTGTTCAGTATCTCAACGTCGCCGTCGGCTTCGATCATGCCGGAGGTAACTACTCCAGGCTGGTCAGCGCGCAGATAGAGCGCCTTGGGACCCTCGCCGGCGAGCTTGAAGGGAACCTGCTTGAGGTTGAGGATAATATCTGTTGCGTCCTCGACCACGCCGCTGATGGATTGAAACTCGTGGAGCACGCCCTCGATGCGAATGGCGGTGACCGCGGCGCCCTCAATCGAGCTAAGCAGGGTCCGGCGCAGGGCGTTGCCGATGGTGGTGCCAAAGCCGCGCTCAAAGGGCTGGGCGCTGAACTTACCGTAAGTGTCGGTGAGCGTCTCGGCATCCACTGCCAAGCGCTTCGGCTTCTGAAATCCTCTCCAAAGCATATCCGTGTCTCGTTTCCCGCGCGGCATGTACGTCGCGATGCATTTTGCGGCGGCCGCGCAAGTTCTCCTTCGGTTGAAATGCAGCTCTTAGCTGCTAGCTTTTAGCTTCTAGCTTATCCTGCTGAAACCAACGATGCCGGTTCTCGCACGAAAAAGCTAGTAGCTAGCAGCTAAAAGCTAATAGCTGTTACTTGCTGTACAGTTCGACAATGAGCTGCTCGTTGATGGGCAGGTTCACGTCCGCGCGCTTGGGCAGATGGAGCACGCGGCCCGATAAGTTCTCGAAATTGGCTTCCAGCCATGCGGGCACTGGATTCTGAGCGGCAAACTGCGCGCCCTGCTCGACGATAGCCAGCTTCTTGGCGTGTTCGCGAATTTTGATTTCGTCGCCCGCGTTCACTTGGTAGGAAGGGATGTTGACCTTGCGGCCGTTGACCTCGACGTGGCCGTGGCGTACTACCTGGCGGGCCTGGCGGCGCGAGATGGCAAAGCCCAGCCGGAAGGCCACGTTATCCAGGCGGCGCTCCAGTTGTTGAATCAACAACTCGCCGGTGACGCCAGAGGCGCGGTTAGCCTTCTCATAGTACTCGCGGAACTGGCTTTCCAGGGTGAAGTACATGCGCTTGGCCTTCTGCTTTTCGTGCAGTTGCAGGCCGTAGCCCACGATCTTGGCCTTGCGGTCCTTGCCGTGCTGGCCGGGAGGGAAGTTGCGCTTCTCCAGCGGGCAACGGTCAGAGGTGCATTTGGCGCCCTTCAAAAAGAGTTTGGTTGCCTCGCGACGGCAAAGGCGGCAGACTGCTCCGGTATAACGTGCCATTTTTTTCTCCTGACTTCGGATGTCGGCCGGTTTACGCGCGTTGCGTGTCGTCCCGGCCCGGGTTGATTTTAAAGTGTGAGTGTGAAGTGAGAGTGTGTTTGCATCTCACACTTCACACTCACACTTCACACTGCCCCTAAACTCTGCGCCGCTTGGGCGGACGGCAGCCGTTGTGCGGCACCGGCGTCACGTCGCGGATGGTTCGCACCTCGATGCCGGCGGCCGCCAGGGCGCGAATAGCCGACTCGCGGCCCGAGCCCGGGCCGGAGACACGCACATCGACCGCGCGCAGGCCGTGATCACGGGCCATGCTGGCCGCGGTTGAGGCTGCCTGCTGCGCCGCGAAGGGCGTGCCCTTGCGCGAACCGCGAAAGCCCAGCGAACCCGAACTTTTCCAGCTCAGCGTGTTGCCCACCTGGTCGGTGATGGTAACGATGGTGTTGTTGAACGTGGCCTGCACGTACGCAATGCCAAACGGCACATTCTTGCGCTCGCGCTTCTTGAACTTCTTGGTCTTGCCTGTCTTGGCGGTTGCAGGCTTACCCGTTGCTGCCTTCGGCTCTGCCTTTGCCATTAGGTTTTACCCGTTGCTTTCTTCTTACCGGCAATCGTGCCCTTGCGCGGGCCTTTGCGGGTGCGAGCGTTGGTGTGGGTGCGCTGGCCGTTCACCGGCAAACCCTTGCGGTGACGTGTGCCGCGATAGCTTTGAATGTCGATCAGGCGCTTGATGTGCATCTGCACGTCCTTGCGCAGGTCGCCTTCGACGTTTCCCTCGTCCTCGATCACCTGGCGGATGCGGTTGACCTCGTCCTCGCCCAGGTCCTGGACTTTCTTGAAGGCGTCTACATTCGCCCTCTCCAGAATCATGAGCGCCCGGGGTTGCCCGATGCCGAAGATGTATGTGAGCGCGATGCGTGCCTGTTTGGTGCGGGGCAGATCGACGCCAGCAATACGTGCCATTCCGATTCCTTTATAACCTCGGTTGTGTGCCCCCGGCCTCAGACGGTTCGCACGGGTTAAACGGTTGGCCCCAGAGGTTCATCGCAAGCCTTGACTCAGGCTAACTAGCCTCTTGCCAGTTGTCAGTGGACAGTGATCAGTGGTCAGTAAAAGCTCGCTCGCTATAGCATCGTTTCTGATCACTAACCACTTAACACTGACCACTTTCGTGGAGCTTCCCGCGTTTGCCAGACTCTCAACTAGCCCTGGCGCTGCTTGTGCTTTGCGTTCTCGCAGATCACCCTGACCACCCCATGGCGGGTGATGACCTTGCACTTGACGCAAATCTTCTTTACCGATGCACGAACCTTCATCTGTTGCTACCCTTCTTCAAAAGCTGCTAGCCGCTAGCTTCTAGCTCCTAGCTCCATTCTTGTGAACCCTCAGCCTTGCGACTCCCTGCGTGCAAGCTAGTAGCTAGAAGCTAAAAGCTGGAAGCTATTTGTAGCGATAAACAATCCGCCCGCGATTCAGGTCGTAGGGACTCAACTCCACGGCCACGCGATCGCCGGGCAGAATGCGGATGAAGTTCTTGCGCATCCTTCCCGAGACATGGGTCAGAGCCTCGTGGTTGTTCTCGAGCTTGACCTTGAACATGGCATTGGGCAGCGTCTCTGTGACCACCGCCATGACCTCAATCGCATCTTCCTTCGACAAACCGCATCCTGTTTCCGCCGGTTCGCTTGCTCCTGCCGGCTTGTAAATTCGAGCGTGCTACTCGGTTAAGATTCTCGCTCCGGTCGCGGTCACCGCCACCGTGTGCTCAAAATGAGCGCTCATGCTTCCATCCGCGGTGACTGCCGTCCAGCCGTCGCCTAAAACCACAACGTCGGCCTTGCCCGCATTCACCATGGGCTCGATGGCGAGCACCATGCCGGCACGCAATTTCATGCCCTGCCCGGCCTCGCCAAAGTTCGGCACCTGTGGATCTTCGTGCATGTGGATGCCGATGCCGTGGCCCACAAAATCCCTTACCACCGAGAACCCCGCGTCTTCAACCACCTTCTGTACCGCGAAACCTACATCACCCAGTCTTGCCCCCGGTTTCACTGCAGCAATCGCGGCATGGAGCGACGCCTCAGTTACCTTCACCAACTGTGCCGTCTTCGGGTCGATCTTCTTGCCCACCGGCACGGTGATGGCCGCGTCCCCGCAGTAACCGTCAACAAACGCCCCATAATCGACCGAAACGATCTCCCCTTCCTTGAGGACCCGTTTGGCCGACGGTATGCCATGCACCACCTCGCTGTTGACCGAGGTACACAGCACGCAGGGAAAGCCATGATAGCCCTTGAAGGCCGCCCTGGCGCCCAGCTTTTTGGTGCGCGTCTCGGCTGCCTTCTCCAGATCCAGTGTGGTGGCTCCCGGTTGAATCAGCCCCCGCACCAACTCCAGCACCTCGCGAACCACCTGGCCCGCGCGGCGCATCTTCTCGATCTCCCTGGACGACTTCAGTACTACCGCCACTCAACCAGCTTTCAGCGATCAGCTTTCAGCGATCAGCGCCGCCCTTTCGGACTGATAGCTGACGGCTGATTGCTGAAAGCTAGCTCTTCAACACAAACCCGCCGTCCGGTGCGCTATTGGCGCATCCGCTCGACGGCGGCAACAATCCCGACCGCGATTTCCGCTACCGGCCGGCCTCCATCCACCTCCGCAAAGCGCCCCAAAGCCCGGTAATGCTCGACAACCGGCGCAGTCAAGGCCGCGTAGGCGCGCATGCGCTCCTCAAAGACCTTCTCCGTGTCGTCGGCTCGCTGGACCAGCGCGGCGCCGTCCGCGTCGCAAAAGCCATCCCTCTTGGGAGGCTTGCCGTGGACGTTATAAATGCTCTGGCAGACAGGGCAACTCCTGCGCCCCGTAATACGGCGCAATAACTGATTATAGTCCAGATGAATACTGACAGCAACCACTGGAAGACCGCCGGATTGTGCTGCCAGGCGGTCTTCCAGCCAGTGTGCCTGCCCGAGCGTGCGTGGGAAACCGTCCAGAATGTAGCCGTTAGCCGTGTCGGGCTGCTCGAGCCTCACTGCCACCATCTCGTTGACCAGCGAGTCGGGAACCAGCTCCCCTCGCCCCATGATCTCCTTGGCTGTCCGGCCCAGCTCCGTGCCCTGAGCCACATTGCCGCGCAGCAGGTCGCCGGTGGAGATCTGCGGAATTCCCCATTTCTTGACCAGTTCCTTGGCCTGCGTACCCTTGCCCACGCCCGGAGCGCCCAATAAAAGAATGGGGCCAGGAGGGGTCTTCCGACCCGTCTCGCGGCCCAGCTTACCTGTAGTTCCAGATGATGACATTACCAGGTTTTCCTTCCGCGAATACGACCGGAACGCGGGGAAAAGCCGTCATAGTGCCGCATGATCAGCTGCGATTCGATCTGGTTGACGGTATCCATGGCCACGCCCACTACGATCAGAAGCGAGGTGCCGCCAAAGTAGAAGTTGACTCCCAGACCATGCGTGGTCCAGGCCGGCAGAGCCTCGAAGAACCGGCCGATAAGCCAGATCTTGTCGAAGCGAATACCGGAGATCAGGAAGGTTGGCACCAGCGAAATAATGATCAGATAGATGGCGCCGACCAGCGTGATGCGAGTCAGGATGTCATTGATGAAATCAGATGTCCGTTTGCCGGGGCGGATGCCGGGGATGAACGAGCCTGACTTGCGGAAGTTGTCGGCAATGTCGTCCGGCTTCATCACGATGGAGATGTAGAAGTAGGCGAAGAAGATGATGGCCAGGATGTAGAGCAGCTCATACCACGGATAGCCGGGCATGAGCGCATCGAACAGTGGCCTCAGAAAATTGCTGTTGTTCACAAAATCGGTCTGTCTGAGCATCATCGGCGCCGACAGGATGGATGCGGCAAAGATGACCGGCATGACGCCGCCGGAGTTGACCCTGAGGGGCAAGTGGCTCGATTGGCCGCCCATCATGCGGCGACCGACGATGCGCCGCGCGCTCTGGATGGGGATGCGCCGCTCGCTGCGCTCGACAAAGACAATGAAAGCCACCACCGCCGCCATGCCCGCCACCAGCAAAATCATCGCAAGGATGGTGAACGAACCCCATTGGTTGGTCTGCACCTTCTCGTACAGGTCCATCACGCCGCGAGGCAAGCCGGCAACAATGCCGGTGAAGATCAGCAGGCTCATGCCGTTGCCGATGCCGCGTTCGGTAATCTGCTCGCCCAGCCACATGATGAAGGCCGTTCCGGTGGTCAGCGTCAGCACTGTCATCAGGTCGAAACCGATGCCCGGGTTGAGCACCATGTGACCGCTGGTGAGCATAAACGCGATGCCGACCGATTGCACCGCGGCCAGAATCACGGTCATATAGCGGGTCCATTGCGTGATCTTGCGCCGCCCCAGCTCGCCTTCCTTCTGGATGCGCGCCAGCGGCTCATAAACCACGGTCAGCAACTGGAAGATGATCGAGGCCGTGATGTAGGGCATGATGCCCAGGGCGAAGATGGTCATGCGGCGCAGGTTGCCGCCGCCAAACAGGTTCATCAGGCCCAGCGCGGATCCGCCCTGCTGGTCGAAGAGCCGCTCCAGCATCTTGGTGTCTACGCCCGGCGTGGGAATCCACGCTCCCAGGCGGTAGATGGCCAGAATGCCGAGCATGAAGAGCACCCGCTTGCGCAGGTCGGGAATTCGGAAGATGTTGAGAAACTTTTCAAGCATGATTGGTTATCCGCTTCATTCAGGGCCTTTGCCGGCCCTTAAATCTTTGCCACAAATCATCTTACTTGCGAACGGTCCGGTGTGTCTTCCCGGCCGCAGTCTGGCATTGGTTCATCCTGGATTTCGGTTGCGCCTGTTCATGACTGACCCGGAAACTACGCCAAGGGATGACCCCATGGCAATTCCAATAGGAAGCCAAAAAGAGATCCAATGCGCTGTGACTCCAATTACAGCACCGGCAGCGGTTCCCAAACCGATGCCAATCGGAACAGTTACCGCCATGTAGTCCTTCATTGTGCCCCCTCTGGGCGCTCCCAGTCTCTACTTCGATGTTTTGGAAACCAATTTCCCTTTGGCAGCCGGTGCAACCTCGCCGCCCAGAACCACGGCCTTGCCACCGGCTTTTTCGATCTTCTCGACGGCGGATTTGGAAAACTTGTGCGCGTGAATGGTGAGCGCCGATTTCAGCTCTCCGGAACCGAGAATCTTGATCAGCGCCTTTTTGCTCGAGGCCAGGCCCAGCTTCTTGTAGTCGTCCAGTGAGATCTCGGTGAGCTTGTGACCCTTGATCTGCTCCACCAGCCGGTCCAGATTCACCACCGCGTACTCGGTGCGGAAGATGTTGGTGAAGCCGCGTTTGGGCAGGCGGCGGTGCAGCGGCATCTGTCCGCCCTCAAAGCCGCGCATCAGGCTGACGCCGGAGCGGGAGCCCTGGCCCTTGTGGCCGCGCGTCGCGGTCTTGCCCATGCCGGAACCCATGCCCCGGCCCACGCGCTTGCGCCCGGTGTTGGCTTTCCTGGGCGCGCGCAAATTCGATAGATTCCTTGTTGCCATCTTTCCCTCGCTGTAGCGCCGGGGACTTGCCGTCCAGGCCTTCCCCGACTCGCGTTGCGTGAAGAAGTGAATGAGTCAAAAAGTGAAGAAGTGAATAGAAAACCTCAGTGCAACCGTTGCTTTACTTCTTCACTATTTCACTCATTCACTAGTTCTCCAATATCCGGACCAAATGCGGAATGACCTTGACCATGCCGCGGGTAGATTCCGTATCCACGCGCTCAACGATCTGGTTGAGCCGCGTAAATCCCAGGCCCTTGACCACCAGCTTGTGCTTGGAGGGCGTGGAGTTCTTGGAGCGGTAATACTGAATGCGAATCATCTTGGTTTTCGCCATGGCTTACATCTCCTCCACGGACTTGCCGCGCATGTTGGCCACCTCCGCCCGGTCGCGCAACTGCACCAGGGCGTCGAAGGTGGCCTTGACGACGTTGTGAGGGTTTGGCGAACCCAGGCTTTTGGTGAGCACATTCTGCACCCCGGCCGAGGTCATCACCGCGCGCACCGCGCCGCCGGCAATCACGCCAGTGCCTTCGGGAGCCGGCTTCAGCAGCACCTGCCCGGCGCCGTAGCGGCCCAGAACCAGATGCGGAATGGTGGTATCGGTCAGATGGACATGTATCAGGTTCTTCTTGGCCGCCTCAATCCCCTTGCGAATCGCCTGGGGAACTTCCTTGGCCTTGCCGGAACCGTGGCCCACCACGCCCGCCAGGGCGTCGCCCACCACCACCAGCGCGGCAAACGACATATTCTTGCCGCCCTTGACCACCTTGGTCACGCGATTGATGGAGACCACCTGGTCCTTCAGGTTGTACTGGTTTGCATCGAGTTTCTTCTTCAACATCGTCATTGCTTTCTCCAGTGGACAGTGGTCAGTGGACAGTGATCAGTTTTTCCTGTTCCCTATTCCCTAGTCCCAGTTCCCTGTTCTTAAAACTCCAGGCCTGCCTCGCGGGCCGCGTCGGCCAGCGCTTTGACGCGCCCGTGATAGAGGTAGCCGCCGCGATCAAAGACCACTTTTTTGATGCCCTGCTTGACGGCCAGCTCGGCCACTGCCTTGCCGATCTCTTTTGCCGCCGTCACATTGCCGCCGTTCTTCATTTTGACGGACGAGGCCGAAACCAGCGTCTCGCCCTTCTGGTCGTCAATCACCTGCGCGTAGATATGGTTCAGCGAGCGGTAGACGTTCAGCCGTGGCCGCTCCGCGGTGCCGGCAAGCTTGCGGCGAATGCGCTGATGAATGCGCTGGCGGATTGCGTTTCTCTTGGTCTGCGTAATCATGGTCTCTCGTTCCTATCAGCGGAGCCGCCCTGCGACTCCGTTCGGTTGGTAAAGCAGCTATTAGCTGCCAGCTCTTAGCTTCTAGCTCTTCTAGCTTGAACCCAGCTTTTCAATTTCGCACGAAAAGCTAAAGGCTAAAAGCTAATAGCTAGAAGCTGCCTTTTTACTTGGCTCCCGTCTTGCCGGCCTTCTTCTTCAGCCTCTCGTCGGAGTAGCGCACGCCCTTGTTCTTGTACGGATCAGGCTTGCGCAGCGAACGCATATCTGCCGCCACCTGACCCACCTTCTGCCGGTCGACGCCGGTAATGGTCAGGTGGGTCTGCTTGGGGTCAACGGCAACTTCGATGCCCGTAGGCAGAGGAAACTCAATCGGGTGCGAATAGCCCAGCGTAAAGACTACCGTGCCCTTGCCCTTCATCTCGGCGCGATAGCCGATACCCACGATGTCCAATTCCTTCTTCCAACCCTTGGTGACCCCGTCAACCGCATTGGCGATCAGGGAGCGTGTCAGGCCGTGTAGCGCCGCCTGGCTGTCATTCTCGCGGTTGACATGAATCATGCCATCCTTGGTTTCCAGCGTAATGCCGAGCGCAATCAGCGCCGAGACCTTGCCCTTGGGCCCCTCGACCACAACCGTGTTGCCCTCGACCTTGTACTTGACGCCCGCGGGCAGCGGAATCAGCTTCTTTCCAATTCGCGACATCGAATCAATCCTTCATCTGGCTTGCGAGTCCCGGCGGAGCATCCTCGCTCCTCGTTCCACTGCAGCCCAAGAACAGCTCTCAGCTTTCAGCCGTCAGCCCTCAGTATCCAGCGCCAGATTCTTACTGATTGCTGATAGCTGATGGCTGATTGCTGCCTTTACCACACTTCGCACAACAATTCGCCGCCCACGCCTTCGCGGCGCGCCTGACGGCCGGTCATCACGCCCTTTGGCGTGGTGAGAATCGAGATGCCCATGCCGCCCTGGACGCGCTTGATCTCGTCGCGCCCAACGTACACGCGGCAGCCGGGTCGCGAGATGCGCGCGAGATCCCGAATGGCAGCTTCCTGGCCGCCGTACTTCAGGTACACGCGCAGCACCAGCTTACCGTCCTCTTCCTGGGTCTTGTAGTTCGAGATGTACCCCTCCTCCTTGAGGATGCGGGCGATCTCGGTCTTCAGCTTCGAAGCCGGCACTTCCAGCTTCTGGTGACGCGCCCGGATCGCATTCCGGATTCGCGCCAGAAAATCGGCTACTGGGTCGGTCAGACTCATTCCTTCTCCTTCATTCCCCGTTCGCTCCTTTGATCCAGGAGAACCTGCGGGAATGTCTAAAACAGTTATCAGCAGTCAGCTGTCAGCTTTCAGCCCTTCAACTTTCTGAGTCACCCATCAGCTCTTCCGTGATAGCTGACGGCTGAAAGCTGATGGCTGACAACTGAATCGTTACCAGCTCGACTTGACGACGCCGGGAATCTCTCCCTTGAGCGCCAGCGCGCGGAAACACAAGCGGCAGACGCCGAACTTGCGCAGAAAACCGCGCGGCCGCCCGCAAAGCTGGCACCGATTGTGCTTGCGGCAGCTGAACTTCGGCTTCCGCGCGTCTTTCACCCTTTTTGCAGTGGTCATATCTCTCTTCAACCTCAGCTACTAGCTTCTAGCTGCTAGCTTTTGGCTTGCTCTGTGCCCAACGTAGTCTCACGCTCACGGAACAAACCCAAATTTGTGTTGCCTCAACTGCTGGTTTCACCTCAATCGAGCTAGAGGCCAGAAGCTGACAGTTGCCTTTACGCGCCCTGGCGGAACGGCATTCCAAAGGCCCGCAGCAGCGCCCTCGCCTGGTTGTCGTCCTTGGCCGTGGTCACGATGGTGATGTTCATGCCCTTCATCTTCTCCACCTTGGAGTAATCGATCTCAGGAAAGATGAGCTGGTCCCTCAATCCAAGCGTGTAGTTGCCGCGCCCGTCAAAACTCTTCGTGGACACGCCGCGGAAGTCGCGAACCCGCGGCAGCGCCGTCGAAATCAGCCGGTCCAGAAACTCGTAAGCCTTCTCGTTGCGCAGCGTCACCATGGCGCCAATCGACATTCCGGCTCTCACCTTGAAGGCGGCGATTGACTTCTTCGCCTTGGTGGTCACCGGCTTCTGCCCCACAATCGCCGTCAGGTCGGCCACCAGCGGGTCCAGCAGCTTGGTATTCTGCGTGGCCTCGCCCAGGCCCATGTTGACGACGATCTTCTTCAGCTCCGGAACCGCCATTGGATTATCAAGTCCCAGCTCCTTTTGCAGAGCCTGCTTGATTTCCTTGTGATACTTCTCTTTCAACCTTGCCGTCATAACTTTTTGCTCTCTTTCTTCCGGTCTCGGATTGGCCCTCTAGCCGTTTACCGTTGCGGAAGGGTTCAAAATCAGCCGCTAGCTTCTAGCTGCTAGCTCTTAGCTCGCTCTCGCTTCCGTCCCAGCCCCTTGCTTCCGCACGAAACAGCTAGGAGCTAAAAGCTAGAAGCTGCGTCTTTACTTCTTCGTCGGCAGCGTCTGCCCGCACTTCTTGCAGATGCGGACCCTGATGTCGCCTTCAGCTTTCGTGCTCACCTTCGCCGGGCCGCAGTTGGGACAGACCAGCTGGACATTGGAAACATTGATGGGCGATTCCTGCTCGGCAATGCCGCCCTTGGTCCGCTGTCCCCGCTTGCTGGAAACCGTCTTCTTGACCACGCGTACGTGCTCCACGAGCACCGTGCCTTTGTCGGGAAAGACGCGCAGCACGCGGCCCGTCTTGCCGCGGTCCGCTCCCCGGAGAACCTTGACCGTATCATTGCGATGAATACTCAAACTCGGCATCTTCTCTCCAAATGCAGTGGACAGTGGACAGTGATCAGTGATCAGTTCTTTCTCAGCCACAAAGGGCTTCTACGACACAGAACCAAATCGAGCGATCAAAGCCTCATATTCCACAACAAAAACTGACCACTGTTCACTGTTCACTGACCACTGTTAGACCACTTCCGGCGCCAGCGAAACAATCTTCAGAAACTTCTTCTCGCGCAACTCGCGGGCCACCGGCCCGAAGACGCGCGTGCCCACCGGCTCGTGAGCATCGTCGATTATCACGGCGGCGTTTTCGTCGAAGCGAATATAGGTCCCGTCGCGCCTGCGATGTTCCTTGCGGGTGCGGACGATAACCGCCTTCACCACCTTGCCCTTCTTGATGGTGCCGTCCGGCGAGGCTTCTTTGACCGCTGCGGTCACCACGTCGCCCAGGCCGGCCTTCTTGCCCAGCCCGCCGCCCAGCGGCAGAATCACTTGCAGCTTGCGCGCGCCGGAGTTGTCGGCCACCGCGAGCATGGTTCTCATTTGCACAGCCATGGGTTCTTCTCCTTACTCGCTCTACGCGCTAGTTGGCAATCTTGATGTCGTCGGGAATCACCGCGTCCTCGAGTTGCCCCAGGGCCGAGCGCCGCACAATTTCTTCCAGAGACCACCGCTTCAGCTTGCTCAACGGGCGTGTCTCGCGGATGCGCACCACATCGCCCAGCCGCGCCGAACTCTGCTCGTCGTGGGCATAAAACTTCTTTGTCGTGCGCACAATCCGCTTGTATTTAGGATGGGCTTTGCGCATCTCGACCGCGACCACAATGGTCTTCTGCATCCTGGTCGAAACCACCTGGCCAACCTTCTCATTCCGCCGGGCGCCTGTGGTTACGGGCGCCTGCACTTTCTCTTGAGTCGCCTTCACTTGCGGGCTCCCTTCTTGCTCGCCGCGGCCACGTCGGCATCTGCGGCAACATCCTTAACCGCGCCGCGAATGCCTATTTCACGCTCGCGGGCCACGGTCTTGATCTGCGCGATCTCCCTGCGCGTCTGGCGGATCTTCTTCACCGCGTCGTTCTGCCCCAGCGAGACCTGAAAACGAAGCCGGAACAGTTGTTCGGAGGCGGTCTTCTCCTGGTGCGCCAGTTCTTCGTCGCTCAAATTGCGAATCTTCTCGAGTTCCATCTTTTCTTAGCTCCTAGCTGAATTTCTACTTGACTGCAGCCTCAGTCTTTTCCTCGCCCGGCCGCATCACAAACTTGGTCAGCAACGGCAGCTTGTTTGACGCCAGGCGCATGGCCTCTTTCGCGGTGGCCAGGTCCACGCCTTCCATCTCGAAGAGGATCTTGCCCGGCCGCACAACCGCAACCCAATGATCCAGCGCGCCCTTGCCCGAGCCCATGCGGACTTCGGCCGGCTTTTTGGTGATGGGCTTATCCGGAAACAGGCGCAACCAGATTTTGCCGCCGCGCTTGATGAAGCGGGTCATGGCGATACGGCTGGCCTCAATCTGCCGGTCGGTGATGTAGCCGCACTCCATGACACGCAGGCCATATTCACCAAACGAAATTTCCGAGCCGCGCCACGCCTTGCCGCGCCTTTTGCCCTTCTGTTGCTTGCGAAACTTCACCTTCTTTGGCATCAACATAACGAAAACCCTCGAAAATCAGCTACTAGCCGCTAGCTTCTAGCTACTAGCTCGTTCTTCATACTCCAGCTTCAATCTTTTCTCGCCGCCTTTAGCTAAAAGCTAGAAGCTAGGAGCTAGAAGCTGCTCCTAAAACACCGACGTGCCTACCGGCGCTGCCTGGCGGTGCTTCTGCTCATAGATGTCGCCGCGATAGATCCAGGTCTTGACGCCGATTACGCCATAGGTGGTATTGGCCTCGGTGAAGCCATAGTCGATATCGGCCCTGAGCGTGTGCAACGGCAAACGGCCCTGCAGGTACCACTCCGAGCGGGCGATTTCGTTGCCATTCAGCCTGCCCGAGACCCTCACCTTGATTCCCTTGCAGCCAAACCTCAGCGCCGAGTCCACGCTCTTGCGCATGGCCCGGCGGAAGCTGACCCTTTTTTCCAGTTGCAGCGCGATCGCCTCGGAGACCAGTTGCGCATCCAGTTCCGGCTTGTTCACCTCGATGATGTCGATGAACACGTCGCGATTGGTGCGCTTGCCCAGTTCGATCTTGAGCTTCTCGATCTCCGCGCCCTTGCGGCCGATCACGATGCCCGGCCGGGCGGTGCGGATGAGAAAGCGCAGCTTGTTGCCCGGCCGCTCGATCTCCACCGAGCTGACGCCCGCCGCCTTCAGCTTTTCGCGCAGCTCTGCCTTGAGCTTCACGTCCTCAACCAGGAGCTTGGCATAGTCGCGCTCAGAGAACCAGCGCGAACGCCACGGCTTGTTCACTCCCAGCCGGAATCCGTAAGGATGGACTTTCTGTCCCATGCTATTTCCCTCAAAACCCTTCAGGCCTTCTTGCCGGCCTTTTTCTTGGTTGACTTGCCCGCCGCCTTCGACTTCTCGGCCTTCTTCGTGGTTGCCTTGGACACTTCCGCCTTGGCTTTGGTTGTCTTATGCTCTTCGGCCTTCGCCTTGCTTGCCTTATGCGCCGCCTTCGGCTCCGCGGCCTTCGCCTTGGCTGCTCTGGGCGCGGTCTTCGGCGCCCCGGCCTTCGCCCTGGCTGTTTTGTGCGTCGCCTCCGGCTCTTCCACCTTGGTCACCATGCCATGATCTGCCTCGCGCTCGGCTACCGCCAGTACGATATGCGTCAGCCTGCGCTGATAACGATAGGCGCGGCCCATCGGAGCTGGACGGATGCGCTTCATGCGCGGCCCGTCGTTGGCCAGCGCCGTCTTGACGTAGAGTCTGTCTACGTCCAGTTCATTGCCCTGCTCGCCGGCCACGTACTTGGCGTTGTCCACCGCCGAGGTCAACAGCTGGTAAATCACCGGGGCAACGCGCTTCTTGGTGAAGGCCACCGTCGTAAGCGCCTCCTCAACCCCCCGGCCCTTGATCAAGTCAAGCACCAGCCGCGCCTTTTGCGGCGACACGCGCTGAAATTTGGCCTCGGCCCGGTATTCCCTTGTTTCGACTGCCATTGTCTCTTCCTCAAATCTCTTAGCTGACCGCTCTCAGTGAACTGACCACTGATCACTGTCCACTGACCGCTGCTTCTCTTACCGCGGCTTGGCTACGGTCTCGGTAGCGGTGGCGGTTACCGCTTTGCTGCTCCCGGTGTGCCCCCTGAAGATGCGCGTGGGCGCAAACTCGCCCAGCTTGTGACCTACCATATTCTCGGTCACATACACCGGAACAAACTTCTTGCCGTTGTGGACCGCAATCGTGTGACCCACAAACTCCGGAAAGATCGTCGAGCGGCGCGACCAGGTCTTGACGACCTTCTTGTCGTTGGCCTGGTTGAGCGCCTCGATCTTCACGGTCAAGTGCGCATCCACGAACGGGCCCTTCTTTGTCGAACGTGCCATAAAACTCAGCTCCTAGCTTCTAGCCTCTAGCTTCTAGCTTGTTCTTTCCCAAACTAGCCGCCCGGCTATTGCCTTAAATTCTGTTCGCCGTGTTTTTAGCTAAAAGCTAGAAGCTAGAAGCTAAAAGCTGCATTTCCCTACTTCGCCCGGCGGCTGACGATGAACGCGTCAGTCCGCTTGTTGTTGCGTGTCTTGTAGCCCCTGGTCGGCTGGCCCCATGGGGTCACCGGATGACGGCCGCCCGAGGTTTTGCCCTCGCCGCCGCCGTGCGGGTGATCCACCGGGTTCATGGCCACGCCGCGATTGGCGGGACGAATGCCCTTCCAGCGGTTGCGCCCGGCCTTGCCGATGGACACGTTCTCGTGATCCGTGTTGCCCACCTGGCCAATGGTCGCCATGCACTCGGCCAGCACCTTGCGGGTCTCGCCCGAGGGCAGCTTGAGCAGGGCGTACTCACCCTCCTTGGCCACCAGTTGCGCCTGCGTTCCGGCTGAGCGCGCCATCTGCGCGCCCTTGCCTGGCCTCAGCTCAATGGCGTGAACCGTGGTCCCGGAGGGAATGTTCTTCAGCGGCAACGCGTTGCCAACCAGGATGTCGGCCTCGGGACCGCTGCTGACCGTCGCGCCCACCTTCAAGCCAACCGGCTGCAGAATGTAGCGCTTCTCGCCGTCCAGGTAATGAATCAGCGCAATGCGGGCCGAGCGGTTTGGATCGTACTCGATGGTCGCCACCCGTCCCGGCACGCCGAACTTTTCGCGCTTGAAGTCGATCAGCCGCAGCTTCTGCTTATGGCCGCCGCCCTGATGGCGAATCGTCAGGTCGCCCGTGTTGCGGCGCCCGCCGGTGCGTTGTTTGACCTCCAGAAGCGGCTTGTGCGGCCTGTTCGTCGTCAGGTCATCGTTGGCCAGCGTGGTCTTGAAGCGCAGCGTCGAGGTTACCGGTCTGTATGTCTTGATTGCCATTGTCGTTGTCCTAAAGCGCCGGAACTCTCGCCCCGCCGCCCTCTTGGCTTCTCCGGAACTCCTCGTAAATTCGAGCTCCGATATTTCTTCTCGTGGCAAGCAGCTCAACAATTCGCTGCTTCACTCATTCACTTCTTCACTCGTTCACTGTTCTTACAGGTTGCTCACGTACTCGGGCAGCTTCTGGCCCGCCTTCAGCCGGACATAAGCCTTCTTCCAGTCCGGGCGGAAGCCCGTGTGCTGGCCGCGGCGGCGCTCCTTACCCAGAACATTCGCGGTGCGTACCGCGGAAACTTTCACTTTGAAGAGAGCCTCAACAGCTTGCTTGACTTCGGTCTTGGTAGCGTCAGGAGCGACATCGAAGACCAGCGTTCCCTCGGTCTCCTTCACTCCCAACCCCTTTTCGGTAATCAACGGGCGGCGTATCACGGAATAAAGTGTCGGCATCAGGCGGCCTCCGTCTCGGCGGCGCGCTTGCGCCCCGCATCGCGTTTTGACGTGTTCTTTTCAAGCATTTCGGCTATCTGTTCAATGGCCGCCTTGGAGAAGATGGCCCGCTCATAGCGCAACAAATCGTAGGGATGCACTTCGTTGTTGAGCACCAGCTCCACGCCCTTGAGGTTGCGCGCTCCCAGCATCAGTGATGGGGTAAGCGTCTTGCTGTTCTCCACCAGTAGAGCCGTGCGCGTGACGTCCAGTTTGTCCAGCGCCGCGCGGTACTGCTTGGTCTTGGCTTCCTTCAGCTCCAGCGTGTCCACCACCGTCAGCTTGCCGTCTGCCAGCTTTGAGGCCAGCGCCGAACGCAGCGCGCCCAGCAGCTTCTTGCGCGGGAAGGCGTAATCGTAACTGCGCGGCTGGGGCCCGTGCACCGTGTAACCATGACGCCATAAGGGAGACCGAACGGAGCCGATGCGCGCCCGGCCCGTGCCCTTCTGCTTCCACAACTTCTTGCCCGAACCGGCTACCTCGGTGCGGCTCTTGGTCTTGTGCGTGCCCTGGCGCAGCGAGGCGCGGTAGTGTTTCACCGCCTCCCACAGCAGAGCCTCGTTCACCTGGTCGGGCGCAAACAGCGCGTCGGCCAGCTCCAGCGAGCCCACTTTTTTGCCGCTCATGTTCACTACATCCACTTTTGCCATCGTCTTCTCTTTCAGCTACTAGCCGCTAGCTTCTAGCCTCTAGCTTTTCCGTGCCATATCCAGCCAGCATCTCGTTCCACTTGCAAATCTTTGTTCCGTCATCGCCGCCTGTTCCGCCACCGTCAAGCTAGAGGCTAGAAGCTAGCAGCTAGAAGCTATTTACGCTTGCCCTTGCCGCCGCGCCCTCTTCGACGCCTTCAGCGGATCGACCTTACCGGCTTGGGCAAAGCCGCGGCGTTCGCTCGGCGGAGCCTTGGCTTTGGAGATCAGTACGTAGCCCTCACGCGATCCGGGCACCGCACCCTCGACCATAAGAAGGTTTTCATCCAAATCGATGCCGCGAATGCGCAGATTGCGCACCGTCACTTGCTCGGCGCCCATGTGCCCCGGCATGCGCATACCGGGAAAAACGCGCGAGGGGTAGCTGGAGGCGCCAATTGAGCCCTGCACCTGGAACATGTGGCCGTGCGATTTGGGTCCGCCGCCGAATTTGTGCCTGCGCACCACGCCGGCAAAGCCCTTACCCTTGGAGGCGCCGCTCACGTCCACGAACCTGGCCTCGGAAAAGATGTCCACCAGCACCCGGTCGCCGGCCTTGGCAGCCACCACGCCATCGGCATCCACCTCAAGATCCACTTCCCGGATCACCTTCACCGGCGGCGCTCCCGCTCCGGTCTTTTCGAAGTGCCCGGCCTGCGGCTTGGTCACATTCTTGTCCTTGACGAACTCGACCAACCCGATCTGTGCGGCCTCGTAGCCGTCCTTGGCCAGCGTCTTCAACTGCGTAATCACACACGGCCCGGCCTGCAGCACCGTAATCGGATGCACGTCGCCCTTGTCGTCGAAGATCTGCGTCATGCCGATCTTTTTTCCCAAAATTCCCGTAACGCCCATGTCTTCCTTTCCTCATCATGCGACGTTGAATTTCATCGCACTGCCGGGGTCAACCCAGTTTTCAGTTGTCAGTTCTCAGTTCTCAGTTTCCAATCGAAGCCGGTCAGCCTATGCATTTACTGACAACTGATAACTGACATCTGACAACTATTTCTCAAACGCCTTGATCTCAACATCGACGCCAGCCGGCAGATCGAGCTTCATCAGCGCGTCCACCGTCTGCTGCGTCGGCTCGAGAATGTCGATCAGCCGCTTGTGCGTGCGAATTTCGAAGGCCTCGCGCGACTTCTTGTCCACGTGCGGCGAACGCAGCACGCAATACTTGTTTTTGATCGTCGGCAAGGGAATCGGTCCTGCCACCGTTGCCCCGGTGCGCTTGGCCGTCTCCACAATCTCGCCGGTCGAGGTGTCCAGCACGCGATAATCGTATGCCTTCAACCGGATGCGAATCCTCTGTCCTACCATTGGCTTCCCTTCGGGAAAGCAGTGAGGAAGTGAAGAAGTGAACTAGTGAAAAAGTTAAAAAGTGAACAACACGCGCTTTTCTCGTTCACTCTTTCACTCCTTCACTTATTCACTGTTTCCTTCACTCCTTCACTCCTTCACTCTTTCACTGCCTCACTTGATAATCTCCGAAATCGTGCCCGCGCCCACTGTGCGCCCGCCTTCGCGGATGGCAAACCGCAGGCCCTTTTCCAGCGCCACCGGCGTAATCAGCTCAACCTCAAGCTGCACGTTGTCGCCCGGCATCACCATCTCCACGCCCGCCGGCAACTCCGCCACCCCCGTCACATCCGTGGTGCGGAAGTAGAACTGCGGCCGGTAGCCCTTGAAGAACGGCGTGTGCCGTCCGCCCTCTTCCTTGGAGAGCACGTACACCTCGCCCTTGAACACCGTGTGCGGCGTGATCGAGCCCGGCTTGGCCAACACCATGCCGCGCTCCACATCCTCTTTCGGTGTGCCGCGCAGCAGGATGCCCGCGTTGTCGCCCGCCATGCCCTCGTCCAACTGCTTCTTGAACATTTCCACGCCCGTGCAAACCGTCTTGCGCGTCTCGCGGAAACCAACGATCTCCACGTCCTCGCCCACCTTGATCTTGCCGCGCTCAATGCGCCCGGTGACCACGGTGCCGCGTCCGGAGATGGAGAAGATGTCCTCGATCGGCATCAGGAAAGGCTTGTCCACTGCGCGATCAGGCCGCGGAACATACTTGTCCACCGCCTCCATCAACTCGTCGACCTTGGCCTCCCACTGTGCCTCGCCGTTCAGCGCGCCCAGCGCAGAGCCGCGAATCACCGGCACCTCATCGCCGGGGAACTGGTACTTGGTCAGAAGATCGCGCACTTCCATCTCCACCAGGTCGATCAGCTCCGGATCTTCCACCGCGTCGCACTTGTTCAGGTAGACCACGATGCACGGCACGCCCACCTGGCGCGCCAAAAGCACGTGCTCCTTGGTCTGCGGCATCGGCCCATCGGTGGCCGCCACCACCAGAATCGCGCCGTCCATCTGCGCCGCGCCGGTAATCATGTTCTTGATGTAGTCGGCGTGGCCCGGGCAATCCACGTGCGCGTAGTGCCGGTTCTTGGTCTCGTACTCCACGTGCGCCGTGGCGATGGTGATGCCCCGCTCCCGCTCTTCCGGCGCGTTGTCGATGGAGTCGAACGAGCGGAAGACAATCTTCGGATTGTGCTTCTGCAACACCTTGGTGATGGCCGCCGTCAACGTCGTCTTGCCGTGATCGATGTGGCCAATCGTCCCCACATTCACGTGCGGCTTGCTGCGATCAAATTTTTCCTTGCCCATAAAAGTCCCTGCATCCCTTTCATGTTTGTACTGCCCGTTTAAACCTGGGGCGCCGGCTATCCGGCTCCAGCCCCAAAATCAGTGGTCAGTGTGAGTGCGAGTAGTCAGTTTTTCACGCTCACGCTCACACTCACACTTTCATTTCCCCAGCGATCTGCCGATAATTTCGTCGGCAATCACGCGCGGCGCCTCTTCATAGCGCGCAAACTGCATGGAATACGACGCGCGCCCTTGCGTGGACGAGCGAATGTCGTTCACGTAACCGAACATTTCTTTCAGCGGCACAATCGCTTTGATAATCTGCGAGCCGGCGTGATGCTCCATGCCCTCGATGCGCCCACGGCGCGAGTTGATATCGCCGATAATCACTCCCATGTGCTCCTCGGGAACGGTGACTTCAACCGCCATCACCGGCTCCAGCAGCACCGGCGAAGCCTTGCGCGCGGCTTCCTTGAAAGCGATGGAGCCGGCGATCTTGAAGGCCATTTCATTGGAGTCCACCTCGTGATACTTGCCGTCGAATAACGTCACCTTCACGTCCACCATGGGGTAGCCGGCCAGGATGCCCAGCTCCAGCGCCCCTTGCACGCCCTGATCAATGGGCTTGATGTACTCCTTGGGCACCGAGCCGCTCTTGATTGCGTTGATGAACTCATAGCCCGCCCCCGGCTCGTTGGGCTCGACGCGCAGCTTGCAAACGCCGTAGTTGCCCGAGCCGCCGGTCTGGCGGATGTAACTGCCTTCGGCCTCGGCCTTCTTGCGGATAGTCTCGCGAAAGGCTACCTTGGGCTCGCCCACATTGGCCTCGACATTGTATTCGCGCTTCATGCGCTCGACCAGAATCTCCAAGTGCAGCTCGCCCATGCCGCTGATGATCGTCTGCCCGGAATCTTCATCCGTCCGCACCTTGAACGTTGGGTCCTCGTCGGCCAGCCGCGCCAGCGCAACGCCCATCTTCTCCTGGTCGGCCTTGGTCTTGGGCTCAATAGCCACCGAGATCACCGTCTCCGGAAAGGTGATGGCGCCCAGCGCGATGGGATGAAGCGGCGCGCACAGGGTATCGCCGGTCTTCAGCTCCTTCATGCCTACGCAGGCGCAGATGTCGCCCGCCAGAATCTCGCTGACGTCCTCGCGCTTGTCGGCGTGCATCTTGACCAGCCGGCCGATGCGCTCCGTCTTGTTAGTGCGGGGGTTGAGCACCATGTCGCCGGTATTAAGTGAGCCCGAATAGACCCGGACGAAGCCCAGCTTGCCATAGGGGTCGTTGATGATCTTAAAGGCCAGGGCGGCAAGCGGCTCATTGTCGTCCGGCTTGCGCGCCTCTATATGGCTGAGATGGCGGGGATCGATGCCCTCGACCGGAGGTTTATCCAGCGGGCTGGGCAGGTAATCGACGACCGCATCCAGCAGCGTCTGGATGCCTTTGTTCTTGAAAGCGCTTCCGCAGATGACCGGGAAGACTCTTAAATCGATGGTGGCCTGACGGATGCCGGCCTTTAGTTCCGCAATCGACGGCGTTTCGCCCTGGAGAAACTTATCCAACAGCAGGTCGTCGGTCTCGGCAATGATCTCGATCAATTGCAGGCGGAAGGCCTCGGCCTTTTTCTGCAATGCGGCGGGGATTGGCTCGATGGAAAACTCAGCGCCCATGGTTTCGTCGTGCCACACGATGGCCTTCATCTCGATCAGGTCGATGACGCCCTTGAACTTAGCCTCGGCCCCGATGGGAATCTGCAACGCCACCGGCCGCGCGCCCAAACGCTTGCGAATGCTGTCCAGAACGCGCTCAAAGTCGGCTCCGTTTTTGTCCATCTTGTTCACAAAGCAGATGCGCGGCACCTTGTACTTGTCGCCCTGGCGCCACACGGTTTCCGACTGCGGCTGCACGCCGGCAACCGAATCGAACAACGCCACCGCGCTGTCCAGCACGCGCAGGCTGCGCTCCACCTCGGCGGTAAAATCCACGTGGCCGGGGGTATCAATGATGTTGATGAGAACGTCGTTCCAGGTGCAGGTGGTGGCGGCCGAAGTAATCGTAATGCCGCGCTCCTGCTCCTGCTCCATGTAGTCCATGGTCGCCGTGCCCTCATGCACTTCGCCGAGGCGGTGCGTGATGCCCGTGTAAAACAGAATGCGCTCCGTCGCTGTCGTCTTCCCGGCGTCGATGTGCGCCATGATTCCGATGTTCCGGCAGCGATTTAGAGGTACGGTGCGAGCCACGGCTACTTCTTCCTTAGCGAGCGCATTCAGAGCCCGCTGTTCTGACTAGCTGCTAGCTTTCAGCTTCCAGCCTCTAGCTTGTCTTTGCGGGGCCTCTCAATGCAGCCCCAAATCTTGCTATCTTCAACGACCACAGGCTAGTAGCTGGAAGCTAGAAGCTAGCGGCTGATTTTCTACCAGCGGTAGTGGGCAAAGGCCTTGTTGGCCTCGGCCATGCGGTGCACGTCTTCCTTCTTCTTCATCGCCGCGCCGCGTCCGTTGGCTGCATCCAGCAGCTCGTTGCCCAGCTTGTCGGTCATGCCTTTCTCGCCGCGGCTGCGGCCATAGGTAATCAGCCAGCGAATGGCCAGCGAGGTGCGCCGGTCGGGATTAACCTCGATCGGCACCTGGTAGTTGGCGCCGCCCACGCGCCGGGTCTTCACTTCCAGCAGCGGTTTGCAGTTCTCCACCGCTTTTTTGAAGAGCTTGAGGGCGTCTTCGCCGCCGCCTTTTTCTTCCAGGGTCTTCATCGCCCCATAAAATATGTTCTGGGCCGTCGATTTCTTGCCGCCCCACATCATCGAGTTGACAAACTTGGTGACCAGTGTGGACCCGTAGACCGGGTCCGGCGCCACTTCCAGCTTCGCTATGTGCCCTTTTCTCGGCATAATCCTCAAAATCCTCGCGCTATCGCGCCGCTTCTCTTGCCCCAGTCCGGGTCCAGACCAACTGCCCCGGAACCGTGTTTCAGCTAGCAGTGATCAGTTTCGGGGTCGTTCTGTTCCCTGTTCCCTGTTCCCTGCTTTTCTGCTACTTAGCCGCGCCCTTGGCGCGCTTGGCTCCATACTTCGACCGGCTCTGCTTGCGTTCTCCCACGCCCACCGAATCCAGCGTTCCCCTCACCACGTGATAGCGCACGCCGGGTAGATCCTTCACGCGGCCGCCGCGAATCAGCACAATCGAGTGCTCCTGCAGGTTGTGGCCGATGCCGGGGATATAGGTGGTGACCTCAATCCCGTTCGTCAGCCGTACGCGAGCTACCTTGCGCAGGGCCGAGTTTGGCTTCTTGGGCGTCTGCGTATACACGCGCGTGCAAACCCCGCGCCGCTGCGGAGAGGCCTGCAAGGCCGGCGATGCCGTCTTGTACCGCGGGGCCGTGCGCCCCTTGCGAACCAACTGATTGAATGTAGGCAAACCAAAACTCCTTACGCCAAAAAACCTTGACCCATCCTGTTTACAGGCGCGCGCAGGCTAAATGGGGCCTCCCGTGGTAAGAGCGCACGACAGGAAAGCCATCGCGCACGCGCACGGAAGCCCTGTTTTACTGCTTCGCGTCTGTCTTCGTTCCAATATCAGACGAGAACCAGGACGGTGGCCGGGCGTTTCCAAATTCTCTGGAAAGCCAACTCCGTTTCCGGGTTCCGGCCCGCATAGCCCTCCGAGGTGGAGAACACGCGGGCGCCGATGCGATTTGTCTCTCCACCCCAGCGACAAAGACCTGTCGCCGGGGACCCCGGCTGCCCTTGCAAGATAAGAGCGTTTCCGGGAACATGTCTGGCCGGCCAACTGCCTGGCCTTGGAGCTCATCCCGCGTCAGTAACCACCTGACCGGGCCTCCCCGACGCTTCTGTCGTCAAGACACACTAACAGAGACGTTCTTGCGGAACCTTTTAACAATAGCAAGAAATCGGGATGGGGTCAAATGAATCTTCCCGCCCGCCGGGAATCTGTTTCGTTTTTCCCGCTCGCGGGCGGCGCATTTGCCTCTACCGCTGGTTCGGCGCCCTGTGATCCACCACCTCATATCCCTCGGGAGTCTGGAACAGGGCGGGGTCCGGATCGCCGCGAACTACATCGGTCACCTCGGTATCCTCTTTCCCCGTCCGCGGATCGTTATGGAGATGGCGCACGATGATCCTCAGATCAGGAGAGATCCATAACTCATTGGTCACTTCAATAACACGGTTGCTGATCTCCCCCTCCATGCGAATGGTGCGGGTCCAGCGCGAGCCTACCGCATACACGCCGTTGATCTCCTGCGGTGTGAGAATTTCATTTTGAAAATCGGGCCTCGTCTCCGGCTTGCCCTGGTTTACGGGGGATGGCGGGGCTGTCACTCTCTGCGCGGGCGTTACCGGCCAGATGCCCACCACCCGTCGGCCGGTTTCTTCGTTGTCATTCCATTTCAAATACATTCCACCAACCGGATCGGTGATGATGATCGACCGGAATTCCGCGCCCGAATCGGCGTGCTGGATCAACTCCCTGCGGGTGCGCCCTTCGGCATCCCGCCACAGAAGCTCTACAAATATCTCCGTGGTTCTAGTGCCGTCGGTCAGTATCTTTTCCTTGACGGTCGTTGCTTTGCCCGAATACGGCGCGCCAATGAATCCCGTCCCCGACGTGGTTTGTAGAGGAATCCGCCCAGGTCGAGAAAGGCCTCCATTCTGCGCAGAGCAAACCGGCGCAAGGGCGAGCAGAACCGCAATAGACCACAGCGCAATACGCACCTGACAACCTCCGGATCTGATGGGATTCAGGGTGAGATTCCAGAATATAAATCTTGGACAAGCGCAGGAATTCAGGGGTGGGAACCTGCATTCTGCCCCACCCCTCAGGATTCTTTCTCTTTATTCGATCGAGTGCAGCTTCCAGGCCCCGTTTTCGAAGGAAAAGTCAGCATGACGCTTGTTGGTCAGCTTGTTGATGGCGTTGTGGGCAATTTTGGCCAGCGGGGCAGGCACGCCGTCCAGATTCTGGGCCTCGGTAAAGTCGGCTCCCTTGGCCGTATCTACCCCGGGAAGCATTTCGTCCTGCACCTCCTGTATGTCCTGCGCCTTAAGATGATTGGTGACTACAGTAGTCACCACCACCGCATAGTTCGGATCGGGATCGCGATCCGGGCGCCACAGAATCTTATTGCCCCCGTCAGCCAGCTTCAGAACTTTCTTGCCTTCAGCTGTCAGTGGGAAGTCGCCCTGGATCCGGTTGGCATAAACCGTGGCCCTGTCCCAATACTTGGCGGACACGCCATCCTTCAGCCCCTGCAAGTCCACCGCGATGGCGACGCCCGCCGCTGGCTTACTGTCATAATTGGCCTGGATCAAGGCCAGCGCGTTGGCTTTTGTCAACTCCGGCGCCGACTTGCAGCCGCTCAACAATAATCCCGCACTCAGAAAACCCAACACACCAAAAACAAGCAACTTCCCTGCGTTTTTCACTTTCCCTCCATAAACCGCATAAAACGGTTTAGAATACCCCGCTTCGACATTTTTCTCTTCCTTTCCCCTCCTGTCAATGGGGTTGAAAGTGACCCCGCTCACAATCGACGGTTTTGCGCCCTGAAAACGCAAAAACCCTCAGCCTGAAAGGTAAAAAACGGTGGAAATTGAGCACGATTCCCCTCCTTAAACAGTGAATAAAAACCGTAGATCCGGCAGAACCGCACTTTATCCCGTTCCATTCCCTGCGGTTCCGCTCTAGGATCCGGCCCGTTCACTCCTGCGCAAGACCGCGACTGGCGAAATAGAAACTCAGAGCCGAGTCGCCTTGTTCGAGCAGCCGCATGCGTTCCAGCGCATCATAGCGGTCTTCAAGCCGCTGCTTGCGGCGGTGTTCGGCAATAACCAGCGCGCCAACCTCGAGCAGTCCGGCAGCTGAGTCGCCCAGCAGGCCCAGTGTAGCCGCGTACTCCTCCGCCGCATCCCATGGAGGGTCCAGAAAGACCAGGTCAAACCTCGTTCCAGGGGCTGTTGGGTGTCCCACCCTCGCCGCGTCTTTGTTGTTGCGGCATCGGGGTCCCCGGAGAGCGATTTTTGCTCGCTGGGGTGATCTAGGGTGGGATGCCACGACGCCTGCATTATAGGAAGCCGCTTGCATTTTGCGCAGAGTTGCTCCTACAGCAGCGGCGTGAATCTTAAATCCGGCCGTGATCCCCAAGCGTTCCAGGTTGCCGCGCAAAACCTTGAGCGCCACGGGAGCCCGCTCGACGAACTCCACCTGCGCCGCCCCGCGGCTGAGCGCCTCCATGCCCACCGCGCCCGAGCCTGCATACAAATCCAGAAAGGCCGCGCCCTCAATCCGTGGCGCCAGAACGTTAAAGAGGGTTTCGCGCAGCCGGTCGCTTGTGGGCCGGGTGGCGAGTCCCGGCGGAGCCTCCAGCCTGCGGGAACGGAGCGATCCGGCAATGATGCGCACGCCAACCAGCATACGGGAATCGGGGCCTGACCTTCTACAATCATTCTGTATGCGTGGCTGGTCAATTCCGCTGGGCCGCTGGATGGGCGTCGAGTTGCGCATCCATGCATTTTTCCCGCTTCTGGCGGTTGTTTGCCTGGCGTTGAGCGGCTCGGACGGCATTGCGTGCGGCTTGGGTTTGTTCCTGACGCTGGTGGCTGCCGTAGCGGTGCGGGAGACGGCAAGGCTGCTGGTGGTCGCATGGCTGGGATTGCGGTTGCGCGCCATTCTGATGTTGCCTATCGGCGGAATGTATGCCTACGCCGACCCCGAAAGCCAAGAAGGCTCCAGCCATGGCGGCGGGCAGTTTGGCCTGGCTCTGGCCGGTCCCCTGGCTAACATGGCCACGGCGCTCTTGCTGGCTGCGACGTTTCTGGGCGCCAGCGGCGATATCAATCTATTTGCCCAGCCGTGGATTTCGGCCGCTCATCTGGTGCGCAGCATGGTATGGATGCAGGCGGGTCTGGGAGTTCTGCACCTGCTGCCAGCCTACCCCCTGGACGGCGGACGGCTGCTTCGAGGCAGCTTTGCCCGCAAGCACGGTTTCACGCCCGCGGGCCGCATGGCTGCCGGACTGGGCCAGATTTTGGCGCTGCTCGCCATGGTAGCCGGCATGTTGTTGCACAGTCCCTGGCTGATCATCGCTGGCTTCTTCATCATGATCGGCGCGCAAATCGAGGATCAGGGCGTCTTCTTCCAGTCTGTGGTAGACACCGTGCATATGCGCGAGGTGATGCTCACTGATTTCGCCACTCTCTCGCCCTCTGACACCCTGGCCGGCGCGCTGGCGCGTTGCATCCACTCGCTGCAGGAGGATTTTCCCGTAGTGCGCGGCCCGCAACTGGTGGGCATCATAAGCCGCCAGCGCATTGTGGATGCGCTGCGCAACGACGGCAACGGATATGTGCAGGCAGCCATGTCCAAGGCCTTCCAGGTGGCGCGCCCCGAGGACACGCTGGGAACCACCATTCGCCGCATCCAAACCGGCCGCGGACTTTCCCTGATTCCCATCACCGAAAGCGGGCGCGTGGTCGGCATTGTCAGCGTCCAGAACCTGATGAGCGCCATGTCGCTCCTGGCCGAGCAGCGCCGCATGGAACGCGAAGAAGCCCGCGAGAAAGCCCTCTAGGAAGCCAGAGGCTGACCATGCCCATGCCCGCCGAACCGGAATCACCGCTTGCTTCTGGCCTCTATCTTGTCGCCACCCCCATCGGCAACCTGGGCGACATCACTCTGCGTGCTCTGGACGTGCTCCGCCGCGTGGACCGCATCGCCTGCGAAGACACCCGCCAGACGCAGAAGCTGCTCAACCACTTCAAGATCACCACCCCCACCGTAAGTTGCCACCAGCACAACGAGCGTCAGCGCGCCGCCGAGCTGATCAACGCGCTCAAGGCCGGCGGCCGCATCGCCATCGTCTCCGACGCCGGAATACCGGGCATCAGCGATCCCGGAGGCTGGCTCACAGCAGAGGCAATTGCCGCCGGCGTCGCGGTCATCCCCATCCCCGGAGCCAATGCGGCGCTCAGTGCGCTGGTGGCCTCTGGATTACCCGCCGAGGAGTTTCACTTCATCGGCTTTTTGCCGGAAAAAGCCGGGGCGCGGCGAACCAGGCTCGAAGCGCTGGCCGCTGAGATTCAGAGCAACGAGGCCGCGCGCACCCTGGTCTTTTACGAAGCGCCCCACCGCATTCTGGAGACGCTGTCCGACCTTGAAGTCGTATTTGGTCCCGCCTTGCGCGTCGTACTGGCTCGTGAACTGACCAAGATTCACGAGGAGTTTATGCGCGGCACAGTAGCCGAGGTGCGCCGCGATCTGGCTGTCCGGGATCGCATGCGCGGCGAGATGACCTTGCTGGTCGAGGCGCGGCCGCTCACTCAAGGTCGAGCTGCGGGGGCCGCTTCCCAGAAGATTGCCGACCGCGTAGCTCGCCTCCAGGCCGAAGCAGGCGTGGACGAAAAGGAAGCCCTCAAACGACTAGCGCGCGAACTCGGCCAATCCAAAAGCGAGATTTATCGCGAACTGCAACGGGAGCGGGCGCGGCGGCGGTAAGGTTTTTCCTATTCCCTGTTCTCTGCCGGGGTTCCCGGCGAGCGATCTGTACTCGCTGGGGTGGCTGTTCCCTGTTCTCTGTTTTTCACTTCCCGGATATCTTCGATTAACTGCTCCACCTGCTTGTGCTTGCGGCTGCTCATGTCCAGGAAGCGGATGCCCACCGTGTGCCGGTCGTGAATGGCCTGGACGACGCCGCCCAGCCGGAAGGGCAGCCCGTCAAGGCGAAACTCAGTCTCCACCCGTGTATAGATGCCCACCGGAAAGCGTTCATCGGTGCGGATGCGGCAGCCACTCAGGCTCAGGTCGAGAATGCGCCCACGCAGCCGCGATGCGATCTTGATGAGAAAAATCACCGCAGAGGTATCGACCGCTTCCCGCGACGCCTCGCGCCGGTCACTCTTGGCGGGCTTTGCCTGCGACGAATTGGCGACCTGCGTCTTTTCTGCCGATTCCATTGCCGTCACCGCCTAGAAATTAGTGCCCTTTAGCCAGATCCCATGGGCGTATTGGAGCAGGCTGCACAGCTTCACGGCCCTTCAAGCGGTCATAGATGTAAAGGTCGCTGGTGGTCCCCAATGACTCGTTGTACAGATCGAGGTCGCCGGTCAACTGCTTCAACTCTTCGCTGAACCGATGAATCGCGTGCAACTGGCTGGCCGTGGCGGGAAGCTCAAATTGGGCTGTTTGAATGAATTTCTGATGGCCGCGATCCAGCAGCCGGGCCACATGGCCCCCAATCAGCGCTCCGGGATGAATGGCAAAGGCCACCGGCGACGCTTTGTCTGCGCCAGCCACCAAAACCGACCCGGCCCCATGTTTGCTCACCAGCACGCCACCTGCAACTTCGTTTGAGGGCGTCACATCGAAGGCGTGCGCGCACAGCCTCTCCAGAATCTGATCAAAGTTAAGTTTGCGGGTTTTTCGGCTCAAGGCAGCCTTCCAGTCTGCGAGGATAACAAAGTGGTGAGTTAAGCGGACACCCACCTAGATGTCAATTTGAAGATTTTCCTTCCGCATCTATCACAGTATAGTCTTTGGGCAATTCGAATAAAGAAGCATCAGGTTCCTTCTGGTCAATTTGAATAGTTTTCATAACGATCTTTCCCATGCCGGCATATGTCCACTCAGATTCCAACTCCACACCAAGTTCACGCGAACGCCATCGGTTAATCGTCAATTGAATATCCGCGAGTTTGCCATCCCTTGATATCACCTTTTTACCAGTCGTAACAGTTCTAGTGCCATCCACTGCGATCCCAAGAATCGTCTTGGATGGAAGCGTCTGCCTGCCCTGGACTTGGGCCTCGCGCGCACTTTCGGGTTGAGATACGGACGCTGCACTTGGGGGGTGAACTATTGTTACGAGACGGCGAATTGAATTGATAACAAAATATTCCTGTTTGACGGGATCAGTAATGATTGCATCAGGCACGAACCGTTCCCCGTTTATTTCACGAACGAAATCGATACGTATTCTACCTTTGGAATCACGCTCCATTTTAGTTGTATCTACAGTTGTAGTACTTGTTCCATCAAAGCTGCGCAGGACGGAATTGGTTTGTCTGGTCAGGGATAGCGGCTTGTCCGTTATCGCTTGAGGAATGGGTCGCTTCGTAGCGGTATAGGCTTCAAGGTCTACAAAGCCTAAACCGAGAAGCACCGTGCCCGGGAGTTCACTATTAGCAATAGGCGTCCCGAGTACGAAAGGTGGTGGCGGTGCGTTTTGTGACAACAGAGCGACTGATACTGATGTGATGATGAGGATCAGCGAGAGCTTTACGATGGACTGAATAACCTTTGGCATAAAACCCTCCTGAGGGTGCTATTACCGGCAGAATCTTCTCGAATCTGCAATCTCGCATACCCAATCTCGCACATTCGGAGCGATGGCTGCAATTCCCATGAAAGGCGAGAAGCCGCCAGCGAAACCCCGCACATTACCGGCCTGTTCAACTTGCACCGTAGAATTGAGCTATGACGACAAATAATCCAGCCGCACTGCCTGAGCTGACCACCGAAGACCTCTCCCGTTACGCGCGCCACCTGATCCTGCCCGAGGTGGGCATGGAGGGCCAGCAGAGACTCAAAGCCGCGCGCGTGCTCTGTGTGGGTACCGGAGGACTGGGTTCGCCCCTCTCCCTTTATCTCACCGCGGCTGGCATCGGCACTCTGGGCCTGGTGGACTTTGATGTTGTAGATGCCAGCAACCTGCAGCGCCAGATCATTCACTCCACCAGAGACGTCGGGCGCAAGAAGCTGGACTCGGCCATGGAGAAGCTCAACGCCCTCAATCCCTCCGTCCGCATCGTCAAGCACGAAACCATGCTCACCAGCGCCAACGCCCTTGAAATCTTCAAGGACTACGACATCGTGGCCGACGGCACCGACAACTTCCCCACCCGCTACCTGGTCAACGACGCCTGCGTGCTGACAGGCAAACCCAACGTCTACGGGTCTATTTTCAGATTTGAGGGCCAGTCCAGCATCTTCGCCACCAAGCAAGGCCCCTGCTACCGCTGCCTCTATCCCGAGCCGCCGCCGCCCGGCCTGGTTCCCAGTTGCGCCGAGGGAGGAGTGCTAGGCATCATGCCCGGAATCATCGGCGTCATCCAAGCCGCCGAGGTCATCAAGCTCATCCTCGGCAAAGGCGATTCGCTTATCGGGAGGCTGCTGCTGGTCGACGCCCTTACTATGAGATTTCGAGAGCTCAAGCTGCGCAAGAATCCCCAGTGCCCGGTCTGCGGCTCCAATCCCACCGTGACCCAGCTCATCGACTACCAGCACTTCTGCGGCATTGCCCCTGAAACCCCGGAGGAGAAAGCCATGAAGAACGGAATTCCCCAGCTCGCCGTCAAGGAGCTCAAGCGCCGCATCGATGCCGGTGAAGACGTCTACATCCTCGACGTGCGCGAGCCCTACGAATACAAGATCGCCCAAATCGGCGGCAAACTGATTCCGCAAAACGATGTCCCCAATCGCCTCTCTGAGATCGACCGCAACCGCGAGATCATCGTGCACTGCCGCTCGGGTGTCCGCTCGCAGAAGATCGCCGAGTACCTCAAGCAGCAGGGCTATCCCCGCGTCGTCAACCTGGCCGGCGGAATTCTGGCCTGGGCTGACGAGATCGACCCCAAGATGCAGAAGTACTGAGGAGTGGCGATAGGACAGGGCCATCGCATTTGAAATTCGATCCCGATGAAGGATGCGACTCCCGCGTCTCAAAATGGAGAGGCGAGACAGCCGGAATCCCGCGCCTTGGTTTCGCCCTTTGTTTGCCCGTGCAGAGTGGTTATATTATTGATCTCAGGATGTTTACCTTCATCCTTATCAAGTTCCACTGGCCATTTCCGGTTCAATTCCCGCGCTTTGGTTTCGCCCTTTATATGCCCTTTGTTCGCCCTCGCGGATTGGTTATATTGTTGATCCCATGATGGTTACCTGATTTTGATTTTTGGTCCAAAAGGCGAAAACGGACAAAACAATTGTTGCATTTTTGCCCCTGAGGTAGAGCTAACTCATGGTTTTTGAGTGGGTTGCGGAAGCGGCGGAGGCGAAAAGATGCGGTTTTTAGCTGTTAACGGTCAGTTGTCAAGGAACGGGAGGGGCATAGCCTTTTGATTGCTTTGATTGTGCGCCGGAGAGGGGTAATTATCTGCAAACACCGGCAGCGTGGCCGTTTGCAATGTTCTCCCATAGAGGCGAAGGCCCGCACCCGTTCCGCCTGCATCGCCGTCAAAGCTGCCTGAATTCGCGAGCAGTTAACGGCAATTTATCAGCAGAATAACGGCAGTTTATCGTCATGGAATTCGAAGCTCACCTTGCCGCCGATGAGCCTGCGCCAAAGAGCCTTCGCAGCCAGTTGGGCTTTCTTTCGCAGCGCGGCGGCCTGGGATGCTTGGAATTCAGATGAAATTCCTGGCAGGCAACACAATCGCCGTGCCGCGGACAGTCCCGTTTGGGACAATTACAGACAATTGGTTGATCGTTCATCTGGTATGGCTATCTTGATTCCGCTCTATCTTTCTGGATTTACGAGAAGAATCTTATCGATTTCGCTGCAAGCCAGGGTCGCCGGGAACGCAACTACCAAAATGAACGAATCCGGATTCCCAAAATTACTTACTGGCCCCTCGTACTCTTCCAGGAAAGTTGCGGTGCAGCCCGAAGGCAAGAACGTGTCCCCCGGGGAGCCACCCAGTCCTGTGAGAATAGCAGGAACGGGCTTCGAGTAACTCTTTGGGATGACTTTTATAACTCCGATAGAAGGAGTCCGGCCTCCCCCACGATCGATTGCTACGATCCAGGGTGCCATGAGTTTTATGGTGGCGGTTCGCGCCATCCTTACGACGGCGATCGTGAGATTCGTTATTTCGGTAATCGTCAGCTCTGCGTTGGCGTCGCCCTGAATCAGCGTTACCGTGCCGAGGAACAACCGCTTTTCCAAAACCTCCAGGACCTCCACCACCGGCAACCCGCACTTCGAGCACTTCCCACTATCAGTATTCCAGTCGTGGGCTTTGATTCGGATCTTGCCGCATGACGAACATTTCTCGCAATCCTGAACCCAGCTGTGACCCTCATCCCGAGTCTCGCCGCAGATGACGCATTTGCAGCCTTGCCAGGTATGGCATTCATCGCGGGTCTTCGCACACTTGGCACATTTGCAGCCACTCCAGGGGTGAACAACGGTCTTTGTCTTGCTGCATCTCGCGCACCGCGCACAGTCCTTGGACCAGTCGTGACCTTCATCCCGAGTCTTGCCGCACCACTTGCATCTATCGCAGTCCTTCGACCAGTCATGACCTTTGTCCTGCGTCTTACCACACTTGGAGCATTTGCAACCAACCCAGGAGTGGGCTTCGTCGCGAGTCTTCTCACATTGTGAACATTTGCAGCCACTCCAGTTATGGAAGCCAAGAGCACATTTAAGATTCATTTGATTTTTCTCCGTTTTGACATTACGCATATTTACAGCATTCCTCCCGGCATGGCCGTCGGCCCCACCGCAGGTGGCTTGCCGTTCTCGTCCATCTTGCCGAAGATCATCTTGCCGCTGGCGGTTTGCAGCACGCTGGTCACGGTAATCTCCACCGACTTGCCGATCAGCTTGCGCGCATGATCCACCACCACCATGGTGCCGTCGTCCAGATAGCCCACCCCCTGGTTGAACTCCTTGCCTTCCTTGAGGACGAGCACCGACATCTTTTCGCCGGGCAGCACCACCGGCCGCAGCGCGTTGGCCAGGTCGTTGATGTTCAGCACCTCGACGTGATGCAGGTGGGCCACCTTGTTCAGGTTGAAGTCGTTGGTCACCACCTTGGCCTGCCACTTCTTGGCCAGCTCCAGCAGCTTCAGGTCTACCTCGTGAATGGAGGGAAAGTCGTCGGAGACGATCTGCACCTGGATGGCGGAATTGGATTGCATGCGCTGCAGCATATCCAGGCCGCGGCGGCCACGCTGTCTCTTTGAGCCGTCGGTGGAGTCGGCCACCGACTGCAACTCGCGCAGCACAAATTCCGGCACCACCATCATGCCGTCGATGAAGCCCGCCTCAGCGATGTCGGCAATGCGGCCGTCAATGATCACGCTGGTGTCCAGCACCTTGGCGCTGCGCCGCGCGGGCCGGTCGCCCATGAAGACCGTGCCCAGCGCCGCCGGGTTCAGCAGGTCGCCCTTGCTGGCGCCCACCAGCAACCCCACATAGGTCATCAGCAGCAGGTCGAAGATCTGAATTGCCGACGATGTGGGCCCGGGCGTCAGAGCGCCGCGCAGCACCAGGCAAAACAGCGCCGCGCCCAGGATGCCCAGCACGCTGCCAACCACGGCGCCGATCAGCCGTTTCAGGCTCAGCGCCCGTACGCGGTATTCGAAGACAATGACCGCGCCGGCAGTCCCGGCGCCCATCGCCGCACTCACCCATCCTGTCATGCCGAACGGATGAAGGAAATAACAGACCCCGGCAAGAAGGGCCACAAAAAGAAGACGAACCACAATCAGATCCATAAAAAAGCCAACCCCCGCTGGCAGGGAAGGAACAATCGCCAGACTGGGTACCGATGGGGAGTATCCCACCCGCCCGCGCAGCCGTCAAGGGGGTAAAGAACAGTGAACAGGGAATAGGGACTAGGGAATAGGCCGGCTGGCAATGATTGGGGAAATGGATCGCGAAAACTGCCTACAGAACATCGGGCACAGTCGGCTCTGCTCTGAAGAATGACTCAGTCTCGCTATTCCCTGTTCCCTATTTCCTGTTCCCTGCTTTTACGACGCCACCGCCAGCTCCACCACGGAAACCTGCCGCTGCGAGCCCTTGCGCGGGCCGCGCTTGCGGGCGCTCATCACTTTGATGCGCTCCAGCAGTTCATGGGACGAGCAGTTCTTCTTGGCCAGCAGGGCATCGGCGGCGTGCGTCTCGCCCGCCATCTTCTGCGGGTCTCCCCGCAGAATCATGGGCACATGAGCCGCGATCTGTTTCAACCGCCCCACCAACTGGCAGCCATTCATTTGCTGCATGGAATAGTCGGCCAGCACCAGGTCCACCGGGGTCCCGGAAAAAATGTCGATGGCCTCCCGGCCGCTGGTCGCTGCAACCACCCGGTATCCGTTGGTTGTCAGCATGAACTTGAGCACGGAGAGCTCCTGTTCGTTGTCGTCTACGCAGAGAATTACTTTCTTGGGTCGCATGATCTGGGGATGACCTCCTTGGTGCAATTCTGTTGCAATGTTGATGGTTCCGCACGGGAACTACGCCATTGCCCGCTCTGTGGCAGGCTGGCGCAATGCGCTTAGGGCCTGGAAATCGGAAGCGAACAGGCTTTTCTCTGGTAGATCTTGCGGCCTGATTGCCCTGCATGCGGCGCGTTCCGCCCTGGCAGGCACGGCGCCTCTGCAATGCGGCAACCGGCTATTCGATACACACAGTTGTCTTCGCTCACGATCAATTTGTAAATGAAGCCATGGGGCAAAACCAGCAATAGTGCCGGTTAAAATCCTGCAATGAAGGCCAAGAGTACGAGGGATGGATTCGGATGTGAAGAGGGAAAACGAAGCGAAACTTTGTCTCTAAATCTGAAAGCGACCGGTGGAAAAAAGCTAGATTGATGACACGCTGTCACTTGCAACAACTAAATCCTGTTGAAAGCATGTGCATACCAACAGGAAAAGCCGTCTTCTTGCCCCAGGAACGGTGCTGACCTCGACGCGCCCGTCAATGACCCTCACCGATTCCTTCTTCCCGGTTTTTTACAGCGGGATCAGTGGCCGAGGCAAGCGGGTCCTGGCGCGATCCAGGAACAGCCTCATGCGCAGAGCCTCGCCTCGCTGCATAGCCACCAGACGCATATGCCTGCGGATGTGGTCGCCATCCTCCAACAAGGACACCTGCGCCTCGTCGAAAGCAGCATCTTTCTCCAGCCGTTCAATCCGCTCCTCTACGGTGCGGCGAAACCGTGGACTGATCTCAAAACCATCGCTGGCTGCGCAATTAATCATCACGGCAGGCTCCTGGAGAGAGAATCCTCGCGCCCTCAAAGATATTTTCCGAGAAGGCTAAAGTTTTTTCAACCTTTGCCGATGTTAATGAGAAATATTGTGCTGCGCCAGATTACAGTGGAGCAATCCAAAGGTAATGTACTGTCCGAAAACAGAGCAGTTCTAAGCGATTTTCAGTCATCTTTTGCACAATTCGATTACTTTTCTGAAAGGGCGCTAATTTTGCGGCGCGGCGGCGTAATATCCCTTGCGGACCTGCACCTTCATGCCGTCCCCGTGGCACTCCACAGAGAGTTTGCGGAAGGTGCCGTCCATTTTGGTATTTGTGGGCGTATAGGTGGCCACATATTGGGTGCGCAACTCGTCTTCGATCTGCTCAAAGGCGGCATCCAGCTTCTTGCCGTTGTTGCCCACGTCGATGAGCCGGCCGCCGGTCTCCTCGGTCATCTTCTTCATCGGCGAATAGCCAAAATAACCCATGCCTTGCTCCAAATAGCCGCGAACATCGGCAATGAGGATCACATAGACGGCAACGTTCGATTTTTGCGCCGCCGCGATGGCCTCGTTGATCTTGACGCGGCTGCCCTGGTCCTGGCCGTCAGTGAGCAGAATCATCGCCTTGCGGCCCGTCTCCTGGTTCATCTTTTCTCTGGCAGCCAGGTAGACCGCATCATAGAGCAAAGTTCCGCGGGGCCCTCCAGGGGTGGGAATCGTTCCTCCGCCGGCGCCGGGTATCCCCGTCGCGCCATTGCCTCCGGCGGTGTTGATCTCCGCTTTGTACAAAGCGCGCGACAATTGCCGGGGACTGTTGGTCAAATCCTGCAGCAGATTTACATCTACGTCGACAGAGATTACAAATGCCTCATCTTTGGGCTTGAGCACTCGCTCCAGAAACTGGCTCCCCGCGTCCTGCTCAAGGAGCAGCACACGGGCCTGGCTTGCCGATGTGTCCAGCACAATCCCCAGGGTCAGCGGCAGATGGGCCTCTTCCACAAAACTCTTGAGCGTCTGCGGTACCTTGTCTTCGGAGACGGTACAGTCATTCCTGGTCAGATGGGGGACCAGGCTTCCGGCCTTGTCCTTGACGGTAAAGACCACATCCACCAGGTTGACGTTCAGCTTGAGAGTGGCTATCGGCCGGTTGTCGGGCGCCGGCGCCGGGGCAGTGCTGACCGGGGGTGCGTCCGGCGAAGGAGCAAGCTGGGCCCAGGCTGGGACCAGCGCCGGCAGGCCAAGCAGCAAAGCGGCAACTCCCCATTGAGGTTTCATTCTGGTCCTTTAGACGAAATCTGTACTCTCAAGAGAGCATACCGGAACGGTTTCCCGCCGGTTGCAACCTCCGCGGCGCTGGCGCGTCTGATACTCTGACGGTTGCGGTACTGTGTCAGTGGGCAGTGGACAGTGATCCGTGATCAGTTGCCGCAACCCCGTAGCCGGCTTGCGCTGTCAACAGTTTACGGACCACCTGGAACACCAGATTCATAAGCGTTAAAATCGAGTTAACTGAACACTGTCCACTGTTCACTGACCACTGGAGAATACCTGTGAAATTCGGTTTAACGGCAATCGCACTGGCGGCGCTCCTGAGTTTGAGCTCGAATTCGGGCCTGAATTTGAGCCCTGTAGTTTTGGCCCAACAGCAGCAACCCACCGTGCCCGACGCCCCTCAACCCCAGGCGCCGAAACCGCTGGCATCGGACATAAACGGCCCGATTACTCCCGGCAAGGGCGCCGGGGAGACCCCGTCCGGACCCACTTCTTCTTCCAACCCTCCAGCCCAGCAGCAGCCCGCGCCCAGTAGCCAGGTTCTTACCAATCAGGTCAAGGACCAGGTTCAGACCACCGCGCCGGAGATGCCCGCTGCCGGCGAAGGTCCTGGCTTTACCATCCGCCTTCCCGTGAATTTCGTCGAGGTCCCGGTCACCGTCAAGGACTCGAAGGGAAAGCTGGTGGCCGGCCTCACCTATCACGACTTCAAGATCTACGAGAACGACACCCGTGAGCCCTTGGCCTTTTTCACCACGGATGCGTTCCCGCTGTCGATTGCTTTCGTCATCGACCAGAGCCTGACCTCCGACGTGATGACCAAGGTTAACAACTCCCTTGGCGCCATCCAGGGGGCGCTGACGCCCTATGACGAAATAGCCATTTTTTCCTATAACAACGGCGCACAAAATCGCTCCGGGGGCTTTACCGGCGCGCAGAGCGCGCGGGTTCCTTTCGTGCTCTCCATGACCAAGTCCGCCGGCGAAGAGATGCTGGTGCCGATCAACAGCGGTGCGATGTATGGCTGCAACATACACCAGAATGGCAACTGCGTTGACCCCAATCTGCAACCCGGGAAATCAGCAGGCGGCAGCGCCGGCTGGGATTCGATCCACAAGGAGATTCACACCCTTAATGACGCCATCCTGGCCGCCGCCAAGGAGTTGTCTACCCGGCCCAAGGGCCGCCGCCGCATCATCTACGTCATCAGTGACGGCAAGGAATATGGTTCCAAGGCCACTGTCAAAGAGGTGCTGAAGTATCTGGAAACCAACAAGACCGCCGTCTACGGAACGCTGGTGGGCGATTCAGCCCGCTGGGGCGAAGGCTACGTCAGCCGCCTCCATGTGCCCTTCACCATGTTTGACAACGTTCTGGTCACTTACGCCCACAACACCGGCGGCGTGCTGGATTCCGAGCGGGGCGTGGATGGCATCGAAAGAAGCTACGCCAAGATCGCCGAGGAGGCGCGCAACCAGTACACGCTGGGCTACTACACCAAACAGCCGGTCATCGACACCAGGTTCCGCAAAATCGATGTGCGCGTCGAGCGGCCCGGCATGGAGGTTATCGCCAAAACCGGCTACTACACCTCAGGGCAGGATGTTCACTAGGACCAACTGGCCCTCTCAACCCATACAGGAACGAAAAGGCCTGTGCTCACGCACAGGCCTTTCTACTGAAAGTGATGTCCAAACCCGGGAAACTCAACGCCCGGCGCTTACTTGCTGTTATGAACTCTTCTGACACGAGCGGCAAACATAGTCCGTCACTTTAAATCCAAGCGGGTTTTCAAATCGATTCCCGCAGCGGCTGCAAGTGACATATTCCATCTCTTCTTTTTTAGATGCGGCCTCGGCCGGCGTCGAGGTGGATGCCGGCGCGGCGGTCTGTGGGTCGGTGACGCCTTTGAGGCCTTCCCTGAAGCCCTTCAATCCCTCGCCCAATCCCTTGCCCAGTTCCGGCAGCTTCTTGCCGCCAAAAAGCACGAGCAAAATGATTGCAATGATAATTAAATGCGATGGTTCAGTCAGGAAACCCATTGCCCTATCCTCCACGCGCCCGGTTTTCGCCGTCGCGCACTCTCAGTGATTATTGTCGCACAAAGCCGGATGCCCGCGCAGGGCTAGTTCACCTGCGCCGGCTTGCCCAGTCTCTCGGTTACCATGGCGCAGAAAGCGCTCAGGTCTTCCTCTTCGCCCACGGTCAGACGGCGATAGACCTTCATCAGCGGAAAGAGTCTTGAGGCGCGCACCTCAATGGCCGGAACCGCCGCCGCGCCGCCGGGATATTGGGTCATCTCCCAGACGCCGGCGTAGCGGCGGCGCAGCACCTCGCCCAGGTAGCTGCCCCACAGCCGCACCTCGAAGTCCAGGTCCAGCTCCGGGCTCTCGCCCACCAGCACCAGAATCTCGTCCAGCGCGTCGATGGATTCCGAGGTAAAGTCCAGCTTCTGCTGGAACTCGCTCGTGGCCAACTCCGCCGCCGCCCGCGCATAGCCCTCCATCAACGTCCCCAGGTCGGGGAAGACCGTTGAAGCCAGCCGTTCGCGCAGATCGGTCGAGTTTCTCATCCAGCCAGAAGAGTATAAGCCCTCGCGCCAAGGCGGGAGCAAGATCAGCGGAGCCGGGGCACGAAAATGGCGCTCATTCCGGGTTTGTGGCAGCGCGTAGCAGGTTTGTGGCAGACTTGTAAACAGTTGTGGAGGGCTCCCGATGAAGACCATCCCGTTGATTGCACTGGCCGCCGTGCTGGCCCTGACTGCCTGCAAGGCTACCGCTCCTACCACGACTGCCAACCCCTTCGCCAGCCGCGCGATCTATCCCGACCCGGCGCAGGCCCGGACCGACCTGGCCGCAGCACTCAACTCAGCCGCCGCGACCCACAAGCGCATCCTGCTGGACTTTGGCGGCAACTGGTGCCCCGATTGCAAGGTGCTGGACATTTACTTCCACGACCCAGCCAACCGAGCCATCCTGGAGGCGGATTATGTACTGGTGCACGTGAACATCGGCTATATGGACGCCAATCTGGACATCGCCCAGCAATACGAGGTTCCTCTACGGCGAGGAGTGCCCGCTCTCGCCGTCCTCGACGAACACGGCAAGCTGCTCTTCAGCCAGAAAAGCGGCGAGTTCGAGGCCATGCGGCGCATGGAATCCGCGGAAGTTACCAAATTTCTGGTTCAATGGGAGCCTGAGAAGCCCTGCTCCACAGTGATGGTGAACTGCTAATGCCGGTCGTTCCTCATCAACCGCTGGAGCCAGCCCTTCAGTTCGGCGGCTTCATGTGCTTGGTGTTCTGGTAGGTGTAAACGATACGGTGGGCCACGGTGATGGTGGAGAGGGCGGCCAGAATCCACAGCACCGGAGCCATGGCGCCCCAATGGTTGAACACGGCGCCGATGATAATGAGCACGATGCGCTCCGGGCGCTCCATGAAGCCCACCTTGCATTGCTCGATGAGGTTCTCGGCGCGGGCGCGCGTGTAGCTGACCATCAGCGAAGTCACCATGACAAAGGCCACCAGCACCACATAGCGGAAGCGATTGATGCGGCCGTAGTAAACCAGCAAGCCGAAGAACAGCACCACGTCGGAGTAGCGGTCGATCACCGAGTCGAAAAACGAGCCGAAGACGGTAACCTTGTTGATGCGCCGCGCCACCCGTCCGTCCACCATATCGAAGAGGCCGGCGCAGAAGATCACCACACCCGCATAGAAGAACATCAAGTCGGCATTGGCGGCGCTGGCGTGCCCAAACAAGACCGCGGCCACGATATTGATGCACAGGCCGATGATGGTAAGCACATTGGGCGAGATGCGGGTCAGCGCCAGGCCATGCACAATCTTGTTGAGCAGCCATCCGCAGGCGCGGCCAAATGCGCTGGTCCAGGTCATTTCGATTTTCCTTGCTGCCGTTCGTTGATGGCGTCGTCCGGGCTCTCATCCGAGCTCTCGTCCGGGCCGGATTCATCGTGAACGGTGGTCAGTTTCAGAATTTCCAGTTGGCGCTTGCCGTTGGGAGTGACGATGGTGACCGTGTCGCCCACCTGCTTGCCCACCAGGCCGCGGCCGATGGGTGAAGTGGTCGAGATCAGCCCCTTGGCGACATCGGACTCCTCGCTGGTTACCAGGCGGTATTCGATTTCCTCGTCCTTGGTCATGTCGTAGACCACTACCGTGGAGCCAAAGCCGACCTTGTCCTTGGGAATGTTGGAGAGATTGACCAAGGAAAGCTCGGCCATGCGCCGGTTCAGTTGGCCCAGCCGCGCGTTGACAAAGTCCTGACGCTGTTTGGCCATGTGATACTCGGCGTTCTCCGACAGGTCGCCCATCGCCCGCGCCTTTTTGATCTCGGCGGGCAATTCGTGGGAAAGCTCATGCTCAAGAGCTTTAATCTCGGCAAGAATCTGCTTCTTGATGTGTTCGGGCATCCGAGGTCCGTGGCGGCGAGCGGAGTTTGCTCATTCCGCAAGAGATAGAAGAGCTTGAATCTTCATTATACGCAGAGAGCAGCTTCTAGCTGCTAGCTTCCAGCCGCTAGCCTTGACTACGAAATTTTCGGGCTTACTCGGAGGGAGTTCTTTTTTCAATAAGCAAATGATTATTTGTCAACGCTTTACAGTCTAATAATCGAAACTAAAGGCTAGAAGCTAGCAGCTAGAAGCTGATTTTGCGTCCAGAAACGATTGCAGGATGAGCGTGGCGGCTACCTGGTCCACCACGCGGCGATGCTGCTGGCGGGGGTGACCGGCTTCGTAGAGAATCTGGTGGGCCTCGCGGGTGGTCAGCCGCTCGTCCCACAGGTGGATGGGCAGGCCGGACAGAGAGCCCAGTTCGGCGGCAAAGGCCTGGATCTTGGCGGCCTGGGGACTGACGCCGCCGTCCAGATGCACGGGATTGCCCACCACGATGCCCACGACGGCGAAGCGCCGGCAGAGGCGGGCCAGCGAACGGAGGTCGTCGCGTTGATTGCGCTTGCGCTCCAGCGTCAGAACCGGCTGCGCGGTCAGGCCCAGCTCGTCAGAGACGGCTACGCCGATGCGGCGGTTGCCGACGTCGAGGCCGAGATAGCGGACAGCTTTCAGATTCCAGCTCCCAGCTTTCAGCTTAACGGTGGGGACCGGCCCTTGAATCAAAGAACGCGAAAAGTGTGGGGGTACCCCCACCCGTATTTTGGACGCAATGTCGTTGTTTTGTTGAGGTTACAGACGGGGTTGCGCTGTAAAATCATCAAAACAAAGGAGTTCCCTGCAAAATCGTCCAGGATAAGGAGTTACGGGACGTTTTGACCCTTGCCGACAGCTTCCGGCTGGAAGACGACACGGAAAAGACGTGTTGGACGTGATTGAAGAAAGACTTCTGGAACGATTATGCGGCGAAATAGGGTAATAATCTGCAAGGACTGGCTATTCCTTAAAGCGTCTGAGAAGTGCTGCGCCCAGAACAGCAGAGTAGAACCAGCCTATAAAGATAAGTAACCAGCGGCTAACCGCCAGAAACCAATACCAGTCTGTTGCTGGATTGGGCGCCCATTTGTCGTCCATCCCCAGCTTCGCCAACGGAACGGTATTTTCCAGCGTATAAACAAAAGGCTGGAAGGGCGGATAGCTCACCTCCGTGACCTTGTTGTCTGTGCGAAGCATTTTACTGCCTTGATCAGCTCTGTAAAAGATGAGCGTGCCCAGTAAAAGAGTGATCGCTATCGGGCAAAGAATCCGTATCAGCGATTCTTCCAGCCATGCAAAAGCGATCGACAACTTCTGTCGAAGAAACCACTCATTCTTAACCTGCAAACAGCGCAACTTATAGAGGACATGTTTAGCCCCTTTGCGATCGCCTTTCCTCTCTAGTAAATCCCGAAGCTGCATCCACGGTTGTGGCTCGGTGCGGCGTTCGGGTGGCTGGAGCATGATCCACGCAATCCGTTCCTCGGCTACTAGCGGTAGCTCGTGTGGATACAGACCAGCTTTGATATTTTCATCTGATGAAGTCTCGTGGAGGGTCAATTCCTCATAGACCAGCCCGTCAATATCAAGGTGTTCCTCGTCCGGCCAACTCATTCGGTCGTCACGCAGGTTCTTCACCCGCATGCCTATCAGATTGAGATATGTGTCCTCGGATTTCTCGATGCACTGCCATATCATATCTCCCTTAACAACCGTATTCTGGCAGATAGCTCTAGAAACTTTAGCGCCAAAGACTGTTAAGTCCCCTCCAACCTCAGCACCCAGCAGGCGAATCGTGCCCCCGATCTCAAAGCCGTCCATCATGAAGATGTCGCAGCCGATCTTCACGCCGTCCGCATAGAGTGCATTACCCTCAGATTTCAGCTTCGCGCCGGTGCAGTTTAGTTGTCCTTTGATATCCGCACTGAGAAGACGAATTGCGCCGTCGGACTCGAAGCCATCCCTCAGGAAGACATCGCCATCTATTTTTGCACCGTCCGCACTGAGTGCATTGCCCTCAGTCTTCAGCTTCGCACCGGAACATTCAAGATTGCCCTCGATCTGCGCGCCTAACAAGCGAATCTCACTCTCGGCGTGGATGTTCCGGAGAAAAAGCGTGCCGTGAACAATGACCCAGTCGGCATGAATACCCCCAGCCAGCGAAGAATTCAAGAAAAAGAGGCATTTTGCCTCCGCGGACTGGAGGTTGATCTTGCCCTGGAAGTCGCAGCGGCGAAAAACCAGCGTCGAATCAATATGACATTCTCTGAGGTTGAGCTGGCCAGTAATGGTTGTGGCAAAGACGCGAATGCCCCTAGGGTCGATATGCGGCACGGCCTCTGGATCAGTAGCCAGCCAGCGGATGAAGGCCGCGCGAACTTCAGGGCGCGGGGCCTTCTCATCCGGCTCGGGCAGGTCTTCGGAGCTGGCCGAGTCGTGCAGCACCTTGAGTTCGGCTGGTTTCAAGTCAGGATCAAAGCGAGCCTTCGCCAGTTCGATGAGCTTATCTTCGCGGATTTTGTCGATCAGGGGCATGGGGGCATCCGCCTTTCAAAGGTGGCTTTGCCGATACTGTACACCCTGGAAGCTGTTTCATTACCGAATGCAGACCGTTTTTGAACTTTCCCTCAGGGGCTAAAGCCCAAGTTCTATTGGTCTATCGGCACGACTAAAGTCGTGCCCTGACGCTTCTTGCTCCACCATTTGCATTTTTCCGCAAGCTGTAAAGCCGTGCTTTTTCAAAACCAGGTTATGAAACAACTCCAGGGAGCGATTTACCCGCTGTTTACGGCCTGATTACCGAAGGGAAGAAATGCACCGCTTAGGACACCCACGCCCGGTACAATCAAGGAGAGGGGGTCCCGGAGGGGATTTCCCTCGTTTTTTCAGGTTGAGAAGGGTTGACAGCAAGGGATGGCGCGCCGCAGACAGACGAAAAGAAGAAAAAAGCGTTCTGGCGCGGGTTTCTTGCGAGGCGCGGGTTTCTTACGAGCGGTCTTGCTGGTTTTGTTGCTGGCGGCGGGGGCGGGTACGGTCTGGATGGTTTTAGAACCCTACGGGCCGGAGACGGAGACCTTTGTCGAGATTGCTCCGGGGGCGACCACCGCGCGGATCGGGCGGCAATTGGAAGCGGCGGGCATTGTGCGCAGCCGCTATGGCTTTGACATTGCGCGCTGGTGGACGCGCGGCACGCTCAAGGCGGGCGAGTACCGCTTCGACCATCCGGCAGCGGCCAGCGAAGTTTATGCGCGCATTGCACGCGGCGATGTGTTTACCAAAGCGGTAACCCTGCCGGAGGGCGCGAACGTCTTTGAGATTGCCGCGCGGCTGGAGCAGGCGGGCTTTGGCAAGCAGCAGGAGTTTCTGAACGAGGCGGTAAAACAGGTAAGCCTGGTAACCGACCTGGACCCCGGAGCAAAGAGCCTGGAGGGCTATCTGTTTCCGGATACGTATCATTTTGCGCGCAAAGCGACCGCGGCGCAGATTTGCGCGGCGATGGTGAGGCGCTTTCGCGCGGTGGCCGGACAAATAGGATTGAAAGGGAATGTGCATCGAGTGGTGACTTTGGCTTCATTGGTGGAACGGGAGACGGCGCTGGATGCGGAGCGTCCATTGGTGGCCAGTGTTTTTGAGAACCGTCTGGCCAAACGGATGCCGCTCATGACCGATCCGTCGGTGATCTACGGCCTGGAACTGCAGGGACGCTGGCGGGGCGTGATTCACGAGAGTGATCTGAAACGCAACACGCCTTACAACACCTATCTGCATGCCGGCCTGCCGCCGGGTCCGGTGGCCAATCCCGGATTGCATTCGCTGCGCGCGGCAATGGAGCCGGCGCGGACGAACTATCTCTACTTTGTGGCCGCGGGAGCCGATCCTCAGGGTGGGTCGCTGTTTGCCAGCACCGGCAAAGAGCACGCACGCAACGTGGCCAGCTACCGGAATGCCATGAAGAAGGCAGGGGCACGATGAAAATACACTATCGCCTCGCCTCCGCCGCCGCACTGGCTCTGCCGCTGCTTTTATCGGGGTGTTACCTGCTGCCCACCACGCGCAAGTTGCCCATTCCCAAGGCACCGCTGGTTGAGCAGACGGTCACGCCAGATGAACTGGTGAGGCAACTCAACGAGCGCTGGAAAAATCTTGACAACCTGACAGCCGGGGTCGAGATCCAGGCCAGCATCATCAAGACCAAGGAGGGCATGGCCAAGGACTACACCACCGTCCGCGGAAACATCCTGATACGCAAGCCGGCGATGTTGCGGGTTTATGGGCGGGTTCCAGTGGTGGGCACGCGCGCCTTCGACATGGTGAGCGACGGCCAGGAATTCACGCTCTGGATTCCCTCGAAGAACAAGGCCTTCAAGGGAGTCAACTCGCTGAAGAAGAAGTCCGCCAACCCGCTGGAAAACCTGCGGCCGGGATTCTTCCTGGACGCGTTAGTCGTGCGCGGTCTGGAGCTGGACGACATGTACTCGGTGGTTACGGACGCGGAAACAGTAGAGGACGCGGCCCGGAAGCACTTATTCTTCGTCCCGGAATACATGCTCAGCATCAGCCGCAACAAGCCGGGCAGCAAGCAGTTGACGCCGGTGCGCGTAATCGTCTTCCGCCGTGATGATCTGCTGCCCTATCAACAAGATATATTCGACAGCGAGGGCAACCTGGAGACCCAGGTCATCTATACCGAATACCGGGATTTCGGCGCCAGCAAGTATCCAACTACGGTGGTCATCAAGCGCCCGCTTGAGGAGGTCGAGATTGTTCTCACCATTGACAAGGTGGTTGAGAACCAGCCTCTAACCGATGACGAGTGGCGCAAGCAGTTCGAATTAACGCCCACCGAGGGAACCCAGATTCAGCATCTGGAATAGAGAGGATTTGTGTTAGTATCCCGGCAAATGCACACTCTGCATTTCAGGGGAGCCTAACATGCAAAGCACCCTCCGTCCGCTCACTCTGGGCGAGATTCTGGATCGCACCGTCCAGCTCTACCGCGAGCATTTTCTGCTGTTTGCAGGCATCTATTCTGTCTATGCCGCTGTGGTGATGGTGCTAAACCTGGCGCAGATCAGCTTGACCTCGTGGGTTATTGGACCGCATCCGGCCGGGGGACTGCTGGCGCTCAGAGGAACTGTCAATCTGCTCAAAGGACTGCTTATCCTTCTTTTTGCCGGCGCGGCCATGGCGGCCCTCAACCGCGCCGTAACCTGGGTTTATCTGGGCGAACCGGCGACGATACGCGGCGCCTACATGAGCATTCTTCCTCACCTGGGCCGTTACCTATGGCTGATGATCATCATCGCCTTTTTCATCTATGTGCCGCTGCTATTGTTTGCCATCCCCTTCTTCGTGGTTCTTGACTTTTCTCCCGGACTCTTGCAGGCGTTGAATGCCCCAGGCAATCCGCAGTCCGCAACAGCCATCGTCATGGTTTTTCTTGTCCTGGCGCTGGTTCTCCTTCCCTGGATCATCTACGCCATTTTCATGGCTTTGCGTTACTCGCTTTCCGTTCCAGCCTGCGTGGTAGAGAACCTGAAAGCCCGCAAGGCTATCCGCCGCAGCACTAAACTTAGCAAAGGAGCGCGCGGGCGTATCTTTCTTCTCGGGTTGCTGATTTTTATCATTCAATTCGGGTTGGTGTTCGCGACTCAATTCTTTTTCGTTGCGGCTGCATTCAATCAACCCGGCCATATGCTGCCAGTGTGGATGCAAGTTCTGCAGCAGATCGTCGGCTTCTTCACCAACACCTTCCTGGGGCCAATCTTGGCTACCGGACTTGCCCTCTTCTATTACGACCAGCGAGTGCGCAAGGAAGGGTACGACATCGAGTGGATGATGCAGCAGGCGGGAATGGTAGTTGCACCGCCGGCCGCTCCTCTGGCATCACCGCAGGCCACGCCCAAGCTGACGGCCGCGCCGGGGAACCCTTTTGTGCCAGCTCCCGAGCCGACGCAAGCCACACAGCAACACCCAGGAGCCACGCATGAATGAGCCTCTGCGCCCCTTGACTCTGGGCGAGATTCTGGATCGCACCGTCCAGCTCTATCGCTCGCGTTTTCTTCTCTTTCTTGGGATCTCGGTTATCCCCACCGGCGTGATCGTGGCGCTGGCCTGTCTCGTCGGCCTGGTTGTCGCGTGGTGGAACATTGCCGGCGCAGGCTCCGTCCCTGAAGTGGCGGGATACGTTCTGGTGGGATTATTCTGCGTCGCCGTCGCCCTGGTGGCGCTGCCGGTCCTTCTGGCGGCTACCGCGCTGGCCTCGGCAGCCATGAGTCATGCCGCATCCCTCGTTCATCTGGGTCAAACGACCACCATCCGCGACGCCTACAAGAGCGTGTGGCCTCGGGGATGGCGCTACATCTGGCTTTCTGTTCTTGAGGGTCTCATCATCGGAGCCGTTCCTATTGCCATATATATCGTGCTGATACTCCTCTTTGCCGGGGCGGCTGCCTTGGGAGAGAAGGCCGGCATGGGAGATGCTGCCGGCGGCGCGCTCTTCGTTTTGGTCTTAGTACTGGTTGTCATCGCGCTGATTATTTACGTATTCTGGATGCTGCTCCGGCTCTCTCTGGCTTATCCCGCCTGCGTGATCGAGCAGATCGGGGCATGGACAGCGGTCAAGCGATCCTCAAATTTAAGCTACGGGACGAAGGGCCGTATTTTTGTGCTTTACCTGCTGGGAGCGGTGCTCAGTTGGCTGCTTTCGATGGGGATCACGCTGCCGCTGACGATTATCCTCTCGATGTTACTCAACTCGAACGACCCTCAACACGCGCAAGCCGCCAGCATAGCGATCATCTTCATCAGCTACGGCGTGGGTTTGGTCATCCAGGCGCTCATCAGGCCGGTTTACGGCATCGCACTTGTGATCTTCTACTACGATCAGCGTGTGCGGCAGGAAGGATTTGACATTGAGTGGATGATGCAGCAGGCGGGGATGGTCACCACGCCCCAGCCAGCAGCGCAGGCCGTGCCCTGGCTGCCCGCCTCGCCGGGGAATACCATGACGCCAAACTTTGAACCGCCGCAAGACGTAGAATTTCCGCAGGCCAAGAAACCAACTTCACCAGCATCCGGAGAATCACTATGAACGAATCCGCTACTCAGCAACAAGCACACCAGCTTCCCATGTCCTTTGGCCAGATCTTCGACCGAACCTACCGGCTCATGCGGGATAACCTGCGGCTGTTTATGGGCATTGCGGCAGTCCCCTGCGTCGCTATACTCGTGGTCTTCGGGATAGTATTCGGCTTTATGGCCTTTGAGATTATCCCGCAGATTTCCCATAATGATGCAACGCCGCCGGGGATTCCTCTCTTGTTTATGGCGGTCCTCATCTGCGTCTATCTGATCTTTCCTTTCATTTATGCGCTCTATATGCCGGCAGCCAGCTACGCCGCCACACTAGCCGACATCGGCGTCGCGACCACCTTTCGCGAGGCGTACAGCGTGGCCTGGCGCCGTTACGGACGCCATCTCTGGCTGATGATTCTCGGCACCTTGTACATGTTAGCGCCGGTGGTGGCGTGCGCGGTGGTCATCGGCCTGGGAGCGCTCCTGCTGCACTTTGCGATGGGCTCGAGTTCCGGCGACAACTCCGCCCTCATGCTCATCCCGCTGGCAGTGTTGCTGTACATTGCCGCGCTGGTGTGCTCCATCCTGATGCTGCTGCGCATCTCGCTGGCTTACCCTGCCTGCGTGGTGGAGAAGCTGACCGCCTGGAACTCGCTCAAGCGAAGCATCCGGCTTACGAAAGGCGCAATGGGCCGGATATTCCTGATGCTGCTGGTGGTCTACGCGTTCACCTATCTTGTGAGCCTGGTGTGCATGGCCGTCCTCTGCTTTGTGGGCGCGCTGGTTGCCCTCGTGGCTATCCTGGCCCATGTAGCGGTGGGATCCGTGGCATTTTATATCCTGATCGGCCTCGCCGTTCTGGGTTATTTGCTGACGTTGGTTGTGTCCTGCCTGTTCTCCTATGCGGCCTTCACCACCGCTCTCGCCATCCTCTACTATGACCAGCGGCTGCGCAAGGACGGAGTTTTGCCTGTGCGTGAGCGGGCTGTGGATGGGCGGGTTTGACGGCACGAAATCAACTCCTCGGCGCGGCGCTGGCTGTGTCGCTCGCCTCATGTATATGTGCTTTGCCTGTTCGCGCCGATGATTACGCTTTACAACGCCCAAAAAATGTACGCGAGGTTTCGCTGGCCGAGTACCGCCAGCACTTAGTCGTGTTGAGCGCCGTGGTGGAGACTTGCGCCAAGGCACGGGACAAAAAGTTCTGCGATCCAGCGCTTGCAAGCCAGGATGATCGCGTGCCGCTCGGCAATGCTCCCGGCAACGCTCCCAATGGGGAGCGGCGGCTGGTGCGCTATGGTTGGCTGCGTGCGCTGCTCTTGAAGTCCCAAATCAAAGACAAGACCCCGGAGGAAGCGCAAGGCAAGACCGGAAATAAATCTCAAAACAAACAAGAAAGCAGTCCTGAAGACAAAGCCAAGAGCGAGGCTGGCGCAGGCGCTAAAGAGGCTCCGGCTAAAGAATCCACGCCACCGCTCAAGCCGACCACAAGCGAGTTGTTGCAGGCCGCGCAGTTTCGCCTTACCCAGGATGTGGCCCAGGCGGACAGTGCAGCAGCGGGTCCGCCCGCCGCAGCGCCTGATTATTCCCAGGAACGCAACACCATGAAGCAGGTGCTGGCCGGCCGCGACTTTCGCAGCATGAAAACGTCCACGACACGCGACTCGATTCTGGAAAAGCTGGGCGAGTGGCTGAACCGGCTCTTTGACAATCTGGCCAAGCTTCACGCAAGTTCGGTGTGGGTGGGGCGCGTGATTGTGTGGGGCTTCATTCTGGCAGTATGCGTGGGGCTGACCTGGGGGCTGCTGCAACTGGAACGCCACTGGCGCATCCGCCTGGTGCCGGAGAGCGACGGTCCCGCCGTTGGAACCGCGTCGGCCCGCGACTGGCAACTGTGGCTGGCGGATGCGCGCCGCGCCGCCGCTGGTGGTGAGTGGCGGGAGGCAATTCATTTTGTCTACTGGGCGGCAATTTCCCGGCTCGAATCGAGGCGGTTGTGGCCGGCGGACCGGGCACGTACTCCACGCGAGTACCTGGCGCTGGTAACCGCGGAGGATCCGCGCCGCTTGGGACTGGCCACGCTCACCGGCAGCTTTGAGCGGACCTGGTACGGCGGCCGCGCGGCGGGCGAGAGCGATTATTTGCTGGCTGAAAAACTGGCGGAGGGGCTGATCTCCGGCAGCGGGATTGTGGAAGGCGGGGCGCGATGAAATTTCTCTCCTCGCTTTATCACTGGCCCTATTGGGAATTACTGTTGGCATTACTCGGTATAACTTCTTATATCCTCTGGCTTCGTTCTCATCGTCCGAAGGGGCAACGAATCCCGAAGTTACCTTCGTGGTTTCTCTCCTCGCTCGACGCCAAGGACCGCAAACTACTGCTGTGGTGCGTGGGAATTGCACTCACGCTGGCCGTAGCCACCGCCTTTTTACTTCCTACGGAAAACGACAACAACAATCCGCTGCCCTCGACCTACCTGGCAGGCCAGCACGGGGCGCGCGCCGCTTACGAGACGCTGCTCCGCTCCAACTATCAGATTGAACGCTGGGAGCGGCCGTTGAGCGAGCTGGCCGCGACGGCTGGTCCGGAGACAGTGGTGATTTTTGCCCAGCCGTATTCCAGCGAGCCGGAGGAGATCAAGGCGGTGCGCAGGATTGTGGAGCGCGGGGGGCGCGTGCTCTCCACCGGCTTCGCGGGTGGAGACCTTTTGCCTGCTGAGGCCAGCGACGAGTCAGGGGAGTTTCATTTTGTTGCCTGCAAACTGGAGCCAGAGGGGCTGGACGCGCTCGCAGAGACAGGCGAAGTGTGGATGGTTCCGCAGGCCACCTGGTCTGAGAGCAACCCGGCGCAGCGCGTCGAATACCGTTGCGCAAATCATCCAGCGGTGGTCGAGTATGACTGGGGTAAAGGGCACATCGTCTGGTGGGCCGGCTCCACGCCCCTGGAAAACGGTTCGCTGAGCCGCGCCCACAATCTTGACCTGTTGCTCAACTCGCTGGGGCCGCGCGCGGGTCATCGCTTTTATTGGGACGAATCGCTGCATGGGGAGATTCGCTCCACCTTCAGCTACGCCTCCGGGCCGTCATGGACCTTGTTGTGGATCGGCCTGCCGGTACTTGCGCTGCTGGTTATTTTCAGCTTCAGCCGGCGCAGCGGTCCGGTGCGCGACCTTCCTCCGCCGGCGCGCGCCACTCCGATTGAATTTTTGGAGGCGCTCGGCTCGCTCTATCGCAAGGCTGGAGCCGCATCGACAGCCGTTGAGGTTGCCTGGGAGCGGTTTCGCAGGCATAGTTTACGACTTTGCGGGCATAGGGCGAGCAAGATGGGCGCGGAGGAGCTGGCGGCGGTGATTCGCCAGCGCTTTCCGCGCGCCGACGCCAGCCTGGAGGCTGATCTGGCCGCCTGCGAAGAGGCCGCGTGGGGCGAAACCGTCGACCCACGACAGGCGCTCAAGCTGATTCAATCGCTGCATGGGCATTACGAAAAGCTGAAAGAAGCGGCCAGGCCGAGTTAATAGTCCGGCAGCCAGGCCGCGCAATCTGAGAAGATTCAATTTAACCAGCAGGAAAGGGCTTTATGCGCCAGAAAAATAAACAAGAACCAGACCAAAACGCCACAGGCCCAGAGGGCTTGCGCGCGACCAGCCAACTCATCGCACACTCGCGCGCGGAGTTGGGCCGGGTAATTTCCGGCCAGGGAGAGGTGATCGAGGAGGTCCTGATCGCCGTTCTCTGCCAGGGCCATGCGCTGTTGGAGGGCGTGCCGGGCATTGCCAAGACGCTGATCGTGAAGGCCCTGGGGCGGCTGCTCGGCCTCGGCTTCCAGCGCGTGCAGGCCACGCCCGACCTGATGCCGGCCGACATTCTGGGCACGACGATTCTGCGTCCCGGCTCCGCCGATTTCACCTTCCACGCGGGGCCGGTCTTCACCGATCTGCTACTGGTGGACGAGATCAACCGCATGCCCCCGCGCACCCAGGCCGCGCTGCTGGAGTGCATGGAGGAGCGGCAGGTGACCAGCGACGGAACGCGCCGCCCGTTGCCCGCCTGGTTCACCGTCTTCGCCACGCAGAACCCGATCGACTTCGAGGGCACGTACCCGCTGCCGGAGGCGCAACTGGACAGATTTCTGCTCAAGATTCGCGTGGTCTATCCATCGGAAGCAGAGGAGTTGCAGATTCTGGAGCGGCACCACGGCGTCTCGGGCGCGGGGTTACTGGAAGACGCAAAAATTGCGCCCATTCCCAAGGGCTTGTTGGCCGCGGCCTGCGCCGAGGTGCGCGCCATTCGCATTGAGCCGGAGCTGACCAACTACATTCTTGCGCTGGCACGGCGCACTCGCGAGTGGCCCACGCTGCTGTTGGGCGCAAGTCCCCGCGCCGCCGTGAGCCTGATGCGCGTGGCCCAGGCGGCAGCCGCCTTCGATGGCCGCGACTACCTGCTGCCCGACGACGTAAAGCGCGCCGTCAAGCCGGTGCTGAGGCATCGCGTGATGCTCAAACCCGAGGCCGAGCTGGAGGGCTTTGACGCCGACCGCGTGCTGGCCGACGTGGTGGCCGCCGTGCCGGTGCCGCGGCAATGAATTGAATGCTGAAATGTGGTAGTATAATGGTAGTATTGAGGTGGTATGAAGGCCAAGACATCAATCTCACTTTCAACTGAGGTGCTCGCCGAGATCGACCGCTGCGCGGGCTCCACGGCCTCTCGCTCGGCATTTATAGAAGCGGTCATGCGCGAGTATCTCAAAGAGAAGGCCCGCCGTGTCATCAACGAGCGCGACCTTCAAATCCTCAACGCCAACGCCGATTACTTCAATCGCGAAATGGAAGACGTGCTTCGCTATCAGGCGCCGATCACGTACGAATCAGAAGAGTGAGGAGACATGCGCCGAGGCGAGCTTTATCGCATGCACCAGCCGCCGGGAGATCCGAGAGAATACCGGACGTTTGCCATTGCAAGCCGCCAATCCGCAATCGATTCGCGATTTTCAACTGTGATTTGCGCGCCGGTATTCACGAACGGATACGGCGCCTCGACGCAAGTCAGCATTGGAATCGACGAAGGCATGAAACATGATTGCTGGATTTGGTGTGATGGGCTAACCAGTATTCGAAAATCCGAATTGAGGCAGTACGTCGGTTCCCTTTCAGGGGCAAAGCTGGCGGAGTTCAATCGCGCCCTTGCATTCGCAATCGATTTGATTTGAGTCCCTTCTATGATCTCGCCGTCGCTTCATCCCGCCCCGGTCAGCGCCGTCTGTGAGCGGCGGCGGCGCTGGAGCTTCGGACTGACGCCACGGAGCATCGGCCTGCTGCTGGCCGGTTTCGTCTGGCTGATTCCAGGTTTCTGGGATGGGCGGCTGGCCTACGCGATGCCGGCCTGGGATGGCCTGGTGCTGTTGTTCGCGTTATTGGACGGCCTGCGCCTGCCCGCCGCGGCCAAACTCACCGCCAGCAGGAGTTGGTTGAACGCTCCGGCGCTCGACAGCGAGACCGAGATTGAGCTTACGATTGAAAATCGTGGCCGGATGATTCTTGATTGCCGGCTGGTGGACGATCTGCCGCCGGCGTTGGTCGCAGAGCCGGAAACGTTTCGCCTGACTGCGTTTCCCCACGTGCCGGCCATGCTGCGCTACCGCGTCAAGCCCAACGAGCGCGGCGATTGGGAGATGGGTTGGCTCTATGTGCGCTATCGGTCGCCCCTGGGCCTGGCTGAGCGCTGGGCCAGGGCGCCGCTCACGCAGACGGTGCGCGTTTACCCGGCCCTGCGCGCCAGCGAAGAGCAGCAGATCTTCCTCGCTCGCAGCCGCCAGATCGAACTGCAACTCCGCCGCGCCCAGCAGCGGGGCCTGGGCCGCGACTTCGAGAGCCTGCGCGACTACCGCGAGGGCGACGATCTGCGCGACATCTGCTGGACGGCTACGGCGCGCCGCGGCAGCCTCATCACCCGGCAGTACCAAACCGAGCGCAGCCAGCCGGTTTGGATTGTGCTCGACTGCGGCCGGCTGATGCGCGCGCGAGTGGCATCCGGCACGAAACTCCAAAATTCCGGCATTGCGACAAGCCACTCCGGCGCTACGCCCAGCAGCAAGCTCGACCACGCCTGCACGACCGCCGTCGCTCTGGCCCAACTGGCGCTTTACTCCGGCGACCGGGTGGGCTTGCTGGCCTATGGCGAGAACATTCAGCAGCGGCTTTTGCCCGGACGCGGCTCGGCCCATCTGCGACAGCTCATCGAGTTGCTGGCCCAGGTGCATACAGAAACTGGAGAGGCCGACCACCTGAGAGCTACGGCCACGCTGAATCGCCTGCAACCCCGCAGGTCTTTGATTTTGTGGGTAACGGATTTGGCCGAGACCGCGATGCGCCCCGAGGTCATCGACGGCGCGCTGCAATTGCTGCGGCGGCATGTGCTGCTGTTTGTGGCCATGGCGCAGCCGGAGGTCGAGCAAATCGCCCAAGCAAGGCCTAAAAATGTTGAGCAGATGTTCCGCTCGTCCGCGGCCCAGGAGATGGCCGGCCGTCGCGAAATGCTGCTGGCCCGCCTGCACGAGCAGGGCGCGCTCACCCTCGACCTAAACCCGGAGGCGTTGACTTCATCGGTGCTGAATCAGTACCTGACGGTGAAGGAACGGGCGATGGTATAGGGATGGCTTAAACTTGGCTAAGTTAGCCAAGTTGGCGTAGAATCATCCCATGAGAACCGTGAACATCGGCGTACTGAAGAACCAGCTCTCCGCCTACCTGCAATTCGTCCGCAACGGCGAAGAGGTGGTGGTGCGGGACCGGAACAAGCCGATCGCACGCATTCTGCCCTTTCCAGCGGCTGAGGATGCGGACGCCGATTTCGAAGCCCATCAGGCGCATCTGATTGCCACAGGGCAGATGAAAGAGGCTAAGCAGAAGATGGATTGGGAAGCATTCTGGGCGCTGCCTGCGGGAAATGTCCCCCATGACATCGCAGTGCAAGCAGTGATCGATAGCCGGGGCGATCGATAAATGGACTATGCGTTTTGGGATGCAAGTGCACTCGTTCCATTGTGCGTCTTTCAGCAGGCCAACCCGGCGGTGCAGGTGTTGAATGCTCAGTATTGCATAGCCGTATGGTGGTCAACGTCCGTTGAGATGCGAAGTGGCTTTGCGCGCCTGGTTAGGATGGGTCAACTGTCACCCAACGAACACGTACAAGCTCTGGTCCGGTTGGACAGGATGCGATCTGATTGGCAAGAGATAGAACCTAGTGAGCCGTTGCGCGAGCAGGCGGAGCGGCTTGTGGATCGATTTGCGTTGAAGGCCGCCGATGCTCTGCAACTGGCAGCGGCTCTGGCTTGATGCGGCAGCAGGACCAAGGGCCGCGCCTTCATCTCCGGCGACAGCCAACTGCTGGATGCCGCCCGGCAACTGGGATTTCACGCGGTTAAGGTGTAAGTAAACAGCGAGAAGTTGCTCGCGATGAGACCTGCCGAAACCACGCGCCACCCCTCGGCGAACCGAGAGGCGGTGTGAGCGTTGACTGAGAAGAGTTACTCTGCCTTTTCCGCTGCAGGCTCGGCGTCTTTTTCTTCCGTGGCTTCGGCCAGAACCTTAACCTTTACGTGGGCGGTGACTTCGCGATAGAGCCGGATGGCCACATTGAATTCGCCAACACTCTTGAGCGGCTCGTCCAGGTGAATCTTGCGACGATCAACCTCAAAGCCCTGGGCATCGAGAGCGGCGGCAATATCGGTCGAGGTGACGGAGCCGAAGAGGTGGCCGGTCTCGCTCGACTTGCGGGTGAATTCGATCACCACGGGCTCGAGCTTGGCGGCCTGTTCCTCCGCCAGAGCCTTTTCTGTGGCAAAGCGGCGGGCGGCGGCAGCCTTCATCTGCTCGATGACGGCCTTGTTGGCCAGCGTTGCCTGCAGCGCCAGCTTGCGGGGCAGCAGATAGTTGCGGGCGTAGCCGTCGGCCACTTTGACCAGATCGCCGCGGTGTCCCAGGTGCAATACGTCTTCCTTCAGAATGACTTCCATGACTTAATCTCCAGTGTGCGGGCTGCCACCGTGGGTGGTCTTGTCTTTTTAGGACAAAGACGCGAGCCAAAGCGGGCCGCACTCGGTTCTATTCGGCATCCACAACATTGCCTCCCGCCAAAATCACTTTGTGCTCCGCACTCCCGGATTGGAGAGAGCCGCGCAAGCCGGCGGAACGGCAGCCGATGGTTAGTGCCGCGTGGCAAACGGCAGCAGGGCGATGTTCCGGGCCTGCTTGATGGCGCGGGTAAGGCGGCGCTGGTGCGTGGTGCAGACGCCGGTGAGCCGCCGGGGCACGATCTTGCCGCGCTCGGCCACAAAACCTTGCAACAGCCTCACATCGCGGTAAGGAATCGCGTCGATCTTCTCGGTGCAGAACTTGCAGACCTTCTTGCGGCGGAAGAATTTGCCGCGACCGCCGGCACCGCCGCCGGCAGGCCGTCCGCCGGGCCGTCCGCCGGAGCGGGCCGGGGCTGACCCCGGAACTGGGCCGGGCGTTGCTTGGGGAACTTCAGGTGCGCTTATCTCGGGCGCGTTTGCTTGAATCTCTTCAGACATGCTGTTTCCTCTTTACTCTCTTGGTTTCCGGTGAACATCCTTCAGGACCCGCACTGGAAAGCTGGATCAGGCCGCGGTCGGCTGTACTGAAAAACGGGCAGGCGGCAGCTATTCGTTGGAAGTTGCTCCCGGCGGCCTAAACAGGCTCGGCGGCTTCTTCCGTTTCCAGGACAGGCTCTGCCGCAGAAGCAGGCGCAGCAGCCGGGGTTGCGCTCCGGCGCACGCCGCGCGCGGCCTTGACCTTGGCCAGGCGCTTATCTTCCGCATCGGTGCGCACGGTGATGAACTTGATCACCGGCTCGGTAACGCGCATCCGGCGCTCCAGCTCCAACACCACCGCGCCGTTGGCCTCAATAGTCATCAGAACGTAGTTGCCGTCGTTGAATTTGCGCACCATGTAGGCGAGCTTGCGCTTGCCCATCTTCTCCACTGTCTTCACCACTCCGCCACCCTTGGTGACGTTGTCGGAGAAGCCGGCGATCAGCTTGTCGATATCCTCTTCGGCCGCGTCAGGCCGAATAATGAACATTACCTCATACACACGGGACATCCGGTTTCCTTTTCCGCTGGAGCCGTTTGACTCCAGCCTCTGCCGCCGGTAAATACCATAGCGGCAATTCTCAGTGCACAGTGGACAGTGAACAGTGGACAGTGAAAAACGCTGAATCCTCTAGTCCCTGGTCCCTACTCTTTCACTCATCCGCCGGAGCGTTTCGCTCGCGACGGTTGAACTCGTTCATTGCGGCTGCCGGCCCAGCTTCGAGGATGCGCCGCGTAGCGGTTGCCACCCGCTCCAGTACCTCGTCCATCACCGTCAAATCCGCTTTGCGCATGGGCGACAGCAGGTAATCTCTGCCAGGCCGCCCGCCGCCCCCAGCGGCAATCGCCTCTGGCGGCAGGTCGAGTCCCACGCCAATGCGAACGCGCAACCACTCCTGAGAGCCCAGGGCATTGGTCACGCTGAGGGCTCCGTTGTGCCCAGCCGGCGAGCCGCGCTCCCTGATCCTGAAGCTGCCCAGCGGCAGGTCCAACTCGTCTTGAATCACGAGCAGATCCTGGGCCGGGTCAGTTTCAAACTCTCGAACCAGCGCGGCCACTGCCAGCCCGCTCAGGTTCATAAACGTCTCCGGCTTGGCCAGGACCACCACGCGGCCCGCTATGCGGCAGGTTGCTGTTGCGGCCTTGCATCGCCGGTTCTGGACCACAACTCCCTCTTGCTGGGCGATGCGGTCGATGGCCATGAACCCCGCGTTGTGCGGGGTCCACAGATATTCGAGCCCCGGATTGCCCAGCCCCACTACAAGAAATGGGCCTTTGCGCGCTCCGGATTCGGAACCCACGGCGAGCGATTTTGGCTCGCCCGGGTGAACGAACTGGTCTACCTCGGCCAAGGGTTACTTCTTTCCCTCGGGTTTCTTTGCCGCGGCTCCGGCATCGGGTTTCTTGGCCGCTGCCGCTTCGGGCTTCTTGGCCGCATCTTCCGCCGGCTTGCCGCCCTTCCTGACAACCTCCGGCTCGGCGGGTGCAGCCTCTGCTGCTGCCGCCGCTGCCGCTGCCGCCTCCGCTGCCTCGATCTCTGTAGGCGTAGGCGCTTCTTCGCGAATGGTGACAACGTGAGCTACGGTAGCGTTCTCGGGGGTGAGGTACTTCATCTTCTCCGAGTGTGGCAACCCGCTGACGCGCAACACCTGGTGCAATTCCAAATGACTGACATCCACATCGATGTGGCTGGGAATGTCGGCCGGCAGGCACTCGATCTCCACCTCGCGCATGACCTGGTCGAGGATGCCGCCGCTCTTTACGCCCTCTGGAATTCCCAGCAGCTTGACGCGCACGCCGACGCGCAGAGCCTTGTCCATGGCGATGCGCTTGAGGTCGATGTGAATCAACTGGTCGTTCAACGGCTCGCGCTGCCAATCAACGATCATGACCTTGGCCGCTTTTTGGCCGGTGACTTCCACATCGAAGATGGTGTTGTGGCCGGTCTCGGAAAAAAGTAACCGGGAAATCTGCTTGGGGTCCACCTCGATGGCCACCGGATCGTGCCCCGGACCATACAGCACGGCAGGAATCTTGCCCGCGGCGCGTACCCGGCGCGCGGCATTCTTATTGAACTTACCCTCGCGGGGCTTGGCTACGACTACTTCTGGCATTCGGTCTCTCGTTTCCTGGTTTCGGGCACGGGCCGGTTGTGGTCCGCTCCCTTTGTTGAGGCCAGAGATCAGAGAACAGAGATCAGGGATCAGTAAAACTGTTAGTCGATCCCCGCCTACAGTCTGCCGACAACTGGCGATTAGTAATTGATCCAGGTCACTGATCTCTGATCTCTGACCCCTGATCTCTTAGTTAAACAGCGAACTCACGCTGGTCTCCATGTGAATGCTCTCAATGGCCGCGCCCACCAGGCCGGCAATAGAGAGCACCTTGATCTTGGGCAACTTCTGAGCCGCCTCGCGCAGAGGAATGGTGTTGGTAACCACCACCTCTTCCAGGCGCGAGTTGGCGATGCGGTCGATGGCCGGTCCGGAGAGCACGGCGTGGCTGGCGGCGGCATAAACAGCGGTCGCGCCGGCCTCGTAGAGCGCGTCGGCGGTTTTTACCAGCGTGCCGGCGGTGTCGATGATGTCGTCGAGAATGAGGCAGTGCTTGCCCTTCACGTCGCCGACCACGTTCATCACTTCGGCAACGTCGATGTCGGTGCGGCGCTTGTCCACGATGGCCAACGGCGCTTCTATCTTCTGCGCAAAGAAGCGGGCGCGTTCCACGCCGCCGGCGTCAGGCGAAACCACCGTCAGGTTAGGAAGGTTCAATTCGCGGTAGTATTTCACCAGCACCGGGCTGGCGTAGAGATGGTCTACCGGGATGTTGAAAAATCCCTGAATCTGCGCCGCGTGCAGATCAACGAAGAGGGCGCGGTTGGCGCCGGCGGTGGTCAACAGGTCGGCAATGAGCTTGGCGCTGATGGCCACGCGGGGACGGTCCTTGCGATCCTGGCGGGCGTAGCCGTAATACGGCACCACCACCGTGATCCTGGCTGCCGAAGCCCGCTTGAGCGCGTCGATCATCACCAGCAGTTCCACCAGGTGCTGGTCCACCGGGTAGCAGGTGGGCTGGACGACAAAAACATCGACGCCGCGCACATTCTCCAGCAACTGGAAATAGACTTCGCCGTCGGCAAAGCGCTGCATCTTGGCCTCGCCCAGCTTAACCCCAATGTGAGTGGCAATCTCCTCGGCCAGCGGCCGGTTGGCCGTGCCGCTGAAGAGCTTGAAGCGCTTGTCCTCGCCCAGGTTGCGGCTCCGCTTGCGCTCCGCGGCCGGCTTGCCGTCCTTGGTTTTGGCGGCGGCATCCGGGGGCGATAGAGCGAACCCCGCGGAAGCTGGCTCTTTACCTGCACTGTCGTCCGGCGGCTTCGGGCCGCTCTTCTGTTGCGTCTCTTCGTTCGTCACTGGCTCCGCTTTCATCTCCGCATTGCCTCCAAGCTGGTTGGCATTGGTTGCTGTCCACTGACCACTGTTCACTGAAACTTGGCTGGGCGACCAGGATTCGAACCTGGACAAGTGCCTCCAAAGGGCACTGTCCTACCATTAGACGATCGCCCAGTTTCACAGCCGCTGCCGAGTCTCTCCCGCGGAACGGCTGACTGTCAACCTGTTTCACGGAAGAAGCATTTCGCGCCAGTACTTTGAACGCGGTAGGGTGCGGGTTAACATACTCCGCACTTCCGCCTGTCTGAACTGTTCCTTCAACCGGAGCTGGGCTGCTTCCGCATCTCCGCGGGTCCTGTACAACCCGAAGAGCGCCGAACCGGACCCGGACAGCGAGGCATGGAGGGCTGCCTCCGGTGTATCCGAAGCCGCAAGAATGCGCTTGATTTCTGCAAGGGAAGGATGCTGAGGAAAGACGACGCGTTCAAAGTCGTTCTCAATCCAGCTCGTAATCCCGGTGCGGACAAGCGCGGACTCTGCGGGTCCGGCCAGGTCCTCGCCTTCGGTGAGGACACCGGAGGAGCCTGCTCCCGGCCGACCTTCCGGGATCGCTCCCGCAAAGGCGCTGGCATAGGCGCGGCTCAACTCTTTTAGTTTATCTGCGCTGGCCCTCGCGGTCAAACCCTCGGCTGCGCAGAGCAGATCCCAGTCGCGAAAAGCCTGCGGTGTCGAGACGCCCACTTCCGGCGTGGCCACTACGCACCAGACAGGCTCAAAATCCGGCAGGGGCTCGACCTGTTGGCCGCGATCCTGGCCCAGAACCGCTCCGCCAACCAGAAACAGCGGCACATCGGAGCCGACCTGGGCGGCGATTTCGAGGCGCTTCGCTTCCCAGCAATCCCAGGTCCCAGAAGCGGGACCTGGAGCACCCAAATTCTGGGCGATTCCGAGTTCCGCCTCCAAACCTACCAGCGCCGCCACCGCGTTGCCCGAACCAGCGCCCAGGCCGCCCTGTACCGGCAGCCACTTCTCAATATGCACTTCGACGTCGGCCGTCATCCCCAGCTCTTCGAGGGCGAGGTGGATCATCTTCCATGCAGTATTGCGCTCGTCCGTTGGGACACGGGCATCGTTCGAACTCAAGTGAATGGCGGTTGTATCCGAACCGGGCCGAACCGTGACCGTAACCAAGTCATAGAGTTCCAGCGTCTGGTAGACGGTGGCCAAAGAGTGGAAGCCGTCAGGACGCGGCGCGCCGACGTAAAGGCCGAGATTGATCTTCGCGTGCGAACGGACGGCGGTGGGCATACCGGTTTATTGTAGAGCGGAACGGGCGGTTATTTACTTTTCTATGAATGGTGCCGAAGAAGGGACTCGAACCCCCACACCCTTGCGAGTACGTGGACCTGAACCACGCGCGTCTGCCAATTCCGCCACTTCGGCACGGGATACAGATTCAGCGTACTGCTGAACCGGCAGCAATTCTGAGTCTCGCAAATGCGGAACCCGGTGTCAAATTATGGCGCGATGAAAGGGCCGGAGCCATCAGCCCCGGCCGCGGCCTTCGAGAGCTGCTTACACCAGCTTGGCGTCGAGCAGGATTTCGGTGTTGTTGGCGAAGAGCTTTGAGATCGGGCAACCGGCCTTGGCGTCGGCGGCGGCTTTGGCGAAGACCTCCGAAGTCGCGCCGGGAACGCTGGCCGTGGTGGTCAGCGCGATGCGTGTGATGGCGAATCCTTCTCCCACCTTGCCCAGTGTGACCGCCGCATGGGTCTCGATCTTCTTCGGCGTCAGCCCCGCTCCGCCCAACTGCGCGCCCAGAGCCATCGAAAAGCACCCGGCGTGGGCTGCCGCAATCAGCTCTTCGGGCGTGGTGCCCGAGGCGGCGCCTTCAAAGCGCGTGGCGAATGAGTAGTTTGCATCCTTCAGCACGCCCGTCGCCGTAGAGATTGTGCCCTTGCCTTCCTTCAGTGAACCTGTCCAAACCGCGCTTGCCTTGCTTGCCATTGTCCCTCCTTGGGGGATGTTGCTGAGTTCAGATTTTATTGGCCGCCCCGCCGATTCAAGGGGAAGTTCCCGACAGTGCGGTAATAATTCCTGTCTAGTAGTTGATGCGGCAGGCGCCTGCCAGGATGCGCTGATCCGGCAAGCCATAAAGGCCGGCTCGCCGCGCGTGGCCGCCGGCCATGCGCTCAGTGGCTATCGCACGAATTCGATCTTTCCCAGTTGATGTAAACGGGATTGCCCAGCAGCCACAGCTTACCGCCTGCGCTCATCACTTCCGCGCGGAACCAGTGACGGCGGCCATCGCTTACCCAGGCAAAAGAAAAACTCTGATCTTTTGATGTAACATCTGCGCTGGTTCTAAGCGCTACTGCATGACCATCCTCCAGCCAGCGGACTGTTCCCCCTGCCGCGGCGGTTACGCGCAAATCAAAGTTTACAGCTTGGTCTTCCGGCGCGGCGAGAAGATCTCCCGCGTGGGCAACCTTGTCTCCGGCTCGCGCGGTCACTTCGAGAAGGCGGTCGCGGGTTCCCGCCAGATCAATGAACGCGTGTCCGGCGCGAATGCCGGCAAGAATCGCGGGCGTCGATAGCTCGGTTGCGTAGACAACCGTCGTCGGGCTTCCGATGGAGCCGATTCCATCGAGCGGCTGCATGGGGCGGTGATTGTCGCTCCCGCCGATCCCCGCGAGGCGGCAGCCATTGTTCAACTGCTTATCCCAAAATGGAATGTCGGAGATGCCGTACTGTTCGCTGCCTCCGTTGACCGCCTCGACAGCGGTCAGCAGATGCATGTCCACCGGAGAAGCCGGCGTCCATCCGCAACCCATGCAAATCTCGCCGCTGGGAGCGGATGCGTGGTTGATCGCAGTCAGCCCTCCATGGCGATCGGCGTCCCGCAGCAGCGTATTCATGTCGGGAACTTCTTTACTTCCCAGGCGGAAATCGATGAAATCGGTTGAGCCGAGAAAGTTGATGTGACCCTGGAAGGTGGTGATCTCGCGGCCCGGAATCAGCAGCAGCTTGTCGAAGTAAGGCTGCAGCTCGCGCATGGGGTTGTACTGCGAGCTGGCGTTATGGTCGGTAATGGCGATAAAGTCGAGCCCGCGGCGGGCAGCGGCATCCGCGCTGAAATACACCGGACAGGGCGCCATCTTCCCCGTTTGGCTCGCGCATTGGCCGTCGCTCTGCGCGGTGTGTATGTGGAGATCGCCGCGATACCAGGCCGGCCCAACACGGAGCGGCGCGTTCAAAACCGCAGGCTCACTGGCTACCGCGCCGCCGGAGGAAAAGTACACATGAATGGTGTAGTGCGATTGCACGTTGGGGCGAATGTTGGGCACGCCGATCAGAACATTCCACGTGCCCGCGGGAATCAGCCCCGGAAGGCACGAGGGAGTCGCATCGGCAATCCCTACGGTAAGCAGGGATTTGTTGCCGCCGCTCCAGCAGCGAAGCTCCGCCGGGTCAAGCAGGCCCAGGTCGAGCGTCGTGTGCTGCTCCTTGCCGGTGTAATCAAAGGTCAACGTGACCCGCTCGGCGCTGGCAGGCACAACGAACGGCACTTGAATGTAAGTTTCATTTTGCGAGCCGGTAACCTCGCCCTCAAGAACCAAATCCGGGACGGAAGCCGTCGCGGCAGGGGTAACCTGCCGGCCGCCCCCGGCAAAAGCCGCGACCGGCAACAAGGAGAGCAGAAGCGCGGCGCAAACGATGGTTGTTCCCGGCCAGAATCGTCGTTGAGTCATGATTGGCGCTCCGTGTGTGTACTGCAATATTCTCACGTCTTATCCCGCACGATCCAAAGCGTGGATCGTTGAGCCGAAAAAAGGAACGCGGAGGATTCTTCCTCAGGAAGAATCCTCCGCGCAGGTTTTGCGCAAATTTTACGAAAACCGCAAATTTCGTCTAGAACACGATCTTCGCGGCCATCTGCAACTCGCGCGCCGGAAGGGCTGAGGTGATCACGCCGAATGTGGTGCTGTTGGCGCCATTGTACACGCTGTTCGGCTCGCCGAAGTTAGTCCGGTTGGTGATGTTGAAGGCCTCGGCGCGGAATTGGAAGTGGGCTCCCCGGACGAGCGAGAAGTCCTTGGTCAGGCCCGTGTCCAACTGCCAGAAGGCGTAGCCTCTGACGGCGTTGCGGGGCGAATTGCCAAAGGGCGCATAAGGCTGCGGGGTGGAGAAGCTGTTGAGGTTGAAGTATCCTTTGTAGGACTTGTTGGTGGCTATGGCCGGGCCGCTCTGGTTGGGACGGTAGGAGTTGCGTCCATTAATGGTGATGAGCGGCGATACTTGAGTGTCGCCGTCCGGGCTATAGGCAAAGGTGATAGGGTCTCCGCTGCGGGCCTGGAAGATATCGGTCATCTGCCAGCCGCCCAGCACCGTATCCCAAATGCGGTTCATGTTTCCTCCCAGCCAGTGGCCCCGGCCGACGGGCAGAGTCCAGACCAGGGAGGTCACGTTGAGCAGCGGACGGTTGTTCGCGGAGATGCCGTGATCCGCCTTGTAGTTGTAGATGTTCTGCACTGAGGGGATAAAGTTGCCGCAGTTATCGCAACCGCCACTGCCGTCCTCGGACTGGGGGGCGATGTCGAGGGCTTTGGACCAGGTGAAGGCGTTCAGCAAGTAGAGTCCGGAGGAGAAGCGTTTCTCAACCTTGGCTTGCAGGCCGTTGTAATCGGAGTATCCCCAGGGCAAAGTGCCAACGACCGAGGTGTAGTTGGGCATGGGGACGCGGCTCTGGAAATTTGTTATGCAGCCGCTGGTGGAACTACTTTCCGTAGCAGTCGTGCACGTAGTCGGCTGCATTACGTTTGCCTGGTTGATGTCGTTGAGGAGCACTTCGTTAATGCCGCTGTTGCCCACGTAGGCCAGGTCGACCATCCAACTGTGGCCCATATCGCGCTGCACGCTGAAGAACCAGCTCCGCACCTGGGTGTCGGGCGAGCTACGTGGCATGTACTGCAGGACCACCTCCAGCGGGTTGTAGGTTGTGGCGCTGGTCATGTTGGCAGGAAAGCTGCTCTCGGTGTTGAGATAGTTGGATGTGCTGGGAGCAACGATCCGCACTGCGCTGATGCCAATAGGCGCGTTCTGGGTTAGGTAGTTGGAGCCGACGCGGTTCCAGCGCGAATAGCTGATGCCGAAGCCGCCGCGCAGCACGGTGTTGTGGGTGAGACTGTACGCCGCGCCGACACGGGGGCCGAAGTCCTCCTTATTCGGATTGGTCGTATAGCGGTCGTTGGAGCTGGCCAGCACGATGGGCGTGGTGGTGCTGTAGGTGTCGGGATTGAAGGTGGTGAGATTGAAGTTGGAGAGCTGGTTGTTGGCCTCGTAGAGGGGAGTACCGAACTCGTAGCGCAGGCCCAGGTTTATCGTCAGCCGATGGTTCACCTTCCAGTCGTCCTGGACATAGCCGCTCCAGCCCCATTCGCGGATTTGCGCGATGGGGGAGTTGGAGAGGCCGATCTCGGCGCGATAGCCCAGCAAGAAGTCGGCATAGTCGTACATCTTTGTCGATTGGAAGTCAGCGGGACTCGTGACAGAAGGAGCAGGATCGCCCGCGACGTAACAGAGGGGTGTATGGGCTGGGTAGGGAGGGGATGGGAGGAAGAGGGTGTAGAAATTGTCGTAGCAGTAGCCGCTGAACTCGTTGGAATAGACATCACCACCCATTACCGGGTGCAGGTCTTGCTGCGCCACGTGGAGCATGGTGTATTCGAACCCGGCCTTGAGCGTGTGGCCCGGCAGCAGACGGGTGTAGTTGACCTTGGGATTCCAGACCGTGGGGTTCTGATACTGGGGGCTGGTCCACAAGCGGCCCAGATTGGAGAAGCCTCCATTGATGAAGTACTCGTAGGTGATGCCGCCGGTATACTGCGGGTCGGTGGGCAGGCCGGTGATGCCGAACTGCGTCAACATGCTGGGGCCGCCAGCCAGCGGCGGAGTCTTGCCCGCCTTCATGCGCGAGAAACCGAAGCGGGCCTCGAATAAGGATTTCGGACTGATGGTCCAGGTGGCGCCGCCCACGATCTGAATCGACGGGGCATAGACGTTGCCGTCCCCTCCCAGGCCGGCTAAGCCCTGAATGGTTCCGGGGTCATAGGCGTTCCACCGGGCTTGCGAATAGCGGGTAAAGAGACGCAGGTTTTTCTTTACGTCGTAGTCCACCTTCACGTCGCCCTTGTCGCGGTTGAAAGTGTTGGGATGCAGAACGATGTAGTTGTTGGTCGTGTTGTTGTTGGTGGTGGGCGGCAAGTACGAATACGGGTTGCCGGATGTTCCTTCCATGATCGTCGCGGCGTAGTTGATGACGGCCGACGCGGGAATCTGGCCATTCGTGTACTCCTGACCGCCGACGCCGCCGAGGCTGCGCAACAAACCCGCGCCGAAATAGGTGGCGTTATTGCACGGGTTCGGGTTACCGTTCGGGCCGCCGTTCGGGCCGACGTAGGGGCAGGGATTGTCAACGGGAAGGACGCCACTCGGGTTATTCGGATCGCCGGGGTCGTCAATCAAGTAGTAGCCCAGGGGAGCGCCGGTGCTGGAAAGGCCACGCTCGGCATTGGTGGGCAGGGTGGCATGATCGGTGAAGGAACTGGACTGGCGGAAGCCCTCGTAGTCCATGAAGAAAAAGAGCTTGTCCTTTTTCAGCGGACCGCCCAGGGTAGCGCCGAACTGGTTTTGGTGCAGCGCGGGCTTGCCGCCGAAATCCGGCTTGAAGAAGCCGGTGGCGTCGAAGACCGTGTTTCGCACGAACTCCCATGCCCGGCCGTGGAGCTGGTTGGTTCCGTAGCGGGTGACGACGTTGACGGTGGCGCCGCCGGAGCGTCCGTACTCCGCGCTCATGTTATTGGTGACCACCTGAAACTCAGCTACGGCGTCGGGCGACAACTGCACCACCTGATTGCTGAATCCCTGGTTGGAGGTGCCATACATGTTGTTGTCCAACCCGTCCAGCATGTAGTTATTGAAGACGCTGCGCAGGCCGTTGATACTGAACGATCCCTCGCGTTGCGTGTAGCCTGTGGCCAGTTCGTTCTGGGTGGGAACGACGCCCGCGGTCAGCGCGACCAACTGCGAGTATTGGCGCCCATTCAGCGGCAGTTCGGCGATTTCGCGCTCATTAACCACCTGCCCGCGTTCGCTCGATTCGGTCTCCAACTGGGTCACATTGGCCGTGGTGGTTACCGTGGTCTCCGCTTTACCCAATTTCAGAGGCATGTCCACGCGCTGGCGCGCGCCGACCGATAGCTGGAATTTGGCCGAGGCCGTTTCAAAGCCCGGCGCCGTCACCTTCAGCTCATAGGGGCCGATGGGGATGTCCACAAACCGGAACTCTCCCCGGTCGTCGGTGGTTGCCGTGGCCAGCACCCCGGTGGCGGTGTTGCGCAATGCCACCTGGGAGTGAGGAACAACCGCTCCGCTCGGATCGGTCACCGTTCCGAGCACCGTTGCTGTGTCAAACTGCGCACGGGCGCAGATCGCAAATACTGCAAAAAACACGAAAACTGCTAAACGTCGCATCGCTTTCCTCCTGAAGTGAGAGCTGCGCTTTTTCACAGGGGTTCCTTATTCCGCCGGCAAGACTTCACAGCCTGGGGGTGTGAGCCGGAATGGCCTCAAGCCGTTTATTACGAGACGTGATGAAAGAAACACCTACCTTGGGATGAATCTACCCCCAAAGGAACAACTGTCAACCATTTTCACGTGCATTTCCAGTCAAAAATCTTTTAACTGTGAGATAAATCACCTGAAATGAGTATTTTGAGCTGATTTTTTGCAGAAAAAAGGCTTCCCCCTCTCGGCGGAAAAGTTGAGAAAGAGGAAACCCGCATAAGTTGGCGGCGATTTTCTGTGAAGCTGATTTACTGCGCCGTGTGGGCCTTGCGGGCGGCCTCAAATTCGTCTCCGGGAAGCCATTCAATGCTCTTGGGCTGCTCGCTGGCCAGCCAGCCCAGCACAAATCCGAAGCGCGCCATCTTGGCGTTGCCGCGAAAATCCCAGTCGGCGCGGTACTCGTCGGAGGGCTGGTGGTAGTGGTGCTTCACGTACTCCTGGGCCTGCTCGCGTCCCCAGGCTTCATCGTGGCCCTCGAAGAGATTGCCTTGGCCAAGGGAGACTGCGGGAATGCCTGTCCGGGCCAGCGAGAAATGGTCTGAGCGGTAGGCGTGGCCTGCGCGTGGGTTGGGATCGGGCAACAAGGCCAGGTCAAAGGCCTTGGCCGCCCTCTGGACCGTGGGCCAGAAGTCGATGCGGTCGGCGTTGCCCAAGCTCGCCGAGCGCGGAACCCCGATGGGCAACAGCATATCGTAGTTCAGGTCCAGCGCCATCTGCGCGGTGGGAACTGGTGGGTGCAGACCCAGGTATTGCGATCCCAGCAGGCCCTGCTCCTCGGCGGTGACAGAGGCAAAGTAGACCACATGGGGAGGTCGCACGGACGATTGCGCATAGGCACGGGCAATTTCCAGCAGGATGCCGCAACCGGTGCCATTGTCTGCCGCGCCGTTGTAGATGTTGTCGCCCTTGACGTCGGGATCGATGCCCAGATGGTCGTAGTGCGCGGTGTAGAGTACCGCCTGGTTTTCCTTGCTCACGCCGGGTACGCGGCCCAATACGTTATCTGAGACATAGCGGCGGACGCGGCTCTCGATGTGCGCGCGCAGCCTGACCGGAAGTTCAATCGCATGGAATGCCCCCGGCTTGCCCGCCTGATCGATTGCCTTGTCCAGGTCTCCCAGTCCGGCCAGCGTCAGCAGCCTTTGGGCCACGTCATGCTGAATCCAGGCCGCCGCGCGCAGCGTAGCGCTGGGATCGTCTTGCAGGTAGCTTTTTTCGATAGCCTGCGAGTTGCGCACCACCTCCCAGCCGTAGGCAGCCAGGTCCGTCCGGTGAATGAGCAACACGCCTACCGCTCCCCGCCGCGCAGCCTCCTCGTACTTGTAAGTCCAACGCCCATAGTAGGTGAGCGCCTTGCCCTTGAAAAACTTTACGTCGTCCGATGGCGGCTGGTTGACGATCATCAGCGCAATCTTGCCCTTCAAGTCGATTTCCGTGCCGTGTGAGCCTGCGTAGTCGTTCCAGTTGTACTCCGGAGCGTCAATGCCGTAGCCCACAAAAACGATAGGCGCATCGATGTCGGCTGTCGCCTGACCGGTCTGGTCTTTGGAGACAATCTCCGTTCCGTAGGCGAGGTCAACGGGTTGGCCAGTGGCGGGCACAAGCGAAAACTTCGTCTTGTCCTCGATGGTGTGCACGGCCACCAGCGGAACGTGCTGGAAGTAGGTGCCGTTGTCACCCGCCGGCTCCAGGCCATCCAGGGCAAACTGCGTGGCAATGTACTCGGCGGCCAGCTCTCCGCCGCGCGTGCCGGGGCCTCGGCCTTCCAGCAGATCGAGCGAGAGAAAGCGCACGTGGGCGCGAATTTTTTCCGGATCAATGGAGGCTGCGGCGGCGCGCGCGGCCGGCGGAAGTCCGGCAATCTGTGGAACCGGATTGGCTTTGGGTTGCTGGGCGTGAACGAAGGGAACGGCCACAATGCCCGCGGCCACGAAGGCGAAAACTAGCTTGCGATGCATGAATTCTCCCTGGGGTTGGAGTTGAGGCACAGGCGCATTCAACAGCACGCCTCCATCAACCCTTCAGAGTACGTCGTCGCCCTCTTGCACGGCAATGGCGTCCAGCGGCGCGGCAGCCAGCAGATGCAGGCGGGTGAGCACCTTGCGAGTGAGGCCGGTCAGCGCCATCCCGCCCGCCTCGCCCAGCGGAACCCAGCGCCGCTCACCGCCTGTAACGGTCAGCGCGTCGATGTCGTCTTCAAAGACCGTGCGGATGCGCACGTAGTAATTCACCTGTATAATGGCGTGACGCACTGTCAGGCATAGCTCCTTCTCGGGAACTTTTGCATCGATCAGAGCGGGCAACTCCCACAGCCCAGGCATCACTGTTTGCTCCGCCGGCCGTTGCTCCAGCAACACTTCCCGATGCGCCTGGCCTGCCTTCCGTCCGCTGCGCACCGAGAGCGCGTAAGCCACTTCGCGGCACACCATTTTCGGCTGTGGCGCTGTCTGGTGCTCGCCCTGGGTCTTGCAGTCTTCAGCCACCGGGCACTTCTCGCATTGCGGATTGCGTGGCGAGCAGAGTGTAGCGCCCAGCTCCATCAGCGCCTGGTTGGAGTCTCCCGGGCGCTCGGGGCAAACCAATTCTGCGGCCAGCTCCTCGATCTTACGCCGGACTTGAGCGCCTCCGCCCGCGCGGCTGCCGGCCTTCCATCCTTCCATCCGGCACAGCACCCGCTCCACGTTGCCGTCCACCACGGCCACCCGCTCGCCGTGTGCGATGCTGGCCACGGCCGCTGCCGTGTAAGCGCCGATGCCCGGCAGCAGGCGCAACTCCGCCGCCGTCTGCGGCAGATTGCCCTGGCAGTGGTCAGCGACAAGCCGCGCCGTCTTGTGCAACATGCGCGCCCGCCGGTAGTAGCCCAGCCCGCTCCACGCCGCCAGCACCTCCTGCTCCGGCGCAAGCGCCAGTGATACCAGCGTGGGAAACCGCGCCATGAAGGCCCGGTAGCGCTCCACCACCACCGCTACGCGGGTCTGTTGCAGCATGATTTCCGCAACCCAAATGGCGTAGGGGTCGCGATTGCGCCGCCAGGGAAGGTCGCGCCGCGAGCGCTCGTACCACTCCAGCAACCGCCTCCGTACCCGTACGATCTTTTCCGCGTCCCGCTCCTGCTTGCCCATGCGCCCAGCTTAGCAGGCAGCGGAATTGACCCGGCCGTGCTGCCTACCTACAATCAAGCTGCATTCTTCTTCAGGCTTGCATGAACCTTTCCGCGCTCATCATCGACGACGAACAACTGGCCCGCGAGGAGCTTTCCTACTTGCTCACCCAGGTGGGCGGAGTGGATGTGGTAGCCCAGGGAGCCAACGGCATCGAGGCCGTGGAGCTGATCGAGGAGCACCACCCCGACATGGTCTTCCTCGACGTGCAGATGCCGGGACTGGATGGTTTTGCGGTGATTCAGCGGCTGATGGAGCGCCGTTCGAAAGCAGGCAGCGAAGCTGAGCCGCTGCCGCAGATCGTCTTTGCCACCGCCTACGACCAGTACGCGGTGCGCGCCTTCGATGTGAACGCGGTGGATTATCTGCTCAAGCCCTTCGATCGTGCGCGCGTGGAGCAGGCCGTCGCGCGAGTGAGGGGGCGGCTTGCAGGCGGCACGTCCGGTTCACTGCCGGAGTCGCAAATTGACGCATTGCTCCGTCTGCTCAAACATCCGCAGGGCGCCGGCCGCACGTCCCAGCCAGCCAAACTCGTCGTCCAGGCGCAGAGCCGCCTTCTGCTCATCGACCAGGCGGAGATCTGTTATGCGGCCATCGATGATGGCGTGATTCGTGTGGTGACACAGAGCTTCGAGGGCTGCTCAAAGTGCCGCACGCTGGAGGAGCTGCTCGATCAACTCGACCCGGCCCTCTTCTGGCGCGCCCATCGCGGCTTCGTGGTCAACATCAACCACATCCGCGAGGTTGTCCCGTGGTTCAAATCCAGCTATCAGTTGCGCATGGACGACAAGCAGAAGACCGAGATTCCCGTGAGCCGCAACCAGACGCGGCGGCTGCGGGAGCTGTTCAATCTGTAATCTGGAATCATAGAAGCGCGGGAAGGGCTTCCAGCAATAAGGATCCATCAAGGTGTTTTGGATGGGTTGTTTGAGGCGGCAGCTTCAACATAGATTTGCTTCGCGGCTGGATCAAAGGTCCATATTAGATGTTCGAGAATTTTGTTTCCAATCGCACCGTCGCGGTTGATTTTTGCCTCGCCCACCCCGTCCGCCCACCAATGAACCTTACTGAAGCTTCCAGGCCGCCCGATTAGGATGGTGGTGATTTGCTGTCTGCCGTCGATAGAGAGGTTCTCATCCTCACCTTTAATGTCGATGCTGGAGATAGGAACAATATCTCCGCCATAGCCGCCATTCAGGCCCCAACCTGTGGTTTCTGTAGCGGCCGGTCCGCCTTCGCCGAGGCCTGCAGTTGCGCGGAACTGTGTATTCAGGATGAGGGTGGCGTCACTGCCCGTGTCCAGATGCAACAAGGCATTCGTGGATCGCCCATTGGGAAAAGTGAGAACCGATGGCAGTAGCAATCCGTGCGCGGACCATTCGCCCTTCAGTGTGCCGTGCTTTCCGGCTGGTGGTGCGCACTCCGATAGGTTCCGCAGAATCAAATGCTTTGCCGCGAAGTCGAGGGTCGTGCACCATTGCTCAAAGAAGTCCCAGCCCAGGATGCCGTCCACAGGATGCTCAATCTTCTTGCGGAGTTCGCCAAAATCAAGAGCAAGGGCTGATCCTGAAAAGACGGAACCTTGTCCAGAGCGCAAGGCGACCGATACGGTTCTATATTTCTGTTCGTTCGGCTTGTTCCCATATCCGTTAATTGCATAGTTCGTCTTCCAAAAAGACTTGTGGAGATCTCCCTTCTCCGCAATCTCTCTGGCGATTTGAGTCCGCTCAGTACCTGTATCTACGAGAAGTGTTAGTGTGCCGAGTTTCTCATCGCTCAACGTAGTGTATAGGTGTCTATTTACATATTCGAACGAAAGCATGAGCGGAGTGTTCGCGGCAGCCGCATGTACATCAGCGCCGGAAGAGACTCCCGGCGCGGTCTGCGCCTGCAAGCCGCACCGGAAGATCAGAAAAAACAGCAACGAATAAACCGCGTAACGCAAAATCTGCATAGCTGAATTTTACTCCTGGTTCATACACGTTCTTGCAGTATTGCAACCGCCGGTGTTCTTCGTGGGAGGTCCAGGATCGGTAAAAACTGCAGAGCCACCTGGCACGGTCCCGGTCTGTGTGCTCGTGAGTGTAACGTATACCTGATAAGTTCCTGCGATTCCGGCGGGAGTGAAGACCCCGTTCGTTGAGGTAACGACGGTTGCATTGTTGGTCGTGTTGAGATTGAGGGAGTTCACCCAATCAGTCAGATTCTGACTTGGCGGCATGGTATAGCTGTAGTCGGTGTATCCGCTGTAGGTGCTGTCAGGAGCGGAGCCGGCTGGGGTAAGGGTTTCCGTGATGCTTGCGGTGAATCCGGTGTCTGTTGTTCCGGTCAATGTCGTCTGAACTGGGTTCGACGAAGTAGGTGTCAGTTCGGCTGTTGGAACCGCTAAGGTAACCGTGTATCCAGAGCCTAAAGCGGAAGAGAGATCGGCAGTTCCAACCGAATTTGCCACTGCTTTCGAGCTAATTGTTACCGAAACGCTGATCGTAGTGGCTCCGGTCTGCGTATTATAGCTCGCACCGGCAGTACCACTGTATGTGCAGCCCCCCAACGGTAATGCCAGGGGCAGCAGTAAAACAGCAAGTGTATTGACAAGCATTCTTTTGTTGAGCCTGGTATCCTCCAGAACTCAAAAGTTACCCTCTTTTGGAGGGTGGAGGTAACGTAACAACAGGGGAGGTATGTGTCAATAGTAATTTTTTGAGGCCTACAAGTTATTTGTTTGGCCTCAATAAAAAGTTACTATAGTCATGTAATCTATTGCAAGAGCTGATATTCAGGCCACAGAAACTGGCTGTAAACTATTGCATCTATTCATCTTGCTGCAATATACTGTCTGAATCTCGTACCCGGGAAGCGCGATAAACGCCTAGTCGTATCTCTCAAAAACAATCTGCTTCTTATGCCAGCCGAAGCCGCTCAGCCGCTCGCGCACGCTGAAGACCATTTCGTTGAGGCCGCAGATGTAGGCGTAGATGTCGAAGTTCAACTCCGAATTTAGCTCAAGCGGCGGCGCGGGCAACATCTGGCCAAGCCGCGTGGCGCGCTCTTCAATAATCCTGGCAACATGCTCCTGGACGTAGCCGCGCAACCCGGTCCAACTCTTCTCAGCGCGGCTCAGAGTGGGCAGGTAGTGAAAGTTCGGCACGCGGCGGACCAGCGCCTCAAACTCGGCACGGTAGTAGATGTCGCTCTCGTAGCGCGTGCCGTAAACCAGCCAAATCTGCTTGCCGTTGCTGCGATCCGGCCCGTTTTCCGGAAACAGCCACTGCAAAAAGCCGCGCATGGGCGCGATGCCCGTGCCGGTAGCCACCAGAATCGAGTCGGTAATGGGTTCGCGAAGCGTGAAGTGCCCGTGCGGCCCGTGAATCTGTATCGTCGCGCCGATGGGCAGATCGGGCAGGTCGGCCAGGTGGTTGGAGAAAAAGCCCTCCTCCACGCGGTTGACGCACAACTCAAATTTGTTGCCGTTGGCCGCCGAAGCCATCGAGTAGGCGCGGGTCTGCTGCTTGCCTTTGGCGTCCTGCGCCACGGCACTGACAAACTGGCCCGCGGCAAAGGGGAAGCTCTCCACCTCGTCGAGGACGAAGCCGAAGTGGTAGCACTGGGCAACTTCAGAGATGCACTCTTTGCGTTCAAGACGTGCGGTGAGCAGTTCACGCGTCATGGAATTTCTCGCTGGGGAAGAGATGCCCGCACATGCGGGCTCATTCCTTGGATGCGGCCGGCGGGAAAAGGGAGCAGGCCCGGCGAGTGGCCTCACCCTATAATGGACCGGGAGCAAGAAGAGAGCCCGGAGGGCTTTTTCGGCTGCGAACGCCTGCCCCATTGAGGATTGTATGGCCGCACTGATCGAAGCGATTACCGTAAAGCGCAAGATGTACTTCGAGTTTGAGAACACCCCATATTACTGCATGGAGGCCGAGGTCTCCACACCCACGGCGCGCGGCGGCCAGACACTCGTCCGCCTCAAGATGCGCAACCTGCTCACCCAGGCGGTCTTCGACAAAACCTTCAAGGCCGGCGACCGCTTCAAGGAGCCGGACCTGGAGCTGGTCGAGGCGTCTTACCTCTACTCCGACGCCGAGGGCTCGCACTTCATGGATCAGGAGAACTTCGAGACGCACACGCTCTCCCCGGAGATGGTCGGCAACGCGCTCGATTTTCTCGTCGAGGGCGCCATCATCCAACTGCACAAATTCAACGGCAACCCCATCGGCCTGCAGTTGCCGGAGAAAGTTGAGTTGGAAGTTGAGTACACCGAACCTGGCGCGCGCGGCGACACCAGCGGCAACGTGACCAAGCTCGCCCGCCTCCAAACCGGCCTGGAGATCAAGGCTCCGCTCTACATTCAGGTGGGAGAAAAGGTCAAAGTCTACACCGAGACGCGGGAGTTCGCGGGAAGAGCGTAAAAGCAGTGGTCAGTGATCAGTGAACAGTGGTTATCTCCACGTACTGCAATCAAGATTGGGTGGCCCAGGTCCGGATTTTCGGACCTGGGAAATTCGACAGCCAACTTCTTACTATCCCAGGTCTCAAAGGAGAGACTAGGGCCACCCGCCACAAATCAGCAAGATGCACAGTGCGGAGACTGACTATCAGCAGAAGCCAATTTCTCAAATTCATCCCATGTGGACGCGACTGGAGGCATTCTGAACTCGATCTTCTCTCCGCCGGGTGAATATACATTCTCGTCATTTGTACCGACTTCGAGGCTGCCTCTACGCACGACACAGATGTGAGTATGCAGACTAATACCTGGAGTCGGGTACTTCTCCACTGTCTTCTGCAATATCATCGATAGCGGAAGAAATCCCATACGCGCTTCCATCATTTCGCCTTTTATGAAAAGCAAAACATTCTCTGGGGACGAGAAACGCTCTAGCATTTCCTTGTACTGCGCCACACCACTACCAAAACCGATTGACACTACTTTGCCGGCATTCGTGACAGGGACAAAATCAGGTGATCCGAAGGTATGCACAGTGCAGCGAGCATAACCTGGTATTCCGATATCCTCATTAGGGTGAGCACCTAAGAGCATAAGTTCACAGCGGAATGTCTGCTCTCTTCCGTCGGATCGCTGAAATGTTTCTTTGGCAATCGGGAGTAGATCGTCGGCAACATCATCTGGGAACCAAGCTGCGCCTTCGGGCAAACCTCGCAAATGATTCCTAAGAGCATCCACCATTGCAAAGCCGATGCGGACAGATCCGGCGAACCCCAAAGCAATAAAGTCACTGATTGGGTGGATTTTTTGCAAACAATCCCGTTTTGAGCCGTCCGCAAATGTCACCCGGATATCAGAAATGCCAACCGCATAGCCGATAGGTGGTGCCGCACCAACAATCCAAGTCATCAGTGTAAAGAATCGTCCTTAGCTTGGATTCTAACAGCCCTCACAAAGACGGAAAGTCAAACGGCTCTCATCTAGTCGATAACCAGGTGCCCTATCCTTTTCACGTTCTTTGTGAAAAGGGCGGGAGACTATGCACTCAAATTCAAATCTCAGTAAAAATCTTCACAGCTTCTGGCCCGCCTTGCCGGACCGCTTCAGCTCCTGCCAGTCCTTCTCCGTCTGGTCAGCATAGAGGGAACCGAATTTCGCCAGAGCCTCGGCGAAGCCATCACCGGAGCCGATGTATCCGGACAAAATCAGCGGGTCGCCCGAGCGGGCGTGGCCGCGGGCCAGCAGCTCGCCGCAGACCTCGGCGTAAGTCTCCAGCCCGCTGCCTTCCAAATCTTCTAAATCAATCGACCCCTTGTGGTCGTTCAGTTGGCGCACCAGGTAGTCGCGCCCTGTGATGTGCGTCCAGCCGAGGAACGGGTCGGACTGCACCTGCATCGCCTTCTGACCCTCAGCCACGCGCTGGCCGTTGTGGCGCGGCGGCGCGGCGTCGGGCAGATAGGGCGCGTAGGCGGAGGCCGGCTCCTCCTTGATCTGTAAAAACAGAGGGTCCTTCGGCCCGTTGCCCTCGAAGTAAATGCAGTAGTCGCGTAAGCCCACCGAGCCGGTGCCAACCACCTTGAAGGCCACGTCCACTGGGCGATAGAGCGACAGCAGATGCTGCCGCTGCGGCTCGAGCATCTCGCGATATGGACCAAGCGCGGCCAGCACCGCCTTGGCCTGCCGCCCAGTCACGCGCGTCAGCGTGGGCGGTGACTCGATGAAGCGCCGGTCAAAAATGCTCCGTGCCCCATCCATTTCGCGGTTTTTCGAAGAAAAATTGCGAAATGGGTGGGAGTGCGTGACCTCCGTCAACTTCTCCAGCGTGTGCAGCGGCGTAGCCCGCTCCGCCTTCATTAGCGCATCGTGCACCGGCGCAACCTGGCCCATGCGGTGGACCTGAAAGTGCGCCACATTAAGCAACGGCATCCGCGCAAAGGCGCGCATCTGTGCGGCGTAACTAGCGACAAACTTTTCTACTGCCTGGCGTGCGGAGGCTTCTTTGTGTCCGGATTCGCGTCCGGCCAGCACCAGCGATGCGGCCATGCGCTTCAGGTCCCACTCGAAGGGGCCGCGGATGGTCTCGTCGAAGTCGTTGATGTCAAAGACCAGCCGCCCGTCGGGCGCGGCAAAGGCGCCCAGGTTGCGCACGTGCGCGTCGCCGCAGAGCTGGCAAACAATGCCGGTGGAAGGCAGCACGGACAGGTCGGCGGCCATCACCGGCGCCGCGCCGCGGAAGTAGCCGAAGGGCGATTTGGCCATCAGCTGGTACTTGAGCTGGATGAGCGCGGGGACGCGGCCGCGCATCGAGCGGACGACCAGCTCAAGCGCGGAGGCCTGCCGTGCCTTGGGTTTCAGTTCGCTGTGTTGCTGGCGGCCTACCTGCTTGCGCCGCGCCTGGCCCAGTGAGCGCCGTTCCTGTGGAGTAGCCCAGTGCATGACCCGGAAGATACACCGTTGGGCTACGCGATGCAACCCAACGGACCTGTTGATTTAAACTGCACCTTGGAAGCCGCGCATCTCTGAGTGTGCAATCTGCCGGGCGATACCGGCTTCATTTCCGGAGGAAAACCTTTGACGCGTACAGCCGCCGTTCTGATTGCAGCCGTTACCGCTCTATCACTTTCAACCCTTCCGCTAGCCGCCCAGACACCCGCTGCCCAAGTCCCCGCGAAGCCTCTGACCGTGGAGGCGATCTACGGGCATGGGCCGCTGATCGGGACGCCGCCGGAGGGGCTGGCCTGGTCGCCGGACGGCAAGCACCTCACCTTCATGGCGGTGGGCGAACTGTCGGAGATGGAGCCCGGCTCGGATGATGCGTACGTGGTGGTAAATCGCGCCAGGTTCGCTTCGTTCAACGGAGCCGGCGCGTCGGAGACGGACCGCGACCATCGCGAGCGTTACAGGATGGCCAGCTATCTTTGGGCGCCGGATTCGGAGCACCTGCTCTTCGACATGAATGGACGGCTGTGGCTCTATGACCTGCACACCCGCGCGGGCGTGGAGGTGGGCTCGTCGGGCGCGGCCTCGGGTGACGACCCTAAGTTTTCGCCGGATGGAGAATCGATCTCCTTCATCCGCGAACATGGGCTGGCGGTGGTGCGGCTGAAGGTGCCCGGCACGCCGATGACCGTGGTGGCTCCCGCGCCTAACAAAACAACCCTCAACGGCGAGGTGGATTGGGTCTACGAAGAAGAACTGGACGTGCGCAGCAACTATTTCTGGTCGCCGGACTCGAAGAAGCTGGCCTATCTGGAGATGAACGAGGCCGACGTGCCAGAGTATCCGATTACCGACTGGATTCCGACGCACGCAACGGTGGAGGTGCAGCGCTATCCGCAACCGGGCGATCCCAATCCGGCGGTGCGCGTGGGCGTGGTGAGCGCGCAAGGCGGCAAGACGGTGTGGGTGAGCCTGCCGATTCGCGCCGGGCAGGATTACATTCCGCGCTTTGGCTGGGTGGACGCGAAGACCGTGTGGGTGGAAACGTTGACCCGCGACCAGAAGCATCGTGATATTTATTTTGCAGATGCGGAGACGGGACAGTCGCACGCGGTGTTGCAACTTGCGGACAACAAATTTATCAACGACAAGTACGACGTTTGGGTGGGCAGCGGCAGCATTGTGCTGACGAGCTGGACTGACGGACACAACCATCTGTATCTCTACAGCTACGACCAGGCTGACACGGCTCACGCGGCGGCCAAACTGGTTCGGCAACTGACCCAAGGCGACTTCGAGGTCAATGATGTTTTCCGCGTGGACCTGACAGGCAAGCTGATTGACTACGCCTCGAATGAGGGAAGCTTGCTGGAGCAGCAGTTGTGGCAGGTCAACTTTGCGGGCGAGCGAAAGCAGTTGAGCGCGGGCGCGGGCACGCATACCGGCAACTTTGCGCCGGCGGGCAGCGCGTTTGTGGAGCGGCAAGCGTCGCGCATGGAACCGCCCACGATGCGAATCTGCGCGGAAGCGGGCAAGTGCAATCTCCTCTGGGCAACGCGTGAGCTGGAGCCTTACCACCTGCGCGCGCCGGAGCCGTTGGAGGTCAAGGCCCACGACGGGACGACGCTCTACGCTACGCTGCTGCTGCCCGAGGGAGCGACCAGCGCGGCGAGCGTCCCGCTGATTGTGAATCCCTACGGCGGCCCCGGTGCGACGACGGTGGTCAACCGCTGGGGCGACAGCCTGCTTTTCGATGAGCTGCTCGCTGCACATGGTTTTGCTGTGCTGCACGCAGACAATCGCGGCATGGGAGGACGGGGACGAACCTTTGCTCAAGCCGCATGGCATAACTTCGGCGCGGTGCAGTTAGAGGATCAACTGACCGTGGTGGACGCGGCGCTGGCCCGATATCCGCAACTGGACCCCAAACGGCTGGGCTGGTGGGGATGGAGCTGGGGCGGCACGTTTACGATCTACGCCATGTCGCACTCGGATCGCTTCCGCGCCGGGGTTGCGGTAGCGCCGGTAACCGACTACCGCAACTACGATTCCATCTACACCGAGCGTTACCTGGGCCAGCTGGCGGAGTTTGCCGACGTCTATAAGGAATTTTCCGTGCTCAGTTCGGCGGCCAACCTGAAGGGACGGTTGCTCATTGCGCATGGAACCGGCGACGATAACGTGCACATGGAGAACTCGGTGCAGTATGTACAGAAGCTGATTGAGGCGGGTATTCCCTACGATTTGCAGATCTATCCGCGCAAAACGCACTCCATCGCCGGACCGGATGTGCGGCAGCATTTGTTCAATCGCATCCTGGCGCACTTTGAGATGTATCTGAAGGCTGGGGTTCAATAAATAGTTGGCAGGTGCGGGACGATGTATTGCGGCTCTACACCGTGTGACTGTTGAAGATGTCGTCTTTGTCGCGAGGGGGAGCAGTCATGCTCTCCAGGCAGCAGGCAAGGAACAGGGCCACGCCCACCGTGACCATAAAGGCAACGGCGTTTTCGTAGACCGTAAACCAGTGAATCAGGCTATCCATCGTCAGTCACCAACTACAACATACTTCAGGAGCTATGTCGCTGTATGGACCCAACGGCTCACCCGTTTTGACGCATTTTTCGGGTCGGAGTTTCGGTGCGTCCAATACCTTATCGACAAATTTTTTCGATTTCCACTTGCTTTTGGGGGAAGAAAAGGCGAACATTGTTTCACCGTGGTATCCATTCCAAATCCGTCGCCAACCTCTGCTCCCTCCTATCTCAAGGACTGGCCGGAGGAGCTTCAGCCCCTGAAGCCGGAGGTGGCGCGCGCTCCCGAAGAGCCGGAAAACCGCCCCGAGAACGGCCAGCGGCTCAATTGGCTGTTCGTCGATATGAACTCCTATTTTGCCTCGGTGGAGCAGGACTCCAGGCCCGAGCTGCGCGGCCGGCCGGTGGCGGTTGTGCCCATGATGGCCGACTCAACCTGTTGCCTTGCAGCCAGTTACGAGGCTAAGGCCTTCGGCGTCAAAACCGGAACGATCGTCGCCGACGCCAAGCAGCGCTGCCCCGGCCTGGTGCTCGTCGAGGCGCGGCACCAGATTTATGTCCAGTACCATCACCGCATCGTCGAGGCCGTGGAGAGCTGCCTGCCGGTGACGGCCGTGCTGTCGGTGGACGAGATGGCCTGCCGTTTGATGGGCCGGGAGCGGCCGCTGCTGGCGGCCATGGAGTTGGGCCTGAAGGTGAAGCGGCGCATCCTGGAGCGGGTCGGCGCCATGATGCGTTGTTCAGTGGGACTGGCCACCAACCGCTACCTGGCCAAGGTGGCCAGCGACATGGAGAAGCCCGACGGTCTGGTGGCGCTTCCGCTCGACATTCTGCCTGAAGCCTTGCGGCAGTTAAAGCTGCGCGACCTGCCGGGCATCGGCTCGCGCATGGAGAAGCGGCTGAACAAGCAGGGCATTCAAACCATGGATCAACTGCTGGCGCTCGACTGCGACCAGGCTGGCGAGGTTTGGGGATCGGTGCTGGGCCAGCGGCTGGGTCACTGGCTCCGGGGCGAGGACTTCGACATGGAGGAAGCCGAGCATCTGAAGTCGATGAGCCACCAGCATGTGCTCGCGCCCGAGATGCGCACGCCGGAGAAGGCCTGGGCGGTGGCGCACAAGCTGCTGCACAAGGCAGCCATGCGTCTGCGCGCGAACGGCTTGTGGGCCGGCAGCATCGGGCTGGTTATCGGCTTTGCTGTGCCGCGCAGTGAAAAAAAGCCTGTGAGTCGTTTCGGCATGCCTACGCGCGGATGGAAGGGCGAGATCCGTCTGACCGAGTGCCAGGACAACCTGACGCTGATTGCCGCACTGAGCCGCTTGTGGGCCTCACGGCCCACGGGAGCCGCTTACCAGAAGCCGTACTTCATCGGCGTACATCTGAACGGCCTGGTTCCCGACCATCTGCACACGCTGAACCTCTTCGACAGTTCAGAGGACGAGCAGAATCGGACGCGCCTGTTGGCGGCCATGGACGCGCTGAATTCGAAGTACGGCCTCAGCACGCTGGCCCCGGCCACTATGCTTACCGCCTTCAGGGCCGCACCTACGCGCATCGCCTTCCACACCATTCCGGAGATGTTCTAGTCCGTGTGTCCCAGTTCGCGGCATTAACCCCAAGCCTCGAAGCGATAAAATGTGATGAGAGCCATACCGGGCGAGATTCTTCACCACCAGCGACGCTGCACTTCCCCCAGCCTTGCCTGTAGATGACGGAGTCATTCAAGGTCCACAACCTGGCAACGCTCAGAAGGGTGGATTCAACATGTCTCGACGTGGCGTTTTCTTCACAGCAGCAATTTGTCTTGCCCTTGTTTCGCCGGCGCCCTTGCTGGCGCGAAATGTACACTGGTATCAACCGCATTACATGGCTAGAGTCGATCAGGCAGCCAACCGCCTGCAATTCCTCTCTCCGCACTTTGCCCCCTCAGGCTGGTACGCGCCGTCAACCCATTACACGCTGACGAATTTCACCCAGAACGAACTGGGGATCAACCTGTTCTTTACCGAGAGCGGCGTGAAGAGCGTGCCCCAGGGCCTGCTCGGATTAACCTCCATCGATACCCCTTACACGCAGGATACTGTCGCTTCAATCGCCTATGCGGGCATTGAGTTTTTTGAGATAAGGAACTTCAATTCCCCAACCCCCTGGTGCGTGTATCCCATGGGCAAAGAGTCCGGAAACGGGATCATCTGCGTCTCAGACGAGGGAACTGCTCATCAGGTTGCCGATGCGCTGGCAACTTTGGCGGTGGCCTACGGAAAGAATCTGAACATGTCCTTCAGCATGTCCTTGGGGCCGATGACGGACAAGGAACAGCGCAAGCATCCCGGGCAAATCGGCTGCCTGATTCGCGAAGTAGATGCGGATGGACCCGCCGAGAAAGCCGGCGTTCAGGAGAATGACGTTGTGCACACCGTCAACGGCCAGGCCTGCACGCAACAAGCCTTCGGAGCGGCCGTCTTCGAGGCCATCTCTAAGCCGCAGGGCGGCGTGGTGCGTACGGAGATCCTGCGCAAAAGCGGCCCTTTGACCGTCGATCTGCGCTATCCCCACAACGAAGTCCCCGCGGCTCAGTTGCGCCAGCAGGTCGCCAACCCGGCTCAGCAAAATGCGGCTGAACCTTCCGCTGCTCCTGCCTCAGCCGCGCCTCCTTCCGGAGTTCACTTCGGCATCCAGGTCCGCCCCGTGATTCAGGATGACATGGCGCCCCTCGGCCTGGCCAAAGCTCAGGGACTCGTCGTGGTCAGCGTTGAAAACGGCAGCCTGGCCGACACCATGGGCATCCTTGCTGGCGACGTAATTCTCCAGGTGAATGGCGCGGATGTGGGCGATATGCAGCACTTCAGGCAACTGATTCACGACGGCGCGGTCAGCACATTCCGCGTCTGGCGCAAAGGACAAACCGTCGACCTGACCGTGCCGCAAAGCATGTAGGGCAGTTTGCGCTTGCCGGTTCGGCAAGACTGTGGACTGGCTTTTCAAGTCCCGCAGAATGAACCGCGTTAAGAAAGTTGGATTGAGGATGTCTCGATACAAAGTGATTCTCAGGACGGTGATCTGCTTCTTCCTCGCGTTGCCTTCGCCGCTATTGGCCAGGGATTACACGACGTGGGCCCTGTATAACCCGCGTTGGTATCAGCCGCATTATCTGCCCAGCGTGGAAGAGGCCTCTAACCGGCTGCAATTCATTTCTCCGCACTTTGCCCCTGTAACATCCAATGAAGAATTGACCACCGGTTACTCGCTTCAACGTGTCGACGTGAACCGGCTGGGCATCAATCTCTCCTTCACCAAGAGCGGCGTCACTCAGAGCAGCCAGTATTACTGGTCCTGGTGGGGCGGGTATGTCGCGCCCGTCACTACCTCATACCAGGATGATATTGTCATATCGATCGTCTACGCGGATGTTGCTTATTTCGAGCTTTACCACAACGGCAGAGGCATTGATTTTCATGCGATCTGGTGCATCAATCCCGTCAGCCGCGGAGCTCAACGCAACAGCGCTTTCTGCGTCGCCTCCGAGGCAGATGCGCACGGGATCATCGACGCTTTGGCAACCCTGGTGGTGGCCAGCGGACAGAACCTGGACATTTTCCCCGGCATGATCATGAAACCGGTGCCGGAAAAGGAAACCCTGAATCATCCCGAGCTGGCCGGGATGCAGGTTAAGGATATGGTTTGGGACAGTCCCCCCGATATGGCCGGCATCAAAAAGGGCGACATCATCCGCGCCATCAACGGCAAGCCCTGCACGGAGGAAAAGGCCTTCACCGATCTCTTCAATGCCGCCGTGCGGGAAAAACCGGAGGGCGGCGTTGTCCATGTAGAGGTTCTTCACAAAGGCAATTCCAGAACCGTCGATTTGCACTACCTCAACCCGGATGCGAACCTGGCGCAGTTACGCCAGCAGAGTGCAGGATCGGCCAGACACCCGGTAGGGTCGGTAATTCCGGTCCCGGCCGCCGAACAAGCCGCACCTCCCTCCAGCGTCCACTTCGGCTTCCAGGTCCGGCCCGTCATTCCCGATGACATGGCGCCCCTCGCATTAACCAAAGCGCAAGGCATCGTTGTGGTCAGTGTGGAAAACGGCAGCCTGGCCGACACCATGGGCATTCTTGCCGGTGACGTAATTCTCCAGGTCAACGGATCAGAGGTCGGCGAGCTTCAACAGTTTGTACAAACCGTGCGTAGCGGTGCGGCCAGAAACTTCCGCGTCTGGCGCAAGGGGCAAACCGTTGAACTGACAGTTCCGGTGAGCATGTAGAGACGGGTGACACAAGTCCGGATACTCAGACCTGGGAAACCACGAACCTCGTGCGCGCAAGCGCCGACTGCCGCACCGCAGGCGCCCTGGGCTAGCTACACTGATATTCAGTATGGCCAGCCTTTTTTTATCGCCGGCATCGAGCTATCGTGGCCGTCTTGCTCCCTCGCCCACAGGTTTTCTTGCTCTCCTGGCGAAACAGGATGGAGCGCTCCACGAATATGTCATGCCGTTATCGAATACGCCAGCTTCGGCGATGCTGACGTTTCCGGCAGCGCATTGATGGCCGTGCAGATCTTCGCGGCCACAATGCAATAAATAGGCATCAATGCCAGCGCACAGATCAATCCAACGTATGGAATGATACTGAGCACCTGAAGGATTGCCTGGGCCTGTAGGATTCCCCTGTCGAGCGGCGGAGCGGAGATTTTCGCGCGGTCCAGATAAGCATTGTAGTCGTCCGCAAATCCCGGTATCGCCTGGAATATCCAATAGAGGTTATAAAACGGAATAAACATGAAACCTACTGCCTTGCCCGGAGTGGTTCGTGCATGTCCGTCCTGAATGCAGTCCCAGGCCTTGTAAATCAGAATGAGATACAGGATCGTAGCCAAGAGGACCAGTATCATTCCCATCATCATCAACACACCGGATAGGGCGCTGGAGCTATCGTTTGAGTAGGAGTTATTGCTGACCATGAGAAAAATCAACCCGATCAAAAAGAGCGGTCCTCCCAGAAACTGGCCGATCACCGTCGAGCCGACATATAGCGGCAGGGATACCCGCTGCGCTCTTTGAGTCGCTTGCACACTAGCAGCGGATGCGCTTCTTCGTCCCACGTACACCGCAATCAGAAGCAGGATCAACGCGCCTATATTAGGAACGATACGGCCAAAGTTCAGCAGGGCGCTGATAAATCCGAATTTCGCGATGGTCCAGCCCTGTGTTTCCCGCAAGAACCAAATGTATCCATATGCAAACGCCCACACGATGTTATCTGCGAACAAAATTGCGCTGGAGATACATACCATGAGACTTGGCCGCGGGTAACGCCGCCAGTTAGCCATGGCGACAACAATACCGGCAAGATACACAAGTAAAAATGGTACTTGCCCCAGCAGCATTTGCAGGGTCATGGGAAAAAGGGTACTGACTAAATTGTGATGCATGAATCTCCTCCGTTCGCGAATTCAATCTTCGGCGCTCGCCAGATCCCGTTGAGTCGCCCCGTGCATTTTCCGGATGGCATCGATTCGCATTCTACCAAAGCACTATGCATTCGCCTCAATTGAACGCCTAAGCCGATCTAGGGTTATCGGAAACTAACACTATCTTAACGCTCCATGACCAGCCTTTTTGATTTTTTCTCGCAAGTATAAAAGCCACGAACTGCATGACGCGCAAGCGCCGCCCCCTCCACCGCCACTGGCTACACTAATAACCAGCATGGTCACAGCTTCGAACTATCGCGGCCGGCTTGCGCCCTCGCCCACAGGCTATCTGCACATTGGCCACGCGCGAACCTTCTGGACGGCCTTTGAGCGGGCACGCAACGCCGGCGGAATACTGGTCATACGCATGGAAGATCTGGACCCCGACCGCAGCCGCGCCGAGTACGCCGAAGCCGCTCTGGAAGACCTGCGCTGGCTGGGAATTCGCTGGCAGGAAGGTCCAGACTTGTCGAGTCCAGCCTTGGGCGGCCCGTTCGCGCCCTACGAGCAGAGCCAGCGCCTGGCCTTCTATCTCGCCGCATGGCACAAGCTGCAAAGCGGCGGCTATCTCTTTCCCTGCCGATGCTCGCGCAAGGATCTGGAAGCCGCGCTCAACGCGCCGCATGAGAGCGTTGCGGGCAGTGCTATCGAGACACAAAACAACAGCGAGCAGGAGCCGCTGGACGACGAACCTATCTATCCCGGCGCCTGCCGCAACCGTGAAGGCGCCACGAGCAATATCGACGAGCCGGGCAATTTCAACTGGCGCTTCCGTGTCCCCGACGGTGAAGTAATCGAATTTGTAGATTTGAATCTCGGCCCTCAGCGGTTTGTGGCAGGCCGCGACTTTGGCGACTTTGTCGTCTGGCGGCGAGACGGCGTCCCCAGCTACCAACTGGCCTGCGTGGCCGATGACGCCGCAATGAACATTACAGAAGTCGTGCGCGGCGAGGACCTGCTCAAGTCCACCGCGCGGCAAATCCTGCTCTATCGCGCGCTCAAACTCAATCCTCCCGCCTGGTTCCATTGCCGCCTGGTCACGGACAGCCAAGGCCGCCGTCTGGCCAAGCGCCACGACGCCCTCAGCCTTCGCACACTGCGCCAGCGCGAATTTACTCCAAAGCAAATTCTGTCAGGTGAATTGCCGGCGGAGGCGTGAGCGGTTCCTCTCACACCTCCTGATGAACCGATCAAACTACCGGGGCTAGCGTGCCCTTTCAGGCCCTTTGCTGTTGGGAGGCTCAACCGGGTTGAACTTTCGCGCCAGCTCCGGTGTCGATTGCACATCGTCCGCGGGCGGATTGACCGCCTTCTCCACCTCCGCGCCAAAAACGTAGCTGGATCCGAACATATTGCTGGTGAAGATCACCAGCGTCTTGTCCGGCGAGAAGCGCACATTGGGCTCCTGGCGATAGTAGTGGTGCGACATGTTGACCAGCCGCTCGGAGTGGAAGACGCCCGGCTGCCACATCGCCGGCGAGTTCAACGCTCCTGGGCCGGCCGGGAGCAACTGCGGATGGAAGAGCTCGATCCACTCGCCATCGCTGGCCCGTGCCACCTGCCCCGGATCGCCGCCATCGCCGCAGAACAGCGAGAGGTCTTTGGTCAGGTTGAAGTGAATCGACCACTCGTTGCGTTCCATGTGGTATGCGGTGCGCTGGCCGGTCTTCAGATTGTAACCCGCCAGATAGAAGACCTCGCCCTTGGGGTACTGCCAGTCGTACCAGATCGTCTCCCCGTCCAGCCCCCAGAACTCGTGCCCTGCAATCTCATTGAGCATCGTCCGCTTGTGAATGAGCCGGTTGTGCGTGCCGTCGGTGTGGATCATCCAGATGCGGTCCACCTTTTGCCATGGTCCTTCGTGGCAGTACATCAACAACGTGGGATCGGTAGGCGAAAAGAGCAGGTGGTTCACCCAATCAGTCGAGTGCAGCAGCGTTGTGATGGTTCCCGGCTTCTCTCCCTTCGGCCCCGGCTCCAGCCGGATGGTAAACAGCACCAGAGGCAACCGCGCCGCCAGCCGCCGCTCCATCATCTCGCCCTTGTTATAGGGCTGAAAATGCGGCCCCTGTTCCTCGTTGGCAACACGGTTATCCGCCGAGCCAGCCGGTCGCGCCGGCGGCGGCGCGTTGGAGCCGTACTCCCTGCCTGCCGCATCGCCCACGATATACGTTCCCGCCGCCAGTGTCTCGTCCGCGTTGACGCTGACGATGTTCCGCCTCGCCGGCAGGTTCACCAGCTTGCGGATTGCGCCGGTGTTGGTGTCTGCCTTGTAGACCGAGGTCACGCTCGTCTTGGGATCGGTCTGGGTGTAGAAAACACTGTTGGTCTTGTGCCCCACCATCAGCGCATGAACTCCGCCCATCCAGAATCCGCGCGGGCCAGGATCGCTCGCCCCAGCCGGCCGTGGCGGGTTGGCCACTAGCAGCTTGGTCGCGCGCGTCGCCAGATCCAGCACATGGATGCCGTCCGGCGCGGTGTATACCATCTGTTTCCCGTCCGGAGTATAGGCATTGATATTGAAGTAGAATCCGCCGGAGTTGGGCTCGTCGCTCAGCCGCCAAATGCGATGTCCGGTGTCTTGATCAACCCAGCTCTTTGGCGGCATCGGGCCGCCCGGCGCGGTCTGGGCAATGCAGGCAAGTGGAAGTGTCATGAGAGCAATGGCGGTGAGTGTGCGGAGGTTCATTGGATAATTCTCCTTCAGAGAAGATAGACCTGGTGCCACTCCGCCCGCCAGCTTAAAAGGGTCAATCTCCGCTCCAGCAAAACCGGCGCGTACGAGTCGGCATACTTCTTATACATTCAGACGCTCATCCTTGGGAGTTTAGTTTCATGCAGAAAACCTGGATAGCCTTCGTCCGGCGCTTGCATCCCGCATCGCGTCTAGAAGATGCGGCAATTCACGCCGCGCAAACATGGCCGGGACGCCTCTTACCCGTGCCGGATAAACGTGCCGTTTTGCAACTCGCTCATCGCCTGCCGCAATTCAGCATCGGTGTTCATCACAATCGGCCCGTACCACGCCACCGGCTCTTCCAGCGGCTTGCCCGAGACCAGCAGGAAGCGAATGCCCTCTGGACCGGCTTGAACCACGATCTCGTCGCCGCGGTCAAACAATACCAACGAATGGTTTTTGGCGTCGTAGACAGGCGCCGCATTGGGGTCAACCGCCGATTCAGTCAGAACCGCATGCGGCTCCGAGGCATCGCGAAATCTCCCCGCGCCTGCAAAGACGTAAGCAAAGGCGTTGCGGTTCGTCTCCACCTGGATGCGTTTCTGCCTGCCCGGCGGTACTGAAATGTCCACATAACGCGGATCGGCAGCCACTCCCTCCACCGGCCCGCGTTTACCCCAGAACTCGCCGCAAATCACACGCGCTTTGCTTCCGTCATCTTCGGTCACCTCCGGTATGGCGGCAGCCTGAATGTCCTGGTAGCGTGGAGTAGTCATTTTCAGTGTCGCGGGCAGGTTGGCCCACAACTGAAATCCATGCATGCGGCCCTGCGTGTCGCCTTTCGGCATCTCCTGATGTAATATCCCGCTGCCCGCGGTCATCCATTGCACGTCGCCGGCGGTCATGCGGCCTTTGTTGCCCAGGCTGTCGCCGTGGGCCACCTCTCCGGCCAGCACATAGGTAATGGTTTCAATTCCCCGGTGGGGATGCCAGGGAAACCCGGCAATATAATCCGCCGGATTGTCGCTGCGGAAATCGTCCAGCAACAGAAAGGGATCGAACTCTGTGGTTTTTCCAAATCCAAAGGCGCGCTGCAAGCGTACGCCGGCGCCTTCGATAGTAGGTTTGGTTTCGAAAACCCGCTTCACGGGTCGAAGCGACATGGGAAATCTCCTCTGCCTGACAAAGGATTGGATGCGCAAGCCTTATTTTCGATGCAATCAGAACGGTTCCGGCGCGCTGCCCCCTCCGCACAGTTCAATGGCATGAATCATCGCCTTGGCCACGCGGTCGGCCGTCTCTTCATTGCGGAAATGGAGCAAAAATACGCCACCATTAGCATCCGATTCCTGCGGTTTGCAGCTCTGCTTGGGAATGATGATGCCTCTTGAACAAACCGTAATTCGGGAATGTTGCCGCACTATCTTTCCGGAGGCGAGATGAACGATCAGTTCGAAGAACTGCGGACTGTCCTGGTATACATATCCCTGGGCAACGCTGTGCTTGTAATCCCCCGAGCTCATGACCTCCAGCCTGTCGAGGTCCTTAAAATTCACCTGCCAGGTTGATATCCCATTGCTGGTGATACTCCCCAGCCCGCTCAACGCAACAGAGACCTTTTCCTGAAGGGATAACCCGCCGGCCGGATCGACCGCGACAACTTGAATCTCTTGGGACATTTGAGTAGATGTTCCAAGGTTTTCTCCCGTGCTTGCGTTAATTATCGATTCGGAATAGGAAATGCTGCCCTGCTGGTTCACCTTGTCCTGAATAAATTTTAGAGTAACTTCCAGCGAGGGGCCGCTCGAGGCGGCGGGAGGCTTGTCGGGAGCCGGCTGTGGCGGAGGCGGCACGCTCTCTTGCGCCAGCGCGAGTGAAGCAGTCAGAACTAACGTCAGAAGCACAGGAACAACGCGCATAACATTCTCCCCTTTGCAAATCCACGCGAAGCCCAATAGACTTCGCGGCAGTAGTTTCTGGCAGACTGAGAATTTCGCCTCCCTATGACGGGAGCCTCTCTATTTAGAACGGTTCTGGCTTCGGGCCGCCTCCGCACAGTTCCACGGCATGAACCAGGGCTTTGGCCACGCGGTCGGCCAATTCCTGCTCGTAAAAGCGGATGGTGGGATCTTGACCATTATTCAGCTTGATCACCAGTGCAATGATATTCGGTACATCCTTGACCGTCTTGGTGGAGTCCCCGGTGCGCACCAGGTAATTCTGCCAGTCCTGCTCATCCGGCAACACTGAGATGTTCTGCACGTCGTGCAGATTGATAGAAACAGTTTCATTGTGCTCGCGACTGCCGTTATTGAAAACCAACCGATGGTAGCTGAGGGTGCAGGCGCTCGGATTGGCGACTGCGTTGCTGAAGGTGGCAGAAAATTTCTGCACACCATCGGTGTTGTTGGCAGCGTCATGGACGTAGCCGGCAAAGTTCACGGTGCCGACCGTGTTCAGCTTGTCCTGGATAAACTTCATGGTGACTTCCAGCGACGGCCCGTTGGTTGTTTGCGCGCCGGCGGACGGTGCATTTGCGGGCGACGCGCCCTGAGACGCTATCGCGCTGAGTTCCGCTTCGCTGGCGCCGGCCTGTTTGAGCGCGGCCAGCGCATCTGGGGAGGTATCGAACGTGCCGGTTCCAGCGGAAATAACATGCAGAATCGCTCTCTCCGACGCTCCTGAACGCAGAAGCTTCAGGACCTCGGCGTTTGATTGCGACTCACTGGCAGGTCGAGGTGGAGGCGGTACAGCTACTTGCGCCAGCACGGTTGCGCCAGCCATTATCGTTGCCAAAATTACTGCAATCATTTTCATGCGATTCTCCCAATCTCAGCAAAGCGAGGCGGCTGGCCGGCTGGCGAGGTCAGCACAACTACCTCCCCGCGCTCCAGGCTGTCAGCATACCTCATCTGACTTCCTTACATAGTGCTTGTTTGAAATTTTACGCGGCTCACGCCCTGATTGTCACGGCAGGTAATTCGGCAGAGTAGGCTAGTTCAGCCAAACTTTTTTGCAATTTGAAGAATATGGGTTTCACCAGATGCGGAATCGTGCCGGCTTTGTGTTAGGGTACGACTTTACAGTTTGCGGAAAAATGCATACGGAGTAGCAAGAAGCGTCAGGGCACGACTTTAGTCGTGCCGTAAATTTATCAATAAAAACGCGGGCTTTAGCCCCTGAGGGATGCTTTTCCAATCTGACCCACTATCAGAGTTGGCCTCTCTTGGCGAGTTTCGTCTCAACCTCTTCTAGTGGAATATCTTTCTCATTCCGCCGCGACTCTGTGACCAAAACATCCTCGAACTCCTCCCACAACTCCGCGTGTTCCCGAAGATCGATCTGGACCGCGACCTTGCGGCCTTCCTCGTCCGTCACGTATTGAATTCCGGTCATGTCAACCCTCCAGAGTGTGCCCGCCTGATTTGACGCTACTCCGGGGCTGGATTGCAGTCAAGTCACGACAAAATGTTCAAAACATCGTGATAAGTTTCAAACGCTTATTCGATGGCTTATATTCCAATGATACTGTAAGCTTCACCAGTCTTTCGGTGTCTTCTGGGATAAAGTTTAGAATTGTGTTGAATTTCATTGTTTCGTGCTCCGCTAAATATTCCATGTTGAATATGTAGTTGCTGGCTAATCGTTCGCGGATTTTAGCTTGCAGCTCCTCTCTTCCAATAGAGATAATCCCTGACTTTTTCATACTCCCTTCCTTGTGTTCCTGTAGATATCTCAGTTTGGCCTCCTCGACTTCTACATCACACTCATCAAGGGGAACAACCGTATTGCTGATCGCGTTCAAGGAGAAAAGAATGTCCGACTCATATCCCGGGTAGACGCCACGTTCAATTTTGTAATGTAAGAACAGATCGTTGTAAATCGATTGGATACTCTTGCAGGTGTAACCAAATTCCTCGAATGGATAGCCAAGCATATTTACATTCTCGGCGTTGTCACGGTCGTCCTCGTGGCCTTGAATTATTACCTGTTTGGCCTTTAGGAAACAATTACACAGACACATTGATAGGTATGTCTTAAAGAAGGAGGGCGCATAGCAGTCAGTCCAGCCAACATATCCATCAAATTGACTCAAGTCGTTCTTGATTCTTGAAAGCATTTGATCGGAAAGATTGTTGATGTAGACGATGTAGAATTGACTGCTGTGCTGCCAGGTACAAAATCTCTCGATGGTTACCTCCCGCTTGAAAACCTCGTAGAGGTGATCTTGCATGTCATTTTCGCCAATCAGGTCTCCGCACAGGACGCTGTGAGTTGCACGCTGATCGAGCGCAGGGATGATGCGCCTGAATACTTCGAGGCCATACCAGTTTGACTTGATTTGTGTAGTGTCAAAAACAAAAGCGGCCTCATTCCTGTCAGGGCACGGAACTAACGCATTCTTCAACGATGCATAGTCTATTTGTTTGGCCTTGAGGATTCTCAGCATTTCCGAGAAACTCAGGTTGATCTCTTGAGACATTTGTGCCGCATCTAGGCCGAAATATCCCTGAAGTACTTCGAGCATGATATTGCCTCGTGCATTCAGCGTAAAGATTGGTTGACTCATGTATTGATTTTAGAACTAATGGATGCAATCTCGTAGTGCGGCATTTGGAAGCCAATTTCCGAATTGACTCGCATATCGTCTTCAATACGCTGGATCATTTCCGGTATTTGTCCACACGGAAGCTGACTATTTTTCACTTCTTTCCATATCAACCCCCTCCGGCCTTATCCTCTATACAGCCCCATGTCCGACTTTGCCCAAACCGTCAAGCAGCAGGCTGACATCGTCAAGATCGTCGAGGGCTACATCCGCCTGCGCAAATCCGGATCGCAGAATTATCAGGGCCTCTGCCCCTTTCACAAGGAAAAAACGCCGTCATTTTCCGTCCATGCGGTGCGCCAGTTCTACCACTGCTTCGGCTGCCAGGCCTCTGGAGACGTGTTCAGCTTTGTCGCAAAAATCGAGAACGTCCCCTTCCCCGAGGCAATCCGCATCGTCGCCGGCAAGTGCGGCATTCCGCTGCCCAAGCGCGAGTTCTCCTCGCCAGAAGAGGCTGCCGGAGCACGCCTGCGGGCCAAGCTTCTCGACCTGCACGAGACGGCGACTCTTTGGTTTGAAGAACAGTTACGCGGCCCCGAAGGCGCTCTGGCCCGGGAATATCTAACCGGCCGCGGACTAACCCCGGAGGGCATCAAGACCTTCCGCATCGGCTACGCGCCCGATAGCTTTAACGCCCTGCGCGACCGGCTGAGCGGCATGGCCGACAATGAAACCCTCCGCGCCAGCGGTCTTTTCAGCGCCAAGGAACAAGACGACGGCAGCCTGGGCCACATCTACGACCGCTTCCGCAAGCGTGTGATCTTTCCCATCTGCAACGAGAGCGGCCGTGTGATTGCTTTCACGGCGCGCACGCTGGAGACGGGCGACAAAGCCGGCGCCAAGTACATCAACTCGCCGGAGACGCCGCTCTATTCCAAAAGTTTGGTCCTGTTCAACCTGGACAAGGCGCGCGCCTCGATTCGTCAGCATGAGTTTGCCGTGTTGGTCGAGGGGCAGATGGACTGCATCTCCGTCTACCTGCGCGGGATTCAGAACGTGATTGCCACCAGTGGTACGGCCTTCACCGAGCAGCAGGTAGCGATTCTCAAGCGGCACACCTCGCAGGTGGTGGTCAACTTCGATCCCGACGCGGCCGGCTCAAACGCCGCCGAAAAATCCATCGCCCTGCTCACCGAAGAGGGCTTCAACATCAAAATCGTCACCCTGGACGGCGGGCTGGACCCGGACCGCTATATCCGCGAGCGTGGCGTGGACGCCTACAGGGCTGCGTTGCGCGGTGCGCGCCGCCAGGCCGATTACCTCATCGAGCGGGCGCAGCAGTTGTTTCCCGGCGCCAGCGCGGAGCAGAAGGTGAAGGCCATGAACTTCCTGCTGCCCCACATTCGCCGCATGCCGGAGAAGCTCGCCCGCGACCAGTTTGCCGCCGACGCCGCGCAAAAGCTGGGCATTGATTCGGCCGTCCTGCGAGAGGAGCTGCGCCAGGCCGCGTTGCGCCGCCGCGACCACATCGAGACGAAGGCCATAACGCTGACCGAGGTCGAGCGGGTGCTGCTCCGTGCCTTGGCCATCGACGATCCGGCGTTCGAGCGGTCGCGGCGACTGGCCTCTGATGCCTTGGCCGCCCAGCCCGCCTGGTTTGAGCATCTCGCCGTCTTCGCCGCCCTGCAGGCGCTCAGCACGCGCCAGGCCAAAGACCCCATGGACGTGGTGGAGGACGAGGCGCAGCGGGCCTTGCTCGCCGAAACGCTGCTGGCCGAGACCGGGCCGCCCGAGGAGAGCGAGGTACAAAGCGCGATTCAGGAGACTCACGAGCGGGCCATAGAGCGCCGCCAGCGCGAACTGCGCTCGCTGATTGCCGAGGCCGAGCGCCGCGGCGACCAGGCCGAGCTGGCCCTGCTGACCCAGCAAAAGCTGGATCTGGACCGGGCGCTGCGCCAGTTGCACAATCAGAAGCCGCCGGAACTGTAGCAGCAGCTGGCCCACTCGGCAGATTTCCGCCGATAAGAGCATAATGAAATTGCGGGGAAAGTTTTCAGCGGCCCTGAGATATGCGGAGGTAGGAGGACAATATGGATACCACAGTCGCCGATATCTTCGACCTGCTCAAGGGAATTCCCCCTGGCGCATGGGTTGCCATCTCGGAACGGCAACACAAAACCCTGGCTTACGGGGTCGATGCCCAGGCTGTTCTCAATGAAGCTCAACAAAAAGGCGAGAAACTGCCGCTGATGGTGCGCGTCCCCGAACAGAACCAGGCTATGTTTCTCTAAAACAATGGCAATCGCCACATTCCCATACGTTGCTCTTCCTTTGCCCGCCGATGAAGCGCGCCCTCATGGTTTGATTGCATATCGTCCTCTGGCTTTTGCAACGGTTACAGCATCGAACGGAGAATCCACCCGCTGCATCGTCATGCCGGACTCCGGAGCCGATGCGTGCTTGTTTCCGTTGAGCCTCGCCATTCTGTTGAAACTTGACGTCCTAAAGCTGCCCAAAGCGCTTACTGGCGGAGTAGGCAGCAGCGCAATCACCACCTACTACGACACGATCAACATTGATCTTGGGAATGGAATCGCGTTTTCCGCATATACAGGTTTCACCCAGGGAATGGATCAAATGGGCATAGGCCTGCTCGGCCAGGATGGTTTTTTCGAGCACTACAGGGTTGAATTTTTACTGAGCAAGAAAGTATTCACAATTGAATCAGTTTGATTGGGAAGGTGGGCGGTTTCCCCTCAAATCCTGCATCAAATCGATCTTTTCCGCGTCAAATCATAGAGAAGCAGGAGCAGGGGATGGTCAGAAATGGGCAAAATTGCTCATTTCGACAGCCAACCAAGTTGACCAAAAAGGCTCCTCGAAATTGCCCCGATTTTGCCTTGGAAGCAGCGGGCAAAACGTGGTAATCTATTGATCTCTGTGCAGATGCGCGCCCCTTTGCCCCAACCATGAGCTGCGGCTCGCGGGCGACCCAGGTGAATCCTGAAGCGCTTGTCATCCTGTTCCGAGCAAACCCCTGAGTCCGCATCCTTTATGCGGGTGACTGTAAGTCTGTGTCCGGATTCGCCGGATTTCCCTGATTTCTATCGGGAAGTCGTTTTTCGCGCGCCCTGGACCGGGCTGGACAAGAACCTGCGCACCGGTGCGCAACACGGTGCAGAATCTGCTTTGCGCTAGAGAGTTGGATATTTTGGCGACCGAAGTAAAAATCGAACCCGAGCATGATCACGAGCACGATGTCGATACCATCATTGAGGTCGGCAAGGAAAAGGGCTATCTGACCTACGGCGATGTAAACGAGATGTTGCCGGAGGAGATGGCTACTTCGCCCGATGATCTGGACGACCTGATCACCACCATCGGCACCCAGGGCATCGACCTGCTGGACGGCCCCAAGTTCCATGGCGACAAGGAGTTCGAGCCGGCCGAAGGCGAAGACGTCGAACTGGATCTGACGCCGGGCACGCTGGAAAAAACCAACGACCCGGTGCGCATGTACCTGCGCGAGATGGGCACCGTGCCGCTGCTCACCCGCGAGGGCGAGGTGGAAATCGCCAAGCGCATCGAGCGCGGACAGATGCGCGTGCTCAAGGCCATCTCCCGTTCCCCCATCGTGATTCGCGAGGTCGTGGCCCTCGGCGAGGACCTCAAGCGCGGCGTGCGCAACATCAAGGAAGTCGTCATCTTCGACGACGAGGAGCTCACCGAGGAGATCGTGCTGGCGCGCGTCAAGGCAACCGTCTCCCGCATCGACTCCCTGGCCAAGCACCAGAAGAAAATTGTCGCGCTGGAAGAAAAGCAGGCCGCCTCCTCCAAGACCAAAGTCTCTGCCGCGCGCAAAGCCCGCTGGACCATCGCCCGCGAGAAGGTGCTCGTCTCGCGCATTGTGCGCGAGCTCAAGTACACGCCTCTGGAGCGCAAGCGTCTGCTCGACAAGGTCAACAAGACCGTCGAAACCATGCGCACCCTGGAGCGCCAGATTCGCTCCCTCGAGCAGAAGCACGAGGCCAGCCGTAGCGACGAGCTCAAAAAGGAGTACCGCCGTCAGCAGAAAAACTGCAAGGCCGACCTGGAAAAAATCGAGGTCGACGCCGGCGTCCTTATCGTCGAACTCAAGCGCACCCAGCGCGAAATGATCCAGGGCGACATGGACGCCGATCAGGCCAAGCGCGAGCTGATCGAAGCCAACCTGCGCCTGGTCGTCTCCATCGCCAAAAAGTACACCAACCGCGGCCTCCAGTTCCTCGACCTCATTCAGGAGGGCAACATCGGCCTCATGAAGGCCGTCGACAAATTCGAATACCGCCGCGGCTACAAGTTCTCCACCTACGCCACCTGGTGGATTCGCCAGGCCATCACCCGCGCCATCGCCGACCAGGCCCGGACGATTCGTATTCCTGTCCACATGATCGAGACCATCAACAAGCTCATCCGCACTTCTCGTCAATTGGTCCAGGAGCTGGGTCGCGAGCCCTCCAGCGAAGAGATTGCCAAGCGCATGGATATTCCCGTGGCCAAGGTGCGCAAGGTGCTCAAAATCGCGCAGGAGCCTATCTCGCTCGAAACCCCCATCGGCGAAGAGGAAGACTCTCACCTCGGCGATTTCATCGAGGACCGTGGCGCCGTCTCGCCCTCCGAGGCAGTCATTGGCGTCAACCTCAAGGAGTACACCTCGCAGGTTCTGCGCACCCTCACTCCGCGCGAGGAACGCGTCATCAAAATGCGCTTCGGCCTGGAAGACGGCTCCGAGCACACCCTCGAAGAGGTCGGCCAGAGCTTCCAGGTGACACGCGAGCGCATCCGGCAAATCGAAGCCAAGGCCCTGCGCAAGCTCCGCCACCCCTCCCGCTCGCGCAAACTCAAAGCCTTCGTCGAAGGCGTCAAGGAAATGTAACTTTTGAGGTTTCCGATGATGAACTCTCGATGATCCGCACAGGCAATCATCGTCCATGGGAGTTGATTCTCTCTTTGACTGGTTCATGAGCGCGGCGGGGAACCTCGCCGTTGACGGTTGCGTATCCTGAAACGAGAACAAGGAGATCTGGCGATGAGCAGCCAACCGTACCCCAACGCGCAAGCAATCTTTTACCAGCAGTATCAGATGGTGCGCCGTGACGAAGTCGTGGGCATTCTACTGGCATTGTTTCTGGGCGGCTTCGGCGCTCATCACTTTTATCTGCGGCGGACTGGCCTGGGAATTCTTTATCTGTGCTTCAGTTGGACGCCGTTTCCATGGGTATTGGGCTTTATCGAGTGCTTCTTCATGCCCGGCCGGGTGCGGGAGTTCAACGCCATTCAGGCAGCGGGGATTGCGGCGACATTGGGGATCGCGATGCCGGGCTGGGGTTATCCGTGTAACGTGATCATCAATGTGCCGCCGGCGCCGCAGCCGGGCACGCTGCTGGCCTGCGGGCGCTGCGGGCAGACCAACCCACAGGGCGCGCGGTTCTGCTCCGGATGCGGGATGGGTTTCTGAGATTAGATTTGTAGAGTTTGAACAGGCGCGGTTGGTTATTCCACTTCCAGCACCAGGCACTTCAGGTACTCAGTCTCCGGCAGGTTCAGCATTACAGGATGATCGAGAGCGGCTCCACGCCGCTCCAGCAGCCGCACGCGCCGGTGGGCATCGGCGGCTGCAACGGTTACACTGGCCTCCAGCTCGGCCCAGCCCACGTGATGCGAGCAGGAGCAGGTGACCAGCAGTCCGCCGGGACTCAGCATCTTGAGCGCCCGCAGATTCAATTCCTTGTAGCCGCGCAGCGCGCCTTCGACAGCGCGCAGGCTTTTGGCGAAGGCCGGCGGATCAAGCACGATGGCATCGAATTTTTCGCCCGCGTCCGACCAGTCGCGCAGAATCTGGAAGGCGTCGCCCTCAACCCACTCCACCTGCGCGGTGAGCCGCGAGCGATTCGCCTCGAAATTGCGTTCCGCCACTTCCAGCGAGGCACGAGAGGCGTCAATCCCCGTCACCTGAGCGCAGACTTCGGCAAGATGCAGCGCAAAGCCTCCCTGATAGCAGCAAACGTCCAGCGCTCGTCCTGTGCAGCCCAGCCTTCGCGCCCACTCGGCGGCAGCGGCGTAGTTGGCCCGCTGGTCGAGGAAGGCTCCGGTTTTCTGCCCTGCATTGGCGTCGTAGTAGAAGAGCAGGCCGTTGAGCCGGAATTCAGTGCTGAGGGGCGTCATGGCATCCCGGACAAACAAGGGCTCAGAACTCGGCGCCGCCAACCCCTCCAGTTCGCGCACACGCGGGTCGGGCCGTTCCAGAATTACCGCCGGAGACAGCTCGTCACGCAGCACGCGGACGCAGCTCTTGCGAACCGCGGCAGAGTCCAGCCCCTTGACCAACAGTTGCAGAATCACCAGCTCGCCATACTTGTCCGCTACCAGTCCGGGCAGCTCGTCTGCTTCGCTGAAGCATAAACGGCAAGCATCGTTCTGCTCGTCGAGCAGCGGCTTGCGCCGATGGATCGCCGCACGTAGCCGGGTTTCCAGCAACGCGAGCCACGCGGCCTCATCCAAACTCAAGCGCGAGATCAGCCGCAAGGCAATCTGCGAGGTGGGGCTGTACAACGCCGTGCCCAATAGCAACCCGCGGCTATCGGCTACGGGCAAGAGCGCGGGAGGCTCGCCCGCGAGCAGTTCAATGGATTCTATGTCGGAGGCGTAGACCCACAAGTGGCCTGCGCGCAACCGGTCGGCGGCGCGGCGGCTGATCCTGGCGCCTAAGGCATGGGCGCCGGGAACTGGCTTCTCATGACTCCGCTGATCCGGCAGCGCAGGCTGGGCAGTCTTAGGCTCCTTCTTGTTTGTAGCAGGCCGGGCGTTGCGGGTCTTGGTCATGGGCTTCCTTGTCCGGGTTCATCTTCCTCCTCATCGTAACAAGAATGTAATCTCACGGTTGCATCCTTGTGAACATCAATCCGGCTTCCCTTCATGCGCGCTGAACGCAAGCGGCCTATAATGAAGCATGGCGACAGTCCGGCAGCCCATTCCGGTGGAGGTTCCCGGCGCGCCCCCGGCTCCCGCGGGGAAGGCGCAATCCGCTGCGCTCGCCCCCAACCAGCACGTCATTGACAGGCAAACCATTGACCGGCGCTTTGAAGCGCTGCTCAAAAAAGTTCACGCCAACCGTCCCAGCGAAGACATTACTCTTATCCGCAAGGCCTGGGAGTTCTGCGTCCGTCACCATGAGGGGCAGACTCGGGCCTCGGGCGAGCCTTACATCATCCACCCGCTCGAGGTGGCCGAGGTGCTGGCGGAGATGAAGATGGACGCAACCTCCATCGCCGCGGGCCTGCTGCACGACTCAGTTGAAGACACGCCCGCCACCAATGAGGAGATTGAGGCCGGCTTCGGCGAGCAGGTGGCGCACATCGTCGAGGGCGTTACCCATATCGACAAGATCGAGTTTGCCAATCGCGAGGACCGCCAAGCGGAAAATGTGCGCAAGATGCTGCTGGCCATGGTCTCGGACGTGCGCGTGGTGCTGATCAAGCTGGCGGACCGGTTGCACAACATGCGCACTCTTGAGCACCTGAGGCCGGGGCGCCAGCAGTCCATCGCCCGCGAGACCCTGGAGATCTACGCGCCTTTGGCGCATCGCCTGGGCATGGGCAAGGTGCGCGGCGAACTCGAGGACCTGGCCTTCCGCTACACCGACCCGGTCAGCTACGAGCAGGTCGCGGCGGCCGTCGAGTCCCGCCGCACTGAGGGCGAACAGTTCCTGCGCGGCGTGGAAGACACGCTGACCGAGCAACTGCGCGAAAACAACATCACGGCCCGCGTCGAGTGGCGCATCAAGCGCATCTACTCCATCTATCAGAAGCAGCAACGCTCCAAGGTTTCTTTTGACCAGGTTTATGACCTGCTGGCGGTCCGTGTCATTACGCAGGATGTGGCCGCTTGCTACGCCGTCTTCGGCCTCATCCACACTCTGTGGAGGCCGGTGCCAGGGCGCATCAAGGACTTCATCGCCATGCCTCGCGCCAACCGCTACCAGTCGCTGCACACCACGGTGATGAGCCCCACCGGCCACCAGTTCGAGGTGCAAATTCGCACCGAGGAGATGCACCGCATCGCCGAGGAAGGCATCGCCGCCCACTGGAAGTACAAAGCCGGCAGTGGCGTGGTCACGGCTCGCGACGAGGAGCGGTTGAACTGGATTCGCCAGCTGGTCGAATGGCAAAAGGAGATGACCGACCCCAACGAGTTTCTCTCCAGCCTGAAGATGGACCTGTATCCCGACGAGGTTTACACCTTCACGCCCAAAGGGAAGGTCGTGGTCATCCCGGCCGACGGCACGCCCGTTGACTTTGCCTATACCATTCACACCGAGGTGGGCCACACCTGCGTGGGCGCCAAGGTCAATGGGCGCATGGCCCCTCTGCGCACCAAGCTGCGCACCGGTGACATCGTCGAGATTGTCACTCAGAAGGACCACAAGCCGAGCCGCGACTGGCTGACTTTTGTGAAAAGTCCCCGCGCCCGCAACAAGATCAAGCACTGGCTCAACGAAGATCACCGGCGGCGGGCGGTCGAAATCGGGCGCAAGCTGCTGGAGCGCGAGGCGCGCAAATTTAAGGTTCCGCAGAGCCAGATCTCCGACCAGGACCTGGGCCGCATCGCCAACGAATACGGTGTGGCCACGGCCGTCGATTTGCTGGCTGCTCTGGGGCTGGGCAAGCACTCCGCCCGTCATTTACTCAACAAGCTGGCTCCTGGCTCAACCAATTTGCCGGACCCTGAGGTGGCGCCGGAGATCAAGCCCGGCGGCGTGGCGGCCATGTCCGACGCGGTGCGCAAGCTGCACCTGACCGGATCAGATTCGCTTCAGGTTGAGGGCCAGAACGACCTGTTGGTTTACCGCGCGCGCTGCTGCAACCCAATTCGCGGCGAAGAGATCGTGGGTTACGTCACTCGCGGAAAAGGCGTGGCCGTCCATGCGCGCGGTTGTCCCAACGTGCAGAACCTGCTCTACGAGAGCGACCGCCGCATCAACGTAGAATGGTCCCACGTAGGCAGCGACGGCTCCGGCCGGCCGCAGCGCTACCCGGTAAAGATCACCGTCTCCTGCGACGACCGCCTCGGCATGCTGAAGGAGTTGATCGCCGTCATCTCCGACGATAACTCCAACATCAGCGGCGTCGAAATCCGCAAGGACGAGAACGGCGAATCCGTCGTCGATCTGATCGCCGAAGCCGAAGACGTGGGCCACCTCAACCGCATGGTCCTCGGTTTGCGCCGCGTGCCCGGTGTGCGTGCCGTGAAAAGGGCGCAGAAGCTGTAGGGTTGTGGCCGGCGCAAGGCTAGCCTACTCATGCAGCCAATACATCCGCAAACGGCACTCTCATTCCGCACAGGTTACCTTCCTCTTGTCAAATGAGTGGATAGGCCTGAATTGCTCAGACTATTACTAATTGGGGTGCGATGCTGGGGTGTGCGAGTCATGTAAGCTGAGGGATCAAACTTCTCGTCCGTAGATCCGGGCGCCTACTCACGCCATGACTCAATAAGGAGATCGAATGTCATTTGGAATTTACGCGGCCGGATTCGCTATCATGATCGGCGGACTGGCTTACGCCGCTTATCTTGTGCACATGCCAACGCACTGGATTGTGGTGAGCGCGATCATACTGATAGGCGTTGGGATACTGTCAGGCGTAAAGGCCACACGCCAGAGAGACTCCGCCAGCTAAGTCGCGCTACCGCCCCAGCACTTGCTTGGCTATCGTCGCCAACTGCATATTCGAGGTGCCTTCGTAGATGGCGCCCACTTTGGCGTCGCGGTAATACTTCTCCGCCGGGGAATCGCGCACAAATCCGTTGGCGCCGAAGATCTCCACACACTGGCTGGCCACCTGCTCGGCCATTTGCGAAGCAAAGAGCTTGGCCATGGCCGCCTCGCGCACGTAGGGCCGGCCCGCGTCCTTGAGCCGCGCCGCGTTGTAGACCATCAACCGGGCCGCTTCAATCTGGGTGGCCATCCCGGCCAACGCAAACTGCACCGCCTGAAATTCGGCGATTGGCTTGCCGAATTGGCGCCTCTCCTGCGCATAGCGTGCCGCGTGATTCCAAGCGCCCTCGGCCAGCCCCAGCATCTGCGCGCCAATTCCGATGCGCCCCTCGTTAAGCATCCCGATGGCAATCTTGTAGCCTTTGCCCGGCTCGCCTAGCAGATTGGTATCCGGCACCTGGCAACCATCCAGAATCAGCTCACAGGTGCTGCTGGAGCGAATCCCCAGCTTGTCTTCTTTGCGGCCCACGGTGAATCCCGGCGCGCCCTTCCCCACCAGAAAGGCGGTAATTCCCTTGTAGCCGGCAGACGGGTCGAGCGTGGCAAAGATGACGAACAACCCGGCCTCGTTCGCGCTGCTGATCCACAGCTTGCGCCCATCGAGCCGGTAGCCGCCGGCAACTGCCTCGGCACGGGTTTGCAGCGCAAAGGCGTCCGAGCCTGAGCCGGCCTCGCTTAACGCGTAAGCGCCCACCGTATCAGCCGCCAGCCGCGGCAGCCAGTGCCGTCGCTGCTCCTCCGTACCCCAGCGGCGCAGTGCGTTGATCACCAGCGTGTTGTGTACGTCCACCAGAATCGCCACGCCGGGGTCTACGGTTGAGATTGCCTCAATGGCCAGAACCGCGTCGAAAAAGCTGCCGCCCGCGCCGCCTAGCTCTTCAGGAGCCTCAATGCCCATCAGCCCCAGCTCGAAAAGCCGTTCCACCAGCCCTGAGGCCATCTTCTGTTCTTCATCCATGGAACGCACAAACGGCGCAATCTTTTCCTCGGCGAACTGCCGGACAGTTGAATAAAAGAGGGTTTCCTCTTCGGAAAGCTGCGTCAGTGCAGGGAAATGTGTTGTTTGGGCCAAGGTATACCGCCTCCGGCCTGGAGTGTATCAAAAGAGGCTATCTGCGGGCCTCCAGATAACTCTGCCTGGCTGGTATCCTTCTTGGACAGGCAACATCTGCGGGTTTTTTCTCTTCTTCACGGCCCAGGGGTCAACATAACTCGTCATTCCTCGTCTAAGCAGAATGTCTCCGTCCGTTTGTCAGCGCGCGGCGACACTGCCGGCAGACGCTTGATATTCCTGGTCATTTCTTTATCTGGCTTTTATTTTTTGTGGAATACGGCAAGAACGACGGAGGGCTTCATAGCTGGGAACGGGGCCGGAATCTTCCCCATTTGGAGAGCGTTTTCAGCTTTTTGGAGGCAAATAGGCGCCCTGATTGCTCTCCAGGCCGCACAATCGATTATCACTCCTAGCGCATCTAAATTCACAATGGAGTGCAGCAAACGTTTTATATTCACGGTATGATTCGATTGGACCGCAACTTTTTGCAAAAGCGGGGGTTTTAATCCGAAGGAAGGGTATAGGAAAACCACTATGCGTGTTCTAAAGGCGTTTCCCCTTGGTGTAATAGCCTGCGTTTTGTTCTGCTCTGCGTCGCTGATAGCCCAGCATTCCACGGCTACCCCGCGAATTACCGCGAATGTGGATGAGATGTCGCTGACGACGTTGCGTGGCAATATGTCTCTGCTGGCTCGTCCGGAGTATGACCAGGGAGAGGCTTCTCCCTCGACGCAACTGACCCACATCCGCCTGGTGCTGTCGCGCTCCAGCGAGCAGCAGGCGGCGCTGGATCAGTACGCGGCAGATTTGCAGGACAAGTCGTCGCCCAACTATCACAAGTGGCTCACTCCGGAGCAGTTCGGCCAGTTGTACGGGCCGGCGGACTCGGATATGGCGGCCCTTGTTGCCTGGTTGCAGTCGCACGGGCTGACGGTGGAGCCGATCTCGCCCGGGCGCACGAATATCGCCTTCAGCGGGTCGATTAACCAGGTCGAGGAGGCGTTTCACACCTCGATTCACTCCTTCCAGGTTGGCGAGAGGCAGTTTTACTCGAATACCACGGAACCGCAGATTCCCTCGGCGCTGGCCGCCGTGGTGAAGGGCGTCGCGCATTTGAACACTATCCAGCCACGGCCGCATTTTCATCGCGGGAGCGCGGGCCAGTTCAATCCCGAAACCAGGCGGCTGGAGCCGTTGAACGCCGCGACAGACATTGCAGCCAGGCCCGGCCTTACGATAAGCAGCAGCGGCTACTACTACCTCTACATGGTCCCCGGGGATGCGGCGACCATCTATGACACACCCAACACGACCTTTAACGCCAACTACACTTCGGGGACAAGTTATACGGGAACAGGAGTGAAGATCGGGATCGGCGGCGATGCAACCATCCTCACCAGCGTGGTAGGAAACTACCGCAGCAGGTTCCTCGGTGACTCAATAACTATACCCACTCTCAACTATTGCACCAGCTTCAATACATGCTCCACCACTCCCGGCTCCGGATACCAATCCGCCGATGCCGACGAAGCCTATCTCGACACGGAAATTTCCGGCGGGCTGGCTCCAGGTGCGTCGATTTACTACTATGCCTCCGCGGATCTCTACACCGGCATCGAGGCGGCGATCAATCAAAATGTGGTGGACATCTTCAGCCTGAGCTTTGGCGAGTGCGAGCAGGACATGAGCACCAGCGACAACGCTCTGATCAACGGCTGGTGGTCGCAGGCGGCGGTGCAGGGCATCCCGGTGACGGTTTCCAGCGGCGACAGCGGTTCGGCTTCTTGCGATGGCGACGCCACCAATCCTCCAAAATATGCCCAATATGGACTGTCAGTGAGCGGTTTTGCCTCCACGCCCAATAACATCGCCGTGGGCGGAACAGATTTTTATGCGCTGGAAAATCAAAGCGCGTTTTCAACGAACATTTGCACAACCTGCTATGTGAGCACCACATCGGAGGGCAGCTCCTCCAACAATTACAACTATTACCGGACGGCTTTTCAATACATTCCGGAGTCAGTCTGGAACGACTCGGTTGTGCAAGACACACAGCCGCTTACTCAGAATGTGCGCGAGTCGGGCAGTTATGCCAGTATCGTGGCCGGCAGCGGCGGCGCCAGCAGTTGCTCTACCAACACCTCCGTAGACAACGCGAATGGCACAGTCACGCGGGGAAGCTGCACCTCCGGCTACAGTAAGCCTGCATGGCAGACCGGCACGGGAGTACCTGCGGACAGCGTGCGCGATATTCCGGATGTGTCGTTGATGTCCGGCAATGGTGCCGACCTCGGGACATGGCTGGTGTGCACCAATGACGCAGCCGGCACTGGAACCGCGAATTGCGCGACGCAATCGGGCACCACTTTTTATTTCGAGGGTTTCGGTGGCACGTCCACCGCCGCGCCGGCCTTCGCCGGCATGTTGGCGCTGGTGCAGCAGAAGGCCGGCAGCCGGTTGGGGCAGGCCGCCGCGGAGTTGTACTCCCTGTACAACGGCAGCAATGCCAGCGCGATCTTTCACGATACAACGGTGGGCAATAACTCCGTGCCCTGCAGAAGCAGCTCTGTGAATTGTGCTTTGGACTCGGTGGGGTACTACTTCGAGACCGGCTACAACGCGGTCACCGGCTACGACCTGGCCACCGGGTTGGGAAGCGTGGATGTGAAGAACCTGGTGAACTACTGGAGTGCGGCAACCGGCTCGGCGGCGGCAACCATCCACCTTACTTCCGTCTCGCCCAATCCGGTGACCACCGCCCAGATTCTTACTGTGGCCGTTACCGTGAGCGGCGGCAGCGGCACGCCGACCGGGACGGTGACGCTGTCCGGTGGCGGTTACACGTCGACGGCGCACACGCTGGTAAGCGGCAGCTACACCTTCTCAGTTCCCGCTGGCAGCCTGGCCATCGGCTCTGACACGTTGACAATAACCTATAGCGGCGACTCAACGTATGCCCGGACAACGAACAGCTCGACCACCGTGCAGGTCAACGGCCTGCCTGCCACCGTCAACGTCAATCTCTCCTCGAACAGCATCAACTCTAACCAGCAACTGACCGTCTCGGGCACGGTAACTGGCGGCGGTAGCAACCCGACGCCGACCGGTACGGTGACGTTGACGGGCGGCGGTTACACCTCTGCTGCGCAGTCGCTGGTGGGTGGCGCATATTCCTTCACCATCCCCTACAACTCCCTGAGCGCAGGAATCGACACTCTCAGCGTGACCTACAGCGGAAACACGATTTACGTTTTATCGGTTGGCACAAACAACGTGACGGTGACGTACGTGGCGGCACTGACGCCCTCGGTGACGGTGACGCCGGCGGTGAGCAGCCTGGATTCCGGCCAAAGTCTCAGCGTGACAGTCTCAGTGACCGGCACCGGAGCCACTCCGACCGGAACGGTAATTCTATCCGGCGGCGGTTATACCTCGGCCACGGAGACTATTGGAGTCAGCCCTTGCACAAGTAACACCAGTTGCACATTTACCATTCCTGCCAACAGCCTGAGCGCGGGGAGCGATACACTCACCGCAAACTATAGCGGAGATCCCAACTACTACGCCGGCCACGGGTCCAATTCAGTAACGGTGACGCAATCCGCCTTTACGCTGGCCGCAACCTCGCTATCCTCTCTAACCCCCGGAGCAACGACAGGAAATACTTCGACTGTCACGGTGAGTTCGAGCACCTATTACTCGGGTACCATTGCGCTCGCCTGTGTGCTGCAATCTCCAGCCGGCGTTGCATATGCGCCCAGTTGCTCATTCTCGAGCGGCTCGTCGGTAGTGATGAGCTCCGGCACGCCATCACCTGCGACGTCGACTATAACGATAAGCTCAACGGCAGTCGCTGCTCTGGACTATCCCATGCTGCCCGGCAGAGGTTGGACCGGAGCGGGCGGTGGCGCTGTGCTGGCCTTCCTGTTCTTTTTGGGAATTCCGGCGCGGCGGCGCAGTTGGCGGTCTTTGCTTGTCGTCCTGGTTATGATGGTGGCGCTGGGCAGCCTGGTTGCTTGCGGCGGTGGCGGCAGCAGTACGTCTACCCCGACCGTGGGAACGCCGGCCGGTACGTATACCTTCACGGTGACGGGAACCGGCAACGATCCGGCCAACACGACCGTATCCACCACGTTCACGGTAAACGTGACTTAGCTTGTTCTATTTGTCCTGCTTGTTTAGCACAATGGCCCTTCCTTCGGGAAGGGCCAACGTGTTTTACGGGTTATCAGGCCTCGGCGCTCACCAGTTCCAGCGCCGCCGTCCCTTTGCGCGGAGCAATAAAGCTCTCGGAACGCCAGGCGATGGCCAGCTTCTCGCATTCAAGCAGCTTGCGAACCTGCCCGCGTGCGTGGTCGGCCCAGGGGCCGCTTTTATCCAGCCGCGCGTAAGCTTGCCAGTGGCGCAGCGCCGCGCGCGTCTTACCCTTGCGCTCATAGGCCAGCGCCAGGTTGTAGTGGGCGTCTGCATAGCCGGGAGCCAGCGCAATCGCCCGCTGGTAGGCGGTAATTGACTCATCCGGCCGCTGCAACTCGTCCAGCACGTTGCCCAGGTCAAAAAACGCCAGCACGTAGGTTGGATCGATCTCCGTCGCGCGGCGATAGAGCTGTTCGGCCCAGCCAAACTCGCGCAGATGGAAGTGAATTGTACCCAGGTTGATCCAGGCCGGCGCAAAGCTGGGGTCGAGCTCCATGATCTCCTGATAAATCTTGATGGCGCGGATCTTCTCGCCGGCCTCCTCGGCCTGCACAGCCTCCAGAAACATCTCCTGAACGCCCCGCGGGGCGTCTATTGCTGGCCTGCGCAGCGGCGCAGGCTCGGAGTTTGCCGACAGACTGGCGCCCTGAACTATCTGGTCTAGCCGCTCGAAGTCAAAGAGCAACTGTCGGCGAATGGGGTCCACCATCGCCCCGCGATGCCGGAAGGCCAGCCGAGTCCCGGTTTTCACCAGGCTCGCTTCCTGCAGCGGATTCGCCATGCCCGCCACCGCCTTCATGGCGACAATCGAGTGACGAATCGACGCTACCGTCACATCCTCCTCACGCAGGGCGCGCAGGATGCGCAATTGTCCAAGGTCCTGAAAACTATAGCTCTGTTGTTGGGGAATGATTCCCGCCCGCTCCCATCCCTGCAATTGGCGGGAGCCGATCTGCAGGATGCGCAACACGTCCTGGCGGCTATAGATGGTCACTCTTCAGTGCCCCCGTGGATGATCCGATAAGGCATTGGGCCTGGAACTCCGGCTCTGAACTTGGGTTCTCATCCCTATCCTCCCTGGACTCGGCGCTTGGTACAGTAACTAAAAAAACCGCTCTTGCTTGGATTATGCCAAGAGTTTGCGTGGATAAGCAGATACGAATCCTCGCTGTAACAAAAAAAGGCGTGGATAACGGGTGTCTGATTGGGTTCCTTCAGGCCTGTATGCAATTGACCTGTGGAAAACGGAAGGGAAATGCACTAGTTCGGCAATTTACAGGTGAAACCCGACTAAACCCGCACTTCGGGGAATCGTTGCCGCGCCGCCATCTCCCGGAACGCACAAGGCCAAATCAATCAAGTTAGGCTGGCTGATCGTCTGCGCGCTTGATTCATTTATAGACATGCGCCGAATTCTTCCAGAAATATTTCTCCGCGGCTTCTCTCGGCTTGGTGGAGAAGAAGCGCTTCGTCAGCCCGGCTTCCTCAGGAATGGTGGCGACGCCATAGCTGTTGGGATAATCAGAACCGAAGAAAACGCGATCCTCGCCGAAGGCAGCTTCGGGCAATCATATGCCGGGTTGCCTTACGAGAAAAGCGGAATTGGCTCGCCCTGTTGGGTAACCTGAGCGGCCTGGACTGTGCCCGGTGATGCGTGATAACCTACTATTAACTTAGTGACTTAATGACTTTAGGAGCCTCTATGCGCCCAGAGCTTGTTGCGCTTCGAAATCACCCCGATGTTTCCATTCTGATTATCGGAGGCGGAATCAATGGAATCGGCTTGTTCAACGAATTGGCGCTGCAAGGAATTGATGTATTGCTGGTCGATAAATCGGATTTCTCCGCTGGAACCAGCGCCACCATGACGCGAATCATTCATGGCGGCCTCCGCTATCTGGAGAATGCGGAGCTTCGCCTGGTGCATGAGTCCCTCAGGGAACGCAATCGGCTGCTCAAGAACGCACCCCACTATGTCAAGCCGCTGCCTACGACAATTCCGATCTTCACCTGGATGTCGGGGATGGTTGCGGGAATTCGGAATCTGCTCAATTGGCCCACCAAGCCGGGCGATCGCGGGGCGCTGCTGATAAAGACCGGGCTGACTCTATATGACTTACTCGCCGGCCGCAAATCTCCGATGCCGAGACACCGCTTCCGCTTCAGGAAGGCGGCGCTCGCAATCCGGCCCGCTCTGAATCCCGATATACTCTGTACCGCAACTTATTACGATTCCAAGATCACCTATCCGGAGCGGTTATGCCTGGAACTTGTTCAGGACGCTGAAGCGGCGTGTTCCCAGGCGCACGCGTTGAATTACGTCCGGTTGCAGAGCGCAAAAGGCGGCGTGGTTGTTCTGCGCGATGAGGTCTCCGGCGAAAACTGCGAAGTAAGGCCGAAGATCGTCGTCAACGCCACGGGCCCGTGGATTGACGGCGCCAATCAGGCTATTGGGCGCGCGAGTGAATTTATCGGCGGCACCAAGGGCTCGCACATCGTGATCGACCACCCGGAGCTAGTGGCGGCGACCGGCGGCGACATGATCTACTTCGTCAACCGGGATGGCCGCATCTGCCTCTTCTACGTTATTGACGGCAAGGTGCTCGCCGGCTCAACGGATATCCCCACGGACGACCCGGACGCCACCTGCGACGAAGGCGAAGTGGATTACCTTCTCCAATCCATGAAGCAGGCCTTCCCCTCGATCAAGGTAGACCGCTCGCACGTGGTCTTCAGGTTCTGCGGCGTTCGCCCGCTGCCGCGCAGCAATGCGCTGACGCCAGGTCAGATCAGCCGCGACCATAGCTTCCCGGTTCTGCCTCCGGGCAATGGAATCAATTTCCCAATCTACTCGCTGGTGGGCGGAAAGTGGACCACCTACCGCGCGCTTAGTGAGCAGGTTGCCGACGCGATTCTGCGGGTGTTGGGCCGCCCGCGTGTACGCAGTTCGGCGGATATTCCCATCGGGGGCGGCAAGGGTTATCCCCGGCTGCCGCAGGGCACTGGGCTTCCTCAGGAGCGGCTGTTGGCTCTGCAAGAGCGCTATGGCGCCGGCGCGGATCGAGTCGCCGCTTATATGAAAGCGAGCCCGGATGCGCCGCTTGCCAACCACGCCGGCTACTCTCGCCGGGAGATCGAATTCATGGCGCTCAACGAGCGGGTTGTCCACCTCGACGATTTGATCATGAGGCGCACATTAATCGGCATCCTGGGAGAGTTGAACCTGCCTTTGCTGAAAGAGCTGGCTGCCGTCGTGTCGCGCGTTCTCCTGTGGCCGGAGCAGAAGACTGCGGCGGAGATCGAACGAGTCGTCCAGCTATTCAGGAAGGTTCACGGAGTAATCCTGACTGCCTAGCTCTTGGCGATGGAGACTACTCCAAGGCCGGTAATAAAGAGCACGAACATAAGCGCCAGAAGCAAGTTCACCCGCTTGCCGCCACCCGCAAACTCTCTCCACACCAGGACGCCCCACAGCGCCCCCACCATGGTGGAGCCTTGCCCCAGGGCGTAGCTGATGGCCGGTCCCACCACGCTGGCTGCCACGAAGTTTGAGAGCGAGCCGATCATCCACATCACGCCGCCCATTATGCCGAGAAAATGCACCCAGGAGTTGCCTTTCAGGTAATCCGCAAAACGCAGCCGGGGGCCCGAGATGGGAAATCTCAGGAAGTAGAGGTTGTAGACAAAAACCGAGGCCAGCACGCCCAGGCCAAAGACAAACGCGACCGCGTATGGGCCAAGTCCTTTCTCGCCCGACTTTCCGATTTCCACCAGCGGGTAAAACGTGCCCATCAAGATTCCGGCGACGATGCTCAGCCAGATGCCTTTCCATGTGGCGGCTTGTTTGGCGGCGGCAGCCGCCTTGTCGCCGGGAACGCTCCGGCTGACGGCGTGAGCGCGGTAGGCAATGGCGTCTACGATAATGGCGGTCACGATCAAGGCGACACCCAGGCACAACATCCACGGATCGCCCTTGGGGTTGACGGAGTAGCTCCAGATCACTCCCACCACCAGAGCCAGACCAACGCCGATGGGGAACGCAACTCCCATTCCAGTCACGGAGATGGCTCCTACCAACAGAATGTTCGAGAGGTTGAAGATGACCCCGGCCGCGAATCCGCTGAGAATATTCATATTGCCTGCATGCGCCAGATCGCTCGTGAAGCTGATGCCGTCCGATCCCCACGTGCCGAAGGTCAGCCCGGCCAGCAGAGCGCACAGCGCCACTCCGATGGAATAGTCGTAGTAGAGAAGCTCAAAGCGCCAGCCCTTGGCTATCTTGAGCGTGTTGGCCCATGAGCCCCAGCAGAGCATGGTCAGAATCGTAAGTGCCAATGCAGTTCCGTACAGGTGCGGCAGAGTCATGAGATCTCCGAATGAGGGTAGCGCCGGCCTCCTGGCCGGCTGTTGCGTGGACCTCCCGGTCCACGCTCACTTTACGCCTTCAGGAGAATTGTATAAAGGTCGTTAAAATATTACCACTTTGCGCCAGGAACAGAGCAGATCGTTGTACAAGCAACTTACTTCAAGCTGGTATTCAGCGATGACGACTTTCGTTTTGCCGATTCACTTCAGGAATTCGAGAATGCCTTCTAGATTGTCGAATTACCGATAATCAGATTCAATGTCATTCCCGGATTGAACGGCGTTTGACAGGAGTAATCCGCGGCTGAGGGAGTTCGTGCGACCCCAGGTCTCAAACCGAGACTTGGAGCGCTCCTGGACAATGGTTCGGTGAGGCTTCCAGGATGCGGGTCATACGTGTGCGAGCAGATTACTAATCTTGGCCAGAAAGTTATGGCGCTGGCTTGTTATTTGGCATTCCCAGACCCGAAGCACATGCCAACCCTGCGAATGTAGCCTTCGTCTGGTTCTCAGGTCTCGCGCTCTTGTGTGCTTGATTTTCTCCGCCCATACGTCTGCGTTTGTTTTCGGGGAGAGGTTTCTGTTGCAGTTATGGCCGTGCCAGAAACACCCGTCTACAAACAAGGCAACTTTATCGTGGGGCCATGCGAAGTCCGGGTGACCATCGATTGGGAAGTGTCTGCGCCATCCGGATAGTCCAGTGCTTCGAAGAAGCGTCGCCATCCGACGTTCGGTCGTAAAGTTCCCTTTGCTCCGGATTCGCGACATCAAATTGCCGCGGTTCAGACCACCAAACGTGGTTTGTTCGAGCTGCGAATTGCCCGGCCAACGACTCATTTGGCGCGCTCCGGTTTCCTGTTTTGCTCCAAAGCTAAAAGTATTTGAGTGGCGGCCAACTTTGCGTATCTTGGGGGAACTGCATTTCCGATCAGGTCGCATACAGCGTCCATTTGGTCCGTCTTGAATTGGTACCTTTCTGGAAAGCTTTGTAGGAGGGCGGCTTCGCGCACGGATATTCCGTACCGACGTTTATCTGGGTGCCCAAATCGTCCTTTGCAGGGTGTCGTACAGCCGCCCGTGATTGTCGGTGAGACTTGTTCCCACGCCATCCGCCCATATACATTTGTGAAACCGTTGTATCCGTTCTGGTGGCAGGTCGGTCTGAGCGACTCATCCAGGGTCAACCAGGTCCCTCCCGGTTCAGCTTGTTTGAGACGCCTCTTTGTTTGCGGTTGAAGTTTGCGAGCGACATGCCAGTTGGCTTTTTCGGGACCGCCGCTGGCCATGGCGGAGGCAAAAGTTATGGGCGCCGGCAGGTGGCCTATCGCAGCCCTTACGCTCTTCCAGGGCTTCATACGTGATCCGGCAAGTGGAGATTTTGCGTGTTGCGGCTCCGGAAAATTCACCTCAAAACCGTTCCCGGCCAAAAGTACTAAGCGCCGCCTGTATTGTGGTACCCCGTAATCAGCCATTTGCTCGATCCGCCACTTGTATTTGTAACCGAGTCGGCTCAGTGTCTTGAGAAACTCTCGGAAAATAGATTTGCCCCTTGTTACGAGTCCTGGCACGTTTTCCATCATTACCACTTTTGGTCGGAGCTCCTCGATTAGCTCGATCATGACAAGCAGCAATTCGTTTCGATGGTCTTCCTTCTTATACTTCATTGTCAGAGAGCAGAAGCCCTGGCAAGGGGCGCAGCCGGCCAATAACGAAATCTTCCGCGTCCCGGCGGCCTTCACAAGCTCTTTCGCGCTGACGTTCCGTACGTCATCTTCAATGACCGTTGTTTTCCGATTGTTCCACCTGTAGGTGCGGGAGGCGATCGGGTCGATTTCGACGGCTGCGGCGACATGGAAGCCTGCGTCGCGAAGCCCGCGCGTCAAACCGCCGCAACCGGCAAAAAGATCAATCGCGACTGGCTTTAATGTCATGACCTCTTCGCCCTCTTTTTCGCACGGCGGTGTTTTCGTTTCTTCGTACTCGCTGGAATCTCGGTGTCAAGACTCGCGACTCTTGGATCACCTGAGGGGGCACGCAGCTTCACGATGTCCAGGAATTCTTTATGCATCGCTTCAGTTGTTGTCAGGAGGTTGTCCCAGGTCCTTTTGTCAAAGGTTCCTGCATTAACATAGGTCTGGAGGTGACCTTCATCACCGGGACGAACCCGGTCCGCGATCAGCAATCCTTTGATTATGGCGCGCTTATCGGCAGGGTTTGTCGCCTCTGTCTGCAACTTCTTCTGCAAGTACAGTACATAGTCCCTTAGCTGGTCAAATTCCACACGGCCCACTAAGACCCCTGGGCGCTTAGCCTCCACCACGTGAGCGGTCTGGTTTCGATCTCCAAGGCAGAAAAAGTCGAGACGCCGAGCACCTTCTTTTTCTCTCTTGCTCTTGATCTTGAAGTGGTCCTTTATCAATTTATCTAGGGACTGCTCGTGGACCAGCATCGTCCATTTCGGGTCAATTAGCCACGGATACTTCTTTACATAATCTTGCATATCCGGCTTTTCGGGTACTCTTTCTTTGATCATCTGTTCGAATTTCTTGATAATTTCAACGCGCCCCTTCACAAGTTGCGCTGTATTTACGGCTTCGATGATGTCCCACTCAGACAGGACTTCCGAAAAGTGCCCAAGATCTTCGATTGATGCCGCGTTTAATCGTCGTATTGCGTCAAGGACAGCGCGATTGGTTAGAGCATTATACACAAACTCCACTAGCTCGTCCGCGATGTCTTTGCCATCTTTACTTTTGTCAAGCTGCGGGATGGCCGTTATTCGCTCGACCACAGCCTTAAAGATTCTCCGCTCGTTTTCCGGGAGTTTCTCCGCTTGTGCCAAATACCTCTTGATTGTCGGGCTTTGTACTTTCGCTTCGCGCCTCTTATCGGTCCATGCCTCAAGCAATTCACGTACTTTTTTTCGCCCCCAGTCTTTAAGGGGTGCAGCGGTAGGATCCTCCCAACGGATGGTGCCTCTATCGGTCGCGATCAGGTCCACCGCGTCATCCAGAAAATCTGCCTTCACCTCCCCCGTTAGGTACTGCATTCCGTGTTGTCCCCAAACGCCGCCGCTGAGGTCAAAAAACCACGGTGTCTGACCTAGTTTTCCCCGCACATAGACTACGAAGCCGCGTTGTACTTCGTCAGCGATCGTATCCTTGCAGAACCCAGCCCACCATTGAATCTGCTGCCCATTTTCCAAGTCGGCGGCTTCCCAGGCCCCTGGTTTTGCCGGGAATCGGAACTGAAACGGAATCTCTTGACGTGAGACAACGCGGTCATTAACGTGAACTGCAAAGTTCTTGTCAAGAATCAGGAGTCTTCGAGCAAGACCGCGCTTGAACTCGTCCTCATCAATTGAGCGTGTGATTTTGAGTTGGGTCAGCGTTATAGTTGTGCCCGGCTTTTGATTGGTCTTTACCCCATCGTCTTCCGACGGCTCGGGAGAGTATCCTTGCAAGTCGGCAAAATCGGAGCTGTTCGTAAGATCGTTAAAATCGAGGGCGAAGTGAGAAATCACTTTGCCCTTCACTGTTCGGATGTCGATGCGTTCGGCGATGCCGAAGCCCGCAAGCTTTCCGATTCCTTTACGCCCTTGCACCTTTCTACGTGGCAAGCCGTTGTAGGGTTGGGTCCATTCGCCCGCGCCTGTTCGCCGGTTCCTGCCTACCATTAAATAGTGGGAGTTGCAGTCGTCAAACGTCATGCCCCAACCGTCGTCCTTTACGACAATCTGATCGGTTTGTTGGATCGCGTGGCCGGTGGGTATCGTTATCCACACATTCTTGGCCATCGCGTCGTAGGCGTTCGAAATCAATTCAGAGATTGCTGGCACTGCACCCGAATACATCTGGAGGCCGAGGTGTTTGAAGAGCTGCCCTGCGACCGTCATTTTGTATTGTCGCGTGCTTTTTGGCTTCGTTGCTTTTCTCGTCGTGGCCATTGCAGTTTCCCTTACAACACAACGATAAACCCTCCACCGCTTGCGGGGAAGTGGCTCGGCTCGTTGGGTTTACGTCGGGAGCATTGATGGACAACCGCATCGACACGGCTGTCGGCCCTTTTTGGATGGTCTCGTGGTCCTCGGGGAACTGGCTTGATCACTCTGCGCCCTATGATCAGTACCCGAAAGTCGGTTTGTCGTAAATGTTTGCCGGGCAACCCAAAGCCTACCATGCCGTTCTGCCGAAAGCCTGCCCTGAGCGTAGTCGAAGGGGCGTCTGCCGCACCGCAGGTGCCCGAAGGCGTCTGCCTGGACTGCCTGCCCTGAGCGTAGTCGAAGGGGCCAGTCCTGCCGAAAATTAGCCTATGTTGGTGCACAATAGAAGCAGTCAGGAGAGCGGTTCTTTACTATTCCCTATTCCCTATTCCCTGTTCCCTGTTCCCTATTCCCTGTTTTTTCACACCCATAACTACGCATATAAACTGCCCAATTTACGCATAAATACGCATATATTGCCTAAAATCCCTATCCATATCGACGCATAAATGGCTTGGAGCGAATTGGGCTCTATAGGTCCAAATAAAACGAGTGCTCCGGACCTGTCATACATGGAGATCTGCAAAATCTAACTTATTGTTATTCAAATATTTACGGGGAAAAGTTGGAGGCGCGGGCCGGGATCGAACCGGCGCATAAAGGTTTTGCAGACCTCTCCCTTACCACTTGGGTACCGCGCCTTGGCAGGGCTGCTGAATGAATATTCCATGCCGCCGTAGCCAACCCGGCCAAGGCCGGAGGGCGGAATGGAGCGGGAGACGAGACTTGAACTCGCGACCCTCGCCTTGGCAAGGCGATGCTCTACCACTGAGCTACTCCCGCAAGTTGCAGATTTGAGTATACCGGGGCTGCGAAATCGGGTCAAACAGCGGCTGGGGCCGCGCCGGAAGTCGGCAGGCCATAACCGGCCCGCGAACCCTTCTCCTCGCGCACCAGTTCCCCATCGCGCATGTAGAGAATGCGGCTGGCAATCGAGGCCGCCTCGGGATTATGTGTAATCATCAGAGTGGTTTGGCCCAGTTCCCGATTCGACCGCAGCAACATGTGCAGCACTGCGTCCGAACTTTTGGTGTCCAGGTTGCCGGTGGGCTCGTCGGCCAACACGATTGCCGGCCTGGTAATCAGCGCCCGGGCAATCGCAACGCGCTGCTGTTCGCCGCCGCTCAACTCGTTTGGCCGGTGCTGGAGCCGTCCCTGAATCGCCAGCATGTCACTCAAATGATTGAGGTAAGCCTTGTCCAGCGGAGTCTTTTTTCCGCCTACGGCGCGACCGCTCACCGAATGGGCGATCTCGATATTGCCCATGGCTGAGAGCGTGGGCAGCAGGTTGAACTTCTGGAAGACAAAACCGATGCGATGCTTGCGCAGCCGCGTCCGCTTGGCGTCGTTGAGCGAGGCAAAGTCAACGCCATCAATCACCACGCGGCCTTCGGTGGCCTGCGTCAGTCCGCCCAACAGATAGAAAAGAGTGGACTTGCCCGAACCCGAGGGGCCGACAATGGCGACAAACTCCCCCGGCTCGACGGTGAGCGAAACCCGGCGCACGGCGGTGACCTTGATTCGGCCTGTTGCGTAAACCTTGGTCAGGTTTTCGGTAAAAATGATGGGCGATGACTTTTCGGGCTGCACAGTTTCATTGTAAATGCGCGGGCGCACGCGTTGATCTAGATGTGGTTTTTAGGAAATATATGCGTGTTTATGGATGGGAAAAAGGGAGTGGGAATAGGGACAGAATGAGTCCAATTCGCTCCAGGCCATTTATGTGTCAATATGGATAGGGATTTTGGGCGATATATGCGTCATTATGCGTAAACTCGGCAATTTATATGCGTAGTTATGCGTAGGGTTCGGGGAATATATGCGTAATTATGGGCGTGGAAAAACAGGGAACAGGGAATAGGGAATAGTAAAGAACCGCTCTCCTGATTGCTTCTATTGTGCGACAACGGGGGTAATTTTCGGCAGGACTGGCCATCCAGGCGGACGCCTTCGGCAAAGTGGGTTGATTGAGTGTGGTCTTTTCCGGGGTCGATAATCTGGAATAGGGGAATTAGTGATGGCTGTTATCTTGGGATACTAATCAAAATTGGATACGCTTTAAGATCATCCAACAATAAATTCAATTGAGCGTAGGCACTTTCTATGGCCATACCGTCGAATGTATTAGGGAAATTCATATGCCCCACGAGGTTTCGCGGGATTCGTATCCCTTCTAAGATGGTAATCCAATGGTTCGTGTTCGGAACGATCGGAGTGAAAAAATTACTGTTTGCCCGAATGATTTCCGTTAAATCACGCAAGTAAACCAAATGAATGTCATGAATACCGGGGTTAGCATTCTGTGGCCTGGCAGCGTAATTTCTCCGAAATGCCTGCGCTCTGGCTGCAATATCCTGATCAACTGCCACATTCCACCAGTTCGCACCAATTTGGACGCTTAGTACCGAGTGAATAACTACACGGATTGTGTTCTCAATGGCGTATAGCTTCCAATATAGTTTCGCCCCGACGTTGCGACCGCAGCGGTCGACACGGGCCGGCAGGAAAGAATAATTTCGGAAATCTCGAACAATTGGCATCTGAGATTGCCTACTATCTCTTTTTTCGTGCGGTGTACAAACTCTGGCTGACCACTGCAGGCGTCGTTTCAAGAAGATTAGCGATTTCCACGTTGGTGAAACCTGCCATGCTCAATTCCTTCGCTTTCATCGCCATGTTAGCGGTCTTCATATTTTGAAGCACCAGAAGCGCTAGCAAACGCTCAACTCGGTCGCTCGATTCGTTTTTCATTGTCATCTTCCTTTCATCCGCAGATTTGACGTCAAAGTGCGGACCACCGCCGGAGAAGTATTCAAGATTTTGGCGATGGTTTGATTGTCAACCCCGGCCATCTTCAGCAGACGGGCGCGCTCTGTAAGGCTCTTATCCGCTCCGACTTGAATGCCAACGACCTTGATTAAAACATCCAGTTTGTCGCCTAAGTCTGTTAGCAGCTCCTCTTCAGTCTTCATCGTGGACACCTCCATTTCCCCAATTTTAACTCTTAAATGCTTTTGGATACGCTTTCCTCAAACGATTGGTATCCACAGCGTCAATCACGCCATAATACCTGACAAAAGCCTGTCGAGTTGGTGCATCCTCAAGCAGCTCGGCAAGATTGTCGATCTGGTCTCTGCGTTGCGAAGCGTTATCGGAGACGCGCATCACCATCTAGCGCTTCCCCTTTGCAATGGGTTTCAGGAAGTTGTTGACGTCTGTTTTGCTCTTGTTCAGCATCTTAGCGATGTCGCCTTGCGCAACTGCCATCGAGTGAAGCTGAATCATGAGTACTTTCTCCAATAAATCAATGACCCGGTCAATTCGATCGTCTGGCATTCATTACTCCTTAATCGCTAGAATTTAAGGTTCACTTTTTCTTCCCTCGTATTCTGGCCAGCTCTGAGTTAATCGATGTCGGAGGTCTGTTCACGATTCGAGCGATTCCTGACGGTGACAACCCCGCTGCATCGAGCAGTCTAATCTGCTCACGCAATGAGCGTGGGTGTTCAGGTTGAGGCAACGTAACGACCAGCAAGCCGATTACCGCATCCAGACGTTTAACCAGTTCCGGAATTCCAATCTCAGCCATGTCGTTCTTTACATCCCCACCAGCTTCTTCACATACATGCGTCATTGAAGCCTCACAATCGCAAAATTAAAGCAAAATCAAGCTGACAGATTCATGCCTATCCCTTGAGCAACAGTTTCCTCCCATAATGAGCAAGTGTCAAGTATGTTGTTGTCCTAATTAACCTTAGCGCGTGGGCCACTCATCGACGACGAGGCCGGCGAAACTTCATTTCCTGCTCGCGGCGGGCGGCATAGGCAGGAATTGGTCCGGGGGGAGGGCGCGGGGAGTCATGCGCGCTGAGAAGACTGCACCTTTGAAGTAGAAGGTCTTGTTGATGCGCGTTCCGATGGAGGAGCGGCCCGGGAGTTGCGGGGCGAGGTGGAGCGAGCCGGAGCCCTGGAGTTCGCCATCGACATAATTGCTGAAGGTTTTTCCGTCGTAGACGGCGGCGACGCGATACCACTTGCCGAGGGGATGGAGCAGTTGGCAATTGAGAAGGGTACGGCCCTGGCCGTTGGTGGTGGCGAAGCTGTCAAGGCACCATTGGCCGTTGACGATGCGGATCTCAAAGAGCATTCGGTTCCGGGTGTCCTGGCCGGTGGTTGGATCGACCTCCTGAAGGTGGAAGAAGCGCTGGGCCTCGGCGCCGCCGGCATCGGGGCGAAAGATGACCTCCCAGGTGAAGGCGGATGCTCCGGCGAGTGGATGCACGGGAACGAAGAGCGCATCGTCGATGCCGTTGAATTCGACGGCCTTGCCGTAGGGAGAGTCGATGAGGTGGGGATGGCCAAGGACGGTTGTGGGATGGCCGCCGATGGAGTTGAGCTGGTCGAATCGCCAGAGAGTGGTTTGCCGCTGGGCGGCGGCGGGCGGGATGCTTTGTGAGTGCGCGGGATTCGGGATAAAGAGGCTGATGGAGAGGATGAGGGTTGCGGGAATAAGGAGGATAGAAAAGCGCATATGCAAAGATTATTGCAGACGCGCGGGATAACCAAATAAATAGAATGATCAGCGCGGAAGTGTGCTGTGATTCTTTCAATACTGAATTCTGGCCGTCTTAGAGATTTCCCTCAGGGGCTAAAGCCCGCATTTATTTTGCGGCATTTACGGCAGTCAGGGTTAAAACCCTGACCTACCAGTCATGCCCTGACACAAAGCTGATTTATGAAACACTCGCTCAGCAACAAATAGCCCGGCCGCGGAGGAGATGTGCCATCAGGCGCGGGCCGTGCGTTGGCTGCCGTGCCAAGGAGTAATGAGGCGTGTTAGCCAGCCTGCCAGCCGGCTCAACAGGGATGGCGCGGAGCGGGGCGGCTTTGCATGGCTCGTGACGGAACGCAACTGGGCCAGGGTGTCCTTGACCATCGTCCGCAGAGACTCGGCTTCGAAGGTGCAGGAGCGCAGATAGGCCGAGACTGTCAGGCCGGCCTCAGCGGCGCGGCGATGCAGTTGCGCGCACTCCGCCTTGCTCATGCGAATGGTGATGCTGGCGTCCTTGAGATTCCGCTCGAAAGGCGCGGTGCGATAGAGGTTTGGGAGCTGGGCTGGAGTTGCTCTTGGTTCCAGATTTGGAGTGGCCCCTTGGCTTGCTGCATATGTAGCAACCGGTTGCGGTGCTGCGACCGAGACATCCGAAGATGCCTCCTCATAACTGAATGGTTCCGGATCGGCGGGTTGGGTGAGCGATTGATCTGTGGGGTGGTAGCGCGCATGAGCCTTCAGTGCGCTTTCATAGCTGAGGGTTGCCACGTCTTCGGCCAGATCGTCATTGTTCCAGGAGGGCGCGGGCCTCCATTTCGTCGATAAAGACCCGTCGCCGGGAGCTGCGGGAGGTTGCGCGGTCCCGGCAAGCGCGGCCAGCAAACCAGCAAAGCTGGGGGAGGTGGGGGAGGGTGCGGGTTCCCACGCAGACGACGAAGACCTGTCGCCAGGGGCACGAGTTTCGTTTGGTTGTTGCATGGCATGGAGCATAGCGCGCGGCAGGGCGGCAAGTGTGAGGAATTTCCCATGCGAAGACGAGACCGCTCCCAGAAAAGGACGATCTGGTTGTGTGTCCTGAAATGAAACATGCGGCGACTCTCCGCGCGCACCCTCCTGAAGAAGTGCGAAGATCCGAAGTGATCAAGCGCAAGTCACTTCGATGGTTTCGGGTTCGGGGAGTATGCGGCCGGGGAGCCTCAACAGGTGGGAGACAGCTTCGGCAGTCATGGGGCGGGCAAAGAGATAGCCCTGGCCATAGCGGCATCCCATTTCGCGCAACAAGCGATATTGCTCTCGGGTTTCAATCCCCTCGGCTACCACATCCATGCCCATCACGCGAGCCAGTTCCACGATGGTGCGCACGATCTGCAGCGGCTGATCGCCCTTTGTCATGCGGTTGACGAAGGAACGGTCGATCTTGAGCACATCAAAGGGGAACGAATGCAGGTTGTTCAGGGAGCTATAGCCGGTGCCAAAGTCGTCTATCAACAGAGAGACGCCCAACCTGCGCAGGCTGCCGAGGACTTCCATGGCGATACGCACGTTGGGAATCAGGCTGGACTCGGTCATCTCCAGGCCAAGTTGGCGGCTGGAAATGCCCGCTTGCATCAGAAGAGACTCGACGTGGTCTGCCAGGCCCTCGCGTGAGAACTGACGGGCAGAGAGGTTGACGCCGACCCGCAGAGAGGCGTGGCGTGGATCCTCACGGCACCACTTCTGAATCTGGGTGCAGGCCTCAGCGAGCCCCCAGTCACCGATGGGCAGGATCAGCCCGCTTTCTTCGGCCAGCGGAATGAAGTCCATGGGCAGGATCAATCCTCGCACGGGATGAACCCAGCGGATGAGTGCTTCAAGGCCGACAATTTTGCGTGTGGCGAGGTCGACCTCCGGCTGGTAATAGAGTACGAACTGTTTTTGCTCCAGGGCCTGGCGCAGGTCGGCGCTGCTCGGCCAGCTTTGGTCGGTGGTCCCGGCAGCATGGCAAGTTCCCTGCGGTTCTATTCTGTACTCGTTGAGGGCCTTACGCAGCCTGTGCAGTTCCAACTGGTTTGAGACCATGTCGGCCAGGCTTTCCAGTGTACGAAGTTCGTCCGGCGGTATATCCTGGCAAGATTTACGGTAGAAGATGATCAGAGCCCCGATGATCTTTCCGTCGCCGGAGCGCACCGGAACGCCGGCAAAAGAAGCCATGCCGAGTTGTTTGAGTCGCGGCAATAACGCTTCGCATTGAGGATGTTTGAAGATGTCGGGAATGACTACCGGGCCGTCTTGGGCAAGCATCAGGTCGAAGATGGAGTTTTTGCGCGGCAGCTCGCGAATCACTTGGCGCCAACAGGACTTCATCCAGACGCGGCTCTCGTCGACAAAAGCGATGGCGGCTGAATCAGCCTGGAAGTACTCAGCAGCCAGCCGGGTAATGGCATCAAATTCGGGCTCGGGCGGAGTGTCGAGTATCCCGGTAGCAATCAGCGCAGCCAGCCGCGCATCCTCCTGTTGCCGATCTACTTCTCTCAACTCAACAGCTACCTGTGGCATCCTGACTCCTCGCCCCATGGCGTCCTCGTCAGCTTGACTCAAGCCGGAGACAACCAATCACTGTGCGCCGGCTTGCGTACAAACAGCCAAAGGCTGCCTGTCCAGTCCTCTCATTGAGTCGCGGTTACAACGATTGAACGATCCCTGATCATGCCTGCCCAGGGGCACCGCATCTTCCTTATCGGAAGGGATTACCAAGGGCATGAGGTTACCGCAGCGCGGTTTAGGTGAGTACCGGCCCCGTGCAGCATGGGCTACTTGAGGGCAGTCGGCTGTTCCGTTTCCATCCACAAGAAGGTAAGTTCATCGGCGTCGTCCTGAATCTGCTGCTCGACGCCAACGCCAGCGGAATGGCCGCCGGAAAGACTGTAATGGAGGAGGATGGGACGTTCGCTGGACGAGGCCGGCTGCAACAAGGCTGTCATCTTGCGCGCATGGAGCGGGTCTACGCGAGTGTCGTTGTCTCCGGTAAAGAACATCACCGCAGGATAAGCCGTGCCAGCCTTAACATTCTGGTAGGGCGAGTACTTGAGCAGATAGCGAAACTGAATTTCGTTCTCCGCCGAACCATATTCCGTCTTCCAGTAGAAACCCACAAGAAACTTCTGGTAGCGCAACATATCCAGCAGCGGATATCCGCACCAGATGGCGGAAAACAGATCCGGCCGCTGCGTAATCGAGGCACCCATCAACAGGCCGCCGTTGGACCGGCCACGAATGGCGAAGCGCGCCGCTGAGGTGTACTTGTTGGTAATCAAGTACTCGGCGGCGGCGAACCAGTCATCGAATACATTCTGTTTCTTTTCGAACATGGCCTGTTGATGCCAGCTTTCGCCGTACTCGCCGCCGCCGCGCAGGTTGGGCATGGCAAACCAGCCGCCCTGCTCCATCCACCACGCATAGGCCGGGTTCCAGACGGGCGTTTCGCTCAAGTTGAAGCCGCCATAGCCGGTCATCAACAAGCGCTCCGTCCTGTTCTGCTTCAGGCCTTTCTTGCCGGCGATGAACATGGGAATCCGGGCGCCGTCCCTTGACTTGAAGAAAACCTGCCTCACCTCATACTGACTGGAGTCGAAGGGAATCTTCTGCTCGGCGAAAACTTCGCGTTTGCCGGTAACTGTATCCAGCCGGTAGATTGTCGGCGGTTGAATGAACGACTGGAAGCTGTAGAAACCGTAGCGGTCGGTCGCTTTGCCTTCTATATGGGAGGCTGATCCGATGCCGGCGTAGTCGATCTTGCCGGCGGGCTTGCCTTCAGTCGAATAGATAGAGGTTTCCGATTTCACGTCTTTCAACCGCCTGACGTAGAGCTTCCCGCCCACGATGGAGAAGCTCTCGATTACTTCCTGAGCCTCTGGAATAATGGTCTTCCATGCGCCGGGCTGCGTGCCGGGCTGGGCCTTGAGGATGCGTCCGTTGGGCGCCCGGAAATCGGTTCTCACGAACCACGTGTCCATGGCATAGATGGTCGAGAAGCGGGAGTCCAGGCCCCACACTAGGATTTCGAACGGGGCGTCTTGCCTGCTCAGGTCGCGAATGACAATATCGACGCGCCGGGCGGGAACGCCGCGGTCGATTTCGATGACAAGATAGCGGCCGTCATCGGTTATATCGCCGCTGAACAGGTCGTCGGGGCCCAACTTCTCACCGTGAAACTCGCGTCCGAAGAGCAGCGTATCGCTATCGGGATGCGTGCCCAACTTATGCAGGTAGAGCATCGTTCCGGTTTTGTCGTTGCGCGCGTAGTAAAAGCCGGCTCCATCGGGAGCAAAGCGCATGCTGTCGTAGCGGGCGCTGGGCAGCTCATCCTCCAGCGTTTTGCCGGTCTTCACATTCAACAGGTGGACGGAGGTCTCATCGGCGCCGCCCTGGCGCACCCGGTAGGCCAGCAGCGACCCGTCGCGGGAGACGTCTGCCAGGCTCACTGAGGTGTTGGGGTCGCGGCTCAGGGTGGCGGGGTCAACCAGCTTTTCGTCCTTCCCCGTCCATCCGCGGCGGAGGTAGATGGAGGCCTGCTGCTCGCCAGCCAACCGTTTCATAAAAAAGTAGTTGCCGCCACGCTCGATGGGCATTGACCAGCGGGAAGTCTCTTCCAGCGTCTTCAGATCCTCCACCAGTTTGGGCCTTATGCTCGCCTGTTTAAGGTAGCTGGCCGTGTAGGCATTCTGTGCATCGATAAAAGCGCGTGTCTGGGAGCTCTTGGCATCTTCCAGCCAGCGGTAGTTGTCTACGATCTTCGTTCCGAAGTAATCGTCCACCACCGGGATGGCCTCGGCGGCAGGCGGCGGCGGAAGGGTGATGCCCTCGCGGCCATGAATCGTTTGGGCGAAGGCGCCCATCCCAACAGCTACCCAAAGCAAAACTCCCCATCGTGAAATGCGCCACATGCAAAGCCTCCAGCCGACAGAATACCCGACAGGATGCGTGTTGCGCCGGACACTTGCCCCTTCGGCTGCCGGACGCCCGCATCGTCTCTTGCCGTCTTTGCCGGCAACCCCGGTAGAATCAACACCAGTGGCAGAACGGCCCTCAACCCAACCCCCTGTGCCGACCCCATCCAGATGGGCGCGCGGCCTGAGGCTGCTGCGCCCTACTCATGCGCATACTGCCTTCACCGCGACCCTGGTGCTGATGGCCTCCGCCTTCTTTTCGCACATCATCGGCCTGGTGCGGATCAAATACATTGCCTGGCTCTTTGGCCGCGGCATGGAAGCCGACGCCTTTAACGCCGCCTTTGTGTTGCCGGACATGATTTCGTACTTTCTGGTGGGCGGCGCAGCCTCCATCACCTTTGTCACCATCCTCACGCGCTATCGGGAAACCGGGCGCGAAGAAGAGGGGCAGCGGTCGCTCTCGGTGATTCTGACCACCATGTTCCTGGTGCTAGGCGCGGCCATTGTGCTGGCGGAAGTCTTCGCTCCACTCTACATTCACTGGTGGTTCGACGGCTTTGATCCCGTGAAAGCGGCGCTGTGCGTGCGGCTGACGCGCATTCTGCTGCCCGCGCAGTTGTTCTTCTTTGCCAGCGGAGTTTTTGGCGCGGTGCTGCTGGTGCGCAAGCAGTTCAGCGTGCAGGCCTTCTCGCCGTTGATCTACAACCTGGGCACCATTGCGGGCGGCTTGTTTTTGGTGCGCTACCTAGGTGTCTCCTCGCTGGCCATCGGTACGCTGACCGGGGCACTTCTGGGTCCGTTTCTGTTGAATGCGGTCTTCGCCTGGCGGGCGGGCACGCACTATCGGCCCATTCTTGACTGGCGCGATCCGGGGTTGCGCGAGTGGGTGCGGCTATCGCTTCCGCTGATGGTGGGCGTCTCGCTGGTGAGCGCCGACAGTTGGATCATCGCTCACTTTGCGTCCAAGACTGACGGCGCGGTTTCGCTGATGACCTACGCCAAGCAGCTCTTCACCGCGCCCATGACCATGCTGGCCCAAGCGGCCGGCGCCGCCTCCATGCCCTTTTTCGCCAGCTTATGGAGCAAACAGCGCCACTACGAATTTGCCACCGGCGTGGCTGACTCCGTCTCGCGCGTGGCCTCGCTGGGGTTGCTGGCGGCCTCGGCCATGGGAGCGCTGGCTGCGCCGCTGGTGGAATTGCTTTTCATGGGCGGACGTTTTTCCCCGGCTGATGCGCGGGAGTGCGCCGGCTACTTCGCCATCTTCTCCATCAGCTTGTTTCTGTGGTCGGGGCAGGCGATTTATGCGCGGGCTTTTTATGCCGCGGGTAACACTTTTCTTCCCATGGCGGCTGGAACCGTCGTGACGCTGGTCTCGCTGCCCATCTATTACACGCTCTACCACGGTTATGGAGCCATCGGGTTGGCCATCGCTTCCGACATTGGCATTACTTTGCAGACCGTGGTTCTCGCCGTGCTGCTGCATCAACGGCGCATGGTCTCACTGGCCAGCCTGGATTACATGGAGATGAGCCGGTGCCTGCTGGCCGCGATGGCGAGCGGCGCGGGGGTTGGGCTTTTGTTCTGGTGGCTGGGCGGCGTGCTGCACATGGCAATGCCTGGCCAGGTTTATTGGATTGACCTGGCTGTGCTGGCTGCCGGGACGGCGCTTTGGGCGGTAGTTGCCAAATGGGTGCTGGAAAAGACCGGATCGGCATTGCCCAGAGTGGCTATGAGACGGCTGGGGTTGGGGTAGGGCGATTTCAGGAGAGGAATTTGAATGTTTTGCCTTTAGGCATGGCCTTCATCTGTTGCAAGAACTCGCTTTCATCAATCTCTTGCGGCCAATCCAGGTTGATCGAGATGACTTGCGCACCCATACCTGATGGATTCCATTGAATGTGAATCGCTTTGATGCTCTCCAACTGCGACAAATCACGAAGAAATGCTCCTGCGCTATCTTTGACCGATGCGTACAGATGCTTGGCTTGCATATAGTCAAGCGGCTGAGGATTCTCTTCGAGCAGTATCTTGAGCAACTCTACCTGTCGCTCACCAATCACTCTCTTCCGTTTGGTCTCCAGACGATTGAAGAGGCTATACATAGTGTCGCGGAATAGCGCCCGCTGCATATGTTTGCGAATCTCTGCCGTCAACCGTTCGCACTGGACGCGTACCCCTTGTAACGCAAAGATAAGAAACGGCGTAAGATCGTGGCCGCCCTGTCGAACCTCGCTCAGAACGCGTAGATATGCGGGTTTTTCGTCATAGTAGTAGTTCGACATGGCGACGAAGGCCCTGTCGGTAAGGCCTGCACGGCGCAGAACAAGCGCCTCCATGGCACGGGCCGTCCGCCCATTGCCGTCCAGAAAAGGGTGCATCGCTGCCAAGTGATAATGCAACGCCATTGCTTGTACCAACGGATCATGATCGCGGAACTCCGTCTCGGCCGCCTGAAGAAGTCCTGAAAATGCCTCCTCGCAAGCTGGTCCTCCCTCAGCACCTCGGTGCTGCGGAATGCCAAAGGTCACGTTGTAGTCACGAGCACGGAGCACACCAGGAGGACAATGGTCCTCATCGCATCCGGTCACCAGACGGCGATGAACCTCACGCACAAGATCGGCGGAGATGGGCCGGTCAGCGGGAAGCTCCCCAATCCAGCGATAGGCCTGCATCGCGGCGTGCGCCTGCCGTTGCGACCGTGTGCGTAGCTCCTCGGGTGAAACATTGGGCCGGATTGCTTCATCCAATTCTCGCTCGGTAAACTCCGCGCCCTCTATTCGGCTGGTTCCGGCGACCTCGCGTTTGAGCTGCAGCTCCTGTAGCGCCTCAACCCAGCTCTTCTGATAAGGGAGAGTCGTGAGTGCTCGTACTGCCGCTTTGGCTTCAACAAGGGAAGCCATGACGGCGTTTGCATCATAGAGAATCCATCGTTTTGGAAGCTCATAGCGAATCATGAGTTTTTCTGATTCATATCTGATCTCATTATCAATTCATTTCCAACTCATATTTTGCCATCTATTGTATATTCTGTCAATTACAATATAATATCAATAATTCGTATCCAACTCATTTCCATTCCATTTCTGCTTCATTTCCTGAATTATCCCCTCAAAATCAGCAGTTTGGCGCCTGGATGCTCGGTAAAACACACTTCCCGTCAGACACCCGTTCCCCTGCGTTTGCAGGGGCGCAGCGTTATTGCTGAGCCTGCGTATGGCTACAACAGGGCCGACTTGGGCGATTCGGACGCTGCTGGGGCCGGAGCCGCAGCTGTTGACTTAGCTTCGGCGGACGGCTTGGCATCGGCCTTCTTGATGTCGATGCCGCCCTTGAAGTAAGCGCCGTCTTCGATGCTGATGCGCGCCGCGGTCACGTCGCCGGTCAAGGCTCCTTCGGCGCGAATGTCGACCCGGTCGGTGGCGGCGATATTGCCGCGCACCTTGCCCAGAATGACGATCTCGCGCGCGCTGATGCCGGCGGCCACCTGGCCGTTGCGGCCAATGGTGACACGGTTGCCGGGAAGGGCGATGGTGCCTTCGACTTTGCCGTCGATAAACAGCGACTCAGAGCCGGTGATCTCTCCCTTGATGATCAGGCCCTTGCCGATGGAAGCCTGGTCGCCGGCCGTAACCGGAGCCCGGTTAGCAAGTTCAGCGGACAGAGCGGGCGTCGCGGGGCGTGAGGGTTCAGGGGTAAAGCTGGGGGTAGTTGGTGCGGATTGGCTGGGTTTCCACATAGCGCTCACAATGTATCCTTTTCTGTCCTAATGGGACACGTCTTTGTAAACTAGGGCCATTGTCGTGGGCCCATAATCTCGGTAGACTGCCTGACTTTATGCCTCTGGCAACCCACTCGCGGCTACAAGTAGGATGTTATATCTTCTCAGCCCACTTGTAGTATTGCTTTGAGTATATTTTACGTCAACGCGCTGTACTCTTGAGCTATGACTGATCGGGAACTGGTGGCGCGGATTGCCCGCTCTGCCTGCGGCAAGGCCGGATACAAGCAACTGGTGCGCGAACTTGGCCTGGGTGGCGGACGGGAACGGCGTCTTCTGCTGGAACAACTGGCTCGCCTGACTGCACGCGGCACGCTGGCCAAGCTGGATAAAGAGCACTGGAGCATCCCCAAACCACCCGGCGGGCGGGACAACCTGGCCGCCGGGCGGCTGGACCTGCACCGCGACGGCTACGGATTTGTCAGGCCCAACGCGCGGCAGGCTTTTGGGGAAGAAGATATCTTTATTCCTCCCAACGAAATCAGCGGCGCCATGCAAGGCGACCAGGTGCTGGTGGAAGTGGAGCCTCCCAAGGCAGATGGCCGCCGGATGGGCCGGATTGTGCGCGTGCTGGAGCGGCACAACCCTACCGTGGTCGGCGTCTTCCACTACACGCGGTCGGACAGGGCGCAGGGGCATTCGGTTACTCCCTTCGATGAGCGGATGACGCAGCCCATTCTGATTCCTGAGGGACAGGAGCTGCCTGCCGGAAGCCAGTTGGCCACGCCGCATCGGGTGTTGGGCGATGAGGCGGCATCTCACGCTCACCAAAGCCTGGAAGGCCTGGTGGTGGACGTGGAGATTACCAGTTGGCCCACGCCGACCAGGCCGCCGGTTGGCCGAGTGATCGAAGTGCTGGGAGACCCCGATGATTTTGGCGTGGACGTGGAGATGATGATCCGCAAGCACCAGTTGCCGCGGGTCTTTCCGGAGGATGTGCTGGCCGAGGCGCGTGTTGTGGCTCATCTTGATTCGGAAGAAGTGGCCAGCCGGCGCGATTTTCGCGATCTGCCCATCGTCACCATCGACGGCGAGATGGCACGGGACTTCGACGACGCGGTTCTAGTGAAGGAACGCGGCGACGGCGGCTATGAGTTGCAGGTCCACATTGCCGACGTGGCCGAGTACGTGCGCGCCGGGACCGCTCTTGACCTGGAGGCGCGGCTCCGGGGAACCAGTGTTTACTTCCCCGACCGCGCCATCCCCATGCTGCCGCAGGAGTTATCGACGAACATTTGCAGCCTGCGCCCCGGCGAAGACCGGCTTGTCCTGAGCTGCCTGATGCAACTCGATACTAACGGCCGCATTCAGAGCTACGAGATTGTTGAGGGAGTGATCCGCTCTGCGGCGAGGATGACCTACACCGAAGTCCATGCGATTCTGGAGGGTGATGCAGAGACCCGCACCCGCTACGCCAGCCTTGTCCCGGAGTTCGAGCGGATGCGCAAGCTCGCTGGGCTGATGAACAAGCGGCGCGAGGAGCGGGGCAGCATCGACTTCGACCTGCCCGAGCCGGTGATCGAGTTCGACGAGCAGGGCCAGATGCGCGGCATCACCAAGTCCGAGCGCACCTGGGCTAACCGGCTGATTGAGGAGTTCATGCTGGCGGCCAATGAATGCGTGGCCACCTGGCTGGAAGACCTGGGCGTACCCTCGCTCTATCGAATTCACGAGAAGCCGGAGCCTCGCAGGGTGGTCCAGTTTGAGGAGCTGGCGGCCAGCTTCGGATACTCACTGGGATTGGGCGCATTGCCGGTCCGGCGCATTCAGACGCGAGCAGAACGCCGCGAAATGCGCGGGCAGGGGCGCAATCCCCGCGTTCATGAAGTACCCGAAGACATTCCGGTGACGCCGCGCATGTATCAACAACTGGCGGCCCGGATCGAGGGCAAGCCGGAGGAGCGGATTCTGAGCTACCTGATGTTGCGCTCGCTCCGGCAGGCGCGCTACTCGGAGATCAACGAGGGCCATTTTGCGCTGGCCGCTCCCACCTACACGCACTTTACCTCGCCCATCCGCCGCTATCCCGATTTGATCGTGCATCGTATCGTGAAGGCGCTGCTCCGTGAAGGCGTGCGCGGTGAGGGAGTGGTAGCCGAGGGGCGGCACAGCTCGCCCTGGACGCACCCCAATGAGGGAACCTGGCATGGGTTCGCGGTTTCCCAGGTCCCCAAATGCGAGGGATCTGGGGCACCCAGCGGTGTGGATACCCACCCTAGCCGCAAAAACAAAGACGCGGCGAGGGTGGGGCACCGATCTTTTGGTTTCTCTGGTGAACCGCCCATCCCCGAAGCCGAGCTGGCACAGATTGCCGAGGAGAGCAGCCAGACCGAGCGCCGCGCCGCCGAGGCCGAGCGCGAGCTGGTGGAGTGGAAGAAGGTTCGCTATATGCAGGACCGGGTCGGCGAGGAGTTTGCCGCGCTGGTGCTGAATCCGGCCAAGTACGGGCTCTTTGTCGAGCTGACCGACCTGTTTGTCGAGGGGCTGGCGCCCATCGATTCGCTCGCCGGCGACCGCTATACCTGGCGCGAGAACACGCACGAGATCATCGGCGAGCGCACCGGCCGCCGATTCCGCGCGGGTGACCGGGTGCAGGTGATTCTGGACCGCATCCTGGCGGATGAGCGTAAGCTGCAATTCTCGATTGTGGAAGAGGGTTTGCCGCTGACCGGAAAGCGGGCCGGCAAGAAGGCTACCCCGCACAAGCCGAAGAAGAACGAGCGCAACGACTCCTCCCCTCCCGCCGTAAAGGGCAGGAAGCGCTATGCCAAACAGGGCAAGCGGCGCTGAACCTACCGGCAGGCAACGCCGCGAGCGGTGAAGATACCTTAGACTCCCGCCTGCTTCTCGGCAAAATCGCCGATTATGGGCAGTTTGAAACGCTTGCCATTGAAGGCGTTGATCACAGGCAGAAGCCAGATGACAAACCAAGCCAGATCGACCAGTAACCAGAGTAATGCAATCAGTCCGTGAATATACCACGGAAGGATGAACGCTACTATACCCAGAATAATCATGAGCGCAATGTCGATTACGAATGCCGCGGCGGTCAGCAGAATCGACTGCCAGCAGTGGAAGCGTATCGATGCCTTCTGGTTGTAGGGCGCCACAACCAGAAAAATGATCGCCGGGATAAATGTGAAGTAGGCGAGGCCGGAAGCGACGTTATCGGTAAGGCCAGTTTGCGGAGTTTGTTCAGGCACGTTAGCTCCTTTGGGATTGGACCCAGTTAGTGAGAGTCAATGTTCCACGCCCCAACCGGATCAAACAAACACCAGGGAAATCCGGCAGGCTCTCGTGCAAGGGCGCGGGCTTGAGACGAGTCTAGGAAAACCGCCCACACGGGCGGTTGTCAAGCGGAATCTCCGTTGCCCACGGAAGCCTAATGCGAGGCGTGGATGCCTATGGTGAGGAAGGTTGGATTCTGTCGAGCAACTCAGGATCGTTGTTGCGGACGTTTCCCACGCGTCTGCTGACCGGCCAGGCGCGCATTTTTTCTGCCGGGAAGGGACGAAGCAGGTCCACGGGCGGGCTTGCCGGGTCGCCGGGGGCAAGCCAGCGGGCATAGTCGCCGGGCTCCAGGATCACCGGCATGCGGTTGTGGATGGGCTTCATCATTTCATTGGGGCTGGTGGTGAGGATGGTGAAGGTTTCCAGCGGCGGGCCTTCATTGGGCTGCCAGCTCTCCCAGAGTCCGGCAAAGGCGCAGGGTTCGCCGCTCTTGAGGGCGATGGCGAAGGGCTGCTTTGTTTGGGCGTCAACCTGCTGCCATTCGTAAAAGGCGTCGGCGGGCACCAGGCAGCGGCGCTTCTTCAGGGCCTCGCGGAAGGCGAGCTTGCTGGCGGCCTCCTCGGCGCGGGCGTTGAAGGTGGAGTAGCCTAGCTTGACGTTTTTGGCCCAGAAGGGCACAAGTCCCCAGCGTTGCAGGGCAAACTCCCGGCGGCCGGAGCCGGGATTGAGCCGCACCACGGGTTGAACGCTCCGCGGAGCAATGTTGTAGCTGGACGCAAAGAAGGGTATCCCGCCCATCTCTATGTCGAACCAGGCGGCAAGAACCTGCGGGGCGGATTGGCGCATGAATCGGCAACACATACCCGCACAGGATAATCCGATGCGGGCGCAAAGGCCAGCCGGGGACTAGACGCGACTATCCAATACAATGGGGCAAGGAGCAGACTGATGGCACATACGGTGTTTTGCGTTCGCTACAAGAAGGAGATGGAAGGCCTTGATGAGCCCCCGTTTGACTCCGAGTTCGGCCAGAAGATCTACAAGAATGTCTCCCAGGCAGCCTGGGGCGAGTGGGTGGAGCGGCAGAAGATGCTGTTGAACGAGTACCGCTTGCAGCCCTGGACGCCGCAGGCGCAGCAGTTCCTGGTCGAACAGATGGAGCAGTTCTTCTTCGGCGAGGGGCCCGGTTTGCCCCAGGAGTACGTTCCTCCGTCGCAATGAGAGGAGCAACGGCAAAGAGGAAAGGGCCGTATATGCAGGATACGGGCACGATAATCGTTGAGCATTATCGCAAAGCCGCCAGTCAGGACGCCGGCAAGGTTCATTACAAAGGATTGCACATCCATGCGGTTGAAGGCCTCCATGAATTCATCGGAGCCATCGCATCCCGCGTCTTTGTAGCCGGTTCCGATGTACTGGATTTAGCGGCCGGTTCCGGAGCCATGTGCCTGCGTCTCAAAGATTTAGGAATGAATCCCACGGGATGCGACCTGGTGGTGGAAAACTTCCGCCTGCGTGACAGCATTCCCTTCGTGGCGGCCAATTTGAATCAATCTTTTCCCGCCGAGTTCCTCGATCGCTTCGATGGCATCCTTGCCTCCGAGATCATCGAACACCTCGAAAATCCGCGCCATTTTCTGAGGCAGTGCTTTTCTGTCTTGAAGCCTGGTGGTCATCTCATCTTGACCACTCCCAATGTTGACAGTTCCCTTTCTCGCGCCATATTGGTCCGGTTTGGCGTATTCCAGTGGTTCAGCCAGAAAAATTATAAGGTCGACGGGCATATCACACCGTTGCCGCGTATGGTGCTGCGAAACGCCATGGCAGAAGCGGGTTTTAATATCCTGGAAGAGACCTCCGTGGGCAAGCGTGAATTCAGCTTCTGGTCATGGTGGAAGATAATTGCGCTTGCTGCCCTGTTACGGTTGGTGGACAGCTGCGACACACCTCAAAATGAAATACTTGTAGTACTGGCGCAAAAGCCGGCCTGATTTCAATTGATATTCATGCGATTGTCTTGAAATCTCCGCCCTGGGCGCAAGCGCGCCAGCCCGGCCTCGTGTAAACTAAGGACGACCCCCTAGCCGGCTCCCTCGCGAGCCGGCTCGATTGTGTCGGGACGTGGCTCAGCCTGGTAGAGCACTCGCTTGGGGTGCGAGGGGTCGGCAGTTCAAATCTGCCCGTCCCGACCATTAAAATCAATCATTTACAAAATAACTTCCGGACAAGACTCGGAAATTGTGGGGGAATTTGTGGGGACCCTCATGCAATTTTCACGCGCTTGGGGTCCCCTTGTCTTGCCTACCGGCTGAGTTTGCAGCCGTATGCAGCGGTGGCTGCTTGCAGGGTGGAGCTCATACAGCGGACGCAATCGGCGGTTTATCGGAGTTGTGCTCGGGTAATTGATCGAGCAAAACCACATTGAGCAGCGACCTATGCACCTGGATGCGGCCGTTGTAATCGATAAGGCCGAGCTTGCGAAAGCGGTTCATAAAGAAGCTGACGCGTGATCGTGTGGTGCCAATCATCTCCGCCAGGGTTTCCTGCGAAATGGGAGGAATAAAGGTTTCCGGTACACCCGGCTTGCCAAATTCCGCCATCAACAGAAGAATCCGCGCCAAACGCTTTTCGCTGGAGTTGAAAAGCTGATCGACAAGATCTGCCTGGGTACGCATATTCCGGGCCAGCAAGAATTTCAGAAAGAAGCCGGCGAATGCAGGTTCTTCGTGCATTACGCGGGTCATCTCTTCCCTTGTTATCTTGAGCGCCACGCTAGAGTTGACAGCAGAGGCCGTCGCCAGACGCAGTTGAGGAATTGAGGCCAGCGATTCCTCTCCAAAGAAGTCGCCAACGGAGAGGAACGTGATGGTGGCCTCTTTGCCGTTTTGCGAAACGACAGTAAGTTTTGCCCGGCCGCTCTCAAGATAGAAGACGGAGTCCGCCGGATCTCCCTGGGTAAAAAAAGTCTGTTTCGGATTTATGTCGATGATTCTTCGTCCGATGCCGGCGTGCGCAAGAAAGGCGGCTGGGTCGAATGTCGATTTGTTTACATCGGTCATTAACATGGAACCTCCTACGAGGCGGTTCTGGTGCAGGCTGTGGACTGCTGCGGATCGATTAAAGATCACGGAGGGGACACTTCAGAAAGGCAAAGCATCCTTCACAACAGGCGCAAACAGCGCATAGGGAAGCGACACTTTTGCAGCCTGCATTGAGTGTGCTGTACATGAAATTATCCGTCTATCGGGGATGCTGCTAATAATGAGGGGCTTTGTCCGGAAAAACCCTGACAAGAAGCTCATGCGCGTTCTATATCGGGCAGAAAAGCTGCCCGGAACAGAATTTCTACTGAGCCGGGGGGCCCGGCTCACTCTCCAGCGTTTCCGGGGTCAATAGCCCCATCTGCACGGCAAAACGAACTACATCACTACGCGTCCGAAGTCCGAGCTTCTCCGCAAGGCGTGAACGATATGTCTCGACGGTTTTAACACCCACAAATATCTGTTGGGCTATTTCTGTGCTGGTGTAACCCCGCGCCACGAGCCTGAGAACCTGCAGCTCACGTTGGCTAAGGATGTTTGCCGGTCGCGTGGAACCAGCTTTGCTACTTCTCTTCTTCAGCACGTCCTGGACAAGAACGTTTGCCAAACGCGGATCCACGAAGATTCCTCCGCGATGCACCGCTCGTATGGCGGCAATCAGCTCCGCATCCACCGCCCTTTTCAACAGGTAACCAGAAGCCCCGGCAGCCAGCGCCGATCTTAAGTAAGCAGGGTCATCATGCATGGTGAGGACGAGCACACGGGTTTCGCGGCAATTTCGCGCCATCTCCTGCAGCGCCTTCATGCCCCCAACCCGAGGCATGGTGAGGTCCAGCAAGGCCACATCCGGCTTTGTTTCCCGCGCCGTTTGAACTGCTTTCTCTCCATCGGGAGCTTCCGAGACAACTTCCATATCGGCCTGGGCATTGACCAGCATCCTCAGTCCTGCGCGGAGAATTGCGTGATCATCCGCGATCATGACCCTGATTTTGTGCGTTCGCGCCGGCATTTCAAGTGCTCCTCCGCCCCACCAGGGGCTGGAAGTCCTGGCTAGCAAGCGGGACTTGCACCAGAATCCTGGTTCCCTTGCGCTGAGGAATGAAACTAACCGTTCCTCCCAACATTGCCGCTCTCTCTCGCATACTCTGAATCCCCAGGCGGTGCGAGGAAACGGCCACGGCCTTAGCGTCAAAGCCGCATCCGTCATCGATTACTTCTACCTCCACGGCCATGGCCGAGAGGGTAAATCGAATGCTGACCGCCTTGGCTCCCGAATGTCTGGCCACGTTGGTCAAGGCTTCCTGAAGAATGCGATACAACGCGATCTGGACCGCAGAGGGCAGGTTGCTGAAATCAAGCTCACTGGGGGCGAGATCCACGGTTATCTTGTGGGTCTTTGTGTACTCTGCGGCGTATCGGCTCAGTGCCACACCTAAGCCATGGTCGTCCAGCACCGTTGGGTGAAGCCCGCGGGCGAGCCGGCCGACCTCATCGATGGTCTGGGCGGTGATTTCCCGTAGCCGCTGACCCTGTACCTTAACATCCGCCAGTTTCCTGGCGTCTTCCAGGGTACGCAGGCCAACCAAAAGAGCGGTCAGCATTTGGCCGGCTTCGTCATGTAATCCGCGCGCAATCCGGCGCCGTTCCTCCTCTTGCGCCGAAATCGTGTGTTCCAGAAGGAGGCGGTGCATCACTTCGGTCTGCTTGATTTCCTCGGCCTGCTTGCGTTTTGTTTCGCTCAAGTCGGTTATCACCATGCCCAGGGCCTGGCCCTTAAATCCACGAAACCGGTTCAGTGACAAATAGACCGGAATCAGAGTTCCGTCTGTGCGACGCAGGTTGAATTCGCCTTTCACAATTGCCTTCCGAGCACCGGCAAGCAAAGTTTCGAATCTGTCTCGCTCGGTTTCCGCAACCAGCGACTGTACCGCAATTCCGGCAATTTTCGCCGGTGGCCGGCATATCATTTCCGCAAAACTACGATTGCCGTAGAGCACTGTACCATCTTGTAACAAAGTCGCCGCGCCTTCGCTCATGGCCTCTACCAGCATGCGATAAGTGGGTTCACCGCCTTTCAGCGAAACCACCTGCTCACCGCGACGACCGGAAACCATCAAAGCATCCACTTCACCGGACAGTATGGCGCGAAGAGTTTCCTCTGCAGCTTTTAGCCGGGCGCGGAGCTTTGTTTGCTGGTCCGAAGGTGTGGAGGCCGGGAGTTTGCGCAGATGTGGTCCGTTTTTTTTGTGAGTTCCTTGCGGCGCACCAACTTTGCCGGGCAGCCCTCTCTGGAGGACTCGATCATCGGAATGCGCTCGCTTGATGGACATCTGATATTTGAGCCCTTACTTCAGCGTACTGGCTGAAGATCCAACCCCACAATGACGCTCTCGGTCTTTGAGAGGTTCCCAATGATCTTCTTGACCGGCGGCGGTAGCCTTCTCACCAGGGTCGGAATGGCGATGATCTGATCGCCCTTGGCCAGTTGCGGCTTCTCAAGCAAGTCGACGACTTCAATGCGGTACTTGCCCTTCAGCTTATCCTCACAGATCTTCTTGAGGTTGGCGATTGCAGTAACCGAATTAGGGGTTTGGCCCGCGATGTAAAGCCGCAACCGGTAAAAGTCGCTTTTGCCGGCCTTGGCAGGCCCCTTCTTCGCTGGACTCTTCTTTGCTGAACTCTTCTTCATGTCGGTGCTCGGTTTCTGGCCCACATGGGCCAAACTTGCTACTCGCCGCCACGACTGCTCTTGGCCTTAAACGATCGTGGCCTGCGGGTGACCCTCCATTACGATGCCCAATTTTAGGCCTCTCTTACTCACGATGAGCTCACGTGGTTCGCGCGAATGTGCCATGCCGCGTGATTTCAGCACGTAAAGCTCACGTCTCGGCCGTCCATTGGGTTTGCTGTCCCGCAACACAATCCAGGTATCCATGAGAGAGGAAACAGCCGCCGCGGTTCTCTCCTGGGGGTCTCCCGCGAATGTCAGATTCGTGAACATCGAGGTGATTTGTTCCATCTTTAGAAAATCGACCAGGCGCACGAGCATCGATTTAATGTCATAACTGCCCGAGGCCGAAACCAGATTGGTAATCGGGTCGATGACCACGATGGTTGGTCGAAACTGGGAGATCAGCCTGTGAATAATGGCCAGGTGCCCTTCCAGGCCGGTGCTGGTTGGCCGCATTGCGTTGAAGTTCAATAAGCCTTTTTTTACCCACTGCTCCAGCTTAAGGCCAACCGAGCGCATGTTGCGGAGAATCTGGCTGGGAGATTCTTCAAAAGTGAAATACAGGCAGCGTTCGCCGCGGGCGCAGGCGGCGCTAGTGAAGTTTGCCGCCAGGCTGGATTTTCCTGTTCCGGCCGTGCCGGTCACCAGCACACTGCTTCCACGGAAAAATCCCTTACCCTCCATCATCTCGTCCAAAGTGGCAATTCCCGTCGATACGCGGTCCGTGAGAGCTTTGTGAGTCAGTACGAGAGAGGTGATGGGCACCACCGAGATGCCGTCTTCATCGATCAGGAAGGGATATTCGTCGGTGCCGTGGGAAGTGCCCCGGTACTTGACGATTCGCAACCGCCGGGTGGAAATCTGCTCCGTTACACGATGGTCCAGTGAGATCACGCAGTCGGCGACGTATTCCTCCAGCCCGTGACGGGTCAACGTGTCGGTTCCGGCTTCCCCGGTAACAATCGCGGTAAGATTCTGTTCTTCCAGCCAACGGAAGAGCCGGCTGAGTTCAGATCGCAGTATCGATGCGTCCTCTATTCCGGAAAAAAGCGCCTCGACGCTGTCCAGGACAACACGCTTCGCCTTGATCACCTTGACTGCATGGGCCAAGCGGATGAATAGGCCATCGAGGTTGTATTCTCCAGTCTCGGCAATCTGGTTTCGTTCAATGGAAACGAAATCCACCGACAGCTTCTTGCGCTTGGTAAGATTGCGCAAATCAAAACCCAGCGATGCGACATTGGCCGTCAGTTTCTCCTCGGTTTCCTCGAAGTTCATGCATACGCCAGGCTCGCCGTATTGAACCGCACCGTGAACCAGAAATTCCATTGCGAGCAAGCTCTTGCCACATCCCGCGCGGCCACACACCAGCGTGACGCGGCCTTTGGGCAGGCCTCCGCCTGTGACCTCATCCAGCCCCTTGATTCCTGTCGGGACCTTGGCGAGCGAGGGGCGAGCGGCTTTGGGCATTGGCTTGGCGTGGGGCATAGCAGGCCTCCTGAGATTCAGGTCGGTTTGGCGGGGGAGCCAAACTTCGGTCATAGGTTAACATGACGATTCCCCCTGTGCCAATGCCCAGCCGGGCACGCCATATCTTTGGCTTTAGCGCTTTGCAGTTGCGCATCCTTCGCTAATTACCGCGTCATGGCCGTATCTGGAAAAAGATCTTTATATGACTGGAATTGAGAATCGCACTTTCGATATCGCTGCTTTTATGGCCAAAGCCTGATTGGGACACAGGATCGCCTAAGGCCGGCCAACGGCTACTTGGCAAGCCCTGCCCAAAATTGAACAGTATAGGAATTCGTTGAATGGGATACTTTCAACACTTCTTTATGTGCAGTATTTGTGAGGTGAAATATGCCAGCTACGCAAGCATCACTTTTGATTGTCGACGATGAGCCTTCCGTTAGGCTCACGTTGTCAAACGTACTTGCAGAAGTAGGTTACAGCGTGCGCTCCGCCGAAGACGGATTATGCGCGTTGCGCGAGATACGGAATGAGGTTCCAAGGCTGATTCTTTCCGATCTCAACATGCCCAATATGTCCGGGTTCGAGTTGCTTTCAGTAATACGGCGCCGTTTCCCCGCGATCCGGACGATCGCCATGAGCGGCTCGTTCACCGGCAACGAGGCTCCTTCCGGAGTTGCCGCCGATGCGTTTTATCAAAAAGGCAGCAGCATTGCCGCTCTGTTGCGGATCATGGAAACACTGCCTCAAACAGAGCGGAAAGCACGCCCGCCCACCAGTCCGGACGAGCTCCTCTGGATTCATCACAACAGCCATGACTTATCGCCGGATGCAAGCGTCACGATTACCTGCCCGGAGTGCCTGCGGACCTTTCCCCAGACTATCGGCACAGGCTACCTGAAACGCAAGACAGATTGCATTTATTGCCGCTGTTCGATTCATTACGCAATCGTGCAGCACGCAGAACGGATGCCATTGCAGGCGTTTCAGAGACAAACATCTGCTGCAATGTGTTTTTCGCAAGGCGCGCCCAACTCCGGCTATTGAAAATCGCAATGAAGCGCGCGTATCGACTGACCTGACTTCCGCGCGACTCGGTGTTCTATCAGGCAAGCCAAGGAAGCGGCGAAGCCCTGCATCTTCCATATTTGTTGTGGTCTCAATAGCTCAGATAAAGGCTGTATGAACCGCTACTCTCAAGAACGTAGGGGCGCAGGAATAGTATTCCTGTGCCTCAATCAAATTTATCAGCGTACAATCCACGGAGGTGGAACAGTGAATAGGGATCGAGTGAAGGGAACTATCGACGAAGTAGCGGGAAGCGCCAAGCGCAAAGCGGGCGCGTTGACAGGGAATACCAAGCTTGAGGTTGAAGGCATGGTTCAACAGGCAAAAGGCAAGGTTGAAAACGCCTGGGGCAAGGCGAAAGATGTGGTTCGTGATGCCGTTGAAGGCAGTGAGGTGCGTCTCGATACTCGCGTGACATTGAAAATGAAGAATTCAGCGGTGGATGCCGAATGCAAAAAGTGTAAATAGGTATTTTGCCGCGCCTTGACTCTGACAAGCATGGAAAAATGTCGCTGGCTTTGCATTCTCCATCTCGATGGATTCGATCGCTGTTGAGATCGATCGGCCCCGGCGTCATCACCGGGGCCGCGGACGATGACCCCTCCGGCATCGCCACATATTCCGTTGCCGGCGCGCAGCTTGGAACCAAGCTTTTGTGGACGGCACTCATTACGTGGCCTTTGATGGCCGCAGTTCAAATGATGTGTGCGCGGATCGGCAAGGTGACGGGGCAGGGCCTTGCCGGTAACTTCAAGCAGCGATTTTCACGATGGCTTTTACTCTTTTTTGTCAGTATCCTGCTGGTCGCAAACACTATTAACATAGGCGCGGACCTGGCCGGCATGGCGGATGCGGCTGCCATGCTGTCGCGAATCAACTCCCACTGGTTCGTTGTTGTGTTTGCGCTCCTGATTTCGTGGGCAACTGTCCGGCTCCAATATGATCAAATTGCGAACGTCCTCAAATGGCTGGTTCTTGTGCTCTTCGCATACCCCATTACCGCGTTTGTTGTGGGGGCCGATTGGGGCCAGGTGCTGCGCGATACTCTGGTTCCATCGATGCCGCACAGCAGAGAGGAATGGGCAATGCTGGTTGCGATACTCGGCACCACCATCAGCCCTTATCTGTTTTTCTGGCAGGCAAGCGAAGAAGTTGAAGAAGAAAAGTCGTCTGGCCAGAAAACGCTTGCTCTACGCAAAGGAGCCACGCCAGAGGAGCTTGAGCTAAGAAACATCGATGTGAGTGTTGGCGCATTCTTTTCGAACATGGTCATGTTTTTTATTATTTTGACCACTGCCATCACACTCAACCGGCACGGCATCACGAAGATCGCTACCTCGCGAGAGGCGGCCGAAGCTCTGCGGCCCTTTGCCGGCAACTTCGCTGCGACCCTTTTCACTTTAGGGATTGTCGGCGTTGGGTTTCTCGCCATCCCCACTCTGGCTGGATCGACAGCATACGCCTTTGCTGAAACTCTCGGGTGGCGCCAGGGGTTGAACAAGAAGCTGAGGCAGGCGCGTTGGTTTTACGCGCTGATTCTGGCTTCAACGGGATTGGGCGTAGGGCTGGATTTCATTGGCATCAACCCCGTGAAGGCGCTCTACTGGACGGCAGTCATCAACGGATTGCTTGCGCCCTTCCTTCTCGTTGCAATTCTGATTGTTGCTTCCGATAAGAGAATGATGCAGGGCCAGCCAAGTTCCCGCCTTGGGTGGATTGCCGTCGCAATCACCACAATTGCTATGTTTGTGGCGGGTATCGCGATGTTTGTCGTGTAGGCCGCCAATCTCGCTATATCCGCGAAAGATGAGCAGTTGTACACAGACTTAGCAAGCTCGACATGAAAACCTTGGCAAGACGCGGAATGCGCCGCCTTTCAATCCTCGCAGCTCCGACGGGCGCAACGAAGTCGGACAATCGAAGGACGATCGGCAAAAGGACATATATGCGCACCATTCGGACTCTGTTAGTGTTTCTTGCATTGGCCATACCGGCCGCCTTGTTCGGGCAGATAAGCGTAAGAATCTCGATTGGCCCACCCATGCTGCCGGTCTACGAGCAGCCCATTTGTCCTGGTGATGGCTATCTCTGGACGCCGGGCTATTGGGCCTATGACGACAGCATCTCCGACTACTATTGGGTACCCGGAACCTGGGTATTAGCGCCGGAGGAGGGCTATCTTTGGACGCCGGGTTATTGGAGCTGGGGCGACGGCGGCTATTACTTCAATGAAGGCTACTGGGGACCGGAAGTCGGCTTTTATGGCGGGATCAATTACGGCTACGGCTACTTCGGCGAGGGATATGAAGGTGGCCGTTGGGATGGCGGACACTTCTTCTATAACCGTTCCGTGAACAACGTGGATGTCACGCGAATCCACAATGTCTACAACACCTCGATCGGGAATCGCAATGAGAATCGCGTCAGCTTCAATGGTGGATCCGGAGGCATCGCGGTGCATGCAACCTCTCAGCAGGAAGCGGTAGCAAGACAGAGGCATCTTCCGCCTGTAGCCGCTCAAACCAGCCATACACAGGCAGCGCGCAGCAATCCTGAGCAGCGCGTATCGATCAACCACGGCAAGCCGTCCACCGGGGCAACCCCCTTACCAATAGGCTTCAACGATCACTCGGCGGTAACGACCCAACGGACGACTGAGCCTCGCGCCGTAGTCCATCCCAAAGATCTTCCACCGATTGCTCGCCCTGAACCGTACAACTCGGGAAACGCCAAGGCGGACCAGAAATACCAGCAGCAGCAAAACAAACTCATCACAAAGCAAACCCAGGATCGGCAGAAGCTACAGCAGAAGCAGGATGCGGAACATCAGCGGACGGCGAACGCCAACACACAGCAACTGGAGCAGAAGCACCAACAGCAGACGCAGAATTTGGTACAAAAACACACGTCTCAGCAGCAGTCTCTACAAGCCCGTCAACCTCAGGCTCGCGCGTCGGGCCAACCTCAGGCTCGCCCGTCGGGGTCAGGACCGCGTAAGTAACAGGACCACCCTCTGTGAAGACAGGGATTGTTCCTTGAAACTATTTGCGGCCAGGCGTCTTCTACCTAGCCGCAAACGCTACTCCTGCATTAGTCTCTTGCGCAACCCGCAAGCCTTACAAATAGACAAGGCAGAAAACGCAGGACAGAGCGGCCTGGGGAGTTTAGCCCGCTTGAGCTGCTTCGTCCTGCAATGCGAGTTTCTCTGCCGCGTCTATCTTGCGCAGACCACGAATCTTCCATATCCCAAAGCAGAGGCCGACTACCATCAGGCCAACGAAGACGCAAAGCAGGGGAGTCGACCAGGTCTGGAGCGTTCCAGACCATAGACGGACGATCCTGCGTCCATAGGTCACGCCGAGCCATGCGATGAAGGAGTAACGCAGGCTGCGAGCTGCGCCGAAGACGGCAAGAAATCGGCTGCGCGTAACGCCCAGCGCGCCCGAGGCGAGCACAAACGGCAAGAGCGGAATCGGAGGGGGAAGCACGGCGGGAAGAAAGACCGCGAGGATTCGGTGACGCTCTACCCATCTGACGATAGGTCCAAGAAGACGCGCCGGCACGTACTGACGCAGCGCTTCTTCGCCGCCTCTGCGGCCAATGTGCCATGTCGTATATCCGCCCAGTATGCTGCCAGCAATAGCACAAGGAGCCAGCAGCCAGGGATCGCCGCCGTGCGCCACAAGCCACAGTAACAGCAGGTCCGTGCTTCCGGGCAAGGGTAGAGGAATAACGGAGGAATCTACCACCGCAACAAAAAAGAGCCCCAGAGCTCCGAGGTGCGTAAGCCAGTGCGGCGCCAACGGCTGATGTAAGGGCGGCGCTGGCGATTGCACCGGTTGTCGAACGAATATGCTCATACAAGCCTGTCTTTAAGTTTGCGTTTCAATGCCGGTTCCGAAACTAATTTAACCCGTAGAAAACCTATTCTGCAATCGCGTCGCGCAAAGTGAACCAGTAATACCGTCGCCAACAAAATAAGCATCGAATGGGCCTTAGTGCAAACATCGCCAACAAGCCATCGAACGAGCGCAACTCCGCTTGCTTGAATTTCACCGAATTGCAGCGCGGGCACTTTCGCCGTATCCAAAGCAGGTGCGGCAGCCAGTCGGGCAAGTTTCGTCTTATGTTACTCATTCTGCCCATCCATTTCTGTTATGCAGCAATGAATGCTAAAGTACGCCTTCGTGTGCGCGGCTCGAATTCGAGTCCAGCCAGGAGAGCAGACAACGGATGCTGCCTGAGGCCACCGCTATGCTGGAATCGGCGGCTCCGTAATACAGATTGATGGTGTCGCCATCCGCTCCGATGGTTTGTCCGCAAGGAAACACAACATCATTGACATCTCCACTGCGCTCATAACCGGTCTCTGGACTAAACACCCAGGAATCTCCGCGCTGTAGACAAACATCAGGCCGCTCCAGATCGAAGAGCGCGAGACCCAGGCGATAAATGCTTCCCGATGCCGTTTGCCGCACCCCGTGATAGATCATCAGCCACCCCTTGGCCGTTTCTATCGGTGGAGAACATAGTCCAATTTTGTTCGCATCCCACCATCCGCCGCGCCGCGCCTCGAGAATGATCTTATGGCTTCCCCAATGCCGCAGATCAGGCGAGTAGGAAATCCACATATGAGCTCCTAACGCCGTCATAGGCCGATGAATCAACGCCCAACGGCCACCTATTCTGCAAGGCAATAGCGCCGCATCTTTATCCTCGGGAGACATGATTACGCCGTACCGCTCGAAGCTCCGAAAGTCCTTGGTGAGCGCAAGCGAGACTCCGGGGCCTCCCCGCGCAAAGGATGTGTACGCCACAGCGTATTGCTCGAGCTCCGGGACATAGGTAATGCGCGGATCTTCAATGCCCCATATCTCTTCTGGATACTCCTTGGGATTCGCCATCAACGTCGGTTGAGGATCAATCCGCCATTTATTGACCCCGTTAGCAGAACGTGCGGCACAAAGATGCGACAGGCCGCTGCGATCTTCAACACGGCAGAGCAGCAAAGTATCGCCGTCGGCCAGCCGTACAGCCCCTGCGTTGAAGACGCTATTAATCGGATAGGGCCAATTGTTGCGAACTAGAAGCGGATTGTCTGAGTATCGCGAAAACAGAGGCTTATCGGCACATGCATCTATCTTCTTCTCCTCGGCGATGGCTTCTGGCGATTCCTTCTCAGAACTTGTTGGATTCAATAAATGACACTCATTCCCTGGTGCAGTTCGTCTGCGCTTGCCACTTTGGTCGTCTGCATTTCGAGCAGAGCCATGAGAAACGAGAGCGTGGATTCAGCGCCCTGATTTTCGTTTACACGGTCTGGATGAAGGCCATCTCTGCATCCACCCGTCAATGCATCATATAACGGAACCTGCAAATCGTTCTTGCCGAGAAACCAACCAAAGACTCTGCGCGCTTCCTCGAGCCATTGGCTTTCCTCCGTCAACCGATACACCTCAAGACAGGCAGAAACGGTTGCGCATGCCTCCACTGGTTGCTGATCGAAGCGCGCCTTTTCATTCCCTTCAATGAAGAATCCATGGGATCCTATCGGTACAAATATCTCCTTATCGTCGCGGTGTTGCTGGGCGACAAGCCACTTAAGAGAGTCCATTCCGGCTTCAATCATGCGCTGGTTGTCGCTTCGCCATCCCGCAAGAATGAGCGCCTGCGAAAGCCTCGCATTCGAGTAGGAAAGACTCTTCTCAAACCATTTCCACGTGTCTGAATGACTCCTCTCATAGATGTCAAGGAGTCGATTCGCAAGAATATTGCGCGCGCTCTGAATGGCTCTGTCTCCTGGAAACCAGTCCAGGTAGGCTTGCATACCCAGGATGCAATACGCCCAGGCTCGTGGACTGGTAAACGTAAGTGTTGCAGGGACCGCGGCTTCAAAAAGCCTTCCGGCCGCACCTCTCAATCCCGCGTTTTGTGAAAGTCCCAGCACCTTTCCCAGCGACCACAATGCGCGCCCATGGCTGTCATCTGACCCAACATTCTCAAGCCACTTGCGATTGTAACCGAGGAAGTTTCTAAACCTTCCTGTATCGGCATCGAAGGCAAGCCATAGAAAGGATAGGTATCGGTGGGAGAGGTTCGGATACTCTCGCCGGTCCGCGTACCCAGGATTTTCGTCCAGAAGGACGGATACGATCAGAGCCCGCGCGTTGTCGTCGGCTGTATAACCTTCCCGCGTATTCGGCACCGAAAAAATCGCGTGTTGCAGGATGCCGGTATCGTCAGTCATGGTTAACAGATGGTTTGAGTTCAGTACGGGCAGAAGGCCTGCCGAATTTATCGCAGAATCGTCTTGCTGGGCCGCTCTTGGATGTAAAGAGCGTTCAAAGCGTGCCCTCTGAAAGCTCGCCATGTAGGCCCGCGCCGTCTTTGCCCACGTCGTTCCGCGAGAGTGAAGATAGGCGCGCTTGCGCATGGCATGACGCTCCGCATTGTTCTCCAGCAATCTCAAGACCGCTTCTGCAATCGCATCAGGACTCTGGAACGGAACAATGACGCCTCGCTTTTCCGCAAGTAACTCCTTGGCGTGCCAGTAAGGTGTTGAGACAATCGCTTTTCCCGCTCCGAGCGCAATTGCAAGAGTGCCGGAGACGATCTGCGCTTCATGCCGGTAAGGTGTGATGTAAATATCAGCAGCACCCACGTGCTCTACAAGTTCTTCAGTGCTCACAAAGCGATTGTTGAATATCAAGTGGTCGGAGACGCCAAGTTGCTCTGCCAGCGCCTGCAGTTCTTCCCGGTAGCGTTCGCCCTCTCGCCGGCGGACATGCGGATGGGTCACTCCGGATACAATATAGACCACGTTTGGCTGTCTCGCCAGTATTGCAGGTAACGCCTGTATGACGTTTTCAATGCCCTTATTTGGAGATAGCAACCCGAACGTAAGCAGAACCGGCTTGCCTTCCGTGCCGAACTTGTCTTTGTAGTAGTTAGGGTCCATAAAAGGGAGATCTGGCACTCCGTGGGGAATCACGTCGATTTTCTCGCCCGGAACCGCATAAACCTCGCGCAGCAGTTGGGCTGCCAGTTTGCTCATCACCACCATACGATCGGATAGCTGTGCGATCTCTTCAAGCACCATCCGTTGATTCAGATCTGGGTCGCGCAGTACCGTGTGCAGCGTGGTCACCAACGGCATCTTCAATTTGCGCAGCAAGGTCAGTATGTGGCTGCCCGCGCTGCCGCCGTAAATGCCATATTCATGTTGCAGACAAACCAGATCGTTGCCATTGAAGTTGAGAAAATCGGCGGCACGCTCATAGGAGAAAAGGTCCTCCTGCTCTAGTTCCAGGCGTACTTGTTCCGGATACTGATAGTTTGAATCGGGATCGTTGACGGGGATGGCAAACAATCGTCCCTCCCCGTATTCGGTCGCGATCGCCGTGCACAGGTCAGTTGTAAAAGTAGCAATGCCACACTCTCGCGGCAGGTAGTTTCCCACAAACGCAATACGGGTTGGCAAAGGCAGTTTGCACGCTTTTGTGGCGATATGCGAATAAGCTACGGGATCTGGATTTCCGCCAGGCGTCTCAGGGTTTATCATCTCAGAAAGCGACATCATGCCCTCCTTTCAACTTCAGATCCGGCCAAGAACCAGGAGAAGAACAATAATCAAGAGAATCAGTCCAACTCCGCCGCTCGGATAATATTCCCAACTTCTGCTATGCGGCCAACGTGGTAAGGCGCTCATAAGCGCGAAAAACCAGAATTACGATCAATCTCGTTCCAAGCATTGGTACCCCTCACAATCTTGCAAATACCTGGGATTATTGATATAGATGCCGCGGCCTCTTTCGAGACCGCGGCGGATAAACGGTCTTGTTAGAACAGGCTTCCCGTCGTTACATTCGCGGGCTGCCGATTGGTTCACCGGAAACAACCAGCTCTACTCTCCGGTTCTCCTGCCTGCCCGCCGCATTGTCATTGGAGGCTACCGGCAACGTATTACCGTAGCCCTTGGCGCTTACGGAGCCTGTTGCTACGCCCTGTTCCACGAGGTAATTGCGCACAGCATCTGCGCGATTCTCCGACAGCTTCATATTCATATCATCGCCGCCAACGTTGTCGGTGTAGCCATCAACTTCAATGCTAAGTCCAGGGTAGGCGATAAGAATCCCGGCAACCTTCGCCAGTTTCTCCCGCGCGCCGGGCTTTAACGTGTAATGTCCAGTGTCGAACAATACGTCGGACATGCTGACAATCAGTCCACGCGCGCTTTCGCGGGTAGCAAGAATCCTGTTCAACTGTTCGGACAATTGCGCACGCATTGCAGCCTTGTCATTATTGGCCTGTTGTTCATCCAGTTGAGCCTTCTGGGTCGCAATGCGTGACTGCGCAGCATCGGCTTGGGCAGATGAGATAGCATCGGCCGAGGCGGATTGGCTGGCGGTCAAGTCAGCCTGTGCTCTAGCCGCATCAGATTGGGCGGCTGTAACTGCCGCTGTCGATGATATTTGGTTCGCGACCAGGTCAGCCTGAGCCTTCTCTGCATTGGCTTGCGCTATCACTGTATCGGACTGCGCTTGATATTTCTGGCGGTTAGCGGCGTCGGTTTGAGCTTGCGAGATAGCCTGCGCGTCGCTTGCAGCCTGGCGCTCATTTGCAAGGCGAATCTCGTCAATCTTTTTGACCGCGATCTCGCGCGCATCTTCGGCAGTTTGAACTGTCTCTCGTGCAACAGCAATCAGCGGCTTTCTATCGATGTGTTTGTCGATGGCGTACGCATTGGCTTGATCCATCAACTGAACAGCGTGCTGGTAGCTCGCGCTCGCATACTGTTCAGCTCCCTCGGATTGTGCAATCCGTAGTGCATTTCGCGCTTCGTAGAATTCCAATGGAAGACTGGCGTTCAGAACAACTGGGTCGAACTTGTAGCCAGTGGGAATATAGCCCCCACGCTCCATCAGTTCATACTTCGCGTTCACTGCCTCGGTCGTTCCCTTAGTGTCTGTGCGCACAACGTTTTCAAGGACAACGACGTTGCTTGGCTGCCGAACAGCATAGTACGGCTCTGCGGTGACAATCAAAGCGAATGCCTGGAGGCCGGTGGTTGCAGTAAGCTTGCTTCGATCATTGCCACCTACCAGTACCTCTCCTAGATTAACTGGCCGGCCCTCGGGCGAGATTGCCCACAGGACATAAGTGAGATACTCAGCGCCAAAGGTTGTTGGGCTTTGCAGGTTTCCGAATTCCGCTTCGACTTCCATGGTGCCACGCTTGCTTCTTACCTTGGCATTTCCGTTTGCTGACGGCAATAAAGTCGTCCCGGCGAAATCCACACTTGCGGCTCCGCTGCGATGTTGATAGTTAACCGCCTGGACTGAGCGATTAATGACGATCACGTGGTATGTGGACGCTGGACCTGCGGAATCGAGGACCATTGTAGCTTGCGGATTGGCTTGAGAAAACGCGCTCAAACTGAAGACACTTCCTACTACGAACAAAAGCATGCGCTTCATGATTCCTCTACAGGCGGTATTCTGCCGTACTGCGGTGGACATTCGTTTATTGGCAGGCACAAGCTTCCAGGTCTTGGCAGGTTGATCTTTCAATGCTGCCCAACGCGGAACTGAGAGATATAACCGAAGAGCCCGAATAGCCCCATGAGCCATAGGACTACGACAATCACTACCACGCCGTTCAATATCCCCTTAATCTGACTCTGCATGGGAATGAAACGGTTCACCAGCCATAGCAACAGGCCCACTACGACAAGTGTGATTACGGCAGTAATAAGTCGCGGTCCAGCGCCGAGCTGGGAGACGTAACTGAGCAGCAAGTCCTTGTATAAGCTCGCGATCCACAGGATTACGGCAATCACTACCACGCCGTTCAGTATCCCCTTGATCTGACTTTGCATCGGGATGAAGCGGTTCACGAGCCATAACAACAGGCCCACTATGGCAATCGTAATAACAAATTGGTAAAGCGGCATTTGATGTTCTCCAATCATTATGTGGACTTGTCCACACTCAAGGAATCTACGAGGCGTTCGACAGATTCGTGTTGAATTGCTTACTTTTTGCCTTGGTTAACTACGTCAATCGCATATGCATGAAGAGCTGGCGTTCGTCTACACAAGAATGTGGATCTCCCCGGTCGGTTCTTGTGCATCAGGGACAGCCAAGAAAGCACAAATCCGATGGCCCGCCTTAGCTCAGGAGCCATGGAGAGAGAAGAACATTCACTCTTCTTCATCCATATACTTTCAAAACAACAACGAAATGACTGAGCTAGAATGCTCAACACGGACACACACGAGCCGCAAGTTGCTCATTCTTTACGGAAGCGAATGCCGCGGCAGGCCGTGCGGAACCCACGCCAGGTCTCCACTTAGAACGTAGATAGCGATAGCCGTAATCATGAAGACTGCGCCGACCCAAAAGCGCCAGTCACTATGCATACGCCTCCAATAAGGGCCGGGATCCGGCTCACCACTATTGCTGCTATTTCCTTCGCGGTTGTGTTTGCTGCCGGTCATCTCTTCTCCGTTTTCGGAATATCCGAGCAATGCTTAAGCGGAAGGCTTCTGTTGAAGCGAACATTTACAGATTCCGCTCATCGCGTCATTCGCTATTGTTTCTGAGCAGCCGCAGAAGTGACCTGAGCCGGGCTGTCGGAATCTGCTACTGGTGCGCTGACAACCGGCGTCAGCTTGTTCACAGGTATTTCGGTTCCTACAGGGAAGATGAGAATCTGGATCGAGCCCCAGTCTGCGTCCAGGTTTGGTCCTGTCTGCTTACCCAGGCCCAATGTCTTAAGCTGGCTGTCGTCAAATCCATAGTTCTCAACCAAATACTCGCGCACAACCATGGCCCTGGCCTCGGTGAGCACCTGATCCTTTTGGGTGTCGCCTTCCATGCCTGTTGAAACCACGACTACAGCAAATCCAAATTGATTTCCTGCCAGATACTCGCCGCCGGCATTGAGAGACTTTTGATTCTTCAGCTTGGCCGAATCGCGAGCATCGAAGAGTTGCCTTGCTGTATAAGTAAACGCCTTCAGGGGCGTACCCGGAGGAAGCCCGCTGATTTTATTCGCTGTTAAGCTGGCGGAGTCCTCGTACCCACGCTTATTGAAATACCCGCGCAATAAGAAGTTATGCTTCAGGGCCTCCATATTTTCCTGGAAGTCCGTCACGCCGACCTGCGCCTGGAGCATCGTAGCGTGCAGGGTAGTCGTTGTTTGTTCCAGGTTGTTATAGAGTTGCTTATCGTTTACCAGCGCTCCCACAGTTCCCTGTCCCGAGTCGATCTTGGCGCTAACCGAATTCAGATGTTCCGTGGCTTGCTGGCCGCTATCCAGAATTCCATTCGCCTTCTTGAGCATATCCGCCATCAAAAGCGGAGGTTCACTCTCGATGAGATCGCCATCATTTACGTCGGCCTGCCCGGCAGATCCAAATGAAATGGCCAGGAACTGATTGCCCAACACTCCTTCAGTTTCAATCGAAGCCACGGAGTCCCGCTTGATGATCTCGTGCGTCGATTTATCAAGATCGATAACCACAGTAACTTTTTCACCGGGCTTGTGAGGTAAATCGATGCTATGCACAGTTCCGCTGTGAACCCCGCCTACCTGCACGTCGGCTCCATTAGCCAAGCCAGCCACATTGTCGAATTGCGCCTTTAGCCGGTAAGTGGAGCGAAACAGATAGTTCTTGCTTCCGATAATGAATACCCCGGCAGCCAGAACTACAAGCGCCACAACGATGAATGCTCCCAGTCGCGCTACTCTCGACATATATCCCCCTACGACAGTTTCAAAAAGTCTTCAACAAATCCGATGTCGCTCTGTTGAAGATCTTCAAACGTGCCTTCGATTACAACATTTCCCTGATCCAGCAGGGCCAAACGGTTGGCAATTGTCCTGGCGCTGTGCAGGTCGTGTGTTACCACAATGGACGCCATCCGACGCTCGCGTTGGAGTGTGAGAATCAAATCGTCGATTTCTCCCGAACTGATGGGGTCAAGACCTGCCGTAGGCTCGTCAAGAAGCAGTATCTCCGGATCCAGTGCGAGAGCGCGAGCTAGGCCAACGCGTTTTTGCATCCCGCCTGAGATATCGGAAGGCATCTTCTCGAGGTTGCCTTCCATGCCTACTTCAGCCAGCAACTGCTTCACACGTTTACTGCGCTCAGAGCTGGACATATCTTTCCGATGGTGTACAAGGGGAAACGCCACGTTTTCCGCTACCGTGAGCGAATCGTAAAGCGCCGCATGCTGAAACAGAAAGCCCATCTTCTTTCTGATCTCGCCCATCCGGTCAAGAGCCAGACCGGCGATATTCTGGCCATGAATGCAAACCGATCCAGAGTCGGGCGTTTCCAGACCGATGATAATCCGCAACAACACGCTTTTCCCGGTGCCACTACGTCCGAGCACGGCCAAGGTTTCTCCACGGTTCACGCTCAGGCTAATCCCGTTGAGGACCATGTGACTTCCAAAGGTCTTCCGCAAGCTCTCGACCGCGACAACCGGCGCACTGCCGTCTTTCTCAGATCGCTCTTGATTCATCGCAATGTCATAGGCTGTGGCCATTCATATCTCTCGAAACAATGCGTCAACGGTTAAGGGAATACAACCAGAATGAATTTCACCAAGACAACATCGGCCAGAATCACGAAGAGCGATGCGAGAACCACCGAGTTTGTGGCTGCGCGGCCAACGCCCTCAGCTCCGCCGCGTGTTCGCATCCCCTGAAAGCACGCGATAAGTCCGATAATCAGGCCATACACGGAGGTTTTGAATGTCTGCGGCAAAAAAGCACTGAAAGTCGCGCCCTTGAAGCCGTCCTGAATGAACTGATGAAACGAGAGCGGATCGACCAGCGTTTGCGCAAACCAGCCCATCAACAGGCCACATGCATCAGAGACAAGGGTCAGCAACGGAAGCATCAAGATGCAAGCAAGAATTCTCGTCGCTGCCAGAAGCCGGAAGGGGTTGATTGCCGATGCTTCTATGGCGTCGATCTGCTCGGTAACTTTCATCGATGCCAGTTCCGCGCCAATGCCGGCTCCCACGCGTCCACTTACTACCAGGCCGGTAATGATCGGACCCATTACCTGGATCACGGAGTACACAAGAGTAGCTGGAAACAGCGATCTGGCGCCGAATCGACTTAGGCTGTAACGCGCCTCCAGCGAGATGATTACGCCGATGGCGGAGCCGGCCATCACGACTACCGGGAAAGACTTCGATCCAACTTCGTCGAGTTGATGGATTAACTCGCGCCACTCATACGGCGGCGTTACAGCTGCGCGCAGGACCTGCCAAAAGAAAATTCCCAGGTTGCCGAACCACTCGAAAAATCCACCGATTAGCCCCATCGTAGAATTTACAGTGGCGTCGATGAGTACAGTCCTCCGTCCCGGAAGGACCGGGTGGATGCTTGCGATGGGAGTGAATCCGCTGTAGCTCAATGGTTTGGACCAGGTTCTGGCGAGCCGTGCGCATTGTTCAAGTGCATGCGTGAAAGCAGGGAGTGCGGTCCGCTATAGAAAAACTCCAGGGCAATGTTCTCGCCGGCAAATGCCAGCAGACCGTAGTTGCCCGCCCGGAACGCGTCCTTGGCGCCGTAGCGGTTGGGGTACCAACCATAGGTGGCGGTCATCGTGCCCGCATACGGCCCGACGAGCGCGGGGACAGAAAAGACACGATGGCCGTCTTCGCCACGGCGTGCCGTCAAGGTGGAAACCAGGGCATGGCGCACGCGCGGAAACACGCCTCTGCACTCACAGCGGTAGTACAACGCGTCTTCCTTAAAGGCCTCTGACAGTCCGTAACGCGTCGTTGTGGCAACCATTGCGATGCCGTAGGCAGACCCGAATCGCATGGCGTAACCTTCAGCGTCTTGATTCCATTCTGGCGGAGCATTGTTGTATTGATCAATTCCGGCCACTAATGCTGAGCCGGCAATTGGGTACGGACCAAACGCGTCGAAAACATAATTAATGACCTTCGTTTTCTGCGTCGGGCGCACATATGTCAGATCAATCTGGCTTGTGCTCGTGCTTGCTAGAGTACTGGAGGAATCTCCCGCGTAGGGTAGTGATTGCGATCTTGACATAACTGATAAACATGTCAGGACAATAGCTACCAGCAGCAAAAACAATCCTTGGCGAACCCTTTTATCGATAGGCTCGTTGTTCGATCGGAATCCGAGTATTCCCGCCAGATCGCCGTAAAAGACAAGCAAAGATTGCGAATTTCGTCTACTCGTGGATGGCGTCAAAGTCTCTATTTCGGTCGGCATCGGTTCTCCTTGATTCATTAGGCGCCGTCAACGACAATAGTTGACGTATAGTGGCACCTCTAGTGATATTGTCAGAATTGAAATCTCGATGAATGGTCACTATTGCTCGCGGTCGAAGATATGTATCCTATACAGCGTTCGCATCAGACGAAGCCCACGTAACCCATACCGGTTTGCGCATCTGACAGCCGGATATCTGTCCAAAAGAGCACAGCCTTTGTTTTCGTGATTGCCGAGAATAAGACTCCAGCCACGTTAGTGGTTCAGCGAGGAGACCGTCATGCATGAAGTTCGTGCTTTTCCTTCGATTCCCACGAAGATTCTGTTGCCCATTGACTTTAGCCCATCATCCCAGGCAGCTTTGGAGATGGCAGCGGACCTTGCTCAGCACTTTCATGCCGAACTCTATCTTGTAAATGTCATTCCGTTTTTTCCCACGACCACTCTCCCTGACCTTATTCCTAAAACCGAATTCATCCAAGAGGCAAGAACATTTGCAGAGCAGCATCTGGCCAAGTGCCATGCTGCGCTTACGGCCAGAAAAGTCAAAGCGAGGTCCAGCGTCGAAGTAGGAAATGATGTGGCGGGGAGCATTATGGAAGTGGTTGAACGCGAACATGTCGACATGGTCGTAATCTCCACACATGGCATCTCCGGCTGGCATCCGCTGGTTTTCGGATCGATTGCCGAGAAGGTCGTCAAGCTGGTGCAATGTCCGCTCTTGCTTCTTCGCTCGGCCAAGCCCGAGAGCGGCGTAAAAAAACCATCCGGACGCGCCACGGAATGGTGGTAGTGCGGGCAGCATCGCCGGTCACCAATAATGAGCGCGCATAGCGTTGTTATCTACGCATCATCCGGACTTGCCAGGATTCTGAGCCTGATGTTTAAGGCTGTCGATGTGAGCCGAACAGAACAGACATAGGTCTGAGCCAAACGAGATGATGGCAAGTACTTGAGTGTAATCGCCATCAAGAGCAGGAATGTCAGTCCTGACGTGACGCAAATCTTCCTCAGGCCACTCGGGACCGCGTTGCAGATGTCAGGATGCGAATTGTACTCAGATATTCCTGACTGAAGCGTCTTCTCTCCAGTCTTTGATGAATTTGCCATGATCACCGGCTTTTTCAAATCCAAAGAGGCTTTTCCTGGGCGTTCATCCTTCACACCAAACAAACCGCTTAGAATGAGGCAATATTTTGAAGAACAGAAACACACGAAACGCATTTGACTGCGCTACATTCCTTGCAAACGCGGGACTCGGTCGCAAAATCGTTCAATTTGAGCCTAAGGAGACCTTTTTCTCTCAGGGAGATGAGGCCAACTCTGTTTTCTATCTCCAGACTGGCCGGGCAAAACTCACTGTCGTCTCGGAAAACGGCAAAGAAGCCACAATCACGCTCCTTTCTGTTGGCGATTTTGTTGGAGAAGAATCTTTGGCGTCCATTCCTGGATTGCGTCTGGCGACAGCTTCAGCTGTCAACTCGTGCGTGGCGCTCAAGATCACCAGGGAAGAGATGGCCAACGTGATGCATGATGAGCCTATATTTGCAGACTTCTTTCTGAAGTTCATACTGGCTCGCGGTATGCGCACTCAGGCAGATCTTGTTGACCAGCTTTTCAATTCCAGCGAAAAACGTCTGGCTAGGATTCTCCTGATCATGGCGGAATTTGGCAAGCCCGGCGAACGAGACACCTTCATTCCTCCCATTTCACAGGAAACTCTGGCGGAGATAATCGGCACAACACGGTCGCGGGTGAGCTTCTTTATGAATCGCTTTCGTGCCCTCGGTTATATCAATTACAACGGCCGCATCCAGGTAAATAAGTCGCTGCTCAATGTGGTTCTTCTCGACCAATTGCCCGATCATAACGCTCAAAAACCACTCCTTTCAGCGGCCAGAACTGATCTGAAACTCGCAATCTCCAAAGTTGAAACCAATCATGAGCCAGTCATTCCGATAGTCAAGGTGATAAAACGTAAACTTTCAGCTGTGACGGGGGATTGAGAAGAGTTAACCTATCGCTATTGCTTGTGTGCGTGAACAATAAATCGTTTCGGAGCTGCGCCGATATAGTAAAACGGATAGCATGTAACGAGGGTTAGAGAAGATTCAGTTGTGGGGGCCAAAACACCTATGTCGCTGGGCGAGGTAACCTGAATCCATTCTACTTCGTATCTGGTGATTCCAGCAGCAGTCTCAAGCTGAATCTCGTCATCCCTGCGAATGTCTTTCAGGGCACGAAAGTAGGTATCCCGGTGCCCGGCGATTCCGATGTTTCCCGGCTCGCCCGGAAGCGCCGTTCCGTTGATGTGACCTACACCCAGCCGTAGAGTTCGCGATGTCGTCCCTTGCAGAACGGCCACCGATACTCCAATCCTTGGAATATCAATGCGCCCCAGAACATCCCCTTCGTTGATCGTGAGTACAGGTTGCTCTGCCTTGTGCTGTTCTTCCGCTTGAATTTGTTTTTCCAGGGCCAATACGGCATTTTTCTGATAGATCCTTGCACTGATCAAAATAAACACAACATATGTAAGCGCGAGAATACCGATGATCAGCAAAATGTTTCGCGTCCAGCGCAGGAACCTTTGGTTCCGCACTGCAAATACTTTGTGCTCAGTTATGGGAATCATGTCCGACCGTCACAGATCCTGGTGGGGGGAGCATCAATGGCACGAAGTATCCAGGCCGAGTGCGAGCCGATAAACGACCACGCCCCAGTGAGCTAACCTTCACATCGATAACCCTATATCCGCCATCCTGCTTTAGAATTTTGGGGACGTAAGCCAGCGTGTACTGATTACGAATATCGCGCGCGATTCCTTCGCAGATTAAGACTATTTCCTTCGATGATTCCGGAAAGAATGCCTCGCCGCCAGTTTCTTTCGCAAATCGTTTGAGCACGTCTGGGTTTTGATCGCCGTCCTGCTCATCAAAGATGCCGATCGTGTAGATGATTGCGCCGGAATGCCTGGCCATTTCAATAACCTGGGTCAGAGTATGCTTGCTTGCGTTATCGCCGCCATCGCTGATCAGGATGAGTACTTTCTTGTCGCAACTGCCTTGCTGGAGATGATTGAGCGCTACGGATAACGCATCGTAGAGTGCGGTCTCTCCAATCGCCTTAATATCAGAAAGCCCGAGCTGCAACTGATCCGGCCTGTCTGTGAACGGAATTCCGGCAGGCAGGCCGAAGGACACATTCTCATTGAAATTGACCACAAACATCTGGTCCAATGGATTGCTTGAGCGAGCAAACAACAATGCCGCGGCAATCACATCCGCGCGCTTCGGTGCCATGCTTCCGCTGTTATCGATGACCAGTCCAACTGTGACCGGGAGATCTTCATGGCTGAAGTCCTTGATTTGTTGAAGAACGTGATCCTCATAGACCTGAAAATTTTCTTTATCGAGTCCGGAAACAAGCGCATTGTGGCGGTCCAGAACCGTCGCGCTCAAAATTACCAGATTTGCATCGACTTTGAGAGTGTAGTCGCCACTTGTATGATTCTGCGAAGGAGTAGAGACAACTTGAGACCAGGCAGCACCAGAGTATGCAACTAAAACAGCAAGAGCAATCAGGTATAGAAGATAATTGTTTCTTGTCAAGGCGATGCACATTCCTGTCCAGAAATTCCCTTGGACAGACATGCCGACATCTTTCTCTAGACGTCTTGCGGGCGCGGTTATCTCTGTCATCTATTTTGTCCTTTGTCCTAGCCTAAAATAATTCCGCAATAAATTCACGCGAGTACACCAAGGAATAAGTGAGGCGATGCTTCCGCACCGCCTCATTACTGAATCGTGTTCCTGAATTAGACCGACTTCTTGAGAAGGCCGGAAACCAAAAAGCCGGCGCCCAATAACATCAATCCGGACAGTCCAATCAAACCAAGATCGCTGGCAGTTGCCGGCAAAGATGCGACCTCTACGGGTGCCGCTACGGCAGCAGGCGCAGCAGCCACAGGCGCGGGAGGTGGCGCTTCAACAACCTGGGCGGTGTCAACTGTTTCACCGGCCGGGGTAACTGCCTCAATAGGGGCCGTTTTCAAAGTCTCGACTGGCACGGATGCTAGTGCAACAGGTGTAGAAAGTACCACCTCGTTTGTTTCCTTGGCCAGTTGAATGGCCCTGGACTTTTCATAGACAAATTCTTCTCCCGTATTATGACCTGGATAGAACCATGCCTTCAGAGCCTCCGGCTCTCCGGCAGGCCGCTCCCGGAAGGTCATGACCGTTTTATTGGTAGGCTTCAACCGGTAATTGGAGATGGAGAGAATCGTGGTGAGCACTTGGGTTTCATCCTGGTTAAAGATCTGGACGATGTGGCGGTCACCGTTTGAATCCGCGAGCTTGAAAACATAGGTGCCCGCCGGCAGGAGATGCTGGCCTACTCCCGGAACTTCGACGGGCGCGCTGAAGGTAATAGCAGTTTTATTGTTCCATTCGTCCGCCTTTGCTTTCGGCGCGGCGAGCAAACAGAGTACGGTAAGGCACAGTCCTGTTCCTAAGCCTTTGAGCAGTGTCATTGTTTTTCCATTACTCCCTCCGACTCACTTACTCGGTGGTTAAAATGCGTCCTCTATATGTTGTCGGGTTCATAAGAGTTCGCACGCCGGAGACTCCGGCAGTTTTCTATCCCGTGACGTGTACTAAATGTCAGTATTTCCTGTCGATCATTCATTAGCTGCCCTATATTGACCGGATGCGAACAATCCCTGATGCGCGATGATTAGTTATCATGTGCATCTTATTGCTCAGACTATGACGATCCCAGTGGTTAGAGTCAAGAGCGTAAGGGTAGATAGACGTCGGCCCGATCAAGCTTCGGACCTTCTTATACAGACTGAACCCCTTATGGTGTCTGCTGTTGACAAACTGTTCTTAAAGGCAGCAGGGCATCTCACGCAACACAGGACAACATAGACACCTCAAAGGGGGGTCTCATATGCGAGGACTCAAAATTCTTCTCGGAACAACAGCATTACTGGCGGGCCTGACCCTGGCGCCAGCGGTTCAGGCTCAAGTCGTCGTTGACATCGGCGTTCCACCTGTCTGTACGTACGGCTATTATGACTATGCTCCTTACGCCTGCGCGCCCTATGGATTTTACGGACCGGGGTACTTCTACGGTGGCGTCTTCCTGGGCATGGGTCCTTGGGCCGGCTGGGGCTATGGCCACGGCTGGGGTAGCCATCGCTTCAGCAACGGTGGTGGAGGAAGTTATCGTGGCGGAGGCGGCGAGGCAGCCGGTCGCAGCAGTTATGCACGCGGCGGCGGTCCAGCACGCTCTGGCGGCGGTGGACAGGTTCACAACAACGTAGCGGCGAACCATTCAAGCGAAGCGCGTCCCAGTGCTAGTCATGCGTCAGCGCCTCATGCAGCTGCTTCAAATAGTGGCGGCGGACATCCCAGCGGTGGCGGTGGTGGACATCCCAGCGGTGGCGGTGGACATCCCAGCAGTGGCGGTGGTGGACATCCCAGCGGCGGCGGTGGACATCGGTAATCTATAGCTGCTGCGTAAGGCAGCAGATGATACAAGAAGCGGCGGGGCTTAACGGCTCTGCCGCTTTGCGTTTGCAGGAGCATCTTGCGCGCTCATGCCTGCTGGATGGCAGAACATTGTTGTTTTTGCGCACGCGGGGACGACTTTCAGACTCTCTCCAACCTTCAAGTCTTTTTCGTTTCATTAAAGTAGTGTCAAGAAGAGACATATCTCTTCTTATCTGGCGGTGGTGATATTCCCTTTTCATAAGCTGACCAGCTAAGTGTAGAGGAAGGAATTCACCGTTGTTTCATGGATTCGTGCTGAAAAACGCCCATATCGCCCGGGGAAATTCTCAGTTGACGCCAAATCGCCGTTGTGCTTTCTGAGAACAGATTACTTCCTTGCAGTCGGCGTTGCGGCTGGTAGGGATTCGCCTCGAACGCCTGAATCGCCGCGTGCGCCGCACCAGCGGCACGCCCTGCTTCATGTCTATCTGTGTTGGGGGGAATCCATCTTCCGGAGTGCATCGACGCCTTGGCGGGGCTTTCTGGTGCGGTTTTTCCCTGGCAATTTGAGGCGAAAAACTGTGGGGGAAATTGTGGGGACTCTCAGTGATTTTCAGCAGTAAATCAAGGTACTGCACATAACAGCGGAAATGCTCTGGAAGGCGCATAAATACTGAATCCGGGGCACATCACGGTAACTGACAGGAGACCGCCGAAAAAACAGCGTAACCGCTTGGGGTGCGAGGGGTCGGCAGTTCAAATCTGCCCGTCCCGACCATTAAGTTTCTGCTTTTCAGTGATTTATTTCGGTTCCTTTCATCGGCTTCGGCATTCCATCTTGCCAATTGTGTCGTGATTGTGACGTTGTCCAAGGACGCCATGGCTCTGTTTGGTCACGGTTTTTACTTGCAAACACGTCTGTATCCCCGCTTTGCCGCAAACAATACCGGCGCCATGCGCTACCGCACGAAGAAACACACCGACCGCAACTAATGCTGTGAGCCACTGGGCCGGCGGGGCGCCGATCAACCCGATATTTCACGCCACGCGCACAAAGACTCAGCATACGCAGCGCTGCCGTCGCGCAGCCAGGCGTCGAGTTGAGCGGGTTCCTTCAATTGCTGGCCGCGCACGCGTGGCACGGCCACGAAGCGGCAACTCAGCTCCGGCAGGGCTGTCATATCGCCCCAGAGCTTTTCGAACTGACTCACCGGAAAGATATCTTCTTGTCCTTTACCCCAGCGTCTCTTAACGTCTTTGAGCGTGATGTAAGTCGGCATGCGCGCGGCTATAGCGCGTACTGCCTCTTCCACACGTCCCACATCGGAGAGAGCATTACGGGTCAGGCCGAATATGGCGAGCAAACGGTCGATATCGATCCAATACGTCGCGCTATTGTAGTAGCGGAGGCGGCTTTCCAGTTCTTCGCTGGGAAGCGCCAGACCCTCGATCAAACGAGTCCGGCCATCCACACGGGCGAGGCCGCCTCCGCGATCTTCGATGTGCCGGGCGATCACCTCTGTAGTGAGCGCGGCGCCGCTCTGGATGTGGTAACCAAGGATGGCCGCGTCCGCATCGGCGGCCACGGTGTCGATATTGTGCACCATGAGCCAGGCCAACTGCGGACGAATTTCAAGCAGGCGCAGGAGCGTTCCATTGCGCAGCAGGTTGGCAATCTCATACCAGTGACCCACAGGGTGCAGGCACTGCATGGGCACATTATCGGTGTAGTCGGAGCCTTCGCCGGCGCTTTGGGCCCACTGAATGAGCGCCGCATGCAGGCCCTCACGCACCTTCTGCGCCTGCGCGTCCAGTAACTGTTGCGGCATCTCCTCCCAGGCAAAGCGGAGATCGCGCGCCATGGGAATCATGCGCAGGCCGATGCTGCGTCCGGGCGAAATCAGGAGCGGCCCTGGATAGCCATAGTCGTTCTCCGCGGCGAGGAGATCGACAATAGCGTCGTGGGTGAGATAGCTGGTAGTAATGACGTGCGGAAGCGGCGCGCCACATTCGCGGCTTACGCGCAGGCTTTTGGCCAGGTGGACTTCGATAAAGTTGCGATATCGTCCGCCAAGCTTACAGAAAGGGTTCAGAGCCTTTACGACTCCAGCACCCCGGGTCCACCGAGAACCCACGCCTCCCGCCAACGACACAACAGCAACGCGCCCCTCAGCGAGAGCATCCAGACCGGCGGCGCGATGACTGCCATCTACCTGATCCGCCTCAGCGTCCTCAATAAGAGTGGTGACGGGCAGGCGGTTCTGCGCCAGACCGATGCGTCCGGAAATGAGATCCTGTCGAATTTGCTCGTGTTGCAGGCGGTCAAAGCCGTAGTTATCGAGCAGGGCCTTGAGCGTTTGCTTCTCCCCTCCTTCGGCATCGTGGCCGGTTGGGAGCAAGTGATCAAACAAGGTTTGAATCATGCCTGCATAATCCGCATTGGAACGGCATGCCGAGGTGAAGCGCTCCAACTCGGTGCGGCGCACCGGTGACAGCCGGGACACTTCATTTCGAATGAGCGGGGGCACCTGCTGCGTGTAATAACCGACAGGCATCAAGGCATGGTCGCCGGAAAGCAGCGCAGCTTGTGTTCCCTGATCGTTGATGGCGAAATCGTAGACCACGGGCTCCATGGCAAATGGCATGCTGCGTTCCATGTGGCGCCTGGTCTCGCTCATAATGGCTTGTATGCGGACCTGGGCCTGTACTTTGCGTTTGGGGCTGAAAAGGAATCCCATCCCACCGCCGCTCATGCCCCCGAGCATCCAGAAGCCCCAGAAATCGTTGCCGAATTCCTTGCGGACACGGTCGATCACCGTGTTGGTGTACAGATTGCCGGCCCACGGAATAATGGTCTGAATGGGACCGTCGAAGTTGCGCTGCAAACAACCACCGAGCGCGCGGATGTCACCCCGCCGAAGATGACCGGTGATCTCATCGAGGATGGCGATGGCCTGGCGGCGGCCAAGCCACTCTGTCTCACAACGCAGGAGGTACTTCTCGGTAACCATCTCAAGAATGGGGCCGACATCCTGTGCCATGCCTCCGTGGACGAGCACCAGGCTCTGTTGAAGTTTCTCGCGAGCCTGGTGCGAAATTTCAGTTTCGGTTAAGATCCTATGGCGCGGAAGCAAGCATCCGCGGCTGACGCCAAACTCGGGATCGCCCTCTGCGGAGAGAACGCCGTGGATCAGCTTGATACCCGGCCAGATGCCGCCGGAATCCTGCCAGCCGCCGCCGCTTCCACCGAGCCATTCGCCAAGAATCGCGCGCGCAGCCAACAGCCTGCGATCATGCTCTTGCACGCCTCCGGTGAGCGAACGGATCTGTCCGGTGGCACGCATGCAAACAGCGATGAGACAAGCCAGAAGGGTGGTGGAAACAGCCAGCCGGGAGCCTTTAGGGATATCGTTTACGCTGCTGACAATCTCAATGCCGTGTCCGGGCCTTGCGGTGAGGCGCTCCAGCAGAGCGGCCAGGGGTTGCGTTGCCCCCTCGATCCCCGGAGGGACTATGCCGCTGGCGATTACACTCGCCTTGAGCAGGCCCAGGTAGTCGCGGGAAAAATCGAAGACCTCGGCAATGGAAGAAACGTCAGCAGAAGCATGCAAGTCTACGCTGGTCAAGCGGATGACCGGTTGATCAATTACCCGGAACCAAGCCTCGACCGGCGGCCTGGGCTGAGCGAAGCGCTTGCTCGTACCGCGGGCCGCGAGATCGATGGATGCGTTGATGACACGCGCGCCCTCAGGGAAATCCATGCCGAGGAAAAAAATATCGCTCCATCCGCTGTGCGTAAGGTCCATGCGGACGGGTGTAGCCTCACGCAGGATAGGGAAAACCGGATCGCCCGCAAGAAGCTCGGGACGGAGGCACAATGGATAGTCGTCTGTGTGGCCGATGCGGAACATCCATTGGTTGCCGCGCACGCTGCGCACGCTACGGCGTACCTGGTCGGCCAGCGTCTGGAAGCCGAGCGCCCGGTAGCTGGCGGCCAGCGCACTGGAGATGGCCGCGCTGACGCCCTGTTCGGCTTGGGCAGCCAGAAAAATCTCGATGGCTTCCTCGAAGCGGCGTTCCAACAGGTTTTCAATGCCGGCGAAGGGGATGACCGCCGGCGCGTCAGTTGCCGGCAAGATGGGAATGTGAAAGCGGTGGATGGCGTACAGGTAGAAGAGCGCCCGGACGCGTTCATAGAGGTTATCGCAACCGCGACGGAATTTATCAAGCGCCTGACATTCGGCGAGGAGTTCGTCGATGGTGAGGCCCTGGCACAAGGCATCCAGCGACAAATCGCGCTGGTCCCGGCTGCCGGTGATAACGCCGGTAAAGCGGCTCACGAGGACGAACCTCCGCTGATTCCGGCCAGTTCGCGGTCGGCCATGAGTTCAATTATTTGCGACAGCACCTCACTGCGGTCACGACCGTTCAGCGCCAATGCGAGCTGTGCGATCAACAGGCCATAGGGGGCGCCGAGATCGTAGCGCCGGCCCTGGTCCTCGACAGCAAGATATTGTTCCTGGCGCGCGAGTTCGGCGAGCGCATCCACCAGCGTCACCTGTGTGGCAAGGGATTTTGCCAACAAGCGGTCCAGAATATCCATCACCGCCGGCGTCAATACGTGAATGCCGATAAAGCAGAGATAGTGTCCGGTGCGAATACCGGGGATGAGCAGACGCTGCTCCGCTTCAGTAGGCGTGGGCTTTTCGATGGCCGTATCAATGCGATACAGGTCGCTACGCGGCGAGACACGGCGCCCGCCGACGGTTCCATAGTACAACAGCAGGCTCTCGCGCGTGGGTTGGACGCCGCTCACCGAGCAGCGTTCCTTTTGGGCCAATTCCACAAGGCGCTGCGCGGAAGGCTGGGGGGTAGTGCTGATGTAGAGATGGTCGCCCACCATGTGTAGAAAGGGTTCGCCATTCGTAAATGAACGGGCGCAATGGATGGCGTGACCGTAGCCTCGCGGTTCCAACTGAGGAATAAACCGGACCGAGGAAGCATGTATCCCGGTAGCTTGTGCATAGGAGGATTCATCGCCGGGCCAGACGACAACGGCAATCTCATCGACTCCAGCCGCGAGCGACTGCTCGATCAGGATGCAAAGCAGTGATTTCTTGTTGCCTTCACCGTCAATGAGGGACTGGAGAGGCAAGGTACGCTGAGACCGCCCGGCGGCTGTAATAACAGCTTTCTTGACTAACAAAGAGGCTCCTGACGGCACTTTAACACAAACTCTTCCTCTTTTCTCGTTCTGCGTATTGAAATCCTGCTTCTGGAAGTCGTACTTGAAATACCGATTTTCCCCAATCTCCCGTTCTAGTTATTCGTGTCCCGTGCTTCTCCCGCGATTAATTTGAGGGTGATCTGCTTTTGGCCGCGATAGAAGGTGACGCTGACGGTGTCGCCGGCCTGATGTTTTTCCATGATGGCGTTGATATCCTGGGTATTGATGACCCGCTTCCCGTCGATGGCCACGATGAGGTCGCCGCCCAACAGGATGGGTTGATTGCCCACGTAGGCCTGCTCTGTGCCACCACGCAGGCCGGCCTTCTCTGCCGCTCCGCCGGGGCGGACCGTCTGGATCAGAATTCCAGAGTCAACGGCCAGGCCCATCTGCTCGGCCAGATCGGGACCAATCGCATAGGACTCGATGCCCAGCTCAGGGCGCTTGACCCGCCCGTAGCGAGTCAGATCGGCCAGCACCGCCTTGGCTGTGTTGATGGGAATGGCAAATCCGATGCCGGAACTTTGTTCGGCGCCGTTGCTGGCGATCATGGTGTTGATGCCGATGACCTCACCGTGCGAGTTGAGCAACGGGCCGCCGGAGTTGCCAGGGTTGATGGCCGCATCGGTCTGGATGGCGTCCTCGATGGGCGCGCTATCGCCATTGCGAATCGACCGGATGGAGCTGATAATGCCCCGCGTCATGGTGCCGTTGAGGCCGAAGGGATTTCCGATGGCGTAGACCTTCTGGCCCACTGAAAGCTCGCTGGAATCGGCCAGCGTGACCGGCTGCAGGTCGGGCGCGGTGATCTGCAGAAGGGCCAGGTCGTGCGTGCGGTCGGTGCCCACCACCTTGGCGTCGTAGCTGCGCTTGTTGCTCAACTGCACTTTAATGCCGCGGTTGGCGCCCTCGATGACGTGAAAGTTGGTGAGCACGTGGCCAGCCTTGTCGAGGATAAAGCCCGAGCCCTGGCCCTGCTGCGGCACGGTTCCATAAAAGAAGTTGAAGACCAGCGTCGTCGAGGTGATGTTGACCACCGAGGGCAGCACATGCTTGTAGACGGCGATATTGTTCTGTTCCTCCGCATCGTAGGTGGGCGCGGCCTCGGCCTCCGTGAGCTGAAGCGCGGAGCTGCCGCCGTGAAATAGCGACAAACGGCTCAGAGACATACGGCCAAGATTGGGGGGAAGATGCGTGGTGAGAAACCAGAACCCACCCACCAGCAGAACAATCAGAAGTATCCGGCGCAATTTCATAAGTTTGTAATCCCTCTGGAGTCGTCAGTTATCTCTATTCTAAAGACTCATTTGCGGCTAACTTGTTGCTTTCTGCCCGTAGGCGCTGCCACACTTCCTCCACCTTGGCGAGGAGGGCTTCCTTATTTCCTGAATTATCAATGACATAGTCAGCGCGGGCGGCTTTATAGGCGTCGGGAATCTGGCGCGCGAGGCGCTGCCGGGCATCAGCCTCGGCGGCTTCCCACCCCAGCGACGAAGACCTGTCGCTGGGGACCCCGGCTTCCCACCCCAGCGACGAAGACCTGTCGCTGGGGACCCCGGCTGCGCGGCCAGCTCCCGACGGGCAGACGCGGGCAACATAACGGGCAATCTTCATATCGTCTGGCGCGGTAACCACGATGATGCGGTCCAGACGCCGCCGCCAGTCTGCCAGTACAGTTTCGCTTTCACCGCGCAGGCGTGCGTCACGCTCAACTTCAAAAATGAGGGCCGACTCGACAACCGCAACGGCGGCTGGGTTGCGAGCAAAAACCTGGTTCATCCAGCGCTGCTGGGCGGCAATCACCGCCGGATGCACGATTGCATTCAGCTCGTTCACCCGCTCACGCTTGAAGGCCATCTCAGCAAGTCGCGCGCGGTCCAGGCGCCCATCGGGGCAAACAACTTCTGGGCCAAAGACGCGGACAATCTCCGCATAGACCGGCTGACCCGGCTCCATCAGCGCCCGGCCCAGTTCATCGGCCTCGATAACCTCTGCGCCCAACGTACGCAGGGCATCCGCGACGGTGCTCTTGCCGCTGCTTAGACCGCCGGTAAGGCCGACTCTCAGCATGGAAAACCTCGCATGAAATCGAAATTTGAATCGAAATCTCTCACCGAGCCAAACTCACGGATAGCTTTACTTCCGCCGGGGGGCCAATCCCAGGTTGTCCATCACTTCGAGTGCGAATCGGGTCGAAACGGTGGCCGGACCGCCGCCCATTTCGATTCCTACTTCGATCGCCTCGAAGATCTCTTCAAAGCTTGCTCCGCTTGCCGCGGCTTGTTCAATATGCCATTGCATGCACGATTCGCAATCTTTAACCACGGAGATACCGACTGCGATCAGTTCTTTGTGTTTCTTCGCCAAAGCGCCGTCTGCATATGCAGCTGAGTCCATAATCAGGAAGCCCTCATACACCTTGGATTTCAGCTCCATAAGGCGCGCATGGGCGCGCTTGCGGCGTATCGACATCTCTTCGAATTTGTTCATTTCCGGCATCAGAGTCTCTCCTTTAGCAATGCGGAACGTATACTGAAGGGCGCATGCATTGGTTCAATGGCTCTACACACCCGGCGCGGTCACATTTTAGAGCTCTCGCCGCATCTTTGCGGCGCGCACGGTGTTGGCCATTAACATCGCAATGGTCAGCGGACCCACGCCGCCGGGAACGGGCGTGTAGGCTCCGGCCTGCTGGAAGGCTTTGGGGTGCACATCGCCCACCAGGACCGAGCCGCGCCTTGCGAAGGCCGCTTCGCGCTTGGCATCCCCGGCAAAGAAGCGGGCAAATTCCGTTGGATCGGCAATGCGGTTTATGCCTACGTCGATGACGGTTGCGCCCGGCTTAATCATCTTCTCGGTAATGAAGCCCGGCCGGCCAATCGCCGCTACCAGGATGTCTGCCTGGCGGGTGATCGCTCCCAGATCGTGGGTCTTTGAGTGGCAAATCGTTACGGTAGCGTTTTGGTGCACTAACAAGAGGACCGCAGGTTTGCCTACAATATCGCTGCGGCCCACCACGACCGCGTGCTGACCGCTAATCGGAATCCCGCTGCGCTTGAGGATTTCGATGACTCCCGCCGGGGTGCAGGGTACAAGCGCCGGCCGCCCTGTCAGCAAACGGCCTGCGTTCAGCGGGTGTAATCCGTCCACGTCCTTGGCGGGGGAGACAGCATCTAACAAGGCCTTGGTGTCGACATGCGCCGGCAGCGGCAACTGAATGAGAATGCCGTCAATCTCGTTGCGCGCGTTCAAACTGGCCACCAGGTCAAGCAACCCCAACGTGGTCACCGACTCCGGCCGTGTAATCAGGTCACTGAAAATGCCAAGGTCGGCGCAGGTTTGCACCTTGCTGCGGGCATAGATCTCCGACGCCGACCCGTTGCCCACCAGCACGACCGCGAGGCCGGGCCGAATCCCCCTCCCCGCCAGTGCGCGGACTTCCTCGGCCACTTCCTGCTTGATCTTAGCTGCAATCGCAACTCCGTCGAGAACTTTCGGCATTGTGCTCTCCAAGGTTCATCGTATCGCAAAAAACCCCAGGCCCTGAATCAAGGCCTGGGGTCTTCAGAATGTGAGCCAGCCATCAGTAATAGTAGATCTGCGGCTCATAATGCGGCGTAGGAATATCCGGCCGGATAACCGGTTCGTGGTGAATGGGGTGAGGTTTTGGCGTGCGCCATGCCACTTCTCTCAGCTTCAGCTTGCTGATGTGCACGTTATAACCGGTTCCGGGCAGCAGTGATTCCAGCACAAAGGTTTCCGTGCCTTCGGCGCGGAGTTCGCGGTAGCGGTAAACACCCACGTCGCCTTCGCTGGATTCCTTGCCTCCCGAGGGAGCGTCAAGAAAGTGCTGCGCATCGGCGACGGTGGGCGCAGCATGCGTTTCGCCTCCCACCAAACTCTCAGCGGCGTAGGACCGCACCAGCTTGGTCCAATAGCGGCTGAGCAAATCGGTGTCGACAAACAGGTCAGCCCATACAATCTCGCCGCGCACGGCCACCACCACGCCAATGGCGCCTTCCTTGCGAAGCTGGGCGATCACCTGCTCCCGCGCCTTCATCACCGGAGCCTCTGCCTCATCCACCTTGGCGCTCACCGAGCTGTCTTCCATGGCCCGGGCGTAGCTGGTGGTTCCCATCGAGCGATAGTATCCTCCGCCCGAGCCGCTGTCCATGGCAATGCCGGCGGATGGAGCAGACGCCATCGCCATTTGAGAGATGCTTCCCCGCACGGAGTTCCACACCTCCTGCTGGTCCTTGGCGACCATGGCCCGTTCCCGCACGCTGGGCTGCACCATGAAGCTGTGCGCGGGCGCCTTGGCCGATGCGCCGAAGGTGTCTGAACTCGCCGTCCAGCGTCCCGGCTCGATGCAGAAAACTCCCAGATCGATGGGCTCGCTGCCGGCCGGCACAATGCGGTCCTTGGCGATGACCCTGTCCTGCTTGCCCCCGGTAACGATCTCTCCGGCCAGCAGCAGTAGAGGCTTGTCGGAGTTGTTGACCAGCACCAGCGTGTTGACCTCGTCGCCGCGATAGCTGTCGTCGTGATGAGGATACTGCGGATAGCCGTCGCCACGATAAGGCGGAACGCCGATCATTCCCCTCTGCCGCACCATTCCCCGCGCTCGGCCGGCCTCGGTCACCTCCACCTGGCCGCTTTTGATGCCCTCATCCAAGGTGATAAACGGCGTTGCGCCGGCAGATTTACCACTGGCCCGCACGACCGGGAAAAGAAGCAGGTTTCCGCTCTCGATGGGGGCCAGCACCTTATAGTAACCACTCGCTGTCTCCTGCGGTCCGCCTGCCGCCTGCACTCCACTCTGTTCGACAAACGCGGCGAGCCCCAACACCAGCGCGCCCGCCAATCCCAACCTGCCCAGATTCTTCATGACTCTCCTCCGCCGGGAATGATCGCCGGCTTATGTCCCTTGAACGCCACTGGGCGGATTTCTTGCAGGTTTTTTTAGCGAGGCGTTCTGGCGTATCTTGAGAGCGTGGGGATTATGCCCTCCCAACCCGTTGAAGCGAGTGCCCCCGCCGGCATCTCCGCCGTGCCGGAGCCGATCCATGTGCTGGATAAGCTCTGGCGCGAGTCCGAGGCGGCCGCCTATGGGCTGGAGCGTGAGCAGTTCAGCGAAATCCTGGAGCGTGTTGCGGCGGCGCAGAACTTCGGCCTGGCGGCTGGCGCGAAAGCTACACGAAAGCAAGAGGAGAGTTTTTTTCGCAGCCTCTGGCTCGCCGACCTGGTGCTAGCGCGAGCCTGCGCCAGCGGACACCCGGGCGCATGGGAACATTTCCTTGCCGTCTACCGCCAGCCGCTGACGCGCGCCGCCATTGCCATAACGGGCAGCGATTCGTTGGGCCGCGACCTGGCCGATCAACTCTACGCGGAGCTTTATGGGCTGACGACTCGCGACGGCGTGCGGCGCAGCCCGCTGGACTCTTATCGCGGCAGAGGCTCGCTGATGGGCTGGCTCCGGACCACGCTTGCCCAGCGCTACGTGGACCATCACCGCCGCACCCGCCGCGAGCTTCCGCTCGACGATCCGACAGGCGGCTATGAACCTCAGGCAGCGGCCGCCGAAACGGAAACTCCCCCCGCCGAACTACTCCTCCTCGGCCGGGCAATTGAAGAGGCTCTCCGCCAACTAGCGGCGGAAGAGAGGTTTCTGCTGGCCGCCTACTATCTGGATGGGCAAACCCTGCTGGAGATCGCCCCCCTGCTTCACGTTCACGAAGCGACCATCAGCCGCAAACTACACCGGGTAACCAGCGGCCTCAGGAAGCAGGTCGTCCGCAATCTGCAACGGCTGGGTCTGAGCAAGCCTGCCGCCCGTGAAGCGCTGGGCGCAGATCCGCGCGATTTGAATCTGAATCTGAAGAAAATACTGCAAATTTCTTCACTGGACGCGTTCCAAGAGAAGGCTGCACCACCACGGGGAATGCAATGAACACAACTTCCCAATTCGATCTTCATCCCGACGCCGAGAGCCTCAACGCCTTCGCCGAGCAGGCGCTGGGCGCGCCGGAGCGCGAGCAGGTTCTCGCTCATCTTGCCCAGTGCAGCCGCTGCCGGCAGGTGATTTATCTGGCGCAGCAGGCAGCCGCCGACGCAGAAGCTCCGGCCTGGGTTCCGGCAACCCGGCTCACAACACAACCCAGCGCTTGGTTATGGAACTGGCGCTATGCATGGGTTCCTGCGGCAGCCATGGCAGCAGCGCTGGCACTCGTGGTCACCTTTCATCCCAGGCACACCGCGCCTGCGCCGGAGATGGCCAAGGCCGCGCCGCCTCATGATGTTGCTATGCCAACATCACTTCCGCAGGAGCGGGTCAGCGCAGGAATGGCGCGCAAGCCGGCGCCGGCGCTCGCTGCAAAATCCGTTGCCAGAGACGTTGAGTTTGGCGCGCATCGCGGACCATCGCAGGTGCTGGCTTCTCCTTCAGCCGCGCCTCCGGCTGAACCAGGAACATTCGGGGCTTCGACTGGTGGGAGCAATGCGTTTCTGCCGTCTTCCGTGGAGTCCGCACCGCAACCGGTGTCCGCAGCGCAATACCAACCCGAGCCGGCTGTTGCCGCCTGGCAGCAGGAACAGCAACGGAGCTCCGGTATGTTGACGGCCAGCACTAATGCCTCGCAGGTTTCACAGAAGACCATGCGGATGGAGGCTTACACCGCCCACGCCAGCCGCCCTGCTGTGGCTGCCTCGGCGGGGCCGCGGATGACACAACAGTCCCAGTCCGTGCCTGCTGGTAGTTTCGAAATCGGCACACAGGAGCAACTAGGCGGATCAACCGCCGCCCGCAAGGTGAGTCCGCCCAAGTTGCCCAGCGGCCTGGCGGCTGTTTCCCGGGCAACCGCCCAGCATCTCACGCTGGAAATCGATTTGGCAGGCGCGCTGTTTTTGAGCGACGACTCCGGCGCACACTGGGAACAGATCGCCCGGCAATGGACGGGGCGCGCTATCGAGGTGCGCGCGAAAACAGGCCTGAGCGGCAACCCCGCTCCGGCCAGTGAATTTGAGCTGAAAAACGATAACGGCTCTACCTGGGCCAGCGCGGATGGAAAGACCTGGACGGCGCTATGAAACTTTTTCGCGTGCCGGGAAATTGCTTCCGCCGGTTTTAAAAAGTTCATCAGCGCGGCTTGAGCACGCGAACGCCATTCCGGCAATGCGTTCGCGCTCGTTGCGGCGCGATCATTAAATTTCTCTCATTCAACACAAGCTTGCTCAAGGAATCTCCCTGCGCGCCGAAAAGGCAAGTACCGGGCATTTTCTCCGCTGCGCGCAATGCGCTTTTTGCGCCCGGCGCGCTGCAAGGGCAGGATAATCAGTCTGCTTGCACGGTTTGTCTGGGCGAAGGGAGACTCAGATGTTGCAGATTGAAGGACGAAGGAACGAGGCATTCATTCCGTCGTGGGCACATCTCCGCCTTCCGCCTTTTCCTCAGGTCGCCCTCCGGGTGCTGCAACTGGCCAATAATGAGAACGTGCAACTGCACGATTTGAGCAGTCTAATCTCGTCCGATCCGGCCTTTGCCAGCGAAGTCCTCACCATCGCAAATTCGCTCTTATATGCTCCGCGTTTTCCCGCCAGCAGCATTATGCAGGCCATCGCAGTGCTGGGCGCCAACAACCTGCAAGGACTCTGTCTGACAGTCGGCGTGCGCACGTACATGGGCAAGGCGCTGAGCCAGCCTGCCATGCGAGCCGTCTGGCGCCACAACCTGGCCTGTGCCTTGATCGCCGATCAACTGGCCTCCGTGGGATTCCTGGACCGGGATGTTGCGTACACCTCGGGAGTGATGCACGACATCGGGCGATTGGCGCTGGCCGTGATCCGGCCCAAGGAGTATGGCCTCCTGCTGGGCGCTCACAGCGGCACTCCCGCCAGCATTCTCAATGCCGAGCGGGAACTTTTTGGATGGGATCATTGCGAGGCCGGCGAGCAACTGATCAAGGATTGGATGATGCCCCCGGAGTTTAAACCCATTGTCTCCGAGCATCATGCGTCGCGGCAGAAGGAGGATGTGTTGCGGCAGAAAGATGGCTCCTGGAGCATGGCCGATCTGATCAATGTCAGTTGCCGCATGGCCGACACAGCCGGCTGCGCAGCGTTTCCCGGCTGCGAGGACACGCCGTTCGCCGATCTGCTGGACGAACTGCCCGCGCGGGAGCGCACACTCTTCCATTCCACGGTCGAGACCCTGTCCACGGAAATCGCCAGGAAGATCGATTCCGTAGAGTCAGTTTGACCGGCCACCCTAGAAGCGGAAGAAGTTCTTGGCCAGAAACAGCACATTTGCAGGCCGCTCGGCCAGCCGGCGCATGAAGTACGGGTACCAGTCGTCGCCGAAGGGAACATATACGCGCACGTTGTAGCCCTCTTCCACGAGCTTTCGTTGCAGGTCGCGGCGTATCCCATAGAGCATCTGGAACTCGAAGCGGCGGCGATCGATGCCGTGCTCTTTGGCGAAGCTCTTGGCCGCGGCGACCATGGCATCGTCGTGGGTCGCGAGAGCGTGATAGATGGGACTCGCCAGCAACAGGTTGGCCAGCTTGATAAAGTTCGCGTCCACGTCGGCCTTTCGCGGAAACGCGATCTCCGCCGGCTCCTGGTAGGCCCCCTTGCACAGCCGCACGCGAATGCCGTTGGCAATCAGGTCTTCTATGTCTTTCTTCGAGCGGAAAAGGTATGCCTGAATCACAATGCCGATCGCTCCACGTAGATCGCGCTTGGCATGAAGCCGCTTGACAATCTCCATCGTCACCTGCGTCAGCGACGAGTCCTCCATATCGATGCGGACAAAGCTGCCCGTCTTGCTGGCGTGTTGAGCCACGCTCTCGGCAATGCTCTCGGCCAGTGCGGGCGCAAGATTCAGCCCCATCTGGGTCAGCTTCATGCTGATGTTGGCGTTCAGTTTGCGCGCGGCAATCGCATCCAGCAGCTTGTGATAGACCTCGGCGGCTGCCCTGGCCTCGGTCTCCGAGGTCACGCTCTCGCCCAGCGAATCCAGCGTAACGCTCATACCCTGTTTGTTGACCTCTTCAGCCACCCGCAGGGCGTCCTCGATCTCCATACCGGCAATAAACCGGGAGCTGAGCCGCTTACCTACCATAGAGCGTTCGCTGAAGCGCCTCAGAGAGCGATTGTGAGAGAGCGCAATAAAAAACGAGCGAAGTAAAGGCATACAGTGATCCCCCTGGAACAGGCCATCTTATCGCGGCCATATTCCGGACCAATTAGTTTCTCACATAAAAGTCAGGAGGGCTGTGACGGGAAAATCCGGCATTCCAGCCGGCGTCCTGCCATGCGCCTTTCTTGCATTTTCTCCGCGCGGCGCACGCGCGTTCTCTATAATTCGAAGAAACATCGTGTCGTGAAGGAGCGCCTCATGAATCGTAAACCGGCCCTGATCTCCTACATTCTTCTTGCTCTCGGAATACTGACCTTGGCGTTGCCCGCCGCCCTGGCCCAAACCGCTCCAGCCACGGTGTACGTCAAGGCCGGTCATCTCTTCGACGCCACCAGCGACAATCTGCGCGACAACATGGTGCTGATCGTCGAAGGCGAGCGCATCGCCAAAGTGGCGCCCGTATCCGAGGTGACCATTCCTGCCGGGGCTATGGTCGTCGACCTCTCCCAGGCCTGGGTACTGCCCGGGCTCATTGACTGCCACACCCACCTGGAGGCCCGCGCCGACCACTATGACCCCATCTGGGCAGTGCGGGAAACCCCTTTCATGGGCGGTTTTAACGGCGTCATCAACGCCAATAAGACTCTCCAGGCCGGATTCACCAGCGTACGCGACGTGGGTTCCCAGCCTTTTTTCGCCGTCGATCTACGGCGCGCCATTGACGAAGGCCAGTTTCCCGGACCCCGCGTGGTGGCCAGCGGCCCGGCCATCTCCATCACCGGCGGCCATGGCGACATGAACAGCTTTGCTCCCGGCGTCGAGAACATGATGTATCCGGTCGAGCGCGACTACGCTCTGGCCGACGGCCCCGAGCAGGTTCGCCACTTGGTCCGCGAGCAGATCAAGTTTGGCGTGGACGTCATCAAGCTGCACGCCACCGGCGGCGTGCTCTCCCTGGGCGATAAAGCCAACTCCGAGCAGCTCACTTACGAAGAGATGAAGATGGCTGTCGATGAGGCCCATCGCGCCGGCCGCAAGGTCGCCGCGCACGCCCACGGCACACAGGGAATCAAGGACGCGGTGCGCGCCGGCGTCGACTCCATCGAGCATGGCAGCCTCATCGACGCCGAGGGCATCGAAATGATGAAGGCTCACGGCACGTACCTGGACGCCGACATCTACAACGACGATTACATTCTCGGCAAGGCCATCGACTTTGGCCTGCCCAAGGAGAATGTCGACAAGGAAAAGGCGTTGGGCCGCCTACAGCGCGAGAACTTCGCCAAAGCCGTGGCCGCGGGCGTCAAAATCGCCTTCGGCACCGATGCCGGCGTCTATCCTCACGGCGACAACGCCAAGCAGTTCCACTACATGGTCAAGTTCGGCATGACCCCCGCCGGGGCCATCCGCGCCGCTACCTCAAGCGCCGCTGACCTCATCGACCGCGCCCACGATGTGGGCACTCTCGAAGCCGGAAAATTCGCCGACCTGATTGCCGTCACCGCCAATCCTCTGGAGCACGTCGAGGTGCTGGAACACGTCTCGTTTGTGATGAAGGGCGGCAAGGTCTACAAGGATGAGCTCGGCGCCGCCAAGCCATAGCCGCGCGTGCTAACCGGCGTATGACCAGGTCTCGTTATAAGACCTGGTCATAGGCGAATCTTGAACATAGCTTTTATCGGATCTCGTACACCGTGCTTCCGTGAGCCGGCAAGGTCACTGTGACTTCCTTCGATTCCTTGAAGCCGCCTTCCTTCCACATATCCTGGGCCAGGTGCTTCTTTCCATCCAGGCCAAGCTGCGTCCAGCTCATGCGCAACGTTACCGGCTTGTCGTCCAGATTGAAAAAACCAAAATACTCCGCGTAATTCCGCGCGCCCGGAGCGTTGATCGTGGCCCGCCACACGCGCGTGTTTTCAAATCCGGCCCCCAGGCTCGCGAGATCAACCGGATGACTGTAGGTCACATTCTGGTTCATGAAAAGAATCGACTGATTGGAGATCAGCGACCGCGTAAACTCATCCAGCCTGGTCAGATTCGCGCCCAGTATCAGCGGCGAGCGCGCAATCGCCCACAGCGTGAACTCGGTCCTCTGCTCGTCGTGCGTCAGCCTCGACTGGCGCGGCTCGCCCCATCCTGGATGCGGCCCCAGCCAGCCCCACGGCAGCATATCTGCATCCGGCCAGTTGCCCTCCCGCGCATAGGTAAACCACTTGGCCAGCCGGTCAAACTCGCCCCTCAAGCCGAAGGGAAACTCGTCGTCGCCGGGATGGCGAGGGAAACTCCAGGCGTCCCAGTGGTCGTTGGTGATGCGCCACATCTGCGCCAATTCGGCTACCTCGGCAGCGTGTTCCAGTTGCGTCGGCCCCGGCGAAAGGCTCAGCACAATCGGCCTGCCCGTCTTGTGGATCGCCGTTGCAATCTGCTGAATCTCCGTGGGCCGGTAAGGATGATCCGCGATGCAATCTACCTTGATGTAATCCAGGCCCCAGCCGGCATAGAGCTTCAGCATCGAGTCGTAATATGCCTGACCGGCGGGGTTGTCCGCCACGCCGTAGTTGCCGTCGTCCCACGGGCAGGTCTCCGCAGTGTCGGCTGCATCCGCCGCGTGAAATTTCGTCCCCGCGATGGGCAGATTCTTCACCACCGCCTCTTTGGGAATCCCGCGCACGATGTGAATGCCGAACTTGAGCCCCTGCTTGTGCACCCAGTCGGCCAGCGGCTTGAAGCCCGCGCCGTCCGCCGAGGAAGGGAAGCGGCTGGGCACCGGAAGCAGAATTCCGTTTCCATCCAGCAGATACTTTCTCTCGGCAAGGTTGGCACCGAAGGGGTTCTCCATGTACCACCCCTCGTCGATCACCACATACTGCCAGCCCAGGTCCTTGAACCCGGCCAGCACCTTGGCGTTGGCCTTGAAGTCGGCCTCATTGATGGTCAGTCCATAGGCGTCCCAACTGTTCCACCCCATCGGCGGCGTGGGCGCGGGGTTCTGGGCGGGAGTGAGGGTTGCGGCAAAGACGAAAACAAGAGCGGCAAGAAAACAGCGCAGGCGTTCCATGCGGGAACGATACCACAATCGCCGGGAGTTTCATCAGAAGTTACAACTGTATCTTCACCGGCCAGGTCTTCCAGATATCGGCGCAGTAGTCGCGGATCGCCCGGTCGCTGGAAAACTTGCCAATCCGCGCCACGTTCAGGATCGACATGCGCGTCCACGCTTCCTGGTCTTTGTAGGCCGCGCTCACCCGGTCCTGGCAATCGACGTAAGACTGATAATCGGCCAGCAGCATATACTCGTCGGCAGCCAACAGGGAGTTCACCAGCGGCTCGAAGAGCGCTTTGTCTCCGCGCGAAAATTCGCCGTTGGAGAGTGAATCCAGAACCTCACGCAGCATGGGGTTGGCCTCAAAGATGGCGCGCGGGTTGTAGCCCTCCCGTTTGCGGTTCTCGACCTCCGGAGTAGTCAACCCAAAGAGGAAGAAGTTCTCCGCGCCCACCTCCTCGCGAATTTCGATGTTAGCTCCGTCCAGCGTGCCGATGGTCACCGCGCCGTTCATGGCAAACTTCATGTTCCCCGTTCCCGAAGCTTCCTTGCCGGCCAGCGAAATCTGCTCGCTCAGGTCCGCCGCGGGATAGACCCTCTGGCCCAGCTTCACGCTGTAATCGGGCAGAAAAATTACTTTCAGCCGTCCCCGCACCAGCGGGTCGGAGTTGATGGCCTCGCCCACCGAGTGAATCAGCTTGATGATCAGCTTGGCCATGCGGTAGCCGGGCGCGGCTTTGCCGCCGAAGATGAAGGTCCGGGGCGCAACCTCCGCGTCCGGGTCGCGCTGGATGCGTTTGTAGAGCGTCAGGATGTACAGAATCAGCAGGTGCTGGCGCTTGTATTCATGCAGCCGCTTCACCAGCACATCGAAGATCGAATCCGGATCAATGGCAATTCCCAGCCGGTCATGAATGTAGGCGGCAAGCTGCAACTTGTTGTGCCGCTTGATAGCGCGCCACTCCGCGCAGAACTCCTGGTCGTATACCAGCGGCTCCAGCTTACGCAGCTTTTCCATGTCGCTTACCCAGCCCGAGCCGATCCGCGCGGTCAGCAGTTGCGCCAGCCGCGGATTGCTCAGCCGCATCCAGCGCCGCGGCGTCACTCCGTTGGTCTTGTTGCTGAACTTCTCCGGCGTCAGCGCGTAAAAATCGCTCAGCACATGGGTCTTCAGCAGTTCCGTGTGTAGCGCGGCCACGCCGTTGATGGCATGACTGCCCAGCGCGGCTAGGTGCGCCATGCGCACGAATCTCTCGCCTTCTTCATTGATCAGCGAAAGCCGCTGCACGCGCCCCTCATCGCCGGGAAACTTCGCGCGCACATTCTCCAGATGCCGCTTGTTGATCTCATCGATGATCTCCAGGTGCCGCGGCAACAGCGCGCCGAACAGGCTCCGCGGCCACTGCTCCAGCGCCTCCGGCAGCAGTGTGTGGTTGGTATACGACAACGCGTGCTCCGTCACGTGCCAGGCCGAATCCCACTTCATATCGTGCTCATCCACCAGAAGCCGCATCAGCTCCGCCACCGCGATCGCCGGATGCGTGTCGTTCATCTGGATGGCGAAGTTGCGGTGCAGCTCGGCCAGCGGACGGTGTTGCGCAGCCTGAATCTTCAGGATGTGCTGCAAGGAGCACGAGACAAAGAAAAACTGCTGCGCCAGCCGCAACTGCTTGCCCTGGATGCCCTCGTCATTGGGGTAAAGAATCTTGGAGATGTTTTCGCTCGAGACCTTGTCGGCCACCGCGCCCAGAAAATCTCCCTGGTTGAAGATCTCAAAGTCGAAGCTCTCCACTGCCTGCGCCGCCCACAGGCGCATGGTGTTAGCCGTGTTGGTGCGGTAACCCAGAATCGGCGTATCGTGCGGCACCCCGCGCACCAGCTTCTGCGGAATCCATTCCACTCGCACGCGCCCCTTGGCGTCGGTGTGCTGTTCCGTGCGGCCGCCCATCTTCACTTCAAACGCATCCTCGGGCCGCTCCAGCGCCCAGGGATTGCCCAGCCGCAGCCATTTGTCGGTCGACTCCACCTGCCAGCCGTCGCGAATCTGCTGGTCGAAGATGCCGTATTCGTAGCGGATGCCGTAACCAATCGCCGGAATATCCAGCGTGGCCAGCGAATCCATGAAGCAGGAGGCCAGCCGCCCCAGCCCGCCGTTGCCCAGTCCCGGCTCCTCTTCCTGTTCGATCAGCACGCTTAGGTCCAGGCCCAATTGCTTCATTGCCTGTTCGGTCTCGCCATAGATGCCCAGGTTGATCAGGTTGTTGGCCAGGTGCGGCCCGGTCAAAAATTCCGCCGATAGGTAACAAACCACCCGCACATCCTGCGCCTGGTAGTTCTTCACCGTCTGAATCCACCGCTCTACCAGCCGGTCGCGCACCGTGTGCGCCAGCGCCATGTAAAGATCATTCTCCGTCGCCCGCTCCACACTCCGGCCCTGCACAAAAAACAAGTTGTCCAAAAACGACTGGGCCAGAGTCTCGACGTCCAGCGCGGTTCTCTGGCCCTTATTTGATCCAGTCTGGTGCGATCCGGCCTGCGCCAGCGTTACGGTTGCAATCTCGGTCATCGTTGTCCTCGTCTCCCTGAACAGGCGGACAGATCCCTCAAATTGAGAGCCTGCCCTCAACATAAAGCCGGGCGCGCCGGGCGGAACTGAATAATCGGCTTGGAACGAATCATGATGCTGTGATGGGTCAAATTTGAAAATTGCAATGCCGTTTTGGTCAGTAAATCAGGCGAAGCTACGCTCTCCCCTGGACTGACGCATTGCAATTTTGCCAGCCAGCAGACTGGTATTGAGTGAGTTTGAATTTTCTAATTTCAGCCCATGTGATTAGGCCAAACAGTTGCATCTTTCCAGGTAGATTCGGAAACTTTCGGGAGAGAATTAAAAAATGGAATCACGGGTTCCTCAGTATTCAATTTCAAGCATTCCCTATCGTTATGATTTGGGAACCGGGAGGGATTGCGGCATCTCGTACTTCGTGGATAATGACTTTACTCAAGGCTTCTTGCGGACTCAAGATTGTGGCTCCGCTGATCATGAGAGCCTCAGTGACAGCCAAGCTCAACCCAGAGTATGCAGCAAATGTGGCGGTAATATTCTCCCGCATCCTCTTGAGGTTTAGATATTGCTCCTCTAACTGGCTTTCGATAAAATCCTTCTTCTCATAGTGCATCGTAACTCCATGAAAGAGAAAAGAAGAATTCGTGTTTGCGTATCTTGTCGTGCCTGCCGCAAATATCACACCTGCTATGGAATCAATTTGCCCTATATTATGCGTCGTTATATTTACGGGCAATGTTCTCAGAAACTCAGCAATGCTCATTCCCTCAAATATGTTTCCTCCACCGGACGAAATGAGCAGATATATGTCATTCCCCGCATTGGCTGCCTCTGTCAATGCAGTTCTCAATTTGCCAGCCTGCGGTATTTGAACGTCAGCAGTGAATACAATGTATTGAATCATAGACACGAATTTAGCTCCTCTAATAGTTATCCTCAGCGTGTATTCAGAAGCTTACGCCGGATATGGACAAATTGCAAGATCTAGAGCGATTCATGCGATTGATCTGACCCTCCACACTTCTTTCACTATTGCTCCCTTCGCCCCATGCGATAAGCTGGTGTTTGCCTACCAGCAAGGAGCATGCAAACGATGAATGTGATTCTGGGAATCGATGGCGGAGGAACACACACCCGCGCCTCCATTGTGCAAGGTGATCGGATTCTGGCTCACGGGGAGAGCGGCTCCATCAAGCGCCTGCGGGTGGGCGCCGAAGCCGCCGAAGCCAACCTGCGCGCGCTGCTCAAAGAGGCCTTCGCCAAGGCCAGCGTGAACGGCGTGCGCGCTGCCTCGGTAGGCGTGGCCTCGGCCTCCATGCCCGGCGTCAAGGAGTGGATTACGGCAGTTTTTAACGACTTTGGAGTGGAGCGTTCCGAGGTCGTCGGCGACGAGGTGATTGCCCTTGATGCAGCCTTCCATGGAGGCCCCGGAATCCTGCAGATTGCCGGCACCGGCTCCAACACCGTGGGCCGCGCGCCCGACGGCAGCCGGGAGAGCGCTGGCGGCTGGAGTTCGCATCTGGGCGATGAAGGCTCCGGCTACTGGATCGGCCTGCACAGCCTGCGCCGCGCGCTCAAGGCTCTGGATCGCGAGCAACCGACAAAAATTCTTGAGAAGATTGGCGAAATCTGGGGCACTCCGCGGCTGGCTGACCTGGTCAACCTGGGCGATAGCACTCCCGGTCCGGACTTTGCCGCTCTCGCGCCGGCCATCAATGAACTGGCCGAGGCCGGCGATCCGGTCGCGCGGGAGGTTCTTGCCCAGGCCGCGGCTGACCTGGTCGAGTTTGTGCTGCTGGTGCGCGCCAAGCTGCGCCGCAAGCACGCCATCGCCGGCGAAGTCCCCGTGGCCTGGACCGGCGGCATCATCGAGCACATGGCACTGGTCCGCGAGGCCTTTTTTGCAGGATTGAAAGCCGCTGCGCCGGAGATGCCGGTAGCACGCGAGGCCGTTGTTTCTCTCGATGGCGCGCTGTGGCGGGCGCAACGGCTGGCGGAGACCGCCGGTTAGCAAATAGGCTCTCCATTCACGACCGAGCTAACAAGCTTCCCCGCCCCATCCACGGCCACCAAACTAGCTGGCATTCCGGCGGTAACGAATCCTGCCTGATCGCCCAGGCCGGTCATTGCTGCCGGGTTGACAGTGAGCAACCGCATAGCCTGCTCCAGCGGCGCGCCGGTGAACGCCATGAAATTCTGGAGCGCGCGGTCCAGCGTCAGCACGCTGCCTGCCAGCACTCCTCGGGCCATGGCTCGCCCGTTGGCCACCTGCACCGCAAAGTCTCCCAACTGGTACTCGCCGTCCGGCATTCCCGTGGCGCTCATTGAATCGGTCACCAGAATTGCGTGCTCCGGCCCCTTGGCCCTCCACCACAGCTTCACCATCTCCGCGGCGGTGTGGATGCCGTCGCAGATCATCTCGGCATAAAGCGTGTCGCACGTAAGCACCGTGCCCAGAATCCCCGGCTCGCGATGGTCCAGAGGCCGCATGGCGTTGAAGGTGTGCGTCGCGCTGACAGCTCCGGCGGCGATGGCAGCGCGGGTCTCGGCGGCGGTAGCGTCCGAGTGACCCAGCGAGACGCGAACTCCTCGCGCTGTAGCGTGTGCAGTCAACTCGACGGCCCCCGGCAACTCGGGCGCCAGTGTCATCAGCCGGACGCTGCCCTCGGCGGCCTCAAATAATCTGTCGAATACAGCAACATCGGGCGCCAGAAGGTGCTCGGGCGGCTGCACGCCCCGCCTGGCGTGGGAGAGAAACGGGCCTTCCAGATGAATACCGATGGGGCGCGCCTGCCCCTCAACTGCCGGCCGCGCCACGAGCTTAGCCAACCCGGAGAGCGACCGTAACGTCGCATCCAGCGGCGCGGTCACCGTAGTGGCCAGATAGCTCGCCGTGCCATGCGCTGCTAAAAAACTGCCCATGGCGGCAAACGCCTCAGCCGAGGCCTCCATCACGTCATGGCCCTTGGCGCCGTGAAGATGCACGTCGAAAAATGCGGGTGCCAGCGTTGCGCCGGAAAAATCGAGCATGCGCTCCCCGCGCGGCAACTCGCCTCCCGTGCGCGAGGAAACGGAAACGACCCGGCCGTCTTCGATCACCACCATCGGGCGGTCAAGCAGCTTGGCGCCATCCCAAAGCCGCTCCGCCGTAAGCACTGTTCGCATAGTGTTGATTATTGCAGGCGACTCGGTCTTTCGATTATCCTCTCCCCGCGCCTGCGCGCCGGATGAGTGGAGAGCTGCTCAGTGAATCAGCGTGGCGCCGTCCGTCTCCAGCGTGCCATTCTGCATGTGTACTGCCTTGAATGCCGCATGCGCGGCCGCCAGCTCTGCCCGGCAGGCGGTCAACTGCGCCGAAAGGTGAGCGAATTGCGACTCCAGGTGCAGGCGCAGCTCCTCGATAGCGTTCTCCAGCCGGTCGTTGGCGGCAATCTGTTCTGCCTGGCCTACCTGAACGATTTTCAGATTGGGCAGAATCACGCCGGTAAGAATCTGCGTAAGGGAATCGAAGGGCTCGCTCATGAGCAGATTCTAAGGACAATTTCTGAAATGCGCCTGATTACGGCTGCCCGGCCATTGGTAACGTGCAATCTTCCCTACACGTCGAAATGCGCGATTCGCCCTCTTTTTGCTAAAGTTTGATAATGCATACCACGGCACGGTTGGCAGTTTCCTTTTCGGCCCTTGTTTTTGGGACCGGCATCCTTGCGGCGCAAACTATCGACCTGCCCACCAGCAAGCAGTTGATCGGAGAGATTCCTGGACATCCGCAGCGATTGAACAGCCTGCCCACCTCCATGGCCGTCTCTCCGGACAGCCGCTATGTGGTCACGATGAACGCCGGTTTTGGCGTCTTTGAATCGCAGTACATGCAGTCGCTGGCGGTTCTCGACACGCACACCGGCGTTGTAGCGGACTTCCCTGACGACCGTACGCTGGTCCGCGCCAAGCAGACGTTCTTCTCCGGCCTGGCCTTCAGCCGCGACGGAAATCACCTCTACGCCAGCATGGCTTCGCTCACTGACCCGCTCGCTAACGGCAAGGATGCAACCGGCAACGGTATCGTGGTGTACCGCTTCACAGCAGGAAAAATCGTCCCCGAGCGCATGATTCCCCTGCCGCTGCAACAGCTCGCTCCCGGCAAAAAGACCAAGCTGCCCGGCGGCGCCGACAGCGACAAGGGCATACCCTACCCGGCGGCGATTGCGGTCATCGGTTCCGCGGCTGCGGAGAAGCTCCTGGTTGCCGACAACCTCTCTGACGACGTTCTGCTTCTCGATGCCGCCAGCGGCAAAATCGAAACTCGTTTCGATCTGGCCGAAAGCGATTCGGTGCCCTCCACCTATCCCATTGCCCTGGCGGTTTCCAAAAACGGCGCGCGCGCCTTTGTCGCTTTGTGGAATGCGTCGGAGATCGTGGAACTCGATCTGGCCAACAAAACAGTAGGCCGCAAGCTCGCCCTGCTCAAGCCTTCCAGCCCCATGGCTCCCGGCACGCACCCTTGCGCCTTCGAGTTCTCGCCCGATGGGCGTACCCTCTACGTCGCGCTGGCCAATCGCGATGCTGTGGCTGCCGTCAACGTCGGCTCCGGCCACTTCTCTGTCAAGGGCTACTTCAATACTCGCCTGCCGCGTCAGAGCTACTTTGGAGCCGAGCCAGTCGCGCTGACCGTCAACGCTAACGGCAGCCGCCTCTACGTGGCCAATCTGGGCAGCGATGCCGTTGCGGTATTTGATACAAAGATGCTGACATCAAGGACAGCGCGAAGCGCCATGGTCGAGCCTCTCGGTTTTATCCCCACCGAATGGATGCCCATCTCCCTAGCCTTTCTGCCCACACCCTCCGGCGGCAAGCTCTATCTGGCCACCGATAAAGGCAAAGGCGCCGGCCCCAACAACATGCCCCAGCCTCCCACCGAAGCGGCAAAGAAAAGCCGGCTACTGAAATCTTTCACTTACATCGCCACGCTCCTCTACGGTTCTCTGGCCACCCTGGATGCGGACGGCATCGACAAGAATCTTCCCCAGTGGACCGCATCTGTAATCGACTCCAACCGCATGAATGCCGCTGAGGAGAAGGTCGCCTTTGCCGGCGGCAAGTCGAACCCTATCCGCCACGTCATCTACATCCTCAAGGAGAACCGCACCTACGATCAGCTCCTCGGTGACCTGAAGAAGGACGGCAAGCCGGTCGGCAATGGCGACCCCAGCCTGGCCATGTACGGCGAGGCTATTACGCCTAACCAGCACAAGCTGGCCCTGCAGTTCGGCGTGTTGGACAACTTCTACGATTCGGCCGAGGTCTCCAGCGGCGGGCACGTCTGGTCCAATGCCGCCATCGGCACCGACTACCTGGAAAAGACCTGGCAGCAGGGCTATCGCGGCGGGCAACGAACCTACGACTCCGAGGGCATGGTGGCCGACGGCAATCCGCTGCTGCAGAAGATTCCCGATGTCAGCGATCCAGCCAGCGGCTATATCTGGAACAATCTCGCCGCCCATGGCAAAACCTACTATCACTTTGGCGAGTACATCTCCTCCACCTTCTGCGATGCGGCCAAGGTTGCCGACCCGCAAGCGGGAGCCATGCTGGCCGGCAGCCACTGCCCGCGCAACGCCGTGGCGCCCGGCGAGACATTTCCCTCGGAGTGGGGCGGCGGCCAAAACAAATGGCCCTGGCCCGTTCCGCTGATGGCCTCCAATTCCGCAACTAAGCAGGAATTGGTCGGCCACTTTGCCGTCGAGGCCCCAGACTTCAACCTCATGATTCCCGACCAGGTGCGCGCGGAGATTTTCCTCCGCCACCTGAAGGCATGGGTTGCCGACAAGGAGCAGGGCAAAGACACCATGCCCGCCTTCATCCTCATGCGCCTGCCTAACGACCACACTCTCGGCACGCGTCCCGGCGGGCCCAGCCCCAAATCGTCCATAGCCGACAACGATCTGGCCGTTGGCCGCGTCGTCGATGCCGTCTCCCATTCGCCCTTCTGGGACGATACCGCCATCTTCATCCTGGAAGACGATGCGCAGAACGGCGGCGACCACGTCGACGCCCATCGCAGCATCGCGCTGGTCATCAGCAAGTACTCCCCGCGCGGCCCCAACGGCGCGCCTTTTGTTGACAGCCGTTTCTACTCCACCGTGAGCGCGATTCGCACCATGGAGTCGCTGCTCGGCCTGCCGCCCATGAACAACAACGACGCCTACAGCTCGCTGATCTCGACGATGTTCACCGGCCCCGGCGACCAGCCCGCCTTTGCTGCCGACTACGGGAATCGCGACAACGGCCTGATCTACAGCGCCAATCCCCCGACCGCCGCTGGAGCGCGCGAAAGCATGAAGATGGACTTCAGCCACGCTGACCGCGCCCCCGCCGAAAAGCTGAACGTGATTCTGTGGAAGGACGCCATGGGCGACAAGCCGGTCCCCGCCATGCTCAAAGTCCACCACAAGAAAACCACCACGGACGACGACGATTAGGTTTTCCGTATAATCAAGTTGAGCGTGAGTCAATGAACTACCCTGAAACAGTTTCAAAGCGTGTCCTAGAAGCGATCCTCCCCAGTGCAAGATTGGATTATCAGATTGTCCAATCACATGGGGAATACGATTTTTGATTTGCAGTTTGATGATGGATCGACTAGCGGTTTGGAGGTGATGGCATCGATCGATCAACTCCAAGCTGAGACCGTTGCTGCAGTTCTTAGCAAGAAAATTCGTTCTCATTAAGGGATCTGTCACTCCTCAATCCACCTCCAGAGGATCATCTTCTCGTGGTCTTGAAAAGCTATTTCGATGGCAGTAATCATGCGGATAGTCGCGAGTACGACCGCATCAGTATCGCCGCTGTGTGCGGCACCGGGAAACAGTGGAAGAAATTTGATACGGCATGGAGAAAAGTTCTGTATAAGCACCGCGTCGATTACCTGCACACCACAGATGCCGTCTCACTGCAAAATGACTTCGCAACAGAAAAGGGATGGAACAAGACACGCGTCGATTCCTTTATTGGCGACTGTGTTTCGGTAATCAGGAGTCATATGGCCATACCCCCTAGAACTTCCGGCGGGGGCGAGAGGATGGGGCTGCTCCCGATAACTCTCACGGTCCCATTTGATGATTGGCTAAGAGCCAAGAGGGATGTTCCCGAAATACCGGAAACCATCGAGGATATATGCGCCAGAGAGTCTGTTGCCTATGCTCTCAAGTGGGGAAAATACATCGGGTCCAAGAAATACGAACTCTACTTTGATCGGGGAGAGCCTTTTTACGGGTACATACGCAATACGTGGAGGCATCCAAAAGCCCAAATAGACATAGAACTCATGAAAGACATCATCAACGTCAGTGAGTCCATATCGAGAGAGATTCCTGCTCTTCAAATGGCAGATCTATTCGCTTGGAGCGTGAATCGCGCCAATCAAGAAACTAGGCAATGGCACATAAGATTGCACGATCTACCGTGGGAGAGCAGACTCCTGGATTACGAGCATTTGGTAAATCCGAACCCAGACGCGCTGAAACGCATAGCTTCGTGGGGACTTCCGCCGCGCCGGTCAAGCGTCAAAAACTTGAGCAAACCCAAAAGAACTTTATAATCAGTTAAGAATATTTTTGCCGGAAATCACGACCTTATGGTTGATCGGCCACAGTAAAGATGTGAATAAGAATGCGAATAAGTTTGTTGCATGGCGAGCTGGCACCAATGAGACTTGGGAGCGCATCAAGATAGTCTGCCCTTAGGATATGCCGGGTGCCCCCGGTCCCTCGCTTTTGGGGACCGGGGAGACCACGACCATGGCTTTTTGCGAGCGAATAGCGAGCGTTTGGCCGCACCGCAGGTGCCTTGCAGATTATTCCCCCTCTTCGTCGCACAATCATCCTCAGAAGCATTCCTGCAAATCATCCCGGCACGCCTCTTCGCGCCATCTTCCAGCCGGAAGCGGCCAGAAGAGGCCGAAACGTCACGTAACTCCTTATCCTGGACGATTTTGCAGGGAACTCCTTTGTTTTGACGATTTTACAGCGCAACCCTGTCTGTAACGGTAATAACATACTTGACTAATGATGAAGCAAAGGCGAAACTGAAGTAGCTGTGACAGGGCAGAATCGTTAGTCAAGTATGGGAGCCTAGCTGATCTGCGGAGGGGAAAGTGAGAATCCTTGGAGACCGCTTCGCTTCTAACCTCAACCGAAGGGCTCAACGTTTTCTTTTTGGAGAATCCGCTTCCGGTCGATAGACTGGGGGCGGCTCTATTTGTCAATTCCCCTAATCCAAGGGGAAGAATAATGGCGATGTTTACTGCATATTTTGATGCGTCGGGGAATGCTAAGGATCAGCCATTTATTATTGTTGCTGGTTATATCGCTAGTTTCTTTCAGTGGCAGAGATTTGAGCAAGAATGGCGAGATATTCATCTTGCGTTCGGCATGAATCTTCCCTTTCATATGGCTGAGTTCTTTGCTGCTTGCAACACTGATACCTATAAGCTCCAGAGGAACGCGCGGACTGACTATATGGAGATTGCTGAAAACCCAAAGCGGGCGCAGGAATTTTTGGAGTGGCTAGGAAAAATCCAAACATCGTTCATTCACTGTGGAATCTCCTGCATTGTTCCAATGGATGTATACGAGGGCGTGAGCAGTCTGCTTGATCTGCGTGATGTGGTTCCACCGTATGCGCTGGGCGCACGAATGTGCATCGAACGACTGCATCAGTGGGAAGAGAAATTTCTCATTAAACCAAAGGCGGAGTACATCTTCGAGTCGGGGGATTTTGAGCAAGGTAAGTTTAGCGATTTGATGGTCGCCGAGGGAGAAGACCCGCCAATATATAAGAAGAAAATTGATTTTGCCGGGTTGCAGGCAGCGGACCACTACGCTTGGGAGCAGCTCTATTTTCTCAAAGGGCGCAAACAGGGCATTGAGCGCGACGTTCGGAAGACCTTCTATTTTCTTTTGGAGTCTATCCCGAAACTGCACACACATCCGAGCCAAGAGTTTCTTATCCGGTTGTGCGAGAGAAAGGGCATTGATCCACGAACCGGAATTAAGAAATAGAGCCACAATAGCAAAGCTCCCGAATGTCATCAGGCACAGGTTACCCTCAGTTATCGGAGCAGGAAACCCATGTAGTGTGCTTTACCTTATGGGGAGTCAGTTCCCCAGGGTCTTGAACCCAGGCATCATGTGCATACTCGCACGATTCGTGATTGATAGTCCCTTGTTGCTGTCCTGTCCATTGCATTGGCTGTCCATCGATGGGGCATGGAACAGTAAACGGGCGGGCAAACAGCCATGTAGCGAACCCTAATAGCAGTGCGATGAGTAGAACTGTGCGCTTCATTTGATTTTCCTTTTCTTGTGGCGTATCGCCACGTGCGCTATTATAGTACAAATAGAAAACCGGCCTGCCAGGGCCGGTCTACAGTTCTTTGAGATGTGATTGAGGCGTGACCCTCTAAGCGCATATTAGCGCATCAGGAGGGGAGTGTGCAACAAACCAAAATCAGTTTATCGGAAGTTTTGACCCGAACTTTTCCTGAAATTCTCGGACCGCTTTCTCTAGAGTCCCTTCGCCCATGCTGCTTATCAGTTCTTCGAGACCTTCAAAGCGACTCTCCAGAAATTTTTGAACATCTTCAGACTTCCGCGCCTTTTCGAGAATCTTATCCAGAGTTGGTTTTATCTGGGGATTCTCGCTCTTAATGATTTCGAGGGCAATATTGTATGCGATCAACTCTCGTCTTTCCGCCTTCCATCGCTCAAACAGAAAGTGGATGAAGTCAACCTGCTCTTCTGCGGTCATTTGCGTATCTCCTTGTTCAGATTGCGCTATGATAAACCCATGAAGCCTAAGCCACAATCCGCCGAATACAAGGCTTTCGAGAGCCTTTTAGGGCAAGTCCTGACCGTCTCCAAGGCGGAACTCAACAGGCGCATCGAAGAGGACAAGCGCGAGAAACGAACGCCTAAATCCGCTTCCCGCGTCTCTGCCGCCCAAGCCAAGCAAACCTAGAACGCCGTTTCTCCCACCTTGCCGGTCAGTTCTGCGTAGGTCAGTCTTTTCCCTGAAATCTGCGATATTGCCAGCGCAAAGCGGTCCGCGTCTGTCATCGGATTGTCTTTAGTGGCGCGATGGGTGTAACGGAAAGCCTGTTCATCGGCGTAGGCTTCAAGGTGGAACGGCTCTACGGCTACATAGGTTCCATTCAGTGACCGCTTGAGCAAAGCCCAGAAGTTTTCGATACCCTGAGTGTGAATGTCACCGCGAACGTATTCTTGAAGGTGATTCACAGTCTTGTGAATGAAGTGAGCCGCTTTCAAGCCTTCATACCCTGAGTGCTGATCGGTGTAGACGGTGCCCACGGGGACGACCTGCTTGAGAATCTCGGCCTGCAAGGTATAGCGGTTGACGTTAGGAATCACCTTGACGCGCACTTCCCGCGCATAGCGGTCAAGCATCCCCATCACGGCCACTTTGTTATCACCGCGCTCGGCCAGGTTCAGCCTTTCCCGTCTGCTCTTGTGCATATTCTTCATCTTGCCGCCGACATAGGTTTCGTCCACTTCTACAGGCTTGCCAGAGGGTCCGAGCTTCTTGATGGACCGATTCTTCATGGCCTCACGAATCCGATGCAGCATGAACCATGCCGACTTCTGAGTGACGCCGATAGACCGGGCGATCTCATAAGAGCTAATGCCGTTCTTGCAGTTTGCCAGTAGCCACATCGCGGGGAGCCACTTGGTAAGCGAGATGGCCGAATCCTCGAAGATGGTATTCAGTTTCACCGAGTACTGGCGTCCACAATCCCGGCACTGCCAACGGCGCTGAGTCTTTAGCCAGTGCTGCCGGTTCTTGGGAGTGAGACAGGCAGGGCACTCAGGACCGTTAGGCCAGCGGATGAAGGCTATGGTGTCAATACAGGTCTGCTCGTCAGAGAAGTACCTAATTGCATCGGCTAGGGTTTTGACTTCGTTTTTCATAGCAATTCCAGAATCTCACAAATTCTATCATTAGTCAAGTATATTATTACCTCTGTAACCTCAAGAAAACAACGAGTTTGCGTCCAAAATACGGGTGGGGGTATCCGATGTACCACGAAGCCGAATCCAGATCTTTCACATCCGATAAACTGTGACCATGACCAAGCGCATCGGCATCCATCTCGGCACAACCGGCGGCGCATCCAACGCCATCGAGCGCGCACGCGAAATCGGCGCCAACACCTTGCAGATTTTCTCCGCCAGCCCGCGCATGTGGCGCGCCCCCAAGGTTGACCCCAAACAATGCGCGCGCATGAAGGAGTTGCGCGCCAAGCTCGACGTCGGCCCGCTGGTCATCCACACCGGCTACCTGATCAACATCTGCAGCCAGTCCGACGAGATTCGCTCGAAAAGCATCGCTGCCTTTCGCGGCGAAATAGAGCGCGCGCTCGCCCTGGGCGCAGAGTACCTGGTGCTGCATCCCGGCTCGTGGAAGGGCTTGACGCGCGACGAGGGCCTCAAACTCGCCACCGATTCCATCACCAAAGCCATTGACGGATTGCCTTGGCAGGGAACACCATTCCACATCCTCATTGAAAACACCGCTGGAGCGGAGTTCTCCCTCGGCGGCAGCTTCGAGCAGGTTGCCGAGTTGGTCGCCCGGCTCAAGCCGTCGGCCCCGGTGGCCGTCTGCCTCGACACCTGCCATAGTCACGTCGCCGGCTACGATCTGGTCACCGCCGAGGGCTACGAGCAAACCATGGCCCAGGCCGCCGCAACCGTCGGCCTCGCCGCCGTCCGCGTCTGGCACATGAACGACGCCAAGGCCGCGCGCGGCTCCAAGCTCGACCGGCACGAGCACATCGGCCAGGGCACCATGGGCCTGGAGCCCTTCCGCCGCCTGCTCAATGACAAGCGCTTCGCTCACGCCGCCTTCATCGCCGAAACCCCGGACGACGCCCCCGACGACGAGGAGCGCAATGTAAAGGCGCTGTTAAGCCTAGTGAAGTAATCCAGAACCGGAAGCGCCTTCCGTTTACACTGAATAAGATATGGCGGAAGAGAACGAACTGCGTTACGACCCGGCAACGATTGAACCCAAATGGCAGCAGCGCTGGGCCGCGGACCCCGCGCTCTATGCGGCCGAGCCAGCCACCTGCGGCAAGCCCAAGTACTACGTCCTGGAGATGCTGCCCTATCCCAGCGGCCAATTGCACATGGGCCACGTGCGCAACTACTCCATCGGCGACGCGCTGGCCCGGCACATGTGGATGCGCGGCTACAACGTGCTGCACCCCATGGGCTGGGATGCCTTCGGGCTGCCCGCCGAGAATGCCGCGCTCAAGAACAATACCCCTCCCCGCGAGTGGACCCTTAGTAACATCGCCGCCATGAAGCGGCAGATGGAGCGGCTCGGGCTGGGCTACGACTGGGCCACGGAAATCGCCACCTGCCTGCCCGAGTACTACCGCTGGAACCAGTGGTTCTTCCTGCGCATGTACGAGAAGGGTTTGGTCTACCGCAAAAAAAGTAAAGTCAACTGGTGCCCGGAGTGCGCCACCGTGCTGGCCAACGAGCAGGTGGTCGACGGCTGCTGTTGGCGGCACGAGGAAACCTTGGTCGAGCAACGGGACCTGGAACAATGGTTTCTGCGCATCACCGCCTACGCGCAGGAGTTGCTCGACGGCCTCGACTCGCTCGACGGCTGGCCGGAAAAAGTCCGCACCATGCAACGCAATTGGATTGGGCGCAGCGAAGGAACAGATGTTGATTTTTTCCTCGATGAAAAGAAATCTGAAAAGACGCGCATCCGCGTTTTTACCACCCGCGTGGACACCATTTTCGGCGCAACCAGCGTGCAACTGGCCCCGCAGCATGAATTGGTAGCGATTTTCACCGCGTCTGACTCCAAACTGAAGGCGCAAGTCGACGAGCTCCTCGATCAGCAGAAGCGCGCGCGCGAGGCCGGCGACCTGGGCGCAATCGAAAAGCACGGCGTTCCCACTGGCCACTTCGCCGTCAATCCTTACAACAACCAGCGTATTCCCATCTGGGTGGCTAACTACATCCTGGCCGAATACGGCACCGGCGCCATCATGAGCGTTCCCGGCCACGATGAGCGTGATTTCGAGTTCGCCACGAAATACGGCCTGCCGATTGTGCAAGTGATCAAGCCAGCTGATCCCGCCGTATCGCAGGAACTACCGTTCCTTTCCGAAGAGGGCGTCCTCGTAAACTCTGGTAAGTACGATGGCCTGAGTTGCGCTGAGGCTCAACGGCAATTGCAGGAGGCTGCCGCACGCGGCGGTTTCGGCGAGCCCAAGGTCACCTTCCGCCTCAAGGACTGGGGCGTGAGCCGGCAACGCTTCTGGGGCACGCCGATTCCCTTTATTCACTGCGAGAAGTGCGGCCTGGTGCCGGTTCCTGATAAGCAGTTGCCCGTGGTGCTGCCTGCGCAGATTGAAATCACCCTGCAGGGCGGATCGCCTCTGGGCCGTGTGCCGGAGTTCGTGAACGCCCCCTGTCCCAAGTGCGGCTCTGCGGCCAGGCGAGAAACCGACACTATGGACACCTTCGTCGATTCCAGTTGGTACTTCTATCGCTACACGGACGCGAAGAACTCGAAGGCTCCCTTCGATTCGGCGAAGGCGCAATACTGGTTCCCCATCGACCAGTACATCGGCGGCGTGGAGCACGCCATTCTGCACCTCATCTACTCGCGCTTCTGGACCAGGGTGATGCGCGATTTAGGCATGATCGCCAACGACGAGCCGGCGCGACGCCTGTTTACGCAAGGCATGGTTATCAAAGACGGCGCCAAGATGTCCAAGTCCAAGGGCAACGTGGTCTCGCCCGACGATATGGTGGCTCGTTACGGCGCCGACGCCACGCGCATGTACGCTCTGTTTGCCGCGCCTCCGGACCGCGATCTGGACTGGCAGGAGGACGGCGTCGCAGGGGTGAGCCGCTTCCTGGCCCGCGTCTGGCGTCTGACCACAAAGTACGCATCGCTGGCACGTTCGGCTCACGCAAGCCCGTCTAAAACGCAAAACGGCGGAGCCGCGTTACTGCGCAAACTGCACCAGACCATCGCCAAGATCACGCTGGACTTCGAGGGCCGATGGCACTTCAACACCTGCGTGGCAGCCATCATGGAGCTGGTTAACGAGATCCAAGCCGCTGACACGCAACTGGAGTCAGGCGAAGTTCCCGCCCCGGTGGTGCGCGAGCTGCTTCGTACGCTGGTCTTGTTGCTGGCGCCGTTTGCTCCTTACCTTGCCGCAGAACTGTGGGAAGCACTGGGCGAGAAAGGTTCTGTTCTGCGCGCCTCCTGGCCCGTCAGCGATCCCGAACTGGCTAAAGAAGACGAACTCGAAATCCCCGTCCAGATCAACGGCAAGCTGGTCACCGTCGTCCGCGTTGCAGCCGATGCAGACGCCAGGACTATCGAGACGGCGGCGTTGGCAGACGACAAGGTCCGGTCGCGGACTGCCGGAAAAACGGTTGTCAAAGTGATCGTAGTTCCCGGCAAGCTGGTGAACCTGGTGGTGAAATAAGAGGCCCCGGCACTTCCTAGAATATCTTCATCCGAATCACCAAATACTTCTTCGGATCTTCGCGGATGCTCTTCAACAGCTGCTGGGCATGATCCATGGTCTGGTCGGTATGGTCGTAGAGTGAGCGATTTTGCACCAACTGCCCCAGCGTACCCTTGCCTTCATTCATGCCTTGAAGAATCATGTCCAGCCGGTTGATGGTGTCATCCAGTTTCGACGCAAAGGCCGGATCTTTGGCCAGCATGCCCATCGCGCCTTTACCGGCGTTGATATCGGCAACCATCTGATTGACGTTCGTGACGGCGGCATTCAGGTTGTTGTAGAGCGAATCGTCTTTTATCAGCTTGCCGGCGCTGCCCTTGCCCTCATCCAGGGCGATGGTGATTCTGTTCAGCCGGTCGACGGCCGAGTTGGCGCGGGTGTAAAGCGTATCGTCATTGATCAGTTTACCCAGTGAACCTTTACCTCCGGCGATTGCGCCGGTAATGGCCTCCAGATCGGTGGCTATGGTTGAAATTTTCCTGGCCAGTTCGGGGTCATTGATCAACTCTCCCACGGCGCCGTTCTTGGCGTTGACCGAATCAACCGTGTTTTCGACCTTGTGCAACAGCTTGTTGAGCTCTTTAATGGAATCATTGCTGTTACGGACTACATCCTGGATGCTGGGCGAGCCGGCAGCTTTGAGTTCGGCGTTGTTGGCCGGTTGCGGGCCGCTGGCGTGGGCCGAACTGAGATCCACGTAGCTGTCGCCCAGAACGCCGGCCTGGTTGATCGAGGCTGTCGAATCGGTATGCAGGCGGTTCTGGTATTCGCGGCCCACCCGCATTGTCACTTCGACCGGCGTGGGGTTGCGGTCCGAAACCACGCGGACATGGATCACGTTGCCGATGGTCACGCCTTCCAGCGTCACGGGCGCGCCATCCTTGAGGCCGGCCGCATTCTCAAAGTAGGAACGCAGCACCAGTTTGCGTGCAAACAGTCCACCGCTCGAGCTGGACATCAGAAGAATCAGTCCGATTAGTATGGTCGAGGCCATCAGGACCAATGCCCCTACTCTCAGTTGCGACCACTGAATCTCTTTGCGGCTTGGCACGGTATTCCCCTCGGGTAATCAATGAGGCGGTTAACGCATAGAGAATAGCAGAAAAGGCGGAATCATGGTCCGTCTTCAAGCACCACGCTGGCCATGGCCAGTTCCGCGGTGTGAGTGATAGAAAGTGCGGCGTGGCGAACGCCCAGGCGCGCGGCAAACTCCTCCGCGCGCCCGTGAAACTGGAGGGTGGGCCTTCCGCCGGGTCCGCGTGCGACCTCTATCTCCAGCCAGTTTACGCCATATCGGATGCCCGTTCCCAACGCCTTGGCTCCGGCTTCCTTGGCGGCAAACCGGGCTGCAAAGCTCTCCGCGGATTTGCGCTTGCGCAGGCAATACGCCTGCTCCGCCGCCGTGTACACGCGGTCCAAAAACCGATGCCCGTAGCGTTCCATGGACTTCTGGACACGCCCTATTTCCACCAGATCGATTCCGGAGCCGACAATCATGCTGTCTATGAAGCTACATCATTTCCCTCTTGCTGTGTTTAGGTTGTTATACGGCTAGCCTCGGGCGGCGTCGTGTCCTCCGGGAAATAGGCGCGCCTCCAATTACCAGCGCAGGCCATTCGAGCCTAGCCACAAGCAGAGGTGTCTCAAAGCCGGGCACGTTCCGTGCGACTCCGCAACAATGGTTATGCTGTGCATCCCGGACTCCGATAAGGCAGGTGTGAGACCAACTCTGCCGACTCGCGACGCAGTACAGATGATGGGCATTCCCTGGGCCATGCAGATGAAGGCCATCTCCATCGAAGAACCTTCGCGCCTGGTCCAGACCCTCACCGGCGCAATCCTCGGTTGTGGCGGCTGGGTTCTCAGCCGCGGAGCGAACGATGCCGGCACCGTGAATATGTTGTTTGAGTTCGAGCGGCAGGCCTGCGTCGATATTTACAGCGTGATGATTGCCGCCGGCCTGGAACTGAGCCAGAGCGGGCACATCCGCTTCACCGAACTCTGCCAATGCACCCGCAACCACCAGCAGGATTGCGGCGCCGATATTGCCAGCATCGACCTGGAAATCCAGACCTTTCCCGTCGAGTTGATGCACGGCGCAAACGCCGCGGGAATCGACTGACAGGCTGTTCGAATCAGTCCTTGCCGTCGATGAACTCGCTTTCAAAAAACAAATGGAATGAATCGCTGGGTGCGCTTTTTGTAATCGGCATAGGCTGCTCCAAAGCGTTTGAGGTTTTCTCCCTCCTCGGCAAGCGCCGTTCCCAGCAGACAACCACTCGTGCCCAGCGTTAGGACAATTGAAGCGAGCCCGGTCGGATTCTTAAAATACGCACACCCCGTCAGCGCCAGTAACGACGCATACAAGGGATGCCGAATCCAGCGATAGACCCCCAATGTGACCAGCGTCGTCGTGTTCTCGAAGGCCAGGTTGGTACTCTCAATTCGCCCTGGCGCCGGCTGGCCAATCACCCGCATCAGCCGGAAACCTTCAATTGCCAACCCGATGGACACTGCTCCAAGAAGATAGGAGGCCAGTTGCCGCCACGAAAGCGGGTCGCGCCACCACAATGGAGCGTTCCACAGAATCAGCCCCAGCAGCAGCTCGAACGCGAAGAAGCGATAGAATCCGTGGGTGTGCGCATCCTTCAGCGAACGCCACGACAGCGATACTATCGCGGCAGATGCGGCGAAGAAGAGAATTGTGCGCAGCATGGGGCCTGCCATCCTTTCTCCCGGAAACTAAACAGGCCAGTCGATCAGGAAGCGGCGTCTTCGGCCAGTTGTATCTATTTCGTGGCTTTAGTTAATAGATCGACAACCTTCTGGTATCGTTCAGCGGCCTTGGGGTCTTTCATGCTCTTCAGCAGCGCCGGGTCGTCCACTCCAGCTTTGCGCAGCGTTTCCTCCATTTGATCGGCCGGAATCTCGCTAAGCAAATTCGAGGTTCCCATTGCGGCAGCCAGGGGTTTCTGAGAAACAATTGGACCCGTCTGGCCTTCCATGTCTCCCGCATAGTTCGCATCCGCGCCGGCCTTGAGTAGAGCTTGGACAATCTCAACATTGCCGTTCCTGGCCGCGTAGTGCAGCGCGCTCCATCCGTTCGGCGAGGTGCGGCTGTTCGGGTCGGCTCCCTTCCCGATCAGCTTTATGGCTTCCGCGGTGTCGTCAGCCTTGACTGCCGCCATCAGCGAGGCCGAACTGGGCTTGCAGCCGGTAGCGAAGAAAAGAGATAGTGTGAGAACAACAAGTAACAGCGGCCTACATCTCATTGCAGCGTTTTTATCCTTTCAAGCGTTTACCGACCCTGTCGAGCATTTATCTCTTCCGGAGGAAAATGATATGGAATAATTCTTTGGATTCACCCGCATCGGATACAGAATCACATGTCTGATGTTATCAAGCGGCCGTTTGCCGGGTCAACCAGCTTCTACCAGCCCATAACGGCGCTGCCAGGCTTCTTTGAGCCGCGCCCAAACCCGCGCCCGCTCGGCCTCAGTCGCCTCGTTGCCAGGCCCCTTTGGACTGCCGGGAGCGTTGGCAAAGCGGGAAACCTCTATCTTGGCCAGCTCCAGCAACTGCCGGTCGCGCAGCAGGTTGGCCACGCGAAAATCCGGCAGCCCCGCCTGCCGGGTTCCGAAGAACTCGCCGGGGCCGCGCTGCGTCAGGTCCAGCTCTGCCAGCTCAAATCCGTCCTGGGTGCGGACCATGGCGTTCAGCCGCTCCTCGCCCAGCGGAGAAACACGCTCGCCGGTTATGAGAATGCAATAACTCTTCGCCGCCCCGCGCCCCACCCGCCCGCGCAACTGGTGCAACTGCGCCAGCCCAAACCGTTCCGCGTGCTCCACCACCATCACCGTTGCATTGGGAACATCGACGCCCACCTCGATCACCGTGGTGGCCACCAGCACGTCAATCTCGCCGCGATGGAAGCGGCGCATGATGATCTCCTTCTCGTCGGCGTCCAAACGCCCGTGCAACAGGCCCACGCGCAGACCGGCCAGCGGCCCCAGGCGCAGCTTTTCGTGCATCTCAACGGCGGATTTAAGCCCCGACTTTGCTCCCGGATTGGCTTCCTGCGCCGTCTTCGCAAACAGCTCCCCGGTCTTTCCTTTGCGGGTGGTCCGGCGAACGATCTTACCCGGCGCAGACGCCGCCTCAATCCCCGCCTCGGGATCGTCATGCGAGAAATCCAGCTCCGGCTGGTCCTCCCTGGTACCCTCGATGACCGGGTAAACAATGTACGCCTGGCGCCCCATCGCCACTTGCTTGCGTACAAAAGCCCACACCTCCTCGGCCATTTCGCCGGAGACGCGCCGAGTAACAATGGGCGTGCGCCCGGGCGGCATCTCATCCAGCACGCTCACGTCCAGATCGCCGTACAAACTCAGCGCCAGCGTCCGTGGAATCGGCGTGGCCGTCATCACCAGCACATCCGGCTCGGCCACCATCCCTCCATCCGGCCTGGGCTTTTTCATCAGCTTGAACCGCTGCATCACGCCGAAGCGGTGCTGTTCGTCCACCACCACCAGCCCCAGCCGGTCGAACTCCACCTTCTCCTCAATGAGCGCATGAGTCCCGATCACCAGTTGCGCCTCGCCGCGGTTGATCTCGCCGCGCGTCTGCCGCTTGCGGTCTTCAGAGAGCGAGCCGGTCAGCAGCGCGATCCGGTAGCGGCGGCTCGACCTCTCTAGCAGCTTGCGCATGGCCAGATAGTGCTGCGTGGCCAGTATCTCGGTGGGCGCCATTAACGCCGCCTGGTAGCCGTTCTCCATCGCCACCAGCATGGCCTGCAATGCCACGATAGTCTTGCCCGAGCCCACATCCCCTTGCAGCAGCCGCCGCATGGGGCTCGGCGCGCGCATGTCGGCTACAATCTCGCCCAGAGCCCGCTTCTGCGCCGCCGTGGGATGAAAGGGCAGCACCTCCCGTATCGCCTCGCGCACATTGTCGTTGGTCGCAAAGCTGATCCCGGCGCGCTCCCGCATCCGACGCCGCTTCAGCTCCAGCCCTAGCTCCAGAAAAAACAGCTCCTCGAAGATCAGCCTCCGGTGAGCAGGCGTCGCCGAGGCTTGCAACTGAGCCATAGACGTGCCTTCCGACGGAAAATGCACCTCGCGCAGTGCAATCTCGCGCTCCGGCAAGCTGAGCCGCTCCAGCATCGCCCGGGGCAGGCACTCCGGTACAGCGCCACGCATCCCTTCCAGCAGATGAAAGATCGTCTTCCGCTGCCAGCGCGAGGTTAGCCGCGCCCCGCCCAGCGATTCGTACACCGGCGTGAGCCGCCCTACCTCCAGCAGCCGCGTCTCGGCGTCGTCCGACGCATCGGGCAGCAGCTCAAACTGCGGCTGAATCATCTTCAAATTCTGGCTGGAGCGTGACGGCTCGACCCGCCCATACAGCGCCACCGTTTGCCCGGCATGAAACTTGCCATCCAGATAGCTGCCGTGGAACCAGATGCACTTCAACGCCCGCCGCCCCTGTCCCACGGTTAACTCGAAGATGGGCATCTTGCGCGTCCACAGCAGCATCGCGCCGCGCACCTCAGCAATCACGCTGACCGTCTCGCCCGGCACAAGCTCGTCCAGGCTGCGTGGATGCTGCCGGTCCTCATAGCGAAAGGGAAGGTGGTAGAGCAGGTCCTCGGCGGTCTGGATCCCCTTGGCGGCAAGCATCTCCGCCACCTTGGGCCCCACGCCCTTCACATACATCACCGGAGTGTCGAGTTCCGCCACACTCCGGATGCTAAATGGCCTGCGTCCAGAGGGACAAACCCACCGGAAAGCAGGACAACGGAAATAATGTGCAAAATTCGCCGTTTCGCACACGAGGCGTAGCGACGGGAATTCTTATCAGAAAGCATTGATTCCAAACGGCTTAAAATTATCTGCACGAAATCTGTGCAAAAAATAAATTTTTAGGGGGGGTAGGGGGGTACCCAGTTTTCAGTTGTCAGTTATCAGTGGTCAGTAACGGCCCATGCCTTTGGTCATTGCTCATAGACCTATTGTGCGCCGGGGGAGAGTAATTATCTGCAAAACGCGGCGGTCGAGGGCGAATGAGTGAAATCAGGCGGAAGGAAGTTCGCGCTTGCCATGGAGATCGTCGAGCAGTTTGTCGAAGGCTTTTTTGTAGGCGTCGTGGTCCTTCCAGTTGCTGAAGCAGCTATCTAGCTCGACCTTTTGTTAGTCAAAGCACACTGGCACGGTATTGCAAGGGGTACACTTATTCAAAGGTGAAGAGCAAATGATCCAACCATTATCGCTTGACGTGATCGAGGGGGAGTTCTCAGAGGAATATAAGGCGTGGGTAATCCAAGGCAAGAACGGGAAGTTCCTTGTGATTCCAGATAATCGCTTCCCAGGGAGGAGGCCAATCCGTTTTTTTATGAGCCAGTCGGATGCCGACCGCGTCTTGAACGCCGTGCTTGACGCCAATCCCTCACTGGCAAAGCAGAGGCTCGTTTCCGTGCAAGTTCAGATGCTTGAATCCCTGCGTGGACTCGCAAAGGAAACAGACCCCGAGCGCGCTGACAGCTTTGTAGTTCACTCGCCGAATGAGGTATATGAATTTCTTGGGCAAGCGAAGCCGGAAACCATCCATTGAGACTACGAAATCTCGGGTGTGTTATACGTGTGTTGAGACCGCGTTTCCTGAGTATTTGCCGTTTTGAGCGTCGTTGATTTTCAGCAGGGTTCGTTCTTCCGACCTCGACACTCATTCCACGCCTCGACGCCTTCTTTCAGATTCGCATGATGTTCCGGATTTGCCATGCCAACAAAATGCCAGCGTCAGGCCAACTCGCAGGAACCCTATTGAGCAAAAAACCTAACAACAGGATGTCCGCTAGGCCGCCGTCGGCTCGTACACGCGCACCTCTGCGTCAATTGTTTTGGCAAAGGCGAGTTTGGCTTTGGTGAGGTCGTGCATCTGCTGCAAATTGAGCCAGAACTCCGGGCTGTTATTGAAGAAGCGGGCCAGGCGCAGAGCCGTGTCGGGAGTGATGGCGCGCTTGCCGCGAACGATTTCGCCAATTCGCGTGGACGGCACGCGAATGTTCATCGCTAGCCGATTCTGACTCAAGCCAAGTGGCTTTAGAAATTCTTCCTCCAACATCTCGCCGGGCGAAGTCGTCACGTACTGGTAATTCCATCCCTGAGCGGGACGGACCAGGGGCACCTTATTTCCCTTTCCGTTCGCGGTGGTAATCGACGATTTCAACGTCATACGCTCCATCCTCCTTCCATACAAAGCAAATGCGATATTGATTGTTAATGCGGATACTGTGTTGACCGCGCCGGGTTCCTCTCATCGGTTCCAACATATTTCCCGGAGGCTCGCGGAGATCATCGAGCCGGGTAGCCGCATCCATCCGGTTGAGTTTCCGTCGTGCTACGCGTTCAATGCCGCGCCATCGCCGGTTCGTCCCCACCTGTGCGAGTTCCGCAGTGTCGTGGTCCTTGAAACTCCGGATCATGGATAAATGATACGCTGCACCGCGTTCAACGTCAAGCAGCTAGGACCGCCTTGGAGGGCCATCGCGCACCACCAGCTGTAATTACGATCATGAAGAGTATTTCGGCCCGGATCTTCGCAAAATCTGCTGAGAACGCGCCCTCCGGCGACGTCCCCCTACGCCTTCGCCAAAAAATACGCCTCCAACGCCTGCGCTATAGCCGCGTGATCCATGTATGGCTTCTTGCCTTCGTAGCGGGCGGCCCAAAGAACCTGGTTTACAAGATCCCGCGGATAACACTGGCGCAGCTCCTGCTTCAATCCGCCGCGAATGAAGGCGATCAGGTCTTTGGGAACGGCGGCGTCATACTCCACCCCATTTTCCTCGGCCACGCGGCGGAATATCTCGCAGAACTGATCGTCGGAAACCGTGCCGATCAGGATTTTGGTTTGAATCCTGCGCAGGAAACAGGCATCCACCAACTCCGCCGGGTCCATGTTGGATGCAAAGACCACCAGCATCTCGAATGGGACCTCAATCTTTTTTCCTCCCGCCAGCGCCAGAAAATCAATGCGGCGATCCAGGGGTACGACCCAGCGGTTAAGCAATTCTTCAGGGCGAATCCTCTGCCGCCCGAAATCGTCAATGATCAGAACCCCGTTATTGGCTTTCATCTGCGCGGGAGCGACGTAGAACTTGGTCACCGGGTTCAATTGCAGGTCCAGCATCTCGGCCGTCAGCTCGCCGCCCACCAGCACCGCGGGACGCTGGCACAGCACCCAGCGGCCATCCCGGCCCGTGTTCTTCGACTCTGCTGTTTGCTTGTGAATCGCTGGATCGTAGACGGTAATGATCTGGCCATCCACCTCCAGCGCGTATGGAATCCACACCTCATCTTCGGCAATCACCCGCGACAAGGTTTCCGCGACGGTGGTCTTCCCGGTTCCCGGCGGGCCATAGAGAAAGATGGAACTGCCGGAGTTGAGCGCCGTGCCAAACTGCCGCAATTTATCGCTGCCGATCACAAGATGCGCAAAGGCGCGCTGCACGTCCTCCGCATGCACCTCCACTTTGCGTATGCTCTGCTTTCGCGTCTGCTCAACGTAGCTCTCCAAAGACACCGGCGCGGGACCTGTGTAATGGTTCTGCGAAAGCAGTTCCATGGCGCGCGTTCTGCCCTGGGTGGTGATGCCTATCTGAGGAATGTTGGCGTTCATTCCCGTAACCTGGCAGAACACCTCCGCGCGCAACTGGTATGCCAGTTCTTTGGCCACTTCAAAGCTGAGCTTGGTTTTTTCAGCCAGCTCGGAGATGGACAGAGAGCCTGACAAATAAAGAATTTTCAATGCCAGATCATCCAGCACTGCCTGGCGCACGTCAAGCTCTGCGACAGTCTGCGGCTTTTGCGCTGGCCCGTCAATGGCTTCAGAGATGAAAAAATCGTAATCTGACATTGTCAACTTAGAGTACCATCTTCTCCCCTGCCTCATCACTGCCCACTTGTGTCCACGAACGAACACTTCGGTTTCCCTGTTTTTCCGGTTTTCTTCGTATTTTCTTTAACCCTTTGGCGCACTTGTATTTGTAATTGTCAGAATGGAACAGGCCAAAAGAAATCAGGTCCATGAAGAAAAATTTGCCGGGTCGCGAAAAAAGAAGCCGATTGTGCCGGACTGCCGGTATTTGAACTCTCCGTGGCATATTTGCGCACTTCCTTTCCGCGCCCAGGACGTAGTCTGCGCGGTGGCAGCTTTGCTACACTTCATGCAGGCCGGTCTCTCCGGTTTATCTGAATCAAGATTGCACAAGCCTGAATCCAAACTGCACATTGAACAGCGGGAGAATCCATGCCAGTTGTCGAACTCGCGGGAGTAACCAAGGCCTACGAGAACAAGGTTGCCGTCGACGGCCTGAGCCTGGCCATCGAGGCGGGCCAGATGTTTGGCCTGCTGGGGCCGAACGGGGCGGGCAAAACCAGCTCTATTCGCATGATGATGGGCATTACCCTGCCCGACTCGGGCAACATCAGTCTTTTTGACAAGCCCTTTGAGCGCCAGAGCCTGGAGCAGGTGGGATACCTGCCCGAAGAACGCGGCCTCTACAAAAAAATGAAGGTTCTCGACCAGTTGGTCTTCTTCGGCCAGTTGCATGGACTGAACGCCGGGGAAGCTCAACAGCGCGCCAGCGCCTGGGCCGAGCGCATGGAGATCGCCGATGCGCTCCAGAAAAAGACCGAGGAACTCTCCAAGGGCATGCAGCAGAAGATCCAGTTTATCGCCACGCTGCTGCACGATCCCCGGCTCATTGTCATGGACGAGCCTTTCGCGGGCCTTGACCCGGTGAATGCCATGCTGATGGAGCGGATACTACTTGAACTCAAGGCCCAGGGCAAGGCTATCCTGTTTTCCACCCATCGCATGGACCAGGTGGAGAAGCTGTGCGACTCGATCTGCCTCATCAACAACGGCGAGGCCGTGCTGGCCGGCAATTTGCGCCGGATCAAGGCCAGCTACGAACGCAACCACGTGATCGTCGAGTTCGAGGGCGACTCCGCTTTCCTGAACAGCGAAGAGATTGCGGAGGCAAAGAACTTCTCCGGCCATGCCGAGATCAAGCTCAAACCGCACGGAAACGCGCAAAAGCTGCTGCATGAGGCTGCGGCCATGGCGACCATCTACCGCTTCGAGCTGATTGAGCCGTCGCTGGAAGAAATTTTCATCCAGACCGTGGGAGGCCGGAATCATGCGTAACATTATTTTGATTGCCAGGCGTGAATACCTGGAGCAAATTCGCGGACGGGCCTTCATCTTTTCCACGGTGCTGGTGCCGTTGCTGATTGTCGCGCTGCTGGCCTGGAGTTCCTTCACTACCCGCAACGCCGCATCCGGCAAGCATATCGCCATCGCCTCCGGCAACGTTCCCCTGGCCAACGCCATTCGCCGCCAGTTACAGGACGATAAGAACGCAAAATACACTGTCGATGTCGTAGCCCCGGCCAGCGAGAAGGATCATGCCGCCCTGCTGAAACAGATCCAGATCAAGGCCATTGACGGTGTTCTTGAAATCAATGCTTCCTCAATTGGTGCGATCACCGCCTCCTATACCTCGCTATCCACAGGCAGCTATGACTACAACCTTGACCGGCTGAAGAATGCCTTGAATCGCGCCGCTACGAGCGAGCGATTGCTTGCCCAGGGAATCAACCAGGCCGATGCCGATGCCGCGCTTAAGCCGGTCTCTGTTGAAACCCTCCAGTTGGACAAGAACGGCAGGATTGCCAAGACTAAAGGAGCAGCGCCCTTCTACAAGTCTTTGTTGATGGCACTGTTGCTTTCCATGCCCATTATGCTTTACGGTTTGGATCTGGCCCGCGCCATCATCGAGGAGAAGACCTCGCGCATCTTCGAGGTTATGCTCTCGGTGGCTCGTGCCGACGATCTGCTGGCCGGAAAGATGGTCGGCGTGGGCGCGGTGGGCCTGACACAAATCCTTATTTGGACAATTGCAGCCACCCTGTTGATGGGTTCCGTGCTGGCCGCATCCGCGCTCACCGGCAATTTCTCCATTCATTTTTCCTGGATGGAGGGTCTGCTCTTTCCCGTCTACTTTTTGCTGGGCTTTGCTCTCTTCAGCGCGATGTTTTCCGGCCTGGCCGCCACCTGCGAGACCTCCCAGGACTTACAGAAGTTCATGCCCCTGGCCATCGTTCCCCTCTATCTCAGCATGGGCCTTCTTCCCGTGCTGCTCAAGGACCCCAACTCCGTCTGGTCTGTTGCCGCAACGCTCTGCCCATTTACCGCGCCTTATATCGTGCTTCCACGCATGGGTTTGGAAACGGTGCCGCTTTGGCAGCTTGTGGCATCCATTGTCCTGTTGATCCTGACCATCTGGGCCATGCTCTGGTTTTCCTCGCGCCTCTACCGCGTGGGCATCCTCATGTACGGCAAGCGGGCTACCCTGCCCGAGCTCCTGCGCTGGCTGCGCTATAGCTGAACAGTTAGGTTCGCGGAGTTAAAGGCTAACGCCGCTAGCTCCGCTAACCCCGCTAACTCCGCTAATATCAAAACTGTGCCCGCCGGAGACCAGCCTCGATTTACCTTCCTCCAGCGCCTGGCGCTGGCCGTCGTCCCGCGCGTAGTCTCGGCGCTGGTCTGGCTCGTCGGCTTGACCTGGCGCTTTGAGGTTCTTGCCCCGGAAGGCGTCACGCCCACTGTTTTCGGCGAGAGGTCCCCGGCGAATATCTACTGCTTCTGGCACCAGTGCGTGCTGCCCTGCACGGTCTACTTCCGCTACTCCCGCGCCGTAATCCTCATCAGCCGGAGCTTCGACGGCGAACTGATTACCCGCATTCTCAAGATGTTTGGCTTCGACGCCGTGCGCGGCTCCAGCAGTAGAGGCGCGCGTGAGGGGCTGCTCGGCCTGGCCAACGTCATCGAAACCGGCCGCACCGCCATCTTCACCGCCGATGGCCCGCTCGGACCCATCTATCAAACCAAGATGGGCCCCATCAAGCTGGCGCACATGACCGGCGCTCCCATCGGCTGCTTCCACCTGCAACCCGAACATGCCTGGGTCATTCCCGCCTGGGATCTCTTTCTCGTCCCCAAACCCTTCACCCGCATCTGCGTCAGTTGGGGTCCATGGACGCGCGTTCCCGCCGATCTCGCCCCTGAAGATTTCGAGTCCAAGCGCAAGGAGCTCAATGCCGCCATCGAATTCGCCCGCCTGCGTTCCTACGACTACTTCAAGAAGGCGCGCACATGAATGGTCCGCTTGAAGAGAATGAAGCAGGGACTGCGCTTCGTGTCGCCGATTTTGACTATGACCTTCCGCCTGAGTTGATTGCGCAGCAACCGCTCTCCGAGCGCAGCCAGAGCCGCATGTTGGTGATGAATCGCGCTACCGGAACTTTGCGCGATTCCAGCTTCGCCGAATTCCCCTCGTTGCTCCATCCCGGCGACCTGCTGGTCCTGAATGACACGCGTGTCATCCCCGCGCGTCTTTACGCGCGTCGGACAATTGTGCGTGAGCGCGAGAGGCCCACCGGACGCGTTGAGGTCATGCTCACCGAACCTGTTGCGCAAAGCGCCGGCGAAAATCTCTGGCGCGTCCTCGTCCATCCGGGCAGAAAAGTGCGTGTCGGTGAACGGCTTGAATTTCCCTCGCCTTCCGGCAACATCGAACTCGAAGCCGAAGTTCTGGAGCGCAACTACTTCGGCTCACGTCTCCTCCGCTTTAATCCGGTTGATGATTTCTTCACCATCCTCGACCGCATTGGCCACACGCCACTGCCGCCTTACATTCGCCGCGATGATGCGGCGACGGATCGCGAGCGCTACCAGACCGTCTACTCCCGTGAACGCGGCTCCGTGGCCGCGCCCACCGCCGGTCTGCACTTCACGCCGCAAATTCTCGATGCTTTGGCCGCGCGCGGCGTCGAAATTGCGCGCCTCACCCTCCACGTCGGTCTAGGCACCTTCGCCCCGCTGCGTGTCGAGCGGCTCGACGAGGTCCGCCTGCATCGCGAGCGCTACTCGCTCTCCGCCGAATGCGCTGACGCCGTCAACCGCTCCGCAAGCGAAGGACGCCGCATCGTCGCTGTCGGCACCACCGTCGTCCGCACTCTGGAACATTGCGCGCTTCAAGCTGCCGGCGCTCCTCTGCAAGCCCACTCCGGCGAAACGGAAATCTTCATCTCCCCCGGCTTCCAGTTCCGCCTCGTCAACGCCCTGCTCACCAACTTCCATTTGCCCAAGTCCAGCCTGCTGATGCTGGTCAGCGCCTTCGCCGGCCGCGAGCCGGTCCTCGCCGCATACAATCACGCCGTCCAGCAACACTACCGCTTCTTCAGCTACGGCGACTGCATGTTTCTTAGCTAATTGTTGACTTTCGCTTTTTGTTCGTCCTGTCATCACAATATGAGCGATGCCAACCACCTTTCGGGCGAGATACCTGCAAAGCAGGCGGGCGTTGTGTTCGGATTTGAGGAATTCTGGCCGAAAGTGTATGCACAGTACAAGCCGCAATTCGACGCTATCGGTGATCTGATCCGTTTAGCGAATCAAATGGTACAAGTTGCCGAAGAGAGCGATGCCGAGCCAGCCAAGAATGTCATCCGCGTTTTAACCGGTGCAACATTGACTGGAGCCTGCGAAGCCGTATTGCTTTGTGGAAACGGCTGCGGAACTGGGGCTATGAAAATTGTGCGCGGAATGTACGAGTCTCGATGGACGGCGGAATACCTGCGTCGGCATCCGGAGGAGGTCGAGGATTACCTTGAATTCCGGAAGATATTATTGTGGCGCAGGCTTCGTTGGTTGTATGAAAACAACCCAAACGAGGCGAGTCGCATCAGCCCAGAAGAAATGAAGCGGCTGAAGAATGATTACGACCAAGCCAAAACGCGACTCAAAAACGAATTTTCATGGTCCAAGAAGAGCATCCGAGAAATCGCAGTGGAAATTGGGCGCGAAAAAGAATACGAGCTTCCTTATGCGATTGCGTGCTCAATCCACCATGCAAACTTTGAAGGTCTGTCGGCGCTCCTTGTGTCGGACGGCGGAGCGGTCCGGCCAGATCCTCCGCCTTCAGAAACATGGGTTAGAAGGGCATTAACTACTGCCCACGCAAATCTCTGGTTTGCACTCGGTACCCTGAACGAATCTTGTGGGCTGGATTTTCACCAAAGGTTGGATGTGGCGCAGCAGTCTTTTTCGAGAGCCTGGAAGGAGCAGCGTCCGGACGGCGAAGAACTGAACCAGGAATCACATGGAGGTGCTGAATGAAAATGACGGACGTAGAGGTTGTTGAGCGGCTTGAGCGCTTAGAGCGTGAGAACCGGCGGCTGAAGTGGATGGGAACTGCCGTGCTGTTAGTAGTCAGCATATTGTTACTAACAGCCGCGCGGCCTCCGGCGCAGTCCAAAGCGATAGATACGCAAGAAATCAGCGTACACGACCCCGTTAGCGGTAATCGGGCTGTTTTGGACGGCGAGGGGCTTACTCTTTACGACGCCAAGGGGCGAGTACGGGTTGATCTCAGAGAAGGTGAAACTGGTCCCAAAGGGTTCGAGGCTTTTTCTGGAGACTGGTTAAAATTCTATGACCCAGATGGTAAGTCAGGAGTAGAACTAACCGAGGGATCTCCCCCTGCAGATTTTCTCCAGGGATTTGCCAAGGTTCAAAGTACGGGCAATCTCGTCTTGCTGGACTATGAAGACGGGAGTGTGTCTGCTGCAAACCTTGGTGTCGGCAAAGCTGCCGGTCTCTGGCTTACGAAGACACGCCTCGAACAGGGTTTGAAATGGCCGGGCGCCAATGATGTCGATGCCGCCCTCATGATTGACGGTGGCTCTGCTGGTGTGCAAGTAAAGGAGCACGAGAATCCCCGAATTGGCCTATTTGCAAGCCGAGGTATGCCTGGTCTTGATCTGATCGACGCAGGCGGCTATGAAACACAAATCGGAGTAGCTGACCTCAAATATCCTTCAACTGGTGAAACTCGTCGAACATCTGCTGCTTCCATCGTGATGCTTGGCAACAAAGAACATCATGTCATCTGGCGCGCTCCCTGACCACTGTTCTCTGTCCCCTGATAAACTCGTACCGTGCCCGACCAGCCCAAGCCGCCCGTCTTCCTGCTCGACACCATGTCGTTCATCTTCCGCGCCTACCATGCCATGCAGCGCTCGCGGCCCATGAGCACCCGTACCGGCCTGCCCACGGCGGCCATCTACGTCTTTGTCAACATGATCAAAAAGCTGCGCCAGGACTTTCATCCGCTCTACTTTGCCGCCGTCTTCGATGTGAGCGGCGAGGTTTTCCGAGACGAACGCGCCCGCGCGATGAAACCCCTGCGCAAGTGGAACTCCAAGACGCAGAGCTTCGACGAGGTCAGCTACGAGGGCTACAAGGCCAATCGCGCGGCTACACCCGAAGACCTCAAGCGCCAGATTCCCTACATCCGCCGCGCCCTCGAAGCCCTGCGCATTCCCATCCTCCAGGCCGAGGGCTTTGAGGCGGACGACGTCATCGGCACCCTGGCCCGCGAGGCCGCCGAGCAGCAGCACGAGGTCTTCATCATCTCCGGCGACAAGGACATGATGCAGCTCGTCACGCCTACCGTCAAAATTCTCAACCCGCAGAAGGACAACCTCATCCTCGACCCCGCCAAGGTCGTTGAAGTCCTCGGCGTACCACCGGAAAAAGTCGTCGATGTGATGGCCCTGCGCGGTGATTCGGTCGATAACATTCCCGGCGCGCCCGGCATCGGCGACAAGGGCAGCGTGGAGCTGATTCAGGAATTCGGCTCCGTCGAGGCTGTTCTCGATCGCGCCAGTGAGGTCAAGCGTAAAAGTTATCGCGAGTCGCTGGAGCAGAATCGCGACGCCGTCCTGCTTTCCAAAGAATTAGCGGCCATCGACTCCCACGTCCCGCTCGCGCTGGACCTCGCCGCCATGGAGACGCAGCCGCCCGACCTCGAAGCTTGCCGCGAACTCTTCACCGAGCTGGAGTTCACCTCCATGCTGCGCGACCTGGCGCCCTCTGAATCCGCGCCCGCCGTCAAGCTACTTGAGGAGCCCACCGCCGACCAAATCGATGCCTTTTGCGTCGCCGCTTGCGCGCATGGCTTTGCCTTCGCGCTTGACGCCGCCCCGCCCGCGCCGGAAGAAGAAGACGATAAACCACAACAGTCCATGTCGCTGCTCGACGTAGCCGAAGCAGCCGAGAAGCAGGCCAGCTTCCGTGTAGGCGTCTGCGCCGAGTCAGGCACGGCGCTGATCCTCCCACTCACCAGCGAACTATGCTCCCTGCTCGAAGACGCCGCCGTCCCCAAGCAAACCCATGATTGGAAGACGGCGCTCCACTTGCTCACCGTACAGGGCGTAACGTTGCACGGCGCAGTGGACGACACCATGCTGCTCTCCTACGCGCTCAACCCCACCCACTCCACGCAGTCGCTCGCCGACGTCGCCGCGCGCCATTCTCAGCCCGCGCCCTCCACTCTCGCTGCTGGCGCCGCCGTCATTCGCGCTCTGGCGCCAGCCCTGAAATCTGAAGTCGAAAAAGCCGGCGTCGAACGCGTCTACTCTGAAATCGACCTGCCGCTGGTCCCTGTCCTCTTCCGCATGGAGCAGGCCGGCGTGCGCATCGATCTCGGTGTCCTCGACGGGCTCTCCCGCCGCTTTGCCGATGAGTTGACCCGCGTCGGCGAACACATCTTCGAGCTCTCCGGCCGCCGCTTCAACATCAACTCGCCCAAGCAACTCGGCGAAATCCTCTTCACCGATCTCAAGCTCCCCGCCCCCGCTGCTCGCGGCAAAAGCAAGTCCGTCTCCACCGCGCAGGATGTGCTGGAGTTTCTGGCGGAAAAGCACGAGGTTCCCCGCCTGGTCCTCGAATACCGTCACTTATCGAAGCTGAAATCGACCTATATCGATGCACTGCCTCTGCTGGCCGACGCCGACTCGCGCGTCCACACCACCTTTCAGGAGGCAGCGACAGCCACCGGACGCCTCTCCTCCATCAATCCCAACTTGCAAAACATTCCCATCCGCACCGAGCTGGGCCGCGAGATTCGCGCCGCCTTCACCGCCGCCCCCGGAACGCAACTGCTCTCCGCCGATTATTCCCAGATCGAGCTGCGCCTGCTGGCTCACTTCTCAGGCGACCGTCTGCTGATGCGCGCTTACCAGAACAACGAGGACATTCACACGCTGACCGCCAGCGAGGTCTTTGGCGTGCCACCGGCGCAGATGGACAAGCAAACCCGCAACCGCGCCAAGGCTGTCAACTTTGGAATTGTCTATGGTATCTCGCCCTTCGGCCTGGCCGCGCAGCTAGGCATTCCGCAAGCTGAGGCCCGCGACTACATTGATCGCTACTTCGCGCGCTACACCGGCGTCAAGGCGTTCATCGATAAAACTCTGGAAGCCACGCGCAAGACCGGCTCGGTGCGCACGTTTTTCGGCCGCCTCCGCCCCATTCCCGACATCGAGAGCCGCAACCCCAATCAGCGCGGCTTCGCCGAGCGCACCGCCATCAACACGCCTCTGCAAGGCACCGCCGCCGACCTCATCAAGCTGGCCATGATCGCCCTCGACCGCAAACTCGCCGAGCGCAAACTCAAAACCCGCATGGTCCTGCAAGTTCACGACGAACTGCTCTTCGAAGTCCCCGTCGCCGAAGCCGCCGAGGTCGAGCAATTAGTCCGCGCGGAGATGGAAGGCGTGATTCAGCTCAAAGTTCCCCTGGTGGCCGACCTGGCCTTCGGCCCCAACTGGCGGGATATGAAATAGGCCGCTGATTTCTTGTCATTCAGCCACAAAGCTCCCGAAGTTGATCAACGCTTTCGCAATTGGTCCCATTCGAACGTCGCGTTCCATCTTGAGCGGATGCCGGCCGTTGTTTTGCGCCTTTGTTGAGCCGTTCAATTGCCGCGCTGTAGGATAGTGCGTTGGGTCTGGCTCGGCTCCATCAGAAAGAAATCATGAACACATTGCCCATCCTGATCGTCGTCCTATGTATTTTTGCTTTGTCCTATCGCTACTACAGCGCCTTTTTGGCCGCGCGCGTGCTTACGCTCAACGACGCCCGCGTCACCCCGGCGCACGCCCTTGAGGACGGGCAGAACTACTCTCCCACGCCCAAGTGGGTTCTTTTCGGCCACCATTTCGCGGCCATTGCCGGAGCCGGTCCGCTGGTCGGCCCCACACTGGCGGCGCAATTCGGCTTCGCGCCCGGTCTGCTCTGGCTGGTAGTGGGCGCGGTGATTGCCGGCGCCGTGCAGGACATCATGGTTCTGGTTGCCTCCGTGCGTCACCACGGAAGATCGCTCGCCGAAATCGCGCGCACCGAAATCAGTCCCTTCGCTGGACTCGTGGCCATGATCGCGGTTCTTTTCATCCTGCTGGTCACGCTCGCCGGCCTCGGCATCGTCGTGGTCAACGCTCTGGCCGGCAGTCCATGGGGAGTCTTCACCATCGGCATGACCATCCCCATCGCCATCGGCATGGGCCTCTATATGTTCAAAGGGCCCGGCGGAAAAATTCGCGTCGCCGTGCCCAGCGTCGCCGGCGTCACGCTGCTGATGGCGTCTCTGATTGGCGGACACTTTGTGGCTGCTTCCAATTGGGCCTCCGCGTTCACCTTCAATCCCCACCAGATCACGCTTCTGCTGGCGGCCTATGGCTTCATCGCCTCCACCTTTCCCGTCTGGCTGCTTCTCACCCCGCGCGATTATCTCTCCACCTATTTGAAGCTGGGCACCATTGCCGCCTTGATCCTGGGCATCGTCATCGTCCATCCGCAAATTCAATTTCCCGCTGTTACATCCTTCATCCACGGCGGCGGTCCCATCATAGGCGGCCATTTCTTTCCGTTTTTGTTTGTCACCATCGCCTGCGGAGCCATCTCCGGATTCCACTCGCTGATTGCCTCCGGCACCACTTCCAAGATGCTCAACAAGGAAACCGACGCGCGTTTCATCGGCTACGGAGCCATGCTGGCCGAATCCTTAGTGGGCGTCATGGCGCTGATCGCCGCCTGTTCCATGATGCCCGGTGACTACTTCGCCATCAACACGCCACCGGCGGTCTTCGCCAAGCTCGGTTTGCACACGGTCAATCTCGATTACTTCTCCAGCGCCGTGGGTGAAAATCTCGCCGGACGAACCGGCGGAGCGGTCTCGCTGGCCGTCGGCATAGCGCAGATCTTCCACTCGCTGCCGGGCATGAACGCGCTGCTCGGCTACTGGTATCACTTCGCCATTCTCTTCGAGGCGCTCTTCATCCTCACTACGGTCGACGCCGGCACGCGCGTCGCCCGCTACGTGCTCCACGAGTTGCTGGGCAAGGCCTGGAAGCCGCTGAGCAACCAGCGCTCGATTCCCGCCGGAATATTGGTCACGGCTGTGGTGGTCTCGAGCTGGGGCTACCTGATTTACACCGGCAACATCTCCACCATCTGGCCGCTGTTCGGCACGGGCAACCAGTTGCTGGCCACCATCGCCCTGTCGGTAGCCACCGTTTTTCTGGTCAACATGGGCAAGCAGAAGTACGCTTGCTTAACAGCCGTTCCCGCCATCCTGGTCGGATTCACCACCGTCACGGCGGGAGTCCTTTCCATTCAGAACATTTTTTGGCCGCTGACCAAAGTGGCGGGCAAACAGTTGCAGGGCTATCTCGACGCCTCGCTGATGTCCATTTTTATTGTCGGTGTAATTCTGGTAGTGGCCGGCTCATCGCGCCGCATCTGGAAGACACTCCACGGAGAGCCTCTCCCCGCCGAAGCCTTCGGCCCCGCCCCGGAAAGCGGATCGCCGCCCATGCGCTGCTGTTAAGCGCGGCTTTACTTTTTCTTCCGCACAATCCAGTTCCGTTTTGTGTTGTTCACGTAGATTCGGATGATCGTTCCGCAGTTGCGGCACAGTCAACCTGTAGCTTCTCCGTCGCCGTGAGAAAGGCAAGGGCTTTATAAAATAGCCCGAACGGTCCCGCCTCTGCGCCTTGGTTAAACTCCAGGCCGCCAGCAATATCGCTGCCGCCGCAACGGGGGACACGGCTTCTCGCTCCACACGGCTTGTTGAATTTCCTCTTCGCGCTGACTCCCCTGTTCGTCCATCTCAGGCTCCCAGTTCCGCGCGAATCGCCCCCGCAATCGCCTCCGCGTGCCTTCGCATCGCCTCTTCACTCTCCGCTTCAATCATCACGCGAGCCAGAGGTTCCGTGCCTGAATAGCGAATCACAACGCGCCCCGAATCCTTCAACTCCTTTTCCGCCGCGCGAATCGCGGCCGCCACCGGCGCAATCCCCTCCAGCGGCCTCTTCTCCCGCACCTTCACGTTCACAATCACCTGCGGAAACACCTTCAAATCCTCGGTCAGCTCGTCGATGCCCTTGCCCGTCCGCGCCACCAGGTCCAGCACTACCAGCGCCGTCAGCAGCCCATCGCCCGTCGTTGCCAGATGCGGCAGCAGAATATGGCCGGACTGTTCGCCGCCCAGCGCCGCATTGTGTTTTTGCATCTCTTCCAGCACATAGCGATCGCCCACCGGCGCGCGCAGCATGCGAATGCCGTTGCTCCGCAGCGCCGCTTCCAGGCCAATGTTGGACATGGTAGTGGCTACAACCAGATCGCCCGTCAGCATCCCCCGCGCCTTCAGGTCGCGCGCGGCCATCAGCAGAATCGCATCGCCGTTGATGACGTTGTTGTGACTGCCGGCCAACAAGCAGCGGTCAGCGTCGCCGTCAAAGGTGAGGCCCAGGTCCGCCCCGCGCACGCTCACTTCAGCAGCCACGTAGGCCGGATGCAACGCCCCGCAGTTCAAGTTGATGTTGCGCCCGTCGGGTTTAATGTTTTGTAGAATTACATCGCCGCCCAGATGCCGGAAAAGTTCCGGAGCGACGGCTGCCGCGGCACCGTTGGCGCAATCGGCCACAATGCGCAGGCCTTTCAATCGTAGTCCGGGCGCGCAGCCGAGGAGGAACTGAATATAGTCAGCCTGGAGCGCCGCGTTATCCTCCACCGTGGGCAGCGTTGCCGGATCGGGAGCGGCCGAGCGTGAGGCATGATGGAGAATTTCTTCTTCCATGGCCAGTTCCACCGCATCGGCAAGCTTAAAGCCGTCTCTGCCGAAGAGTTTGATGCCGTTGTCCTGCCAGGGATTATGCGAGGCGGAGATTACCACGCCCGCCTGAAATCCGTGCGTCCGCGCCAGAAACGCCACTGCCGGCGTGGGCACAACGCCCGCGCTCTCCACGCGCGCGCCGGTTTCGCGCAACCCTTCGGCCAGCACAGCCGCAATCCACAGGCTTGACTCGCGCGTGTCGCGGCCGAAGATCACCTTGGGTTCAGCCGCCATCTTGCGCAACGAGTGGCCCAACGCCAACCCGCAAGCGAAAATCGTGTTTGCGTCCAGCGGGTATTCGCCCGCGGCTGCGCGGATGCCGTCGGTTCCGAAAAGTTTGCGTGCGTGAGCTGCGGTCATAGTCTCATTTCTTAATCTTGGATTCTACGCGGCTGGTGAAGACGCCGTCTGTGACGCGCGTCGTGACCTTGTCGCCGGAAGTAACCTGCTCGGTAGACCGGACCACCCCGCCGGCCGCGTCGAGCACCAGCGCGTATCCGCGTTCCAATACAGCCAGTGGCGACAAGGAATGCAGTCGTGCGTCGAGCGCGCTCAGGCGGGCGGCGGATACATGCGCCATTCGCTCCAGCGCGCGGTCGAGGTGCGTGCGGCAAGCGGTGAGCCGTTCCCGCGCCCGGCCAAGCTGCTGGCGTGGATCGTGGCGCAGAACAGTGGCTGTCAGCTCTGCCAGGTGGATCTGATCTTGCCGCAGAACTCTCGCCATCGCGGTTCCCTGGCGGAAACTGAGATCATCCAGCCGCTGGGCCAGCCTGTGCAGCAGCATGTTCACGCGCCCCTCGGCGCGGCTCACCGGCAGGCGCGTCAGCCGCTGGCGGGCTTGTAAGAGTTGGAAACGGGCGGCGCGGGCCAGCCTGTGCTCCTGCGTGGCCAGGTGCTCGGCGATTTTGTGCTGCGCCTCGGTAATCAATTCTGCCGCTGCCGATGGTGTGGGAGCTCGCAGGTCGGCAACAAAATCCGCTATGGTGAAGTCCGTCTCGTGGCCGATGGCCGAGACCACCGGCAGCCGCGACGCCGCAATCGCCCGGGCCAGGCGCTCGCTGTTGAAGGCCGCCAGGTCTTCCAGCGACCCCCCGCCGCGTGCAAGCACGATCACATCCACCAGGCTTGAAGTATTGAGCTCCTCCAGCGCCGCCTCAAGCTCGGCGGGCGCTGATTCTCCCTGCACGCTGACCGGGCAAACAAGTACATTAAGGCCGGAGTGCCGGCGGGCAACGATATTCAAAAAGTCGCGAATTACGGCTCCGGTGGGCGAGGTGATGATGCCCACCGTTCGGGGAAACGCGGGCAGCGGACGCTTGCGCTCCGCGTCGAACAAGCCCTCGGCCTTGAGTCGCGCCTTCAGTTGCTCAAAGGCCAGTTGCAGCGACCCAGCGCCCACCGGCTCCATGGTCTCGGCCACCAGTTGCATTTGCCCGCGCTGCTCGTAGACGCTCACCCGGCCGCGCGCCAGCACGTGCAGGCCGTCTTCGGGACGGAAGCGCAGCAGCATCGCCTGGCGGCGGAAGAGCACCACCGGCAGTTGCGCCTCGGCGTCCTTGAGCGTGAAGTAGACGTGGCCGCTCGGCGCGGGGCGATAGTTGGAGATCTCGCCCTCCACCCAAACGTCGCCGTACTCCTGCTCGACCAGTTCGCGCACCTGCCCAACCAGCTCGCGCACCGGCCAGATGCGGCGCGAGTCCCGCGGCCCCTCAAAGCTGAGGCCGAGCTGAGGCTCGAATGGGTCTTCCCTGCTCACTGGTAAAAGTGTAATTGCGCGGGCCTCTCCTGGCTTGCTGCGGTCAGCGCGGCGCTCAGGTTTCTTGCCGGAATGGTCAGGGATGGGGTGTTCGGGCGGCCATTGCGGCCAGCCGCTCGCTGACGGCGGCGACGATATGTTCGTGGACCTCTTTGATGCTGTGATCGCCTTCAATCAGCACCACGCGCGCCCGTTCGCGCGCGGCTATTTTCAGATATTGTTTCCTTACGCGGCGGTAAAAGGCGTCCTGTTCCTGCTCAAAGCGGTTTTCGTCCCGGCTGCTCTTCTTGGCGGTGAGCTGGTTACGGCGCCGCGCGCGGGCCAGCGCCGGCTCCAGGGAGGGAAGCAGCAGAATCGTCAGGTCTGGCTTGAGGTTGGAGCAGACCAGCCGGTGAAGTTCGAGTACGATCTCCGAGCCCAGCTCACGTCCTCCGCCCTGGTAGGCCTCCGTTGAATCCGTAAAACGGTCGCAGAGAACGATCTTGCCAGCCGCCAGAGCGGGCTTGATGACCTCCGCGATGGCCTGGGCGCGGTCGGCGAACATGAGGGCCATCTCGCACAGGGGCGCCAGGCCCTTGGAGTGCGAATCCAGCACCAGGGCGCGGATGCGGTCGCCGGCCGCTGTACCGCCGGGTTGGCGGGTAATGAGCGTGCTGTGGCCGCGTTTTTTCAGCCATGCGGCCAGACGATTGATTTGCGTGGTTTTACCCGAACCATCCAGCCCTTCGAAGGTGATAAACAAACCACGCCGCATGGGCTGAGTCTACCACCAGAATTTAATTGCAGACGAATCGGCTTCTGTTGTGTTAAAACGAGAATAATTTACTAATGCCACCGGAGGCAGGCGACTGTGCTCCACAGGAGTTAAAACAAGTGAATCTTCGCATCGTTCACAAAATCTCCATTTGCGGCTTCTTAGCGGTCGCTTTACTAACCACCCGGCAACTCAGCGCGCAATACCTGACGCTGGAGGGCCAAACCGGCGGGTTTCTGACACCCACCGCTTACGTCATTGAATCGGCCAAAGGCCACATCTTTTCCCACCCCGCCATCAGCTATCACTTTGTGGGCTCCGATGCGGTTATCGGCGATATCCAGACCTTCAGCATCACCGAAGGCTTTGGCAACCGGGCCGAGGTGGGCTATACCCGCAGCCTTCACTGGACAGGCGACAGCCCGCTCTTCAGCAGTCTATGGAATTACAACGGCATGAACGTCTTTCACGGCAAGGCCGTGCTCATCAGGGATGGGCAGTTCGGTCCGGCGATGCCGGGGCTGGCGATTGGCGGCGTTGTCCGCCTCAACGACCATTATGTCTCGGGGGCGCTTAACTATGAACTCGCTCTTGGTGCCGACAAGGGCTTTACCAACGGCGACGTCTATGTGGTGGCCACCAAGACCTGGGCCAAGCCGCCGGTTCCCTTCCTGCTGAACTTCGGCTTGAAGATGACCAACGGTGAAATCTTCGGCATCGGCGGCCAAGCCACGCGCTTTGGCGGGCGCTTATTCGGCGGCCTGGGCATTCCGCTGCCCGTCGGCCACGGAATCGTAGCTGTGCCTTCAGCCGGATTCACGCAGGAGCCGAAGCAGGTCAAGAACCTGGGCGCTATCCTGGTGGGCGGCAAGGCGCATATTCCCATGACCATGGACTACGCGGTCCGCGTCACGCAGCGCGAACATCCGCGCTTTTCCATCGATGCTGGCGTAGGCCAGATCGCGGGGAATATAGGAACCACGTATATCGCGTCGCCACCGCTGGGCTTTGTGCCGGTGAATCTGCAGGCGCGCCATGTCATCGGAGCGGGAGCCAGTTATCGCTTCTGATGGTGGAATGCAAAAGGACTGAAGCATAGAAAACTTCCTGTCCTGTATTGACCAGAACGGGGAAGAGGGCAAAGGGTATGCTTGCTGCGAATACCCTTGCCCTCGCCCCGCGCAGCGAAAATCGATTCTCTCAGCGGAGCAGGCGCAAAAGAACCAGGAGGTTCTTCTCATGCGAATGTTCCGCTCCGCGCGTTGGCTCATGCTGACGCTGCTTCTCTCTCTGATTCCCGCTTCAATCCACGCACAAGCCATCATCTCTGTCGGATTCGCTCCGCCGGAAATGCCCAGCTACGAGCAGCCGTACTGCCCCGATCCCAATCTGATGTGGATGCCCGGCTACTGGGCTTACGATCAGAACCAGGGCGACTACTACTGGGTGCCCGGCGCCTGGGTTCCGGCTCCCTATGAAGGTGCACTTTGGACGCCTCCCTACTGGGGCTGGTATGGCGGCCACTACAGGTTCCATCGCGGTTACTGGGGCCGCCACGTGGGTTACTATGGCGGCGTGAACTACGGCTACGGCTATGAGGGCGTTGGCTACTCCGGCGGCGAGTGGCAAGGCCACGACTTCCGCTACAACACCGCAGTCACGCGCGTCGACGAGAACAGAATCCACTCCACCTACAATGACCGGACGATTGTGGAGAGAAACACCATCGCCAACAATAATCGCGTCGCCTATAGCGGCGGTCCCCACGGCATTCAGCACACCGCCTCCGCCCAGGAGCAGGTAGCCGCACGCGACAAGCACACAGCTCCAACCAGCGTCCAGACACAGCACGCTACGGTGGCCAGGACCGACAAGTCCTCCTTTGCCAAGGCCAATGGGGGTCACCCCCAGAACGCGGCAGTCGCCAGGCCGCTGGCCCCAGTAAAGAGCACTCCGGTTCAGCAACAGCAGGCCCAGCAACAGCAGGCGCAGACAAAGCAACATCAGCAAGCTCAGCAACAGCAAGCGCAGACGCAGCAGCGTCAGCAGGCGCAGCAACAGCAGGCCCAGACAAAGCAACATCAGCAGGCCCAGCAACAGCAGGCGCAGACGCAGCAGAAACAGCAGGCTCAGCAACAGCAGGCCCAGACAAAGCAACATCAGCAGGCGCAGCAACAGCAAGCACAGACGCAGCAGAAACAGCAGGCCCAGCAACAGCAGGCACAGACGAAGCAACATCAGCAGGCGCAGCAACAGCAGGCGCAGACGCAGCAGAAACAGCAGGCCCAGCAACAGCAAGCACAGACGCAGCAGAAACAGCAGGCTCAGAAACAGCAAGCACAGACGCAGCAGAAACAGCAGGCTCAGAAACAGCAAGCACAGACGCAGCAGCGTCAGCAGGCCCAGCAACAGCAGGCGCAGACGCAGCAAAAACAGCAGGCTCAGAAACAGCAAGCACAGACGCAGCAACGTCAGCAGGCCCAACAACAGCAGGCGCAGACGCAGCAGAAACAGCAGGCCCAGCAACAGCAAGCACAGACGCAGCAGCGTCAGCAGGCCCAGCAGCAGCAAGCACAGACGCAGCAACGTCAGCAGGCACAGCAGCAAGCACAGACGCAGCAGCGTCAGCAAGCCCAGCAACAGCAGGCGCAGACACAGCAACGTCAGCAGGCCCAGCAGCAAGCACAGACGCAGCAGCGTCAGCAGGCTCAACAACAGCAAGCGCAGACGCAGCAGAAACAGCAAGCACAGACGCAGCAGCATCAGCAGGCCCAACAACAGCAAGCGCAGACGCAGCAACGTCAGCAAGCCCAACAACAGCAAGCGCAGACGCAGCAGCATCAGCAGGCTCAACAACAGCAAGCGCAGACGCAGCAGAAACAGCAAGCACAGACACAGCAGCGTCAGCAGGCTCCGCAGCATGCCGCACCCGCACCCGGGAATGAGCCTAAGCACAAATAGCACCGGCGCTCACCCAATAAACAACAGGCCCACGGTCAGCCGTGGGTCTGTTTGCGTCTGGGAGGCGGGATGAGCCCCGGGAGGGTAGGCGGAAGGCCTTTCAGACCTGTTAAACGGAAAGAGCCGCCCGGCAACAGGGCAGCTCTCTCCTCAGGGAGAATAGTTCCAACGGAGGCAAAACCATCAGAACTTTCTGGCTGCATACTAGGGGCGGGGGAAGGGAGTGTCAAGGAGAAATCGAAGACGAAATAAGTGTTTATATATCAATAGCTTAATAATTATTTTTCAGGAAATGCACAGGCCCTAACTTCGACGTGTCTTCGCCTTTTTTGCTCGGCTTTATCCCTTCTTTTATGGGGGTTTCCTAGGTATTCTTGCGGGTTTTCCTCCGGTTTTCCTCCGCATTTACCCTTCGGATGCTGCCTTGCGTTTTTTGCCGGATTTTCTCCCCCTCCCAGTCCCGAAGATTCAGGCTGATGAACTCGATGTCGTAGACCGAGGAAACCGGTCTGCCGCGCGCCATGCGGTACAGCGCCCGGAAGCCGCTCAGGAAAAAAGCCAGCAAAAGCGATGCGCTGCAGCCGATGAGCACCAGGATGGTAATCCCCAACAGCAGCTTTCCGGTCTTCAATACCTCGGACTCGCCCGGCTGCTGGAGCGATGTTAGTTCCGATTCGTAGTGCACTGAAGCCAGCAGCTTGTGGCTATCGTCGGTAAATGCATTCCCGCTCACCAGCGCCACTAGCGGCCCGCTGCGCCGCGCCTCCAGCGCTGCCAGGCCCGAATCCTGCAGAGGCTTGGGCCAAGTTGCCTGTGCCTGCTTGTCCGCCCGTTTGCACGCTTCGATGAACGCGCGAATCCTGGTCTCCTGTGCGGCGGCCAACTGCGGCGTGGGATAGTCGATGATGGTCAGCGTGGCCTGCCCCGTGCGCAGCGAGTAGTTGGCAGTCACAGCCTCAGCGCCGAGATCAAAGCCCACCAACTCCGGCGGCAGCACGCCGCCCGCTCCGGCATAGCCCGCTGGCCCCAGTGCATAATGCGTCGTCTGCCCGTCCAGTTGGGCCTTTGGCAGATTGGCCAGAACCGGAGGCGCCACCGCCTTGCCTCCCTCCGGCGCCGGCAACTCGCCGGCCAGCTCGCGTAGTTCCGCGCCGCTCATGGGTCCAATATGCGAAAAAATCGCATCGACAACGATATCCCCCTCCCAGAAAATCACCCGGTTATTGTCGGATGTCGCGCCCGTGCCGATCTGTTCCCTTGGCCATCCGTTCTGCCGATAGAACGAATACGCTCCGTAGGCGCCACTGGTGTCGTGAAAGCGCAGTGCGCGCAGGCTCAGTGTCTCCCCGCTCCGCTTGTATACGGCCAGCAAGGCATCCGTAAACTCGTATTCCTTGAGGGCCGCCGCGTTAACCGGGTCGGCTTGTGCGGGGTCGGTCAACTTTTTTGGCGTGCCCGTTGCCACCCAACCGGCAAACACTTCCGGCAACAGCGCTTTGGGAACGGGCGGCAGTATCACGTGCGCCGCGCCCTGCCGCGCGTGGGCTTTTGCCGGCGCAGCCTTTGCCGGCGCAGCTTTCGCATGGCTAACGGTTGCGCCCCCCGCCAGCATTACCGAACCAACCAGAATTGCCATCCAACGCATCCACATGCTCCAGTCTTCAGAGTACACGCTCCTGAACCTTTGCATGCTCGCCCATGAACTGCCTATTGTGGCCTTCACAGCTTCCATATCCGGAATCGACCCTCTATGGACGTGGGTCTGGGAAGTAAAATCCAGGCGGCGACGGTGGCGATGGCCAATAGCACAACCGCCAATCCCTGGCCATGGAAGCCTAAAATTTGCACCGCTACGGTGGTAGCGAAAATGAAGCATCCGCCCCACAGGCAAAAGACGGCCACGGCGCGTAGCGTTTGCCTTACCCATGGATCGTAGGGAAGCGGCCGCGCGGAATTACGAAAAGAGGCTAAAGGGTCCGCGTAGAATCCTCGCCCTATATAGATCAACGTGCCGCCCAGGATGGCTCGCATCACAAAGGCTGCGATGGGATGGGACAGGATGTGCGCAAGATTGGTCATGTCCGCTACCGGAGGCTGCTAGCCGATCATCTCGCAGCTTCGGCCCTGCTGCTTCCCAAAGCCACAAGTTCCCGCTGAGCATCCCCTCTCTACTTGGACACTGACAAGGTGGGAAATGTTCCTGCGGCCAGATCTCGCCGTCATAAGGTTGGCTCTACATCGCGCGGAATAAAGCCGCACTGTTCCGCAAGACTTTACTGAGATATCTTTGGCTGGCTGAAAATTCCGTCACTGTGAAAAGTAACTGTTTCTCCGGCGTTCAGCAGAAAGATGCGTCCGGTCTTCGACTCCGTTATCTGCAACTGGCCCGAGTATAGCTTTACAACGCCGCTTCCGTCTGTCCGCACAGTCGCTTCAAAATCCGTCCCTCGAATACCGAGGTCGCCTACGGGCAGGGTCACTTTCATCTGTGTTGGATCCTTGCGCGCTGTCTTGCCCGTAACCCAGCGAAATATCCCTTTGCTCAGGTTCGCCATGATCGTATGCACATCGTTCGCCGGATCATAGACAAATCGATTGATCACAAGTTCCGTGTTAGCCCCTACGGTAAAGACGGTTTCGTCCGGCAGTGTCATCTTCACATGACCATCAGTGCCCGTGATGATTGTGCCGCCTTCTTCCAAAGGAACTTTTTTCGCATCCTCTCCCGTAAGCTTGCGTCCGTCCCTGGTGAGAAAGTAGAACTGCCCATGTGCCTCAACCTGGGCAAATGCGGGTTTGCCAGGCTGCCCGTTCACTTCGCTCCTCTTCTCGGTCTCAGCAGCGTGTACGGCGGAGTTGAACAAGTTGCTTTTCTCGATGTGCGTAGCGGTTTCGGTCCTCAAATCCGCGAGCTCCTTCTGGCACGATGTCTCCAGCCCCGAGCCCTCCTCAACCGCGCTGCATTGCTGGTTGTGCAACTGCACCCGCTTCCGCAATTGGTTGCGCTCCTCCACCAGCGTAGCGCGCCATCTCACCAGCTCCGGATGCGCGGCGGCAACCTTGTCGGAGAGCGTTGCTAAGGCTGGAATCTGCTGGGCTGCTGCCGGCTTCGCATGGCTCAACAGAATAATCACGGCAGCCGCGCACGCTAGTCGCGCTGCCCCTGCAAAAATGCTCTTGCTCATGGCTGCTTCTCCTTTATTGCTGTATCTGGCTGTGTTTCGGTCTTCGGTGGGGCCGGTTCATCAATCCATTGCACAGACAGATTTTTCAACTGCTTCTTGATTGCATCCTCCGCCTTCTGCTGGTTTTGTTGGAGAATTTGCAGATCGTTCGTGAGCTGAGTTTGTTCCATTTTGAGGATGCTGGGATCGCCCTGCTTGTTGTCGATCTGCTGTTGTACTTCAGCAATCTTCTGCTGCCTATCCGCTTTATCGTTCTCCAGCTTGCTATACCAGTCAACGCTGGTCTTGATCACCGGATCGTTTTTGACTTTGTCATTTTGCGGAATGTGCGAGAGCAGCTTGACGACCGCCGGCGCTTTGCCCATTCCTCGTAAATCTATTGGTGACGCGGCGATCTTCTCCCCTTTTGTGTCGAATATCTTGCTTCCCCCGCCGACAGCGTCTTCACGTCGCCCTGTGGTCTTCCCCTCAGGAGTCGTCGATTGCAATCCCTGGCCCGTCGCGCCGCGCGTGGAATTTGCTTCGTCCAGGGCTTTCTGCGATTGAGAAGAGTTGGACGCATTCGTAGCTCCGGAGCCGCCGCCGGAATTGACAGCGTCCTTGAGGTTTTCGCCCGCTGTTATCAAGGGCGTTGCCTGTTGGCTTGCCTGCTCTTGTTGCCGGGCCTTCGTCTCCAGGTCCATCACGTACTCAAGTGCATGTTGCAGGCTCGCGTCACCAGGCGTAATTGCCAGGGACTTGCGGTACAAATCCTCCGCCTCCGCAAAGCGATTCTGGTGTGCCATGGCGTAGCCCAGTCTGATTCCGCAGCTTCTTGAATACGTATCGCCAGGCTCGATCTTCATCCCCTGGCGATATACCTGCTCGGCCTCCGCATAGCGCTTCAGCACTTCCAGAGAAATGCCAAGTCGAATCATGAAAAAAGTGTTATTGGGGTTCCCTTGAATCGACTTGCGATAGGCTTCAACGGCCTCCGCATCACGGTTTAGCATTGAAAGTGCATATCCCAGATTGCCGTACGCTTCGGATTGTTCGGGGTCAAGTGCGATCACCTGGCGCCATATCGCCTCCGCGGCTTTGTAATCATTGCTATTCAGAAGTTGATTGCCTCGTTCCCAGAGGGCATCCTCCTGCGCCTGCTTTTCCCGTTCCCGGTCTGCTGCGGCCTTCGCGTTCGCATTGGCAATCGCCTGCTGCCGCATTGATTCTGCCCAGGCAATACTCTGCTCCCAAAGGCCGCGGTCGGCGGGGTCGGCGGATTCGGCCTCACGGTAGAAGCTGATGCCCCGGTCAATGTCGCCGTTTCTCACCGCGAATGTGCCGTTGCAGGAGTCGATGCATGCAATGATCCGGCGCCGCAGGAGCTGCGCGTCTCCATCGCCCGGAGAGTATTGCAGGGCCTCATCCACGGAGCTCTGCGCGCTTTGGCAGAGCGAGATGCTTTGTGGCGTCGCACCCTGTCGGAGTGCCTGTTGATACTGTTTCAACGCCCGGTTATAGGACGCAACGTACTTCGAGTACGCCCGCGCCTCCGCGTGTGTGGTGGTGTTTGTGTTGCCGCTTCCCGAGCCGCAATTCGCAACGCACACGCCCGTAACCGGGGGCGCCTGCGCCCCGCAAACTGCAATCGCCGCCGCGCCCAGCAATCCCGCCAGCGACAGCAGATTCCATTCGCGCTTCTTCGTCATTTTCCTGCCTCCATTTTTCCCCACGCTCCCAGGTGCGGTTCAAAACCACACACTACAATAAGAGAACGATGACGGATGACCATCTTGCATTAGACTTTTCTTGCTGGAAGGGCAGTGATGCGCGTCACGGATTGAAAACGAGATTGGTCGCGCGTCTCTGGAATCAGCGTCCAGCCGCCGCCAGCCACGCATCAAATGCCGCCAGCGCTCGTTCGCACTGTATGCGGTGCCGTTCCTTTTTGTCTCGTACTTTCTTGCGCAGCTCTTCTTCCAGCGGCTCCAGCAGGTCAAAGGTCATATTGGCCGGCTGAAAGTTCTTGGCGTCGGCGTGTGTAATGTAATGCACCAGCGAGCCGTGCGCGCTTGCGCGTGGCGCAGGTCTTGGTTCTTCTCCGCGCGCCAATGTCGCCGCATAAATCCCCGCCAACAGCCCAGTGGCAATCGATTCCGTGTACCCCTCCACGCCCGACAACTGCCCTGTGACAAGAATCCCCGGCGCGCATTTCAGCCGCAGTGTTTCATCCAGCAAGGCCGGCGCGCAGATGTACGTATTGCGATGAATCTGCCCATAGCGCAGAAAGCGCGCATTCTCCAGCCCCGGAATCATTCGCAGCACGCGCGCCTGCTCGCTGAACTTCAGATGGTTCTGAAAGCCCACTAAGTTATAGCTGTCCGCGCGCAGATTTTCCTTGCGCAGTTGCACCACGGCCCAGGGCGTCTTGCCGGTACGCGGGTCGCGCAGGCCGACCGGCTTCATCGGGCCGAATCGCAGCGTGTCGCGCCCCCGCGCGGCCAGCACCTCGATGGGCAGGCAGCCTTCGAAATAATCCGCCTTTTCCCACTCTTTGATCTCGGCAGCCTCGGCCCCTAGCAGCGCATCATAAAAGCGGTCGTACTCTGCGCGGTCCATCGGACAGTTGATGTAGTCGGCCGTCCCTTTCTCCCAGCGCGCAGCCATGTAAACGCGCTCCATGTCGATGGAATCGGTCTCGACGATGGGCGAGATCGAGTCATAGAAGGCCAGGTGGCCTGTGCCGGTGATGCGCTCGACCTCCGCGCCCAGCGCATCCGAAGTCAGCGGCCCAGTCGCCACAATCGTGAGCAGCTCCGCTGTTTTAGCGTTTTCCCCATAAAGCGCATCCAGCCGCGTCACCTCTTCGCGGAAGACGCGAATCCGCGGCTCGGCCGCAATTGTCTCGGCAATCCGTCGCGAAAACTCCACGCGATCAACAGCCAGCGCATGGCCCGCGGGTACAGCCGATTCATCCGCAATGCGTATCAGCGCTGAACCCGCACGCCGCATCTCCTGCTTCAGCAACCAAGGCGCCGTGTCAGGTGTTTCGCTCTTCAACGAGTTGGAGCAGACCAATTCGCCGAATTCAGTCGTCTGGTGGGCTGGCGTCAACCTTGGCTTGCCGTCCACCACTCTTCGCATCTCGTAGAGCTCCACCTCGCAACCTAGCCGCGCCGCCGTCAGTGCCGCTTCCGGCCCCGCCAGTCCGCCCCCGATGATGCGAACCACCTGCGGTGGGGCAGCCGCCTTCGGCTCGGAGAACGCAATAAGTGGCTCGCTCTCGCGGTTATCGCGGCGCAAGTTCATGGTTCCTGTCCTTCCGCCCCGCCCAGCTGCTTCAGCGCCTCGCCCGACACGCGCACGATCCGCCACTCATCCATAAGCTCAGCCCCCATCGCCCGGTAGAACTCAATGGCCGGCGTGTTCCAGTCCAGAACCGCCCACTCAAAGCGCTGGCAGCCCTTTTCCACAGCGATGGCTGCCACATGCTCGAGCAGTGCCTTGCCGATTCCCCGCCCGCGTAACTCCGGCTCAACGAACAAATCCTCCAGGAAGATCCCAGGCCGCCCCAACCAGGTCGAGTAGTTGTAAAAATAGAGGGCAAAGCCTGCCGCCCTACCGTCATATTCGGCCATCAGACAGAAATAAAAAGGGTTAGGGCCAAAACCATCCCGCTCCAGGCCTGCTTCAGTTGCAATCACAGCCCCCGGCGCGCGCTCGTAGGCCGCCAGCGCCCGAATGTAGGTCAGAATTTGCGGAACATCCGCGCGGGTTGCGGGGCGAATTGTGGTTGCCATGGTGTTATTTTAGAGTGTGATACAGGCCACACGCGGAGTCTTTCCGGAAGGTCTACCATGAATTGTTAACACGATGGCGTGAGCCAGCGTAGGATATTTGACGGCAGACAAACGCAACCTGTAACCGGGCTTGGTTTCTATATGGTCATGGACTGGTAAAATTCGATTTTTCGAGCGCGCGAACTTTCTGGTCCGCGCCGCTCCCAAGGAGAAGCAGATGAAACGCACGATTTCGCTTTGGTTGGGCCTGTTGGCTTTCGCCCTTTTGCCCGCGTTTGCCCAAACAACGCCCACAGCTCCCGTACCGCCCAAGGGGCCCACGGGCAATATCCATGGTGTCGTTACCGGACCGGAAGGAGCTCCGAAAATCTCGGGATCGGTAAGTCTATCAACCGACGAGGGCCGCACCAACAAGTTCACCTTCCCGGTCTCTTCCACCGGCGAATATCAAGGCACGGCAACGCCCGGCACCTACATGGTGATCTATCGCGCAGCCGATACGCCGCCCGACAAGTTCATTGACTCCATCGACAACGTCAAGATCATTGCCGGCCAGGATGTGCTGCAGGACATCGATATGTCCCGCAAAGCATATATTGACAAGCTGCCCGCCGAGCAGCAAAAGGAGTTGGCGGAAATCAAGAAGAAGAACGCCGATATCCTGAAGGCCAACGAGACCATCAAGCACCTCAACGACGACCTGAAGCTCGTCAGCCAGGACTTCAAGGACGCTGACAGTGCGCGCGATACGGCAAAGCAGCTCCTTGGCGCCAGCGCTTCCAGGGCGGATATCGAAGCTAAGGAAATTGAAATCCGGATCGCCAAGTACACCGATGTCGTGTCCCTCATGACCCGTGACACCACGGCCAAACCTGACGCCTCCGTTCTATGGGCTCAGTTGGGCCAGGCGCAACTCGGCCTCGCGCAGCTTGCTCCGTTCGATGACCGCCCGGCGAAATATGTCCAGGCTGAAACAACCTACAAGAAGGTGCTTGATCTGGAAGCCGCGTCGAAAAAGCCTAATCCTCAGGCTCAGGGCGCCGCTAATGCCGGCCTGGGCGAGATCTATGCCCGCTCCGGCAAGATTCCCGAAGCAACCGCGGCCTATGATGCAGCCGCCAAGATCAATCCGCCACAAGCTAGCATCTACTTCAAGAACGAAGCCGTAATCTTCTATCAGACCGGCAATTCAGACGCTCAGATAGCTGCTGCCGATGAGGGCATCAAGATTGATCCGAAGAACCCGATCCTCTATTACCTCAAGGGTCAGGGACTCGTCCAGAAGGCCACCATCGACACCAAGACGGGAAAGTATAATCTGCCTCCCGGCTGCGCCGAGGCCTACCAGATGTACCTGCAACTAGCCCCCACGGGCACGTTTGCCGTTGAAGTGAAGAACATCCTGGCCCAGGCCGCAGGCGTTAAGGCGCCCAAGTAGTAGGCGCGCTTTCTCCTACAGCGCTAAGGGCGCTCCCGGCAATCGAGAGCGCCCTTTGTGTCTTTGGTGGCCCACGAGGAAGGACCGATGCGGAGGGAGGCGGGGGGTTTCAACCGCCGTATAAAGCCCCAATACTCGATGTGGGTTTAACCCTGGAGGGACGCTTTCCGCCAATTACACCCGAAATCTCGATCTTTCCGTTGACGCTTAATCCCCCCTGCTCACGCCTTACCTGAAACTCTTTGCTCCGGAAACGCACGGGTTCCCCCGCAGGGCAAAGCGCAACGGCCTGTCCACGGCCTCGTGGATGCCGATGCGCGGCGTCACCAGCACCTCGCCAACCGTGTAGCCATCGTCTTGCACCTGCAGTGGCGAGGCCTGATCGAGCAGATTGATGCCGTTGTGTGCCGCGCGTGTGATTCCCATCGCCTGGCAAAGCCGGCTTGGCCCGGAGGTCAGCAGCCGACCCAGCTTTGCATCGATGGCTGCGCCCATCGCAAGCCCCCGATTTCGCGCCATTTGCTTCACTCCTGTCAGCGGCTCCAGCGCGCGCAGCAATATGCAGCCTGCCCGTCCCTCAGCCTCGCAACTGATGTTCATGCAGAAGTATCGCCCATAAATCGAGTAAACGTAAGCGTGTCCCGCGGGGCCAAACAGAACCCGGTTGCGGGGCGTGGGGCCGCGATAAGCGTGCGCTGCCGGATCGGGAGGATCGCTGTGCGGGCCCTGGTATGCCTCCACTTCGACAATCCGGCCCGCCAGCACTCCAGCCGCTGTTCTGTGCGCCAGCACCTTGCCCAGCAGCCGCGGAGCCACCTCCTCCGGCGAAGCCTCAAAAAGGACGCGTGGTAACAGCCGCCCAGGCAACCGCCCAGCCGCGCCGCTTGTAACTATTATTTGTGTTCTTTTTTCCATTCTTTCAGCAGGGCAAGCACCTCTTCAGCATGGCCCGTGGGCGTAACCTTAGGAAAGACGTGCAACAGGGTCTGGTCCGGGCCAATCACGAAAGTGGTCCGCTCTATTCCCCAAACCTTCTTGCCGTACATGTTCTTTTCCTTCAGAACGCCAAACTGTTGGCACACTTTCTCGTCTACATCTGCAAGGAGCGTGTAGGGCAGATCGTATTTGGCGCGAAATTTGGCTTGGTCCCTGGGCGTGTCGCGGCTGATGCCCAGCACCACTGCCCCCGCCGCCTGGAGTTTCTTGAAAGCATCGCGGAATCCACAGGCCTCGATCGTACAGCCGGGCGTATCCGCCCTGGGATAAAAGAAGAGAATGACCGGCCGCCCGGAATAGTCGGCCAGGCTTACGGTCTTCTCCTCGTCCGTTTGCAGGGTAAAGTTGGCGACTTTCTTGTTGAGTTCCATGGGGAAGCACCTCGTATGGTGAATAGAGAGCACAAAGTGGCTATCCGATTCGATTATTTCCGAGGAGAGCGGCAGGTGTCATTGCGCACAAGAATTTTGTTGCTGAAGCGAGCCTCGCTGGCGGCCGTCCTGCTCTCCGCCCTGCCGCTCTCCGCCCAATACCCCGGCCAGGTCACAAAAACCAGCCATGACGCGCCCGAGCTTCGCTCCATCGCCGTCCTCGAGTGGACCGGCGAGGCGGGCCATCCCAATACCAGTCGCCTGGTTCCCGTCGCCGTACTCGATGGCTCTCGCATTCAGGGAGACCAGCTCCAGGATGGCGGCCTCTACCTGGCCCGTCCACAGCCGCTGGCCCTCTCCGGCGAGATCGAGTACGAGCTTCAGCAGAACGGCAAGCCGGTTGGCCTCTTCGACCTCAAGAACGCCGGCCAAGAGCAGGGCTCGTGGGTCGGCTACGGAGCATGGAAGCCTCTGGCCGTTGCCAAGCCCAAACCATCAATGGCCGAGGTTGCGCGGAGCCTGCGCGACGATGAGGACAGTGACAAGCCCATCCTCCACCGTAAGCATCCCGCCGGTGAGGGTTCGTCCGGAACCAGCAACAACTCTGGTACAACATCCGCCCCCAGCGCTCCAGCTCCTGCTCCCGATTCTGACCGGCCCACCCTGCACAAGAGGGATTCCAGCAGCGACACAACCGGGAGCGGCTCAACCCCTAGCTCCGGAAGTTCAAGCTCCGGCACGAACTCCGGCACAGGCGCCGCTTCCACTCCGGCTCCCGCTCCTGACTCCGACCGGCCAACCTTGCACAAGAAGGATTCAAGTAGCGACACGTCTGGCGGCACCACCTCCACACCCACTTCCACTCCCAACCCCAATCGGCCTACGCTTCATAAAAGAGACTCCAACGACACCGGCAGCGCGCCCTCCGCCGACCCCGACCGGCCCGCGCTGAAGAAGGGCAAGACCAAGCCGCCGGAAGATATTGGCCACGTGGATTCGCTTCCCGACGTCACTGATCCTGACCGGCCGAAATTAAAGCGCGGCAAATTCAGCGGTAATGGCCTCGATGTGTTGCCCACTCTGATGGGCCTGCCGCCGGATATGCAGCAGGCCGTAGCCGTCTCCGACGCCAAAAGCCACCCCGAGCACTCATGGACCTTTACCTGGGCCAATCCGGACGACGAAGCCAAGATGAAGTGCGCCCTGGAAGACATGGCACGTGATGCCCTCGGCCTGAAACCGCCCCCGGCCCCGCCGACCCTTGCGCCCCGCAAGACAACACCGCGAAAGAGCGCCCGGCCCGCGCCCCAGCCCCCTCCGCCCGCGCCGCTGCTCGACGAGCAATTCCGCGTCTTCGAGTTGGCTTACGGCTCCGGCGCAACCCTGGTCCTCACGGCGCGCACCGATGGCCCTCTCAACCAGCAGAAGTTTGTCGCCCTCATCGCCCAGCCCGACTTCTACGGCAACCTGATCGTGCTCCTCAAGTACGTGGCCGGCGGCGCACATCTCGATGACACTCCGCGCATGCGTCTCGTCGACGCCGTGGACGCATTGGCCGATAATCGCGGCGAACTGCTATTCGAGCTCCGCGGGGCAACCCAGCGCCAGTTTGCCCTCTACCGCATCCTCCGCGGCCAGGCCGAAAAGCTCTTCACCACCGGCAGAGCAGAGTTCGGCACAGAGACCAGGCAATAGGAAACGGAAAATCGAGAGTTGATAATCGATGTGTTTTCTAAGCCAACTTTGTATCAGGGCGCTACTTCGCCGGGGTTCCTATCGATAGATCTTCGTCGATGGGGTGGCTTTAGTCGTGCCGAAATAGCTGCAAAATCATCGCGGGCTTTAGCCCCTGAGGGATTGTGTTTTCAAACTGACCCACTACCCTTTGTCCCGATTACGCCATCTCCGCCGCCTCCGCGTGGTCTAGAATACAAGATCATGGCGAGCAGCGCACAAGTCGAGCTTTGGCCCGCGGAGAAGGTGGCCACGCAGGTAGCCGTGACCGAGGCTCCCAACGGAATTCACTACGCCATGTGGGGCGAGACGCGCATCTCCGACGCCGACCTGGAGCATCTGGTCAGCGCCGTGCCGGTTGCTCTTTCTCCCGCCCTCCAGCAGCGCGCATATTACTTTGTTCCCCTGGCGATTGCCGACACTGACGACACCATGGTCGCTCCCGGCTACACTGTCGATCTCGGCGACCGCGCCATCTGCCATCGCAACGCCGTCTTCGGCTCCACCGAGGCCGTCTTTCTCTCCACCCGCCTGATGGAAGACCGCTTCGGCCTGGCCTTCGAGTTCTTCATCAACGTGGCCCACAACTTTGTCGATGCCACCGGCGTTCCGGATAGCTTTTCCACCCTCGTCTGGCAGCAGGCCGAGGCCCAGGTCCGCGGCGAAACCAGCCAGGACGCCTGGGAGACCCGCCGCCGCGCCCAGGACGTTCGCATTCCTGACGTGCGCACTCCGGACAGCCGCTCCCTCAATGGCAGAATCGCCCCGGCGCCCGCCCAAACGCCCATCGACGAGCGAGCCCGTAGCGCCTACTTTGAGTCGGCCTTCTCCGACGCGCTGGCCATCTACATGCTCTCTCTCGCCGTCGACTTCGACTATCACGATCTCCGCGAGCGCGACTATCCCCTCCTCGCAGCCCCCGCTTTAGCCGAGCGCCTCCGCCATGTCGCCAGCCTCTTACCCGCCAACCAAGGCTACGAGTTCCAGGTCCTCTATCGCCGCAAGGGATAGCGCATCCGCCTTTATGGCTGGCCAAGGTGGGGCAACCGGCATCCGTAACTATATTCCAGGTAAACTCAGTCATGAGAATACGTTCGCCCTATTCTCCACCAGCTTCGCGCGGGGGTATTTCAGATGCCATGGCCGATTGATTGGAACTTCTTCGCAGCGGTCGCGACGATAATAAGCCTGTTCATTGCTGTCTGGGCGCTTTCAGTTTCCCGGCGCAGCATTCGTAAATCATGCGTACGCCTACAAATTGGGAATCTTTCGCATCGATGGGATGGGGTCACGCTTGTCTATGGCATTGCGGAAGATCAGGTTCTGGTCGCTTTTCTGCCTTTGGTCCTCAAAAACCTGAGTAAAGACGTGGCGGCAGAAGACGTCACACTGGAGGTGGTGATTCCGGAGGGAGCAAATCTCCTACACCGAAGCGACAACGCAGTTGGAAGCGCAGAGTTGTACAAAGGAATCATGCCCGGTGTCGAGTTTCGCACTGCTGTGGTGGGCAATTTTGTTCATGTTTACTGTTTGTTGCCGACCATGAATCCGGGGACTAACATGGCATTCGTCTTCCCTTTCTGCTGCCCGGAAACAGAATTTACACGTGAGGTGGAAGCTCAATTCCAGGATAGTAAGAAGGTCACTAAGAAGGTCACTCTGAAGTACCGAGCATCTATCGAGATGTTGTTCGACACAATTGTCCACACTCGCGATTCGCCCCCATCTCTTTCTAGATTCGGAGTCCGTGGATTTGTCGCCGGGGATGTCGAGACACTGATCAAGAAAGGGAGGGCGCAAAACATCTTCGGGGGCGACAGCGGCCAACGGCGGCTACGAGATCGACTCCTCTTGCGGAATCGGAGAGTGGTTTTTGTGATGCCTGCTTCAATCCCGTGGTCACAAGAGGGAATTCAGTTGTTCGCGGAGATTGGAGGGCAGAGAGTACCCGTCTACCGCGAGAATCATGAAGATTCGCAGCGTTGGCTCTTTACTGGTTACGCGGGATTTTCTCGCTTGCGACCGACACGGTGGCGATTTCGTTGACAGACAGGTGGATGGCATACATCCCCCGTCGAAAATTAGGTGCCCCAGGTCCGGATTTTCGGACCTGGGAAATCAATGAACCTTGGTCAATTTACTACTCAAACAGCGTCCCCACCCTTGCCAACACCTCATCCAGAATCTCCGCCGGAAGCGTATCCACCTTCCTGCCCCCTCGCGCGGCGATGTCGAGCACGCGCGGCTGGTCGCAGCGCACGACTCCAGTCGTCTTTGTCCCCGAAAGCGGTACCGCAAATCCGATCCGCCGCGCAAACTCGCCACCGCTGGTAATCGGCAAAACCACCGGCACTTTTGTCGCCTCGTTGAATGCGGTTGGCGAGACGATCAGAACGGGCCGCTGTCCCTGCTGCTCGTGTCCCATCGTGGGGTCGAGCGAGACCATGTAAATGTCGCCGCGCTTCATAGCAGCTCACGGCCAACGGGCGGGGCATCGAGCCATACCCGATCTTCCGGCGGCATCGGTTGGGAAAAGTCGGACTTGGCTAACAGCTCCTCCAGCGTGTAGCGCGGTCTGGGCTGTGGCTTCATCACCAGTTGCTCTCCATCCACAGCCAGGCCGATCCTAGCCCCAGCCTTGAGGTGAAGTTGGTCCAGAATGGCCGGCGGAACAGCCAGCATGACCGAGCCGCCTACCTTGCGCAAGTTGGTGGTGTGCATGGTAAAACCTCTACAAATATTATATCAGAATATAACTTTATCGGCAGAGCCTACCAAACACAACGATAATCTGGTGCCCAAGAGCCTGTACTGAGCGAAGTCGAAGTATCTCGCCTTTGATACCCGGGAGACCAAAAACCTTATGGCGCGCAAGCGCCGTCTGCCTGAACGGCCAGTTCCTAATCCTCGTGCGGCTCCTCTTCCAGATTCTCCAGCGCTGCCAGCGCCTCGTCCGGAACATCCCACTGGCGCAGAATTTTGTAGATCACGCCCGTCGAAAACCCTGCCGCCACCAGCCGCCGCATAATTCGCACGGTCTCCTTTTCGTTCTCCGGCTTGCGCAGACGCTTGCGCGCAAGGTGCTCGCGCGCCAGCGCCTCCTCGTTGGTCTGGCCGTAGCGGGCTTCCAGGGTCTCCGCAATCAGATCGCCATGAACGCCCTTCTGCTTTAAATCCTGCCGCACCCGCCGCTGGCCCAGCTTCTCATTCTGTTGGCGCAGCCGCGCGTAGGTCTCGGCAAAGGCGGCATCATCCAGGTAGCCATGCTCCTTCAGCCGCGCCATCGCCGCCGCAACCGCCGCATCGCCCCGCTCGCTCGGCTCCGCGCGCTTTTGCATCAACCGCCGCAGTTCGGCCTCCGAGCGCATCTGCCGCCCCAGAGTCCTCACGCCGTACTCATACAGCCCGCCTTCATTCATAAACGCGCGTGGCTTGGCGGATTTGCGCATATCAGTTCTCAGTGGTCAGTTCTCAGTTGTCAGCCGTTTGCTTACCGTTGTCTGTCGCCTGCGTTCCGTACCAGATTACTAGCCTTCAAGTAGTTCTTGATCTCCAGTTGTCGAGAACTGACAACTGAAAACTGACTACTGACAACTTGCCTCTATTTCGTCCACTCATCCACCCAATCATTCACCGTCTTCCACCACAGCCGCGCGTTCTGCGGCTTCAGCACCCAGTGCCCCTCATCCGGAAAGTACAGCATCTTGCTCGGCACCTTGAGCCGCTGCAAGGTGGTGAACATCTGGTACCCCTCGCTCACATCCAGACGGTAGTCGAGTTGCCCGTGAACCACCAGCATCGGCGTCTTGAAGTTCTTCGCCGCCAGCATCGGCGCCCACTTGCGATACGGATTCTCCGCGTCCGACTTACACCCCACGGACGAAGACCCGTCCGTGGGGACCCCGGGCTTGCCGTAGTAATCCCACGGCCTGCCTTTGAACTCCCACTCGTTGAACCACAACTCCTCCGTTGTCCCGTAGGCCGATTCGGGGTTGAACATTCCGTCGTGGCTCACAATGCACTTGAAGCGGTCCGTGTGCCCCTCCACCCAGTTGGCCATGTATCCGCCGTAGCTCGCCCCCAGCGCGCACTCCCGCGTCTTGTCGATAAACGGATAGTGCTGCTCGGCGTAGTCCAGCCCCTCCATCAGATCGGTAAACGGCTTGCCGCCCCAGTCGCCGTTCACGCCATCCACAATCGCCTGCCCATACCCCGTCGAGCCGCGCATGTTGATCATGATGACTACGTAGCCATTCGCCGCAAACAGTTCCGCATTCCAGCGATAGCTCCAGTCATCGCCCCAAGCCCCCTGCGGCCCGCCATGAATCAGAAACTTCACCGGATACTTTTTTTGCGCATCTAAGCCCGGCGGCCGGATCAGAAAGCCTTGCAGCTTGGTTCCATCCTTCGCCTTAAACCAGAAGGATTCCAACTTCGGCAGATCAAGCTGCGTGAGCAGCGCATCGTTGAGGTGAGTAACAGAGGCAATCCCTTTAAAAGTTGGAACGACAGACGGAGACTCCGATTGGCAAGTGCATGCAGTGCTATCGAGATGGTTGACGTCAATTTGCACGACCTCCTGCGGCGAGTTGACACTCATCATGGACGCTATTAGCGTCTTCCCATCAGAAGTTGGATGCAGGTCGCCGAATTGGGCTGGCTGGTAAAACGGGGTTATGTCGCCGCCTTTCGCCAGAGCATCTTTTGGCAACGCGATCAGATGCCAAGCTTGCTTGTAGACGTTAGTGGTGTTCGTCAATATAAATGCGTAAACAGATGCCTCACCTTTGTCTTCGGCAGTGAAGAAGATGATAGAAGACTTGGGTCCCCATGCGAACTCATCGATCCAACGGTCGAACTTAGGAAGCATGTACTCGATAACCTTTTGGGAGCGTTCATAAAGGGCCAGCCGGAACTTGTCGGCCTCATACCCCGCCCGCTCCTGCGAGCGCCACGCCAGCCACTTCCCATCCGGCGAATAAGCCGGATTGAAGTTGCCGCCCTTCGACGTGCTCACCTTTATCGGCTTCGCCGCCGGGTTGGTCAGGTCGAGCGTAAAGATGCTGGGACTGGTCGAGATCGCCGGCTCCGGATCGAGGTTTTCGGTAAAGGCCAGCTCCTTCGAGTCGGGTGCAAAGGCGCAGCCACACCCTCCGCCCTCGAGCGAAAACGGCGGAACATCATGCGGATCATTGGGCGTCAAATCCCTCACCGCGCCCGTCCCCACCGTTGCCAAAAACAGGTGTGTGCGCTTCTCTCCTGTGAAGTGGTCCCAATGCCTATAAAGCAGGTGCGTAAAAATCTGCGCCTTGACTTTACTCGATGCGGTGGCGGCATCCCGCTCCGCGTTGCACTTATCTCCAACTCCGCCATCCGCGGGACTAATCGCCGGGCAGTCCGGGTACACCGCCGAAGTAAACAAAATCGAATTCCCATCCGGCGACCAGGTCGCGTCTCCGGTCTCGGTTGAAATGCTGGTCAGCTTTTTTGCGCTTGCAGTTGCGCCCGTCGCCGGATCAAAATCCGCCAGCCAAACCTGTTCCGATCCACTCCGCCCACTCAAAAATAAAATCCGCTTCCCGTCCGGCGCAAATTGCACTCCGCTATCATGCGGCTGCGCCACGGCGATCTTCATCGGAGCCTGAGATTCGGAATTTGGACCCGCAATTGCCTGAATCCACAGCTCAGGCGTCTTGGTGTTCTGCTCCAGGTCCACGGTTGTAACGGAGTAAGCCAGCCACTTGCCGTCCGGCGAAACGGCGGTCTCCCCCAGCCGCTTCATCTTCATCATGTCCTCAAAGGTCATGGGACGCTTCGCGGTAGCGGTCAGCGCTGCAGTCTGCGTGTCTTGGGCAAGAGCAACCGGCGCCAGAACAAAAGCCAGTACCAGAGAGGTAACAAACGTGTATTTGCGCATTGGATTTTCCTGTTCGCGCAGCGATAACAGCAGCTTCGGCGCGAAGAATAAGTTTACTCCGTTCACCATTGTGCCGGGCAGGGGGTTGTTGATAGCAGGGCAATCACAAGTATGTTTACGGAAGAATCGTCGCTTTCCTCCCGGAGGTAGGATGTGAGAATAGCCCAGCATGGAGCGCAGCGGAATGCTGGGAATGCTCGCCAACGAAGAGTTGCGTCCCGTAGGGGCGCTGCGAATCGCGATGCTTACTCGCTCAACGTCCGCAGCCGCGCCGGCATGTGGTCCGCGGCGAGTTCATGGCCGCACTGCGTGCAATACTGGTCGCTCGCGCGCACCGTCCTGAAGCAATGTCCGCAATTCGCGGTCAGTTGGTAATTGCACTGCGGGCAGAAGTGAAAATCATTCTGCACGTGCGTCGAGCACGCCGGGCACCGCGAAACCTCCGGCTGGCGCAGCAGAAAGTAGAGCACTGCGCCGATGCCCCCCGGCATCAGGCAGATGGCGATCCAGAAGCGCAAGCTCATCGCCCGCCGCGGAGCATCCTTGCTGATGTAGCCCATCATTAGTACGTAGAGCGCAGCCAGCAGTCCCCAGGAGAGATTGAGGTAGATGCGGAAACCGAGAGGTGGCGCATGGTGCCCGGCCGGCATCACCAGCCAGACATAGTACTCCACCAGGAAAAAAGCGGCGACGGCGGCCACAATGGACCATAGCGGAATCAGGCGCGCGTCTTCGTTGACCGAAATGGGTTCTGGATCTCGCATAGGCAACCCCTCTCCGAGGGCCTTTCAGGAGATCAAGCAAAGCTTAACCTCATTTTCTATTGACGAATAAGGGAATCAGTAAGTTGCGCCCGCATGATGGCAGGACTCTATTTGCGGAACTCTTAGGTCACGGTCTCCGCCGCAGCCAGCCGGCCAGCACCACCGAGGCCAGCAGCGCCGCGCTTAGGAAGAGGATCAACAAACTCAACTGGCCCGCCAGGCCTGTTAGGTGTTCTTCTTCTATCAGGGTTTCGGCGATCCACCACACCAGCGGACCCAGCACGAAGCAAATCATCAGCGTGGCCGCCAACGCCACGGCGCGGCTGCGCTGCCTCCCCGCCTCCTGCTCCTGCATCACGCCGTGCGAGGCGCTCACCACGCGGCGAGTGCGCCAGGCTACGGCGCGTTCCCGGTCCGCCTGGTTGCCAGCTAGTGCCGAAACCAGCTCGCGCTCCGCATTGGTGCTCTCGATTGGTTTCATCCCGCCCTCAACACTACATCTGCCAATGCTGGCCGTACTGCGGATGCCGCGCCGAAGGCGCCGCTGGCCCCACCGCAGGTGGCCGCATCGCCGACGCCAGCTTTGGCTTGATCGCCGTCAGCCCTCGATAAAGTCTTGATTTCACGGTAGATAGAGGAGCCCTCGTTACCTTGGCGATCTCCTCCAGCGACAGCTCCTCGTGGAACCGTAGCACCAGCACCTCACGATAGTTAGCGTCCAATCCGAGCAGCGCCGCCGCCAGCCGCTCCCGGTCTTCGAGATTGGCAAAGCGATCAAACGGTGTCGGCTCATCGTCGGCAATCTCGAAGGCCATGGGCCGGTCGTCCTCGCTGCCGCACTCAAAAAGCTCGTCCAGGCTGGCCATCGTCTTCTTCCGCTTCTGGTCGATCACCAGATTGCGCGCAATGGTAAATAGCCAGGTGTCGAAGCGCGCCTTGCCGTTGAACTGCGCCCCCCGCACCAGAACCCGCATCCAGACCTCCTGGAAAAGGTCTTCGGCCTGCTCGCGATTGCCGGTCAGATAAAGCAGATAGCGCATCAGCCGGTGCTGGTAGCGGACAATTAGTTCGTCCAGCAGCCCGGCGTCCTGGCGCTTCAACCCCGCCGATACGGCAAGGTTCTCCTGTTGAACCTGCTCGTCAGCAATGGTGGCGGAACTCGAACCAAAAAAAGGGCGAATCGACGCAACTGTACTCATCTCATTCAATTAGACGACAAAATTGGACTTCGCGCCTCTGAAAAACATGATGGATACCAATATTTTCTAATCACCCAGCGCAGTCGCGTCCCATTCGGCTCCAGCACGGCGGTGAAGGTTTTGATCGTGAGTGAACTCATAACATCGACAGGGGTCCAGGCGCAAATGGATTCTCTTCCTCGCGAACAGTGTGTGTAGATTGCGGTTGCGCCGGACACTCCTTCTCTTCCGACTTCTCCGTCCACTGCTTGCCGCACCTCTCGCAGCGCCATGAATTGACCGGATCAGCGCTTTCCAGGATTGGTTCCTTGGCGCCGCAGCTTGGGCACACCGGCGGTTCGTAATCCGGAATTTCCATCTTGGATTGTTCGACAATCTCCTCCGGAATCGGCTTGGCAAGGATTGCGCATGCCTTTTCAAGCTGATCTGCTGCAACCACAATCCGCCGATCGCCGATCCCGGGCGCCTCGTAGTAGCCCGGACGATCAATCCAGCTCTCGATTCCCGCCTGCCGCAGCACTTCCTGAATCTGCCATGCCATTTCCGGGCCCTCACACTCGCAGAGCGGCGTCTTCCAGGTGTACTCAACCGGCAAATCGTCTTCCCCGGCTGCCTTCTCGCCCGTCGGCGAATAGCCATGGCGATTCCAAGGTGAAATCCCAAAGCGCTTTGAGGCATCGGCCTCGTTGTTTGGCCCGCTTGGCTTGTCCAGTTTGTCCAGCCCGCGTTTCCTTATCTCGTCGCGGAGAACCTGTTGCGCAATCTCGGTTAGATCGGCCTTGTCGGCATCCAGCTCCTCCAGTTCGCCGTCAGTCATCTCTCTGTAGAGCTCGGTGAGCCTCTGCCATTCCGCGATTGGGTCTGCCTGCATGGGCAACAGTATAACGGCTCCGCGCCCTATCCTTCTTAATCCGTGCCCCATCCATTCCGCGTTCTTTGCGGAATGGGTGGGAAACCATGCACCCAGCCCCACTTCGTCCATCTTCTACACTAACAATTATGGACGTTCTCTATGGCATGCATCCGGTCGAGGAAGCTCTTATGGCTGGCCGGCGGCGCTTTGACCATGTTCTCGTGGCTCGCGAGCGCCACGACGCCCGCCTGGAGAGTCTCGTTGCCCTCTGCCGTGCGTCCGGCGTCCGCATCCGCAAGGAATCCCGCGAGCAGTTGACTCAACTCGCTCAGACTCCCGCTCATCAGGGCGTTGTGGCTCTCGTCCGCCCCCAGGAGTTTCTCTCCATTGAAGACCTCTTCGCGCCGACAAAGCCCGGAGTGTCCCGCCTTATTCTGGCCCTCGATGGCGTCGAAGACCCGCAAAACCTGGGCGCGCTGCTGCGCGTAGCCGATGGAGCTGGCGTCGACGGCGTGGTGCTCACCGAGCGCCGTGCCGCTCCCCTGAGCCCCGCCGCCGTCAAGGCTAGCGCCGGCGCTGCCGAACACCTGCGTATCGCCCGCGTCGTCAATCTTGTCCGCGCCCTCGAAAATCTCAAACGTCAGAATTTATGGATCATTGGTCTCGACGAGCGCGGCCAGACCGATTACGACCAATTCGACCTCACCGGTGATTGTGTCCTGGTGATGGGCCGCGAAGGCTCCGGCCTCCACAATCTCGTTCGCCGCACCTGCGACCACCTGCTGCGCATTCCCATGAGCGGCGGCGTCAGCTCCCTCAACGTCTCCGCAGCCGCAGCGGTAGTGCTCTTTGAAGCCTTCCGTCAGCGCCGCAACGCTGCTCGGCGCGTCCAAGAAATAATTACCCCCACCGCAGGTGGTCAATCAAAGAAACAGAAAGGCCTGGGCTCATGAAGCTCTCTTTTCCCCGCATCGTAGCAATCGCGGCACTCAGCCTCACGGCTATCTCCTGCATTGCACAAACCACTCCTGCTCAACCCGCCCAGCAGCCCACGGCTCCAGCGGCCCCTCAACCCGATCAGCCCCACAAGGGCCAAGTCATCTTCTCCCGCTCTACCGATGAAGGCGAGTCAACCCCACCGCAGGTGGAGACCTTGCATGGGGCGACGAAGCCCATGCGAGCGAAGAGCGAGCAGCTGGCCCCACCGCAGGTGCCCGCCGAAGACACAGACCGCCAAGCCGTCACCTTCACCGCCCTCGACCTCGACGTCCATCTTCTCCCTGCCGACCAGCGGATCGCCATCCGCGCCCTCGTCACCATTCGCAACGACAGCACAACCCCGCTCTCTCGCATCCCGCTCCAAATCTCCTCCTCGCTCAACTGGGAGCACATTCGCATCGGCGCGCCCGAAGGCCAGGCTCGTGACATCCCCCTCCAACTCGCCACCCTCAACTCCGACGCTGACCACACCGGCCAGTTGCACGAGGCAGTCATCCCTCTCGCCGCCCCGCTCCCGCCCGGTGCAACCCTCTCGCTTGACGTCACCTACTCCGGCGTTATCGCCCTCTCCGCCCAGCGCCTGCAATCCATCGGCGCGCCCGACGCCCTCGCCCTGCACTCCGATTGGGACCAGGTCAGCCTCTCCTTCACCGGCCTGCGCGGCTTTGGCAACGTCGTTTGGTACCCCGTCGTGAGCGCTCCCGTCCTTCTCGGCGACGGCGCGCGTCTCTTCGACGAGATCGGGACACACAAGCTCCGTCTCGCCGGTGCGCGCTTCCGCCTCCGCCTCACCGTTGAATTCCCCCACGGCCAGGCCCCCACCGTCGCCCTCATCAATGGCCACTCCGTCCCGCTCGCCATCACCGAACCCTCCGGCTCCCTCGACCAGTCCCAGGAGGTTGCCTCCGTCGCCACCGCCGACTCCGGCCTCACCACCCTCGGCTTCGAGGCCCCCAGCCTCTTTGTCGCCAACCGTACCCCCCACCCCGGTGACAACCTCACCGCCTGGACCCTCCCCGAAGACAACGTCTCAGTCGTCTTCTGGACCACCGCCGCCACGGCGGTTACGTCTTTCCTCGATGGCTGGCTTGGCAAACAACCACGCTCCCAGCTCACCCTTCTCGACTTGCCCGACCCCGACGACGCCCCCTTTGAGACCGGCACTCTGCTCGCCGCTCCTCTCCGCGAGCCCGGTCCCAGGGCCAAACCCGGCGCGTTGGATAGCGTCCTGGTTCACTCCCTCACCCACGCCTGGATTGCCCTTCCTACTTCGCCGCAGCCGCCCCCTGCTTGGCTCAACGAGGGCGTGGCCCAATTCATGAGCACTCTCTGGGTGGAAAAGCAACAAGGCCGCGACTCTGCTCTGCGCATGTTGGAAGCCGACCGCGCCGCCCTGGCCTTGGCCGAACCGGCCAGCCCCGGCCAAAGCCCCGGCCAGCCGCTCGCCTCCGCCACTTCGCCCGTCTACTACCGCACCAAGGCGGCCTATGTTCTCTGGATGCTCCGCGACCTGGCCGGCGACCCCGCGCTCTCCGCCGTCCTCCGCGCCTATTACCCCGCTGCCAGCGCACTAGCGACGGATTCACTAATTGCAGATAAACCAATAGCTTTGAAAGGGCACGACTTTAGTCGTGCCGATAATGTCGCAACAACAACGGGGGCTTTAGCCCCTGAGGGAGGTTCTTCGGGAATTTCCTTCGAAAAACTCCTCGAAGCCTCCGAAGCCCGCCCAGACCTCGCCTGGTTTTTCGCTGACTGGGTCGATGCCGACAAGGGCCTACCCGACCTGACCATCGAGGGCGTCTTCCCCACCTCCGCCTCGGCCGGCAACTGGCTGGTCGCCGTCAGCGTAGCCAACGCCGGCTACGCCGCCGCTGATGTCCCTATCTTCGTCCGTTCCGGATCCGGTCCCAGCCTGCTCTCCGTCACCCAGCGTCTCCGCGTCCCCGCCCGCGGCAAAACCACCGTCCGCATCCTCATTCAGGGCAAGCCCACCGAGGTCCAGGTCAACGACGGCGCCGTCCCCGAAACCCAGGCCAGCATCCACATCACCAAGCTCGAAGAACCGGCCCAAGCCCCGCCCGGCTCCAGCCAATCCAACCCTCCGAAGCGGTAAGCGAAACTGAATTGTTTTTACTGAATTATGGTTTTTAGAGCGATAGGTATTGTTTTCATTGCGGTAGGTCGGAGGTTTAACCCCGACTGAATTCGTGCTTAAAGGCTTTGTGTCAGGGCACGTTTTCACAGCTTGCAGAAAAACTCATTCGGGTGGTAGGCCGGGGCTTTATCCGGCATTATGCCAATGGAATCAACGCGGCCTTCAGGCCCTGAGGTATGCTTTTCACATGCAATTCCTCCAGATCAAGATAACGCTTATGGACATCAAGCCGCCCATTTGGCGCAGAATCCTTGTCGCGCCGGAGATCAAGCTCGACAAACTTCACGACGTTCTACAAATCGTGATGGGCTGGACCAACTCGCACCTTCATCAGTTCGAGACTCCACTCGGTTACATTGCCGATCCCGCTTGTGAATTGGAGGAGGCGGAAAGCTCGAAGAAGGCACCCCTCCAATCCGTGCTGCCATCGCCTAAGTCGCACATCAGCTATGAGTACGATTTTGGCGATGGCTGGGACCATCAAATCCTGCTCGAAAAGGTGGTTGAACTGGACGATCCTGTCCTTGCCCTTTGCCTCGGAGGGGCGCGCGCCTGCCCGCCGGAGGACTGCGGCGGTCCCTGGGGTTATGCCAATCTGCTCGCAATCCTGAAAAACCCCAAGCATCCTGAATATGAGGAAATGTCTGAATGGATCGGCCCCGGATTTGACCCTGAATCCTTCGATGTCGAGGCAATCAACAAGCAACTCGCCCGCCTTGCACCTCGGCACAGGAAAGTATCCGCGAAGAAAGCCACAGGCCGAAGCGCCAAATAGACCGGTAGGGTGCTCCACATCTCCAAGGCGCTACTCGCCCTTCTTCTCGTTGCGCGCCTTCACCTTGAACCAGATCGGCGTCCCCTTGAAGCCGAAGGCCTCGCGGATCTGATTCTCCAGAAACCGCTCGAAGCTGAAGTGCAGCTTGATCTCCCGGTCGGTGAACAGCACGAACGTCGGCGGGGCCACGGCAGCCTGCGTCATGTAATAGATACGAATACGTTTAGCCATCGGAACCGGGGCGCGCTGGAAGTCGATCTTCTCCAGAAAGCGGTTCATCTGCCCGGTTGAGATGCGCTTGCGGCGCTCGGCGGCCACGGCCACCACCTCGTGCAAAACGCGGAGCATTCTGGGGGCTTCGGGGCCCGTACCTTCCAACGCGGAAAGGAAAATCACCGGTGCGTAGTTCAAATATTTCATCACCCTGCGCAACTGCGTTTCAAAAACCTTCGGGTCGGCCGGCGGTTTGCCGTCGGTTCGTCCCGTGGTCACTAGGTCCCACTTGTTGACCACGATAATCACGCTTCGCCCGCTCTCGTGGGCATAGCCGCCGATGGTGGCGTCGGCCCCCGTCACTCCGTCCACCGCGTCGATCACCAGCAGCGCAACGTCGGCGGCTTCCAGGTGCCGCCGTGCCATTACCACGCTCATCTTTTCGGCCATCAGGTGCGTCTTGCCTTTACGCCGTATCCCCGCCGTATCCACAAAACGCAGTTGCAGGCCTTCGAATTCGACTACTTCATCCACCGCGTCACGCGTCGTTCCGGCAATGGGCGTAACGATGGCGCGCGAGGTTCCGGTCAGCGCATTCAGCAGAGTAGATTTGCCCACATTCGGCCGCCCGATGATGGCCACCGAGGTCTCGTGCTGCTCAAACTCGCCGTGGGTGCGGTGGGGCTTCGTGTCCTGCGAGGGCTGCGCGTCCTGCGAATCTTCTTCGGCAAAATCGTCGCTCTTAGCCTCATCAGCGGCCTGGTACTCTTCCTTAGCCACAGCCTCTGGAGGCGCAGGAATTGCTTCAGAGATTGCATCCAGCAGGTCGCCGATCCCCAGCCCATGTTCGGAACTGATAGAAAACACGTTGCGAATGCCCATTTGGCGGAAGTTCTCCGCAACCATCGCCATGTCCTCGCCCTCGACCTTGTTCACCGCCAGGAATAGTGGCTTGCCGCCGCGAATCAGCAACCGCGCCAGGTCGTAGTCCGGGCTGGCCAGCTCGGTGCGCGCATCCACCACCATCACCAGCGCATCAGCCTCTTCCAAGGCCACCTGTGCCTGAGCATAAATCTCGGCGGGAATCAGCTCCGCGTCGTCCGGCACCATGCCGCCGGTGTCGACCAGGCGAAATTGGCGGCCAGCCCACTCATACTCGCCGTAGATGCGGTCGCGCGTGATGCCCGGCTCGTCGCCCACAATCGAGCGGCGGCTGCCGGTGAGCCGGTTGAAGAGCGTGGATTTGCCCACGTTGGGACGACCCACAATGGCTACCAAAGGCAGCGTGCCTGCGCGCGATTTGGCAGGCTTGATCGACTTGTGATACTTAGACAAAAACTTATCTCCGTCGCCGTTCAGACCCAAGGGTTGAACAGCACACCCATTTCAGGTCAATGCAGAATCAATACAGATCAGTTTCATTGCCAGATCCGCTGGACGCCGTAACGGTCAAAAATTTTGTCTTGGCTCACTATCGGAATCCGAAGCTCCAGAGCTTGCGCAGCCAACAGCCGATCGAAGGGGTCGCGGTGGTGCAGTGGCAGACGGCCGCTGCGAATAGCCTGTTGAACCGTAGTCTCCAAAAGCGTGAACCTGCCTCGCGTAGCAACTGACTCAAAGTTGTCCAATATGTCGGCAACCTTCAGCTTTCCGGATGTAACCTTAATCGCCATCTCCCACGGAGTAGCAATCGACAGAACAAGATTTGCCGAATCGTCCTCTGTAATGCTCTGAACTCGTGCAGGTAGATTCTCTGGAGCTCGAAGAAGCCAGAGCAGTGCGTGCGTGTCGAACAGATAGGTCATTTAGCTGGAAGCTCATCAGGCGGCCGAACCAGCGGAGCATCGAGCATATACCCGAGGCCGCACTCCACCAATTCCTCATCTGTCATCGGATCAAAGGCATCTTCATCCCAATGAATGAGCCCTCGATACGCTCCCGCCAGGCCCTGCTTGGTCTTGGCCGGTTCATTAATCGGCACAACTTTAGCTACGGGTTTGCTCCCACGCATGACGATGACTTCCTGGCCCGCTTCTGCCTCTTTGAGCAGACGCGAGAAGTGGGTCTTCGCCTGGTGGACGGTGTAGGCCATGGACTAAGTATACTTAGTCCACCCAGTAAGGTCAACGGGATGAGTCGTTATAAAAGAACACAAAATAAGTGTTTTCTTAGATTTGCGGCAATACATCGGCACGGAGATTGCCCTCCCCGCCTCGCAGGAGGGAACGATGCATATCCACGGGAACTCCATGACCGTCAACGCGGCTAACTTTTACTCCGCCACCCAGGAGGAGAGAGCGGCGGCGGCGCGACGAGCCGCCAGTGTCCGCAAAAAGCTGATCAGGAGCGCATCGGAGATGGAAGGCACGGCATCTCCCGAAGAGACTCTCATGATCGGCCAATGGATGGACTCGCGGCACAGCCAGGTTCAAAGTGAGGAGCAGTACTACAACAACCTCTCCGGCAAAGACCCGGACCTTGGATGAGGCGCGGAGTTGAGGGTTTCGTTGCCGGTCTGCGCTGCCACACCCACCTTTTTCGTGCTCGAAACGGGTTTTTGGACAAGCTGAGTCGAATTCGCGCTGTGCGGTTTATGCGTCAATATGGATAGGGTTTTTGGGTGAAATATGCGTAGTTATGCGTAAATATAAGGAATTTTATGCGTCATTATGCGTAGGCCTGGCAAGATATATGCGTAGTTATGGGTGTGATGTGGTTTTGCCTTCTGGCGAGATGAGACTGTGCCAGGTCCGGGTATTCAGGCTTGGGAGGGTGCCGTCGTGCTCTTGCCGCCAGCCGGTCCAAAAAGATTCGATCTCTACCGTTCCTTCTATGCCGGTTGCGTAGTGACGAAAGCTGGACCAAGCACAGTCTTCCGGCTTTTCTACCAGGCCGCGGATCACCGGGTTGCGATGCATGTAACAAAGTTTCTCGACACGCTTTTCTTCGTTGTGTACGTTGAAGTTGTAGTGCGCGGCTGCCAGAACGAGCGCTCATGCCGCCGCAATGTAACTGAGAGCTTGATCGATTTGATCACCCGATCAAGGCTGGAACGTGTTGGCTCGTTCACTAACAGGTGGACGTGCTCCGGCATAACGACGTAGCCGATGACGACGAATCTGTACTTTTTCCGGATTCGCTCCAGCGCGTCTTCAAAGAGGTTCCGAGCTTCGGGCGTGGTGAGATACGGGAGACGCCGGTAACAACTGAAGGTGAGGAAGTGCATATCACCGCAGTGCTGGTAACGAACGAGCCTCTCCGTCATGAATGAGAAGATACACCGACGATCCCTCCCCGGTCCCCAACTGCGAGGGACCGGGGGCACCCTCAGCGAGGTTTGGAAATCTCACCGGGACCGGGGCCACCCGCCGCTTTATTCGACCCACACCTGGCCGGTTTTACACCGCCCCGTACTTATAGAACCCACCCTCACTCCTGGAGAATTGCGCTTAAAATGATCACCAACAACAGTGATAGACACGCCCATTTGCTGTACCTACAAATATCAGGGATCATGCTTCCGGGAAAGATTTTCCGATGCATGTGACCCACTTCCGAGAAATTCCGAGACCACCATGAGAAACGCTGTTCCTTCGGAATTTGACTGTTCACTTTCAATTTCATTACCGTTGAAACAGCGACATTCACAACACCGCATACCATTAACGTTGCAAGTTCGAACAAGAACATGTCGTCCCGCATACTAGAGCCGATTTCCGCCTGATGTGTAGTGCAAGCACCTTTCATCGCAAGGAGCGTTCCTATTCGCCATCCGGCACCACCAGAACCACGCCACGAAAGCCAGGGCCCATACGACAACGGCCTCCAGCACCACCGGGCCTGCTACATACCGGACACCAATCTGCGTCACCCAACTGGTCGTCGCATTCCAAGATCCATGAAAGAGAACTGGCAATAGCAACTTATTACCACTGACCGAGTAGAGAAATGCGAGAACGACGCCCATGGGTATAATGGTGGCCGCACTGATGAAGTACGAGTAGACAGAAATTCTAAATACGGAATGGTAAAGCATGAAATGCCACCCTGCCCAGATACACGCAACTAATAATGATGCCTTATCCAATCTGAATCTTGTCGAAAAAGCCGGCAAGAGAAAACCCCTCCAGCCGAGCTCCTCCCAAAGCGGGGCCAGAAGAATGTTGACGAGAAATAGCCGCGCAAGATCAGCGATCTTGAGACTCGCGAAAGTGTTTGATTTCAGCCCCTCTTGAGCAAGAAACATCAAGAGAACAACAATAACCGGCGCAAGAACGGCGAATGAATACAGTAGCCCTGAACACCTCGGAATTCGGAGCTGAGAAAAATAATCAGAGCATTCCTTCCCTCCGACAATCAACACGATTATGACTGCGACAAGTCCGGGCACTAAGTTGCCCAGAACCGTCAATGCAGAACTTTGTGGAATTTCCAAATGGAAAAACAAGAAGCTGATATTCCAAGTCGTGTCGTCTATCATACCCGCCGCATACCAGAGAGACCACGACACTACGAAAACAACGCCGCAATAGAGGACAGTGTGATATTTCCATCCGCCAAGCACTAAACCTCCTCGCTCCATACTTTGATGTCCCGAATTAATTATGTAGAGAGATTACTATGGACATTAAACCACATTTCTGGGAGTTCCGCTTCAAAAGTTGCTTAGAGCGAAGTCTACATACTTCTGATACATCGAAACGGCAAAGTTCCAAATTGCCCTTACCCCTGCATTAGTCACACTAGGGGTGACGGGGAGATCAGGGAATGCAACTCCAACGTGAATTGCAGCACCACTCGGCCTTGTATCCCCATTTGAATTCTGAGAGGCGGACACACTTATCGACGTATGATGGCTAGTGCCGAAATCCAATTCCCCAAGTTCCTCGCCCGAATTATTATTGAAAGTATTATTGAATTTACCACTTCCGTCGATGCTTACTCCAGCTAGAGTTGGAGTGTAGGAAGTAGATCCGTCTGTTGATTTCGTTACAAAGGCTAGAGACACAGAAAAGTTAGCCTGTACATCATGTTCAACGATTTGCTTTGCGATCGGTTGGAGCGGTTGCAAGGGCTTCGTCAGGTCATCCATCGTATTCATTACTTGCGTTACGGCTGTTTTTGAACCACCTGGCATATATTGCACCGGACGGGGTTCTATACATCCATCTTTGCCACTCTCGCATTGGTGCCCATCAAAATCCACCCCGCCCAGTGGGTTGTTCATCATATATGCATACAGGTTGAGGCTCTGTGGATTACCCAGCTTCGCATACGGAACCGGCTCTGCTTTGGCGCTCCAATCCGGCGACATGAACCGTCCCATCGCCGAGGAGTAATAACGCGCCTCGAAGTAGTCGAGGCCGGATTCGATATCGCGTTCTTTGCCGGTGAAGTGGTGTTCGGTGGGGGCTTGGAGGTTGCCGCCGGAGCAGGCGAGGGCGTCGCCGAAGGGCAGGCTGGAGCAGGTTTGTTCGAGCACTCCGGCGTAGTCGGTTTGGGCGCGGCGGGTGCCCAGCGGGTCGTTGAAGTAGAAGTGCAGGCCGTCGTTGTCGTAGGTGGCGATGAGCGAGCCGGCGGCGTAGACGTTGGTGTGCTGCCAGGTGAGAGCGGAGTTCGACGCGTTGGAGGGGTTGGCGGAGCTGGCGGAGCCGATGCCCATTTCGGTCATCTGCTCGCCGCCGGGGCCGAGGATGTAGTCGTTGGTGGCGGTGAAGCCGCTGATGCCCGGATCGCAGGACCAGGCGGTGATGGAGCCCTTGGAGACGCGGGTGCCGCTGGCGTCGTAGAGGTAGCCGGTTATGGTGGTCATGCCGGGGATGGGGGTGCTGGCCCTCAGCCGGTTCAGCGTAGCGTCGCCGAAACTCCTCGTTCTCATAACGGAATCAGTATAGCTGGAAAAGAATGTGAGCCATACGGGGAGAAGCTGCCCGCAAGAATCCCAAGTGCGGTATGCTGGTAATGCGCGCCCGTAGCTCAGCTGGATAGAGCGAACGCCTCCGGAGCGTTAGGTCGGGAGTTCGAATCTCTCCGGGCGCACCATACTTATCGTTCTGTCCTTTCTCTTGATCCGCATTCATTTTATTGAATTCGGCGAAATGAGGGACTATGGCAAACTGGAATACCGCTTACACCTGGATGATGGACAACGAGGATCCTCATCGCGCCTGCGCGCAGGTTCCCGACGCGCCAGAGCAGCTTGACCCGGTGACCGGGCATCGCATTGGAGCCTTTGCTATCAGCGGCGTCAATAGCGCGGCCTGGCCGACGGAGTTTGCGGCCATCGCGTCGCTTCCGCAGAACCAACGCGAGCCGCGGGTCCAGCAGTTTTATCGGAACCATGTCTGGAATCAGTGGTTTGCTCAGCTTCTCTCCGACGACGTGTGCAAGCGTGTCTTTGACTTTGCGGTCAATGCCAGCGGCAAAAGAGCGGTGCGCTGTTTGCAGCAGGCCGTGAACAGCCTGCATGCCGCTGGCGAGGCACAGCTCGCCGAGGATGGCGTTTGGGGCGCGATGACGCTACACGCAGCCAATGCGGCCGATTCCGCGGCGCTGGTTGCCGCCTTTCAACAACAGCGCGTGGATGCTTACCAGGCAATTGTCGCCGCCAACCCCGCCAGGGAGAAATACCTGGCCGCGTGGATTGCCCGCGCCCGGAAATAGCCCGTGAACAATTAAACTGAAAAGAGGCAGACGAGGAGCCACTCGCGCGGCCCGGACAAGGTTCAAATGCAGCTCAGTTTCGATTTTTTTCTCAGCCAGATGGCAACCGTTGAACAAATTATTTGGACACTAACCTTTGCCGCGCAACTGGTCTTACTGGTGGTCCTGATGGGTCGTGACCGGGCGCGTCGCTATCCCTGGTTCACCGCCGGCATCGCGCTAAGTGCCCTGCAGCTGATGGCAGGGGTTCTACTGTCAGGCAGGATGGCGAAACTCCCCTTGCAGGTGACCCTCTTCACGCTGGGCGACGTGGCGGCGATTGTGGGCCTGCTGGTGGTGGTGGAGATGGCGCGATTAGCTTTTGCCGGGGTAAAGCGTTCCATTTGCATTGTGAATTCCGCGGGGTTGCTGATGGTCTCTGGAGGGCTGCTTCCCTTTCTGGGACCGTGGCCGGAGTGGAAGCAATTGGCGACCTGGGACCCGACGATGGTAAAGCTCTTCGTGATGCAACTTGCAGCACAGAAGGGCGAGCTGCTGGTTGCTTTGCTGACCGTGGGGCTGGGAGTGCTGGTGTTTCTGTTTGGCCGCCATTTCAAGGCCGGTTGGCGGAGCCACACGCAGAGCATTGTGATCGGGCTTTTTGCCGTGGCCGTATCCCTGCTGGCGCTGGAGGTTGTCATCCTCCGTACGTTTCATTACACCCAGGCCGATGCGGCGAACGTGATGCGCCTGCGGTTGAGTTTTGCCTTCGCTCACGAGTTGGTGTATCTGGCCGCGCTGGTGTGGTGGATTGCGTTGCTGTGGCAGGACGAGCCGGGAGCGGCTCAACCGGGGCCGATCAGCGAGTAAACAGGGGCTTGTTTCGTGATATAAAGTGCTTGTCCGCGTGAGCTTGGGTTAAGCCGTGCGCGCGGAACACCGCATAGAGGTTTGCTCACCCATGCTCGACATTCATTTGCCATTTAAGGGAATCCGCGGATTTTCCGAGTTTCTAATTCATCTGTTCACGATTACCGTGGGTCTGCTGATCGCGGTACAGATCGAGAGCTGCGTGGAGTGGCGCCATCACCTTCATCTGGCCGAGGAGGCGCGCGCCTCCTTGCGCAAGGAGATCGAGCAGAACCTCAAAGATTTCAAGCAAATGCAGCCGGGTTTGAAGCAGTGGCAAGTACAAACCGATGCCGATCTGGCGGCCATGCAGCGCATTCAGGACCATCCCAACGATCCCAAGGCCCAGCACGCCACGCTTACACTCACTTTCAGCATTGTGAGTATGCCCGACACGGCTTGGAAGACCGCCCAGGCGACCGGCGCCCTAGCCTATATGCCCTACGAGGAAGCTGAGCGCTATTCGAGCATCTATCAGACACAAACCCAGCTTCTGGCCATGCAGTACAAGCCGATGGAAGAGGTCGCCGCCATCAATGGCCTAATCGCCAAATATCATTGGCACGATTCCGGCAAGATTACCGCCGAGCAGGCCAGCGCCATAGCCGAGATACTTGGCCAAACGAAGCTGTACCTGTCGAATGGAGAATCGATGCTGCAAGCCTGCATCGAGCAAAATCAGGCTTTTTTGGAAAACCGCAAGCCCCGCGACAATTTTGGAGAGACGCTGCACTGAGGCGCAAGAATTGGTTAGCCTCTGCCCTGAGCATTGATAGCTGTCTGCAATGAGCTGTCCGCTAGATGTGGCAGCTTGCCTGGCCGCGCTTTTCCAGATAGCGCTGGTGATACTCCTCGGCGCGCCAGAAGGTTTGCGCGGGTTCTACCTTGGTGACAATACGCTTCGGCTTGAAACGGCCGCCGGCGGTGAGTTGCTCGATCTTGGCGCGGGCTTGCACCTCTTGCTCCGGCGAGTGGAAGAAGATCACGGAGCGGTACTGTGTGCCCCAGTCCGGTCCCTGGCGGTTGAGGGTGGTGGGATCGTGGAGCGCGAAGAAAGCGTCCAGGAGCTGCTCGTAGCTGATCTGGGCGGGATCGAAGTCCACCTCGACGACTTCAGCGTGGCCGGTCTGGTCGGTGCAGACATCCTGATAGCTGGGCCGCTGCAGCGTGCCGCCTTCGTAACCAACGGCCGTCGCGGTTACACCGGGGATGGCCGCAAAGGCCGCCTCGACTCCCCAAAAACATCCCGCTCCGAAGGTTGCTTTTTCTGTGCTCATGCTAGTAGAGATGCGCGGCAAAGACTCCTGGCGACAGTTTATTCCAGTTGAGCCGTTAAAGCATTTTTACAGATGGTATAGAGTGCGGCGTGGACCAGGAGGTCCACGCGACAGCCGGCCGGGAGGCCGGCGCTACAGGTTCGCGCCCCATCGGCACTGCACACGCAATCGGAAATCAACTCAACACCAACAGGCAAAATGCTCTAGGCTCTCAACTTCTTTGCCTGCTCCTCGCCGTTCAAGACGCGGAAGACGCCCTCGGCCAGCGCCTGCAATTCATCCTCGCCGGGATAAACGCGGATGGGCGCAATCCATTCCAGGGCGCCGCGCAACAGCGTCACCACTTTATCTGAATACGCCATCCCGCCGGTCAGCAGTATGGCATCCACCTTGCCCTTGAGCGCCACGGCCATCGCTCCGGCTTCTTTGCCGATCTGATAAACCATCGCCTCAAAGATTCGCGCAGCTTCGCGGTCTCCCGCGTCGATGCGCCGCTCCACCTCGACGAGGTCGCGCGTGCCGAGATAGGCGAAGAGGCCGCCGTCTCCGAAGACATGGCGATCAAGTTGGTCCTGGGAGTATTTGCCGCTGAAGCAGAGCTTGATCAGCGCTCGCACCGGCAGCCCGCCGCTACGGTCAGCGCCGAAGGGGCCTTCCTCGATAGAGTTGCTGTCTATCATTCTGCCGTTCTGATGGGCTGAGACGGTGGTTCCGCTGCCCAGGTGCACCACGATCAACCGTAGTTCCTGGTAGGCGCGCCCCTGCTCGCGCGCATATCGCTGCGCCACCGCCTTGGTGTTCAGCGCGTGCCCGATGGAGGTGCGCTCGACCAGCGGCGAGCCGGAGGGCCGCGCGCAATCCTGCCACTCGTCCACCGTCACCGGGTCAACAATGTAGGCGTTCGCCCCGTCCAACTGAGCGAAGCGGAGCGCCAGCAAGGCGCCAAGGTTGGATGCATGCTCGCCACGGCGCGCCAGCTTTAGCTCTTCCACCATAGCGTCGTCCACCAGATATGTGCCGCAGGCTGCCGGTGGCAGGAGCCCTCCCCGTCCGGCCACGGCGGCAAATTTCTGTGCCGCGTAGCCTGCCTCAGCCAGCGCCTGTTCGATCAGTTGCGCGCGATAGTCCAACTGCGCCAGCGCCGGCTGCCCGCGGAAACCCGCCAGTTCTTCCTGCCCATGCCGGATGGCGTACACCAGTTCGGCGCCATCTCTGCGGTACACCCCAATCTTCGTGGAGGTCGATCCGGGGTTGAGGACCAGTATGCGGACATTTTCGTTGGACAAAAGTCATTCCTCCAATGCCAGAACGAGTGTACCCTGTTCGCCGCGCCCTGGGCACGCATCTTAGAGATTCTATGGCTCCAAACAGGAACCCTCCCTGAGGCACCCCGGTCCTGCCAGAAATATCCTGGCCGGTTGACCAATCCGTGCTATACTCTATTCAATCGTAGAATTCGATCTGAAGTTCTTGCCTGTTCCGGTTACCGCCTACTCGCAAACTTCCACATTGCGTTCGCGGTAAATCAGTACAAAGGAGCAACACACCATGGAAACAGGCACAGTCAAGTGGTTTAATGACGCCAAGGGATTTGGATTTTTGAGCCGCGAAAACGGCGAGGACGTCTTTGTCCATCACACCGCCATCCAGTCGAACGGTTTCCGTTCCCTGCAAGAGGGCCAGAAGGTCCAGTTCAACGTGACCAAGGGTCCCAAGGGCTGGCAGGCTGAGAACGTCCAGGTTGTCTAAGGGTTACCCCCTTCCAACCGGTTTGGAATCAAACAGAAAGGGACGGCAAATCTGCCGTCCCTTTCGTGCGTCTGGGGGAATTTTCCCCTGCCACATGAAGCCAGGAATTCGTCGTTGGTCTCCGGCTATTCCCTACTCCCTATTCCCTGTCTTTTACGCAGCCGGCTTGAGGCTCTTGACGTTGACCTGGGGAACGGCCGGGTGAAGTTTTTCCATGATCGTGACGTGGGTGCCTAAATATTGCAGCACATCGTTAATTGAATCTTCAAAGCGCGCGCCGGTCTTGTGCGTAGCTTTCACTCCTTTGGAGACCAACTGGCAGACTTCAAAGCGGTTCATTCCCCGTGCAAGGGCGCGGTGTATTTTGTCGGAACGCATGACTTGACTCCGGTCAACAGGTGATTGTTGCGTGCGGTGCGGAACTCGTCAGAAGCGGTAGGAAGGCAAGAGCCGAGCAGGCTTTCCAAGCTCAAAGGACAGGCCTGATAAATCCATATCTATATCCATTGTACGCCGGAAACCGGGCTGGTGCGGGTTTTACGCGTCTTCGCCGCTTTCAACGTTGCACAAATCCTGTTATTCTAAGTGTTAACTCCGCCTCATTTGCGGGAAAATACGAAGAAAATCTAGCGAAAGAGGACCACGTGGCAGACACCACCAAGATCAAAGACAAGCTGGAACGAAAGAAACTGAAGCGCGCCGCCCGCAAGAAGGCCGCTCCCAAGGCCAAGCGGACCGAACCGCGCGGCTCGAAGAAGAGAAAAGTGAAGAAGATGGCGCGCGGTGTCTCCAAGCGGTAAGCGTCAGCTTTGCAGCAACATGGGGTTCCGGGCCAGAACGCGTGTGCGTTCCTAGCGCGGAGCCCCGTTCTACCTGCACCCCCTTCCAATGGCCTTTCTGCCTTGCCGTTTCTTTCTGGACTCGAACAGAACGCTGAGAAGTTCCATGAGGAAACCCTCACCTAGTACACTGCGTCGAAGGCCTCCTGAATCGGGATATTTCCCTTTCCGGCAGGAGTTTGCAATTCTCAGGCCCCCGCCTTCGGCGGGATGAGGAGAACCGTCCTGTTCAAGCAGCTTGTTGCCTGCAAGTCCATCGATAAGTTGATCTCGGACTCGTTAGAGCCTGAGCACTCCCTGAAAAAGTCCCTCGGCCCGTGGTCGCTGACCGCGCTGGGCATTGGGGCGGTCATTGGGTCAGGCATCTTTACGGTCATCGGCACCGCCATGGCCGGGCAAAAGTTCGATGTGCCGAGTATTCGCGACACGCCGTTGCTTCACTACCTCATCCATCACACGGCCCTGGCAGGCCGACCCGGCGCGGGTCCGGCGCTGGCGCTTTCGCTGGTGCTGGTGGCCATCGTCTGCGTCTTCACCGGCCTCTGCTACGCCGAACTGGCCTCCATGATTCCCATCGCCGGCTCGGCCTACACCTACACCTACGCCACCCTGGGCGAGCTGATCGCCTGGATCATCGGCTGGGATTTGATTCTGGAATATGCTTTCAGCAACATGAGCGTCAGCGTGGGCTTTGCCGCTCACATCGTCGATCTGTTGGACTGGTTCGGCCTGCATCCCCCGCTGCGATGGATTTCGCCTGCCTATCTGCCCACCGGCCTGCAGGACCTGGCAGGCAATGATCTCTACAAATCCGGCTGGCACTTCGGCTTCAACATTCCCGCCTTCCTGGTGGTCATGTTCCTGACGGTGCTACTGGTGCGCGGCATCCGCGAGTCAGCCCGCGCCAACAACGTTATGGTGCTGGTCAAGATGGCCGCCATCCTGGCCTTCGTCTTTGCCGGGGCCAGCTTCATCAAGCCGCACTACTGGCATCCCTTCATGCCCAACGGCTGGACCGGCGTGCTCACCGGCGGCTCCATCATCTTCTTCACCTACATCGGCTTCGACTCGGTCTCCACCGCCGCCGAGGAGTGCAAAAACCCGCAGCGCGACCTGCCCATCGGCATCCTGGCAACGCTGGCCGCCTGCACCGTGCTCTACGGCGCCGTAGCCATCGTGCTCAGCGGCATCGTGCCCTGGCAATCGGTCATGGGCGACGCCGCCCCGGTGGTCAACGCCCTCAAGAGGCTTTCCCTGCTGCCCGGCGCGGGAAATCTGCAATGGGTGCGGCTCTTTGTTCTCATCGGCGCCATCCTGGGCATGATTTCCTCCATCCTGGTCTTTCAACTGGGCCAGGCGCGCGTCTGGTTCGCCATGTCCCGAGACGGTCTGCTTCCCACCGTCTTCAGCCGCATCCACCCCAGATTCCGAACCCCCGACGTGTCCACGTGGGTGGCTGGCTTCGTGGTCGGCATCCCCGCCGGATTGCTGGACATCGGCACCGTCTCCAACCTGTCGAATATCGGCACCCTCTTCGCCTTCGTCCTGGTCTCCATCGGCGTGCTCATCCTGCGCTATCGCGAGCCGGAACGCTATCGCGGCTTCAGAACTCCGCTGGGCCCGGTCTTCCCGGTGCTGAGCATCGTCTTCTGCATCGTGCTCATGATGGGACTGGAAGTTATTACATGGATTCGTTTCTTTTCCTGGCTGGTGATTGGGCTGGTGATTTACTTCCTCTACAGCCGGCACAGGTCGGAGTTCGCGGGGCTGAAGTAAATTAATGCATTATTGCGGTTTAATGGATATAGTGAAGCGTTACTCTAGAAATGGAGGTTGTAACGATTCCTGATGTCACCGTCTCCCATCTCACGTAAGCTCTATCACATTGTCCACGTGGACCGCTTGCCGTCGATAGTAGCCGACGGTCGATTGTTATGCGATGCAGAGATGGCACAGCGGACGGGAACCGGAACGATCATTGGGATGAGCGAAATTAAGGCGCGCAGACTTGTGCTCCCAGTAAAATCCCACCAAGGGCTCAATGTAGGCGCATGCGTTCCGTTTTATTTCTGCCCCAGGTCGGTCATGCTGTATTTGATTTATCAGGGGAACCACCCCGAATTAGCCTACAAAGGCGGACAGGACCCTATTGTCCATCTAGAACTGGACTTGCACAGGGTCGTAAAATGGGCAGAAGACCGCAAGTTGCGCTGGGCTTTTACGCTCTCCAACGCTGGGTCTTACTACTTTGAGGACCGCTGTGATCTGAAAAACTTGCATGAGGTGAATTGGCAGGCAGTCAATGCGGCACAATGGTCTGGAACCTTTAAGGAAGGTAAACAGGCGGAGTTCCTTGTAGAGCAACAAGTAGCATGGGATCTGGTTGTGCGGATCGGCGTACTGTCGAGAGGAATTGGACAACGAACTGGTGCCGCGATTGCCAGAGCCAGTCACCAGCCAGAGATCGAGATCAAACGCAACTGGTACTATTGAGCCAATGGAGAGATAGGCCATGATGGAATTCACCACTGGAAACATCTTGGACTCGAAAGCGGAAGCGCTTGTGAATACGGTGAACTGTGTCGGCATAATGGGACGTGGCATCGCGTTACAGTTCAAGAATCAGTTCCCGGGTAATTTTGAAGCCTATGCAGCAGCCTGCAAGCAGGATGAAGTGCGGCCAGGACGTATGTTTGTTTATGCCACCAACTTAATGAATGGCCCAAGGTATATCGTTAACTTTCCAACCAAACGTCACTGGCGCGGCAAGAGCCGCATAGAAGATATAGAGGCAGGCTTGGCGGCGTTGCGCGGAGAGATAGAAGAGCGCGGCATTCGGTCCATTGCGCTTCCGCCACTCGGCGCGGGATTGGGCGGGCTGGATTGGAAGCAGGTGCGTCGACGAATTGAGGATACGCTGCAATCTCTTGATGATGTTCAGATTGTCATATACGAGCCTGACATGGGTGATGAAGCACGTTCAGCCGTATCCGCTGCGAAAGTTCCAGAGATGACAGGCGGACGTGCCGCGCTGATTGCTCTTGTCCAACGCTATTTAACGGGTCTACTGGATCCGATTGTGACGTTGCTGGAAATTCACAAGCTGATGTACTTTTTGCAGGAGGCTGGTGAGCCTCTCCGACTTAGATTTGTCCAGGCGCCTTACGGTCCGTATGCCGAGAATCTTCGGCATGTATTGAAAGCAGTGGAAGGATACTACCTAGCTGGTTATGCGGACGGTGGAGATTCACCCGCCAAGGAGCTGCAATTGGTTCCGGGAGCAATTGAAGAAGCACATCACAGATTGGAGCAGGAGCCAGAAACAAGCGCACGCATTCGCCGGGTTGCGGATTTAGTGGATGGATTCGAGTCTCCTTTTGGTTTGGAACTGCTGGCGACGGTGCATTGGGTCGTTTGTCAAAATTCGACTCTGGGCGTAGAGCCGGTAATTGCCGCGACGTATGCATGGAACGAACGTAAGAAACAGTTTACTGAACGCCAGATCATGCTCGCGCTCGATGTGTTAACCAGGAAACAGTGGTTAAATGTGACACCTGCGAATTGCGATCTTCTTGAGTCCGCCCCGCTTAACTGAAACTGTGACCGACATCGCCGCCTTCATCCGCCGCCTGCCCAAGGCCGCTGCCCGCCGTTTCAGCCTCTCTTCAACAGCAGGCAATGCGCTCCCCGCGCCGCAAGCGCCTTATCGAATGTAACCAGTACGCCGCCAGCCGCTTCTGCAACGGCCAGCATCCAGGCATCCGCCCATAGCTTGGGAGAAGCCGCGTGGCCTCCTGCTTTGATTCGAAAAGTTTCGTCAACACTGGGCGGCTCGCCGAGAAAGATTACACGGGAATCCT
>JBEKJR010000004.1:0-249907 GCA_050011175.1 Occallatibacter sp.
TAGAGCCAGTGGCGATAGCAGGAGCCGTTATCGCTGTAGACGCGGCGGATGGTGATGCCGAAGCGGCTGAAGTGGGCGCGGGCCATGAGGAAAAAGCGGATCGCCGATTGGTGGCTCTGATCGGGCAATAGGGCCGCGAAGCTGATACGCGAGTGGTCGTCAATGGCGATGTGCAAGTACTGGTAGCCGATGCCGCGCGACTCCTTGCCGAAGATGCCGGTGACGCGATGCCCGGGCTTGCCGAACCGCGCCAGGCGCTTGATATCAAAGTGAATCAGGTCGCCCGGACGCTTGTGTTCGTAGCGCTGAACCGGCGGCGGCGGATCAAGCGAGCGCAGGCGATTCATCCCGGCGCGACGCAGAATGCGGCTGATGGTGGCGCGGCTGAGCTGGAGTTCGCGGGCGATGCGCCAGCCGTTCCAGCGCAAACGGCGAAGAGCAAAAACCTTTTCCAATAAGGTGGGTGGGGTTCGGCGGGGCGAGCGATGCGGCCTTGAACTGAGGTCGCCGAGTCCGGCCCTGCCCAGCTGGCGATAGCGGCGCACCCATTTGGCGGCGGTCTTGGCGGTTACGTGGAAACAAAGCGCCGCCGACTGCTTTGTGCAGCCTTGTTCCACGACCATTTTTGCTAATAGCTCTCGACTATGGACGGTAAGTCGGGCATTCTGGTGATAGTCCATTCGATCTCCTTGCTGAAAGTTGATTGCTCGTTACAACCAGCTTCTCGCGTTCAGATCGAATGGACAACCTGTTGAAACTTCACAGCTAAGGCGTAAACTGGGAGACGTGATGGACAAGATGGCGAAGGAAATTCTGAAGGAACTGCTTCCGGCGGAGAAGGACGTTGCGCCGCAGGCGGCGAGGGCGCGGGCGGGCGGAAAGAAGCCTGCGTTGCATCTGGATCACTGGACGGCGGCGGTGCTGCTGGAGCGGGCGGCGTATCTGCACAAATTGGCCAGGCAGGGCGACGGCTCGGCTGGCGAGACGCTGAAAGAATATCCGCGGCACTGCGCCATGCTCTCGTTTCGCAGCCGCGACGGCGAGGCGGAGATACACGAGAACTTTGCCGATGTGTTTTACGTGCTGGAGGGACGCGCCACGCTGGTGACCGGCGGCACGGTGGCGGGCGCACGATTGATCAAGCCGGGAGAGACGCGCGGGACCTCGGTAGAGGGCGGCATGCGGCAGGAGTTGCGGGCGGGCGATGTGGCGCACGTGCCGGCGGGCTTGCCGCATCAGATGCTGGTGGTCGGCGAGCAGACGGTGACCTGCCTGGTGATGAAGGTGCAGGAGAATCCGTAGAGTTAGCGTTTGTTTCGTAAGAATGTTCGGCATACAATAGTTTCAGCCGGTCATCAAGTTGGCTTGCACGGAAGGACGGATTGTCGATGATTCTGAAGGCTGAGGCATTATCGCCAGAACAAAAATCGGCGATCGAAGAAATCCTGGGGCGGCAGATACTGGAAGCAGAAGCCGTTAGCCTTCGCGCGTTTGAGCCGCCAAAACTCGACCTGCCAAGGCGGCAGGCCGCACTAGGGAAGCTGCGCGAGTTTCTGGAGGAGACTGGCCGTCCGCATGCAAACCTCTCCGACGAGGAGTGCGAAACCGCTCTGCTCGAAGCCATCCGCAATGAGCGCCCGAGATATGCGCAAATGCCGTGAGAATCGTCCTCGATAGCAACATTCTGGTGCGGTCGTTTGTGAAATCGCAGGGACTGGCGCGCGAACTTCTGCTGGCGATTCTTTCGGGCGAACACACCCTGATTCTTTCCCATGAAATCCTCTACGAAGTAGCAAGGGTTCTTCGCTATCCCCGCCTAATGATGGTCCATGGACAGAACGAAGAAGCTATCTACAATTACACTGATTGGTTGCGGGATGCCGCGGAGATCATTGCGCTTAACCCTCTTCAACTCGCTCCCATCCGCGACCGGCATGACATCTTTGTTCTGCAAACCGCGTTGAATGGAGAGACAGACGTGCTCTGCACAGGCGATAGGGACTTTTTTGAACCCCCGGCTTCGATATTCCTGGCAGGCGTTGGCATCACTGTTTTAACGGATGTACAGTTGATGCGGAGACTGAAAGGCTGAACTCAAGAAAACCCCAGAACTCAAAAACGAGACCTGGGGTTTTTCTGGATTCATCTAATGCAAAATGGAAGTTGTAAAGATCATCCCGCTTTTTCCAGCAGGCAGAGGGAGAGGTCGCGGCGCTCGACCATGTCGCTGGTGATTTCCAGGTCGCGGACTCTCTTGTTGCTGGGCAGGTGGAACATGAGGTCGAGCATCAGCTCTTCCAGGATCATGCGCAGGCCGCGCGCGCCGATTTTGCGGGACAAAGCCTCGCGGGCGATGGCGGCGGTGGCCTCCACGGTGAAGTGCAGGTGGACGTTCTCAAATTCAAAGAGGCGCTGGTACTGCTTGAGGATGGCGTTACGCGGCTTGGAGAGAATCTCGATCAGCGCGGCTTCGTCCAGCTCATCGAGGACGCCGACGACGGGCAGGCGTCCGACAAACTCGGGAATCAGGCCGTACTTGATGAGGTCCTGCGGCTCGGTCTTGCGCAAGAGTTCAGTATCGCGATGGGAACGAGTGGTGGCGGCATCGGCCTCGGCGTCGACGGACTTGAAGCCCATCGCCTTCTGGCCCACGCGGCGGCCCACCACGCGCTCCAGGCCGACAAAGGCCCCGCCGCAGATGAACAGAATGTTGGTGGTATCGACGGCGGTGAATTCCTGGTGGGGATGCTTGCGCCCGCCCTGCGGAGGAACGTTGGCCACGGTGCCTTCGAGAATCTTGAGCAGGGCCTGCTGCACGCCCTCGCCGCTGACGTCGCGGGTGATGGAGGGGTTCTCGTCCTTGCGGCCAATCTTGTCGATCTCATCGATGTAGATGATGCCCTGCTGGGCGCGGGTGACGTCGCCCTCGGCGGCCTGGAGGAGCTTGAGGATGATGTTCTCCACATCCTCGCCGACGTAGCCGGCCTCGGTGAGGGTGGTGGCGTCGACGATGGCAAAGGGCACGTCGAGCATCCTGGCCAGGGTGTGGGCGAGCAGCGTTTTTCCCGAGCCGGTGGGGCCGATGAGCAGGATGTTGGACTTGGTCAGCTCGACATCACTGTTGCGCATCTTGTTCATCTGGATGCGCTTGTAGTGGTTGTAGACGGCGACGGCGAGCTTCTTTTTGGTCTGGTCCTGGCCGATTACGTAGTCGTCGAGAAAGCCTTTTACCTCCTGCGGCTTAGGCAGGTGGCCGGCGGGAATGGACGGTTGGGCGGCATCTCCGCCACCGCTGCGGTCGTCCTCGAGGATCGAATTGCAGACGGCTACGCACTCATCGCAGATAAAAGCGCGGGGGTAGTCGCTGGGCGACGAGATCAGCTTGGCCACGGCGTCCTGTGACTTGTGACAGAACGAGCAGCGCAGCGCTTCTTCGGGTCCCATGCGCATTTTCATCATGACGGCTCCCTTTGGACGAGTATAGCGAAGTTGACTGAGTTCGTGTTCACAGCGGAGTCAGCTTGTCAACTCCGCCAACGGGTTAGGTGCGCGGCCGGTCGATGATTTCATCGACGATGCCGTATTCCTTGGCCTGCTCCGCGTTCATGATGAAGTCGCGCTCGACGTCGCGCTCGATGCGGTCCAGGGGCTGGCCGGTGTGCCTGGCCATAAGGTTGTTGGTAATCTCGCGGATGCGCAGAATCTCGCGCGCGTGAATGTCGATGTCCGTAGCCTGGCCGCTGAGGCCTCCCATGGTCGGTTGATGGATGAGGATGCGGGAGTTGGGCAAGGCAAAGCGCTTGCCCTTGGTGCCGGCCAGCAGCAGAAACGCGCCCATGCTGGCCGCCTGGCCGATGCAGATGGTCTCAACTTTATTTTTGATGAACTGCATGGTGTCGTAAATGGCCAGGCCCGCGGTGATGGAGCCGCCGGGGGAGTTGATGTACAGGTGCACGTCCTTTTCCGGGTCCTCGCCGGAGAGGAAGAGCAACTGCGCCACGACGAGATTGGCGATATCGTCGCTGATGGGCGTGCCCAGAAAGATGATGTTATCGCGCAGCAGACGGGAGTAAATGTCGTAGGCGCGCTCGCCCCGGCTCGTCTGCTCAACCACCATGGGAACCAATGCCATTCTTTCTTAGCTCCTAGCTGCTAGCTTCTAGCTCCTAGCCGTTTACTGCCTCTTAGGGCTGTGTATTCCTTATCGACCGCGGACTGGGCGCCTGCCTATGCGGGCAGCCGTTCGTAAAGTATAGACGCGGTTTTTTCGCGCCGCAATTGCTCCTTGATCCTGTCTAGTCCGCCGTCGTCCTTCAAACGCGAACGCAACTTATCAAGCGGCTCTCCTGACTGCCGGGCAGCCAGTTGCAATTCGCTGTCCAGTTCTTTGTCGTCGATGTTGATGTTTTCCTCGTTGGCAATGCGCTCCAGCAGGATGTTGGTCTTGACCTCGACCACGGCGCCGTCACGCTGGGCGGCGCGCAGATGGGGAAAGTCCAGCTTGCGCATCTGCTCGGTTTTCATGCCCTGGGCCGCCAAAGCGCGCAGGCCGCGCTCCAGGCGCGTGTCAATCTGCTCCTGCACCAGCGACTCGGGAACCGCAAAGGGGTAGCGCTCGGCGAGCGCGGCGAGGAGCCGGTCCTTGGTCTGGGCTTCCACGCGGTGGCGTTTACGGCCGGCCAGGTACTCGCGGACGCGGCTTTCCAGATCCGCCAGATTCTCGTAATGGCCCAATTCTTTGGCGAAATCGTCGGACAGCTCCGGCACGGAGCGCTTCTTGATGGCCTTGACCTCGACGTCATAGGCCACAGTCTTGCCGGCCAGCTTCGGTTCGGCATAATCGGCGGGGTAGATGACCTCGGCCTTCAGCTCCTGGCCGGGTTTAGCGCCGCGCAAGGCGGTGGTGAAGGCCTCCACGGTGTCCTTGCCGCCTACTTCCACCAGCGTGTTTTCGCCCGCGACGGGGGCAGCCTCAGGCTCGCCCTCGATGATGCCCTTGTAGGTGATCTGCGCCCAGTCGCCGTTTTTCAGAGCCCTGTCTTCCTCCACCGGCTCGATGGTCGCACGCGACTCGCGCAACTGCTCCATTTCCTGCCGGTACTCCTCTTCGGTGACCTCCACAGACGGCTTTTCCACAGTGACCTTCTGATAACCCTCGATGGAGAACTCCGGCATAAACTCGAAGATTGCCTTTACATGCAGCGGCTTGCCGTCTTCGATGGTCAACTCGGCAACCCGCGGCTCGCCGACGGGCTTGATGCCCAAATCGAGGACCGCCTTGTTAAAGCGTTCGGGCAGCAGGCCGTTAATCACATCTTTGCGGATGCCATCGGCAAAGCGACGCCGGATGACTGATTCCGGCACCTTTCCGGCGCGGAAACCGGGGATTTTGGCGTGTTTCTGATAGTTGCCGACCACCGTTCGATAGGCCCTGGAGACCTCCTCGGCGGGGATGTCCAGCACCAGTTCACGGGTACAGTCGGGGTTAAGAACCGGCCCATGAGAGTGATCGTGACCTTGGTGATCCTGGGCTTGGGCATGATCGTGATCGAGGCCGTCGTGCGCCGCCTGGGTCTCATCAGGTTGTGGTTTGTTTTCGACTGTGCCGGTAGAGCTCAACGTTTTGCCTTCCATGCGCTGTGCGCGCCGAACAAAATGCCAGACTGGGGGATAAACTGCCTTTTTCAAGCCACATAACAGCGTTTAAGGCTGTAAACAGCCGATGATTCGGCAGGCTCACAGCCATGGGCTGCCGCAGCGGGCACACCAATCCCCGCAGGAGGAAAATCCCTTCACTCATGGTATGAGGGTTTACAGGCAGGGTCAAACCGGTTGGGCAGGTTTTGGGGCCGGAGGGACCGGGAAAGGCACTACTGGACCTGGAAGGGCACTACTCCACCCCACGGACGAAGACCTGTCCATTCACCCCAGCGAGCAAAGATCGCTCGCCGGGGGCCCCGAATCCGTGGGGACCCCGGTTACCGTTCGACGAGCTGAGGTTTGCGCACGTAGGGAAGGAATCGGGGATGGGCCGCGCCGCAATGGGCGTAGTGGGTGCGAGCCTCGGCCAGGCTGAGGGAACCATTCACGGTCAGACGGACATCAGAGGCATCGTCGTCCTCCTGGCCGTCATCCTCCCACCAGCAGACGGGGCACAGGGCCAGCGCCTCGGGCGCATCCAGCGTTTTATATCCGCAGCATGGACAACGAAAACTGGCCATCACAACTTCCTCGATACAATTTGACGGCAACAGCGGCCTGCAGGATTACACAGGAGGCAGATTTTGGCCGTCTGCTTTCTGCTTTGGGGACGCAGCTCCAGTTTGGGAAGAACCTTGAAGGTGGGCTCCTATCGCAGCAATCCGTATATCAGCCAAATGCTCCCGGCCGAGGATGGATGGCGTCGCGAGGCAAGGAGAGATGTGGGCCTGGTCACACTTTGCGGCTGGCGTCCGGCGTCGAAGCCACCGAAGAGGAGATCAAGGAGTTCTGCCAGGGCCAGATCGCCTACTACAAGATTCCCGAACACGTTCGCTTCGTCACCGAGTTCCCGGCGACGTTGAGCGGGAAAATACAAAAATACAAGATTCGCGAGTTTGAGATTGAGGCGCGGGGGTTGCAGGATGTGGCGAAGACGGCGATGGCGTAGCGGAACAGTGAAATAAAACTCGATTCCAAATCTCCAAAAGTGGGACTTGGTGCACCCATTCATTCTTGAATTAAGCAGACCCGGGCCAACCGCTCAAAGGGGTATAATTCATGTGAAGAATTATGAACAATGATCAAAATACAATGCGCAAGGACACTCCTTGGCGCGACAATTCTCCTTTCGTCACGACTTTCTATGCAATTCTAACCGCTATGGTTGGCGCATTTTTGGCGCTGGCTATCGGGGACAAGGAGATCGCTGCAGTCTGGTATTGGCCTATTGGTTTACTAGCTCTTTCTATGATCTCCTTTATTTTGGGACTCGAGAGGTGCGGCGAAGCAATGGATGAGGATGATATTGACAAATACCTCGCTTGGCTATTGGTCTACAATCTCGGAAGTGTCACAATGTTTTTTGGTGTCGCGACTTACATAGGGATGCATTATCACGTCAGTTGGACATTATTTGTCATTCTTCTCATTGCCGCATTAATCGCATCCTTGAAATGGCTAAGCGATATTAGGTTCTTGATTTTTGCGAGTGACGCGGACTCTAAAGAATATCGGGAAGAGTTGCTGGGGAACCGATCGCCACAGAAACAATTGGATTTTGTGGTGCTACTGTATGGATTTTGCAGAAGAATGCATAAACGGAAAGTCAAGGACTCTTGTATGCCAGACACAAATAGTTATACAAGGCTTCGTCCATCTAAAATACATGGGGTCGGAGTGTTTGCTATACGAGGTATAGCGAAGGGTACAAATATATTCAGTGACGATAAATCGGAGATGATCTGGATCGATAAGGACGTGATTCAAGAAAAGAGTGGAGAAGTTAGAAGACTATATGATGACTTCTGCGTCCTCAGTAATAATAAATACGGATGCCCGAAAGGCTTCAACAACATGACAATAGGGTGGTATATTAATCAGCCTCTTGAAGGTCAAAAGCCCAATGTTGTCTGTAACGACGAATATGATTTTATTGCAAAGAGGGATATTCGTGCTGGAGAGGAACTTACTGTCGATTATTCCACTTTTAGTGACAATCCAACAGCTGGGTGATAGGCGAATAGCGTGTGCTCCACGTCGCACTTGGGCCCATAAGAACGGCGAATAGCCCAGGTCTGACCGTCCAATAAGTGAATGACTGCCCCAGGACTCGCTTTTGGGAACTGGGAGACGACGAATCTCAAACGCCCGCCATTACCGGACGGGAATTTGCAGCAGAACCGCAATGTACTGGCGCACCTTGGCGATCATCTTTGCTGGAGCTTTGGAATGAAACTCCGCCCCGCGGCCCTCCCAATCCATGCTCTTTAATTGATCGACAAGCACGGCCCCATCCACGCTTCCAACGGTGATCGGCAACGTGAAGGGGTATGGCTTGACCTTGCTGGTCAGGGGACAAACCACGGCCAAGCCGCTGGCCCGGTTGTAGCGCAGATCGGTCAGGACGAGCGCGGGCCTGCGCTTTGCCTGTTCCCGGCCAACCTGTGGATCGAAGTCCAGGAAGACAATGTCGCCAGTATCGGGAACGTACTGGTTCACCATTCGACAGCTTCCCTTCCGACTTCCGGCCCGAGTGAAATCTCCGCGTAGCGATTCTCCGGAGTAATTTGGGCCACCAGTTGGGCCAGGGTTGGGAGTTCTCCTACCCGATGCATCTGCACAACCCCATCGGCAGCTACTGCGATCTCCAGCGGGTCGCCCAACTGCAAGCGAGCGTCATCCGCTATGGGCTTCGGAATCCTGATCGCCAAGCTGTTTCCCCATTTCAGCACTTGAGCCTGCATATTTCCCCCTGTAGATACATTGTATCATCATTGGTTAGCACAGGAGACCGCGTCGCCGACACAATTCCTAAACCGCGCTACAATCTTCCTATGCCGCATACCTACGAGGAAGTTCGACAATTCGCGCAAGAACTGCCGGAGGACGAGCAGATACAGCTTGCGAACTCGCTGTGGGAGCGCGCCGTTGCCGGCGAGGATGAGGCCAGCGAGGCGGAGATTGCCGCGGCCTGGGGAGCGGAGATTGCCCAGCGGGTTGAGCAGATCAAGGCCGGGACCGCAATGACCTATTCATTGCAAGAGGTGGCGGCGGATTTGCGGGCAATTGCCGGACCATGAAGGCTTTGCAGATTCACGAAGCCGCACGGCGCGAGGCCAATCAGGCAACGATCTGGTACGCGGAGCGAAGCATTCCTTCGGCGCGCAGGTTTCGCGATGAGTTGCTGGCCGGCTTTGTCAGCGCAGCAACCACTCCGCTTCTTTATCCACCCTATTTGCACGGAACCCGGCGCGTTCTGCTCAAGCGATTTCCTTATTTCATCGTATTTTTCGACTGGCAGGACGAGATTTATATCGTCGCCGTAGCTCACGCCAAGCGGCGGCCCGGATACTGGAAAAGACGAGCCTAAATAAAAGAACATTCCAGGCTACTTTGCCGCCCGATGCGCTGCCAGCATCTCCCGGCGCAGAATCGCATTGATGCGCGACTGGTAGCCTTTGCCCTGCGCCTTGAGCCAGGCCAGCACATCGGCATCCACGCGCGCTGTGATCTGGCGCTTCACGGGGCGATAGAAACGGCCGCGTTCGGCATTCTTCCACTGTTCATCGGTCAGCTCGGGGGCGTCACTCAAGTCAATCTCGCTGTCCGGCCGGCCGGCGAGCGCACGCAATTGTGCCCGATCTGCCTTCGTCAGGGGCGGCAGCGTCTCTAACGTATAACTAACCATTTTCGTCTTCATAGCGTTGTCTCTCCTTTCGTGTTGCAGGTCGAGCTGAGATGATGCGCATCACTTCTATTGTTGCGTTGTTCCTGTCTTCCTCTTGAACAGTGTGTGCCACCATCATGACCAGCCATCCATCGACCTCGCCATATGTTCGCCAGCGCTGCTCTCCATCCTGGATGCGTTCCTTGACAGACACGAAGAGCGGATCCAGAAAGACCTGGCTAGCTTGCTGGAAGCTGACGCCATGTTTGCGCTGGTTGGCGAGGTTCTTGGCCTCATCCCACTCAAACCGGATTCCGGTCATGCCATTATTGTAATTATATTATTGTAATTATGCAAGCGGATAATTTTGCGCGGAGTCTTCCCAGGTCTCGATTGAGACCTGGGTGTACTGCATCTAGTCGCTCTACTTGACACGGGTGGCGGTGAACTGCTGCGCGGGGCGGTCGCCGGCAGCACCAAACTGGCGGGTGAATTTGATGGTGTCCCCGTCGATCTTGCCGGTGTAGAGCATCTTGAACTCATTGCCGTCGCGGCTCATCACTGTGGCAAAGGAGATGTTGTCGCCATCGATCTTGCCGTCGGAGATGGCCATTTCTCCGCGCGGGGTGGTGACGGCGCCGGTCAGTTTTGCGCCATCAACTGTGAAGTTGAAGGTGATGGTTTGCGTGCCTCTGGGCGACTCAACGGTGGCGGTCCACTTGCCGTTGAAGTCCGCGGCCAGAACGGCGACGGAACCGAATGCGAGGAAGAGTACAGCGAGCAACGCCTTGCGTAGCATGGATTTCCTCCGGGAAAAAGATTTTGGCGGAAAATTGGAACTCGCCGCCTGTGATGGAGACGCGCAGCAGGGCTGATAAGTCTCAATCGAGGGCAGAGCGACATGCGGCCTTTGCTACTTTTCTTTCGCTACGCGAGGGGGCGCCTCCACCGGCTTGTCGTAGCGGCCGCGGAAGGCGTTCCAGCGGACGATGGTAATCTCCTGGAGCATCTTGAAGCCGTCCTTCACGTAGCTCATGCGTGAGCGCTCGTCGTGGGCCCAGCTGACCGGCACCTCGATGATCCAGAAGTCGCGCTTGAGGGCGATGAAGAGGATCTCCGGATCGAAGCCCCAGCGCTCGATGGTCTGGAGCTGGAAGACGGTTTGGGCAGCCTCGCGGGTGAAGGCCTTGAAGCCGCATTGGGTGTCGGCAAAGGGCAGGCGCATGATGAAGCGAGTGACAATGTTGAAGCAGCGGCCGAAGAACTGGCGGTAGAGGGGCTGGCGCTGGGTTTGGCGGTCTTTCTCCAGCCAGCGGGAGCCGATGGCGATGTCCGCGCCCTGGCGGATGGCGGCAAAGAGGCGTTCTGCCTCTTCGATGGGCGCGGAGAGATCGGCGTCGGTGAAGAGCACCACATTGCCCCGCGCGTGGAGCATCCCGGAGCGCACGCTGTAGCCTTTGCCGCGATTGCCGGGGTTCTCGAGGAGCCGGACCTCGGGCGCGGTTTGGGCATAGGCACGCACCACCTCTGCCGTCGAATCGGTTGAGCCGTCGTTGACAATCAGGACTTCAGCATCCCAGCGGCGGGCGCGGATGCAGCCCACCACCGAGACCAGCGCCGCCAGGACGCGGGTACTTTCGTTGTAGACCGGAATCACGATGCTGTACATTGGCCGGGCTTTATTGCCGGTGTTGTGCTTGAAATTGTCCTTCACGTCTCTCCCCCTCCCCGTGCCTTCCCGCTCTTTACACCCCAGCAACGAAGACCTGTCTCTACCACCCCATGAAGCACAGACCGCTTCCTGGGGATCCCGGGTTCTGCCACCCCCATGAAGCAAAGACCACTTCCTGGGAACCCCGGGTTCTGCCACCCCCGTCTCTGGCGGCTGGGGGGTAAAAGCCCAGGGAATGTTACTGGACATCATAAACGCCCAGGGTCGAAATTGGCTGGCGGCCTTTCCGCCGCAGGGTATTTCCGGTAAGCTATTGAGAGGAAAAGGCTCAAATTCACAGGGGAGCCTTGTTTTTCACGCCAGAACGGGTAGAATCCGTTTATGCTGTGAGGGGAGGCTAGAAGACATGACAAAGGCAGACCTGGTGGAAAAGGTGACCGCGGCAGGCGAGTTGACACGGCGTGACGGCGAAGTTATCGTCGAGACCATCTTCGAGGCGGTGATCGGGGCTCTCAAGAGTGGAGACAAGATTGAGATTCGCGGCTTTGGGTCCTTCCGCACGCGCCAGCGCAAACCCCGCATCGGACGCAACCCCAAGACCGGGGAGCGCGTCGAGGTTCCGGCCAAGAAGGTGCCTTACTTCAAGCCTTCCAAGGAGCTGCGCGACCTGGTCAATCCCCAGGAAGCCAAAGCCTCCTGAACAGTCCCCGGCTCTCACGGCTCCAGCCTGGCCGTCTCCCGCTGCTGGAGCCAATCCAGGAAGAAGATTGCCGCCAGAAGCGGAACCAGCCAGATTACGCGGCACTGATAGCGATCATCGACGACCGACAGGACGCCGGTGACCAGCGCGTTGGCGACGACTGTGGCAACAACGACCAGGCAGAGGCCGGCAAGCCGGGGGGAGTGGCGGCGCCAAAGGAAGGGAATCAGGAGGGCAATCGCCGCCAGCGAAGCAATGATGGTCCACCACTGAATTTCCGTGAACAGGTCGAGGGGCAGAGCATCATGCGCCTGCCGGCTGCCAAGATAACTTGACCGCGCCCTGGGCAACGTTTCATCAAATTGTCCCAGCATCCAGTCGTTCGCATTGAAGCCATACGGGCCAAAGTGCAGAAACTGGTCGCGGAAGTTGGCGGCTGAGCGGGAGAGCTGCTGGAGGGGGTAGGCGCAAATCGTGGCCAAGACCAGGGACATCTCCTCCCGATCGATCCGCTCTCTTTCGGCGTCGGATCCGCTCTGGTAGACCCCATTCTCCGCCCAGAGAAACTCGTCCGGATCATCAGTGAATTGGCTGAGATGATTGCAGACTTCCCATTGCAACCGGGGGCAGTTGTTCTCCAGGTACCAGCGACCGGGGCCATCGGCGACGATGCGCGCCATCAGATAGGGCGGCCGCTTGCCGTTCAGGGTGGGCTTGCCGTAGAGATAGCCGTGCAGCGCCATCTGGGCTGCTGCCGCCACCACAAGAATCGCCGCCACCTCGCTCAGGCTCAGAAGGCGGCGCAGAAACGGCCGGTGCTCGAAGGCGGCAAACAGGACCAACAGCACAAACAGGCCGGCAGCCAGCAAAAAGTGCGTGGCGTGGGCGGTGATGCCCCAAACGGCGACGAGAAAAAGAGCCAGCCGCTCGGCGCGGTTGAGCGTCTCGCGCGCAAAGGCCAGCAGATAGAAGGCAAGATAGACGAGCGGGCCCAGGATGTCGGGCATGATGAAGCTGGCATACCAACTGACGCCGGTCAGCAGGCTGAGAAAGAGAAGGAGAAGGAGATAAGACGCCACGATGCGCCGCGGGGCAACGGAAGGCGCGTGAAAGGAACGCATTAGCAGCCAGATGATCCATGCGACCAGCAGGCTTTGCAGGGCAACGATGGGCCAGGGAGAGATGTTCCAGTGGAAGGGAAGGATGCCCAGGCTATAGAAGAAGGAACGCACCCCGTAGTAATCCGTGAACTGATGCAAAAACAATGCCCGCGCCACCACGCGGCCATCGCCAAGATAGGTCATTGAATCGGGGTAAATCAGCGGAAAGCGATTGAAGAAGGCCGGCCATGCCAGCAGCAGCGCGCCCAGCAACACCGCTCCGCCGCGCCAGGCGCAAAGCCGGTCTTTCCCGTTCCGCGCGAGTTCTTGTCCCTCAGCCCGGGCAACTGTCATGGAAGGTCGCCTTCACCGCAGAGTGATGGAGAACGCACCCATGGTATCACTCGAAAGGCTCCCATTCACTATCGCAGGGCCTCATCGGGCCGGATGCCGATGACGCTCATCATGCGGCCGGCATGGCCCTCAGAGCCGCGATGGGAGAAAAACAGCTCCCGATGGCAGCTTGTGCAGCCGCCGACGAAATGAATGGCCCGGGACTTGAGGCCGGCAGCGAGCAACTGGCGGCGGTTGGCTTCGACCAGATTCAAATGCAGGCTGGGGCCGATGGGAGAGTGGCCGGGCGCGCGCTGCGTCATGAACAGCAAAGGGTACTTGGTCCGCACCGGGTCAGAGTCGTAGACCTCGCGGAAGAGCGAGCAGGCGTAGGCGAATTGCGACTCGAAGCTGGAGAACACCTCTTCGCCCACGGAGTAGCAGCAGGGACCGATGCCGGGGCCGATGGCGGCTACAAGGTCCTCAGGCCGGGAGCCGAATTGGAGCCTCATGCGGCCAATGCCGGACTCGACGATACGCTGCACCGTACCCCGCCATCCGGCATGGAAGACGGCCACCGCGCGCCGCTTGCGGTCGGCCACCAGGATGGGGATGCAGTCGGCGGTCTTGACGCCCAGCAGCAGGCCGGGTTCGCCGGTCATGAGGCCATCGGCGCTCCACCCCAGCGATGAAGACCTATCGCTGGGGACCCCGGCCCTTGCGGGCTGTTTGCGACTGGCGTCTGCCGCGCGCGCATGGATCACCAGGTTGGAGTGAATCTGGTGGAGGTCGACCAGCGGGGTGAACGGGTCTCCGCTGATTGCCTCGACAAAAAGCCGACGATTCCGGGCGACTGTCTCACGATCGTCCTCTTTCGTAAAACCAAGATTCAATTCGCCTGGGGCGCCGTCAGCACAGTAGGCCCGGCTGAGGCCGCCGCGGCGTGTGCTGAAGCCGTGCCAGAACCAGTTCATCTCTTCCCAGGCAGGAACCGCCAGCCACTGGACGCCGTTGGGGGCTGTGCGGGGAACCGGCATGGCGGGGATCAGCTCCTGCTGCGTCGTGCGCTCCAGACGCATACGGGTGATTACACCATAAGATTTACCGCGCAGGTTGCGCCGCAGGCCCGCTTGCTTAAAACGCGCGTCGATCTGCTGAATTTCCGAATCGGGGAAATCCTCTGGAGTGGAAGGGGACATCTGGTTTCATTTTAGAGCGGCACACGAGCAAAGGGCCTGCCTTCCGGCAGGCCCGCTCGAGAGGCATTGAAGGAGGGGTCCAGGGGGTTCATGGGGAAGAGGTCCGTACAGAACCTTCAAGAAGAGGGGATACCGTTCTTGGCGGGTGGTGTTTCGGGGAAGCCTCTGCTAATTGTCATTATAGATGCGGGAGTGCGGAAAAGGTTTCACGGCCAGCGGATATTTTTCTATTAATTACTGTGGATTTCCCGGACGAAATAAAAGTGCCTCAACTTCTGCCCCTTGCTGCCGACAACCCCCGTAAGGGGGAGCCTGTCCTGCCCCTAGAGGAGGGGTCGCGATGACGGTAGCCGCTCTTTCGACCGCAGGGTTCTCGCAGTACATTGCCGCGTCCAGCAACGTTTCGGCCTCGCAACAGGCCTGGCAATCGCTCGAGCAGAGCCTGGCGCAGGGCAACCTGACCGCCGCGGAAAGCGCTTTCAAAATTTACAGCCAACTGAACCCGGCGCAGACGTCCTCCAGCGGCAGCTCATCGTCCGCCTCGCAACTAACCACCGACATGGCCACGCTGGGCAGCGCCCTCAGTTCAGGCAATCTCTCCTCGGCCCAGACAGCATTTGCGACAGTCGAGAGCGATCTGAAATCCACCCCGTCCCAGGCTGTCGCCAACGCGGAGAGCGCCGCGGCCCAGACGGTGCAGTGGGTGGACGATCTGTTCAGCCTTTCCAATTCACGCAGTTCCTCCTCATCGACCACGACGACCAATCCGGCGACCGCCATGCTGGACAGCGTCTACGGCCTGAGTTCTTCCTCCAGCACGACCAACCCGATGGTCGCGCTGCTGGAAAGCAAGTACGGCGAGGGAAGCAGCGCCAGTTCCTCAAGTTCCGGCGCAAATTCGAGCACAGCTGGCAGCAGCACGGCCAGCGCGCCAAGCACCGTCAGCAGCGGCAACGCCGGCAGCAGCGCCAGCGTCAACGCCTACGCGTAATGGTTGATTGGCGGCCGGATGTGGGGATTGAGGCCGGATGAGGAAGTCTCGTTGTAGACAGTCGAAGATGGCCAAGGACCTATAGAATATCCCTGACCATGCCTAACGAAGATACCGGCAAAGTAATGGAGGCTGCGCGTCCCGACGGCTCCAGGCGAGCCGCACGACAGCCGTCTATCAAGGACATTGCACGGCTGGCCCACGTATCGCACCCCACAGTCTCCCGCGCCCTGCAAAACAGCCCATTAGTGAATCCCCACACCGCCGAGAGAATCCGCAAGATTGCCGAGCAGGCGGGTTATCACGCCAGCGCCGTGGCGCGCGGGCTGGTGACCCGGCGGACGAAGACCATCGGGCTGGTGGTGACCACCGTCGCCGATCCGTTTACCAGCGAAGTCTTCAGCGGAATTGAGCAGGAGGCCCATGACCGCGGATATTGCGTTTTTCTTGCCGAATCCAATGCCGATCCCCAGCGCGAAAGAGAAGTAGTAAGAACCTTTGCGGAGCGGCGGGTGGACGGAATCATCGTCATCTCCTCGCGCGTGGGAGCGTTGTATCTTCCGCTGCTGTCAGAGATGATGGTTCCCATTGTGCTGCTGAACGACCAGCACCCCGGAGCGTTTGTTCACTCGGTGATGATCCGCAACCAGGAGGGAAGCCGGGCGGCGGCCAACCACCTGATCGGGCTGGGACACCGGCGGATTGCCTACCTGGGCGACCAGACCGGCTATCAAGCGGACGCGGAACGCTGCGCGGGCTACCGGGAGGCGCTGGAGGCAGCCGGGATCGAGTTCACTGCGGAGCTGGTGGTACAGGGCGACGGCAAGCCGGAGGGCGGCCAGCGCGCCATGAATCAGTTGCTGGCGCTGGCTGATCCGCCGACCGCAGTCTGTAGTTACAACGATATGACGGCGCTGGGAGCGATGCAGACGATACGCCTGCGCGGGCTGCGCGTACCGGAGGATATCTCCGTGGTGGGCTTCGACGATTTGTTCTTCGCCTCTTATACCGATCCGCCACTGACTACGGTTCGCCAGCCGATGCGGCGCATGGGGCAACTGGCGATGGAGAGCCTCTTCAAGCTGATGTCGGGAGATGAGTCGGAGATCAGAATTAAGGTGGAGGCGGAGCTGATTGTGCGGGAGTCAACGGCGCGGGTGAAGACGGCTTGAGCGGGGAGGGACGATGCATATACAGGAGAGAGAATTGTAGGTCAGGGTTTAGCCCAGCCATTTCAGTAGCTTAGCGCAACTGTTGACGGCCTTTTCTTCCTAAGCCCCAGGGGGAAAAATCACAAGGCGGTCAAGTATTCTCTTGACAGTGTGTTTTTCATAGGCTTAGTCTGCAATTACAAAAGAGATGCAGTTATTGGTGCGCATTGTAATTCCAGAAAAGATGTGGATAAGGAGGCATCTTTTGTCGTCATTTTGCGTATAAACATTGTGCCATTTTGGCCGATTATGGCTTTTACCCCAAAGGAGAAAAAATCATGGCCCCCGTAAATGCCAGCCGTGAAACGCGGGCAACTACTGTGCGCCTCCCTCGCACCGTGTACGATCAGGCGAAGCGATTCGTTGATAGTGAAAAACAAAACACTGCGACGTTTCTCAGTCTTAATGACTTCTTCGTGACAGCGATACAGGCATATATAAAACTGCATCGCCGCCGTCAAATCGACGCTGCATTCGCAATGATGGCGGAAGATGCCGATTATCAAAAAGAGGCAAGTCTTCTTGCGGAGGAATTTGAAATCAGTGATTGGGATGCTTTGCGGTTGGGTGAAGATCAGCTAACCGAAGAGGAGTCCTCCCTTGCTATCGCCAATTGAACGCGGTGATGTTCTTCGAGCTAATCTCCATCCGTCTGAAGGATCAGAGCAAGACGGCATACGCCCTGTCGTTGTTGTCAGCAGAGATGCCATCAATCGGAGTAGTCCAGTTGTGGTGATAGTTCCATTTACGGACGCGGCTAACAAGTCGAAGACATATCCTAGTCATGTCCGATTCAAGGCGGGAACGGCAGGGCTGACCATGGACTCAATTGCTGTTTGCGAGCAAGTTCGGGCAATCAGCAAAAGCCGGCTGAAATCTGCACTAGGAAAGCTAAATCGCTCTGAATTGGCGAGCATTGAAGCCGCGCTGAAGATCACGCTTGATCTGCCATAAAAGATTCTGCGTAATCGTAAATTGCCCAGCAACGCAATCTTCGTACACTACCCGGCGCTTTCAATCTACGAGAAGCGGGTTCTGCGCCACAGCAACGTTCCGCAGAGGCCCAGGGGCAGGATGGTGCCAATAACCAGCACGATCATCCAGGGCATGCTGAGGGTGAGATGCTGGCTGACTGTGCCAATGCCCAGCCAGACGAAGATACCCACCGCGACAATCATCACCAAGGCTTCCCACCAGCGGCGCACGGGGGGATGGTCGGCCAGTGGATCGTCGCCGGCGACCACCGCGGCCACCTTTGCCGCGTCCAGACCGTAGCGTTCGCACTCCCGGTCGCGGGCTTGCTTCCAGTTCACCAGCTCCGATGCGCCGGGGTCAGCCATGCTGATGGAGACAGCTCCGGCGATCATCACCAACGATCCGGTGAGAATCAACGCCTTTCCGGTGGTGCTCAATCCGGAAAACTCGGCAAAGACCAGCGCGCCCCAGGCCAATCCCCACAGCTGATTGGTGTTGGAAAGCGGGATGCCGCGCCCGATGCCGATGTACTTGGCCGCAAAGTTCTGAAAGAGGTCGCCAATTACCCAGCAGAAACCGCCCAGAAATGGCCAGAAGAGCATGGGCCGGGCGCGGTGCAGCTCGCTGAGTAGATTGGCCGCGCCGCCATGAAAGATGGCCGCCAGGATGGTAACGGTGCCTAACTCGCCGAAGGTGAAGATGGTTACGAAGGAAAGCGGGTTCATGCCGCTGATGTAGGCCTTGCGGTAGGGAATATACATGGTGCCCAGCAGGACGCCCGCGCCCAGCGCGGCCACGATGCCCACCAAGGCCTTGCCTGGCGTAGTGGTTTCGCTGGCTTTGGCAAAGGCCAGAACCGCCGCGCCGCCGACGATGGCGAAGGCGCCTCCCAGAACCTTCGACCATCCCTTGATGCCGGAACCGCGCAGCTCCTTGAAGAGCAGCCAGCCCCAGAAAAGGCCCACCAGGCTGTTGGTGTTCCACAGCGGAAAGGCGATGGACAGGCCCACGTTGCGTACACCGAAGATGGTGAGCGTGTTAGCCACGGCCCACAACATTCCGGCCAGTAGCGCCCACACAATGAGGTGGGGTTTTTCGCGCAGGTCGGAGAAGATAAAGCCCGTACCCTTGAGCAGCGTGGGAACGGTCCAGCGGGCCACGAATGCGCCCATCACCATGCCCATGGAGATGAGGAAGGGCGAGAAGCCGGCGTTCACCAGCTTGGTGGGCGCTTCAGCAGTGCCCAGCCAAACAGCCGCTGTCAGTCCGCAGAAGACGCCGAGTTTATGCAGGGAGAGGGTCGAACGCCCTCGCGAGGCGGTCATAGGTTCGCTCAAGAATTCACCTCAGGCTCATGAGAAGGATTATTCCCAAAATCAAAACACCGACAGGAACCCAAAGGTGCACGTCGGTAAGGATGGAAATCAACCTGGATTTTTTCATCCGCCCACCTCTTTCAGGCGCACCGGCCGGTGCTCATCGTAAGATTTGCGCGCCGCCAGCGCCATGGCCACGGGAATCCGGCCGTCGATGCCGGTCACCGCGGTGGTCCGCTTCTCGCGAATGGCGGTTACAAAGGAGATCAGTTCGTTGGCAAAGCTTTCCGTGTAGCGCTCCATGAAGAAGTTGAGGGGCAGGTCCTGGCGAACGGACTTTCCGTCGCTGACCACGGCCTGGTTGGGATAGCAGTTTTCCGTAGCGATCTTTCCCTCGCTGCCCAGAATCTCCACGCGCTGGTCGTAGCCGTAAGGTGCTTTGCGGCAGTTGTCAATGGTCCCGATGACGCCGTTGCGGAAGCGCAGCACGATGAGCGCGGTATCCAGATCGCCGGCTTTGCCGATATCCGGGTCAACCCGAACGCCGGCCGCCGTGTAGATCTCTTCCACCTCGTCGCCGATGAGGAAGCGAGCCATGTCGAAGTCATGAATGGTCATGTCCATGAAGATGCCGCCGGAGCCTTTGACATAAGAGAGGGGCGGCGGCGCGGGATCGCGGCTGATGATGTGCATCAGGTTGGGCTTGCCGATTTCGCCCAAGGCCACGGCACGGCGCACGCGAGCAAAGTTCGCGTCGAAGCGCCGGTTGAAGCCGATTTGCAATTGCACTCCGGCAGCTTTTACCGCGGCCAGAGCATTATCAATCTGCTCCAGGCTGAAGGCGATAGGCTTCTCGCAGAAGATGTGCTTGCCGGCTTTGGCGGCCTGCACGATCAGATCGGCGTGGGTGTTGGTCGAGGAGCAGATCAGCACCGCCTCGATCTGCTTGTCAGCAATGATTTCGGAGCTCAATGCGGTCACCCTGGGAATGTTGCAGCGGGCAGCCAGCGCCTGCGCGGCCTCGCGGTTGACGTCGGCGATGGCGATAATCTGCGCCTCCGGCAGGTGAAAGGCCAACGTCTCCGCATGAACCTTGCCGATGCGCCCGGCACCAATGATTCCGATATGCAGCTTTTGCGTGCTCAATGTGTCCCCCTGGTACTTTTCTGGAATCTGTGTGCGATAAAAACCCTTCTTCGGCCTCCGGCGAAAAGCAAACTACAGCATACACGTTCCTCCGCCGGGGCAAAGCAACGGTTCAGGCAAAATACCTTCAATTCTCCCGGACTTCCAATGCCGCGCGAACCGTTCGGACGCTGTCGTGGATCGCCTGCTGGGGATCCGGCAGCGGAAAGATCTCAAACGAGAGAAAGCCTTCGTAAGCGATCGAATCGAGCGCTTCCAGGACGCTGACCACGTCCATGTGTCCGTGGCCTGGCGCTTCGCGGTTGGTATCCGCCAGATGGACATGGCCGATCCACGGGCCCGCGGTCCGCAGGCTATGGCACACGTCGGGCTCCTCGATATTCATATGAAAAGTATCGGCCAGCAGCTTGAGGTTTCCGGCGCCGATCTCTTCGGCAACCTTGACACCGTCGGCCAGCCGGTTGATGTAGTCGCACTCGTAGCGGTTGAGCGGCTCCAGCAGCACGGTGACGCCGGCGCTCCGAGCCTGTCCGCAAAGCTGGCCCAGGCATTCCAATGCCGCCGCTCTGCGGCCGCGGCGCTCCTCGGCATCGCAATTACCAAGATTGCCGCTGAGGCTCCCGATTGTAACGGCCGAGCCGATCTCGGCGGCAAAGCGGATGTGCCCCAGCACGCGGTCGGCGGATCGCGCCCGCACGGCCGCGTCCGGATGGGAGAAACTCAGTCCGTCGGCAGCGGCCATGCCGGTTCCGAGCGTCGGGACCTTCAACCCATACTCTTTCATCAGGCGCTTGACCTGGCTCAGGTCAACGTCGGCGGCTTGGCGCATGTGAATTTCGACGCCCTGGCAACCGGACTCCGCGGCCTGCCGGAAAGCGCCGGCCAGATCCCCGCACAGCAACAGCGGCGCCCGGCGCGGATGGCTGGGCGTCGCTGTAAGCGCGAGTTTTATCTTTCCAATCGCAGTCTTCATTCGAGCATTTTCACAGTTTCTGTAACGTAGGTATGGTGGTTTCCCACCCATTTCACACCGAACGTGAAATGGATGGGGCACGGAGCATCCTTACACTATCAGTAAAAATGCTCAAATACCTCGGGGCCGGCGCGCGGCTGGCTGACCGTGCGCCGAAAACCGCCCGCCCTATAACGACGTTAAGGGAGGGAGCGAGTAAACCGACTTCCAACCCTTGCTGAACGGCTCCTTGAGATAGGGCGCCAACTCCTGGGGGTCGCGAAGACTGATCTTCTCGGTGCTGGGCACGATGCCTGGAGGAAACGCCTCGAGGTATTCGTCCACCAGCAGCGTCAGGTAGCGGAGAATCGCTGCCACGGGCCGCTTGGCTTTGCGGGGATCGCCGTGGGTAGGCTTTCCAACCACGCCTTCCGGCGTTCCGGAGATCTCCCATTCGGCATGGCCCTCGCCCTCCGACCAACGGCTGGGGCGCGCAAACGCTTCGACTGATGTATCCATGTGTCCGCCGGGCAGCAACGACTTCCCTTCGGTATCGACCGCGTACTTCAGATTCACCATTTCGGGGAACAGCAGAAGGCCGACCGAGGTTTCAGCTTCGTCGGCATGGACGAAGTTTGTATCCCAATCGCCGCCGCGGTCATTGGTGCGCCACATCTCGCGCGTGGCGCGGTGCCAGTCGAGCACGCGATAGATGCCGGGCAACTGGTAGCGCTTGACGAACTGTTGCAGCGCGGATTCGAGGACCCAGAGCTGGCCGTGGTTGTTGATGATGATCTGCTTGCGCCATCCGTCGTTCCATAGGCCCAGCATGACGTCAATCAACTGCTCTTTGGCGACTTCCTCGCGGATGATGACCGTGCCGGGCATGCCCAGATGGTGGGCGGGATGGCAGCCGTACATCCAGGGCGGCAAGGCCAGCGCCACGGGCGCGCCCCGCTTGGCCGTGTAGCGGCGAACGCCTTCGCAGATGATGCTGACGAATAGCGTATCCATGGAGGAGACGGTGTGCTGGCCGTGCAACTCGGTTGATCCGACGGGGATGAGCACGACGTCGTTTTTCTTGCGCTGCGCTTCGAGATCATGCCGTATCGTGGTCTGGATGTAGCTGCCCGGTTTCGCCCATTCGCAGCCGCCTGGTGCGGGCACTCCGTACTCGGCCAGGATCGCATCCAGTTGAGCTTCAGTAGCTTCAAACAGTTCTTTTTTCATGCGCCCGACGGCGGTGTTCTCGAACACCAGGTCGGACTGCTTGGTAGTGAGCCATGCGTTTGTTGCAGTCATCTTCATTTTCCCTTCTTTTCTTTGATTCGTGTGTGGCGCCCCGGGGCTCCGCGCCGCATAGGTGGTGGAGGCGCGCGGAGCCCGCTCCCGGGCGCGTGCCGGCTACATCATGCAGGTGATCTTGCAGTTTGCCTTGTCGGTCTGGAGCAGCTTGATGTGGTCCGGCACTTCGTCCAGGCGGATCTTCTTGGTGATGAGAGGAGTCATGTCCATGCCCGAGGCCATGCAACTGATGACGCGCGGAAAAGTGCCGTAACCCGAGTGGCCCTGGGCGCCGGCGATCTTGGCCTTGCGTACCTGGTAGACTTCGCCATTAGTGGGTGTCTTGGTGTCGGCTCTTGCCACAATGGCCACCTTTGCGCCGACGAATTTGCCAAACCAGATCATGTCCTCGATGATGGGGAGCACTTTGTCCGGCAGACCGGTGGCTTCCAGGTACATGGCCGCGCCCAGGCCGCCGGTGTAGGCCAGGACCTTCTGCGCGACGTCTTCCCGGGTGGGATCGACCACCAAATCCGCGCCGAGTTGCACGCCAAGTTTGGCGCGACTCTCGGCCGGTTCCACCAGCACGACTTTCGCCGCGCCGGACCGCTTCATGATCGCCACGCCAGCGAGACCGATCGGACCGCCGCCCAGGATCACCGCGTTGTCACCGGGACGGATGCCACCGGCGCACTCGATCAGGGCGTTGTAAGCCACCGAGGTAGGCTCGACGAGGCTGCCGGCCATGAACAAGGTGTCGCCCTGGTAGCGGCCCTCGAGCTCCTTGAGGCTCCACAGGTAACGCGAGTCAACCACCGCGTACTTGGCGAAAGCGCCATCCACGCTAAAACCTATCTCTTGGAGCCTCTCGCACTGGTTGGGATGACCGTCGGCGCACGGGCGGCAATAAGAGCACCAGAACATCTCTTCGGCGCAAACCGGCTCGCCAATTTCGTAAGACCGGCCAGTGCGCTTATTGAACGCTTTGTTGCCGGCTTTCACGACGACACCGGCAAACTCGTGTCCCAAGGTGACAGGAAAGGCCGTCAATCCGGGATACCAAGTGTATCCGTCTTTGTCCGCCTGCGCCATGTGGACGTCACTGCCGCAAATGCCACAGGCTTTCACCTCGATCAGGCACTGCGTGGGCCCAATATCCGGCACGGGCTTCTGTTGCAAGGACAATGTGGGATTGCGCCAGACCTGGCTACCCAGGTATGTCAGCTTGCCGTCAACATCCTTCGGACCAAGCTTAAACCCCGGCTTGGGCGACCAATCTGCTGTTAAAACTACCGTTTTCATATCACTCATACCTGAACTCCTTTTTCTGTGCGGTGCTTTCAGCGAGCCGCTCTTCTGAACCGATGGCTCCAGTTATCTACACATCCTTAAGAAAGACATCCTTAAGCAAATCGCGTGCAGACCAAAGCCTGTATTAACTTTGCGCCCGTAAACCCAATGAAATCAGCGCGGCTCTTGCAAGGTGACTGGGATGCAGAGGAATACCGCAAATGCAATCCGCGTCAGATCTCGCAAACAGCGCGTTTTATGCGGGCTTTGAGCGTTCCCGCGTCCTGTACCGCTCCTTGAACAGACATACTCCCACCACCGGGAAGATGCACACGTGTGCATCTAAGAGCTAATCATCGCCTTCGGCGGCTATTTCTGTCAACCCTTCTATCCCCTCAATCCGTGTCAATCATCAGCCGAAACCTGGTGACGGGCTCTCTTGACCGAAAATGGTATGGGGGGTGCTACGGCTTCAATGCACACGTATGCATTTGCAGGATTATGCATGGCCCAGATTGAATCGAAGACCACGTATAAGAGCCCGCTCTATCAGAGCTGAAGAAGTTTCCCGACTTTGAGCGCGCCTACACGGAGAAAGGCTTGTCGCATGAGGAGTTTGACACCTTCGGCTCCATGCGCAGGACATTGCGGCAGTTCATTGCTGCCGGCGCGGAGTTAAATGCGTTGATTAGGGATGTAATTTTGCCAATCCCGATACGGCATGAGCCCCTTGGCGGCCTGGAAAATGCTCCCGGATGGGCAGCGCCTCATCCACCGGATCGGGGCGAGAAAAGATGCAATTTCAGTGCCGCTGAAAGCTATAGATAACACAGGACTTGCATTCGCATATAGGGGGGCGTGTCAGGGATGAATTTATTGCCTATTGAAGACCGGTTCTGTGGAATGGCCCCCAAAGGGCAGTTTTTCCTTGACACTGGCTGTACAAAGTTGCTAGCTTGCTTAGGCGGAAGAGGAATAAGAGAAATCCACCGCCAAGCACATGTCTGCGCGCTTCTGTTGAGCGGAAACGCTCCTCGGTGGGATGTTGGCGTGTCTAAAGGGGTGGATTTTTTTTGAAGCTGTGACGCCTTGACCGTTTTTTAATGGAGCCTTATCGGGGTCTTAACCGTGGTGGTTAAGCATGTTTGGAAGGCAATTGTGATTCAGAATCTTTTGGGAGGCAGTATGATTTCGATGAATCGGTATATGGGACAACGAGCGAACATTTCCGGGTGGATTCGCCTGGGCTTGGCGCTGTTGTTGATTCTTCCTGCTCTGGGCGCCTACGCCCAGTACGAAAATGGAAGTCTGGTGGGAACCATTCACGACTCCAGTGGGGCCGCAATCCCCAATGTAAGCGTCACGGTCACCAACAATGCGACCGGTATTCTCACCAACGTAACGTCGAACGGCACGGGTGATTATGAAGTTCCGTCGCTTCGTTTCGGCATTTACACAATCAGCGCAAAGGCTGCCGGTTTCGCCGATGCCGTTGCCAAGGAGATCACCATCCCGGTCGGCGGCCGTGTCCGCATCGACCTGACGATGAAGGTCGGCGCAGCCGAGACCACGGTTCAGGTTTCCGGTGTGGCGCTGCAACTTGAAACCGAGTCCAGCCAGCGCGGACAGACCATCACCGAGTTTCAAAGTGAAGCTCTTCCGCTGGTGACCAGGAACTATTCCGACCAGTTGGCTTTCGTCACCGGCGCGCGTCAGGCGCCCACAGAAATTACCACCACCGCCGTCACCAGCCTGTTGCGCCAGGGCTCGTATAACCTGAATGGCCAGCGCAGCATGTTCAACAACTTCTTGATAGACGGCATCGACAACAATGCCTATGGCGAGAGCAACCAAGGCTTCGACAACCAGATTATCCAGCCCCCGCCCGATGCCATCGCCCAGTTTGAAGTGGTGAGCAACAATTATAGCGCCGAGTATGGCCGCTCCTCCGGCGCCCTTATCAACCTCGCCACCAAGTCCGGCGGAAATCAATTCCACACGACGCTGTATGAATTCCTGCGCAATACCGACCTGAACGCGTTTGGCTTTATCAAGCCGGTCACCGTCAATGCCGTTACTGGCGCGCAGTATCCGTTTTTCAAGCCGGCCTTTAAACGCAATCAGTTCGGCGCCACCTTCGGCGGGCCGATTACGAAGAACAAGTTCTTCTACTTCATCGATTACGAGGGATTCCGCCAGACGCTTACGCCTACTACCGTTGGGACCGTTCCTACGCTCAACGAGATGAACGGCATTCTGGCCGTACCCGTGCAAGATCCCTTTAATCCAGGCAACTACATTCCCGCAGGCACGCCGTTAACGGGAGGGACTACCAACTGGTCCAACGTAACCGGTAACACCGTTAACGTCTATAACGACGTGGACCCCACGGCTCTGAAGATTGTTAATTACTACAAGGCAGTGCTTCCTGGAAAGTGCACGGTCACCGCCGGCACAGGCACGGGAACCTCATCGGGCTTGGCCCAGAACGACTGCCCCATCAATGCTCCCTTTACCGACAAATCCGATAAAGGCGACATTCGCCTGGATTTCCAGCAGAGCGAAAAGAGCTCCTGGTTCCTGAAGATCGACGATCGCAAGGAGACCGCAGTCAACTTCCCAACGCTTCCCGAACCGATCGACGGCCAGACCAACGGCGAAATCAAGATTCTCGACCGGCAAGTGGCGCTGGGCTACAACCACACGATCAGCAACAACAAGGTGATTGACGCCCGCTTTGCTATCTCCGGCACCAGGGCCGGCAAGTGGACCAAGGCCATCGGCACCAGCTACATCTTGCCAACCGACATCCCCGGCCTGCCCACCATCGCCAACGTCTCCGGCGGCCTGCCCTCCATGGCGATCTCCGGCGGTTTTACCTCCTTCGGGCGCCAGAGCACCAACCCGCAGTGGCAGAACCCGTCGCTCATCGACCCCAAGATCAACTACACCTGGGTCAAGGGCAAGCACTCCCTCAAGTTCGGATATGAGTACGAGTACATCTGGATGGAAGTGCAGGACTCCAACCCGCTCTATGGCTCTTTCACCTTCAACAAAGGCTACAGCGCCTGCCCGTCGTCGCTTCCGTCTGGCTGTAGCTTTTCAGGTAATTCATCCGATACCTACTGGGCCGACTTCCTGTTCGGCACGCCCGGCGCTTACTCGCTGTCAACCTACTGGATCTCCCACCTGCACCAGAATATGGACAGCGTGTATGCCCAGGACGACTGGAAGGTCAGCCCCAAGCTGACTTTGAATCTGGGCGTGCGCTGGGAGTATGGTTCGCCTTACTCGGAACGCCAAGGCGCCCTCTCTAACTTCAACCCGGTGACCGGGACCATGCTCACCCTGAAACCCGGATACACGAGCTCCTACACCACATCGCCGAATCTCTCGGCGTGCGGCGGCCCGGGCTCCACAACGCCTGCGTGTATCACTAGCTTTTCAGGTGGCGGAGGCGTCTACGGCAAGACCCTGGTTCATCCGGACCTGGTCGACTATGGTCCGCGCCTGGGCTTTGCCTATGCGGTCAAGCCTGACATCTCGGTTCGCGGCGGCTTCGGCATGAGCTATGTCCACTACTATCGCGCCGGCTCGGGCAATATGCTGGCCATCAATGCCCCTCAGGCGCTGTTTACCTCGGTAAGCAACCCGTCTACCGCAACCACGGCCGGCTTCCAGAGGCTATCGGCTGGATATCCCACAAACCTGGCTACCGTCTTCAGCGCCGGCACTGACAACATCGACTACATCCCATCAAACAGCAAGGACAGTTACGTGGAGAGCTTCTTCCTCAGCGTGCAAAAGCAGCTGGCTAAGAACGTCCTCTTTGACGTGGCCTACGTGGGCAACCATGGCGTTCATCTGCAGGGCTTCCTCAATGCCAACCAGGGAATTCCCGCCCTGCCGCAGATTACCCTTAATGGCAAACCCGCATGGGCACGTCCTTACGTCAACTGGGGCGGGTACCTGCTCAACAATTCAACCGCCAATCCCACCTACCTCAACGGCGACATTACCGAGGCTCTGAACGGGTTCAAGTCTCATTACCATTCGCTCCAGGCGCGTTACGAGCAGCGCTTTGTGGGCGGCCTGACCCTGTTGAACTCCTTCACCTGGGGTCATGCGCAGGACAACGCCTCCTCAACCCTCGAGGCCAACACACCGGCTCCGCAGGACGCCAACAACCTGAGGGGTGACTACGGCCAATCGGATTACAACCTGCCGATTGCCAACGTCACCAGCTTTGTCTATGAGGTGCCGTATGGTAAGGGAAAACATCACGGGGCCAACAGCAGCCCGGTGCAAAATCTCTTCCTCGGCGGATGGGAGATCGGCGGCGTCAATACCGTTCAGGGTGGTACGCCTTTCAACCTGACTTATACCCCGGCTGCAACCAACCAGGTGTCGCCGCAGCTCACGCAGAGCTGGCGCGGACAGAACCTCTATCGCCCCAACCTCATTCCCCAGGCGCACTATACTCAGGGGAAGAAGACGCTTGCCAGCGGATACGTTCAATATGTCAACCTCAGTTCTTTGCAGATACCCGCAACCTACTCCAGCTACACCAACTCCACCACTTACACTCTGTCGAGTCCGTTTGGCAGCTTGCCCAAGAACTTTGGCCGCACGATGGCTTACTACGAGACGGATCTGGACTTCAACAAGCGGTTCAGCGCCATGAACGACAAAATTAAGATTGAGTTCCGTTCAGAGGTGTACAACATCTTCAACCACACCAACCTGTACCTGCCCGGCGGTTCGGGCGGCAGCACTGCCACAGGCACAACAGGCTCCACAACAGTTTTCACGCCTCAGCCTGTAACCGGCGGCAGCGGCGGCACCATGACCGGAACCTTTGAGCCGCGCATCGTTCAGTTCGGTTTGAAGATCATCTACTAACCCGCTTCACTCCTGTGTGCCGGCCACTGTAAAGTGGCCGGCATACTTTTCTCTGGTTCCTTCATCTAACAAGCGGCTGGACTGTTCAGCAATCACTTGCATGCACAACGGATTCAGACCAAGCAAGCATACCCAAAAATGCGTGCGGGGGAGATGTTTGGCAGCAGGCTGTCTTGCAGAGATTATTCAATGTGATTGATCCAGTCTTTGACGATTGAAACAACACAAGGTCTTCCGCACTCTGCCACCTTTCGAGAAAAGATAACATCAGCCGGCAATGGTTTCCCTCGCTTTTTGCTTTTCTGTTTGTATTCATGGAGATATTCTGATGCTGAAGAAAACTCGTTTTGCTGACCGCTCAATGCGCGCGCATCTTGGGAGGACGGCATGGATCGCCGGTTGCGGAATGGCGCTTATCTGCGTCGTTGTTCTGATGTTTGGATTGCATTCTTTAGAGCGAAAGGCCAGTGAGCCGCCTATGACAAAAGATCCTTTTCTTACCCTGATGACGCAAGCCGCCGCCCACGCCAGGCAGCATGGCGGCCGGTTTGTTCCGGCGCTTTCTCCGGATTACGAGACATTGTTGGGACCGAAGGCAACCGCACATGTCAAAGACTTGCAGGACGCCGGATTTGCCGTGGTGCCGTGGACGGTTGATGACGTGGAGACCATGCGCGCGCTTCTCGATCAGCATGTGGATGGAATCATCTCAGACCGGCCCGATCTTCTGGCGGCGGTGTTGAAAGAAGCGCGCCAGAAGGCTGCCGGCGATGCGGCACAACTGGCATATCTGGATCGCTTTGACGCGCAGGGACACCGCGGCGGGCGTGGACTGCGCCCGGAGAACACCCTGCCCGCGTTTGAAGCGGGCCTGGACAACGGCATCAACTCCATCGAGACCGATACAGGAGTGACGACCGATGGCCAGTCGCTGATCTGGCATGACCAGTTTCTCAATCCGCAATCCTGCCGCCGCGCCGACGGCCAGCCTTATACGCTGGAGAACCGCGTCTATATTCACGACATCTCCATGGCGGAAGCGCAACGGACGTTCATTTGCGATAAGCTGCACTTCGGTCCGGAGCAGAAGAACGATCTGGCACTGTCGCCGGTCAGCGTGGCTTTTGCGGCGCAGGAGCACATGATCAGCCCTTATGCGCCCACCAATGTGGCGCAGTTGTTTCGCTTCGTTGACTTTTACGCGCGCTGGTACCGGAGCGGAGCGGGAAAGTCATCTCCGGATGCCGCCGCTCGCGCGCGCACCGCGGAACGCGTGCACTTCAACCTTGAAACCAAGATTGTGCCTCCGGACTACTCTGAGGCAAAGGTGGCGGCAACAGTGCGTGGCGTTCCTGAATTTGTTGTAAAGTTGTTCGGAAAGCTCCCGCCCTCGGCTTTCACGCCCAACAGGACAGTGAGCCCGGAGGTCTTTGTCGAAACGCTGTGCGGCTTCATTCAGGCGTATCACATGGAAGACCGCGCTGACGTGCAAAGCTTCGATTTTCGCACTCTGCTGTTAGTACAGGAAAGGTATCCAGCGATCCGGACTTACTATTTGACCGAAACTCCCAAATTGCTACGCAGCGATTTTACGCCTAAGATTCTGCAGGAGCCTCTGGGAGCCGATCAACGACCATAACCACCAGGCCTATTTTGTTCTTTATGATTGATTCGCAACAATCAAGGACGCGGAGAAGTAATTCATGAGTTGGAACCTTCCTTTTCTTAAGCCGGCTCCGCATATCGCCAGGCTTCCCGAAACGCAAATCAAGCGGCTTTATCCGAAGATGCGCTGGCAGATTATGGAATCAACCTTTATTGGTTACGCCATTTTTTATCTTGTCAGGAACAATCTCCCCATTGTCACCAAGGATATAGGAGATGCGCTTCACTATAGCAAAGGGCAGATCGGCGACCTGCTGGCTATCACCGCCATCACCTATGGCGTCGGAAAATTCTTTATGGGCGCGTGGTCCGACCGCAGCAACCCGCGTTACTTCATGCCCATGGGATTGCTGCTGACCGCATTCTGTAATTTTGCTTTTGGCGCCGCACATAGTTATCCGATTCACCTGGCCCTGTGGGGCTTGAACGGCTTATTTCAAAGCATGGGATGGGCTCCTTGCGGGCGCTCCCTGGGACACTGGTACAGCATCCGCGAGAGGGGAACAAAGTTTGCGTTTTGGAATGTAGCTCAGAATGTCGGAGGGGGCACTACAGGCTTCATTGTCGCAATCATCACCAAGCATCTGGGGTGGCGCTCGGCATTTTATGTGCCCGGTATTCTGGCTGTTATCTGCGCAATTTATCTTATCGCCAGGCTTCGCGACACACCGCAGTCCGTGGGGTTGCCGCCTATCGAGGAATATCGCAACGACTATCCGGCTATCGAAGCTAAAGACAGCGAGAAGGAGCTGGGCACGTATGACTTGCTGGTTAACTACATCCTGAAAAATCCTTATATCTGGCTTTTCGCAGGCGCAAACTTCTTTGTCTACATCGCCCGCTACGGCATGCTCGACTGGGGACCGTACTATCTGCAGGAAGTCAAGCACGCCAGCCTTGTCGAGGGAGGGATCAGTACGACGGCGCTGGAGTTTTCCGCTATCTTCAGCACCATACTCATGGGATGGTTATCCGATAAGTTGGGAGGGCGCCGCGGAATGATCAGCGTCTTCTGCATGATTCCTGTTTTCCTTGCCTATCTCGGAATTATTTATAGTCCTGATAATAAGTTATGGATTGATCTGGTGTTATTTGGAGTTATCGGATTCTTTGTTTATCCGGCTATCTTGTTACTGGTGGTTAGCGCGCTGGATTACACCTCAAAGAAAGCGGTGGGCACCGCGGCCGGATTTATAGGGCTGTTTGGCTATCTGGGGCGCGTAACCGAGAGTAAAGGCATAGGTGCGTTGGTTCCCCGATACGGCTGGAATTTTGCGCTTTATGCGATCATGGCATCGGCTTTCATGGGGATTGTGCTGCTTTCGTGGATGTGGAAGCTATCGCCACGCCGAGCGGAGGAGATTGCACCGCCCGGACTATCGCGTCACTCTGCTAAGAATAAGTCCGATGTATGACATCTGCGAGATTGATGCGCCGCGTAACATTTTTCATGAGACAGCGATCAAGCCCCCTGCGCGGAGTCTGACTGTTAGTTGAGCCACATCTGCGGATTGCTGATGGAGACGGCGTCGAGGCCCTGCGATAAAAGATCTTCGGCTTCCTTCATGGTCCAGATCAGCCCGCCGCCCACCACCGGAATATCCTGCGAGATGGCGCGCACGCTTTCCAGAAGCTTGGGAGCAACCGGAGCAGGCAGCACTTCAAGCGCATCCACGGGCGAATTCTTCAACTGGTTGGTGATGGTATTCTTAGCGCCGCTATCCAGAAGAAAGGTGCGCTGAATTGCGTAGAGATCGATGCTGTGCGCATGCCGCAATGGTTCTAAGTGCGTAGAGATAATACCGCGCGCGCCACAGTGCTTCAGATAGTTCACGGCATATTTGTCGCGCGAGAAGCCGTTGAGCAGGTCGAGATTGACGATGGGGAGCTTGTCCGCGGCAAGAATCTTCCGGACCATCCCCTCGCAGTTTTCCAGATCGCCGGTGAGCAAATAGACGATCTTGCCGCGCGCGGCAATTGCCTGATCCAGGTGTTCAACATTGCGCACGGAGGGGATGATAGGAGTTTCACGGAAGAACATTCGTAGCGGTGTAAGCGGCGCCTGCATGTGTATTTCCGTTCTCCTTCAGGTCATCGGGGCGGTGAAGTTCTGCATCATGAACACGCAAGCATATGCCTTTGAGCAGGCATTTGTCAGTGTTTGACGCCAGGGAGATCATTGTAGGCGTTGCCCGGCAGCACAAGCAAGGCAAAGTGTTCCCAAGGAAGTATAGTCCTCGTGGTGAGGACGTTCAGCCGGGTTGTTGACCTCCACCTCGATTATGCGACGGATAAGCGCCGCTTGACGGCCTGACAGCACTCATCGAATTGACCGATACGGAGTTATTAATCAGGGCGTGTTCAAACAAATTGGATGGTTTGGGCAAAGGTGGAACGCGGTTGGCGGCCGCATGAGTCAATTGGAGCGGGAGACCGGGATCGAACCGGCGACATTCAGCTTGGGAAGCTGACGTTCTGCCACTGAACTACTCCCGCATCCTATTTACAATCAACCACATGCGGACAACCGCAAGCTTGCCGTCACGGCCTTGTTTCTGGCGCCGCACAAGCAGGGCTCGCATCCACACAAACCAATTACGCTCCTATCATACCGGCACGCGCCGCCAGCGTAAAGACAAAGTTCAGCCGTCGGCTTCCGCAACCTGCGAGCCGGAGAGGGAGGCTCGCGTCAGCCTTGCCCCGCCGATGAAACAGAGGCATGAAAAGATAATTCTCAGATCAACACTCGTAGTGATACTCTGCTTGCGTGGATTGCGCTTCATCAGGCGTGATTCATGACAGCCGCAGCGCCGGCCTGACGCGCCTGCCAAAGAGGGCGATTCTGGCCTGCACTACCGGCTTATGCTACAAAGACTGTGAGCATTGGGGTAAGTTATGGACATTGAGATCATTGTTGCCGGGGAGTCATGCAAGTGGGTTTTGAATCTTCCCCGCATCCGTATCGGGCTGGACCCGAATTGTGAAGTCAACTTGCCACCGGGAAGATATCCCTCGGTAGTCGGCGAGCATCTGGTGTTGGAGATGGTGAACGGCGCGGTCAGCCTGGCCAGAGGCGTTCCTCCGGGAGGAGAAACCTACCTGAATGGCCATCCTGCCGGCGCCGGCGCCGCGATTCGCTCCGGCGATGTTCTTCGTTTGGGCGCCGGAGGACCGGAGCTACGCATTCGCCTGCTGGAGCGGGAGGCCTATGCGCCGCCCGCGCAACATGAGCCCACGCGCATTCTGCATGAACCTACACGCGTCATTACCGGCCCGGCATCCGCGGCTTATTCTCCACCGCCGCCCGTCGCACCAGCGGCAGCGGGAAGACAGGGCTACACAGCAGAAGTCGCGCGCGGAGTTCCCGCCGCTCCCCGAAATCCTGTACCGCAACCCGCGGCAAGTGCTGCAGAAGGTGAAGATATGAGCATGTTGGAAGGTAAGGTGAAAACGCTCCAAGGCATTCTGGTGATGTGTCTGGTGATTATCATCGTTTTACTGGGATGTAACATCTGGCAGAGCTGGGAGCTTTCCCAGACCAGGGACGATGTACAGCAGTTGCGCGCACAGGCGACAAACGCCGTTGCCCAGTTGACGCCCGCGCTCGACGCCCGGCTGGCTGTCTTTGAACAGCGCATGGACGGCATGGATGCAAAGATTGCCGATGCCCAGGACCGCATGGTTAAGACCATGGATGCCCAGACCAAGCACGAAGAGGACCGCATGGTTCAACGGATGAACACTGCGATTCCCGCCATGCTGGACAAATATATCGCCGATAAGATGGCGGAGCTCAAGCGCTAAGCATCATTACGGTGATTGAAATTCGTGCGCCCCATCCTTTCGATCTACTTCATGCGAAAGGGTGGGGCGCCGGCACGTTGATGCCGGTTTTGCTCTATGGGGTGTAGGTGTAGGACTCATACCCATCAAGATAGACCGATAACGGAAGCGTAAAAGTCCCATCCGGACCGGGGTGCGACCCCCAGGGATTGCGCAGGGTTACCGTCTGCGCGGAGTCGTCGTAACTAATTACCGTGTAACAGTGGGCTGCAACCCACCAATTTGCGCTGGCGATCTGCTCATTCGGGGCCATTCCCTTGGTTCCGGCCACCATTGCCACGCCGCCCGCGCGGAAGCGTTGTAGTTGTGCCATCGTTTGCTGGCTGTCATTCATCATGCCCGCGTAAGCTTTGCCCAGGAACGCCTCCATCACCCGCACCGGAATCCCTCCCTGGCCCAGGCTCTTGTAGGCCCCGAAGACCTCGCCATTTTCCTGCACGGTCTGCGCCAACGCGGCAAAAAATCCTTTTTCGTCCAGAAATCCCACCAGCGCCTGGGCTTCGGAGGAGGGTATGCCTTCTGTATGAAGCTCCGCAGCCAGGCTCTGCTTGAGCGCGTATTGGTCCATCGTTCCATCCTGGCTCACCACCGAACGAACGGCCCGGTCATACGCCACTAGCAGCGTATCCGACCCATTCAGCCATGAAATCGCCATGGGCTGGATAAACACCGGAATCACATCCGATTTCTGGACAGCCACAACCAGGCTCTGCCGCAGGGAGCGCTGCGCATAGGCACGCATCAACACCGCGACCCATGTGCCATCGGAGCGGTCATAGCCATGCGTTCGCCCATACTCCACATCGCTGGGGAACACGGCCTCATCCGGCCCGCTGTAGAAGTGAACCAGGTAGCCTCCGTTGGGATTCCGGCGGATGGCGTTGCGCAGGGTTCCAGGCGCAGATTTAGCCAGTGCCGCAATGGTTGCATGAAAGTAGCAACTGCCCAGCTGGCCCTGGCGAACCGATTGCGGGCTGATCCCGTGGGCTCCGTAAAGCGCTGTGCTCTGGGCCCAGCCGGTCTGGGACAAACCGACCCACGCCAAACTGCTTCCTAACATCAAAACGGCGATCCCTGCAAACGACTTCCGCATTGTTCTCCTCACGATTGCCGGCTATTTCTTATTCCGGGCTTTGTGGCTGAGCGTTTTCCGCCCGCTTAGGCGGCTCCGGTAAAAGCTGCATCGCTGACTTGAATACCTGAAACCTCACCGAATCTGTGGCTGCGCCGGCCGGAATGGTCACCAGTTTCAATTCACTCTGGATGGCCGCCGTCCGCTCCGGCGTCGGGGGATGATCGGAGAGGAACGGAATTGGCGTCCCATTCGACGACTTCTCCAACTCATCCAGACGCGCAAACAGCTTAATGAACCCGTTCGGATCCCAGCCTGCCCGCAGCATATCGTAGAAGCCCAGCAGGTCAGCCTGCGCCTCGTCCCTGCGATTGAAGTGCAACATGGCCAGTATGGCTGCTGCTCCGCCAAACTTTACGATGATCTTCTCGATCACGCCGTTCTGCTTGTCCAAGTTGTCCAATACCGGCTTAAGCAGGGACTGTGCCGTGAAGACGAGCAGCAACTGGTTTACCACGTGCCTTGCCACCACGTGCCCAATCTCGTGGGAGAGCGCAGCTGCCAGCTCATCCTCGCTCGCGATTAGTTCGATCAGCCCGCGATTAACGTACAAAAACCCGCCGGGCATCGAGAGCGCATTGGGAACGCGCGAGTTCACCAGTTTGATCGAGTAGGGAAGGTTGGGCCGCTGGCATTGCGCGGCCAGTGTAGCCACTATCTTGCCCAGGTAGCGGTCGGCCAGCATGTTGCTGACTACCGCCTCCTCTTTTTCGAACGCCGCCGCAAAGCGCTGCCCCAGCGCGATCTCGTCTTCATCGCTCAGTAGGTTCAGTGGAGAGATATGAATATGCGGCTCTTCGGCCAACAGTCCTGACGCCAGCCACCCTGGCGCCAGAGCGAGAGCCGTAGCACCCATCCCGGCCTTCGATAACCACTCACGCCTGTTCCATACGGTCATTGCGAATCCTCTGCTTCAGATAAGATTTTATCCTACGGTCTTACCGGCGGATAAATTCGCAACTCGCCGGCTATTGCAGCGATTTCAGTTGGTCGCAGCCCCATTTGTTGTCCATCTTGCAGCCTTTTTGCAGCAACGCTTTTCCTTTTGCCTTGTCTTGCTTTACACCGCTACCTGACCAATAATCGATTCCCAGGTTGCTGCAGCTCTGGGCGTTGTTGCCATCACAGGCCTTCTGAAACAGGTCCGCGGCTTTGGCAAGGTCCAGCTTTACGCCTTCGCCGCGATCATACTGGACGCCGAGATTGGTGCAGGCCGCGTAGTTGCCGCCATCACATGCGCTGGCGTAGAAGGCCGCGGACTTCACTTTGTTGACGGGGACGCCATGTCCGGTAGAGAAGTCATAGGCGACATTAAAGAGCTGGTCGCATCCGGAGTAAAAGCCACCGCAAGCCAGCTGATAGAGCTTCCCGGCATGGTCTTCATCCTTCGAGACATCCTCCCCGTTCTTGTACTTGTCGCCAAGCCTGACAAGGTCATCGCATCCTGATAAAGAACCGAGTTTGCATGCATGGGTGTAGTACTGAGCAGCCATCTCAAGATTTTTCGCAACCTCGTCGCCGGATTCATAAATATCGCCGAGACGCATGCAGGCGCGATCCATGGCGCTATCGCAGTTTATGTCGAGCAGGGACAGACTCCTTGCGGCATCTCTCTCGAATTGTTCAAAATCGATCGCCTTGGGAAGGTAGCTCTCGCCAAGCAATTCGCGCCCACCTCGATCGCCCAGGGAAGCCGCGAGGTACACAGTCAGGGGCGTTACAGCTACCAGGAAAAACGGAACCGCCAAACAACCCAATGGCACCAACGCTCTGGGAGTCAGCCGGAGCCTGAATTTGGGGCTGAACAAGGTGATAACCAACGGAAGACAAACGATCACGTCGAGGAGAAAGAACACCCAGACCCGTTGGCCTATCTCCGCTTGCAACCCAATGATCGCGTAGGCGGCAAATACAACCCCAATAAGCGCAGCTGCGATTTTTGGCAGCTTCGACCACACCGCAACGACAAGAAGACAGAGGATTTCCATGCCAAGGAACAGCCCGGAAACGAGCCGGGCATCGTTCCAGACAATCAACGCTACTAATAAGGGAAGGTTGAACAGGATTGCCGCGAGAACGATCTTTAAACGGAGCCGTTTAAAAGGCAAAGCCGCAACGATTAAACAGACACCTATTTCCAGGGGGAGCACGCTGAAGATGGTGAAGCTCCCATTGTCGAGGGCAATGCCAATCCCGATGCCGGCTATCACGACTCCGAGGATTAAGCCCAGTATGCACCTCACCACATTGAAGAGGACTTTAATTACTTTCCGCGGCTTCTTGCTCTGCTTAGCCTCCGCGCCGCCCTCTTTCGGAATCGAGGCGGGCGCAGTCATTGTTTGCGGAGCGGGCTCTTGATCGACGACCGTTTGTTGCTGCACAGGACGCTCCGGCGCCGGTTTCGGGATTGGTTCCTGCCGCACGCTGGCTTCTTCTATCACCGTCTTTGGCTGCTTCCCGGCCTCTGCCATCACCGTCTGCTGCCGCTGCTCGCCGGGACCATAATGCACGGCGTCGAGCAGGCTGAGCAGTTCCGCGTCCCGGGGGCGGTCGTCGCGGTTCTTGGCCAGCAGCCGCGACACCAGCGCATCCAGTCCAACCCAATCAGCCAAATCCGGCCGCAACTGGCTGGGCGGCTTAGGCGACTCCTCCAGGTGCTGCTTCATCCAGCCCGCCGTGTTGTGCGCGTGAAAGGGCGCATGCCGGGTCAGCATTTCGTAGAGCACGCAGCCCAAAGCATAGCAATCGGTCCGGCCGTCCATCTCGGCAGCGGGCATCTCCAGCCACTGCTCCGGCGCGGCGTACTCCGGAGTCAGCAGAATGCCGTGCGTCATGCTCACTCGGGTCACGCTCTCGGCCATGGCCGCGATGCCGAAGTCGAGAATTTTGGCGTGCTCGCGGCCGTCGGCGGCGCGCGTCAGCAGTATATTTTCAGGCTTGATGTCGCGATGCACCGTGCCCTGTGCATGGGCCGCGGCCAGCCCGGCAGCGATGTCGCGCGTAACCGCCAGCGCGCGCTCAACAGGATGCGGAATATCCGCGAACTCCGGATCGCCGTGGTAAGAACGCAGGCTTGAACCCTGCACGTATTCCATGGCGATAAACAGGCTGCCGTCTTCGGCCTGGTCCAGGCTGGTCACTTCCACAATGTTGGGGTGGCGCAACAGGTAGGCGGCGCGCGCCTCGTTGCGAAATCTCTTGATGAACTTGGGATCCTTACTTAGTTCGCCGGCCAGAAACTTCAGCGCCACCTGCACGCCCAGCAGGATGTCTTCGGCCAGGTAGACCACCCCCATCCCGCCCTGGCCCAGCTTGCGAATAATGCGATATTTACCGCGGACAAGTGAGCCCTCAGCCAGCTCATGCGAAACAATCAGCATCGCGCCGTCCGTGGGGCAGTTGGTGTGCTGGTCCGGATAAGGCGTGTCACAAACGGGACAGGTCTTCATTGCTGGCGCTCACCCTCAAGCCGAAGATTTGTTGGCGAAAGAATACCACGCCTCCAGTCGCCCTGGATGGAACAGCCTCTTCGGATGCAAAAGTGTGAAATCTTCCGCATTTTACTCACTATTTCAACTCTTTCAGCCGGTCGCAGCCCCACTGGTTGCCCAGGCCGCAGCCCTTGATGAGATACAGCCTGGCTTTGCCCAGGTCCTTTGTGACGCCGCGGCCTGACCAGTAGCAGACCCCCAGGCTGCTGCATGCGGCGGCGTTCCTGGAGTCGCAGGCCCGTGAGTAAAGAGCCGCCGCGCGGGTATCATCCTGGGATACGCCGCGACCGTTCCAATAGCTGTTGCCGAGGTTGGCGCAACCCATGGCATCGTTTGCATTACAGGCCTTGGAATAGAAGGCTGCTGCGCGGGAATCGTCCTTGGCCACGCCATTGCCGTTCGCATACATCACGCCGAGATTGGTACAACCCAGTCCATTGCTCGCATCGCAGGCCTTGGAATAGAGAGCCGCCGCGCGCAAACCATCCTTTGGCACACCACCTCCGTCGCGGTACAGGTTGCCCAGATCCTTGCACGCTTCCCCGCTGCCGCCCGTACAGGCTTTGTCCAGCAGAGGAACGGCCTGGGAGAAGTTCTTCTGGTTGTAGAGCGAAAGAGCCTGCTGCGTGATCTCGGCATTGCTCGGCTGCGGAGCAGGCGGTTTGGCGGGCGTTGGCAGGACAATCGGTGGCGAGACAACCTGTGGCTGGACAACCTGCAGCTGGACAAGCGGCGTCTTGCTATTGTCTGCTTGCGCGGGCTTCTGGTTTTGGGAATTAGCAGGAACTTGAGTGGCCGGTGTGGTATTCGTCTTGGACGCGGGCGACGCAGGCGACGGTTTTTGTATAACGGTGGGCTGCATAGGGGGTGTAGTGGTATTCAAGCCCGCATGAAGCGGTGGTATGACGACGGGCTGAGTCGCCGTCGCTTGCGTCTGTTGCGTCTGCGGGGGCTGCGGCTTGGGCGCAATGAGCCACACCGCGGCGATTCCCGCAGCCAGCGCCACAACTGCCACAGCCGCCACAACTCCCCATGCCCATACGGGAATTGTCTGCGATGCGGGCCTCTGCGCCTGAACCACCGGCTGCGCTTGAACCACTGGCGGCGCTTGATTTACCGGCTGCCAAACCGGCTGCGAAACCTGTGACGGGACTGGTTCATAGCGCCCCAAGCCCTCATCGATGACCGTCTGCGGACGCTCCCAGTCGGATATGGGAACCGTCTTCTGCCACCCTTGACTGGGAGCAGTCTGCACGCCGTCGAGCAGGCTGAGCACCTCTGCGTCCTGCGGGCGGTCATTGCGATTCTTGGCCAGCATCCGCATCACCAGCCCATCCAGTCCCGTCCAATCGGCCAGCTCCGGCCGCAACTCGCTTGGCGAGCGGGGCGTCTCCTCCATGTGCTGACGCCTGCAACCCTCCATGTTGTGCGCGTGAAACGGCGTATGGCCGGTCAGCATCTCGTAGAAGACGCAGCCCATTGCATAAAGATCCGTCCGGCCGTCCATCTCGGCGGCGGGCAACTCCATCCACTGCTCCGGAGCCGCATAGCCGGGCGTCAGCAGCAGCCCGCGCGTCATGTTCGACGCAGTCGCGCTTTCGGCCATGGCCGCAATGCCGAAGTCTAAAACCTTGGGCAGTTCCCGCCCGTCGGCAGTGTGAGCAAGCAGGACGTTTTCCGGCTTGACGTCGCGGTGAACCGTGCCGTGCGCGTGGGCCGCGGCCAGCCCGCTAACGATGCCGCGCGCCATCTCCAGCGCCCGCGGGACGCCGAAACCGCTACGCTCCTCATCTATCGCCCCCCGCAGACTTTTCCCCGCCACGTACTCCATGGCGATAAACAGGCTGCCGTCCTCGCTTTGGTCCAAATCGGTCACTTCGACGATGTTGGGGTGGCGCAACTGGTGAGCGGCGCGCGCCTCCAAGCGGAAGCGCTTGATGAACTTGGGGTCCTTGCCCAGGTCGCCAGCCAGAAACTTCAGTGCTACATTGCCGCCCAGCAGCATGTGCTCCGCCAGGTAGACCACCCCCATCCCGCCCTGCCCCAGCTTACTGACAATGCGGTATTTGCCGCGCACCAGGGAGCCGGCCGCCAGCTCGTGGGAGACGATCAGCACCGCCCCGTCGGTGGGACACGTGTTGTGCTGATCCGGGTAATCGGTATCGCAAACGGGACAGGTTTTCATCTCTACGCCCTGCCTTAAACTGAAAAATTTGCTGGCGAAAGAATACCACGCCCGCGGTTTCACTGGGATGGCTTTTCCGCCCCTAAGTTACAATAAAGACAGGCCAAAGCCAAATTTTCCCGCGGAACCTCCGCAAACCCAGCAAGGAGCTTCAAACCCTATGGCGATTCCCGCCACGCAACTGCGTCCCGGCATGATCATCAAGCACAACGACCAACTGCACCTGGTCTTCAAGGTCGAGCACCGCACCCCCGGCAATCTGCGCGCCTTTATCCAGGCCAAGCTGCGCAACCTCAAGTCCGGCGCCATGTTCGAGCACCGCTTTCGCTCCGCCGACGCCATCGAAAAGGTTGTCGTGGACTCGATTGCCATGGATTTTCTTTACAATGACGGCGACGACTACTACTTCATGAATCCGGTCGACTATGAGCAGACCATCCTCAAAGGCTCCACGCTGGGCGACGCCGTCGAGTACCTCACACCCAACCTGCAAATCAAGGTCAGCTACCACGACGGCCAGGCCGTGGGCATCGACCTTCCCGCTGCGGTTGAGTTGACCGTCGTCCAGACCGAGCCGGGCCTCAAGTCGGCCACCGCTTCCAGCGTCACCAAGCCCGCCCGGACCGAGACCGGCCTTGTGGTTCAGGTGCCCGCCTTTATCAACGAAGGCGAAAAAATCCGCGTCGACACCAGCGAAGGGGCCTACCTTAGTCGGGCGTAGGGTGCTTTACCGCGCAGATGAAAAGACCACCCTTTGTGCGACATGGAAAGGGAATGGGCCTAAGATAAGAAGATGGACAGCGCGCGTACTTTCGACTGGGAAATTGACAATAGCCGGCAGTGGTCGCGCCGGACTTAATGGAGATCTGAATGAAGCCACTTCTATCATTGCTTATCGCTTGCCTTTTCGTACCGCAGACCGTAAGTGCCGCGCAAACCTCGCCATCGGCCACGGCCGATCAAGCGGAGGTCATCAAGGGTAACAATGCCTTCGCCGTTGAACTCTACGGCCAGTTGCGCAAACAAGACGGCAATCTCTTTTTCTCGCCCGAGAGCATTTCCACAGCACTGGCCATGACCTATGCCGGGGCGCGCGGCGACACCGCTTCGGAGATGGCTAGAACGCTGCATTTCACGCTGCCGCCGGAGCGGCTGCACCCGGCGATGGGCGCCATACTGAGCGAACTCAACGCCGCGCATATTGGATATCAGTTTAGTGTGGCCAACGCTCTTTGGGGGCAACAGGGGGATAAATTCCTGGATGATTTTCTCAACCTGACCAAGAGCGATTACGGCGCGGGATTCAATCAGGTGGATTTCAAAGGCACAACAGAAGTGGCGCGATTAACCATTAACCAATGGATCGAGCAGAAAACCGATAACAAGATCAAAGACCTTTTACAACCGGGAGTGCTCAACTCCTCCACAAGACTGGTGCTAACCGACGCCATCTATTTCAAGAGCGACTGGCAGACGCAATTCAAAAAGAATGATACAGAGATTGAGGATTTCCATCTATCTCCATCGAGAAATGTAAAAGTACCCTTGATGAATCAAGTGGGAGGGTTTAACTACTACAACGGTAAAACCTTCCAGGCCTTGGAAATTCCGTATAAACGCGAGGATATATCCCTGATAATCTTCCTGCCTAAGGAGATAAACGGCCTTTCGGGTTTTGAGCAATCACTGACTGCGTCCAATCTGCAACAATGGCTCAGCCATTTGCGGCCAGTTTCCGAAGTCATCGTAACGATTCCCAAGTTCAAGGAGAGCCAGCAATTTGAGCTGCAAAACACGCTTGGCGCGATGGGGATGCCGCTGGCATTTGGGGAGCGCGCGGATTTTTCAGGGATGAACGGAAACCGCGATTTGAGGATTTCTGCGGCCATTCATAAGGCATTTATCGATGTCAATGAGGAAGGAACCGAAGCAGCGGCGGTTACGGCAATGAATATGATGACAACGGCAATATATGAGCCGAACCGGCCGCAACCAATCATCTTCTGCGCGGATCACCCGTTTTTCTTCCTGATTCGAGACAACCGTTCAGGCGGCATCCTGTTTATGGGCCGCGTGAACGATCCGACGAGGTGAGAGTTGGATCGGCCTTGTCGTTTAGGCGCCAGCCTTCATCAACGCAGGCGAAAAAATTTGTGTAGACACCAGCGAAAGCGCCTGCCTGAGCCGGGGTAGGGTGCTTTACCGCGCAGATGAAAAGACCACCCTTTGTGCGACAAGGAAAGGGAAGGGCCTAAGACCTAAGATAAGAAGATGGGCAGCGCGCGTAAGCTCTACTGAGAAATTGACAATAGCCGGCAGCGGCTGCGCCTGACTTGAAGGAGAAACACATGAAACCTCTTCTATCATTGCTTATCGCTTGCCTTGTTGTATCGCAGGCCGAATATGCAGCGGAGACCTCCTCATCGGCTAAGGCCGATCAAGCGGCTGTCGTCGAAGGTAACAATGCCTTCGCCCTTGAACTCTACGGCCAGTTGCGCAAACAAGACGGTAATCTCTTCTTCTCGCCCGAGAGCATTTCCACCGCGCTGGCCATGACCTATGCCGGGGCGCGTGGTGACACCGCTGCGGAGATGGCAAGAACGCTGCATTTCACGCTGCCGCCGGAGAGGTTGCATCCGGCGATGGGCGCCCTACTGGGCAATCTTAACGCCGCGCATAACGGATACCAGCTTCGCGTGGCCGACGCTCTTTGGGCGCAACGGGACTATGTGTTTCTCGATGATTTTCTCAAGCTGACCAAGAGCGATTACGGCGCGGGATTCAATAAGGTGGATTTCAGAGGCGCAACAGAGGCAGCGCGGTTGACCATTAACCAATGGGTCGAGCAGAAAACCGATAACAAGATCAAAAACCTGCTGCAACCGGGAGTGCTCGACCCGCTGACAAAGATGGTGCTGACAAACGCCATCTACTTCAAGGGTGACTGGAGGACGCCGTTCTCCAAGGCATACACGGAGGATGAGGATTTCCATCTATCCGCGGCGCGGAATATTAAAGCGCCCCTGATGCACCTCACGAAAGGTTTCAACTATTTTGACGGCGGAACATTTCAAGCCCTGGAAATCCCCTATGAGAGCGGGGATTTATCCATGATCGTCTTGCTGCCCAAGGAAATAGGCGGTTTGCCTGCTTTGGAAGAGTCGCTGACAGCGTCCCACATGAAGCAATGGCTTGATCAATTGCGGTGGGTTCACGAAGTTATCTTGACAATGCCGAAGTTTAAGATGACGCGGCAATTGGGGCTTGGCGAGACGCTTGGCGCAATGGGGATGCCACGGGCGTTTGATCAGAACACCGCCGATTTTTCAGGAATGACCGGCAAACGTGAACTGTTTATTACTGCGGTGATCCATAAGGCTTTTATCGATGTCAATGAGGAGGGAACCGAAGCAGCGGCGGCGACGGCTGTGGTTATAGCGAGACCCACGGCGATGCCGCCGAGGCGGGATCAACCGCCGCCACCTGTTTTCCGCGCCGATCACCCGTTTGTCTTCCTGATCCGAGACAACCGCTCGGGAGGCATCCTGTTTATGGGCCGCGTAACCGATCCGACAAAGTGAGAGTTGGATCGGTCTTGTCGTTCAAGCGCCAGCCTTCATCAACGCAGGCGATATAATCCGCGTAGACACCAGCGAAGGCGCCTGCCTGAGCCGGGCGTAAAGACTTCGCCTCTGAAAAGGAACGCCGCAATCCAGCGATCACGCTTAAAGCCTTGCCCTGGACAGAATCGCAACGGGGCCATCAATTTTTTAGGGATCGCCGGCATCGATTTAATATTCATCCCATCGCGGCGCCATGGGCTCGGGCCGCCGGAGATTCAGGGTCCGATTATGCTAGATTCAATAAGAAGGACACTCGCGGAGAGGTGGCAGAGCCCGGTTGAATGCACCTGACTCGAAATCAGGCATACTCGTAAGGGTATCGGGGGTTCGAATCCCTCCCTCTCCGCCATAGCCTGAGCTTGCGACAAAAAGATAACTCCCGTTCTGAACTGACCCACTACGCACGAAAACTCAAAAGCTTCAGAACCCAGCCTCCGGCAGCTTCACCAGCCGCGCCTCCAGCAGCGCCTCTATGCTCATGAGCGCCTCCAACACTGCGGCGGAGACCGGCGCGTCCACCTGCACCACGGAGAGCGCCTTCACCGGCTTCGGCCCAGACCGCTCACGGCCCAGCGCGAAGTTGGCGATATTGACGCCCTTCTCGCCCAGGATGGTGCCGATTCGCCCGATCACGCCCGGCACATCAAGGTTACGGCAGACCAGCAGGTGGCCTTCAAGCGGCGTCTCGATATCGATGCCGTCGAACTCCAGCAGTCGCGGCTGCTCGCCGTGGATCACGGTGGCGCTGGCGCGGTTTGATCCCGTGCTGGTATGCAGCTCGATGGTCAACACCGTGGCCGCGCCGCCGCGATGCGACTCCTGCTTGTCCTCATGTACGCGAATGCCGCGCTCCTCGGCCACCGACGCCGCGTTGATGCGGTTCACGTTTTCCGAGCCCGCCAGCAGCCCGGCAATGGCCGCGTTGCGCACCAGCTCCGTCTTGGCCTCGATCAGCGTGCCGCCGTAACTCAGATCAATCGCTTCAAGAGCAGACTCGCCGCCCTTCTGCGCCTGCGCCAAAAAGCTGCCCAGCCGGCCGGACAGGTCGATGTACGGCGCCAGCGCCACGTACTCCTCGTGGCTCAGCGAGGGCAGATTCACCGCATTCTGCGCCACTCCGAGTTTGAGATAATCGCGCACCTGCATGGCGATCTGCACGCCCACCGCCTCCTGCGCCTCGGCCGTCGAGCCGGCGATGTGCGGCGTCAGAATCACATTTTCCAACTCGGCGTAGGGCGAGTTTTTCGGCGGCTCAACGGCAAAAACGTCCAACGCCGCTCCGGCTACCTGCCCGCTCTTGAGTGCGGCCACCAGCGCCGCGTCGTCAATCAGCTCCCCGCGCGCGCAGTTGATGATGCGCACGCCCTTCTTCATCGCCGCGATTGTCTTCGCATTGATGACTCCGGTTGTCTGCGGCGTCAATCCCACGTGCAGCGTGATGTAATCCGAGGCGGCAAGCAACTCCTCCAGCGTCCCCAGCCTGATGCCGTTTTCGCGCGCCACGGCGGCCGAGACAAACGGATCACTGCCGATGATCTCCAGCCCAAATCCACGCGCTCGCCTCGCAACCTCCAACCCAATCCGTCCCAGACCCAGAATGCCCAGCGTCTTGCCGCGCAGCTCCGCTCCCTGCAAGCTCTTCTTCTCCCACTTGCCGGCGTGCATGGTCGTATTCGCCGCCGGCAGCTTGCGCGCCAGCGCCAGCATCAGGCCGATGGTCAGCTCGGCCACCGCCACCGCATTCGCTCCCGGCGTATTCATCACCACAATGCCCCGCCGCGTGGCCGCTTCGGCATCGATGTTGTCCACGCCCACCCCGGCACGGCCAATCACCCGCAGCTTGGGCGCGCGCTCCATCAGCGCATCGTCCACCTGCACTGCGGAGCGCACCACCAACGCATCGGCATCGGCCAGCGCCGCCGCCAGCCCCTGCGGCAACTGGTCGTGCGTCAAGACCTCCCAGCCCGGTTCGGCCGCAAAGACGGCCAGCGTCGCCGCGGAAACTTTTTCCGCCAGAACAATCTTCATCTTGCCTCCCTGGCCCTTGCGTGCGGCCTCATACTCGTCAAAGCGAATGTTGTGCTGCTCGCATAGCATCTCGAAGATACGCACCACCGCCGCATGCGGCTTGCCCTCGCCCCGCTCGTACTTGGTCAGCGAGTTGGCGTGAACCCCCAGCCGCTCCGCCATCTCGTATTGATAAAGGTCCAGCTGCATCCGCGCGATCAGCAGCTTCTCGCCAAAACTCAACTCAGCCATAAATGCAGCTCCTAGCTATCAGTGGACAGTGAACAAGTTAATAAGTGAAGGAGTGAACAAAGACAGTGACGAGCTGAATCCGTAGCGAATCATCAGCGCGAACCATTCACTTATTCACTCATTCACTTCTTCACTGCTTTTGAATACACTTCCTGCGCCGCCGCCATCGCCTGCCCATACTTCACCGGCAAACCCAGCACGTCTTTCGCAATGTGCTCCATTGCGCCCAGTAGCGCCACCGTGTCCAGATAGTCGAAGAACCCCAGGTGCGCCACGCGGAAGATCTTGCCCTGCATCGAGCCTTGTCCATTGGCCGTCACCAGGCTGAACTTCGCCTTCAGCGCCTTCACCACCACGCCCGAATCCATCCCCTCCGGCACCAGCACCGCCGTCGCCGCGGCAGATGGTGACACCGGCGAAAAGAGATTGAACCCCAGCGCCACCAGGCCGGCCCGCGTAGCCGCCGCATTCACCTGTGCGTTGCCGACGAGCGCGATGCGCCCCTTTTCCAGGTCGCCTCCAGCCTGCCCAGCAATGTAGTCAAGAGCCGCGCCCAGCCCTGCAATCAGCGCCACCGCAGGCGTATACGCACTCTCACCCTTGACGGCGTTCTTGCGCTCCTTGCGCAGGTCAAAATAAAATCTCGGGTTCTTCGCCGCCTCCATCGCCTTCCACGCCTTCTCGCTCACGCTCAGGTAAGCCAGCCCCGGCGGAATCATCACCGCCTTCTGCGAGCCGCCGATCAGAATGTCGATTCCCCAGCCGTCCACGTCAAACGTCTGCGTTCCCAGCCCGGTGATGCCGTCCACAATCAGCAGCATGTCAGTGCCCTTGACCAGCCTGGCCACTGCCTCCACATCGTGGCTCACCCCAGTCGAGGTCTCCGAAGCCTGCATGTAGATCGCCTTGTGCTCCGGTTTGAGCGCCGCCTTGACTTCGGCGATCTCGAATGTCTGCCCATACGGCTTCTCCACCACATCCGCCAAGCAACCGAATGCCTTCACCAAATCCACCCAGCGCTCGCCAAACTTGCCCGCCGTCAGAACCAGCACCCGGTCCCCCGGAGAGGTCAGATTGGAGACCGATGCCTCCATCGCCCCCGTGCCTGAGCTCGCCAGCAGCAGCACATCATTCTGCGTGCCCACAAAAACCTTCAACTGCCCCAGCACCTTCTGAAACAGCGCGCGAAACTCCGGTGTGCGGTGGTGCATGTCAGCCGCCGCCATGGCAAACTGGGCCGCGGGAAGCAGCGGCGTCGGTCCGGGGGTAAACAAGCGTGTCTTGCGAATCATGGCTCTCTCCTCGTTTCTTGATGGGGCCTGTCGGGGAGTCTGGATCTTCAACCGGCGTCGGACAGGTTCGTCGCAACCCAGCTCCGCTCCAGCTCCCCACGGCCATCTGTAAATCACAGAATACACATAAATGTGGCTAATGTGATAATTATTTCTTTGTGTAAATCTCCCCCTCCGCTCCAAATCGTCTCAAATCCTCCACCTACAGCCCAAAATCGGTACAATTCTCCTTTGGGGCGGCTTTCCAGGTTGCAGAAAAATTGATTCGGAGGAAGGCGGGGGTTTTACCTCCCAGGAGGCGGAGACCATATACTCTATTCGCTATTGAAATGAAGCCGCGACCTGAAATCGTCGCTCTTGCCGAGGAGATTCACTCCCGAATCAACCAATTGGCCGTGCCAAATGCTGTCTCCTTTCGTGCGATCCGGCGGGAGTTTTCACGTCGAATCGCACATGCATCGCCGCAAAGCGTCGTTCAACTTGCCTTGCGCCTGCTCACCAGGCACTCTGATCTTCTACGAGCCTTCTCTTATGAAATCGTAAGCCATCACAGGCTTGCTTTTGAACAACTTACTGCGGATGACCTTTTGAAACTTGGTGAAGGAATTCATAGCTGGTCTACCGTCGATTGTTTCGCTATGTACCTTTCTGGCCCCATGTGGGCACGGGGCAGAATCTCCGATAAGGCCATTAAGGCATGGGCGCGCAGTCAGGACCGCTGGTGGCGGCGTGCTGCGCTGGTCAACACCGTCGCGTTGAGCCGGGGCGGAAACGCTCAAGACTTTATCCGTGTGTCACGAATCTGTACTTTGCTGGTCGATGACAGGGACGACATGGTTGTGAAGGCTCTCTCCTGGGCTTTACGCGAAGCCGCTAAGAAGCACCCCCAGCTGGTCAGGAGATTTCTTGCGGAACATCAGGAGACTCTTGCTGCCCGCGTTCGACGAGAAGTTAACAACAAACTAACAACCGGACTGAAAACACCTCGCCGCCGCACAAAGAACCTATGACACAGGGTTCTGTGATGACCTTTGGCCGCCGTCCGTCTTGAATGACAATTCACGAGGGATTATCCGTTCTTGCTGTACCAATAGCTGCTTTCATGGGTGGGTGTAAAGATTGGCGCGAGGACGGGAATTCATCGGATTACAATGAATGGTATGCCCGAAGCAGGAGCCATCCAAGCCCAGGTCAACCAGCAGGTCATCGCTGCCATGAAGGCCCATGACGCCACGCGCACCACCACCCTGCGCCTCATCATGAACGCCCTAAAAAACAAGGCCATCGAGAAGCGCGAATCGCTCACCCTTGCCGAGGAGCAGCAGGCCCTGGCCACCATGATTAAGCAGCGACGAGACTCCATCGAGCTCTTCACCCAGGGCAACCGCCCGGAGCTGGCCGCCAAGGAGGCCGTCGAGATCGCCGTCATCGAGGAGTTCCTGCCCAAGGCTCTCGACGAAGCCGCTCTCAGCGCTCTGGTTGCCGAGGCCGTTGCCGAAGTCGCCGCCGCCTCCGGCCAGAAGCCCACGCCCAAAGAGATGGGCGCGGTCATGAAGGCCGTGCAGGCCAAACTCCAAGCCAAAAGCCTCCGCGCCGAAGGCCGCGTGGTTAGCGAGATGGTGAAAAAACTACTGGCTGGTTAATAGGCTATGAATTTTCCTGAATGAGGTGAACAATTTCAGCGGAAAGCTCCCGTGGATTCACTATAGTCAATTACGATGGATACTATTTGCATCCAACGATTGATCGGATACATCCGTAGGTAAGCAGGAGTGGTAGTTGCGCGCTTTCCCCAGTCGGCTCAAATACAAATTGTTTTATCGCTGCCCGCGGCGTCAACCTGATTCCTGCTCCCCGGTTCCGCTTCCGGTTCCGATCTAGGTGCGTCGATGTCTTATTCCGGCAATTGCATCCGGCCAACCCTGTACCTGCTTTTCATGTTCACAGTTCCCAGGTTGTGGGCGCAGGGTCCGCCTTTTCAAACCGACGACCCGGTGCCGGTTGACCTGCATCATTATGAGTTCTACATCTTCGGCTCTATGGATGGCACTCCGGCGGAAATCGACTCCTCGGGGCCGGCCTTCGAGTTTAACTGGGGAGCCATTCCCAGGGTGCAGCTTCACGCTATTCTGCCCTGGGGAGCGGTCGTCCCATCCAACAATCCCGTCTATCTTCCCGGCGGTGCCGGCTTCAGCGCCTTTGGACTTACGGATATGGAATTGGGCGCGAAGATTGCCATCATCAAACAAACAAAGAAAATGCCGCAGATCGGCACCTTCACTATGTTCGAGATGCCCGCCGGCGATTCCACAAAAGGACTTGGCGTCGGGAAAGTATGGTACAAACTTCCCTTATGGATGGAAAAAGATTGGGAACGCTGGACCGTTTGCGGCGGTGGCGGCTATCAAGTCGTTCCGCAAACCGGGTACCGCGATTTTCCTTACACCGCATGGCTGGTGAAACGCGAGTTCAACAAGAGGCTGGAGCTGGGCGCCGAGGTCTTCGCCCATGGGCGGGAGGGATTCGCCGCGGCGCAGACACAAGCGTCAACCATGATCGACGCCGGCGGCTACTACCACTTCAAAAACCCCAACCGGCAACTGCTCTTTGCCTATGGCCACTCCATCGCCGGGCAGACAGAGAACTACGCCTATTTTGGGATGTACTGGACATGGGGAAAAGAAGACAAGAAAGTGGTCTCCAGAAACGCATTTTTGTCAGGTCTGCCAAACAGGAACGGATTCTAAAGATCTCGCGGCTTGCAAGTTATCCCGCAGCTCACTGGCACAGGAGGTTAGTCAATGGAAATTACGGCACGCAGCCTGTGGACTCTCATCCACGGCATGGGATTCGGCGCCCTTTATCTACTCGCCTGTTCCGGCGCGCTGGTTGAGCTCTATCGTCGCTACTCCCCAAAAGCGGCAAATCCCATCGCTCCGGGAGACGATAACTTTCTCAAGTTCTATCTTGTCGTCCTGTCTGTGCTTGCCTGGCTGACGGTCCTGACTGGCGCTTACATCATCTATCCCTGGTATCGCGCCGCTGCTCCAGCGGGAGCAGTATACCTTTCCGCATTCCCCCAGAGATTGCTCCTATCGAATCCGGCCACCAGCGGTTGGCACTCTCTCGGGATGGAGTGGAAAGAGCATATTGCGTGGCTGGCCCCCATTTCCATCACCATGGCCGCCGCCGTTGTCATCCGATACGGCCGCGACCTCAGAAATCATCCTCAGCTTCGCGCCGCGGTCCTGTGTTTTACCCTGGTTTCGTTTCTCGCCTCCGGCATCGCGGGTTTCTTTGGCGCCATGCTGGTGAAACACGCACCGGTTGAGGGTGGGCGAGTGATTCATCTTATGCACGGAGAATAACTGTGAAGAAACAAGAGCCCCTGATCCCAACAACCTCTGTCGTCCTGCCCAATGGCTCCGGCGCTGCGGCAATTCTCTCCGCCGGTATCGGGTCATTCATGGTTGCCTTGCTTGCCATTGCGGCAAACAAATCTGCCATCCTCAAAAACCTGCTTGTCTTCTATAAGCCAACGGGGCCTCTCTCCGGCGTATCCACGACCGCCATTCTTGTCTGGCTGATCGCCTGGGGAATCCTGGAGTGGCGTTGGCGAAAACGGAATGTCGCCCTGGGGCGCATCAACGCCATAGCTCTAGTTCTGCTCGGCTTGAGCCTGATGCTTACATATCCTCCTGTAGCTGAACTTTTCTGAAAAACTGTATTGCCGAAACAGGCTTTGGCCGCATATGAAAGCATCTAGCCCCCGCAGGTGCCTTTTCGCCTGTTCTTCCCCACAGACCCGCCAATCATTTTGTACCCGAATTCCTCAGAAAGTGGTGTATGTAGAAGCACACATTTCCCGCGTTTTGAAGGCCTGAAAATGCCCATAACGTGTGCTTCCAACGCCACTGTTCGTCTTTTGAGCCTCCGCGCCGAAGGCCGCATCGTCAGCGAGATGGTGAAGAAGGCGCTGGCGGCGTAGGCTGGCTGCCCCCTGGTCTCAATCGTAAAACCTGAAAGTCCGGCGGGCAGCAGCAAAAGCAGGTATGGTGTCTTCTCTCGCATAGCTATGGGAAATCCGTTTGCATTCCAGGCAAACGGCTCATATTATTTTGTATGGTCGCCAAGAGGGCCTATTTTGTGTCTGAATTTCTTATCATCCCGTATCACCCATCGAGACAGGGGATCAGGCCAGGCCGACCTGAAGACCGGCAAGGTCACAGGCAGCGTAACCGTGAAGTCCGGCCTGCCGCACTAACCGTTCGAGCAATAGTTTACGACGACAGGAATCCCGCACATTCCAGTCCATTTCAAAACAAAAAACAAGGTTTACCGAGGAGCCATCATGAAACTCATTCTTCGCACTCTACTCGTGGCGCTTGCCGCGCTCACGATTGCCTCAACCGCCTTCGGTCAGACGGATGTACCCGGATCGAAGGACTACCCCGGAATCAGTCGTATGCCTGGCTTCTACATTAAAGTCTTTAAGGAAGCGCAATTCGATTCTTATGACTTCTCGGTGCAAGAAGCAGGCAAGGAAAAGAAACAGCCGGTCGAAGGGCACTGGTACAAATACGAGTACAAGTCTGGGCCGAATACTGCGCCAACCAGCGTCCTGCAGATCATACGCAACTTTCAGAATGCGGCGCGCGCGGCTGGCGGACAAGTGCTTGGCGAATTCCCATCATCTCCGGAACTCTACACCACACTGCGTCTCGTCAAGGGCGGCAACGAGGTCTGGGTGGAGGTTGACGCCGGTGGTCCCTGGTACACGTTGAACATCATCGAAAGGCAGTTGATGAAGCAGGACGTGATCATGGACGCCGCCGGCATGGCCAACAGCCTTGCCAACACCGGCAGCGTAGCCATCTACGGCATCAACTTCGATACCGCCAAGTCCGAGATCAAGCCGGAATCCAAGCCGGCTATCGACGAAATTGCCAAGCTGCTCACCAACAATCCAGCGCTGAAGGTCGGAATCGTCGGGCACACCGATATGGTTGGCGACGCCACCAGCAACATGAAGCTCTCCCAGGCGCGCGCCCAATCGGTCATCAACGAGCTGGTCACTAAACACGGCATTGCTGCCGCCCGGCTGGTGGCGTTCGGCGCAGGACCATGGGCGCCTTTGGCATCCAACAAGACCGACGAAGGAAGAGCCAAGAACCGCCGCGTCGAGTTAGTGGAGATTGCGACCAAATAGGGTCGAATGCACCGCAACTGATCCCTGCTTCTGCTCTGCTCTCAGAATCCCACTCAATGCTTGAGCAGCCCCAGTTCGCTGGCCACCTGCTCGAGCTTTTGCCGCGTGGCGGCCGAGGGAGGAACCAGCGGCAAGCGGACGTGATCCGTGCAGCGGCCCATCAGCGAGAGCACCGTCTTCACCGGGCAGGGATTGGAGTCCCAGAAGTTGGCGTCGATCAGCTTAACGTAGCGGCGCTCCAGCTCCTGAGCCTCGGCCCAGTTGTTGCGCAGTGCGGCATGGATCATGCGGCTCATCTCTACCGGGATTTCGTTGGAGGCCACGCTGACCAGTCCTTTGGCGCCAACTCCGATGGAGCCCAGCGCCATGTTGTCATCGCCGCTGAAGACCTTGAAGTGAGCGGGCAGCAGATGCACCAACTCGGCGATCTGCGGCAACTTGCCGCTGGACTCCTTGATGGCCTGGATGTTGGGCGCAGCCTCGGCCAGGCGGACGACCGTCCCCGGATCAAGATTCACTCCGGTGCGCCCGGGAATGTTGTAGACCACCACGGCGAGCGGGTTAACGGCCTTGGCCAGGGCCAGGAAGTGCTGGAACTGGCCCTCCTGCGAGGGCTTGTTGTAGTAGGGATTGGCCGACAGCACCGCGGCCACTCCGCGAACCTGCTTGAGCTTGCCGGCCCGGCGCACCAGCGTCCGGGTATTGTTGTGGGTGCAGCCGCCCCACACCGGCACGCGCCCCGCGGCCGTCTCCGCCACCAGTGCCACCGCCTTCAGCCACTCGTCCTCGTCCAGCGTGGCCGCCTCGCCGGTTGACCCGCAGGCCACCAGAAAGTCGATGCCCGACTCAATCTGCCAGTTCACCAGCGCCCTCAGCGCCGCTTCGTCAATTGATCCATCCGCCCGGAAGGGCGTGACGATCGCTGTACCGCAACCTGTGGTTTCCATAAGAAAAGAGTGTATACCGAACGGGGCAACCTCCGAAATGGGGGATTTGCATGCATGGCGAGCCAGGATTTGCGGTTTCGCAGCTCACAAAATCAAGGCTTTGGGATGGCCGGCAACCGGCGTGAGTGTGCGCAAAATGTGCTTGCACGAACCGCCATGAAAGCATATATTTGCTGCGACCGTTGAATCACGCGGTCACAGTACCGAAAGGAGAAAGTCATGAAAGACAATTATCGCGGCTTAGTATGCGCGTGTATCCTGGGCTGTATCCTCGTACTGCTGGCAACTCCAGCCTTCGCACAGAACAACAACCCATGCAACGCCGCGACTGCCGCGCAGAGGTGCGGCATTCTCAAGGGTTGCAAAGTGGCGGGCTTCGGTGTTCCAGTCGGCACGCCATTCACGTTCACACACTCCGACCCCTACGGAACCAGCACGGCCACGATTCTTGCGGGTCCCGCTCCCGGCGGCTACTGTAAACATGGCGATCCCCTCCCCATAGGCACGACTGTGAATATCAAAGAGACGCCTATCCCGGCAGGCCTCTCTGTGTCGGATATTACCGTGGCGCCAGCTTCTCAACTGGTCAGCATGAACCTGATTACCGGCACTGTCTCTGTCAAGATCGGCCCCGGCGTCACCGAGGTGACATATACCGACCATTCACTCAAGGGCGGCTATCTCGAGATCTGCAAGCAGGGGTTGGCAGGCGCCGCGCCCATGACTGGCAACTTCGCCTTCACAATCCCGGGAGTTCCAGGAACTACTGTTATTCCGGTTGGCTATTGTTCGCCGCCTATCGAAGTGCCGGCCGGTCCAGTGACCATCATAGAAACTCCGATGCCCGGCATCCAGTTGGCCTCCTGCACCGTATTTCCAGCAAGCAGTGGCCCTTGTCAGGTAACCGGACCTTGGACCGTGAAGGTGAATGTAGTTGCCGGCCCAATCTCTACGCAGACCATCGCCACCATCACCAATAAGTTTGCTGGTTCTAAACTCAAATAACCCAACTCAGCCGCCCGTGCCGCGCCTGCGGCACGGGTTCCTTTTGCCCGCAATACCGCTACAACCGGCCTCATCATTGCCGCTGGGCTCCTTTCGCCAACTGTGCTGTATGCTCGAAGCAGATCGATTGTTTTGCCTACGATATGCGTTATACGACACAATTTTTGCTTTCAGCCCTGGCGGCGGCGCAGTTTCCCGCGACGGATGTGCCGGAGATCGCGTTTCTGGGCCGCTCCAATGTGGGCAAATCAAGCCTGATGAACAAGCTGGTGGGCGAGAAGGCGGCCAAGGTCTCGCAGACTCCGGGCCGGACGCGGGCCATCAACTTTTTTGCGTTATCGGACGTCAGCCGGAGGCCAAGACTGGTGTTTGCGGACCTGCCGGGTTACGGCTACGCAAAGATCTCGAAGTCGATATCGGCGACCTGGCCGGCATTCATCGAGCCTTATCTGGCAATGCGCTCGATGTTGAGGTTGTGCGTTTGCCTGGTGGACTCGAATGTGCCCGCGCAGCAAAGCGACCGGCAGTTGATCGAATGGCTGCGGGCCGCGGGACGCGAGTTTGTTGTGGTAGCCACCAAGATTGACCGGCTCAGCGGCAACCAGCGCACGCGCAACCTGCTCAAGCTGAAGCAAGGACTGGAGCTGGAAGATATTCTTCCCGTCTCTGCCAAGACCGGTTACGGAGTGAAGGAACTGTGGTCGCGAATTGAAGCGGCGGGCAGCTAGTTAACAAGTCAGCGGCGCGAAGCTGAATCTTTCCGACTGCTCCTTGTGGTTTAACGTGAAGTCCACTGTAATGCCGATCTCCCCGCGTTCCACTTGCCCTTGAACATGCTTCCGAAATCTAATGGCGGTGCTTTCATCGCAGCGTAGCAGGCGCACGCCCTGCAACCTCCGGCCCAGGTAGCGCGGGGCCAGGCGAAGCCATCGTCGCGCGATCCAGGCGGTAGGATTCGGATCAAGGCTGAGACAGTCGTAAGCGAGGGTATCGAGTTTGGGCAGCCACTGAGTTGGCGCGTCCGCGACGCTCCAGGCAAGAAGCGCCTGGTTTGCATCAGGATGGATGGCCACCACCGGGCGCGCGCCCTGGCTGAGGAAGGCGGCGAACTCCGGCGCAGGCGCGCAGCGTGGAGTTAGCAGATCGGGGAGCACGCCGCGCTCGAGCAGTTGGCGCGCGAAATCAGCATTTGGTTTGACGGCCACGCAGACGGCGACCGTGGAATGTTTGCGAATCTCGTTTTTAAGAATGCGTAGGGCCTCGTCGAGCGAGGTGACGAGGAAGTCCACCACGCCGTCGCGGACGGCCTGTTTGCCGGCGTTGGCATCGGCGGAGACGGCCAGCGAGGCGGCGCCGGCAATGTTGGCAGCCACCAGCAGGGCGCGGGCTTGGTCGTCGAGTGGGCCGGCGTAGAGCAGTTTCCCGCCCAGACTGGGTTCCACTTCCGAGCCGGGCATCGCGGCCAGAATGAGGCCAGCGTAGTAGCGCTCAACCTGCAAGGCGAACTCAAGCATGGCGGGCGGGTTGGTGTCCGTGGAATTCATAATGGGATGCCGGCGGAACTCGCGCAGCGTTCACCAGGTAGAGTAGAGCTGGCCGTTGGTGCTCATTTCCTGCGAGCCGGAGTGGACGTCGTCGATGCCGGGCTCGGTCTGATCCACGGAGTACAGCGCCCCGTTGGAGTCGGTGACCCAGGTTTCCTTGGAGTGCGTAAAAGGATCCTCGGGGACGGCCTTGAGGTAGCCGTCCGTGACGAGATCGTCGAGCGACAACGGGGCCTTCTGCTTGTCCATGGTGTAGGAGTCGATGGCTGACCGCATCACGTGCAGGTCTTCCTTGAGCACCGCTTCCCGGGCCTGCTTGATGGCTGTTTTATAAAAAGGTATGGCCACCATCATGAGGATGCCGATCACCATCATGACGATCATCAGCTCCATCAGCGTAAAGCCCGCGTCTTGTTTGCGAATCCTGCGCACTGAATCCTCTACTGCCAAACTGTAGGTCTACCAGTCAGAATACTTGGTTCCGTCCAGGGCCGTGCCCTGAGACTTGGAGTACACGTCAAAGACGCTTTGCCCGCCGAAGGAGGTCGAATTGGGATCGTCCTGCATGGAGCGCAAGCCCCACTCCGCCTTTCCGGTCATGGGGTCGATGGGAATGCGTCGCAAAAACTTCACTTTTTTCCCTTGCACATCCACGCCGTTGACCAGCGTCTCCAGGTCGGGCGGATAGCCCTGGCTGTCGAGCTTAACCTGGAAGGCGTTCCTGTCGGCCGCATCCTTGTATTTATCGATGGCGTCGCGCATCATCCACAGATCGTAGCGCAGGTATCGCTCATTCTGGCGTTTGACCTGGAAACGGGCAACGGGCAAGGCGACGGAGGCGAGAATGGAGAGAATCGCCACGGTCACAATCAATTCGGCCAGGGTAAGCCCGCGCTCTCCGGGGCGGGTGTTGCGGATTGGCCGGGCATTATTCATCGCTGCGAGCCTCATCGGCTTACTGCACCTGAATGTTGATGCGCGCGCCCTCGGCTGCCAACTGCTGCTGAGAGCTGTTGACCGCGCTGGACCGGGTGATGGCGATGACGCTGTCTCCGGCTGCCTTAGCCTGAAAGGTGAGCACGCAGATTACCCCTGCTCCGTTTATGCCGGCCGCTCCCGGCGGCAGCGAGGCGTTGATGTTGACGGAACCGGGCCCGTCGTCGCGGTGCACCAGCGCCACCGCCTGCCCGTTGCGGCCCAAAAAGTCTCCGTTGTCCACGTTGAGCAGGGAAAGTGCTGCGGGATCGTAGGACATCTGCAAAGGAACGGCAGCGATATCCGTTCCTCCGGTCAGCACCACGGAAATCTGGAAGGTGGCGCCGGGGGTTATCAGCGCGGGTTGCTGAGTCAGCGCAAATTTCACTTTGGACGATTGTGGCGTAGGTGCAGGCGGGTTGGCCGGGGAGGCGTTTCCAGTGGTCTCCGCGGCCTGGCGCAACTGGTTCAGTGCGGCCGGGGCGGCGGCCAGTGCGCTTTGTCCGGGAACCGTGCCTACACTGGGCTTGGTGTTGGTAGACGGATTCGCCGGGTTTGCGGCCGGCTTCGATTCTGGATTGGGGGTGGAACTCTCGGCCGAAGTGTGGCGCAATTCAATGGACGTGCCGGCGCCGGTGTCGACAGTGCGCAGATTCAACTGCTCCAGCGATTGCGAACGAACCACATGCGGCACTACCAGGAAGACCAGCTCGTCGTCGGAGATGGTGTGATCCTTGGAGCCGAAGATGTATTTGAGAATGGGAATCGAACCCAGGCCTGGAATGCCGGTCGAATTCGCTGTCTCCTGCTTGTTCTGAATGCCGCCCAGGATGCTGGCTTCGCCCTCGCGCAACCGAATCACCTGATCCACGACGCGTTGCGAGATGATGGGCTCGGTCACTTGGCTGATGGTCACCGAGCCGCTCTGCGAGGTGACCTCAATCTTGATTTTGAGCGTGACGTCGCGGTCGAAGTGGACGGTGGGCGTCATTTCGATATTCACGCCCACGTCCTGGTACTGGAACTGCGTGTTGACCAGCGAGCTGACCATGGCTGTCGCTGCGCCGGTCTGGAAGGAGCCGGTGGCGACGGGAATCTTAGAGCCGATCTTCATCGTCGCCTTCTGTCCGTCAGTGGCACGAATACGGGGATTCTGCAGAATCCTGGTATTTTGGTCGGACAGCAGCAGGTTGGCCGTGGCCGAGCCGACGGTTACAGCAAAATCCGTAGCCTTCAGGTGGGCCAGGTTGTAGAGCGTCAGGTTTGCCGCCGCGGATGCCGTGCTGGTCGTCGTGGTGGTTGTGCTGGTTGTACTGGTGCTGCTGGAAGGCTGCTGTAGCGCGACCCCCACGCTGCTGGGCCAGGCGATGCCCAGGGTTCTCTCCCAGTTTTTGCTCACCTCCAGGACGGCGATGTCCACCACCACCTCAGGACGCGCCTTGTCCAGATCGTTGATCAGCTTTTGCACCAGCAGCAGTTCGTCGGGAGTGCCACGCACCACGATAGCATTCTGGCTGGGCACGCCGTAGGCTTTCACGTTGGTCAGCAGGTTGCGAATCGCGGTCTGCACGTCGTTCAGGTCGCTCTGCTGCCATGCGTTGGATAGATAGAAGGTCTGGACGGCCTGCTCGTCAAGCTCGGTGTGGCGGGCGCGGGTATTGGCGGCCACAAAAAGCGTGTTTTCGGTAACCGGCCTCCAGAAAGTGTTGGAGATGGTGCCCACAATTCGCAGCGCGTCGAGTAGAGAGACGTTGTTCAGGTCCACCTGAATACGCTTGGAGGTGTAATCCGGGTCAAACAGAACATTGACGCCGGCGGCTTTGCCGATTGCCTGATAGACCATCTTGGCGTCTTCCTGGATGTGCAGGGTAAGCGGCTCGTTGGAGACCGGCTTCAGGACCGCCGGAGCCCCCATCGTTTCCAGGCTCTCCTGCTTGCCCTCAGGTTGGGGAAGGCTGGTCTCGGAGACGGGGGTTACCTCGCCGTGTTTCTTCCGCGCCGCGGCGATGGCCTGCTGCGCGGCCTCATTGCTGGGGTCAATCTCGGCGGCGTGCAGAAACTCTGACAGCGCCCCTGATTCGTCACCCGCATTCAGCAGCTTCTGTCCCTTGGTCACGTGCATGGCCGAAGCGGTAATTCGCACGCGATACATGGCTGCGCGGAATCGCAGGTCCTTGGGAGCCTTGGCATGGGCTTTCTGGTAGTTATCGAAAGCGGCGTCGTAGTCCTCCTTCGCCTCGGCATTCTGGCCGCGCTTGAAAAAGGTGTTAGCAGATTCGGCGTGCAGGGCAACGCTGGACAGGCTGAAGACCGCCAGAACGGCAAGAAGCGCGATCCAGAAAATGGCTCCTGAAAAAACGGATCTGGAGGCTGCCTGTGCTTGAACGCGGCTTTTCATCGAACTCCCTGGCGTCTTCGCCGGCCCGCATTGCTCACCGGGCCCTAGCGGGCTGCCTTGGCCGCCCCAGACGCGCATCTTGACGCGATTCCGATTGGTTAAAACTCCCATTCGACGCAGCCCCATTCTAACAAAACCCGGCGCAAAACCGCATGAAACCCGCGCCAATGCTAGGATTGAAATTCGAGGAGGCTTGCCGATGGCCCGCCAAACCAGCCACGTCATAGCCCGGCCGGCCAGCCCCGGACCGCAGAAGCCCGCCAAGCCCCGCGACCCGGTGGCCAGCGGCCAACGGGACGCCGCGCACAATCGTGCCGCCAGCCACAACTACTTTCTCCTCGAAAGGTTCGAGGCCGGCGTCAGCCTGCGCGGGACGGAAGTGAAGTCCATCCGCGAGGGCAAGGCCAACCTCAAGGACGCCTACGGCCTCATCGAGAATGGCGAGGCGTTTCTGCTCAACCTGCATATCGGTCCTTACTCCCACGGAAACATCTCCAACCACGACTCCACGCGCACCCGCAAGCTGCTGCTGCACAGCGGCGAGATTCGCAAGCTACTCTCCAAGACGCAGATCAAGGGCCACACGCTCATTCCCACCCGGCTTTACTTCCGCAACGGCCGGGTCAAATGCGAGCTGGCCGTGGCCAAGGGCAAGCAGGACTGGGACAAGCGCGAGACGGAAAAGCGCCGCGAGGCCGACCGCGACGCCCGCGCCGCCGTCAACGCCAGCAAACACCGCATGGGGCGATAGGGGCGTCTCCGTTTTCTAACGTGATCCGTGCTCCATCCTTGTATCTTGCTGGTGAAGGATGGCCGACTAACGGGAGGCGTCCGCCTGGACAGCCTGCCCTGAGCGAACCAGGGGTTACCGCGAAAGGTCTTCGTCGCTGGGTGGAAAGTCGAAGGGGCCAGTCCTGGTTTAATGTGGAAGAAGCATGAAAGATTCTGCCGTACTGCTCATCGACTGCCCGGACCAGAAGGGGCTGGTGGCGCGCGTCTCCTCGCTGCTCTACCGGCACGGGGCCAACATCCTGCACGCCGACCAGCACCAGGACCACGAGTTGGGCCTGTTCTTCATGCGCGTGGAGTGGGGTCTGGACGGCTCCGCGAGTAGCAGCCCCTCCGCAACGCACCCGATGGAAACCCCGCTCAAAACGCCATCGCATGCCGTGCACCCGCAGGCAGGACGCTTCGATCTGGAAGCCTTCAAGGCCGCCTTTGCGCCGTTGGCCGCTGAGCTCAAGATGCGCTGGCAGTTGACCTCGGGCGAGCGGCGGCCGCGCGTGGCCCTGTTCTGCTCGCAGTACCTGCACTGCATGGCCGACCTGCTCTACCGCTGGCGGGCGGGCGAGCTGGAGTGCGAGATTCCGCTGATCGTCTCCAATCACCGCGAGGTCGCGGAGCTCGCCGCCTTTTACGGCATTCCCTTCGAGCACGTCCCGGTGACTGCGGCCACGCGCGACGAGGCCGAAGGGCTGCAACTCGAATTGCTCGGGCATCATGAAATCGAGCTGGTGGTGCTGGCGCGCTACATGCAGGTGCTCTCCCCGGCATTTGTCGCCCGCTACCCGGCCGCGATCATCAACGTACACCACTCGTTTCTGCCTGCATTCACCGGGGCACGGCCTTACCACGCCGCCCACGCCCGCGGCGTCAAGCTGATCGGGGCCACCAGCCACTACGTCACCGAGGCGCTGGACGACGGTCCCATCATTGAGCAGGACGTGGCCCGCGTCTCGCACCGCGACCAGGTGGAAGACCTGGTGGCGCGGGGCCGTGACCTGGAACGCATGGTTTTGTCGCGCGCCGTCCGCTGGCATCTGGACCGCCGCATCCTCTGCTACGGGAATAAGACGGTAGTGTTCGATTAAAGCAGGGAACAGGGATTAGTCATTTCGTGCATCCGGCTCTTGGAGTAATTTCGTGACCTCCCTGTGCAGCCGGGGGAGATAGACCTGAATGATCTCCCACACCATGTCGTCGCAGATGGTTGCGTATCCGTGAACAATCTGATTGCGAAAGGCGACAATGTCGCCCGTAAGCGTGATCCTGTCCCGATAAAGAGGAAAATAGCGCAGCAATTGGGAAAGAGCCTCACCCACAATCCCGAACTTGCGTTCGACGGCGGCGCGCAACAACTCATCCTGCTGGTAGGCGTTTAAGTTCTTGCCGTTGGTGAATTCGCTAATGCGCGCGGCGGCATTCGCAATGTCCCACAGATAGGCCTTGGCATCACGCTGCATAAAGAACTTGCTGTTGCTGGGCAACGCTCTGGAGAATATAGGGGTTTTGAATCGCGCCATCCTCGATCAAATCCACGTTCCTGGACAACAAAGAGGCCAGCGCATTGCGCAAGGCAAGATAGTTCTGCATTCGGACCGCGACTGGAACCGGTTCGAACTCCACCAGGAAGTCGGCATCGCTGCGCAGTGAATCGAAGTCCGGACGCAGGATGGAGCCAAAGGCCGCCAAGCGGCGCACCTGATAGCGCCGGCATAGACGGATGATCTCATCGAGATTTGTTTGAACAGGGCTCATGGAAACACTTTCAAATGCAGAATAGCACCGATTTACTTACCGCGCACCTCCTATCCCTATTTTCCTGTTCCTCTTCCATGCCGTAGAATCGGCTTGTATGAAGTGTCCTTATTGCGGCTTCGGGCAGGATCGGGTGGTGGACTCGCGGGAGAGCAAGGAGGCTGATTCCATCCGGCGGCGGCGGGAGTGCGAAAAGTGCAATCGCCGCTTCACCACCTACGAGCGAATCGACGAAATTCCCTACATGATGATCAAGAAGGACGGCCGCCGCGAGCGCTTTGACCGCCAGAAGATTCTGAGCGGCTTGCTGCGCGCCTGCGAAAAGCGGCCCGTGGCGGCCAGCAGCCTGGAGGCCATCGTGAACGCCGCCGAGGCTTTTCTGGCCGACGCCCCGGAGCGTGAGCGCAGCACGGCGGAGATCGGCGAACTGATCATGGAGCGCCTCAAGGGGCTGGACACCGTTGCCTACATCCGCTTCGCCTCGGTCTATCGCGATTTCAAGGATGTGCGCGAGTTCAAGGAAGAGCTGGAAGGGCTGCTGGGCAGCAAGGGAAAGAAAGCTCCTGGCCGCTAGCTTCCAGCTACCAGCTTTTTCGTACTGGGGTTGAATTGTGAAGCCAATGCCACCATTGCGCAGAGTTAGGCAGAGCCGGGAGCATTTAGCTGGTAGATAATAGCCAGAAGCTGAAATATGCCGAGCACAAGATCCTCACTCGCGACGTGGGCGGCACGTCCGGCGCCAGCCAGTTCGCTGACGCCGTGCTCAACACTATGGGATAATGTTAAGCCAGAAGCAGCGCAAAAGGCTGAGCAAGATGCCCAACTTTTTGCGCCTGCTTCGCCAAGCGCGCACCGCCATGAGAATTTCGTTTATCAGCCTCATTTTCTGGCTGCACGCACCGGGGATAATTTATAGAGATCCTCGGCGCTGTTCAACATGCCGATGGGGATCATCTCGAATTCCAGCGGGATGCGCAGCATTACGCTGCGGCCCCCAATATGGATGGTAATGTCGCGATTGTTGTCAACGATGCGCCGCATGGCCGCCGTCAATATCTGCTCCGAGGAAGGGGTTTGAAGAACAGCAAGCAGCGAGGAGTCGCTCCAGTGGTAAACGGCGTCATCATTGCGCAGGCTGGCGGTAAGATAAGCCGAGACAGCCATCAGGCTATCCTGTATGACTTCCACGCCAAACCGATCGCCGATTACGTCCAGTAAACCGAGCTGAAAAAGGACAACAAAGCCCCGGCCTCCCTGATCCATGATCTTTCTGACATGCTCGACAGCGGCTCCGCCGCCGCGCAGCCCTGACGCATTGTCATTGGCCAGGGTTCGATCCGCCACCTTGAGCGGCGAAGCCCTGACTGCCTGGCCATCGGACTTGCTCACGCGCAAAAAGTCGGCCAGTAGAACAAGAAAGGCATGAATCTCCTCGCCGGTCAGAAGGCTTGCAACCCTCCGCGTCATTTGAGCGGCGGCGGCGGCGGACGAATCAATGCCCAGCCTGTTCAGCAGCTCAGCCAGCAATTTCGAGGTCAATGCGCGCCATGCGGACAGACGCTCCCGGAGCGCTATTTCCGCGCAAGTGTGATAGCGCTCGAATGCGCCAAGAGCTTCCTGAATCAACTCCAGCTTGTCGTCTTCCGGCAGCCGGTCCGGCATCTTAAGCGCCAGCCGATCTACATGCTCCCGAAACTCCTTGTAGCTGGGTGTATCGACCTCGGGCATGCGCAGGGCCGCTCCCTCGATCAGCAGGGTCAGGCACCGCTTGGTATCTGAACCCTTGGCCTCCTTGTTGGCTGCATGCCCTGATTTGCCCCATTCGGCTATCTGCCCTAGTTTCATTGAAGATACTCCCGGTTGAATTCATCGACAGAAAGCCATGGTTTCAAGAGGCGTCTGGCGGATCGTTCTCCTGTTTCGGCGCTTCCACTCTCCCGGATATTGCTACTGGTTTCGTTTCGATACGGCACACGCTGGCCAACGCGTCTGTCCGAAAATCGCTCAATTTGCGCCAATCCTCTTGTACACTGGAGTCATTGCGGACATGAAACACAAATATCCAATCGGTATATTGGGCGCTACCGGAATGGTGGGCCAACGCTATATTCAGCTTCTGGAGCGCCATCCGTGGTTTGAGGTTACATGGCTGGCGGCCAGCGACCGCTCCAGCGGCAAAACGTATGGCGAGGCCGCCAAGTGGCGTCTGGACACGCCGCTGCCCGAGCGTATCGCTAAGATGACCGTCTCGCCGGCGGAGCCCCAGGGCGCAGCCCCCGGAAATACGCCCGCGCCCAAGGTCATATTTGCCTCGATCGACGCGGATTTCGCCCGCGAGCTGGAGCCTCGCTTCGCCGCCGCCGGATGCGCCGTGGTCTCCAACTCCAGCGCCTTCCGCATGGCCCCCAACGTGCCCCTGGTGCTGCCTGAAGTGAACGCCGATCACCTGCGCCTGATCGAGGAACAATCCTGGCGCAAGGAGTCGGGCGGCTATATTGTCACCAACTCCAACTGCACCGTCATGGGCCCGGTATTGGCCCTCAAGCCCCTAGTCGACCGCTTCGGAATCGAGCAGATCATCGCCACATCCATGCAGGCCGTCAGCGGCGCGGGCTATCCCGGCGTAGCCTCCATAGACATTCTCGACAACGTTGTCCCCTACATCCCCAATGAAGAAGAGAAGATGGAGGCCGAGACCCTAAAGCTGCTGGGCTCACTCGACGGCCACGTGGTCGAGCCGCTGGCCGCGCGCATGAGCGCCAGTTGCAACCGCGTCCCGGTCGTTGACGGCCACACCGTGAGCGTCAGCATCAAGCTGCGCAAGCCGGCCACGCGCGAAGAAATTCTGGCGGCCTGGGCGGAGTTTCGTCCCCTGGCCGGCAAGGGACTGCCGACCGCCCCCGAGCAACCTGTGGAGTGGGCGCCGCAGCCGGATCGTCCCCAGCCTCGCCTGGACCGCAATCGCGGCAACGGCATGGCCGTGACCGTTGGCCGCCTACGCCCCTGCGGCGTGCTCGACTGGAAGTTTACGGTACTCTCGCACAATACGATTCGCGGCGCCGCGGGAGCCACCATCCTCAACGCAGAACTGCTGGCAAGCCTGGGAAAGTTGTAATAGCTATTAGCTTCTAGCTCTTAGCTGGATTTTGGACAGGATTGGCTGTGAACCAAGAATAGGACAAATCGCTGGAGATTCATGCCGGCCAACAAAGCGAACTGCTAATAGCTAGCAGCTAGAAGCTTCTTTAGGATTTTCAAATGAGCCTCGTTGTGATGAAATTCGGCGGCACCTCGGTCGAGGACTCAACGGCCATCCGCCGAACAGCGGACATCGTTGCCGGGCGCGTGGCCCTGGGCAAGCAGCCGGTGGTGGTGGTCAGCGCCATGGCCAAGGTCACCGACCAGTTGCTGCGCGCCGCCGAGACCGCCGTGCAGGGCGATCGCGCCGGAGCACTGGCCATCTGTTCGCGCCTGCGCGCTCTCCATCGCGACACGGCCGCGGCCCTGGTCAAGCATCCCGCCGCGCTGGTCAACGAGATCGACCAGAAGTTCGACTCCCTCGATGAGATTCTGCGCGGGCTGTCGGCGCTGCTCGAACTGACCCCGCGCATCAGCGACCTGATCGTCAGCTACGGCGAGGTCCTCTCCAGCCGCATTGTCACCGCAACCTTCCTCGAGCAGGGCATTGACGCCGCCCACGTGGACGCGCGCCAGGTGATCATCACCGATTCGCAATTCCAGAAAGCCATTCCGCAAGACGCGCTCATCGAAAAACGCGCTCAGGAGAAGCTGCTCCCGATCCTCGCCCAGGAACAGGTGCCCGTGCTGGCAGGCTTCATCGCCAGCAATGAAGCCGGCATCTCCACCACCTTGGGCCGCGGCGGCTCCGACTTCACCGCCGCCCTCATCGGCAGCGCGCTCCAGGCCGAGATCATCGAAATCTGGACCGACGTGGACGGCATCATGAGCGCCGATCCCCGCGTCTGCCCCGATGCTCTTCGCGTCAAGGTCATCAGCTTTGAAGAAGCCGCCGAGCTGGCTTACTTCGGCGCCAAGGTCCTGCATCCGGCCACCATCCTGCCCGCCGTCAAGAAAAACATACCGGTCCAGGTGCTTAACAGCCGCAACGCCGCCTGCGAGGGCACGCGCATCACCTCGCTCGCGCCGCACTGCAAGAGCCCCTTCAAATCCATTGCCGCCAAAAAGAAACTGAGCATCATCGACGTGGTGGCCAGCCGCATGTTGATGACCCACGGCTACATGAAGTCCATCTTCGACATCTTCGACAAGCACCAGTGCCCGGTCGATATGGTCTGCACCAGCGAAGTCTCCGTCTCGCTCACCGTGGACTCCAACGAGAAGCTGCCCGCAGTCGCCGCCGACCTGGGCCGCCTGGCGGACGTGAAGTACGAGGGGAAAAAGGCTCTGCTCTGCCTGGTGGGCGACGACATCCGCGGCCACAGCGGCATCGCCGCCCAGGTCTTCACCGCCATGCGCAACATCAACGTGCGCATGATCTCCCAGGGCGCCAGCGAGATCAATATGAGCTTCATGATTGAAGAAGACGACGCCGACGAGGCCGTCCGCCTGCTGCACGCGGCGTTTTTCAAGGACCCGGACCCGGCGATTTTTGATGTGGCGGCGCGGAAAACGAAAGCCTGACTTCACGGCCCCTGGACGAATCGATCTCTCTTGTGCCACGTGCCGAAATCTTTTGTCAGCTTGCAGGATTTGAGCTTTCCGTTCTCGTGAAACTTCGCCCCGCCGCCGCGGCCATCGCCGAAAAATCCGCCGCTCATGCAGGGAACTCCCTGCACTACCTGGTCTCCCGCCAGGTAACACTGCTTGAGTTTGCCGCTGGGATAAAAGGCTACCATCGAGCCTTCGGCCGTGCCCAGCCAACCACCGCCCGAGCAGGTTATGCCCATAATCGGCGCGTCGTGGCTCATCTGAACGATATCCGGAGTGCCGTCGGGATGGAGACCGATGTAGGATCCGGCCGGGATGCGCGCCTCGCCGAGTTGAATCTCCCGCGTAACCGTGCAGCGTTCTAGGCGGCCATCGTCAAAAAACCACGCATAGCCTTTGTCGCAGGGATAGCCTTGAATTTCGGTGGGCTGGTCGAGCATTTTGCGATTTACGTGGGGCAGTGCGCCAGCCCATGCGGAGCTGGATACGCCGCATGCGAGCAAGGCAAGAAGCAAGGAATTTCTCATAGCTCACACCTCAGATGAAAACGCCGGTGTACTTCATACGGAACTAGCCAGCGGTCCGTTCCGCGGCCTGTGCCTCTGGCTTTCTGCGCCCGTAGATCACGATTAGCGCCGCCAGTAGCAGAAGAATCACGCCCAGCACCAGCAGGCTTCCCTCGGGACCATCCGCGCCGCCGCTCCACAGCACATTGCCCGACGGGGTGGAGGTCAGGAAGTGGCCGGGAGCGACCATGCCGCTGTCAGCAGTCCCGTAGAAGAAGGTCTCTGCCCAATCCCAGGCCGCGTGGCAGCCTATGGCCCACCACGCCGAGCCGGTCACCCGCACGCTGACGCAGAAGACAAAGCCGATGAGCGCCACGGCAAAGATGCCAATCCAGTTTTCGCCGTTGTTGCCGATGTGAATGTAGCCGAAGAGCGTGGAGGTGACCCAGGCCGCCTGCCAGAATCCCACCCCTGGCATTTTTTTCATTTGCAGCCACAGGCAGGGAGGAAACCCCAGCAGAGCAACGGCATAAATGCCCCAGACACCGTTGCCCTTGTTCCGGTGCAGCAACTCCAGGCAGAGGAGGCCGACGATGCCCAGCGCCCACCAGAAGTTGATGCCGCGCGTAAAGGTGAATTGGAAATAGCAGCGGAACATTCCCTCTTCCACGCAACCAACCAACAGGAATGCGCCGCCCCATATCGCGCCAAACTTGAATATCTCCGCACCGGAAAGTGCGACAGGGCCGATGTGCAGCCAGCCGCCCCAATTCATGGCCCCCACCAGCACGGAGAGCGCCGCGAACCCTGCCACGAGGCCGCTGAGAAAGTGGGGGATCCGCCGCGGGCCGCTCAAGTTGTAGGCCAGCAGGCTGCGCCGCCGCTCGATCAGCGCCATCACCGCTGCCGCTCCCACCAGCCCCAGAAAGGCAATCAACTCGTTGAAGAACGCCGAGGAAGCGGTAGGGGTGTTCTGCTTGCTGAAATCAACAAGGTGGAACAAAACAAATGCATACCCGACGGCGGCGCCAATAAGACCGAGCAGGATAAAAAAAATCAGCGCAGACCAACCGGCGCGCAGGCCCTGGCTGCCGACGAACACCCAGTTCAACCCGCGAATGATCCGCGCTCTCAGGGAAGGCGCAGTGGCTTTAGTCGCACGGGCGGTTGCATCTCTCTCGTCGAACGTCGTTTCCGGCCGCGGGGGCTGTATATCAGGCTCCACAGAGCCTCCTTAACCAGCAGATTTGTGCGGAATTGCCCTGATGACAAGATACTCTACACACTCCCTGCTTGGGGAGTTCCGCGGCAGAAACAGCCGCGGAATGAAACCGCCCCGGGTAGAAAGTTCACCCCACGGCTTGACACAATCGCCCGCTGCCTTGATGCTAAACAGTTCCGGCTATTCAGTTTTTCTAAGCGCGGAGGGAGTTGAGGTTTTGCAAGTTCGCGTTTTCTATCACGACAAATGCTTCGACGGAGCCTGCTCAGCCTCGCTCTTTACGCGCTTCCATCGAGAGTGCATTACGCCTGCGGCGAGCTACGAGTATCACGGCCTCGTCCACCGCGCCGGCGCACTGTTTGACGAGAATGAATTTACCGGCGACGAAAACGCCATCGTCGACTTCAAGTATTCCGCCTCGCCCCGCATTACCTGGTGGTTTGACCACCACATCTCGGCCTTTCTCTCTCCCCAGGACCAGGAGAATTATCTGGCCTGCAAGCAGGATCCGGCCTGCGGCGGCCGCAAGTTTTTTGACCCCGATTACACCTCCTGCACCAGCTTTTTGGCGCACATTGCCTCCACCCGCTTCGGCTTTTCGACGGCGCCGGTCGCCGAGCTGATTCGCTGGGCCGACATTGTGGACGGCGCAAAATATGAGAGTCCCGAGGCTGCCATCGAGATGGCCGCTCCGGCCATGAAGCTTACCCTCATCATCGAATCCACCCAGGACGACGCCTTCATCCCGCGCCTTATACCGCTGCTCACAGAGATGCCCCTGGCCGAGGTGCTCCGCCAGCCCTTTGTGGCCGAGCTGCTGCCGCCCCTGCTCGAGCGCCATAAAAAATCCATCGTCCTGATTCGCCAGCGCGCCGAGGAGCGCAACGGCACCATCTTCTTCGATCTCACCGACCATCCGCTCGAGGGCTACAACAAGTTCATTCCCTACTATCTTTATCCCCAGGCCACATATTCCATCGGTCTGTCCAGTTCCAACTTCCGCACCAAAGTCTCGGTCGGCTCCAACCCCTGGACCAAGGCCGACCCGGCTAAGATGACTAACCTGGCGGCTATCTGCGAGCGCTATGGCGGCGGCGGCCATGCTCGCGTGGGCGCCATCAGCTTCCCGCCCGGCCAGGCGCAGCAGGCCCGCGAGGCGGCGGCCGTGATTGTGGCCGAGTTGAGAGCGAACAACCCGCTGGGGTGAGGACTGCTTCAGTCCTTTCGATGTCAGACGCAACCGCCCGTTTGCCTGCAGGAACCGCCGCTCGTTATCCTTCTTCTCGTGCCCAACACACTGGTCGAATGTGTTCCCAATTTTTCCGAAGGCCGCGATCCCGCCAAGGTCGATGCCATTGTTGATGCCATGACCATTCCCGGCGTTTATCTCCTTGACCGCGAGATGGACGCCGACCACAACCGCTCGGTCATCACTCTGGCCGGCGAACGCGAAGCCATCGCGGAGGCTGCGATTCGCGGCGTGGGCAAGGCCGCCGAGTTGATTGACCTGACGCGCCACACCGGCGCGCATCCGCGCATGGGAGCGGCCGACGTCGTTCCTTTCATCCCCATCAACGGCGTGACGATGGAAGATTGCGTGGCCATGGCCCGTCACGTGGGAACTGAAATCTGGAAGCGCTTCCAGATTCCGGCCTATCTGTACGAAGCCGCCGCGACCACGCCCGAACGGCAGAACCTGGAAAACATTCGCCGCGGACAATTCGAGGGAATTCGCGACGAAATCGCGACCAACCCGGCGCGCAAACCCGACTTCGGCGAGCTGCGCGTGCATCCTACCGCCGGCGCCACGGCAGTGGGCGCGCGCAAGTTTTTGATTGCCTACAACATCTTTCTGAACACGCCCGACGTGGAGATTGCAAAGAAGATCGCCCGGGCCGTGCGATTTTCCTCGGGCGGCTTGCGTTGCGTCAAGGCAGCGGGATTCCTGGTGCGCGGCATGGCCCAGGTTTCCATGAACCTGACCGACTTCGAGCAGACCCCGGTGCAACGTGTCTTCGAATTCGTGAAACGCGAGGCCGCACGCAGCGGCGTGGTTCCGGTTTCCGGAGAGATCGTCGGACTCATTCCGAAACTCGCTCTGGAACAGGCCGCGGAATGGACCTTGCAAGTGGAGAACTTTGACTCCTCGCTCATCCTTGAAAACCGCCTGGCCGCGGTGATGAAAGCATCCGCTTGATCGAACCCGGTTGTTTTGCAGCGGAGCGGCCTCAACCGCCCTGAGTGCTCCGTATGATCGCGGCCAGCTCGGAGAGATCGCCGTGCATCACGGCCAGGTCGCGTGCATGATAGAGACGCTGGCGATCTTTCTCCGTCTGCGCCAACCGAGCCCAATCCAGCCGATGTCCGGCCGCCTCAGCGAGGTCCGTCGTGAATGCGCGCAGGGTTCTGGAGTTTCCGTCGCGGAAGGCGTGAATGGCGTCGAGTTCGCCGTAGAAGTAGGCCAGCCGCTTTGCCACTGCAGCAGCGTCCAGCCCGCGCAAATCGTTTTCGGCCTTCAAGGCCGCAAAGGTGCTTGCCAGTGCGCCGGGTATATTCTGCGAAGGCCCGTAGGCAACCACAAACCCGGAACGGTTCTTGGCCAACATGCCGGTGTCTTTGCGAAATTCTCCCGCCCAGGGGTAAACCTTACAGAAGATGCGGCGATGCGTCTCCTACAAGCGTCGGGCGTCGAATGGGCTTTGGATGGGCTTTACTGCGAGAAGGGCAATGCTGGCAGAAGCAGCTTGAGCTTCGAACTGATTGAGGGCTTTCTGGTCACGGATGTCCTCCAGATTGATGAGAACATTCGTGCCGGGATAGACGTACGGATCGCGAGCGGACGGGCTCATGCGACAGCGGATACCTTTGGCCGATGGTGGGCTGCGATTTCTTCGAGTCCCTGGTCTAAGGTGATTTCTCCGGCTAGGACGCGGGCCTTGACAGTCCAGTACGGCTCACCAAGTTCGAGTCCTTCCAGCCGCTGGCTCGCTTCACCCTCGGCAAACCCTCGTTCCAGCTTTTCCTTTTCGTCCGGCTGCAACATGGGGAACCTCCGCGCTTTAGGACGATTTTACGCTCTTCACCTATAATAATTTTACCATCGATTACGCTGTCCTGAGCTCCTCCTGCGCAACTGACATCCTCTTAATCTCAGCCTGGTTGGAAAGCTAGTAGCTAGAAGCTGCTTTTTCACAGCCCCAACTCCCAGCCCGCTTCTTCATTGCCTCAATGCAGAAGGCGATGTGCGCATCCAGCTCCACGCTCAACTCCGCCGCGCCTTGCATGATGTCTTCGCGGTTGACGCCGCGGGCGAAGGCTTTGTCCTTCATCTTCTTGCGCACGCCGGCTACTTCCACGTCGGCAATCGCCTTGGTCGGCTTGACCAGCGCGCAGGCGGTTAGAAAACCGGCCAGCTCGTCGCAGGCAAACAGGGACTTGGCCAGGTGCGAGACGCGCGGCACGCCCGTGTATTGCGCGTGGCCCAGAATGGCGGTACGCAATGCTTCCGGCCAGCCCAGCCTCTCCAATTCGCGCACCCCGGCAACAGGATGTTCGGCGGCCGTGGGGTGGCGCTCGTAGTCGAAGTCGTGCAGCAGGGCCGTGGTTGTATACAGCTCGATCAACGCTGCCCGCTCCTCCCCCGCCAGCCCCAGACGGGCAGCTTCTGCCTCGCCCATGGCCGTGACGCAGGCCTCGACCACCAGCGCGTGTTTGCGCAGGTTTTCGCTCTGGGTCCACTCGGTCAGCAGTTGCCAGGCCTGCGCGCGTCCGTAGCTGGAACCGCTTTCTTTTGCATCATTTCCGGTGCAGGAGTTCATTGTTTCCTTTACCTCGCTGTTGACTAACTTGATTCGTGGATCCCCCGGTTTCTCCGGTCATATTCCGGGTATGATCCTTGTAACCTGGGTTTGTATCCAAGTTTTCACTTGACAGTTATGGTACATATCCCGGAAAGTATGACATAACGTGGTGCAGCGATGCACTGCGGAGTTCCCGCTCTGGCACTCCGCACACCACCCATGACTACCACACTAGCGAGCGTGGAGACACGTGAAGTTGTGCGCTGTAAGTATTCCGAATGCAAACTGGTACAGTTCAGGCCGGGCAACGGCCTCTGCAAAAGGTGCCGCAGACCGCTGGATATCGAGGAGCCGGTCCGGCCAGGCCCCATTCCGGTTGACAATCCTATCGTAGATCCCGCGGCCGAAGCTGGTCTTCGTGTGGCCGGCCAGGTAAAGGAAATCCGTCGCGCGCGCCACCTGAGCCAGCGGCAACTGGCTGGGCGTATGCAGGTGCCCCGCACCTACATCTCGAAGATCGAAAACGGCAAGGCGATTCCCACCCTCAGTTCTCTGGAGCGGCTGGCGGCGGCTTTGGGCGTGCATATACGCCAACTGATTCGCGACGCCCGCAGCCTTCGCGATGAAGAGGTGGCATCGATTCTGGCCGACCCCATGCTGGCCGAGATGGCGGCCTTGCTGCCCTGCCTTGACCCGCTGCACCGGTCGCTCGTCATGGGTTATGCGCGCGACATGGCGCTGGGCCACCGGCGCATCGCGTAGAGGGCTATGGGGGTAGTATCTCCTTCCCGGCTTGGCGGCAATGGTCGCCGTGCTCGCCGGCGGGAGGTTTGCGCACATGAGCGCCTTCAGCCGTGATAGCCGAGGCGATTGCGGTCTATGGGCGCATGTGCTACGGTCAGGATGAATCGCCTCGGCTTGCGGCGTCTGAAAGATGGTGTGCCGGCCCGCTAGCTCGAATGCGTTAGTTGAGGCAAATCCCTTGTTTCCTGCTGCCAAGTTGCGTATCGAAGATCTAAGCGCCGAGGAGCGCGCCCTCTACGCGACCCTCAAACCGGAGCGCCTGCCCCAGCATGTCGCCATCATCATGGACGGCAACGGCCGCTGGGCTGGTCATCGCTCGCTCAAGCGCTTCATTGGCCACCAGCAGGGCGCCAGCACTGTGCAACTGGTCATGGAAACCGCCGCACGCATCGGCCTGCCCTGGCTCACCCTCTACGCCTTTTCTTTGGAAAACAACCTCCGCCGCCCCCGCGCCGAGGTCAACTTCCTTATGCGCCTGCTCAAAACTTACCTGGACGCCAACGTGCAGCGCATGTTGGACAACAACGTCCGCTTGAGGTACATCGGCCACACCGGCGAGCTGCCCCCCGATGTCCAGGAGAAGATGCGCTGGGCCGAGCAGGCAACGGCCGCGAACACAGGAACCACCCTCACCCTGGCCCTCAACTACGGCAGCCGCTCCGAACTGGTGGACGCCTTCCGCTCTTTGACCGTCGAAATGAAACAAAAACACCAGAGTGCGGAGCGCATTACCGAAGAAGATATTCACCGCCACCTCTACACCGCTGACATGCCCGACCCTGACCTGCTGATCCGCACCTCGGGCGAGATGCGGCTGTCGAATTTTTTGTTGTGGCAGATCGCCTACACCGAGATCTACGTCACCGAGCTCCTCTGGCCCGATTTCACCGGCATCCATCTGCTGGAAGCCATCGCCGAATACCAGCAGCGCGAGCGCCGTTACGGCGGCCTGAGCGATAGCGTAGGCGAGGTGGAAGAGGACACCGACCAAATCAAGATCGTAGCAAGCTGAGTATTTCGTTCTTTGCCGACCCCGATCCTACGGTGAAGAAACCCCGAAGGCCAGTCCTGTTTGGACAAAACTACGGCATTCCCATCGAAATCACCCCATTTGCTGCCATTCTGCAGGTACAAACCCCGCCCCGGCAGTGTATCCTCATCCCTAATGAAACGTGTCTATACCGCTCTCATTCTGATCCCCATGGTCCTGGTCCTGGTCTTTTTGGGGCCGTGGTGGCAGTGGCTGTTTACCCTGGCGGTTGCGGTGGTGGCTGCGCTGGCCGCATGGGAGTTTCTGGGCCTGGCGGAGAAGGCCGGGGCCAACCCGCCGCGCATCGCGGTGCTGGTCGCCATTCTGGCGCTCTTTATCAGCAACTTAAAGTGGCCTATCCAAACTCCAGCCACGCTCAGCATGTTCGGTATCCTGAGCCTGGGCCTGCTGGTCTATTGCACTTTTCTCGAGCCCGTCGAGCAACTCATGGCCGACGCCTCGTCCTCTATCTTCTGCCTTTTTTACGTTGGCATGACCCTGGTCTCACTGCCCGCCCTGCGCGACGAGCCCAATGGTCCTTCCCTGGTTACCTTCCTGCTGTGCGTTGTTTGGGCCGGAGACACGGCCGCCTACTATGTTGGCCGCGCCTGGGGACGGCACAAGATGGCCCCCACGCTCAGCCCCAACAAAACCTGGGAGGGCGCGATCGGCTCGATGGCAGGCAGCCTGTTGTCCACCGGCGTCCTGCTCGGCCTCGCGCAGTTGCTACAGATGTGGGATGTGGGCTGGCTCTCCTACTCCGACGGGGCATGGTGGTACTGGCTGGGCATAGCCGTGGTGGTCAACGTGGCCGCTCAGGTGGGCGATCTGGCCGAATCTGCTCTTAAGCGCTCGGCTGGCGTCAAGGACTCCGGCTCCCTGCTCCCCGGCCATGGCGGGGTTCTGGACCGCATCGACGCTCTGCTGCTGGCCGCTCCCGTGCTGTGGTATGCCCAGATTTTTCACCATTGGTTCTGAGACAGGTGTCAGGGATCAGAGGAGAAATACCCACATCAACGCGGAATTCGCGCTATGATTTCCCTAGGAGTTGGCGCCATGACCACCCGCATCGTTCGCGTTGGAAACACGCTCACTGTCGAAATTCCAGAGGAGTTGGTCGCTCAAGCCGCTCTGCCGGTCGGCGAGCCGGTAGAGTGGGTTCCGAACGAAAGCGGTGGCATTGCGCTCATCAAGTCTGCGCAATCAGCTCCCGCAAATCCTCGAAAGCGCAAGACCTTGGAGGAGATTCTGGAGGGCATTCCAGAGGGTGCGTCCATGCAAGAAATTGATTGGGGTCCACCACGCGGGGTTGAGTTTTGGTAAACACATTCATCCCCGACTCGGGCGATCTGGTTTGGTTCGACTTCGATCCGCAAGCAGGCCGCGAACAGGCTGGCCGCAGACCGGCTTTAGTGCTTTCTTCGTTGCGATTCAATTCGAGAGCGTCCTTGGCTTTCGTTTGCCCAATCACCAGCAAAATCAAGGGATACGCATCTGAGGTTCCACTGCCTCCGGGGTTGCCCGTGTACGGTGTTGTCCTTTGTTCGCATCTGCGTAGTTTGGATTGGCAAGCACGCAACCCTGTTTTGATCGGCAAAGCTCCGGACGACGTTCTTCTTGAGGTTCGCGAAATAGTCGGTTCCATCGCCGGCATTACTCCATAGGCAGGCTGAAATCTTGCTCTCGCGCTACCCACTCAAAATCTCATGAAACTTCAAAATTCTATGAAAAAACTAGCCATCCTCGGTTCCACTGGCTCCATCGGCCAAAGCACCCTCTCCATCGTCGAGCAGTTTCCGGAGCGCTACTCGGTCGCCTCACTGGCTTGCGGACGCAACATCGATGAAGCCTTCGCGCAGGCCGCTCGCTGGCGGCCAAAGCTCATCTCGCTGGCCACCGAAGAGCTGGCCGCGCAGCTTTCCGCCAAGCTCAAAAAGGCAGGTCTCTCCGGCATCGAAGTGGTCTACGGAACCCAGGGTACCGTCGCATGCTCCACGCTGCCGGAGGCCGATTTTGTTGTTTCGGCCATCGTCGGCGTCGCCGGACTGGAAGCCACCCACGCCGCCATCCTGGCCGGCAAGCCCGTCGGCCTCGCCAACAAAGAATGTATGGTCGCCGCCGGCGAAATCCTCACCAAGGCTGCCCGCGAGCGCAACGTCCCCATCCTGCCCATCGACTCCGAGCACAATGCCGTTCATCAATGCATGAGAGTCGGCGCGCACTCCGAGGTCAAGACCATCTGGCTGACGGCCTCTGGCGGCCCCTTCCGCAAGCTGCCTCTTGACCAATTCGCTTCGATCACTCCCGAGCAGGCCCTCAAACATCCCACCTGGGTGATGGGCCGTCGGATCACCATCGACTCCGCCACCATGCTCAACAAAGGCCTGGAAGTCATCGAGGCCTGCCGCCTCTTCGACGTCACGCCCTCTCAAGTCCGCGTCACCATCCATCCGCAGTCCACGGTCCATTCGCTGGTGGAGTATGTGGACGGCTCCATCCTGGCGCAGATCTCCGTCACCGACATGCGCCTGCCGATTCTCTATGCGCTGGCCTGGCCGGAGCGGCCTCGCTCCACGCTTACCTTCGATATGGCCGCGCTCAGCCACCTGGATTTCGAGCAGCCCGATCTCGTGCGCTTCCCTTGCCTGCGTCTGGCCTTCGAGGCCGCGGAAAAAGGCGGAGCCCATTGCATCGCCCTCAATGCCGCCGACGAGGTCGCTGTCGATGCCTTCCTGGAGCGCCACATCCCCTTCACCGGCATCCCGCGTACAATTGAAAGGGTGCTCGCAGCCACGCCCGAAGCACATCCGGCCACCATTGCCGAGGTGCTCGCTACGGACCGTGAGGCGCGCAAAACATCGCGTGCTCTGCTGGCAAAGTAGTTATCGGTTTTTAGATGTCGATTTCTGTGCCAAAACAGTAGCTATCGCAAGCTGCTGGTCACTGAAAACTGAACACTGAGAACTGACAACTGTTCACTGTCCACTGTTCACTGTTCACTGTCCACTGTTTTACCGAAGGAATAACCGCACATCTATGATTGATTTTCATCATCTTCTTGTAACCATCGTCGCCTTTATCGTTCTTATCGGCGTTATGGTTGTGGTCCACGAGTTTGGCCACTTTGCCGCCGCCAAGCTCTGCCGTGTTCGCGTTGAGCGGTTTTCCATAGGCTTTCCACCGCGTCTCTTTGGCGTAAAGATTGGTGAGACGGATTACTGTTTCTCCGCGACCCTGGTTGGCGGCTATGTCAAAATGACCGGCGAGAACTTCGCCGAACTCAGCGACGCCGCCGCTGGCAAGGCCACCGTAGCCCCGCCGGACGCCCCCGGCGCGCTTACCTCGCATCCCCGCTGGCAACGCATGTTGATCGGCACGGCCGGTCCTGTGGCCAACTTCGTCCTGGCCTTCGTGCTGATGTTCGCCTACTACGGCTGGATCAACGAGGTTCCCGTCGTCGAAGTCAAGCAGACAACCATCGAATGGGTCACTCCAGGCTCGTCCGCGGCTCAGGCCGGCCTTCAGCCTGGCGACACCATCCGCCACTTTGCTGGTGTCGACAATCCCGATTGGGAAAAAGTCTACGACCGCTTCAAGCTAAACACCAACCAGACTATTCCGGTTACTGTCGAGCGCGGCGGCAATACCCTGCAACTGAGCTTTCACGTTCCCGCCGCGGCAAAAGATGATGACTTTGTCCCAAGCGATGCAGGTCTTTGGCCCCAGCAGCGGATCGGGCCCATTGGCGTTCAGCAGGTGCAGCCGGGTACTCCGGCAGAGCAGGCAGGCCTTCGCGCCGGGGACGCCATCCAGTCCGTTGATGGTCATGCCTTCCACCAAGTGGAAACGCTCTTGGCTTACATGAAGGCCGGCCAGGGCAAGCCGATGTCGCTCGTCATCCTGCGCAACGGCGCTGCTCTCCCGGCCATCGTCGCTCATCCCGCCATGCTCGATGGAGGCTGGAAGCTGGGCTTTATGAACATGCCTCCTCCTACTCACAGAGACCCGCTTCCCTGGGGCATGGCAGTCACCAAATCCAGAGAGTTCTGCGCGGATAAATCGTTTCTGATCTTCGAGGTGCTGCGCGGACTCTTTACCCACAAGGTCTCCGTCACCCAGCTTGCCGGGCCGGTGGGCATCGCGCGCGTGGCTGGCGATACGGCAGAGACGATGAAGTTGGGGCCGATGATTTGGCTGGCCGCGTTTATCAGCGTCAATTTGGGCATCCTCAACCTGATGCCCTTCCCCATTCTGGACGGCGGCATGATTCTGATTCTGCTGATCGAAGGCGCTCTCCGCCGCGACATCAGCATCAACATCAAGGAGCGTATCTACCAGGGAGCGTTCGTTTTGCTGGTCGCGTTTTTTGTTTTCATTACCTTCAACGACATCGCCAAGCTGCCCTTCTTCACGCACCTGAAGCCGTGAGTCGAGCTGCGTTGAAAGGGCGCCCTGGTTTGCAGATAATTACCTTCCTCCGGCGCACAATTTCTATGAGTGGCCCGAGCAGGCAATGAGGTCAAAATGTGGTCAAAAGCTGAAAAAGGCCGAGTCGGAACAGTGTCAGGGATGTGCCCGGTCTGTACCAGGGGCACCCCCCTACCCCCTCCCCATTTCCAGTGAAACTGTGAGACTGTGAACTTCATCGTGTTCACTGGGAATGAAGGGGTAAGGGAGAAAACCCGGCGAAACCCGGAAAAATGTGGATAACTTCGCGTTCCACGTGGAAAACCGGGGACAAAATGTGTTCATTATCAGACACAGGGGAAACGCTTCATGCACGTAACCACAGAAGTTCGAGTCCGCTACGCTGAAACCGACCAGATGGGCATCGTCTACTACGCCAACTACCTGGTCTGGTTTGAGGTGGGCCGCGTGGAGCTGCTCCGCTCCCTCGGCTTTTCATACAGCATGCTGGAGACCGAGCACGAGTGCATCCTGCCGGTGATCGAGGCCTCCTGCCGCTACCGCTCTCCCGCCCGCTATGACGACCGGATTCTCATCGAAACCCGCCCCGCCTTGCTGCGCGGCTCCGTGCTCAAGTTTGCCTACCGGATTTTGCGCAAGGCTCAGCAAGGGGAAGAGCCTACACTTCTGGCCGAGGGCGAGACGACTCACGTGGTTTGCGACGACCAGATGAACAAAAAGCCCCTGCCGGAACACTACGCCGCCGCGTTGCGCGCGATGATGGAGCCGAAGCAGAAAAAGTAAAAATCTGGCGCTCCATTCGTTGTACAGACCTACGAGAAAAACTGCGGAAAGATTGGGCAAACACGCTATGCTGTTTGCCATGGAACCCACTCTCACAACCGCCCCTGAACTGCAAGGCGTGCTCGCCGAACTCTCCCGCCGCGAACCCATCTTTCATCGCCCCGAATTCGGAACCACGCGAGCCGATTTCGAGCGCATGACGGCGGAGGATTTCTGGGAGACTGGAGCTTCCGGTCGGCGTTACTCGCGGCAGTGTGTGCTGGACGAGTTGGAGAGGCGCTTTGCCGTCCCGCACGCCGATGTCTGGGAGATGCGAGACCTTCATTGCCGCAGATTGAGCGAGGATACCTATCTGCTGACCTACACGTTGCTCCAGGACCATGCGAGACTTACCCGGCGGGCAACCATTTGGCGTAACACGGCGGATGGATGGAAGATTGTCTACCACCAGGGGACGATTGTGCAGGATGCGTGAGGAAAGCCGCCAGTCACTGAACCGCTTACTTCTCCCGCGCCACCACAAAATCCGGCACCCAGAGCAGGGCGCGCTTATATTCGGAGTCAGGAAGAGAGGTCAGAGCCTGGCGGCTCTGCTCGGCGTAACGGTCGGCGACGTTCATGGCGTACTCCACCGAGCCGTTGCGCGCCAGAATCGCCTGAATCTTCTCGCGGCTGACGCGCTCGAAGCTGCGGTCGTCAAGTACCCGCTGGATGGTCTGGCGGTCGGCAGCCGTGCCGTGGTCGATGGAGTGGATCACCGCGAGCGTGGCTTTGCCTTCGCGCAGATCGCTGGCCACGGGCTTGCCCAGAACCTCTTCGGTAGCCGTCAGGTCGAGCACGTCATCGACAATCTGGAAGGCCAGACCCACAGCGCGGCCATAGGCGGCCAGGCTCGCCTCCAGGGTCTCGGGGGCATCGGCCAGCACCGCGCCCAGACGCATGGAAACCGAAAAGAGGCAGGCGGTTTTGCGATAGATGAGGTCGTAGTACTCGGCCTCGCTGACGGCGCGGCCCAGCTTCTGAATCTGCAGCAACTCGCCCTCGACCATCTGCTGGGTGAGGGCGATGAGCAGGTCGAGCACGCGCAGGCTTTTTTCTTCCAGAGCCACCTTGAAGGCCTGCATGTAAAGCCAGTCGCCGGCCAGCACGCATTTTTCGTTGCCCCAAGTCGTATTCGCGGAAGGCCGGCCGCGCCTGGTGTCGGCGCCGTCGATGATGTCGTCGTGAACCAGCGTGGCGGTGTGAACCATTTCCACCACCGCGCCCAGCCGGATGGCGGCCTGGCCGAAGTAGCCGAGCGCGTGCGCGGAGAGCAGCAGCAGGGATGGACGGATGCGCTTGCCGCCGCCGCTGCGGAGGTATTCGGCAATCTCCGTGATGGTGCTGACACCGGAGGCGGAGTCGCGGCTAAGCTCCTGCTCGATGGCGACGAGGTCGTCCCGCAGCAGCTCGAAAACCTCTTTTGCCGTCGCTATTGCCAGTGTGCTCAAAGTTCTCCGCTTCCCGTGCAGTCGCTCAACCTCTGAAAAGAATACCTCAGGAGATGAATGGATGGGTTTAAACCCACCTCTACCAGCCGGAGCTGCGCTAATTCGTGCGGTAGTTGGTGAACTGCAAGTCCAGCCCCATCTCCCGGCCGCGCAGCAACGCGATGATGGCTTGCAATTCGTCGCGGTCCTTGCTGGATACTCGGACTGTATCGCCCATGATGGTGACCTGGGCCCTCTTTTTTGCGTCCTTCACCAGGCGGACAATCTCCTTGGCCTTTTCCACGGGAATGCCCTGCTGAAGGCTGATCTTCTGGCGCACGCTCTTGCCCAATGCGGGCTCCAGCTTGCCGTAGGTCAGGTTCTTGAGCGGGACGCCCCGCTTGACCAGCTTCTGGCAGAGGATATCCTTGACCGCTTCTAAATGGTACTCGCCGTCGGATGCCAACTGGATGGCGTCGTTGCCCTCCAGCCTGACCTCCGAGTGGGAATCCTTCAGGTCGAAGCGCTGGCGAATTTCCTTCAGCGCCTGGTCGATGGCATTGCGGACCTCTTGAATGTCCACCTTGCTGACGATGTCGAATGAATTGTCCAGGGCCATGGCTCTCCCATCCTCTTGTCTGTCGGCGGCCTTTGCCCGCCTCAACCCACGGACGACTCCGCCGCCGCATCACTATCAGTTTCCCACGTCCGGGCTGAGGTCAAACAGCCGATTAAAGTTTTTCGTTGTCGCCTGGGCGATTTCCTCCTCCGAGATGCCGTGCAGCCCAGCCAAGGTTTGCGCCGTAAGGCTGACCCAGGCCGGCTCGTTGCGCTTGCCGCGATAGGGCGCCGGAGCCAGCCAGGGCGCGTCGGTTTCTACTACAAGTCCGTCCAGGGGAAGCCGCGCGGCCACATCGCGCAGCGGTTGCGCCTTGGGATAGGTCAAATTGCCGGCGAAGGAGACGAGAAAACCCAAGTCGAGTGAGCGGGCAGCCTGATCGTAGTTTCCCCCAAAGCAGTGCATGATGCCGCCGAGACCAGTGGGCCGCCAATGGGCCTCAAGAATCTCGAAGAGATCGTCCCATGCTTTGGTGGTGTTGTCTTTCGGCCGGCAATGAATCAGGATGGAACGCTTGCGAGCGGCGGCGATCTCCAGCAGGCGGATGAGGCATTTGCGCTGGACTTCGTGCGGCGCGCCCTCATGGTAGTAGTCCAGCCCGATCTCGCCGCAGGCGATGACCTCCGGCTCGGCCAGCAGGCTGTCGAGTTTGGCGAGAACGGCGTTGTTGATTTCAGGCGTGTAGTGTGGGTAGACGCCGGCGCTGGACCAGAGGCGGGGAAGGCCGTTGCCCGACTCTGGGTGAGCGTTGAACTGGCGGCAAATCTCAAGAGTCTGATGCATCTGGGATGGCTCTTCGCCGATGCCGATGGACAGCACCGCGCCCACGCCCGCCTCCCAAGCGCGACGCAACATTGCCTCGCGGTCCTCCGCATAGCGCGGGCTGTCCAGGTGGGCGTGAGAATCAATCAGCAAGAGAGGCCTCTAGAAATATGTAACATCAGTTCGGTGCAATTGCCGGTGGATGAACTACGCGCAGACCCAGGTGCTTCTCGAATGGGTCAAAGTCGCTGTCGTGGTGCAGCAACTGGTGACCTTCCTCAATGCAGAAGGTGGCAATAAGAGAGTCGACTGTCTTGCGCACTGTAACCCCTAGATGCTGCAGCACACGAAAGTTCTGAGCAGCGTTGACTGCCAGTTCGGCGGTTACGGATGAAAAGACCGTGAACGTTCGAAGCCTCTCTTCAGTCTCACGAAAGCGACGATCAAAGCGAATGCCTTGGAGAACTTCACAGAGAATCAGGCTGGTGAGACCGACCTGTTCCCGATCGAGCGCCAGCCTGAGCCAGATTGTCTCCGGTGTGATCTTTCCGTTCAACGCATCAATCCATACACTGCTGTCGACGATCACCATACGGCTTGCGCTTTCTCCTAGTTTGTTTCGTGGCTACTAAGCGGCAGTGTCCCTCAACTTCTCTTTCTCGAATTCCTCTTCCCAGTTGAGGAAGCGGCCTTCGCGCATTGCGTCCAAATCGCCCTCCCACTGGACCTTCCCAAACAACTCCCGAATCTTCGCCTGCTTCTTGAGCTGAACGACCTTGCGCAGAGCAGCCTCCACCACTGCTCTCTTGGTGGTTGCTCCGGTCGCCTTCATCGCCTGGCGCATCAATTTGTCGTCGATGTCAATATTGGTCCGCATGGCCACATCTCCCAATGTGTAAGGATAGCATGTTTTATGTGTATAAGCAATTGAGATGGAGATAGGCCTCATTGCGGGCGCAAGTGAGCCGAAGGTGTCTGCCGCAACGCAGGTGCCTACTTCAGCCGCGCGCCCAGCGGAACTTCTTCGAGGAATCCGGCGAGCACCGGCGCGCCGTCGGGCAAGGATGCGGCCAGCAGCATCCCATTTGACTCCAGGCCGCGCATCATGCGCGGAGCGAGGTTGGCCACGATGATGATCTTGCGGCCAACGAGCTTTTCCGGTTCGTAGTACTGGGCGATGCCGGCCAGTATCTGCCGCTTCTCGTAGCCCAGATCGACCTCCAGGCGCAGCAGCTTGTCGGCCTTGGGGACGCGCTCGGCGACAAGGATTCGCGCCACGCGCAGATCGACCTTGAGCACGTCGTCGATGCTGATCTTCTGCGGCTCCTGCGGTGGGGCTGACTGCGGCTCCGCCGCTGCCAGCATAGGCGCCAAGTGCTGCTCGCCAGCGGGCGTAGTGTCGGTTGTTGGCGCCTGCGGCGTGGCGGGAATGCCTGCAGGAGCGGGCGGAACCGGCGCAGTGGCGACATGAACTGGAGGTTTCACGGAAGCCGCAGGAGCTTTGGACGCTACTGCTTTCACAGGGACTTTTGGCGCAACAATCGCTTTTGCCGGAGCCGAAGGCTCAATCTTGGCCCCACCGCTGCTGGCGGCCTCGGCCGCGCTCGGACTGTTTTGATCTTCGATATTTTGCATACGGTCGATGGCTTCCTTTTCCGCGCGGGGAAAGAGCGGCGCAGGTTCTCCAAAACGAGTTCCGGCCTTCAATCCGCCCCAAGCGATTAGTGTCAGAAATGATTTCTTTGCGCTGTCGGCAATCTCGCCCTGCCCAAGCTGCCGCCAGACCTTTGCTGCCGAATCCGGCAGAACCGGGTAGACCAGAGCGGTAATGATGCGAATGGCCTCGGCGGCCGTGGCCAGAACGCGGGCTTGCAGCGCAACGTGGTCGGAGTCGGAGCGGTCGGCGGGCTTCTTCCACGGCGCGTTGGCCGTCAGGTAGCCGTCGGTCTCCGCGACTAAAACCCACAACGCCTTTAGCGCCTCGGAGAAGTTCAATTCGTCGAAGGCCGGACCAAACTCCGCAATCGTCTTCGCGGCGCACTCGCGCAGCGCGGTCTCGGTGGTGGTCTCCGCGCCAGTCTTGGGCACGACTCCGCCGAAGTATTTGTGCACCATGTTCACCACGCGGCTTACCAGATTGCCGTAGCCGTTGGCGAGGTCGCCGTTGTAACGCTGGACCAAGGCGTCGAAGGAAAAACTGCCGTCCTGGCCGAAGGGAATCTCCCTGAGCAGGAAGTAGCGCAGAGCATCGGCGCCGAGGACTTCCTGCACGATTTCCGCGCGGACGATGTTGCCGCGCGACTTGGACATTTTGCCCTGGTCGAAGAGCAGCCAGCCGTTGGCCATCACCGAGCGCGGCAGCGGAATGCCGGCGGCCATCAAAAACGCCGGCCAATAGACGCAGTGGAAGCGGCTGATCTCTTTGCCGATGAGGTGCAGATCCGCCGGCCAGAATTTTGCGAATTTTTCCTGGTCCTTGGGGTCGTCGGAGCCATAGCCGAGAGCCGTGATGTAGTTGGCCAGCGCGTCCAGCCAGACGTAGATCACGTGCTTCTCGTCACCGGGAACCGGAATCCCCCAGGAAAAACTTGTGCGGCTCACCGACAGATCGCGCAGCCCGCCGCGCACAAACGAGATCACCTCGCGGCGCGTGGACTCCGGACCCATGAAGCCGGGGTTCGCCTCGTAAAACTCCAGCAGCTTGCGCTCGAAGGCCGAGAGCTTGAAGAAATAATTCTCCTCGCTGACGGTCTCCGTCACGCGGCCGCAGTCGGGGCAAATCGTGCCGACGGGGCCGTCCACATACAGCTCATCGCTGACGCAATACTGGCCGGTGTAGGAGCCTTTGTAGATGAAGCCGCGGTCACGTAGCGTGGCAAACAACTTCTGCACGCCGCGGGCGTGACGATTTTCGGTGGTGCGAATGAAATCATCGTAGGTGAGTGCGAGCCGGTCCCAGAGGCCGCGAAACTCGCCCGTAACTGCCGTCGTGAACTCCTCGGGCGTGCGCCCGGCCAACGCGGCGGAGCGCTCGATCTTCTGCCCGTGCTCGTCGGTACCGGTGAGGAAAAACGTATCGATGCCCAGGGCGCGCTTGCGCCGCGCAATGGCGTCGCAGACGATGGTGGTGTAGGCGTGGCCCAGGTGCGGCCGCGCATTCACGTAGTAGATGGGCGTAGTCAGGTAAAAGCGGGTTGAGCTGGATGCAGAATTCGTCATAGGCGAGGCATTGCGCTCGATTCTCTCCTGTCGGCAGGCGGAATTCCTTAGAGCAACCTATTTTCCATCTTAGGTTGCCGCGCGAGGAGCGTCAAACACAGGAGCGGACGTGATTCTGTTAGAATCGCCTTTGAAAATCAAGGATTTCTGAGGCCCATCAACGTGTACCTGGAATTGCAAAAACGGCTCACGGAGCATCTTCGCGCGGTTCTCAAGGCCAAGTACGACTTGCAGGTCGAGACGATTCCGCTGGAAATTCCGCCGGAGCTGAAGTTTGGCGAGCTGGCCACGCCCATCGCGTTTGAGCTGGCCCGCAAGCTGCGCAAGGCGCCCAAGGTCATTGCGCAGGAGATTGTGGCCGCGCTGGGCCCACTGAGTGGTTTTGCTTCTTTTGAGATTGCCGGAGCCGGGTACATCAATGCGCGGCTGGATCGGGCTGATAGTGTGCGCAGAACTGCTCGTCCCGAGGCCGAAGGCGTCCCGCCGACCGCGCAGGTCCATTCGCTTGTGGAGCATACCAGCATCAATCCCAATAAGGCAGCGCATATTGGCCACCTGCGCAACGCGATTCTGGGCGATACCTTCGTACGCCTGCTGCGCGCCGCCGGGCAAAAGGTGGACGTGCAGAACTACATCGACAACACCGGCGTGCAGGTCGCCGATATCGTTGTTGCACTGATGCATCTCGAACTGGACACAATCCCCGGTCTTCCAGTAAGCGAGCAACACACACTTGCAGGCATCAAGAAGCGAATCGCATACCTTGCCGATAGGGTCAAGCAGAATCCGAAAGACAAGGACGCTTGGATCGATTATTACTGTTGGGATCAGTATGCGAGGGTCTATGTATGGTATATGGGCCTTGAAGACTCCTATGGTTTTGGAGACGCATTTCAAGCGAATCCGGAGCTTGTAGCCAGGCGAAAACAGATTCGCCTCGATACCCTCCACCAGATTGAGGCTGGTAATAACGATGCAGCTGAAATCGCCGAACTGATCTCGACAGCGGTTCTGCGGCGGCACCTGGGGACCATGCAGCGCCTGGGCATCGAGTACGACTTTCTACCCCGGGAGAGCGAGATTCTGCACCTCAAGTTCTGGGAAGCGGCCTTCGAGCAGCTCAAGAACACAGGCGTCCTTTATAAGGAAACTCAGGGCAAGAACAACGGCTGCTGGGTGATGACGCGGCCCGGCGCGGAGACGACTGAAGATGAAACCGACGAAGATGCAAAAGTGATTGTTCGCTCCAATGGAACAGTCACTTATGTCGGCAAGGATATCGCCTATCACTTATGGAAGTTTGGCCTGCTGGGCAAGGACTTCGGTTACAGGCCGTTCTTCACTTATCCCGATCACGAGTGTTGGATTTCAACGGAGAAGGGAGTGGAGCCGCATCCGCACTTTGGCGGAGCGCAAGCTATCTACAATGTGATCGACACGCGACAGAGCGATCCGCAGGCCAACGTGATCCAGGCCTTACGCGGCATGGGGCACGCGGAGCAGGCCGATCGATACACGCACTTCAGTTACGAGATGGTGGCGCTGACGCCGCGTTGCGCCATCGAACTGGGCTACGATGTTTCCGCGGAGGATAGGGCGCGGCCATACATCGAGATCAAGGGGCGGAAGGGTTTCGGCGTTAAGGCAGATGATTTGATCGACAAGCTCATCGCCGCCGCGCGCGCCGAAGTGGACGCACGCCAGACAGGGCACGATGATGCCGAGCGGCAGCGGATTGCCGAGCAAATTGCGATTGGCGCGCTGCGCTACTTCATGCTCAAGTTCACGCGCAATTCGGTGATCGCGTTTGATTTCAAGGATGCGCTGAGTTTCGAGGGCGAGACAGGTCCGTATATTCAATACGCCGTGGTGCGGGCAAAAAATATCTTCCGCAAAGGGGGAACGACGGCGGAAGCGGAGTTAGCGAAGTTTGAAAGGCAAGCGAGTCAGCCAGTCAGCAAGTCAGCAAGTCAGCAAGTTAGCAAGTCAGCGCCGATGAACCTTGCAACCTATCTGGATGATCCTGCCGCGGAAGACATCTGGGCGCTATGGCTGCGGGCCGCGCGGCGCACGCTGGTGCTGGAGCAGTGCATTGCGACCTCGGAGCCGGCTTACCTGGCCAAGCACGCCTTCCAGTTGGCGCAGGAGTTCAATAACTTCTATCACAAGCACCACATCCTGACCGAAGAAGACCCGGGACGCAAGACGTTCTTGCTGGCGACGGCGGCGGTTGCTCTGCGCGAGCTGGTGCTGGCGCTCGGTTGGCTGGGAATTGAAAGCCCGGAGGCGATGTAGAAGAACAGCTTTTAGCTTCTAGCTTCTTGCTTCTAGCTTTTTAGCTAGGGGCTCAGGAACTTCATCTGGACAACAATTCAGATCTGTGGCTTCCCACCCTAGCCGCAAAAACAAGAAGCGGCGAGGGTGGGGCACCCATCTGTGTTGTTGGTTCCAGCTTTTAAAAGCTAACAGCTAGTAGCTAGCAGCTAAGAGCTGTACTTCCTCACCCACTCCAGAATCGAGCGCACTCCAACCCCGCTGGGGCCTTTGGCAATATAGGGTTTGCTATCTTCGGCCCAGGCCAGGCCGGCGATGTCCAGGTGAATCCAGGGCGTCTCCTCTACGAAGACTTTAAGGAACTCGGCTGCGGTGCAAGCGCCGCCCCAGCGTCCGCCGCTGTTCTTAATGTCGCCGATATCGGACTTGATCATCTCGGCGTACTCCTCGCCCAAGGGCAAGCGCCAAAACTTTTCGCCGGAGAGGTCGAGCGCGGCATCGAACTTGGCCCAGGCGTCTTCGTCGTTAGAGAAGGCGCCGGCGTTGACGTGGCCGAGGGCGACGATGCAGGCGGCGGTGAGGGTGGCGGCGTCGATGAGGTGGGTTGCGCCCAGTTGGCGCGCGTAGGTGAGGCCGTCGGCCAGGACCAGGCGGCCTTCGGCGTCGGTGTTGATGATTTCGATGGTTTTGCCCGGCTTATCCGGTGAAAAAGGCATGGCGGTCTGCACGTCGCCGGGCTTTTGCGCCGTTCCGGAGGGCATGTTTTCCGCAGCGCAGATGACGGCGATCACGCGCACCTTGGGCTTGAGTAGGGCAATGGCGCGCATGGCGCCGAGCATGGCCGCGCCTCCGGCCATGTCGGTTTTCATCTCGTCCATTTTGTCGGAGGGCTTAATGGAGATTCCGCCGGAGTCGAAGGTGATGCCCTTGCCGACCAGGCCGAGGACCGGGCCGCTGGTCACACCTTTGGGCTCGTAGCGCAGGACAATCAGCGCGGGTGGTTCGGCGGAGCCCTGCGCCACGCTCAGGAACGCGCCCATCTTCAGCTCGCGTAGCTTTTCGGTGGAGTGGACCTCCCAGCCCAGGCCAACTTCGGCGGCCATCAGAGCGGCGCGCTGGCCCAGCAGAGTGGGTGTCAGCTTGTTGCCTGGCTCGTTGACCAGCGTGCGGGTGAAGTTCTGGCTCTCGCCGATGATGACAGCTTCTGCGAAGGCGGCTTCCAGCGCGGCCTTATCAGCGTTCGGCGGCGCGGCCAACGTGAACGACTCAGTACTCTGGTCCTTGCGCTCGCTGCGATAGGTGTCGGGGTCGAAGTCGCCGATAAACGCGCCCTCGACTGCGGCGCGGGTACACGCCGTGTGGGGCAACGTTTTTGGGTCGCTTTCAGGAAGGGAAAGAACAAGTTGGCGAATGCCGCGCGGCTTGATGAAGCGGACGGCGGTTCCGGCGGCGTTACGCACGGAGTTGGCCGTGACCTTGGCCTGCTTGCCCAGACCGACGATGAGCAGGCGCTTGGCGGCAAGACCCACAGGCGCGTGCAGCAGCGATGTCTCGTTGGCGCCGGCCTTGAATTCGCCGCTAGCCAGCACGGCGGCCGCGGCAGCCTGGAGGGCCGGGGCAGCTTTCAGCAGCACGGGTTGGGGCTTGGCGTCGGGGGCTTTGTCGGTTTGGGTGTCGGCGGCCAGAACGGCTAGGAGTTCGGTTTCGATTTGGTGGAGGGGAGCAAAAGAAAGTTGGGTCCGCATATTTTTATTATTTCACTGTGGCGAGCGAGGGGAAAAAGTGCGGCAGGGTGGGGTTCGTGATTTCCTGCCCTTTCGCCAGATCACCCCACAAACGATGACCTGTTCGTGGTGACCCCGGCCAAGCCAAGAGATGGAGCGCGGGAAAAACGCCGGGGCAAGTATCGTCCCGACGCCTGCGCGTGCGGCGCATACCCAGTGGTCAGTGAACAGTGGTCAGTGGACAGTGTGTTGGGTTGAGGTGCGTGGATTCCCAGCTCCTAGAATAAGGAGCTGGGAACCCACTCCATCACGTGTGGTCACGAACCTCATGGCGCGCAAACGCCGTATGCCCCGCCGCAGGTGGCCGAAGGCATCCGCCTGAACAGTCTGCCCTCCAGCAAGTGCCATGAACTCCATGGCGCGCAAGCGCCGTCTGCCCCGCCGCAGGTGGCTCAGGCGGCGGTGTCGGCGCGAACCTGCTGCGGAGCGTTCAACTGCTGGCGCAGATTGCCGGCCAGATCGGCCACCACGCGCAGCTTCTCGGCTACCGGCGGGGAGATCTCCGTTCCAGTCAGAGCCAGCTGGGAGTGGAGCAGCAGGCCGGCGACCGTGGATTTGAGCTCGGATTCGATGGCCGCGGTGGCGGCGCGGCGGGCCAGCGTCTGCTCCCGTTCGCGGCGGTGCAGGGCGGAGCGAATCTCGCGGATCAGCCGGGCAACTCCGGAGAGAGCGAAGTTGATCTGCAAGGGGATGGCCAGGCCGGCGTGCTCCCAGACGGCCTCGGCGGCGGCCGGATCGCACTCCGCCATGGTCTCGTCCACCGCCACGGCGGCAAACTCGCGGCGGCGCAGCGCGGCCAACGCGGCCTTGCGCCCGTCGGCTACTTCCACTTCCATGCCCAGTTGCGCTGCCACCACGGCGGCGCAATTGCGGGCGCCTTCAATTCCGGTCACGATTAGAATGCTCATATCCAGCTCCTCGTTCTCCTCATTGGCTCTTCCGGCCAGCCTGTGGCCGGCGCCGTTTGCGCTCCGCGCGGGGCAATTTACGTCCGGTGACACGTGAAATTTCCCGTCTGGCGCCTGTGAAATTTCCCGTCTGGCGCCTGTGAAATTTCCCGTCTGGCGCCTGTGAAGTTTCCCGCCTGGACCCGCGTAATTTCCCATCCGGAACTTGTGAAGTTTCCCGCCTGGGACCTGCGAAGTTCCGTAACTGTCCTATCGGCGCGATCGGTTCCGGCTTTAGTCCTGGCCGTCTACTCTTCCCGAAGCGGGTCGGTGATACCGTATTCCTTCAGCTTGCGGTAGAGGGTGGTTTTGCCGATGCCCAGCAGCTTGGCGGCCTGGAGCTTGTCGCCGTTGAGGGCGCGGATGGCTCCCAGGATGGCCTGGCGTTCCATGTCGGCCAGGGTGGTCAACTGCGGCTGGCCCCCCTCGGCCTCCGGCTCGCCGGCCATGGCGGCCGTTCGCCGCGCCTCCAGCCCCTGCTGTTGCAGTTGCGTAGGCAGGTCGCCCAGGTGCAGCACCGGCCCGCTGGAGAGCGCGCATGCCCGTTCAATTGAGTTTTCGAGCTCCCGCACGTTGCCAGGCCAGTCGTGGCGCATCATGGTGCGCAGGGCCTCGTCGCTCAGGGTGAACTTGGCGCCGTGCTCGTGGCTGATGCGGTCCAGAAAATGTGCCGCCAGCAGGGGGATATCCTCGCGCCGGTCGCGCAGAGGGGGCAAGCGCAGGTTGACCACGTTGAGCCGGTAGAAGAGATCCTTGCGGAAGGCGCCTTTTTCCACCATGACCGCCAGATCCCGGTTGGTGGCGGCCACGATGCGCGCCCTGATGGGGACGCGATGGGTGGCGCCCACCGGGCGGACCTCCTTTTCCTGAAGAGCGCGCAGCAGCTTGGCCTGCAGGTCGAGCGAAAGTTCGCCGATCTCATCCAGAAAAACCGTGCCCCCCTCGGCCGAGACCAGCAACCCGTCCTTGGAGCGGTTGGCCCCGGTAAAGGCTCCCTTGACGTAGCCGAACAACTCGCTCTCGATCAGCGTCGGCACCAGCGAGCCGCAATCGACCGGCAAAAACGGCTTCTGCGAATTGGGCCCGTAGGCGTGGATGGTCCGCGCCACCAACTCCTTGCCGGTTCCGCTCTCGCCCAAAATCAGGACGGGGTGCGTGCTCTGGGCGACTTTGGAGAGGATGCGGTAGAGCTTTTCCATCTCTCCGGAGCGGCCGATCATGGCGCCCAGCCCCTGCGAGAGCCGCAGCCTCTCGCGCAACTGACGAGTGGCGGTGTCGGTCACCAGCGAGGCCGCGGCGCGGTCCAGCACCGTTGATAGTTCGTCCATGGCGAAGGGCTTGGCCAGGTAATCCGAGGCTCCGCAGCGCATGGCCTCCACGGCGGCGTTCACCGACCCCGAGGCGGTCATGGCGATCACCGCCGTCTGGGGATAGAGGAGCTTGACCTCGCTGACCAGCTCCAACCCCTGGTTGGAGCCCGCTGGAAGGTTGACCAGCAGGATGTCGGCGGGGCTGCCGCGCAGCAGGCTGCGCGCTTGGCTCAGGTCGCCGGTGCTCTCCACCGCGTAGCCCAGGCTGGCGGCAATCTCGGCGCAGGCCGAGCGCATGGCGGGGTCGGCGTCTATCACCAGCAGGTGCAATCGCACCGGCGGCTCCGCGAGTTGGGGGATAAACTCCATGGTTCTCGTCGTTACCACTGTCTCGAGCATTGTATTCGCCTCACGTGCAAATGGTTAACTGGTTTTTTTGTGGCCGCCGCGCCGGAACTGTCTTGGGGTCCATGCGCCGCGGTTTTTCGTCAACCTGACCTTGGGTTTCCGGCTGCCTTTCGCTTGGCTTTCTGTCCTGACGCCGCCCGGTCCCCGCCCACTCTCCACCGGTTATCTTTCTACCCGCCGCAGATATTTTTCCTCCCGCCGCCGTTTTCGTTCTCCCGCCGCTGGTTTTCTGCCCACCTACTGCCGTTTTCGTTTTCCCGCCGCCGGTTTCTGCCCACCTGCTGCCGTTTTCGTTCTCCCGCCGCTGGTTTTATCCACCTGCTGCCGTTTTCGTTTTCCCGCCGCCGGTTTCTGCCCACCTGCTGCCGTTTTCGTTCTCCCGCCGCTGGTTTTATCCACCTGCCGGAGGTCTTAGCGGGAGCGGACGGGCAACTCGATCTTGAAGCAGGCTCCGGCCGGGGCGCGGTTGGCGGCATGGATGCTGCCGCCGGCGGCCTCGACGATGGAACGGGTGATGGACAGCCCCAACCCGCGATGGGAGGCCGGCCAGTTGTCGGGGCTGCTTGAACCAGAAGCGCCCCCACCGGAGGCGTCGCTGCCGCGGGTGGTGTAGCCGGAATCGAAGATCTTCTCCAGCGCCTCTTGAGGGATTCCCGGCCCGTTGTCTTCAATGGTCAGCACCAGCCAGGGTGCGCGATCCGCTCCGGCATGAAACTCATGCAAGCGGAGCGCGATTCTCCCCGCGGCAGGCAGGGCTTCGGCGGCGTTCTTGACCAAGTTGACCAGAATCCGGGTCAGATCCTCGCCGGTCAGCCACACCGGCAGCGCGCCACCCTCCACATCCACGGTGAGGGCGATGGAGGGCCCGGCCAGGGCGGAGAGCAGATTGCGGTTGGCCGTGAACTCCGCGGCCAGATTGTCGATGGGCTCGGGGGGCAGCAGATCCCAGCGGCGGGCCCGCTCCAGCCGTACAGCGCCGAGCGGTTCGGCCTCCGTCCGGGCAGCGCCGAGGTCGCTCAAGAGGCCGGCATCCGGGGCGATACGGGAATCGAGGCGGGCATCGAGCGCCAGCAGCTTTTCCACCAGGCGGCGGCTGGCCGTGGCCACCAGCCGCAGTTCGCCGGCGTAATGATGGAAGGAGGGGTTAAGCACTCCCGGTTCCTCCAGCAGGTCGCAGTAGAGACCCAGCGCCGTGACCATGTTCCGGGCGTCGTGCGCCACCTCGGCCAGGCTTTCGCCCCGGCTACGCAGGCTGGCCAGGGTTTCGACGGCCGCCTCCACCCGCTGGCGCTTGGTCACTAAGGCTCCCGGCCCAACGAGGCCCACCCCTGTTTCTGTTAACATGGCTGCCGCTCGCCCGGTTGCCGCCAGCCCGGAGTTTTTGAATTCCGCTGCCTGCTTTGTCTGCTGCATAACCCGCTCCTGTTCTTCAGGTGTTAGAGATCAGGGGGCAGTTTCAAATATCCGCAATTTCGTACTGACCCACTAACCACTAACCCCTAACCCCTAACCCCTAGTCCCTAGTCCCTGATCCCTGGTCTTCCCATTCCTGACCGCCGAAGTGAGAAACTGCCCTGTTCTAATACACGTGGCGTGCCAAACCAGAACGGTTGTATTAAGTTCCTGATAAGGGAAGGGGTTAGCCTCCAGTTCCCGGAAAAGTCAGCCGCAGCCTTGCACGGCGCATGCTCCCATAACGGGAAAGAAGGAAGCGGAATAACAGCAGCAAAAGCAGTTTTTTCAAGGGGTTACGCAGAGATTCCTGTTCCGGGCCGGGAAATCAACCATTTCCCATCCTGGAACAGCAGGCTCCAGAATGGCTCTCGCCCTCGCACCCAGGCCGTTTCCCGTACAATCTCTCCATGCCAGACGCCTCCACCTTTTATCGTCCCGGCGGCCGGAGCCCGCTGGAGCTTCGCCCGCTCACCCTCACGCCGGGCTTTGTCCAAACCGCCGAGGGTTCCGTTCTGGTCTCGCTGGGCAACACGCGGGTGCTGACCTGCGCCACCGTGGAGCAGGGGGTTCCCGGCTGGCTGCGCAACACCGGCCGCGGCTGGGTAACGGCGGAGTACGCCATGCTGCCCCGCGCCACCGTGACCCGGACTCCTAGAGAAAGTGAACGGGGCAAGATCGGCGGCCGGACGCACGAGATTCAGCGGCTCATCGGCCGCAGCCTGCGCTCGGTGGTGGACATGAAGGCTCTGGGCGAGCGCACCGTGATTCTGGACTGCGACGTGATTCAGGCCGACGGCGGAACGCGCACCGCGGCCATCACCGGCGCGGCGGTGGCGCTAGGGCTGGCGCTGCGGGCGCTGGTCGAAGCGGGAACGCTCAAGCAATCTCCTCTGCAACAACTCGTCGCCGCCACCTCGGTGGGCATCGTCGGCGGCGTCGCGCTGCTCGACCTCTGCTACGAGGAGGATTCGCAGGCCGAGGTGGACATGAACGTGGTGATGAGCGAGGACGGCGGCCTCATCGAGATCCAGGCCACGGCGGAGAAGGGTTCTTTTTCACGCTCTGAACTGAATGCGCTCGTAGACCTGGCCGAGGTAGGGCTCAAGAAGATCTTTGCCGCGCAGCGGGCGGTGCTGGGGATGTAGCGGCCCAGCATATTTGCTTATTTTATTGGCGCGATTTCGCCAGCGCCGTTGCGGAACGGCCCCTCCTGAATCGGGCTGCCTATACAGCATTTTTCGCCTGTGTTCGAGAGCACACTTTCCCCTTGCGCATTCCTGTTACCATAAAGATGATCGCGATTACGCCGCCCGTCAGGTTGCTTGTTCTCATCTGCCTGAACACGAAGGCGGCCGGACCCCAACCCAATTTGCCGGTTCAGCCGGCAACAGGAGAAGCTCAAATGCCTCTGGTTTCGATGCGGCAGCTCCTCGACGAGGCCGCCAAGGGCGGTTACGGCGTCGGCGCATTCAACGTCAACGATATGGAACAGGTTCAGGCCGTCATGGAGGCGGCCAGGCAGACCAACTCGCCGGCCATCATCAGCGCCAGCCGCGGCGCGCGAAAGTTTGCCCAGGACCGCTACCTCTTCCATCTGATTCTGGCCGCCAACGAGCTCTATCCCGAGATTCCCCTGGTCATGCACCTGGATCACGGCAACAGCTTCGAGACCTGCAAGAGCGCCATCGAGTTGGGCTATACCAGCGTGATGATGGACGGCTCGCTCAAGGAAGACGGCAAGACCCCTGCCAGCTTCGAGGAAAACGTTGCGGTCACCAAGCAGGTGGTCGATTATGCCCATGAGCGCGGCGTCACCGTCGAGGGAGAGATCGGCGTGCTGGGCGGCATTGAAGACGGCCACGGCGCGGGCGGCACGGGCCTGGAGCACATCACCGACCCCGACCAGGCGGTCGAGTTTGCCGAGAGGACCGGCGTCGACGCGCTGGCCATCGCTATTGGCACCAGCCACGGCGCTTACAAATTCTCGAAAAAGCCCGACGGCTCGGTCCTCAAGATGAACGTTCTCCTCGCCATTCACAAGCGCCTGCCCAACACCCACCTGGTCATGCACGGCAGCTCATCCGTGCCCAAGGATCTGCAGGACATCATCAACAAGTACGGCGGCAAACTGAAGCCCACCTGGGGCGTGCCCATCGAGGAGATTCAGCTCGGCATCCGCAACGGCGTGCGCAAGGTCAACGTGGACACTGACAACCGCCTGGCCATCACCGGCGCGGTTCGCAAGGTGCTGTGGGAGTCTCCGGAGGCGTTCGATCCCCGCGCCTACCTCAGGCCGGCCCGCGAGGCCATGCAGAAGGTTGTCGCCCTGCGCATGAAGCAGTTCGGCCAAGCCGGCCACGCCGGCGACTACAAAGCCGTCTCCATCGCCGAAATCGCCAAGGGCTACAAGAACGGCACTCTCAGCACCAAGCCGCTGGTCGCCCGTTAACTCCGCCTGCAAGCGTCAGGAATAAGGGCCACTCCATATAAGGAGTGGCCCTATGCTATTGCCCAGATACCGCGCGCCCCCAGGGTATAGACTCTTTCCCATGAACGATTCCCGCGAGAAGATCGTCCGCACCTCCGATCCCAACTGGCTGCGAACCCTGGCGCTCCTCTACCGCGCCCGAGCGTCCGGCGTGCTCATCGACGATGCTCACCTCGGCATCCATCCCGGCGACCAGACCCTGTTGCAGATGGCGAGAATCTCCGGTCTTTCCCGGCGCGAAATCGCCGGCGTCTCGGTGGCCCTGGGCATGAGCGGCGCCGGCGTAACCATGGTGATCCTGGCGTTTCTCGATCCCGAACCGACCAGCAAGCTCGGCTTGCTCGTTGCCGGCGGAACGGTCTGCGTACTCGGCGGAGGCTTCTCAGCAATCCGCATTCTTACCCACCACAAGCCGCCCAACATCCGCGCCACCGCCCATGGCATCGAAATCTCCTGGACGTAGTTCGAGAATGGGGACGAGGAACTTGCAGGTCAGTTCCGAAATCGCATTCCGGGCAGTAAACCTGTTGCTGAATCGATGAGCATTCAACCGAATGGCAGGGCTAGAGCATTTTTACTGATAGTGTAAGGATGCTCCGTGCCCCATCCATTTCATCCTGAGCGCAGTCGAAGGATCTGCGTTTTCAATTGTGAAATGGGTGGGAAATCACTAAACCCACCCTACAGGAACTGTGAAAATGCTCTCAATCAGCCGGGAGCTTTCAGTCCAGCGGTTTCGAAGCTAAAATGCAAGCAGACATGTTCGACCCGCGAAAGATCAGCTTCGGCAGCACCGCTGCCATCATTACCAGCATGGGGCTCATTGTCGGACTCGACGCCGTAACGGCGTCGACGGGCGCGCTTCTCGGCAGCATCCTCATTGCCGGACTTGCCGACAACCTGACAGATTCCCTCAGTGTCCACATCTATCAGGAGTCGGAGAGGCTGCCAGTGCGCGAAGCGTTTCGCACCACCACCATGAATTTCATCGCCAGGTTTTTCGTATCACTCACCTTCATCCTCATCTTAGTGGCCTTGCCGCGGTTGCCGGCCGTTCGCCTGAGCGTCGTTTGGGGCTTCTTTTTACTCTCGGCATTAAGCTATTTACTTGCCCGCGAGCGGGGTATCTCCGCATGGTCTGAAATCTGGAAGCATGATGTGATTGCCGTTGTTGTCATTCTGCTGAGCAAGGCGATCGGCGCCTGGATATTGAGAGTGACTGGTACTGGGTGACCGCGGCTCGCCGTCGCCGAAAGAGGGTGCCCCACCTTCGGCATTGTCATCCTGAGCGGAGCGTAGCGGAGTCGAAGGACCTGCTTCTTGAAACTTTGTGCCTAAGGTGGGATATTTACACCTATTGTCTTTTATTTTTTTATAGATTGTTCGTATTCGAATGATCTGGCTTTTCGGCCCGATCCTCGCCCGTCCGCGACTTGTTCGTTTACGTCTCCGGCTGGGAGATAGCCTAACCCTGACTGTCGCCCTTTCCTTCGGCCGCTTCTAACTTGCTTCGAAACGCTTCATCAAATTCAGCCTTATTCCAATCCTGCACGTACTCAAACTGCTCCACGGTCAGACCCACCGCACACCGAAAACTCGCTCCTTCCACATGCGCCCTATCGAACCCCGCTCCTTCTACGTGCGCACTCCAGAAATGCGCTCCTTCCAAATGCGTTTCGTAGAAATTCGCTCCTTCCATATGCGCACTGCTGATATTTGCCCCGCGCAAGTTACTACTGCTCAAATCGAGATACTGCCCCTCGTGTTCACGTCCGCGGTCCCGCTTCCGCCGTCCCAGCACCGTCAGGATCGCCTGAATCTCCGTAGCCGGCCCCTTCGCAATCGCATCTTTAGTATGTTTCTTCGTCGGAACCTGCGCAGGTGCAGGAGCATTCTGCCGCACATACGCCGTGAGCACCTCCATAATCGTCCAGTGATCGCGGGGCGAGTCCTGGGCAATCCGCTCCAGTGCATAGATCGCGCCCAGCCTCACCCCCACATTCGGCTCGCCCTTCGCAGTCAACGCCCCTAGTTGCTCGATGGCCTTCGTAAACCGGTCTGTTATATGTCCCTGTTCGGCTACCTTTACTCGGCGGAAGGTGAGATACAGCGCGAAGATGGCGAAGAGTCCGCCCAATACCTGAAGAACGGTCTTGCGCATTTCATTCTGTAAATTGGCGACCTCAGCCGCCGTAGCCGTCGCTTCGGTCTTGACTGGCGCAGAGCGGACACCTGCTCGATTGACCTGCCATTCCGGAATAATTTGCACCGCTACGACGAGGCCTATAACGATGGCCAGAGAAAGAACGATACCGCTCGTCACTTTCCATAAGCGTAGATTCGTTATCGCCGCCCATACCCGTCGGCCGACTCGCTTGATGAACCACCGTATCGTGTAGCGCAACATTATACGTCGTACCGTGTAGCGCAACACTACACGCCGTACCATGTAGAGCAACACTACAGTGAGTAGCATTACGAGGAGGAATTGCCATGGTCTGCTCATCGTGCAACAGTGTATCAGCCTTCTCAACCACCCGGCCGTCTTTGACCCCTGATCTCTGTTCTCTGATCTCTGTTCCCTATTCCCTATTCCCTATTCCCTGCCTTTAGCTTTTTCTCCCACTCCCGCCACTCCGCCATCTCCTCCAGCGTCTCCTTTCCCTGCGGCACCAGCGCGTAAACCAGCTTGAAACCCATGGCGGCCGCTACCCGGTCCAGCGCGTTCAGCGAAATCGTTCCCCGTATCTCGCTCTGTTCCAGACGGAAGAGCACCGAGCGGTTCACGCGCGCCGCCCGCGCAATCTCCGCCACCGGAATCCCCATCGCCTGCCGCACCAGCCGCAGAAAGGCCGGGGCGGGGTTCTTTTGTTTCGCCGCCAATCGGAAATACCTCAATTCCTTGTCCAGTTCCCTTCGCGTTAACGCCCGCTCCCTGATCTTCATCGTCTCTTCGCCTCCCTGCGCGCTTCCCAAATAACCCAATTTTTCGCAGAATTTACCACATCTATAACCATAGGGAAAAGGGAGCAATTAATCTGCAAATGTAGCGGGATTTTTAGTTGTTTCGCGCAACTCCGCCGACTTCCAGGTCAACATTCAGGATTTTTCTACCCACCCGCAAGGCGGCTTTTTGTGAAAATGGCGAGCGCCGCCGCCGTTTGTTGCCTTCCAGAGCTACCAATCTCAAGCTCCAACGGGCAACTGACCACTGACCGCTGACAGCTGATTGCTGACCGCTGTCTGCTGTTCCTGATCCTTGTACTGCAATTGGTAGAGCTTCCAGTAGAGGCCGCGATGGGCCAATAATTCCTGATGCGTCCCCATCTCGCGCAACTGGCCCTTGTGCATCACCAGAATCGTCTCGGCCCGCTGCACGGTGGAGAGGCGGTGGGCAATCAGCACGCTGGTCCGGCCCTCGACCATGCGCTCCAGCGCGCCGCGGATGCGCAGCTCCGTGTCGGTATCCACGCTGGAGGTGGCCTCATCCAGAATCAGAATGCGCGGATTGAAGGCCAGGGCGCGGGCAAAGTTGATGAGCTGCTTCTGGCCGGTGGAGAGCGAGTTGCCGCGCTCCTGCACCGGCTCGTCGAATTGGCGCGGCAGGCTCTCGATGAAGTCCAACACGTTGACGTCGCGCGCGGCCCGGCGGAGATCGGCGTCGGTGATCGCTTCGTTACCGAAGCGGATGTTCTCGGCCAGCGTGCCGGTGAAGAGGAACGGGTCTTGCAGGACGACGGCGAAGTGCCGGCGGAGCGCGGTGAGGTCGTGCCGGCGCAGGTCGATGCCGTCCAGCAGAATCTGCCCGGCGGTCACCTCGTAGAAGCGCATCATCAGGCTGGTGAGGGTGGTTTTTCCGGCGCCTGTGTGGCCCACGATGGCGACTGTCTGGCCGGGTTCGACGGTGAAGGAAACGTCCTTGAGAATCCACTCGATGCCGGGAATGCCGGGCAGCAGGTCGGCGGTGGACTCGCTGGCTATCGCCCGGTCCACGGCGGCGCGTTGCTTTTCTGTCAGCTTCTGATAGGTGAACCAGACGTGGCGGAACTCGATGCGATTACTGCCATCGCCGAGAAGCGGATGAACGGGGCTGACGATCTCCGGCTTAGTGTCGAGCAGACGGAAGATGCGCTCGCCGGCGGCCATGGCCGATTGCAGGATGTTGTACTTGTCGCTCATGTCCTGGATGGGCCGCCAGAAACGCAGCGAGTACTGGATGAACATGTTCAGCACGCCGATGGTGACAATGGGTGGAATGCTCAACACGCCGAAACCGCCCCGCCAGATGACCAGGGCGATGGCCACTATGGAGAGAATATCGACCGCCGGATAGAAGAGCGCGTAAGCGAAGATGGTGTCCTTGAAGGCGATCATGTGCTGGCGGTTCACATCCTCAAAATCGTCAAAGGCCCGCTGTTCGCGGTTGAAGAGCTGCACCACGCTCATCCCCGAGATGTGCTCCTGCGTAAAGCTGTTGATGCGCCCGATGGCGGTGCGCACGCGCCGGAAGCTGGCGCGCACAGAATCGCGGAAGAGGCGCGTGACGAACAGGATCAGCGGCAGCACGGAGAAGGCCAGCAGGGCCAGCCACCAGTTGATCTTGAGCATCAGTGCGGCCATGATGGCGAGGTTGAGAAAGTCATCCACGATGGCCAGCACGCCGGCGGTGAACATCTCGTTGATGGCGTCCACGTCGGAGGTGATGCGGGTGACGAGGCGCCCGACAGCGTGCGTGTCGAAGAAGCCGATGTGCATGCGCTGCATATGAATAAAGATCTCGCGGCGCAAGTCAAACATGAGCTTCTGCCCGGTCCACTGCATGAGATAGATCTGGACGAACTCGAAGAGGTAAGCGGCGAGCTGCGCGGCGAGGAAGATAGTGGCCAGGCGGGTGATGCCCTGGTAGGGATCGGCGGGGAGACGGCTGGTAAGCCAGTTGGTTGAGCCCAGGACGTTGGCGAGGAGGTTGGTGGCGGGTGAGGAACCGGAGTCGCGGGGGAAGTAGCGGTCGATGCCCACCATAATCAGGTAGGGGCCGGTGACGTCGCAGAGGGATTTGAGCGAGACGGCGAGGGCGGAGACGGCAGCCTGCCACCAGTAGGGGCGCAGATAGCGGCCGATGCGGCGGATGAGCCGGGAGTCGTAGACCTGGCCGGCCGGTTCTTCATCGGGCTGTTGAGGCTTTTTTTGCTCTTCGTCGGCCATGGGCTGAGCGGATCAGGCTTTCTACTTCATTGTACGAGGCGAGGGATTAGGGAATAGGGACTAGGGAATAGGGAATAGAAAGACGGCGGGCCAGCAAGTCAGCAAGCCTGCAAACAGCCGTTACGCTCTCCACTTTCAAAAAAGCCGGCTTGCAGGTGGATTGAACAGGCAGGAAAGTTGACCTGGAAGTCGCTGGAGTTGCGAAAACAACTCCACATTTGGCGATCATCCGCGCCATTTTCTGTACGTCTATAGACGAAGCAAAACGTGCGCAAAATTGGGTTTTTTGGGAAGCGAATTGGATGGTTTTTGGTGGGTGAGGGAGGAACAATTCGCGCCAGAAGTTCAGGATGGACGCAAATAGTGTCGGCGAGCCGTTGAACGGTACATTTGGCGTGTATCATGGCTGTACCGGGCCGAGTATTTCAAATTCCACTGAGGAGGACGTATGCGGAATAACGCAGTAGCATTTGCCAATAACGACGTCGTCACCATCGCCTGGAGCTACGAGGCCAAACCCAAGGGCTGCATGGGCTTCGCGCTGTATCGCATCGATTCGAAGGGCACGGAGACGGCGCTCCCGAGCCACGCCGTGTTTCCGGGCGAGACCATCAAGGCCGGACAGACGACGGAGCAGTTTCCTATTCAGAAGTTTTACTGGAAGGATGTGTATGCGCGTCTGGTGGGCGACGAGACAGGCAACTATACCTTCCGCTACAAAGTAGTGCCGCTCGAAGGGAAGCCGGGTGCGTTGAAGCCGATGGTGTCGTTGCCGAGCCTTACGACGGAGAAAGAGGTGACGGTCTCGGGGGTGTGCTCGCCGAGCGTGACGGCAATCTTCAACCGCGGCATTATCTCCACGCAGCATGTGTCGCAGGCGCTCAAGGGCGACATCAGCAAGAATAAACTGCTGACGATGATCAAAGATCCGGCGAACCAGTTGCGCAAAGACCTGGCGGGCGACATTACCGGGACGCTGACGGGATTTGTCGCTCAGGCAAAGAAGGGCGGATCGATCTACGCGGCTCTTTACGAGTTGACGGACGTGGAGCTTTTACAGGCTCTGGTGGGCATCGGAGACAAGTTGAACATCGTACTGGCGAATATTGTGGCGAAGCCGGCGAAGGGCGGGTCGGAGGAGAAGGCTGGCGAGAACGACAGCTCGAAGACCGATCTGAAAAAGTCGCATGCCTCACTGCTTTATCGGAAGCCGCCGAGCAGCCACATTGTGCACAACAAGTTCCTGATTTATGTGGATGCGGGCGGAGTGCCGCAGGCAGTGCTGACGGGCTCCTGCAACTGGACCGATACCGGGATGTGCGCGCAGACGAACAACTCGATCGTCATCAAGGACAAGCTGGTGGCGGCGCGGTACATGGCGTACTGGGAGAAGCTGCAGGCGGACGAGACCGCGTATGAGGCGGGCAGCCCGTTTCAGGACACGCCGCTGCGAACGTTCAACGGCACCGGGCAGAACCTGAACCTGGATCAGGGGACCGGCGATGCCAGTACACTGACGAGCTATTTCTCGCCCAATACGCCGAAGCAGCGGAGCAAGGCCAAAGGGAAAGCGGAGGCCATTCCGGTGGATATGAAGGACCTGAGAGACCGTGTGATGAAGGCGAACAATGCGGTGCTGTTTCTGGCGTTTATTCCAGGGACGCCGAGCATTACGGAGTTCGCGGCGGCCGCGCAGAAGGCGAAAAAGGATCTATTCGTGCGCGGCTGCGTGACTTCGCCGGGTGCGGCGGGCAACTTCTACTACGACCTGAAAGGCACGTCGCCGCCAAAGAAGCAGAAGGGCGTGAAGAGCCCGGCAGCGCCGCAGGACGCGCGGGTGATCTCGGCGAATTCGCTGAGCAAGACGGTGCCAAAGGGTTGGCAGAGGGAGTTGCTGAACGCCGGTTTCGCGATTACCCACGACAAGATCGTGGTGATTGACCCGTTTGCGGACAACTGCGTGGTGGTGACTGGAAGTCACAACCTGGGATACCAGGCCTCATACAACAACGATGAGAACCTGGTGATGATTAAAGGCAACAAGAAGCTGGCGCAGGCGTACGCAACACATGTGTTGGACGTGTACGACCATTTTTCCTGGCGATGGGCGGTGAACCAAAAAACAAGCGCGGATGCGAATCTGAAGACGAAGCCGGACGACTGGCTGAACTGGTACTTCGATGCGCAAGGGAATATCAAGACGGCGCAGCTGAAGTTCTGGATGCAGGCCACGGTGTAGACGGCAGCCCGAATGCGTACAGCGAATGCCAGCAGATGCCGAGCTGGCATTCGCAGTTTTGGGCGACGGCATATTTTGTCCGGGACAGTGCTTGAATTCAAATGTGCAAAAAATATTTGGAACGAAAAGCCGGCATATCAGAAGCGTTCGGCTGGTGACGAGGAGCTGAACGCGGATTCTGCCGCGTGGGATGATTTCCAAAAATTGGCGGTTGGGGTTTGCAACACGGCTGAACAGCTTGCGGAAAATAGGATTTTTGTGAAAGTCGCAAAAAATCAATCGCGTCAGGATGCCCCAGGATCGATCCGTGCGCATCAGGTGAAGGTTTTCTATCACCGATTTCGATGCCTTTCAGAGCCTTTCTCGCTTTTTTCCGCAAGCTGTGAAGTCGTGCTCTGACACAAAACCAGCGTTTTCCGCAGTCTGTTAAGCCGGTGTTTTCAACATGAGCCAGTGCCTTCACGCGGGTTGGGAGGGCTACTCCAACCTCAACCATTTACACTGGTAAGCGGAGAGTCCTGTGTTTTTCGATAAAGTTTTAACCAAGATTTTTGGCACGGCGAACGAGCGCCTGATCAAGCGGTTGATGCCGAAGGTGGCCGTGATCAGCGCTCTGGAAGCGGACACGCAGAAGCTGGCCGACGAGCAGTTGCGGGCCAAGACAGCGGAGTTCCGGGCGCGGATTGCCGAGCGGGTGGCGGAGGGACTGAAGGGGTTTGAAAATCCCGACGAATTGAGGGCGGAGGGGCGGGAGGCGGAAGCGCGGGAGGTTGCCGAAGAGAGGGCCGCCGCACAGGATGCGGCCGAGCGGGAGGCGCTGGACGAGATATTGCCCGAGGCCTTTGCGGTGGTGCGGGAGGCGGGCTGGCGGGCGGTGCAGATGCGCCACTTCGACGTGCAGTTGATCGGCGGCATGGTGCTGCACCAGGGCAAGATCGCCGAGATGAAGACCGGCGAAGGCAAGACGCTGGTGGCCACGCTGGCCTGCTATCTGAATGCGCTGGCCGGCCACGGCGTGCACGTGGTGACGGTGAACGACTACCTGGCCAAGCGCGACGCCGAGTGGATGGGCAAGATCTACGAGTTTCTGGGGCTGACGGTGGGCGTCATCGTTCACGACCTGGACGACAACGAGCGACGCGCCGCTTACCTGGCGGATATTACCTACGGGACAAATAATGAATTCGGTTTCGACTACCTGCGCGACAACATGAAGTTCGAGATCAAGGATTGTGTGCAGCGCGGGCATTACTACGCCATCGTGGACGAGGTGGATTCGATTTTGATTGACGAGGCGCGGACGCCGCTGATTATCTCCGGGCCGACCGACCAGACAACCGACAAGTATGCCAAGGCACGGCAGATTGTTCCGAAGTTGACGAAGGGAGAGGAAATTGAAGCCAGCGACACCCAGCGCGTGGCGGAGCTGGGCCTGCAACTCCGGGAGGGTGAAAAATACCTGACCGGCGACTACATCGTGGACGAGAAGCAACGGACGATCGGAGTCACCGACGAGGGCTGGGTGACGATTGAGAAGCTGCTGGGCATTGGCAACATCGCCGACGCCGAAAACTGGGAGATGAAGCACTACGTTGAGACCGCAATCAAGGCGGAAGCGCTCTACAAACGCGACGTGGAGTACGTGGTGAAGGACGGCGAGGTGATCATCGTCGATACCTTCACCGGGCGGCTGATGCCGGGGCGGAGATGGTCGGATGGGTTGCACCAATCCATTGAGGCCAAGGAAGGCGTGAACATCCGCAAGGAAGACCAGACGCTGGCCACCATCACCTTTCAGAATTACTTCCGCTTGTACAAGAAGCTGAGCGGCATGACCGGCACGGCGGAGACGGAGGCGGCGGAGTTCGAGAAGATCTACAAGCTGGAGATCGTGGTGATTCCCACCAACAGGCCGTTGCTGCGGCTAGAAAATCCGGACGTGGTCTACCTGGTGGAGAAGGCGAAGTACAAGGCAGTGGCCGAGGACATTGCGCGACTGCACGAGCAGAAGCAGCCGGTACTGGTGGGCACGACGTCGATTGAAAAGAGCGAGCGGCTGTCGGGAATTCTGGCGCGCAAGGGCGTCAAGCACGTGGTGCTGAACGCCAAGTTCCACGAGCGCGAGGCGGAGATTGTGGCGCAGGCCGGGCGGCTGGCGGCGGTGACTATCTCCACCAACATGGCCGGACGCGGCACGGATATTCTGCTGGGCGGCAACCCGGATTTCATGGCCCGGCAGGAGCTGGTGAAGAAAAACAAGGCGCGGGCTATCAGCGTGGCCGAAGGGGCGATCAGCCCCATGGCCCCGCCGGGATTTCTGCGCTTCTACTACCAGGGGCAGGAGTTTGAGATTGCCGAGCCGGAGTGGGCGGAGGTCTTCAAAGTACATGCCGAGGCGGCGCAGCAGGAGCACGAGCAGGTGATCGCTGCCGGAGGACTGTTCATTCTGGGCACGGAGCGGCACGAGTCGCGGCGCGTCGACAACCAGCTGCGCGGGCGCGCTGGCCGTCAGGGAGATCCCGGTGAGTCGAGATTCTTTCTGTCGCTGGAAGACGACCTGATCCGCATCTTCGCCAAGCAGTGGATGAGCACCATGATGCAACGGATGGGCATGAAAGAAGACGAACCCATCGAGTCGAAGATGATCACCAAGCGGATCGAGGGCGCGCAGAAGGCGGTTGAGGCGCAGAACTTTGAATCGCGCAAGCACCTGCTGGAGTACGACGACGTGATGAACAAGCAGCGCGAGGCGGTTTACGGGCTGCGGCGACAACTGCTGGAGGGCGTGGACCAGCGGGATCTGATTCTGGAGGATTATGTCGGCGGAATTCTGAGCAATATTATGGACGAGTTTGCCCCGGAGAGGATGCACCCGGACCAGTGGGATGTGAAGGGGATGGACGGCAGACTCGTTGACCATTTCGGGATGAGCTTTACGGCGGCGGGGATCAGGCCGTTGGAACTGGGCCGGCACGATCTGGGCGAGGCGATCTTCGGCAAATTGAAGGAACAGTATGAGGCCAAGGAGCGGATTCTCTCGCCGGCTACCATGCGCTACCACGAGCGGATGGTGATGTTGAGCGTAATCGACGGGCTGTGGAAGGACCACCTGCTCTCAATGGACCACCTGAAAGAGGGAATCGGGTTGCGCGGCTATGCGCAACGGGATCCGCTGGTGGAATACAAGCGGGAGTCCTTCGACATGTTCGAGGCCATGATGCTGAAGTTCCAGGAGGACACGGTTCGTTTCCTGTTCCGGATGCAGATACTGGGTCCGGATGGCCAACCGATGGATGCAGCTCCGCGCATCAGCCGCGCGGTTCCTCCAGCGCCTCCGGTGAGCAGCAGCGCCCAGCCTCTGACGATGGACGCGGAGCCGCGGGAGATTGGAATTTCCACTCGCCAGCCCTCCACGACCATCGACGCGCTGGAGAAGGAATTCCAACGCAAAAAGCAGCGGGAGCTGGAGGCGGCCAGCATGGCGGGCGCAGGAGACGCAAGCCGTCCGATGCAGCGGCGGACGGGCGAGAAGGTGGGGCGCAACGATCCCTGCCCATGCGGAAGCGGCAAGAAGTACAAGAAGTGCTGCGGGGCGGGGAAGTAGCGGGCGTTTTTACATCATGCATCTCAGGTCTCATATGGTATACAATGTATCCATGAGTGCCACCGTGCCCAATGCGACTGCGATGATTCATGTTCGCGTGGATCAGAAACTGAAAACCAAAGCGGCCAAGACTCTGGATGCGATGGGCTTGAGCTTTTCTGACGTAGTGCGCCTGCTGCTCAAGCGGATCGCCGCCGAGAAGGCGCTTCCCTTCGAGGTGCGGGTACCAAACGCGGTGACTCGGGCTGCAATGGAAGAGGCCCGGCGCGGAAATCTACCCACGGCCTCCAGCGTTCGAGAGTTGATGGATCAACTGAATGCGGAAGATTAGCTGGACTCGCCAGTTCAAGCGGGATTATAAAAAGCTGCGATCCAGCCCCCGGTATCGCGGCGATCTTGAAACTCTGCTTCCCGCTGTTTTAGACACGCTGGCAACCGATCAACAGCTCGATGCGAAGTTCAAAGATCATGCTCTCACCGGAGAGATGGCCGGTTTTCGAGAGTGTCACCTGAGACCGGATTTGCTTCTGGTCTACGCGAAAGCCGAAGACCCTCCCCGCCTCATCTTAATGCGTCTCGGTACTCACAGCGAACTTTTCTAGCTAAGCAACAACCTGCGGTGGGGCATTCGGCGGCGTTGAGGGTCTCGAATTCTTGATTCTATTTCATTTTCTCCTCGCAACATTGTATCTATCGCAAAAGGTTCGTAGAGATGCTTCATTCAACACTCCGGCCTCTTTCGGTATGACATTAAGAATCGCCAATGAGCGCAATAGGTTCCACCCTTTATCTCGCGTATGGTCATCAGCAGCCGAAGCTTCAAGCGCAGTTCTAATCTTCCATGCCGCGAAATCTGAAGCTTGGAAGGCGACTGCTCCAGTCTTGTCAAGGAATTTCGGATTAACGCCGTATGCTCGCTTATGGTGTGCTTCAAAATCTCCCTTATCTAAATCGCCGTCCTCGAAGTAGTAGATCAGATTATCTAAACACCCTACGCCCTTCGCCCATCCACGAAGCATATGAGAGCACTGCATACTGCATATCGTGTAGGGCATGCCTATCATTTCTTGAAGTTCAAAATCCCCGTTCACCCTCAGGTAGTCTTCTAGAAACAGACTGACACGAAAGAAAAGCCTACAGTTTGACTCAAGACAATCCTGGAGACGCGAAACAAAATTGCGCCTTCTATCAGTTTCTCCTTTCCATCCAACCGAAAACTCCCCCCTACTGTTCACAAAATCGGTTGCGTGAAAAAACTTAACTCCTTCGCCCTGTAAAATTTTGTTCCATCCATCATCAAAGCTATACCAGTTTTCGACAGTAGCGACATAGCCAGCAACAGACAGGACATCCTGCTCTGAGGGATGTCCACTTGCGTCGAAGTATGCTGAGTAGCCAGTAAGCATCGCCATATAGACACCTCTGCTTTACCTGTTGTCCTCAAAGCGCTGAAGGCTTGACCGGGTTCGATCACGCAACCGCTAAACTCCGCCGCCCCACTGAATCTGCGGCGGGAGTCAGCTTGATTTCGATGTCATAGCCCAGCCGGTTCAGGCACTCCATCAGCTTGTGTTCCGAAAGATTGGAAAAATCGCCGCGCATCAGCCCGGAGACCTTAGCTTGCGAAATCCCCATTCGCCGGCCGGCTTCCTCCTGGGTCAGGCCGAGACGGCGGACCGCGCACGTGATTTCGATAACCAGGCCGGATTTGATCTTGAGCTGTTCGGCGTCCGGCAGGCCAAGGTCCGCAAAGACGTTGCCGGAACTGGTTTCTAAGTTACGCACACGGAAAATATACCAGAACAGGTATGAGATGCAAAGCCAATAAATACTTAAACAATTGAAACAAATTGGACAACCGGCAAGAAGTACAAGAAGTGTTGCGTGGCGGGGAAGTAACTGAGCGCTGGTTGGGAAACGGTCAGCGCGATCTTCCGAAGAGGGAGAAGCCCTTTTTCTTCGTGCCCTTTTCGGGCAAGCCGCAGGCTTCACGGGCCATCCGCCGGATTACCTTTGAAATGGGCGAGTTTTCCAGCGCGAGGGGAGCGGCGGTGTGCCGGGTTCGCTGGGCAGTGGCATAATCGTCGGGAATCTTCCACTGGGCCGGCCTGGTGAGCGCCTTGGTAATTTGCTCATCATCGAAGAGTAAAGTCTTAGGCGTATACCGGTTAAGGACGATCTGGAGTTTACGGCCCTTGGTGGAGAAGAACTGAGAGATCAGACGATTTGAGTTTCGCAATTCGGCAATGTCGACCTGAGTGACCAGATAGGTGGTAGCGGAAATGTCAAGGAGAGCCGAATCCTTCAAATCAGGTCTATATCCGGCATCAACCACCACGTAATCGAAGCTCTGGCGGGCGACTGCCAGCAGTCTATCGACAACGTCTACGGTGATCTTGTTCTGGGGAAACTCCCCCGGAGCCGTAAGGATGAACAATCCCGAGGAATGCCTGTTCAGCAGCGAAGAAAGAAAAGTCGCATCCAACCGGCTTGAATCCTGAAAAGCGTCGTTTGTCGAAAACTTAGCGACGATTCCGAAATTAATTGCCACGTCTCCCAGGGGGATGCCAAGGTCAATCAACAGCGTTTTCTTGCCAGACTCCTGGGCCAACAATACCGCGAAATTGGAGGCGATAGTAGTGACTCCGCAGCCGCCTTTGGCGCCGAGGAACACGCATAAATGGCCGGTTTTCCTTCTGGCGTGAGCCCCAGGAAGACGGACTGAGACGCGAGCCAAGGCATCGGCCATTTCGGCGGCGGTGATGGGCAGAACGAGAAGCTCGCGGGCGCCAGCACGCATGCACCGCATCACCAGTTCCTGATCAGCCCGCTCCGAAAAGACCATCACGGTCCGGGAGCCATCGTTGCAGATGTTCTCCACGACATTGAGGGCGAATTCCAGGTCACCGTCCAGGTCGACGATGATGACGTCGAGATGCTCCTCCAGCATCCTGGGCACCTCGTCGATGTCGGCAGGGTAGAAAGAAAACTCCTGAACACGTACCCCCGGACATTCGGCAAGAACACTGGCGATTGTCTTGCGGCGCAGTTCATCCGGACCGACCAGCGCTACGGATAAGACGCCATCGCCATGGGCGTCGTAAACTTCTTGTAACTCTGACATAGTGCGATTACAACTCCAAATTGCCTTCAACAGTGCATAGTTTAACTCAGGATCGCTAAATCGTCAGAACTCTTTTTCAAAAAAGAGGCAGTTGCGGCAGTCATCCTTCAGATGCGCCGTGGCAACCTTAGGCAGGGTGGCGTCAGAGCATTTTCACAGTTCCTGTATGGTGGGTTTCGTGATTTCCCACCCATTTCACAATTGAAAACGCAGATCCTTCGACTGCGCGCAGGACGAAATGGATGGGGCACGGAGCATCCTTACACTATCAGTAAAAATGTTCTAGCTTCCACTCCCATGACGAAGACCACTCGCTTCGCCCCGGCAATTTGGTATTGATAGCGGGCGAAGCTGATGTCCACATCGATGGAACGCCCTGGGAAACGGTCAGCGCGCTATTCCGAAGAGACTGAAGCCCTTTTTCTTCGTGTCCTTTTCGGATAAGCCGCAGGCTTCACGGGCCATCTGCCGGATTACGTTTGAAATGGGTGTGTCTTCCAGCGCAATCGGAGTGGCCGTGCTGCGGGTGCGGCGGGCAGTGGCATAATCGTCGGGAATCTTCCACTGGACGGGCCTGGTGAGGGCCTTGGTAATCTGCTGGTCATCGAAGATCAAAGCATGAGGTGTATAGCGGTTGAGCACGATCTGGAGCTTGCGACCGCGCGCAGAGAAGAATTGCGAGATGAGGCGGTTGGCGTTGCGCAGTTCTGAAATGCCGACCTGGGTGATCAGGTATAGGATGGCGGATTCACTGAAGAGAGACGTTCCCATTAAGTCAACTCTCGAACCGGCATCAACGACCACATAATCGAAGCTATGTCGAGCGATGATGAGGAGTTTGTCGATTGCCTCATTGGTGGCCTGGAGGGGAGAGAACTCCCCTGGAGCCGGGAGCACGGATAATCCTGAACCATGCCTTGCCAGCAGCGAGCGAAGGAAATTGGCGTCCAGCCGGCTGGGGTCCTGAAGGGCATTGGCGGTGGAGTACTCCGCACTCATCCCGAGGTTAATCGCCGCATCCCCGAGAGGAACTCCGAGGTCAATCAAGAGGGTTCTTTCGCCAGACACCTGCGCCAATGCGACGGCAAAATTTGCGCTGATCGTGGTAACCCCACAACCGCCTTTGGCGCCCAGAAAGACGAAGAGCTTTTTGGGTGTTCTTTTGCCTTGAGGTGAGGTCGAGCGGCAAGACAAAACCCGGTCCAGGGCGTCGGCCATTTCGGCGTGGAGAAGGGGCAGGGTAAGGAACTCGCGGGCGCCGGCGCGCATAAAGCGGATGGCCAGTTCCAGGCAAGTTTGCGCTGTATAAACCATTACAGTCGCGGAGTTAGATGCGCAGAGGGTCTCGACTACATCGAAGGCAAACTCCGGGTCGCTATCCAGGGCGATGAGAATGGCGTCGTAATGCTGATCCAGCATCAGGGGCAGATCGTTGAGGTCGGGAGGAAAGGAAGCAAACTCCCGGACGGCCGTTCCGGGGAATCCCGCCAGAACGCCAGCTGCCTCTTCGCGGCGCGCATCATCCGGATCGATGAGCGCGATGGAGAACGCGTCCGGAGCATCGGAGATCAGGTCAAGAATCGACATGGCATGGGTTGCTTCCATTAGCCTGCATCGAGGCAGGCTGGTTTGAGTGCGGAGAAACGCGGGAGAAATTCCGCGAATAACATGTGGCGCCCACAAAGCGCGATCAAAGGATGCTCACGTACGGCGAACCACACTATGCTGCGCGCCCGAAGCAACTCCGGCTGCTAGAGCGCGAAGGTGAGCGCTACACTTACGGTGGAAGTGGCGGGACCGGGCTCGAATCTCCATTTGCGCACGGCCTCCTCGGCAGCATCCGTAAGCACTCGGTTTCCGCTGAGTGGTTGCACGTCGGTCACATTGCCTTCCGCGTCCACGGTGACCAAGAGCTTGACAATGCCGGTAATTCTCATGCGCGCGGCAATCGCTGGATAAACGGGCGGTATCCGCGATTTGATGGCTCGCGCGTCCGCCGCCCAGGCAGGCATGGCCAGCGCCACCATGAGCGCCAACGCAGCCGCCTTTAGCAACCGGGCTCGGGTGCGCCGCAACCGGTTGGGAGGAAGCTCAGAGCGATTGTTGTTCAATGGGCACCTCACAGTTCTTAACTTCTCGTTAAAGTTATCGGCGCTGGGAGGAGCCTTCGTTAATAGATTTTTAGGATTTGATTACCGAGGGGTGGGGAAAACAGCTTCTAGCTGCTAGCTTCTAGCTGCTAGATCGAAATAAGATGCCGGGTAAATTAAAGAATCATAAAGGTTGCAAATCAACCATTGATTTGCCTGATTATTAGCTAGGAGCTAAAAGCTAACGGCTACAAGCTGCATTTACAGCGGCGTAGGTGAGGTCCTGGGCGGTGGAGTTGTGCTGCTCGCACCAGAGATCGAAGAGGCGGCCATAGCTGAGGGTAATGTACTGTGCCGGATCGATACACAGGCGGGCGGCGGCGCGGTCAATCCATTCTGCGGAGCCTTCCAGTTCGGCGTAGTTGCCGATGGGGGTCTCATCGACGACGCAATGGCCCTCACCGTCGGTCCACTCGGTGCGCCACTTTTCATAACGAAAGGCGGCGACCAGGCCGAGGGAGAGGAAGATTTGCTCCAGCGCCGCGCCGTCGGCCACCTCGGTCTCGTTCTCCATGCGGTGCTTGTGGGTGTCTTCTCCGGGACCATCGTCAGGCAGGCGCTTGTGGGTGACTGTACAGTGTCCGGCATAGTTGCGGATGCGCAGAATCTCAGTTCGTGCGCGCATCGCACGATCGGGCGTGTCATAGAGGACGTTGCTCTCGAAGGCGCGCGGAGTTAGCAGGCGAAAGCCCGCAGCCTCAAGCTGCTTGCTCAGGCCGGATAGGTCGTCCACGCGGAATTTGATCTCGGTCTCGATGGGCATCGTCAGCAGTGAGTATACGGCAGGGGGCGTCACCGCTCACTGCTTGCTGCCCCACACTAGGTGTCTCCCACTGGGCATAGACATTGTCTCGTATCCGTTTCTTGACACCCATGCGCGCGCAGCTTCTTCCAATTTCGGGTTCCCGCAGTTCTGGTAATCTTCAGCCATTTTCTTATTGCCGAATTGATTGAGTGCATCGATCAATGCGTCTTCCTGGCCCGGGTCGCCCTGCTTGATGATGGAAGAATATGTTTCGGCGACTCCTGCCAGGCGACTGAGTGTCGCTTGCACGGTGCTTGCCGCGCGGAAATCGTCAATCTTACTCAGCGCCAGGGTAGCTTTCATTCGGACAGTAGGATTCGAGTCCATCAGAGCTGCCATCAGGGGTTCGATCGCAGGTATTCCAATTTTCCACAATGCCTCGGTCGCATATTGCTGGACGTAGAAATCCGTGTCTTTCAGAGCAGCGATCAGGGGCTTCACGGCTGGAGTTCCAATGTTAGTCAAGGCCGCGACAGCACTGTCCCGGACCCATGAATTCGTGTCCCTTAAGACTACGATCAGCGGTCCGATTGAGCGTGGGTCTTTGATTTCGCCCAATGCCCTGGCAGCCTCCACTTTTACATACCCAACCCCTTCTTTCAAGGCAGCAATCAAAGGTTCGACGGCAGGTTCTCCGATGTTGCCCAAAGCCTCTGCCGCCGCCTCTCGAATATAAGTCGTTTCCTTCAGGGCAGCGGCCAGGGGTTCAACCGCGCGAGGGTCCTTGATCTCACCCAACGCCTTTGCCGCATTCTCCTGGGCCCCGGAATTTGGGTCTTTCAGAACAGCTATCAGAGGCTCAACGGCGCGAGGGTCTTTGATTTGACCCAGCGCCTGGGCCGCTTGCTGTCGGACTACACTTTTTGAGTCCTTCAAAGCAGCGATCAGGGGCTCAACCGCGCGAGGGTCCTTAATCTCACCCAACGCCTTTGCCGCATTCTCCTGGATCCAGGAATTTGGGTCTTTCAGAACAGCGATCAAAGGCTCAACGGCGCGAGGGTCTTTGATTTCGCCCAAGGCAGAGGCCGCATACCCCCGGACGTCTGACTTCGGGTCCTTCAGGGCATTGATGAGTGGCTCAACCGCGCGGGGATCTTTGCTCTCGCCTAACATTTTGGCCGCGGAGGCTCGGACGAAAGAATCATGTTTGTCTTTTAATTGCTTGATCAGTTTGTCGATGTTATCAGCCTTCCCATACCCGGCCGGTACAAAACCGAGTACGCAGAAACACAGCAACAAGCCTATGGCAAACGGCCGTCTGGTTTGCCAGAAGCGATGAATGTTCAACGGATTCATACGATCTCCTTCAGGACAGCGGCAGCGCTCACTGCTTTTCGCCCCAGCCTGAGCCTCTTGCGCCGGGCATGTACCTGATTTCGTAGTTGTGCGAGGATGCCCAATCGTTGGCGGCGTTGCTTAACTTCTCGTTGCCGCTGTTCATCATATCTTCAGCCAGCCACTTGTCTCCGGATTTGTTGAGAGCCTCGATCAACGCATCCTCCGTGCCCGGCTCGCCACGCTTGATAAAGAAGTTGCCGGCTCCGGCGATGATCTCCGCGTTGTGCTCGCGCAGGGCTGTGAGCAGAACATTGACCGCCTGGGGATCGCCGATTTGTCCCAGAGCATTGGCTGCCGCGTGGATAACATTCGGCTCCGGGTCCTTGAGGGCAGCGGTGAGAGCAGCGTCGGCGCGAGGGTCTTTGATCTCGCCTAACGCCCGTGCTACTTCCTCGCGAAACTCCGCGTCTTTGTCTTGCAGAGCGGCAATCAGCGGCTCAACGGCGCGCGCGTCTTTGATCTCGCCCAGCGCGAAGGCCGCGTGCCATTGCAGGCCTTTGACCTGCAAGGCCTCAATGAGTGCCGGGACGGCGCGTGGATCCTTGATCTCACCCAGGGCATTGGCCGCCTGCCATCGCACGTCCTCATCCGGGTCTTTCATGGCTGCGGCCAGGGCGTCGACGGCCGGCGCGCCAACCTTCACCAATCCGGCTGCCGCATATCCGCTGCTCAGTTTGTCTTTGAGGGCAGCCATCAGGCCGTCAATTGCAGGGCTGCCCAGATTGCCCAGCGCCTCGGCCGCTTTCTTTGCGACCTCGTAGCGGCGCGTATCTATGCTGTTCCCGGCGTAGGCTGCACCCTCCGGCAAAGGGCCGATTGTCGAGCGGTTATCCCTGGTATCGGCCTTGAGGATGGCCAGTAGCGGCTCAACAGCGCGAGGGTCTTTAATCTCGCCCAGCGCCGTGGCCGCGCTGCCCTGAACGTCGTAGTCCGGATCGCCAAGGGCGGCGATCAGCGGCTCTACTGCGCGGGAGCTCTTGCTGTGGCCCAGCTCTTCGGCCGCCTTTTGGCGGACGGCGGGTTCAGCGGCTTTCAGCTTGTCCAGCTCTTTGCTCACGCGCACAAAATTCCAGAGAGCGAATGCTCCATAGACGAGCAGGCAAAAGCAGACCAATATCCCCACCGACTGCCACCATTTGAAGGGCTTGCTGGTGCGGGCGACGACGGAAGAACTCATGAGACCTCCTCGAAAGCGATGGCGGGTCGGGCAGGAAAGCAATCGCCCGCTGGTCAAGGAGAGCGCGGCAACTCGCTCCCGTGGGTTTCAATATACCGCCACGGACTGGGGAGAGGAAATGAAATAGCCTGCGACAAACCCGATTCAGAGGAAATTGCACCTCGTTCCGCGGAACTGAATGGCGAACTCTGACCACAAAAGGCGACAATAGGAACGTGAAGACACTGCGATTGGTGGTTGACCCAGCGCGGCTGGATACTACCGAAGCTCAGGAATCATTGGAGCGCGGAGCGCAGATATTGCGCGCGGGCGGGCTGGTGGCCCTGCCAACTGAGACGGTGTATGGGCTGGGGGCGAATGCGCTGGACACGGGGGCGGTGAGCCGCATTTTTGCGGCCAAGCAAAGGCCGGCATGGGACCCGGTGATTGTGCATGTGGCCAATGAAGCGATGCTCGACGGGTTGGTGCGTGAGGTTCCCGAAGCGGCGCGCAAGCTGATGAAGGCCTTTTGGCCGGGGCCGCTGACGCTGCTGCTGCCGCGTACAGCAGCGGTGCCCGATGCGGTGACGGCCGGCCGCCCTCTCGTCGGCGTGCGCATGCCGGCGCATCCGGTGGCTCTGGAGCTGATTCGCCGGGCCGGAATTCCGGTGGCCGCGCCCAGCGCCAATCTCTTTGGTCACCTCAGCCCGACGACCGCCGAGCACGTGCTCCACGACCTGGACGGGCTGATCGATGCGGTTGTGGATGCAGGGCCAACCGAGCACGGGGTCGAGTCCACGGTGCTGGACCCCTGCCAGAGCCCGATGAAGATTTACCGGCCGGGGGCTGTGACAAGTGTCCAGATTCGAGACACTGCCGGGGCAGTCGAGGTATTCCGCAACGGCGGATTGCAGGAAACAAAGCCGCGAGCGGCGCAGCTCTCACCGGGGATGGGGATGCGGCATTATGCGCCCCGGGCGCGGCTGGTGCTCATCGAGTTAGAACAGGCTGGGGGCGAGTTGGCCAAGCTGGGAGCGCTGCTGGCCGGAGCGACATCAGAACTCGCAAAGGACCAGGTGGGCGTGATGTTGCCTGCCGAGGTAGCTGCGCCGGCCGGGGCGGCGGTCTTCAATTGGGGACGGTGGGCGGCGCCGGAGGAGCTGGCGCGGGAGTTATACGCGGGGCTGCGGGCGCTGGACGGAGCTGGTTGCACGGTGATTTTATGCCCGCTGCCGCCGGACGAGGGGATTGGCGCGGCCATCCGCGACCGGCTGTTGAAAGCAGGGAACAGGGAGATAGCTGCTAGCCGCTAGCTTCTAGCTTTCAGCATGTTTTCCCGTAACTGGAATAGCATGGAGTTCACATTCGTGAAATAGAATTCGAGCTAAAATCTAACAGCTTCTTTCACAACGATCATTGTCCTGCGTCGCCGACCTTATACATATATTTGATGGCGAATTTGTAGACCATTGTCTTCTGTCGGCCTCGGATCTTAATGGCGTTGCGGTCATACCACTCGATGCAGCCTTCGATCTGCTCTCCGTCTTCCAGCACTATGGCCATGGGCGTCTGGGACTGGATTTGCTTTTGCAGGTAAAATAGCTCGGCATTGCGCTGGGCAGAATCCTGCTCCTGTTTCTGGCCGTAGTTGTAGGCTGACAGGCGGAAGGGGGCGAGGACGGCCGGATGATTGCGGGTGTACGCCTTGCTGCGGGGCTGAGTGGCTTCAATGGTCATGGATGAGCGGTCCTCCTGTTGAAGGCGCTGGTTAGTTGGACTCGATGCTGACGGCCATGGCGTCCAGCGAGAGAGAACGGAGCAGGTTGCGGCGCATGCCCTGCTCGACCTGAACGAGGGCGTGGGCAGCATTGTCGATCCAGTCTACGCTCAGACCCTGGCCAAGGCGAGAGAGTTCCGCTTCGATGTCCAGATTGCGGATGAGCTGGGGGGCGCCGGCAACGATGAGCAGCAGGTCCTCGATGAGGCTGCCGAGGGCGCGCAGTAAGTTGAGGGTCTTTTCCTGGCCGTCGGCTCCGGCGCGGTAACTCTCGGTGGCGTGAAAGAGCGCGGAGTAGTCGGGTTCCCGCAGGGCGTTTTGCAGCAGGAGGAGGGCATCCTGGCGGCTGGCCAGATAAGCGTCCAAATCGAGTGTGAGGGCGCGGCCCACGGCTCCCTCGGCCAGGCGCGCGGCGAGGGCGCGATCCTGCTTCTTGAGGAGCGGACGGCGCTTAGCGAGCAGGGCTTCGAGTTCGGAGGCGGGAATCGCGCCCAGGCGATGCACCACGGCGCGGGAGCGAATGGTGGGCAGCAGCTCCTGCGGGTTCTCAGTGAGCAGAACGAGCGAACTATGCGCGGGCGGTTCCTCTAGAAGTTTCAGCAGGGAGTTGGCCGCCTCTTTCATGAAGGCCGAGGAGGTGAAGATGGTGAAGGTGCGCTTTGCCTCCACCGGGGGACGATAGTAGGCCACGTGAATGGCCTGGCGAACCTGGCCCACCTTGATGAGCAGTTGCGGCGGATCGGGCGGGATGATGAGCACATCCGGATGCGTCTGGATGAGGATGCGTGTCTCTCGCTTGTCGGTGTCGCGCATCTCTTCGCGGGCGTCGACGGCCTCGGCTACCAGGGCTTCAAGATCAGCGGAATCGCCGATGCGCGCGCAGTTCGCGCACGCGCCGCAGAAGTCAGGCAGGCCATCCGTTTCTGTGGGCTGGAGGCAGTTGACGGCTTTGGCAAGCATTAGCGCCAAGGTGTACTTGCCCGCTCCGCGCGGGCCGGCCAGGATCAGCGACTGGGGAAAACGATCCGCGCCGATGCTCTCCCGCAGCCGGGTCACCGTGGCCGAATTGCCAAGAAAATTCGGAAAGCCCATGGGTTGAGTTTAGTGCATATGGGGACTGCTCCTTCGTGGAGAGAGTTCAATCCCTGCTTTCAGGGAAAAGAGCCATGGAAACTCGCCTAAAAATATTTGTCAAGGCCACTTGACAAGTTTTGGCATATTATGTAAAGTTAAATTGTCACAAAGTAAAGGAGACCAATCATGTTCTGTTCAATCAAAAACCCTGCAGAACGCCACTACGTGATTCGCATGTGGATCATGGCGGCTCTGTGCGTCCTGTTTTCTGCCGTGGCCGCTGTGGTATTTCGGCATAGTCATCCACACGGCGTTCTCGCCTATCTGGTGGCTGTGCTTCCCGCGCTTCCCATCATGGGGGCGTTAATCTACACCGGCGTCTACCTGGCCGAAGAAAAGGACGAGTTCCAGCGCAATCTGCTGGTGCAGTCTTTGCTCGGCGGGACAGGAGGGATCCTGGCGGTGATTACCGCCTGGGGCTATATGGAGGATTTTGCTCACGCGCCGCACCTGGACCTGGTATGGGTTTATCCGCTTTTCTGGCTTTGCGCGGGCATCTCCTACGGGCTGGTCAGAGCGAGGTACAGATGAAAAACCGTCTGCGAGTGCTGCGCGCTGAACGCGGCTGGTCGCAGGCCGATCTGGCCCAGCGGCTGGAGGTATCGCGCCAGTCGGTCAACGCCATCGAGACGGGCAAGTTCGACCCCAGTCTTCCGCTGGCTTTCAAACTGGCGCGCCTGTTTGAGACCACGATCGAGGCCATCTTCAGCGATGAGAACTGATGGGATTCGCGGGACGAATGAGTCGAGAGCTGGGGTAATGGCGCCTTGGCTTCGATGGGTGGTGTTGTACTCCTACACAAAACGTTGACGTTCCGCATTTGTCGTGATTGACTTTCCTCCGATAGGCAACAACAGGACACTACTTCCTGCCTGCCGCCTATACTGTCAGGTGTAGGGGTACAACCGGATGGGCAAGGACGAGGAGATTCCCGGTGAGAAGGGGGACGAGATTCTCCGCCAGATGCGCGAGGATACCGGATCGAAGAAACATCTTGACCAGCGAAAGCTCAGAGCAAAGGCAGCCTTGCGGCGGGCAGTCGAGGAAAGGGATAGGCAAGCATTTATTGCGGCCTTGATGGAGCTTGGAATTGATCCTGAAAGTAAAGTTGGACGGGAGTATTTACAGGATTTTCGGCAATTACCGGTGGATCGCTATTGAAGATGGGCAACAGCCCGTTCCGCAGCCGTAACAGCCCGTTCCTGCTCCTCTTCGCTCATCGCCTCCAGCGAAGCGGAAACGGAAACCATGACCTTGTCTAGAAAGTCCTCTTCTGCCTTCGTAACCGAGATTTTTACCTTTGACTTGGAGGAGCGAACTGGCTGGATGCGTGGCCGTGCTTGAGTTGCCATATGGAATTCCTCCTCGAATCAATCATACTCTAAAATCTGCGCTCTAACTGCACCCTCACCGTCAAATGTGGCCATTGATGCAAAATGCGGATTATTACGGAATCGGGAAATCGTTTTGCTGCCACTGACTGCGGGGTGCCGTTAGATTCGCAAATTGAAAGGAATTAGCACGCGGACCACGCTTCACGGGAAGTTCATAGGGTGATTTCCGGGGCAGCGGTATACTGCCTTCATGTTCTCTACCTCTGCGTTATACCGTCTGTTTCTGTCAGCCTTGGCTGCGGCCGGGCTGGTTTGCGTTCTTGTTCAACCGCCCGCGGCCCACGCCTGGGGCAACGGAGGCCATCGGCTGGTGAACAAACTGGCAGCCAGCTCGCTGCCCGCCGATGTTCCGGCTTTTTTGCGCTCTCCGGAGGCGATTGCCGAGATCGAATACCTGGGGCCCGAACCAGACCGCTGGCGCTCGCCCGCTGAGCCGGAACTGGTGGCCGCGCAGGCGCCGGAGCACTTCATCGACATGGAACCGGCAGACGCGCTGGGGCCCCTGCCACATCGCCGCTTTGACTTCGAGGCCAAGGTCTTTGCGGCGGGTGAGCGCCCGGAGAAGATTGGCCTGCAACCTTGGGAGACCGACGAGGTTTGGGAGCGGCTGAAGTGCGCCTTGCGCGAGTACCGCAGGCTGACCGCAGAAAAGCAGGATACCCGGCCGGTGGAGCAGGCGATCCTGTTTTATACCGGTTGGCTGGGCCACTACGTAGGTGACGGCTCGCAGCCGCTGCACACCACCGTCCAATACAATGGCTGGACTGGACCGAACCCCAATGGCTACACCACCGAGCACAAGATTCATTGGCAGTTTGAGGGGCCGTTTGTGGAGGCCAACATCCACGAGGCCGAGGTGCGCGCCAAGATGACGCCGGTGAAGACCATCGAGGGCGATCTGTTCGATGCCTATGTAGCCTACCTGCGCAACACCAAGACGTATGTGGAAAAGGTCTACCAACTGGATAAGGTGGGCGGGTTTGTGGGAGCGGGGACAGAGGAGTCGCGGGAGTTTACCGCCGAGCGGCTGGCGGCCGGCGCCAGCATGTTGCGGGATATGATTTATACCGCCTGGCTGGAGAGCGCCAAGCCGGTAAACGACCCCTACGCGCCAAAGTGAGGCTACAGAATAGCTTCTAGCTGCCAGCTAGAGGCTTACTTTTTGGCTCAGTCGCCGGATTCTGCCTGGGCGATGGCCGGAACCCGGCGCAGCAGCGTGGTCAGCATCACGGTCATCAGCGCCACCGCGGGGACGGCTATCAGCAACCAAGCCAGCAAAGCCTGGCCGGCCATGCTGCCCACCTGCGAAATCATCGCCAGGGGCGAAGCATGCAGCAGAGAGCCAATCTCGACGGCTCGCCCTGAGCCGAAGGCAAACAGCCGCGCACCAAGGCGCACAAAGGGCACAATCAGCACCAACTGTAGCGGCGCAGCGGCCCAGTTTGCCACTTGAATCACAGGAAAGTTGAGCCGCAGGGCGAACGCCACAACGACGCACAAAGTGGTGGTAACACCCACCACGGGGATGCAGCCGATGGCAAACCCTAGGGCCAGGGTGAGGGCCAACCGGCGGGGCGAGATGCCCTGCCGCAGCCAAGTGGCCGCATTGTGCTTCATCGATTCGAAAGATGTTTTCATCTTCATTGTTAGCTTATCGGTACGCGGACCAATAAATGATAGTTCCCCAATAAAACTTTGGTAAGAAAGTTAAAAAGGCCTAAATAGTTAACTTTTTTCAATCCTGGAAGCTCAACAGACCGCGGTGGCTCATCTGGGACAGAATCTGTTCGACCTTCCAGTCGAGGGCGCAGGTCCCGTCCACGGAGAGGTCGGCGTTGATGGCCGAAGGGCGCACAAAGGCCAGGCTTGAGGGCCTGACGGTGGACTCATATTGGTGACGGACCACCTCGGCGGTGCGGCCACGCTGCTCGATATCACGCTTGAGCCGGCGTTCGAAGCACAATTCGTCCGGAGTGTCGATGTAGATTCTCAACTTGTAGAAGGGCAGTAGTTCGGTGAAATGGAGGGCGAAAATGCCCTCGATGAGCAGATAGGCGCCAGGGAGGACGGTCTCCGTCAGGGCGATTCCGTCGGGAGAGAGGACACGGGTGTAGGAGGCAAAGTCATAGAGGGGACGCTCGATAGCTTCACCCCTGGCCAGCGCGGCAATGTGGGCTACCAGCAGCGGGCTCTCGATCAGCGAGGGGTGGTCGAAGTTCTGGCAGGCGCGCTCTTCCAGCGGCAAGTGGGCCAGATCACGATAGTAAGTGTCGATATGGAAGTGGACGCCGTTGAGGGTGCGGGCCAACTCGGCTGTCAGGGTGGTTTTGCCCGAGCCGGAGCAGCCGGCAATTCCCAGCACAACTGGCGGAAAAGGGAGACGCGCGCTACGTCCGGCTTCCTGATTCACGGCTGTTTTACTCCTTTCTGTGGTATCGCCATCCGGGCGTCAATTTTGGGCGCGAGCTGCTGGAGGAGCCGGGCGAGGCGATGCTCGACCTGGCGGCCGATTTCGGAGACCTCCTGATGATCGAGGGGCTTTGCGCCCAGGCCGGCGGCCAGGTTGGTGACGCAGGAGATGCCCAGCACTTCGATTCCCATGTGGCGAGCGACGATGGTTTCCGGCACGGTGGACATGCCGACCAGGGTTGCGCCCAGCGCACGGAAGGCGCGAATCTCGGCGGGGGTCTCGTAGCTGGGCCCGCTGACGGCCAGGTAGACGCCCTCGACAAGCGCAAAATCCTCTTCCACTGCGGCCTCCTGCGCCAGGGCACGAAGAGGTTTGGAGTAGGCCTCGGTCATGTCGAAAAATCTCAGTCCAGCGCCGGGGCGCACGGCGAAGCACGGCTCGTTTGGCCCAATGAGGGGATTCCAGCCCATGAGGTTGATGTGGTCGCTGAGCGCGACCAACTGGCCCACGCGGTAACCTTCCTGGATGCCGCCGGCGGCGTTGGTGAGGACGACCGCCTGGAGGCCGAGCATGCCCAGCACGCGCATGGGAAAGGTGACCTGCTGCGGCGAATAGCCCTCGTAATAGTGGACACGGCCCTGCATGACGATGACAGGAATTTTGTTAAGGAGGCCGGCGACAATGCGGCCGGAGTGGCCCTCGACGGTGGATTGGGGAAAGTGCGGAATTTGCGCGTAGGGAACGGCGACTGACCCGGTAACGGCGTCGGCCACGGCGCCCAGCCCGGAGCCCAGGACGATTCCGATGCGGGGGCGGAGCGAGCCCAGCTTGCTTTGGAGGAATGCGACGGCTTCAGAGACCTGGTCGAAGTAGGTCATTTTTTGCGCTTGACGGTGCGCTTTAGACATTCTACAGGCGGGGACTAGGACACCCTGGTGTGAATAATGAGGATAGAGAGAAAGCGATTTGAATGCGTGGGGGATGAGGATGAAGGAGCTGGTGGCGGTGATCTTCGGGCTGGGGCTGGGGTGCAATGCATTGCTGTTTGTGCCGCAGGTGGTGGCCCTGTGGCGGAAGAAGAGCGATGCGGGGATTTCGCTGCTGACCTTTGGCGGGTTCAGCGGACTGCAGGTGGTGGGGATTGTGCATGGGGTTTATCAGCGGGACCTATCGCTGATTCTGGGAATGGCGGCGAGCTTGCTGACGTGCGGGAGCGTAACGGCGCTGACGATTATTTACAGATTGAAGAGGATGAGGGCGGAGAGAACGGCGGGTTGAGGGTTGTGGTTTCCCAGGTTACAAAAGCGAGACCTGGGGCATCCGGCGTTGCTGCCATTATAGGCTTGTTGTGTTGTCATGATTAGGTAGTAAGGGGAAGTGTATGCATGGATATCAGGTCTCGATGCTCGGACTCATCTTCGACATAATAGGCGCTTTTCTTGTTTCTGTCGAAGCAATCAAGTTAGAGAATCTCCGTCTGCTCCGTGATCGGGTTTTGAAGCGCATAGAAAGCTACACGCTCAGCCCGTGGATTAGGATCGTTGACAAGAATGGTCGGCCAATCGGACCGAAGCCACCCTCGGTACCAGTGGACAGTTATCCGTGGCTTTTTACGAGTTTTCATTATTTGGCAGGTCTGGCGTTGGTATCGGTTATGGACACCGCACTTGGTGGACGTCTTCACCGTGTTCTTCTAGTAGCGTCGTTATGGGCTCTTAGTCAGCGATGGTACGTTGCTGTTGTTTTGTTCATAATGTTTGTTCTCCTGTGCATCGTGACGGGTCTTTGGATGCTAGGAGAACTCGTCCACATGGCGGCTACAAAGGCGATTAAGCTTTCAACTATGTTTGTTGATTTTATTGACGCTCATACGCCTGATGGAACAGTCGGTATGATCGGATTCTTGCTGTTGCTGATAGGGTTCATCCTGCAAATGTGTGGGACATACATGGGACGCCAGCGTATATGACCGTCGGGCGCTGGTTTCCCAAGCCTTAATTATGAAACCTGTGAAACCCGCGCCCGGCAACTGATGAGCGGCTATTTCGGCATGAATCTTGACAGCATAAGGCCGCCGATGCAGTCCTGGAAGAAATGGGCTGCCATGCCGGGGCGAAGACTCTTGCGCCAGTGGGCGAGCAAGCCGAACATGCAGCCATAGACGGCAATGACAAGGATCTGGGTGGGCCCCTGATAGGCGTGAGCGGCTCCGAAGACAATGCCTTGCAGCGCGATTCCGGCAGTGGCGCTTCCGGTCCAGGCACAGAACTGGCGCTGCAGATAGCCGCGAAAGATCATCTCCTCGCAGATGCCCGCGGTGAGCGACAATAGCAACCAGAGCGCTATCTCCAGGGCTGTGTGGGGAAGAAAATTCTTAATGGCCGCGTTGGTCGTAGCGTGAGTGAGATGCCCCAGAATAAATCCGAGAATTCCCAGGACGATGTTCGCGACGATGAGGAAAGCGAGGGCCAGGCCGAGATCGCGGGCGATGGAGCGCCATTGGGGCGAGTTGCCGCCAGTCAGAGTCGAGAGCGATGCGCCCTGCCAGCGCGCGCCCAGGGCGATGAAGGCCACGATGAGCCATTCGATGACCATGGTTATGGCGTAGATGAACGCCCGATGGTGCGCGTGGTTGATAAAGTCGCCGCCGAGCACGAACAAGCCGATCGCGACGAGGGTGAGAAGAAGCAGGAGAACGACGGCCGTGTGCCAGACCGGGGCGATGGCTTTGGAGTCTGGCCGGGGCTGAGCGGCTGTTGGTGTCGCGAGCGGAGATTTTGGCATTACGATCTCTTTCTGGGGCGAGAAATGTGTTCGCAAGAATTGTAACGTATACGTTAAGGGCGAAATCGACACCACAAAAACGAGTTTTCAGGCAGCCGGCCAGACCTCCGGCGCCAACGTGACCATGCAGCAGCCCAGCGTGTAGTTGTACCAGGAATGCTCGGTGGTGGGGGTGGCGAAAAAGCCTTCGAGATTCTGTTTGCGGGCCACTTCGGTTACGAAAGCGCTAGGGCCGTAGAAGAGAGTGAAAAAACTATCCCAATCCACCGTCAGAAGGAAGGATTCATCCGGGGCGACCAGAGCGCCACGAGAGGGGAATGCTTCTTTGCGATTCCTGAGCCCGGACACTTTGAGGAGCTGGATGGGATCGACATTCGGAAATTCGGGCACAAAGATCAGTTCTTCCTGACCGGCAGCAGCGAACGCATCGAGGAAATCCATTTGCAGAAGGGGTTCGAAGCGGCCCTGCACGGGCATCCAGATGGGTGCGGATTGCAGAAAGTGTTGGAGCGCACTGCCGGCGGAGAAGTCAGAGAGTTCGGGGGCGATGGAACCTGTTGAGGTCAGCAATGCCTGGTTCAATTTTGCACAGTTGCTGAAGCCGGTTTGAGCGGCGACGCGGGCCCAGGGGCATTTTGCGCCCTGGCTCAGAATCTGCTCGTCGCTGGGATACTGCTTCGTTACTTTCCAGGCGAGAGACTCCGGGACGCTGATAAAAGGGTGAAGGATGATGAAGACGGATTTGAAGAGACCGCCATACGCGTCCGCAAGGGGCGTGTCATAGGGCGGGTAGATGAAGCGGTCGTACTCCACGGAGACAGGATAACAAAGCCGGATTGATCAGGAATGTGCGCCCGATGCACAAAAGATCGCGCTTATTTCAAGCCAGACGCCGGCTTACGCGCCGCATGGGGTGCATGCGCCCTGCGAGCGGCTGCCGTCTTGGCATCACCGAGGGATGGGTCATGGCGGCACACTGCCGGCACATTCGTCATCTGCCTGGCGAAGACGCGGTAGGCTGATCTTCCGGGTCGCAGAGTAGACCAATAGCTCGAACGACTCAGGAGCGGCTGTTGCTTCACAATGAGTTGGCGATAGAGAATCTGCACTCCACACGTCAGATTATTCTCTGGCTGCAGAATCGTCCTGGCCGGATCTCTCTCCGGCAACAGTTTGTCTTTCTCCCAGTCGAAATCGCAGTCATAGCGCTGGGCATCCATATAAGCAAGCTGCAGCAAACCTTCGCTTCGCACCATACGATGAGTCACAGTATCTTTGGTTGCTCTCCCTGATCCTCGCACATCCGCGGTGGGCGTCAGCCCTGCCTCCGCGCCGGCAAGAGCCTGGAAGAAGTATGCCCAGAAGGCGCGCTTATCGCCATCGCTCAAGGCGTTAAAGCGCGGACAGAATGGACTTACATCCCTCGCCACACTGGCGGAGAGCATCTCCGGCGGCAGAGCCTTCTCGACGATCCGGTCCCACGCCGGATCCCAGGTTGGCTTGCCAAGCGCCTCCTTTTTCACCGCTATCGGCGTTTGCGGAGCCGGCTTCATCTCCAGTTGTGCGGGGGGCGCGGCGCAACCCACAAGCATCCCGAGCGCCACGCAAATGATCAGCATTGTCATCCTCAGACGTGTCATAGCCACCGCCTGTGTGCTTTGAAGCTGATTTTCTCAATGCAATAAGCAAATATCTGTCTAAAACGGCTCGAAACAGACGATTGATCTCCGGGTCTTCGGAGAATCCCTCAGACGCTATGTTCCTACCATTCGCGCCGAATTTCTCCGCATTTCTACCCCAGGAAGATGCCGGCGATGGAGGCGGAGATCAAATTCGCCATGGTGCCGGCGAACATGGCGCGGAAGCCGAGCTTGGCCAGGTCGTTGCGGCGTTCGGGGACCAGCGCGCCGATGCCGCCGATCTGCATGCCGATGGAGCCCAGGTTGGCGAATCCGCACAGAGCATAGGTGGCGATGGTGAAGGAGCGCGGGGCGAGGGTAGCCTTCTGCGCGCCCAGCGAGACGTAAGCGAGCAATTCATTGAGCGCCATGCGCGTGCCCAATAAATTACCAATCGCCCCGCAATCGTGCCAGGGAACGCCGATGAGCCAGGCGACGGGAGCAAAGAGGAAGCCGAGAATCTGACCGAGCGAGCTGGGAAACCAGTGCATGTAAGCGAACGAGTGCGTCCAGCCGAGAAGGCTGTCGAGCAGGGCGACGAGGGCGATGAAGCTGATGAGCATGATGCCCACGTTCATGGCCAGCTTGCCGCCGTCGATGGTGCCGCGGGCGATGGCGCCGATAAAGTTTTCATCCTTATGTGTCTCGTCCTCGGGGATGACGACCTTGCCTTCGGTGGCGGGGATTCCCGTTTCCGGGACGAGGATCTTGGAGAGCAGGATGGTGCCGGGCGAGGTCATGATAACGGCGGCGAGCAGATGGCGGGCCTCGACGCCATAAGCGATGTAGGCTGCCATGATACCGCCGGAGACGTGGGCCATGCCGCTGGTCATGATGGTCATCAACTCGCTGCGCGTGGCTTTGGAGAGGAACGGGCGGATGGTGAGCGGGGCCTCGGTTTGGCCCATGAAGACAGAGGCGGCTACGTTCAAACTTTCCGCGCCGGAGATGCGCATGGTCTTGAGCATGACCCAGGCAAAGCCGCGGATGATGAGCTGCATGACGCCGATGTGGTAGAGCACGGCGAAGAAGGCGGAGATGAAGATGATGGTGGGCAAAACCTGGAAGGCGAAGATGGCGCCTGCGTTGGGCGGCAGCAGATTGCCAAAGGCTCCGGAGTTGGGCAGGCCTAACTGGCCAAAGAGCATCTTGGTGCCGGCGAAGGTGCAGGCGAGCATGGAGTTGACCACGCCGCCGGCCCAGGTCATGGCGCGCTGTCCGTAGTCGAAGCGCAGGACGAGGAAGGCGAAGGTAACCTGCAAGCCAATGCCCCAGGCGACAGTGCGCCAGCGAATGCGCTTGCGATCGGTAGAGAACAAATAAGCCGTCAGCAGCACGGCCAGGATCCCCAGCACTCCGGTATATCGTTCCACAGCGGTCACTCCTTAAGAACAGCTTCTAGCTGCTAGCTTCCAGCCTCTAGCTTTTTCTTCGCAAGCCTAAAACGCCGGCGTTCTCTGGCGCTGCACCAATGTCAACCATAAGGCTAGCAGCTAGAAGCTAATGGCTGGAAGCTGCACTTCCAACATCGCGCAGGTGAGCTTCCGCCGATGCGCGCGTAAAAATGCGGCTGACCAAGGACACTTTCTGCGGAGGGGTTGTGGAGAAGTGAATGGCCTGCCTGAGAATCTCCTCCGGCTCGGCCAGAAGCGCCGGGCTGGTGGCGTAGAGGGTGGCTAGGGGTTGGCCTTTCTCGAGGCGCGCGCCGCGGCGGGCGTGGAAGTCGATGCCGGCATGGGGATCAACCGGTTCTCCTGCTTTTTCGCGGCCCGCGCCGGTGCGCTGCACTGCCCAGCCGAGGGCGGTCGTGTCCATGGAAGAAATAAAACCGCTCTCCCAGGCCGAGACCACCTTGGTTGCGCCGGGTTTGTGATATCCAGGTTTGTCAAAGACTGAAACATCGCCGCCCTGGGCCTTGACCATGGCGAAGAAGACGCGCAGCGCGGAGCCATCGGCTAGGGCTTTTTCAGCACGGGAGTAGCCGGATTCAGGAGTTGTGGCCTGACCGCCGAGATGGATCATCCATCCGGCCAGAATCAGCGACAGTTCGCGCAGGTCTTCGTTTTCGGCGGGCCTCTTGCCGCGCAGCAGATCGACCGACTCGGCCAGTTCGATCCAGTTGCCGGCCATGTGGCCCAGCGGTTGGCTCATGTCGGTGAGCAGAGCCACGGTGCGTGTTCCGGCGGCCTCGGCAGTGGCCACCATCAGGGCGGCGAGGTACGAAGAATCCTCCGGCTTGCGCAAGAATGCGCCGGAGCCGGTTTTCACGTCGAGCACCAGGGCGTTGAGACCGGCAGCGAGCTTTTTGCTGAGAATCGAAGCGCAGATAAGCCCCGGGCTTTCGACGGTGCCGGTGCGGTCACGCAGGGCATAGAGGACGCGGTCGGCAGGGACCAGCGTCGAGGTCTGGCTGATGATGGAGGCGCCGCACTTCAGCAGAACAGCCTCGAATTCCTTGAGCGTGAGGGCGGTGCGGTAGCCGGGGATGGCTTCCAATTTATCGAGAGTCCCGCCGGTGTGGCCCAGGGCGCGGCCGCTGATCATAGGCACGGCCAGCCCGCAGGCCGCAGCCAAGGGCGCGACGAGAAAGCTGGTCTTGTCGCCCACGCCGCCGGTGGAGTGCTTGTCGACGGCTGTTTTGCCGAGACGCGCGGGCGAGAATTTTTCACCGGAGTCGCGCATGGCCAGGGTCAGCGTGCGCGCCTCGTCGAGCGAAAGGCCGCGAATCCATGCGGCCATCAGCCAGGCGGCGAGCTGATCGTTTGGTATGGACTCGTTGGCCGCACCGGTGACAAGAAAGCCGATTTCGCGGGCGTCCAGCGAGCCGCAGTCGCGCTTTTTGCGGATCAGGTCGATCATGTGCAGGGGGGCGAGCGGCGAAGCGGAAGCGGTGGAAGACATACCGAAATGTGCCTCGAAGTGGTAGGTTTTTCAGATTATCACAAGGGGAAGCGGGGGATTTTGGCCGGATGCGCTTGAAGAAATTTTGATTGTGAATTATAGTTAACAGGTGATTGAAGTTCGTCAGACCGTTGTCTTTTCCGACTGGCTTCGCAAATTGCGCGACGAGAAGGCACGGTCTCGTATCCTGATCCGGATTCGCCGCCTGTCACTGGGCAACTTCGGAGACGCTAAGCCCGTTGGAAATGGCGTCAGCGAACTACGGATCGACTATGGGCCGGGGTACAGGGTCTATCTTCAGCAACGCGGAAGTATGCTTGTTCTGCTGCTCGCTGGAGGCAGCAAGAAGACGCAATCAGCCGATATAGCCAAGGCAAAGAAGCTGGCAAAGGAGTAGGCGAATGGCTCTTAAAACAACTTTGTGGGATGCAGCAGAGTACCTCGATAACCCGAAGGCCATTGCGGAGTATCTCGAAGCGGCCTTTGAGGACGGTGATCCGGCACTGATCGCGGCGGCTCTGGGCGATGTGGCGCGCGCCATGGGAATGACGCAGCTTGCCGGCAAGGCGGGCGTTACCCGCGAGGCGCTCTATAAGGCTCTCTCGCCCACCGGCGATCCAAGGCTATCAACCTTTCTCGGCGTGATGAAGGCGCTGGGAATCAAGCTCACGCCCCGCGCGGCGTGAACCCCTTCGAGGAGGCGCAGGCAGAGGCGATCAAGGAGGTTGTGGCGTGGCAGTTGGCCGAGGCCATGAAGAAGCAGAAGATCTCCAAGAACAAGATGGCTACGCTGCTGAAGACGAGCCGCACACAGGTGGACCGTCTGCTCGATCCGAAGAACGACATTACACTTTCCAGCTTGCAGCGCGCGGCGGCAATGGTGGGACGGCGGGTCTCGATTGAGCTGGTGTAGGGCAGGTTACCCGTTAGAGCTGGCCTTTTGTTCGTTCGTCCTGATTTCATATCCACAGGCTCAAATTCACGAGTACAATTTCTGAATCATGTGGAAACGTCTGGCAATACTCGCATTTGCTATTTTCATGGCAGTCTGTGTGTCCGGTCAGGCAAACAAGGCTGCCGACAATAAACAGCAATCGGTAAAGCAAGTCCAATCTCCCGTTGCGGAGACTGTCAGCCCAGTGAAGCAGAGCAACGGCCTTGTAGATCAGACCAAACCGGATGCCGACCAGCCAAAGTGGCATGCAAGGCCCGATTGGTGGCTCGTCGGAATTGCACTTGTTACCGGATGCATCATTTGCTGGCAGTCTTGGGAGACGCGGAAAGCTGCTGAGGCAGCACTCAAGCAAGCCAATCACATGGTCGCTTCCGAGCGAGCTTGGATATTAGTGGATATTGGAGAACCCGAATCGGACGACCACGCCCCTGATTTTATGGGTAGGTTTTGGATTAGGCCTGTTATAAGAAACTCTGGTAAGACGATTGCCAAAATAACGAAAATCCGTGCTGTTATACGTTTGAATGGATCGGGAGAGCGATTGCCCTACGTCCCTGAATACCCCTTGGGGCAGGGATTCGACAGCGATAAGTGGAATCTCTATGGAATGAATCTGGTTTTGGCCCCCGATGCTCCGACACAGCCCTTCAAACTTGTCCTGTCGAGCGATGAGTTTGAGCAGGTAAAGACGGGCCAGCGCTTTCTTTACGTGCATGGGTTCATTGACTATAGCGACTTCCGGGATGAGCAGCGCCGCACTGCTTTTTGTTACTATTATGCCGTTCAGGGAGTGTTTGATCCAGACCCCAGCCGTTTTTACCTCGAACTCACCGCCCCGCCCACATACAACCAATGCACCTAATATGAAAATCCAAATTAGGACACTACCGATGAGCTTCATCCTTCGCTTCCTGTCCAAAGTCGCGGTATGATGAGAGGTAGTTCGCCAGGGGGTGCAAAGCGCATGAAGGAACTCGTCTTTGAAGTGATGCAGGAGGCTGATGGCGGCTACACCGCCGAAGCTCTGGGCGAGAGCATCTTCACCCAGGCCGATAGCTGGGATGAGTTGAAGGCCAACGTCCGCGAGGCCGTGCAGGCCTTCTACTTCGACTCCGCAGCCCCGGATTCTATCCGCCTTCATCTGATTCGCGACGAGGTGCTGGCCGTCGCATGAAACTGCCACGCGATTTGAGCGGAGAAGAGCTGGTCAAGCATCTCTCGAAACGCTGGGGTTACGTGAAAATCCATCAGGTTGGCAGCCACATCATCCTGCAAACCCAGCATCCCACGTCCCACCGCATCGCGGTTCCCGAGCATAAGCCTCTAAGAATTGGAACTCTGAACGCAATTCTTTCCAGCATTGCCGCCCACAAGAGCGTCTCGAAAGAAGCGATCCTCAAAGATATTTGATACTCTGCGATTGATTTGCGGCCCCAGTTTGCAATTCCCGTGCCGTTTCGATATGATTCTTATAACTGTCCAGGGAGATTCCTGGGCCGTCAATAGCACCACGGTTTCTGGGCCCGTTCGATGGTTGGCCGCGGGACGCATGAAGCGTTACCCGTGCGGCCAGCACCGGGTTCTCCGCAAAGCGGGGCTGGCAGAAGCGGTGGGAGACGAGGGATGAATGGCTAAAACCAGCAAAAATATTACGAAGGCGCGCGCGGCTATCGTGAAGCCCGTCTATCCGCTGCCCGAGGCGGTCAAACTGCTGAAGCAGGTGAAGTACGCCAAGTTTGACGAGACCGTCGATCTGACGATGCGGCTCGGCGTGGACACGCGCCATGCCGACCAGATGGTGCGCGGGACGGTGGTGTTGCCGCATGGGCTGGGCAAGACCAAGACGGTGGCCGTGATTGCCGCCGGAGACCGCCAGAAGGAAGCCAAGGATGCAGGGGCGGACTTTGTGGGAGGCGAGGAGATGGTGGAGAAGATCCAGAAGGAAAACTGGACCAACTTTGACGCGCTGATCGCCACGCCGGACATGATGAAAGTGGTGGGGCGGTTGGGCAAGGTGCTGGGACCGAAGGGGCTGATGCCCAATCCCAAGACCGGAACCGTGACCATGGACGTGGGCGCGGCGGTGAAAGAGATCAAGGCCGGCAAGGTGGAGTTCAGGGCCGACAAGACCAGCCTGGTGCATGTGCCGGTGGGCAAGCTGAGTTTTGAGCCGCAGAAGCTGGTGGACAACGCGACCACGGTGATTACGGCGATTGTGCGCGCCAAGCCATCGGCGGCCAAGGGCAAGTACATCAAGAGCACCACGTTGAGTTCGACCATGGGCCCCGGAGTGCGGCTGGATTCAGCGGTTGCGGACGCGGCGGGCAAGCACTGAGAAGCAGCGGACAGTGAACAGTGGCCAGTGAACAGCGGCCGCGGATTCAGTTTCAGTCCCGAAAGGCAGATTTTAAGAGAGATGTGGAGACAGGAACGTTGATCGAGGACGGTTTGTAACTGTCCACTGTTCACTGATCACTGTTCACTGTGCGGAGCACAAGATGGCGATTTCAAGGGCGAAGAAGACGGAGAAGGTCCAGGCGCTAGCGCGTGAGCTGGAGAGCTCGACGACGGCGATTATCGGCACATTTTCCAAGCTGACGGTGGCCAAGGAATTTCAACTGCGCAAGGTGATTCGCGAGGCGGGCGGCAAGTATCGCGTGGTAAAGAACACGCTGGCGGCCGTATCCGGCAAGGGCACTCCCGTGGAGGCCGCGCTGAAGGGGCTGCGGGGCGTGAACTCAGTGGCGTTCACCAAGGGCGACCCGGTGGCGCTGGCCAAGGTGTTTGCCAAGTGGGCGAGCGATAACGCGGAGTTCCAGTTCAAGCTGGGCATTGTGGATGGCAAGCTGCTGACGGTGGCCGAGATCAAGGCTCTGGCGACGATGGCGGGCAGGGATGAGCTGTTCTCCAAGCTGCTGTTCCTGATCAATGCTCCGGCGCAGCGGTTGGCGACGGTGATCAACGCGGCGGGACGCGATGTGGCGGTGGTTATGGGCCAGGGTGTGGAGAAGAACAAGTTTGCCAGTGCGGCGTAAAGCCGCAAGCTTCTAGCTCCTAGCCTCTAGCTTTTTCTTACTGGAACGGAGGCGGACAACTTTGCTGGGACGAGCTAGAAGCTAAAAGCTAGCAGCTAATAGCTGCTTTTAAGAGTTTTGGCCGGGAAGCAGGCGGGAAGGGCGCGGGTCTGGCGCATCGGAAACTTCCAGTTTGGGTTTGCGGCCGGGAACAACAATTTCAAACGGTTCTAAATGGAGAAGAAAATGGCGGATCTAGTGAAGTTGGAAGAGCAAATTGTATCGCTGAGCCTGTTGGAAGCCTCGGCTCTGGTAAAGAAGTTGGAAGAGCGGCTTGGGGTTTCAGCGGCGGCGGCGGCTCCGGTGGCGGTTGCAGCCGGTGGCGGCGCGGCGGCTCCCGCGGCCGAAGAGCAGACGGAATTCCAGGTGATTCTGAAGGATTTCGGCGCGAACAAGATCAACACCATCAAAGCAGTGCGCGAGATCACGTCGCTCGGCCTGAAGGAAGCCAAGGACCTGGTGGATGGCGCACCCAAGCCGCTGAAGGAGAATGCGACCAAGGACGAGGCCGAGGCCATCAAGAAGAAGTTTGAAGGCATCGCCACGATTGAGATCAAGTAGGCCCGATCAGGCTGCCCGGCCGTAAAGCCGGGCCGCTTGCAAGGCGGGCCAGGGCGCGCTACAATAAGCATTGCGCGTCTTATCGGCTTATTCCGTTTATTTCAGGGAATGGGGCGGGTTTAGCTGGCGCGTTTTGAGAGTTGTGGATGGGCATGCAAGCGTCCTCAGGCCGGGGCAGGCCAAGCCCTCTGGCGGAGTGTTAGCGTTGTAGATAAGTGCCTTAGAGTCAACGGTTTACTTAGGCAGCAGGCGGTGTATCCGTTGACGTTGTGAGTGGCTGGCGAGCGAGCGGCAGAAGCGAGCTTTGGGATCGGCGAGAGCAAAACAAGAGAATTCGGATGGGGGCACAGGCGATGAGCCGCGCTTGCGAGGTATTGTGCCTTGCGGGCTTTTCGTGTGTTTTGGCTTTGACAGAATGAGTATTTGAGGGGATATCTGCCCAAGGCGTACCACAATTGTAAACAGAATTAACTGTTGCTTTGTTTCCTCAATCGTGCGCAGTTTCGCGTACTTACCGGGTGTCGGCAATGCCCACGACTCGTTTTTAACCGACTTCTCCCGGGACATGCATGGCCCTGGGGGAATTCCCCAATGTGTTAGCAGCCTGGCTGCAAGTTGTTTCTGGAGGGGCTTGCGGGGGTAGGGACTGGAGATTGCATCGAGCCAGTCCGGTTTTTTCGACTTATTTACCGTAATCAGCGGGCGCCGAAGAGACTCAGGCGCTGGCCCGGCCCAACTTCGGCGCCGGAGCGACGAGGCTCAGGAGTAAAGCATGCCGAACGAGAAGCGCGCGATTCGCAGCCGACTCGATTTTTCAAAGATTCCCACCGCAACGCAGATACCCAACCTGATTGAAGTGCAACGGCGCTCGTATGAGCGTTTCTTGCAGATGGACAAGCTGCCCAATGAGCGCGATGACTCTGGATTGCAGTCGGTATTTGTGTCGGTATTTCCGATTACGGACTTTCGCGGCATTTCGCAACTGGACTTTGTTGATTATTCGATTGGCAATTGGGAGTGCAAATGCGGCCACCTGAAGGGGCTGCATCACCTGCGCACGGCCTGCGTGCATTGCGGGTCGATGGTAATAACGGATCCGTTTCATCCCGGCGATGTGCTTTGCCAGAAGTGCGGCACGTACAACAAGAACACGCCCGACTTCTGCAACAAGTGCGGCGACCCGGTGAGCCTGCAATTGAAGTACGACCAGCAGGAGTGCGAGGAACGGGGAATGACCTTTTCGGCGCCGTTGAAGGTGACGGTGCGGCTTACGATTTATGAGAAAGATCCGGTAACGGGCAAAAGGAATAGCGAACTTCCGGTGCCCGTGAAGGAGCAGGAGGTGTTTTTCGGCGATATTCCGCTGATGACGCCGAACGGGACATTCATCGTGAACGGCACGGAGAGAGTAATTGTCTCGCAGCTGCACCGGTCACCCGGGGTGTTTTTTGAGACGGCCAACAATCGCACCTACTTTCTGGGCAAGATCATTCCTTACCGCGGCTCTTGGGTGGAGTTCGAGTACGACCAGAAGAACACGCTTTTTGTGCGCATCGATCGCAAGCGCAAATTTCTGGGGACGATATTTCTGAGGGCGCTGGGGCTACGTTCTGACGAAGAGATTCTCAAGACGTTTTATACGGTAGACCGGCTGCACATCGCCGACGGCAAGCTGCACTGGGCGATTCCGGAGGAGGGTCGCGGAGCAACGCACCTGGTGGGCGTCAAGCCGGCGCACGGGGTGGTGCATAACGGCGTGGAGATCGCGTTTGCCGGACGCAAGATCACGCCGCACTCGCTAAAGGCGCTGCGGACGGCGGCCATCGACAGGATCGAGGTTGAAGCGGCCGAGCTGGACGGGGCATATACCGCGGCCGACGTGGTGGACATGAACACCGGCGAGGTGGTGGTGGAGGCTAACGTCGAGTTGACGGCTGACAGGCTGCATAAGATTCTGTCCAGCGGCGCGACAACTTTCGAAGTGTTTTTCCCGGAGCGCGACGATGCGGGCAACATCATCGCCAACACACTGAAGCGCGACTCGATTCACAAGCCGGAGGAGGCGCTGATCGAAATCTATCGCAAGCTGCGGCCAGGCGATCCGCCCACCCTGGATACAGCGACGGCGCTGTTTGAAGGCATGTTCTTCGATCCGCGCAAGTACGATTTTTCGCGCGTGGGCCGGTTGAAGTTCAACATCAAGCTGTATGAAAACCAGGACGCCACCAAGCTAAACCACCGCACGCTGACCCCGGAGGACTTCTACGCGACCATTCGCTACCTGCTGAAGCTGCGCAAGAACATCGGCATGGTGGACGACATCGATCATCTGGGCAACCGCAGGGTACGCGCGGTGGGCGAGCTGATGGAAAACCAGTTCCGCATTGGCCTCGTGCGCATGGAGCGGGCCATTAAGGAAAAGATGAGCGTGTATCAGGAGCTTTCGACGGCCATGCCGCACGACTTGATCAACGCCAAGCCGGTGATGGCGGCGATTCGCGAGTTTTTTGGTTCATCGCAGCTATCGCAGTTCATGGACCAGACCAATCCGCTTTCCGAGATTACGCACAAGCGCCGCCTTTCAGCGCTTGGGCCAGGCGGCTTGTCTCGCGAGCGCGCGGGCTTTGAAGTACGCGACGTGCATCCGACGCACTATGGGCGCATTTGTCCGATTGAGACGCCGGAAGGTCCGAATATCGGCCTCATCAGCTCGTTGAGCTGCTTTGCGCGCATCAACGAGTATGGCTTCATCGAGTCGCCGTATCGCAAGGTGAAGGATTCGCGGATTCTGGATTTCGTGGAGATTACCAACGCCGGAGAGAGCGGACTGCGCGTGGGTGACCACATCGAGAAGGATGAGGCGGCGCGGCTGAACGCGGGGCTGAAGAAGGCGGGCAAGCGGCAGATCGAGCACATTCCCTACAGTTTCTACCTGTCGGCATGGGAAGAGGACAAGCACACCATCGCGCAGGCCAACATTGAGTTCAACGAAGAGGGATTGATCACCGAGGATCTGGTAAACGCGCGGCGCATGGGGAACTTTGTGCTGGTGAACAGGGCCGAGGTGGACTACATCGACGTGAGCCCCAAGCAGTTGGTTTCCGTGGCTGCTTCGCTGGTGCCGTTTCTGGAACACGACGACGCCAACCGCGCACTGATGGGCGCCAATATGCAGCGCCAGAGCGTGCCGCTGCTGGCGGCCGAGGCTCCGCTAGTGGGCACGGGAATGGAGGGCGTGACGGCGCGCGATTCGGGCGCCGTGATTCTGGCCAAGCGTAATGGCATCGTGGACTCGGTGGACTCGCAACGCATCATTGTGCGCGTGGAGGGCGAGCATCATCCCACGCAGCTTTCGCGCGAGGTGGGCTCGGACATCTACACGCTGATCAAGTTCAAGCGCTCGAACCAAAACACCTGCATCAATCAGAAACCGGTTGTCCGCGAGGGCGACCGCGTGGTCAAGGGGCAGGTGATCGCCGACGGGCCTTGCACAGAGCGCGGCGAACTGGCGCTGGGACGCAATGTGCTGGTGGGCTTCATGCCCTGGCGCGGCTATAACTTTGAGGACGCGATTCTGATCAGCGAGAAGCTGGTGCGGGAGGATTACTACACCTCGGTGCACATCGAGGAGTTCGAAATCGAGGCGCGCGACACCAAGCTGGGGCCGGAAGAGATCACGCGCGACATTCCCAACGTGAGCGAGCATGCGCTGCGTGATCTCGACGAGAGCGGCGTGATTCGCATCGGCGCCCAGATCAAGCATGGCGACATCCTGGTGGGCAAAGTCACCCCTAAGGGCGAGACGCAACTCACTCCAGAGGAAAAGCTGCTCCGCGCTATCTTTGGCGAGAAGGCCGGCGATGTGCGCGATGCGTCGCTGACCTGCCCTCCAGGCATCGAGGGAACGATTGTCGATGTGCGCATCTTCAGCCGCAAGGGCCAGGATAAGGACGAGAGAGCAAGACAGATCGAGGCGGAGTACATCTCCAAGCTGGAAAAGAACCTGGGCGACGAGATTCGCATTCTGACCGATGAGCGCCTGAAGCGCCTGGACGGCATTCTGGGCAGCAAGGAGGTGCTGGCCGACCTGCACGACGAGCGGACCAACAAGCGCTTGCTGACCAAGGGTGCGATTCTGGATCGGGAAACAATCGAGCGCATTTCCACAAAAAATCTCAAGCGCATCCGCTACGCCGACAAGGATCCCAGAGTCAACGAGCAAATCGACGAGATCGAGGAGATGACCTCGCGGCAGATCGAAGTGCTGCGCAAGATCACCAACGAGAAGGTGGCCAAGCTGCAGAAGGGCGATGAGCTGCCGCCGGGCGTCATCAAGCTGGTGAAGGTCTATGTAGCCATGAAGCGCAAGCTCTCGGTGGGCGACAAGATGGCCGGCCGGCACGGCAACAAGGGCGTAATCGCGCGCATTCTTCCCGAAGAAGACATGCCGTATCTGCCCGATGGAACGCCGGTGGAGATCATCCTGAACCCGCTGGGCGTGCCTTCGCGCATGAATGTGGGCCAGATTCTGGAGACGCACCTGGGCTGGGCCGCGCACGTGCTGGGCAAGAAGGTTGCCGATCTAATTCGCGCCAACACCGATGCCAAGTACACGCGCGAACTGATGAAGAAGGAGTTCGCCGGAACCGCGGTGCTGCGCCAGTTGATGGAGCTGGACGACGAGATGCTGGTTCGCGTGGGAGCGGGCATGGAGCACGGCATTTGGTTTGGAACGGCGGTCTTCGACGGGGCGCGGGAGGGGGAGATCAAGTCGCTGCTGGCTTCGGCCGGGCTGCCTTCCTCGGGCAAGGCGACTCTCTACGACGGCTTGACCGGCGAGCAGTTTGAGCAGCCGGTGACGGTGGGCTACATCTACATGCTCAAGCTTTCGCACCTGGTGGACGACAAGATTCACGCGCGGTCTATCGGGCCGTACTCGCTGATTACGCAACAGCCGTTGGGCGGAAAAGCGCAGTTCGGCGGGCAGAGATTCGGCGAAATGGAAGTGTGGGCGCTGGAGGCTTATGGCGCGGCATACATTCTTCAGGAATTACTGACGGCGAAGTCAGACGACGTCTACGGCCGGACCAAGATTTATGAGGCCATTGTGAAGGGTGAGGCAGCTATCGAGCCGGGTGTGCCGGAGTCGTTCAACGTGCTGATCCGCGAGTTGCAGTCGCTGTGCCTGGACGTGGAGTTGATCAAGCGCGCGGATCTCGTCAAGAAGTTGCCCGCGCCGGAAGTGGCGGCGGTGGCCGACTAGCTGATAGCTATTAGCTCTTAGCTTTTAGCTTGATCGTGCTGCCGATTAGTTCCGCAGCATTTTGGCAATAGCAAGAAGAAAGCTAGTAGCTAGAGGCTAGAAGCTAGTAGCTGATTTTAGGGTTCTTCCTGAAAGCGGTAAAAGCCGCTTCCCGGGAAGGAAGAGCTCTTCAAGAATCCCGGGAAAAGCCGCGGCAGCAGCCGTAAGGCCCGCCAAGGAGGGTCGCCTTGTTCCGTTCGAACCCGTTTGAGCTTTCCAGCCCGATTACCGATTTTGACGCTATCCGCATCATGCTGGCATCGCCGGAGAAGATCCGCAGTTGGTCGCACGGCGAGGTCACCAAGCCGGAGACGATCAACTATCGCACCTTCAAACCGGAGCGCGACGGCCTGTTCTGCGCGCGCATCTTTGGGCCGGTAACGGACTGGGAGTGCCTGTGCGGCAAGTACAAGCGCATGAAGCATCGCGGAGTAATCTGCGACAAGTGCGGCGTGGAAGTGACGGTGAGCAAGGTGCGCCGCGAGCGCATGGGCCACATCGAACTGGCCTCTCCCTGCTCGCATGTGTGGTTCTTCAAGGGGCTGCCTTCGCGCATCGGTCACCTGCTGGACATTTCTCTTCGCGATCTGGAAGCGATTCTCTACTTTGAGTCCTATGTGGTGATCGATTCCGGCGACGCGCCGGGGGTCAAGGAACGCCAGATCATCAAGGACGAAACCGAGTTCCGCAACCTGGATGCGCAGTTCCGTCCCACGGGCTTTAAGGCCATGATGGGCGCGGAGGCCATCAAGGAACTGCTCAAGCGCGTCAATATCGACGAACTGGGCATGGAGCTGCGCGAACGGATGAAAACGGAAACATCGGCGCAGAAAAAGCTGAAGTTCGCCAAGCGCCTGAAGGTTGTCGAGGCCTTCCGCAAGAGCGATAACAAGCCGCACTGGATGATTCTGGACGTATTGCCGGTGATTCCTCCGGAGCTGCGTCCGCTGGTGCCGCTGGACGGCGGCCGCTTTGCCACCTCCGATTTGAACGATCTTTATCGCCGCGTGATCAACCGCAACAACCGGTTGAAGAAGCTGATGGACCTGCACGCGCCCGAAGTGATTGTGCGCAACGAGAAGCGCATGTTGCAGGAGGCGGTGGACGCATTGTTCGACAACGGCCGCCGCGGCCGCATTCTGCGGGGCGCCAACAACCGCCCGCTGAAGTCGCTCTCCGACACGCTGAAGGGCAAGCAGGGACGCTTCCGGCAGAATTTGCTGGGCAAGCGGGTGGACTACTCGGGTCGCTCGGTGATTGTGGTGGGCCCGGAATTGAAATTGCATCAGTGCGGATTGCCCAAGAAGATGGCGCTGGAGTTGTTCAAGCCGTTCATCTACCATCGCCTGGAGCAGACGGGTCACTGCACCACCATCAAGCAAGCCAAGGAGATGGTGGAGATGCAGGAATCGGTGGTGTGGGACATCCTGGAGGAGGTCATCAAGGACCACCCGGTGCTGTTGAACCGCGCGCCCACGCTGCACCGCCTGGGCATTCAGGCCTTTGAGCCGGTGTTGGTGGAGGGCAAGGCAATCAAGATTCACCCCCTGGTTTGCACGGCGTTCAACGCGGACTTCGACGGCGACCAGATGGCGGTGCATATTCCGCTGTCGCCGGAGGCGCAGATTGAAGCCAGCGTGCTGATGCTGGCCACGCACAACATTCTTTCCCCGGCTTCGGGCCAGCCGATTACCGTGCCCTCGCAGGACATGGTGCTGGGCCTCTACTACCTGACCAAGGCCAAGAAGAACGCCCGAGGCGAGGGCCGTGTCTTCGCCAATACGGAAGAGGTTCTGATGGCGCTGGAGGCCAGGGAAGTGGAAACGTTGTCGCCCATCCGGCTGCGCTACACGGGCAGGGTGATGGACCTGACCACAGCCTATGACGACCAGGACCTGACGCACATTGAGCCGGTGGAGTTCAAGAATCATTACATCTCGACGACGGTGGGCCGCGTGATTTTAAACGACGCGCTGCCGGAGGGAATGCCGTACATCAACGGGCTGCTGAAAAAGAATGGCATCGGCCAACTGGTGAACTATTGCAACCAGAACCTGGGCCTGGAAGTCACGGTGGGGATGCTGGACCACATCAAGGACCTGGGCTTCCAATACGCCACGCGCTCCGGGCTGTCGGTAGGCTTGGACGACATGGTGATTCCGGAGAGAAAATACTCGGTGGTGCGCGATGCGGACCTGAAGGTGGTCGAGGTCCAGAAGCAGTACATGGATGGTGCCATCACCAACGGCGAGCGCTCCAACAAAGTGATCCAGATGTGGTCGGCGGTGACCGAAGAGGTGGCCGACGAGATGTTCGACAACATGAAGAAGGCAGACGAAGAGGGGGCCATGAACCCGATTTACATCATGGCCGACTCGGGCGCGCGCGGATCGAAGCAGCAGATTCGGCAGCTTTCTGGGATGCGCGGGCTGATGGCCAAGCCTTCTGGCGAGGTGATTGAGACGCCCATCACGGCCAACTTCCGCGAGGGGCTGACGGTGCTGGAATACTTCATCTCGACGCACGGCGCGCGCAAGGGGCTTGCGGATACAGCGCTCAAGACTGCCGACTCAGGCTATCTGACACGGCGTCTAGTGGACGTGGCCCAGGACGTGATCGTGACGGAGTACGACTGCGGCACGGTCGAGGGGATTTACGTGGGCTCGATCGTCGAGTCGGGCGAGATCATCGAGGAGTTGCGCGACCGCATCATCGGCCGGGTGTCGTTGGAGCGGATCAAGGATTACGACGGCAACGTGGTGGTGGAGGTCAACCAGCCCATCGACGAGGACATTGCCTCGGCGATTCAGGGCGCGGGCGTGGAGAAGGTGAAGATCCGCTCGGTGCTGACCTGCGAATCGCGGCGCGGCGTTTGCGCGCTGTGCTACGGGCGCAACCTGGGCTCGGGGCGCATGGTGGAACTGGGCGAGACATGCGGCGTGATCGCGGCGCAGTCCATCGGCGAGCCGGGCACGCAGTTGACAATGCGCACCTTCCACGTGGGCGGCACGGCCAGCCGCGTGCAGGATAAGTCGCGCCTGGACGCCAAGAATAACGGCATGGTGCGCTTTATCAACCTGAACTATGTGGAGAGCAGGGACGGCACGCTGGTGGCCATGAACCGCAACGGCTCGATTGCCATTCAGGACGAGCGCGGCCGCGAAAAGGAGCGCTACCAGGTGGTCTACGGCGCGCGCCTCAAGGTGAAGGACGGCGAGCAGGTGAAGCTGGGCCAGTTGCTGGCCGAGTGGGACCCGTACACCTACGCCATCCTGACCGAGATCGGCGGCACTGTGCAGTACAAGGATTTGCAGGAAGGCATCACGCTGAACGAAGAGGTGGACGAAGTGACCGGCCTCTCCCGGCGGGTGGTGGCCGACTCTCCAGATGAGAAGCGGCAGCCGACGTTCGTTGTGAAAAATTCCAAGGCTCACAAGCGGTATCTGTTGCCGCGCGGCGCTCACCTGATGGTGCAGGACGGCGAAGATGTGGGACCGGGCGACGTGCTGGCCAAGATTCCCAAGGAGAGCACGCGCACCAAGGACATTACCGGCGGCCTGCCGCGCGTGGTGGAACTGTTTGAGGCGCGCAAGCCGCACGAGACGGCCATCATCAGCGAGATCGACGGCGTGGTGCGCTTCGGCGAGATTTCCAAGGGGCAGCGCAAAATTTACGTGACCGCGGACAACGGCGACGAGAAGGAGTACCTGGTGCCGCGCGGTATTCACGTGAACGTGCAGGAAGGCGAGCGTGTGGGCGCGGGCGATCCGCTGATGGATGGCCCGCTGAATCCGCACGACATTCTGGATGTGTTGGGCGAAAAGGCGCTGCAATCCTACCTGGTGAACGAGATTCAGGAGGTCTACCGGTTGCAGGGCGTGGCTATCAGCGACAAGCACATCGAGGTGATTGTGCGGCAGATGCTGCGCTGGGTGCGGATCGACGATGTGGGCGACAGCAACTTCCTGCTGGAGCAGCAGGTGGACCGCTTCCGCTTCCGTGAGGAGAACGAAAGGGTGTTGGCCAACGGAGGCCGTCCGGCGACTGGGCGACCGTTGCTGCTGGGCATCACCAAGGCCTCGCTGTCGACCGAAAGCTTCATCTCCGCGGCCAGCTTCCAGGAGACAACGCGCGTGCTTACCGAGGCCAGCATCAACGGCGCGGTGGACAACCTGCGCGGGCTGAAGGAGAACGTGATCGTGGGGCGGCTGATTCCGGCCGGCACGGGCCTGGAGTACTACCGCAACGTCCAGCTCTCTCCGGAGCTGGAGGAAGCGGCGGCCCGCGTGCAACAGGAGGTTACGGCCGAAAGAGAAGCCGAGGAACGCGAACTGGAGCTGATGCGCCAGGAGGGCGAAGCCGAGGAGATGGCGGCCGAGTGAACTAGCCCCGTTCGACTTCACTCAGAGCAGGCTGTTCAGGCGTTTTTTAATTAATCAACATAAGAGGCCTGGCGCAAGCCGGGCCTTTGTTTGGCGCGATCTTCGTCGGAGAATCAGGAGTGCGAACTCTGAGGCAGACTCGTTTCGATTTGTCGTCTGGCGTTCTTGGCAACATACATAGCGGCATCTGCGACGTTCAAAAGGTCATCCCTGGTTGCGCCGTCTTCGGGATAGAGGGCGATGCCCACGCTCGCCGAACCAGTCAAGATCAGCTCCTCCAAGGCAAACGGCTCGTCGAAGCAGCGCTCCAGGCGTTGAGCGATCTCTTCGACCTCGGCGCGGCTGCGCACTAAAGGGACCAGAGCGGCGAATTCGTCGCCGCCCAGCCTGGCCAGCTTATCGTGAGGGCGAAGCTGCCTCTTCAAGCGCAACGCTACCTCCTGCAGGTACTGGTCGCCAACCTGATGCCCATAAGAATCGTTCACCTGCTTGAAGTCGTCGAGGTCGATGTAGATCAGTCCGAAAATGGTTGCCTCGAGACGCGCCTGATCTATCTGGGCGTCCAACAGCTTTTCCAGGGAGAAGCGGTTGTGGATGTCGGTGAGCAGGTCGAACTCCGAACGATGCAGCAGGTCGGAGTAAAGGCGGCGGGTTTCAATGGCCAGGGTGGCCAGGCCTGCCGCCATGGAAAGAGCTTCAGACTCAAGGTCGGAGGACTTGGTGAGCGAATCGAAGGCGGCAAAAATGGCGCCGAGCGGCGGACCTGAGCGGGAGGGAATCTTTTCGTGAACGATGCGTAGAGTTGTAAGCTGCGTGGGGCAATTTCCCAGCCGGGCGCCATCGGTAATTTCGCACCAACAGGGCGCGTCCTTGAGCTGGAAGGAGACCAGTTCCGTGATTTGTTCGAGGATCTCAGCCAGGGGCCGAGAGCCATTGATGTCTTCGAGGATGCGGCCGCGGCGGCGTTCAAGGGCGGCCAATGCGGCGGTTTGGCGGCGTACCTTGCGCTCGAGGGTCCAACCTCTGATGCCTATGACGATTACGATCGCCAGCAGCAGGCTGACGAGGAGGATGAGGTTGCGAACATTTAACAAGGAAGGCCTGGCGACAACCGCAATATCGTCGAAGGAACGCATCAGGATATTGAACGGCACCTCTCCGTTGAAAGGATTCGCGTCCGCAAGCATGCAAATGCCGGAGACGCGGATGCGCGATCCCGGCGGAACCTGCTTCATCGGGAGGAGGGGAATGCTGCTGAGGGAATTGGGATGGCGAAGAATAGCCGAGAACAGGTGACCATCCGTCTCCAGCACATACTCATCCTGAGTAGCCTGTCGCACCTCCGCAATCACCCGTCCTTCGATGGAAACCAGATCGAAGATGTGACTGCGGCCATCATTTCCGCCTGAAGCTAACTGTTGCCAGGTGAACAGGGATGGGGTGACAGGCGCTTGCACAGAGGTGTCGCGGACTTCGCTGCGCGTCAGGGCCAGGAATCCGTTTTGCACGTCAGGAAACCCGATCGCGCTCGCCCGATCGCCAATCCGCAAGGGGCTAAAACTCTGGGTCGTGATCCACAGACTTCTGGCGCCGTCTTGCAGCACAACGCCTGAACCGGGCTGGTAATAGGTGATAGTTCCCTGCACACGCATTTGCTGGGTGAGATCGCGCACCCGGTAGCCTGTAATCATGCGGTCCATCGGCGTAACAGCGATAGACCAAGGATCGACGTCGGCGCGCTTCAATATCTTCAATCCGTCCAGGGTTTGAACGTGGAACAGGATGCCCGTCTGTTGCATCTTGTTGTCGAAGTGTCCTGACACCACGCCGGTAATCTCCACTTCCGCGTCCAGCAGATCTTTGAAGGCGTTGTTGTCGTCACTATCCACGTTCGCGTCGACCTGGCTGCCATCTACCAGCATTTGCAGATACATGGCTGGGATCAGGGAGGTCGAGTTGGGCACGATGTTGGCGGACCGGATGATGGCGTGTACGGTAACCAGTTTGCAATCGGTCTCGGCCCGGATCATCTGATCGAAACTGGCTCGTTCCGGTTTGGGCAATGCGCCGTGGCTCAGCAATGTGATGTCGTTGCTTTCTACATAAGGCCGGAAACTCTCGTGCAGGGTTCCCCGCACGAGGACGCGATCGCCGGGAACGAGCTTGAGACCTGTGGCGGGGTGCACAAAAATCGCCGCGTCCCCATCCTGTATAAACAGTTCTCTCCCATAGGGGCGGAAATAGGTAACTGTGGCTTGGAAGGACACCGCCGGGTGCTGATTGGCCTCGGCGTTGCTGATGGCTGTAACGGCGCGCAGGGTGGTCAGCGGGGTGGGCGGCGTTGCCCAGGCAATCGATGCGCAGGCGAATAGAATGACGAACGTGGGAAGCAGTCTCTTCATTGGAAAGAGTTGGGTTATGCTGTTGTTGTAATGCCTGGCCCCTGAAAGTTCTTATCGACAGCAAACGCTGAACTAATTACTGCCGCATGGAACAGCCGGGAGCCAGAGTGTGACCAGAGGCATGGATTATTAGCGAGTTCTCATCTGCTTCACGGAAATCTGATTTAATGACACTTGGGGGAGATGTTGATATGTCAAATTCCGCTGAAGTTTCCAACCCCGCTTCGTCCATTCCACATTATGGCGCGCAGGCTCAGCCTCCACGGCGCATCCGTGTGATCGGCGTTCCGCTTGACCTGGGGGCCAGCCGGCGCGGTGTGGATATGGGGCCTTCGGCGGTGCGCGTGGCCGGGCTGGAGACACGGCTGGAAGCGCTGGGACACGAGGTGATCGACGGGGGCAATATTCGCGTGGAGATTGCCGAGACGCAGACCGCGGGCAAAGAAAATGCGCACTATCTCAAGCAAATTGCCCAGACCTGCACGCGCACCGCCGAAGCCGTTGTGAAGACCCTGGAGGAAGGGATGACGCCGCTACTGCTGGGCGGGGATCACTCACTGGCCGCCGGCTCGGTTTCCGGCGTGGCGGAGTTCTATCGCCGTAAAGGGGAGAAGATCGGGGTGGTGTGGATAGATGCCCACTCGGATATCAACACGCCGGATACCTCGCCCTCGGGCAACGTGCACGGGATGCCGCTGGCCGCGTTGCTGGGGATGGGGCCGGACGCGCTGACGAAGATTTCCGGCGATGCGCCCAAGATATTGGCGGAGAATACAGTGCTGATCGGGGTGCGGGAGATCGACGCCGCCGAACGGGAGAACATTCGCCGCGCCGGGATAGCCGTGTATACCATGCGCGACATCGACGAGCGCGGCATGAGAACGGTGATGGAAGAGGCCTTGCGCGCCGCCGGACGCGGAACGGCCGGATACCATGTCTCGATTGACATGGATTGGATTGACCCCGAGGATGCGCCGGGAGTGGGCACGCCGGTGCGCGGCGGAGCAACCTACCGCGAGGCCCACCTGGCTATGGAGATCATTGCCGATCACGGGCGGCTGCTGAGCTTCGAGATCGTTGAGGTGAACCCGGTGATCGACGAGCACAACCGCACGGCAGACCTGGCAGTGGAGCTGGCCTGCTCGGCATTTGGAAAGAAGATTCTGTGAGGGGCAAATAGTCACGGAGCTGCACCGTATATTCGCGCTAAAATTCACATATGCCTGCCGTCGCGCTTTCTCCCCAAGTTCTGGCCAAGTACGAGCCCGTCATCGGACTCGAGGTCCACGTGCAACTGCTCACCCGCACCAAGGCCTTCTGCGGTTGCCGGAATCAATTCGGATCGGCCCCCAACACCAACATCTGCCCGGTGTGTCTGGGGCTGCCGGGGGCTTTGCCAGTGCTCAATTCCCAGGCTGTTGCCTTCGCCACGCTGGCCTCGCTGGCCCTCAACTGCCAGGTGTGCGAGCGCTCCATCTTTGCGCGCAAGAATTACTTCTATCCCGACCTGCCCAAGGGGTACCAGATCTCGCAATTCGACAAGCCCCTGGCGGAGCACGGCTGGATCGACGTGCCGGCCGCCGACGGAAGCATAAAGCGCATCGGCATCACCCGCCTGCACATGGAAGAGGATGCCGGCAAAAGCCTCCACGACGGCTTTGCCGACTCTGCCACGCGCACCTATCTCGACCTGAACCGTTGCGGTACACCGCTGGCGGAGATTGTCTCCGAGCCCGACATACGCACTCCGGACGAGGCCTTCGAGTACCTGACCCGATTGAAAGAAATCCTGCTCTACTGCGGCGTCTCGGACTGCAACATGGAGGAGGGCTCTCTGCGCTGCGACGCTAACGTGAGCGTGCGTCCCAGAGGTCAGGAAAAATTCGGCGCCAAGGTCGAGATCAAGAACGTCAACAGCTTTCGCTTCATACGCGCCGCACTGGAGTACGAGATCGAGCGCCAGATCGAGGTTATCGAATCCGGCGGGCACATCTCTCAGGAGACCCGGCTGTGGAATGCGGCCGAGGGACGCACCTATTCGATGAGGTCGAAGGAGCAGGCCCACGACTATCGCTACTTCCCCGAGCCGGACCTGCCACCACTGATTATTTCGGCCGGATTTCTGGCCGAGACCAAGAAAAAACTCCCCGAGCTGCCGGAAGCGCGCCGTGCCCGCATGATCGCCGAGTATGAGCTTACTCCTAAGGATGCTGCCACGCTGACCACGACAAAGGAAGATGCCGACCGCTTTGAAGCCGCCGCCCGCACCGCTCGCAACCCACGCCGCGTGGCCAATCTGCTGCTCAGCGAACTGGGCGGACGCCTGAAGGCTCTGGGACTGGAGCAGGAACAATCGCCGGTTTCGATGGCGGGTGTGGTTCAGGCCGCCGATCTGCTTGACGAGGGCAAGATCAGCTCCAAACAGCTCAAACAGCTCTTCGACGTGTGCTTTGAGAAAGGCGAGGATTTTGCCGCTGTCTACGAACGCGAGAAGCCGGAGCAGATCACCGATACCGGGGCCATCGAAGCCCTGATCGATCAGGTCATTGCCGCCAACCCAAAACAGGTGGAGCAGTATCGCGGTGGCAAGAAGACCCTGGCCGGCTTCTTTGTGGGCCAGGTGATGAAGGCCACAAAGGGGCAGGCCAACCCCGCGCTGCTGAACGAGCTGGTGACGAAAAAGCTGGAAGGGTAAATCGGCTGCGGCATTCCACGATTGCCGCGGCCCTTCATTCTACTTCAGCTTCAATTCCACCTCGAACTCCTTACGTGTGTCCCACGAACTGATGGTCTTGACGGCGGTTTTTCTGCCGTTCATCTCCGCCCAAAGCTCATGTTCCTGGGCCATATTTACCCCGGCAAACCGGAAGTGGCCCTTCTCGGTGGTGGTATAGCTGCGAATAGCTTTTGACTTCAGGTCCTTGAGAAAGACGGTGGCGCCAACCACCGGGACGGAATTGGCGTCCACCACGGCGCCAGTGACAACGCGCCAGCCCAGGTTCTGCGCATCGGCCGCAACCGGCCCTATGAACCCGCCCCGTGACCCCAGGGGAACTAAACCGGCCGCAAGAAAGGCAATTACCGCCCCGGCCGCCAAACTCATGCGATTCACCCTCACTCTTCCTCCTCTTCCTCTTCGAGTAAATCTACGTCATCCTCGTCCAGATCCTTGCTTACCCGCGCCAACTCCAGTGGTTCAACGCCAACCACCTCGTACTCCGTACCACATTCATCGCAGGTGACCACGTCACCTTCTGCCACTTCGTCCAATTCAATGTCTAGAACATTCTCGCATTCAGAGCAGTTGGGCATGGCAGCCTCCTCTCTTCACGATATTTCGTATTACAGGACGATAAAAAATTTATTATGTGCCTCCGTTATTCTTTGAGAAAGACCGGCCCCCGGTCAAGAGGCCGAAGCCACCCCCACCGGAGCCCTAAGAGGAAGGATACGCCATGCGGCCTGTTGCTTCGAGGCGCGCGAGCCGTTGGGGAGAATTCCGGGCAGAAGCGCGCAGAAATGCAGAGAGCGCGCAAACCGTCTGCCCTTTTCCAGGACACTCGCCTGCTTCGGGGTTTACCCTTAGACAGACCACCATGCCCCGGTTAAGCTCCACTCCGTTGGCCTTCCCCGAGTTCCACGGCGCCACCCGCCGCCTGGTTCTGTGGAACCTCGGCGCCTACTTTGCGCTGGCGCTGGCGGGGCTGGCCGTTCCTGCCCTTGCCGATCAGTTTACGCGCTCCTTCACATTCACTCCCGGCGCCTTCCTGCACGGAGCTCTCTGGCAACCCCTCACCTACAGCCTGATTCATCCGACCCCCGTGTTGCTGGGCACGCTCCTCGAGCTTTTATCGCTCTGGTTCCTAGCCGGCTTCCTGGAAAATTATCACAACTCCAGCTGGGTCACCGGTCTCTACGCGTTTTCGGTGCTCGGAACTGCCGCCGCAGCCGCCGCAATTTATGAATGCAGCCGCACCCTGGGCTTTTCGCCGGTCGCGGTTCCGCTTTACGGCTGTTTCGGCGGCATCTTCGGCCTGCTGGTCGCTATCGGCACACTCTACGGCGACACGCAGTTTATGCTTTTCCCCCTGCCCATCAGCATCAAGGCGCGCTACTTGGCCGTCATCTATGCACTCGTTACCTGCGCCATGCTTTTCAGCCTGCAACAACGTTTGAATGCCTTCGCCCTATTGGGCGGCGCCTTGGCCGGCCTGCTCTACATCCGCCTGGCCCCGCGCCGCGGCCTTTCCCTCGGTTTGAGCGAAAGATGGTATGCCCTGCGCAACCGCTACTACCGCTGGAAGCGTCGCCGCGCCGCCCGCAAGTTCGAGGTCTACATGCGCTCCCAGGGCCGCACGATTCACATCGACGGCTACGGCCGCCCCATCGACGACGACCCCGACGACAAGAAGCGCTGGAACTGAATCAGCGCGCCAAAGTGAAACAGGCGATTCAGATTCAAGGCTATTCTTTACTTTTTATTAGCCAGTTCTATGACGCTTGGTTCCGTCAGCAAGCGGCGTAGCGCGGGGCTTGGCTCGGTGGGCTTGTCAAGCGCTGCCAGGAAGGCTTGCCACTGCTCGGGAGGAAGCGTAAATTCCTTCTGTTCGGCCAATTCAAGCTCCGCTACAGCACAGGCGCTCTGCACAACGAATTCCGTCATGGTTTGCCCCTTTCGCCGTGCGCCTCGGCGCAAGAGCGCCTCTTCGGCGTAGGATATTCTGGCGTTGATCCGTCCTGATTTCAAAGGGCGTGATAAAGTTGCCATGGGATAAGCTCCGTACGTACAATGTATGACGAACTCAAAATTATATTCTGCGCTTCTCGTAGCCAACTGTCAACTCTGATCGGGCTCCGGTACTGTCTGAATTCCGTATTGCAATAGTTGGTATTGTTAAATCAGTGTCACTTGGCCACGGCTCGCCATCCGCAATCATCCTCCGAATCACGGAAGCTGTAGCGTGCATTCGCGCAGCTCGCTTCTCCGCCTCGGCGGCCTGTTCCTCAGCATCCACAAGCGCCGCATCCTATCCGGACAAGTTTTCAACAACTTTATTCAACATATATGTTGACATTTGAATTCACTTTTCATATCATTAGGGTTGTTGAGGTAATCTGATGACCGATGGCTACCAACGCGCAATCAATGATGCCCGCGATGAACTCAAGCTTGTTGAGGAAACTATAGAAACACTTGACCGTCGGCGCGCTCAATTGCGTCAGGCGATTGCAGTTCTTCAGTCCCTTACGGGAAACAGTAGTGTGGAGGATCGATCTCTTACGGAAGCAATCCTAGAAATCGTTCAGGCTGCTGTTGGAACCAGGACCACCTCTGAGGTATTGAGGACGCTGGACAGTATGGGCTACGTCGCAAACGCTCCTACAGTCGCCACAACTTTGAGCCGACTCGTGAAAACAGGGCAGCTTAAGAAAGATGGGGATGGCTACAGATGGGCAGGAATTTTGACCATTGATCTCGATCAACTTGGTGAGACTTCCATCAGCCCGCCGGCTCCTAACAGTTTGGCCGCTATGGCTGCTGATGGGCGAATTACGAAGCCACCCGGAACAGGAGGCATTCCGCCTCCTCCCCAGATTAGGCCACGCCCAGTGACAAAACGAGATTGACTTTGGACTCAAATACGAACCGCCCAGACGTGTATCGGACACATGGGCGGGAAGGGAATGGCGTGTCGACAATGCGCATCACGGCTAAATCACGCAAACTGGCTCCAGCTTCGTCCAACGAGGTAGAAAAGTGAACACCACACTGGAAATCTCCCCCGTTGAAAAGCTCGCCGTCCATCATCAAGTCCGCGATTTCAAGTGCGGCAAGCACCCATTAGACCTATTTATCCACAAATATGCTCTTGTGAACCAGCGCGCCGATTCATCACAGACGTATGTTGTGCATCTCGATAATGTGGTAATGGGTTATTACTCGCTGGTCTTCAGTTCGGTCAAGCAGGAAGACGCGCCCGCATCCATCCAGTCCGCGATGCCCTCAAATTATCCTGTCCCCGCTATGCTCTTCGCTCGTTTCGCTGTGGACAAGAAAATGCAGGGACGCGGAATCGGCACGGCGCTTCTCAAGGATGCCTTCCTCCGCACCGTTGAGGCATCTGAGATTGGCGGTCTCGCCGCGATTCTTGTGGACGCAATCGACGACAAAATGGTGACGTTCTATCAGAACTATGGGTTTAAGGAATGCCCTGCCGGAGAGCGAAAACTGATGATCTCTATGAGAGGCGTACGTGCCCATCTTTCAGGTGTTGCACTCTCCGATTGAAGGCCAGGCTCAGAGGGGTGGAAAGAGGGGGTAATGCCCGTAACGGAACGTAAGGCGTAAAGCGATACAATCATCCTTGCATGGCCATCAAAATAGCCTTTCTTTTTCCGGGGCAAGGTTCGCAGACGGTTGGAATGGGCCGCGAGCTTGTCGAGCGCTTTCCCGTTGCCCGCGATACCTTCGCCGAGGCCGACGAGGCCCTGGGCTTTTCGATTTCCAGGTTGATCTTCGAGGGGCCGGCGGAAGACCTCAAGCTGACGGAAAACACCCAACCGGCCATCCTTACGGCGAGTATTGCCACCATGCGAGTGCTGGCCCTGCATGGGATTGAGCCGGCGCTGGCTGCCGGTCACTCGCTGGGTGAGTGGAGCGCGCATGTAGCCGCCGGGACGTACTCTTTTGCCGCCGCCGTGCGCTTCGTCAAGGCGCGCGGACGAGCCATGCAACTGGCGGTGCCCGCCGGCCAGGGCGCCATGGCCGCCATCCTCTCCCTCAGCCCGGAACTGGTGGTAGAAATCTGCGCTGAAACCGCCCGGGCTACCGGCCTGGTTGTCTCCGCCGCCAACTTCAACTCTCCCGGCCAGACGGTCATCTCCGGCGATCTGGCGGCGGTCGAGAAAGCTTCTGAGCTGGCCAAGGCCAAAGGCGCAAAGCGCGCCGTGATGCTGCCCGTCAGCGCGCCCTTCCACTGCGCCCTGATGCAGCTGGCCCAGGAAGAGGTGGCGCGCGTACTCAGCGAGGTGACGCTGGCCAATCCCCGCATTCCCGTGGCCGCCAACGTGACCGGCGGCCTGATCACGACCGCCGGCGAAGTCCGCGAATGCCTCATCCGCCAGGTCACCGGCGCGGTCCGCTGGGTGGACTGCATGAAGACCCTGATCGGCGCCGGGACGCAAGTCTTCATCGAGCTCGCTCCAGGCAAAGTGCTCTGCGGTCTGCTCAAACAGATCGACCCGGAACAGACGACCATGAATGTGGAAGATGCAGTCAGCCTGGAGAAGACGCTGACAGATCTGACAGGATGAATGCCGCGGAATCCGGCGCATAATGCAGACAGGCTCTATCTTGACCGTTCTGCGGCGAAAAGAGACGAGATGATGCCGCCTTTTGTCTTGCGTACTGAAAGCTATGGGTCGCTCAATACTCAAGAAGGGGATTTGTATCTCCCGCCTGGGCCCAACCTTCCCGTAGTTTGTCTCCTTCACGGTGGATTCTGGCGAATGCCATACGGCCGGGATCAAATGACAAACATCGCTCAGGACCTTGCCCTTCAAGGCTTTGCAGTATGGAATTTTGAGTATCGCCGTCTTGGAGCATCCACCTGCGGCTGGCCGGACGCCTTTCATGATGTAACGATGGGTATCGAGCATCTGGCGGGAATGATCGCAAACGGCATAAACCTCGATCTGACCCGCGTCGTAGTAGTGGGCCACTCTGCGGGAGGTCAACTCGCCTTATGTGCTGCGGCGCGCCAACGCACCGGTTGGCAAAATAACACAGAGTCTCGCGTCCGAATTGCCGCCGTAATCGCTCAGGCTGCGGTCGCGGATCTCGTGCGCGCCTACGATCTGGGAGTCGGGGGCAACGCTGTCGCAGAGCTGATGGGCGGCGCGCCGGCAGACCAACAGGAGCGGTACGAGTTCGCCTCACCTCGGGCGCTGCTGCCGCTGGGCATACCCCAGCTTGTTCTCCATGGCACTGCCGACGATGTCGTCCCAATTGAGATTTCACGCGCCTACGCCCAAGCCGCTCTAAATGCCGGCGACAAAGTTGAATTCCTGGAGTTGGCCGGTGCTGGACACATGGATTACCTCGATCCATCCAGCAAAGCCCACGCCGCGCTCTGCTCCTGGCTGGTCCGTATTCAGTCGGGCGACTCTGGGAATTCCAGTCCTGCTGGAAACGAGGAGTGATCCCCTACGAAATTCCCCCCGGCCCTTCCAAAAATTGCACGTCTTCCGGCGAAAAGCTCAAGGTATGGTCTTTCGGGTCATAATCCAGATTGATCGCTTTGCTCTTTCGCTCATTGACAAAGGTTCCGGTTTGCAACACGTTGCCAATCATGCGCGCGGCGGCAATTCGATGGCTGTGAATCTGGCCGTATTCGTTATCCGGACTGTCCGGACTCCAGTCCTTTTCGAAGCGATCGAAAGAATAGCGGTTATATCGTGCCTGATGCTGCTGCCAATCCTTATCGTGCATGGATTTTCCGTACTCTTCGGCCAGCTTCTTGGCAAGATTCTTATCGAGGGTTTCACGTTTTCCTGTGTATCCTCGATCCGCGAGGAAACGATCATACGAATAAGAGTTGAATTCTGCCTGATGTTGTTGCCAGTTCTTGTCGTGAATCCAGATGCCATAGGCCGCGGGCAGATCGTTCTTTTCAAGCGTCGTGAAGAAGGCGTTTACCGTCATTCTTCCCCGCAGGTGGTTGTTCCACTGCCAGGGCCAGTCCACCGGACGGCCGGCAACCAGCCACCAGCCCACAAACAGCACAAACAGCAACCCCGCCGCGCTGTAGAAAATCACACTCCGGCGCTTTTCGCGGGCTTCGTCATAGGCGGGAGCGTCTAGCAGGGTCATCGTCTAAGTTCCTTTCAGTGGTCAGTTGTCAGTGGTCAGTAACCGAAGTAGCCAAGACCATTATCGCTCCACACTCTCTTTTTGACGCCTGAGACTGGCGAACAGTTCCAAGCGGCTCGGGTCTGTTCACTGATTACTGACGACTGACAACTGATAGCTGAAGGCTGCTTTACAGGCTGTACACCGTCTGGTTCTTTTCCGCCTGAAGCTCCAGGGCCAACTCAATCAGCCGGGTGATCAGTTCCGTATAGCTGAGCCCCGTGGCCTCCCATAGCTTGGGGAACATGCTGATGCTGGTAAATCCGGGCATTGTATTCACTTCATTCAAAAAGATACGCCGCTTGCCCCACGGCTCCATCAAGAAGTCCACCCGCGCCAGGCCTGCCAGATCACAGGCCCGAAAAGCCGCAATCGCCAGCTCCCGGATCAGCTTGGTCTCGGCTTTGTTCAGCGGGGCCGGGATCACCGCCGCCGAGCCTTCGGAGAGATATTTTGCCTCGTAATCGTAGAACTCCTTGCAGGGGATGATTTCGCCGGCCACGCTTGCCTGGGGGTCGTCGTTGCCCAGCACGGCAACCTCAAACTCGCGGGCCTTGGCCTTTTTGCCGCCCACCCCCTGCTCCACGATCAACTTGCGGTCGTATTTGGCTGCCAAGTCCAATGCTGGCCCCAACTCCTTGCGGTCGTGAGCTTTGGAGATGCCCACCGACGAGCCCAGATTCGCCGGTTTCACAAAGACCGGGTACTGAAGCGCTGCCTCGACCTGAGCGATGGTCTTGCGCGGCGCATGTTCCCACTCCGCCCTGAGCACGGTGACGTGCCTGACGATGGGCAGACTGGCCTGGGCAAAGAGCCGCTTCATCACGTCCTTGTCCATGCCCGCCGCCGAGCCCAGCACCCCGGAGCCGACATAGGCGATTCCCGCCAACTCAAAGAGTCCCTGGATCGTCCCATCCTCGCCAAAGGTCCCGTGCAGCACCGGAAAGACCACGTCCAGGGATTGGCCGCCCAGCGCCGCATGGCTGTCCAAAGCCGCCGTTCCGCCCCGAGTCAGCGCCGTCTCCGGTTCTGGCGCCATCAGCGTAGGTTGTCCCTCAGCCAGCACTCGCGCTCCCGGTGTAGCCGCCGGATCGCCTGCTCGCAACTTCGTCGGTCCAGGAGCATCGACCCCGGCCCCCACCAGCAGACCCTGCGCCGCCCCCGAGGTCAGCCAGTGTCCGGCCTTGTTGATGCCGATCGGCACAACGTCAAATTTATTGCGATCAATCGCACGCAAAATTGAAGCAGCCGAGAGCAGAGAAACCTCGTGCTCCCCGCTCCGTCCGCCAAATAGGATCCCGACTCGCAGTTTTTTTGCCATTTCATATTTAATTCTAGTGGTATTGTGCGATTGGCCTGTTGTTCATACAGATTACCGGCTCTGGAATATGAATAATACACTTGACGCAATAGTGAATAAAGAGCGAAAATCGGGGGCATCGTGAGCTCAGATTTGAAGATCGACGAAATCGGCTACTGGTCGGAGGTAAAGCTCTCTATTCTTGAGGAATACGCCAAGCCCTACAATCAGATTCTCAGGTCGCACAACCTGCATCCAAATTATGTCGATGGATTTGCTGGAGCCGGCCGCCATAAAGCAAAAGGATCTGAACGGGTCATCGACGGCAGCCCTACACGGGCCTTGAACGTTGACCCTCCTTTTGATTCGTTCTACTTTGTAGACAGCGACGAGGGACGAGTTTCGGAATTGCAGAGGTTGTCTGCAGGCCGGACAAATGTCCACGTACATCACGGGGATTGCAACAAGGTTCTCATAAGTGAGGTTTTTCCGAAGATCAGCTATGCAAACCGCCAGCGAGCGCTTTGCATCCTTGACCCCTATGGACTCGATCTCGATTGGCAGGTCATTCAGGTAGCAGGTAAGTCCAAAGTAACCGAAATATTCTTGAACTTCCCTGTCATGGACATGAATCGAAATGTCTTCTGGCGCAACTATGATCGCGTTTCTTCGTCAAATCAAGAACGCATGACACGATTCTGGGGCGACGATTCTTGGAAAGACGCAGCCTATACAACCACACAAGGACTCTTCGAGGAGATGCAAGAGAAGAATCCGATCGACGATGTTGTTGAAGCATTCCGGAGCCGACTGAAGAAGACAGCAGGCTTTCAACATGTTCCTTCACCAATGCCGATGCGCAATAGCAAAGGGGCCGTCGTATACTTCCTATTCTTTGCCGCCCAACAGCCAGCTGCTGACAAGATTGTCAAAGATATTTTCGCCAAGTACACACACTACGGAGAGATTCCGAATGGCTGAGCATTCCACAATCGAATGGACGGATGCAACCTGGAACCCGGTGCGCGGTTGTACGAAGATCAGCCCCGGATGCAAGCACTGCTACGCAGAGGTGTTCGCTGAGCGTTTTCGCGGCGTACCGGGCCATCCTTACGAGCAGGGCTTCGATCTGCGCTTGGTTCCAGAGAAGCTCGGCGATCCTTTGCGCTGGCAGACTCCAAAATTGATCTTTGTGAACTCGATGAGCGACCTCTTTCATGAAGGCGTTCCGGACGAGTACATAGAAGCGGTCGCCACGGTGATGGTCAGAGCCAAGTGGCACACCTACCAGATTCTGACCAAGCGTTCAGTCCGCATGGCGAGTCTATTGCGTGGCCGGTTGCGTTTTGCTGCCATGGTTCCGCATATCTGGTGGGGAGTGAGCGTTGAGAATAAGGAGTATGGCCTTCCGCGCCTCCGCGATTTGCAGAAATCGCCTGCCGCTGTAAGATTTCTGTCCATCGAGCCTCTGCTTGAGGACTTGGGGTGCCTAAAGCTCAATGGAATTCACTGGGTTATAGTCGGCGGCGAAAGTGGCCGCGGCGCTAGATCATTGAAAAAAGAGTGGGTTACTTCCATTCGGGATCAGTGCAATGAAGCTGAGGTCCCCTTTTTTTTCAAACAATGGGGCGGAGTTCAGAAAAAGCGCGCAGGCCGGTCACTAGACGGGCAAACATATGATGGCTTTCCTGTGAGAATTAGCAATCCCGTTGTTCCGGCTACAACTGCTCTGAATTGGGCGAGGGAAATTCAAGACGGATTCGCCGCAAGTCGAGGGCTTCTCCCAGTATTGGCGTGATTCTCACAATATCTTCTTCCTATTCCGCTGTGGGCGGGTGTTACGTGGGGCTATACTCAAGTCCTGCACGTCTAACCCAACAGGGGCAAGCCGTATTAAACTGTGGGCAGCGATTGTACCTCGAAGGAGGAATTCGCATGAATAACCTGAGAATGGCAATCTGGATGACCGCCGCGGCGTTGCTGCTGGCGGCGCCGGCGTTTTCGCAGAGTGAAAAACCTGGGGGTCAGGGACGGGCCGTGGTCACGGTTCTCCCCAAGCAGCATGGCGAAATGCCCGCAAGTGTCTCCCAGAAAGACGTGAGCATTAAGGTGAACGGGAAATCGGCTGTCGTTACCAGCTGGACGCCGCTGCGCGGGCCGGAGGCCAGGCTGGAGTTGGTGATATTGATCGACAGTTCGGGTCTCAGCAGCCTGGGAAGCCAATTCGGCGACATTACGCATTTCATCAACGGCCTGCCGCCGAACACCAAGGCCGCTATCGCGTATATGCGGAACGGGCGTGCTAGTTTTGCCGGTCCTCTGACCGCGGATCACGCCCAGGTGCTGCGCGCGCTTCATCTGCCCGGAGGCCCAGCGGGTTCGAGCGCCAGTCCCTACTTCTGCCTCTCCGACCTTGCCAAGCACTGGCCTTCCGGGGATCGCGGGGCGCGGCGCGAGGTGTTGATGATAACCGACGGCGTGGATAACTACCAGCCGGAGTACGATCCCGCAGATCCTTATGTCCTGGCTGCAATTGACGACTCGGTTCGCGCGGGCCTGGTGATCTACTCGATCTACTGGCAAAATCAAGGTCCTTCACTTACCACTTACGGTGAAAATGTCGGCCAGAGTCTTTTGGTTGAAGTAACCGAGGCAACGGGCGGCAAGAACTTGTGGATGGGAATGGGTAACCCGGTTTCCCTGCAGACGTATTTTGAGGAGCTTACCCGCCGCCTGGCAAATCAGTACGAGTTGGGCTTTTCCACCAGCCTGGACCGCAAACCGGCCACCGAAACTCTGAAGGTGCAAATTGGCGGGCCGGCGGTTGATGTGACGGCTCCGAAGCAGGTATTTGTCGACAAGGCGAGCGCTGCGGAGTAGAGGCGGCAAACAGCATCTATTTCCGGAATGCAACCTCACGATGGGGTCTATCCGCCATCCACACGTATACTCATGTGTAGTTTCCAGAAGATGTTTTCCTATGCGAGGTGCGCTATGCGATCTCCAGCAAGGTGTGTTTGGTTCTGCGTGTGGTCTCTGGCAGGATTTGGCGTTTTTCCAGTAAGCGCGCAAACGGAGGATCATCCACGGCTGATGGCGCAGGTAGCTTATGGCCAGGTGATTGCCTGCGCCTACTCTCCGGATGGCCGCTCTGTGATGACCGGTGGCCGGGAGGGCGTGGCGCGGCTCTGGGATGCGGCGACCGGCGAGGAGCTTCAGTTCTTCCGGGGAGAAGCCTGGGTCAGGCATGTCGCCTTTTCTGCGGACCATAGAAGAGTGCTAGCCGTCAGCAGCGTCGATAACAAGTACGCTGTCCAATTGTGGGATGTGGCGACCGGCAAGGAACTGGGGCGGATTTCACCGCCAGCGGGTAAGCTGATCTTCGGGCTCGCTTCTCCCGATGGCAGTACGGTGGCCACGGTGAGTCAGGTGGCAACCGACGAGCAAGGGGAAAAGTTGCCGGCTCCGGGCGCAACCAAAATCCAATTTTGGAATCTGCTGACGGGCCAGGAACTTAAGCATTTCCTGGTGCCCGGTGCGGGTACTACCGGGGTGTATTCGGTCCTGTCTCCGGATGGCAGCAAGCTGTTCACGGGAGATTTCGACGGCCCCCGGCTGTGGGACGTGCAGACAGGCAAGTTGCTGTGGCAATTCGCTAACAACTTTGAAGTCGTGAGCGCCGCTGCTTTTTCCGTCGATGGGCGCAGAGTGGCGTGGGGCACGATTCCCGGCAACATCTGGTTGCGGGACGTAGAAACCGGCAAGCAAATTCAGCACTTTGCTAGTACCGGGGTAATGGATTTCATTGGGACGATCGAATCCGTGGTCATTTCTCCGGATGGGCGCAGCGTGCTGAGCGCAACCGATGACCGTGAAGCTCGGGTGTGGGACGTTGAGACAGGCAAAGTTCGCCTGCTCATTCATGCTTCCGAAGATCAAACTAACATGGCGGTCAACTGCGCTGACTATTCTCCGGATGGGCGCACGGTGCTCACCGCCGCCGACGACCTGACAGCCCGGCTCTGGGATGTGGAATCAGGCAAGGAACTCCACCGGCTGGTGGGGGCATCCGATCCGGTCGCTTCCCTGGCGTTTACCGCGGATGGGCGGGGGATTCTGATGGTAAGCAGGACCGGAATGGCCTGGAGAATGGATGCGGAAGGTGGCAGGGCGCTGCCGGCGCCCGTGGTGGCTACGAAGGAAAATGCGCCGCCTGCGGCTGCCTCCATGGGCGGATCAACGATCCCGCTGCCAGTAAAAATGGGCGATGGAAGGTATGTGACCGTCTTAGTTCTTTCTCCGGACGGCCGCCGGGTATTCATGGGATATTTTCACGGCGAACAGGGAGTATGGGATGTGGAGACGGGCAAACAGATTCAGCATTTCGACTCTCATGCTGCCGGGTCTATCTTTGCCGCGGATTTTTCTCCAGATGGACGCCGGCTGCTCACGACCAATGGCGGAGCATGGGCTTCGCTGTGGAATGTGGATACAGGAAAGGAAGTTCAACACTTCACGGTGGATCCGGGATGGAGGCCGCGTTTACTTTATCCCGAGGGGGATTATCGTGACACAGTAGCGCATCTGGCCCTGTCTCCGGATGGCCACCGGGCGCTCACCTCAGACTGGGAAGGATTGATCCGGCTGTGGAATGTGGATACGGGAAAGCAAGTGAGGGTTGTCACGGAGCATACCAACAATCTTCTGGATGTCGGCTTTTCTTCGGATGGAAGCAAGATGCTGTCAGAGAATGCGGATAACTCATCTACGTTGCGGGATGTGAAGTGGGGACGCGAGATCCAACACTTTGGGGGATCCTCCCGGCCGTCATTTTCAGCGGATGGAAGCAGGGTACTGCTGGGTCTTTCGGTGTGGGATGTGGCGACTGGCAAGGAGCTACGTCGCTTCACGGCGCCCTCTGGCAGTGAGCCGTTTGGGACGCTTTCTCCGGATGGGCGCAGGGTGCTGCTGAGCGGCAGCGACGGCGCCACCTGGCTTTGGGACGTAGACACGGGCAAAGAGCTTGCCATGCTGTACGGCTTCCAGGACGGAAGCTGGGCGGTGGTCGATCCCGAAGGCCGCTTCGATACCGACAAAATTGAAGGCAACAATGCACTGCATTGGGTGATGGACGGTGATCCAATGCGGGTTGCGCCGCTGGCGGCTTTCAAGGATCGTTTTTACACGCCGGGCCTGCTCAAACGCATCCTCGGCGGAGAAAAGCTGCCGCTGATTCCATAGATCGCCGGGATCAGAATTGGCGCGGCATGGAGCATGCGGGGAGCGCGCGAACCGGAACCGGCCAAGCGCATGGTGCGCGGTTGGCAAATGGTTTTTTCTGCTGCTGATGAGGTGCGTATGCGGCTGCTTGCAACAACTCTTCGGATATGCGTGCCAGCATGGCTTGGGATTGGTGCTCTGGCGGCTGGCGCGCAGACGGCTCACCGCCCGCAACTTGTGGTGCAACTGGGTCACCCTCATGTGAATTCCGTGGCCATTTCTCCCGATGGGCGCACGCTGCTGACAGGCGGCGACGACGACCTGGCGCGGCTGTGGGATGCGGCCAACGGAATGGAGTTGCGTCGCTTCGCGGGCCACTCCGGCGGAGTGATTTCCGTGGCCTTCTCGCCCGATGGGCGATTTGTGTTGACGGGCAGTTGGGATAACACTGCGCGGCTGTGGGATGCGGCCACAGGCAAAGAGTTGCGGCGGTTCGAGGGTCACAGCCAGGAGGTCAATTCGGTGGCCTTCTCACCCGATGGCCGCCGGGTGCTGACCGGCAGCGGCGACAATACAGCCCGGCTGTGGGACGCGAAGAGCGGCAAAGAGTTGCGGCGCTTCCATGGCGATTACTGCAATATGGAATCGGTGGCCTTCTCGCCCGATAGCCGGTTTGTGCTGACGGGCAGTTCAGTGGCCTTCTCGCCTGATGGCCGGTTTGTGTTGACGGGCAGCGACGACCGGACGGCGCGACTGTGGGACGCGGCCAGCGGCAAGCAGTTGCGGCAATTCGCGGGCAAGGGCGAGCCGGTACAAGCGAATTCCATCTCGTCCGACGGCCACTATATCCTGATGGGTCCCGGCGACACCACGGCGCGGCTGTGGGGCGCAGCCAGCGGCAAGGAGTTGCGGCGCTTCGAGGGCCATTCAAGAAGCATCCAATCCGTGACCTTTTCGCGCGACGGCCGATACGTGCTGACCGGCAGCTTCGACAAAACGGCGCGGCTGTGGGACGCGGCCAGCGGCAAGGAGCTGCGGCGGTTTGAAGGCCATTCCGGCAATGTTCTGTCCGCGGTCTTCTCTGCCGGCGGCCGCTGGGTAGCCACCGGCAGCGACGACAATACAGCGCGGCTATGGAGCGCGACAAGCGGCAAGGAGTTGCGGCGTTTCGAGGACCGCTCGGAGGCTGTTCATTCCGTGGCCATCTCGGCCGATGGCCGTTCCCTGGTCACCGGGGGCGGGCTTTGGACGGACTGGACTGCGCATCTGTGGGACACGGCCGGCGGCAAGGCGCCGCGGCGATTCGAAGGCCACACCGACTGGATTCAGTCCGTGGCTATTTCGCCCGACGGACGATTCCTGCTGACCGGCGGCCGCGACCAAACGGCGCGACTGTGGGACGCGGCCAGCGGCAAGGAGTTGCGGCAACTGAAAGGACACACAGGCGAGGTCGAGTCGGTTGCCTTCTCTCCCGATGGCCGTTTCGTGCTGACCGGCAGTTGGGACGAGACCGCGCTCCTTTGGGATGCCGCTACCGGCAAGCAATTGCGACAGTTTGAAGCCCATCCGGAAAACAAGGAACACTACACAAGTCGCCACCTTCCTTACCAGGTTCTCTCCGTGGCCTTCTCGCCCGATGGCCGGCGCGCGGCGGTGGCAAACATGTTGGAAGTGCAATTGTGGGACACGGCCAGGGGCAAGGAACTGTGGGTAGTCGAAGGCCTTTTCCTCTCCGTGACGTTCTCGTCCGACGGACGATTCATCCTGGCTGGAGGCCACGACCCCGGCGTCGCATCCCTATTGGATGCGGCCACCGGCAAGGAGCAGCGGCGGTTTGAAGGGCACGCCGGCAATATCCTTTCTGTGGCCTTCTCGCCCGACGGGCGATACGTGCTGACCGGGAGCGCCGACAATACGGCGCGGCTGTGGGACGCAGGCAGTGGCAAAGAACTACGGCGGTTTGAAGGCCATTTTGCCGGAGTCGAGTCGGTGGCCTTCTCGCCCGATGGCCGTCGCGTCGTGACCGGCAGCAGGGATTCAACGACCCGCGTTTGGGACAGCGAAACCGGCAAGGAACTGGCAAGCCTGGTCAGCTTCACGGACGGCAACTGGGCGGTTTTCGACTCCGAAGGCCGCTTCGATGCAAGCGACCCTGGCGCGGGCGCGCCATTGCATTGGATCGACCCCGGCGACCCGATGCGGGCTTTGCCGCTGGCAGCCTTCCGGCGCGGATATTACACGCCGGGCATGCTCAAGCGCATCATGAGCGGCGAAAAGCTGCCGCCAACCGCACGTCTTGACATTGTCAAGACAATAGATCATAATTAAGGTATCAATGGAGAACTTCATGGCCACTCAATCCATCCTTACAGAGCGACGCACGGAAAAGCTGGATGTGCGGGTATCGCCTGCGGCAAAGGCCAAGTTGCAAGCCGCCGCGTCCGCCGTTCATCGCTCGATGAGCGATTTTGTGATGGAGAGCGCTCTCTCCCGCGCCGAGGAGACCTTGGCCGAGCGCCGGGTCTTCGGTTTGGATGCGGAGAAGTGGGCCGCGTTTCAGGCGGCCCTCGATGCGCCTGCTCGGCCATTGCCTCGTCTGCAAGCTCTGCTCGATGAACCGGGATTCTTCGACTCCCAAGCGGCAAAATGATGGAGACTCGCAGGATTGAGAAGCTCCGGCGCGATCATCCCATCGACGCCTTCGATTGCGGACAAGAAGATTTGAATCAGTGGCTGCGTAAGCACGCCTTGCAGAATCAGGGTGCGGGCGCGGCGCAGACGTACGTTGGCATGGTCGGCGAAGTTGTGGTTGGCTATTACAGCCTGGCCGTCGGGCAGATCGAGTATAACGATGCTCCAGAACGTTTGCGCAAGGGACTTGCCCGGCATCCGGTGCCGATCATGCTGTTGGCTCGTCTGGCTGTCGACAAGAACTGGCAGAAGAAAGGCGTGGGACGCGCTCTGCTGCGGGATGCTGTGCTCAGAACCATGCAGGCCGCCGATATCGCCGGCATTCGCGCGCTTGCTGTCCATGCAAAAGACGAGCAGGCGCGGCGCTATTATGAGCAGTTCGATTTTGTTGTCTCACCGGCAGACCCGCTGCATCTTCTGGTGCTGCTGAAGGATATTCGTCGGCGCATGGGCATCTAATGGGCTGTCGCACCGGCGCCAAGTGTTAAACCGTCCCCTACACACTCTCGCTGCTAAACTAGCATCACATGATTCTCCCGTTCGTCCGCGAAATCTTCGCGGAGCTGGAGCACGCTTCGGGATTTGAGCGCGTACGCAGGCATCTGAGCCAGGGTGCGGGGCGGATACGTGTGTCCGGATTGACGGCCACGGCGCGGGCGATTTACCTGCCGCTGATGGCGCGGGCCGCGCGGCAGCCGGTGATTGTGGTGGTGGCCGACAACAAGGCCGCCGAGGCGCTGGAGCCGTTGTTGTTCGCGGGCTGCGAGCTGACCGGCGCGGTGGACCCGGCCCAAGTTGTCCGGCTGCCGGCCCACGACGTGCTTCCCTTTGAAAATCTATCTCCCCATCCCGATGTGCAGGAGCAGCGGGCGTCCGCGTTGTGGAAGCTGGCCACCGGGGCGGTGTCGATTCTGATTGCGCCGGTGGAATCGGCGGCGCTCAAGCTCTTTGACCGCGATTACTACGCCGGGCTGGCCGTGAAATTGAAGCGCGGAGAAGAGGTGGATGTGGAGGCGCTGACCACGCACCTGGCCTCGGTGGGATACGTGCAGATGGACCTGGTGGAGATGCCGGGACAGTTCACGCGGCGGGGCGGGATTCTGGACGTCTATTCGCCGGAGTCGGATAGGCCGGTGCGCGTTGAGTTTTTCGGCGACGAGATTGAGACCATACGCAAATTTGACCCGGAAACGCAGCGTTCTCAAACATCGTTAGACGAGGCGCTGCTGCTGCCGTTGACCGAGACGCCGGTGACCGAACGGCTGCTGGCAGCGGTGCATGGGCGGCTAAGCCGGCAGAGGGTGGACCTGGAAGGCGCGGGAGAAGACGAGGAAATGGCTGCCGAACTGGCCTCTGCCGGCGGGGTGAGCGTCTTTCCCGGATGGGAATTTTTCTCCGCCGTGGCTGGAGCGGAGAAATCGCTGCTTACCCTGCTGCCCAAGTGCGCGCTGTTTATCGAAGAGCCCGCCATGGTGCGCAATCAGATCGATCGCTGGTGGAACAAGGTCGAGCAGCGGCATGAAAGATCCGGAATCGGCTCGCTGATCCGTCCCGAGGATATTTATCTGCGGCCCGAGGTGCTGCAGGCGGCGCTTGACGGGCAGATGGGAATTGATCTGGATCAACTGGGCGTGGTGGATGTGCTGAATGTGGAGACGTCGCTGGGCGAGATCGAGTTGAACACGCGGCCGACGCCGCGGTTTCATGGCTCGATTCCGGCGCTGACCGAGCATTTGCGGACGCTGATTGCGGAGGAGACGCGGATTGTGCTGGCCGCGCCGCACCAGGGAGATGTGGATCGGCTGGTAACGGTGCTGCGCGAATACCAGATTCCTTATCGCCTGGGCAGCCGCAACCCGAAGCCCGGCGAGACGATGCTGAATGAGTCGAGTTACATGACGGGCGATCTGCGCGTGCCGGTGATTGTGCGCACGCCAGTGGCCTCGGGCGTGAGCTTCCTGGACTCGAATCTGATTTTGTTCGGAGCCAACGATCTTTCCGACGAAGCGGATGTGGCGGCGCGGCCGGAGCCGAGGCGTTCCAAGACGGCGGCGTTTGTTTCGGATTTCCGCGACCTTGCAATCGGCGATTACGTGGTGCACGTGGAGCATGGCATTGCGCAATATCAGGGACTCAAGGAGATCGTGCAGGACGAGCTCCCGGTGGAGTTCATGATTCTGGAGTTTGCCGAACAGGCCAGGTTATATGTGCCGTTAACCCGATTGGATTTGATTCAGAAGTACCGTTCGACGGATGCGGGACCGGCGCCGGTGTTGAACAGGCTGGGTTCGCAGCAGTGGATCAGGACCAAGGCGCGTGTGCGTAAGGCCATGCAGGATATGGCCAGGGAGTTATTGAAGTTATACGCGGAGCGTGCCACCGCGCAAGGAACCTCTTTCTCGAAAGACAATGAGTTTCAGCGGGAGTTTGAGGACGCATTCGACTACAGCGAGACCGACGACCAGGTTACGGCGATCCGGGCCATCAAGTATGACATGGAATCAACCACACCGATGGATCGGCTGCTGTGCGGCGACGTAGGCTACGGCAAGACCGAAGTGGCCATGCGGGCGGCCTTCAAGGCAGTGCAGGACGGCAAGCAGGTAGCGGTGCTGGCGCCGACCACGATTCTGTGCTTTCAGCACTATGAGACCTTTAATAAACGGTTTGCGCAGTTTCCCATCAACGTGGAGATGATCTCGCGCTTCAGAACGAAAAAAGAACAAAAAAATATTATTGAGCGTGTAGAGGCGGGCCAGGTGGATATTCTGATCGGCACGCACCGGCTATTGTCAAAAGATATCATGTTCCAGGATCTGGGCCTTCTTGTGGTGGATGAAGAACAGCGTTTTGGCGTGCGCCACAAGGAGCGGCTGAAGCAGATGCGCAAGGAGATCGATGTGCTTGCGATGAGCGCCACGCCCATACCGCGCACGCTGCATATGTCCCTGGTGGGCCTCAGGGACATGAGCGTGATCGAGACGCCGCCCAAGGACCGCATGGCAATCCAAACTGTTGTCGCCAAGTTCGACGAGAAGATTGTACGCTCGGCAATCGAGGTGGAGCTGGAGCGCGGCGGACAGGTGTACTTTGTGCATAACCGCGTGGAGTCCATCTACGAAATTGCCGCGCGCATACAAGAATTAGTCCCGGCGGCGCGCGTTTGCGTAGGCCACGGCCAGATGAGCGAGACGGAGCTGGAGCGCGTAATGCTGGCCTTTATGCAGCATAAATATGATGTGCTGGTAGCGACCACCATCATCGAGAACGGGCTGGATATTCCGCTAGCCAATACCATGCTGATTAACCGCGCTGACCGGCATGGACTGGCCGAGTTATACCAGTTGCGCGGGCGCGTGGGCCGCTCCAACCGGCGCGCTTATGCGTACTTGCTGATTCCTCCGGAGCAGGACCTGACTCCGGTTGCGCGCAGAAGGCTGGCGGCGCTGAAGGAATTCAGCGACCTGGGCGCGGGCTTTAAGATTGCGGCGCTGGACCTGGAGCTGCGCGGCGCGGGCAATATGCTGGGCGGCGAGCAAAGCGGGCACATCGAGGCGGTGGGATTCGAGTTATATACCTCGATGCTGGAAACCGCGGTCAAGGAGATGAAGGGCGAGACGCGCGAGGAGCGGCCGGCGACGCAGCTGAACTTGGGGCTGTCGTTGCGCATCGACGAGAGTTATGTACCGGAGGAGAACCAGCGGCTGCGGCTCTACAAGAAAATCGCAGGAGCAGCGAGCGCGTCGGCGGTTGCTGAGGTGCGCGCCGAGATGGAAGACCGCTATGGCGCTCCGCCGGATGCGACGGTGTACCTGCTGGAGGCAGCGCTGATACGTCTGGAATGCGAGCGAATCGGCATTACGCAGGTGGATCGCAAGCGCGCCGAACTGCACATCCGCTTCCGGGAGAATGCCGCCATCGACCCGCAACACCTGATGCAACTGGTGGCGCGCAACGCCGGCCGGGGAGCCCAGTTCACGCCGCAGGGTCTGTTGAAGTATCCTTTGGTTGCCACGCGGCCCGACGACGTTCTGCTGGAGATTCACGAAATGCTTGCTGACCTGGCTTCAACTCCGGTAGGGAGCACATGAGAGTATAGCGGTCCATAGCAATATCGAAACGGCGCAAGGAAAAACAACCGCGGGTCCTTGATTTCGGCCGTTGCGGCGACCCTCGCTTAGGATGACAGCATTGATAGCGTGAATCGAGATGAAGGAGAGTCGATGAGCAAGACGGTACGGAAGGCGGTTTTTCCGGCGGCTGGGCTGGGCACGCGGTTTTTGCCGGCCACCAAGGTAATTCCCAAGGAGATGCTGGCGCTGGTGGACAAGCCCATCATCCAGTACGGTGTGGAAGAGGCGATTGCGTCGGGAATCGAGCACATCATTATCGTTACCAGCCGCGGCAAGAGCGTGATGGAGGATCACTTCGACATCAGCTACGAACTGGACGCCAACCTGGAGCGAAAGGGCAAGCATGAATTGCTGGCCGTGTCGCGAGGCGTTTCGTCGCTGGCGCGGATCAGTTATGTGCGGCAAAAAGAGCCACTGGGCTTGGGCCACGCCGTGCTGTGCGCCAGGGACATGGTGGGCGACGAGCCGTTTGCCGTCATTCTGCCCGATGATGTGATCGACGCTGAAGTGCCTTGCCTGAAGCAGATGATAAAAGTTTTCGACGAGAAGGGCGGCTCAGTGCTGGCGACGCAAACCGTGGAGGGGCCGGCAATCAGCGCGTATGGCGTTCTGGCCGGCTCGCAGGATCCAGGCAACCGGCGGATTTTCAATTGCACCGGCATGGTGGAGAAGCCGAAGTTCGAAGATGCGCCGTCGAAGCAGGCCATTATCGGACGCTATGTGCTCACGCCGCGCATCTTTGCGCTGCTGGCGCGGACCAAACCCGGCAAGGGCGGCGAGATACAACTCACCGACGGGATTCTTGCGCTGCTCAAGGTAGAAAAAGTCTTCGGCTACACCTTCGAGGGCAAGCGATTCGACGCCGGCGACAAGCTGGGCATGTTGCAGGCGACGGTGGAGTTTGCGCTCAAGCGCAGCGATCTTGGGCCGCAGTTCCGCGAGTATCTGAAGGGGCTGAAGCTGTAAGGCGGATTTAGCAGCTACTTCGCGGCTTGTTCGCAAAGTTCGCGCGAATCTCCAATGCTAACTCCGCTAACACCGCTAGCTACGCTAGCTTCGCTTTCTTACGCCTTCCACTTGATGTTGCAGCCAATGGAGGGACGCTGATCCGCGGGCGCCGGCTTGCCGGCAAGCACCTGGTCGATAGCGGCGCGCAGGTCTTTGCCGGTGATGGGGATGCCGTTGCCGGGGCGGCTCGCGTCGAATTGGCCGCGATAAACCAGGCGGAAACTACCGTCAAAGAGAAAAATGTCAGGCGTGCAGGCGGCCTTGTAGGCGCGCGCCACAGTCTGCGTCTCGTCGTACAGGTAGGGAAAGTTGAAGCCGCAGGTTTCTGCCTGTTGCTTCAGTCCAGCGGGGCTGTCGGCGGGATGCGTGGTCACGTCGTTGCTGCTGATGGCGACGATGCCAAGAGGCTTGCCGGCGTAATCCTTGCCCAGGGCCGCCAGCCCCTTCTCGATGTGCTTCACATAGGGACAGTGAGCGCAGATGAACATCACCAGCAAACCCTTACGGCTGCGAAAATCATCGCGGTGGACCGTCTTGCCGGTTACTACGCAAGTGAGTGCAAAGTCGGGTGCGGTTGTGCCCAGTTCAAGCATGGTGGATTCGGTAAGTGCCATTGGAAAATCTCCTTCCTCTCAACTCTGTGAGTGTGAGTGTGAGTGTGAGAAGCCGCCCTCCACACTCACACTTTCACACTCACACTTCGTTCTGCATTTTGCTAAAACAGCGGTGTCTGTCTTCCCGGCATCGTCAAGCCAAAGTGTTCATAAGCCAGGTGCGTGGCCACGCGGCCACGCGGGGTGCGGTCGAGGAATCCAATCTGGATGAGAAACGGTTCGTAGACCTCTTCCAGCGCGTCTTCCTCCTCGGCCAGGGTTGCAGCCAGCGTGCCCAGGCCTACCGGACCGCCCTCGTATTTCTGCATGATGGTGAGCAGCAGGCGGCGGTCGATCTCATCGAAGCCGTGAGCGTCCACTTCAAGCATGGTGAGGGCGGCTTTGGCGGTGGGGTGATCAATCACGCCTGTCCCGCGTACCTGAGCGTAGTCCCGCACGCGGCGCAACAGGCGATTCGCAATCCTCGGAGTCCCGCGGGAGCGCAGCGCAATCTCTGCCGCTCCGTCCTGATCGATAGGAATCTGCAACACCTCGGCGGAGCGCGTGACAATGACGCGCAACTCTTCCTCTGTATAAAATTCCAGGCGCAGCAGAATGCCGAAGCGCGAGCGCAGCGGTGAAGATAGCAGACCAGGCCTGGTAGTGGCGCCGATGAAGGTGAAAGGGCGAATCTCCATCACATGAGTGCGCGCCGCTGGGCCCTGGCCGATGATGATGTCGAGTTTGTAATCCTCCAGGGCGGTATAGAGCTTCTCTTCCAGCACCGGCTGCATGCGGTGAATCTCGTCGAGGAAGAGCACCTGGCGCTCGCGTAGGTTGGTGAGAATGGCGGTCAAATCGCCCTGAATTTGCAGCGCCGGGCCGGAGGTCTGCTGGAAGCCGACATCGAGTTCATTGGCAATGATGGTGGCCAGCGTGGTTTTACCCAGGCCGGGAGGGCCGGAGAGCAGCACATGATCGAGGGCCTCGCCACGGGATTTGGCGGCTTCCAGGGCGATGGTGAGCTGCTCTTTGGCTTTGGATTGGCCGATGAATTCGCCCAGCCAGCGAGGGCGCAGTTTAAGTTCAAAACCCTGCTCTTCGTCGGCGCGCGCGGCGCTGACCAGCCGTTCGGGATTGTTGTCGCGGGCGATGGCCATGCTGAGGAGAAGTGTAGCCGGTGCAGGCTACACGGGGCAAAGAGTAGTTGACCGCCGGGTAGGCCGTCTTGCGGGCTGGACAGCACCGTAAACGCGGCCAGGGAGAAGCACGTAAGCAGCCAGCGAAATGCTTATTAACTGTTTTGATTCCGTATGTATAGGGACTCTTCTACGAAGCAGGCACCCGCTTCATTGAGGGCCTATAGTCGAAAGTGGACGATCATCTCCGCTTTCGCCAGGGGATGGCGGAGTCGTGGTTTTTTAGAAACGCCAGGAGACCCAAATGTCTAATCGCTTCTGCTTTGGAGCGTTATTGCTTGCCTGCCTTGCATGGCCTTTAGCCGGTTGCAACGACACGAGTTCCGGGCTGGATTCCATTACGATATCACCCAACACGAACCTTCAATTGGTGGTAGGTAACCCAGCTACTTTACAGTTGACGGTCACGGGTACATACGGCAATGGGAAGCATCCGACCACCGGGCCTGTGGCCAACGTCGTCTGGACCTCCGCCATCCCTCTCGTGGCAACGGTTAGTTCCTCCGGAGTCGTCTCCGCTGTGAGCGCTGGCACAACGACGATCACGGCTACTGCGCAGGGGTTCAACGGCCCTGTTTCCGCCAGCGTCCAAGTCACTGTGAGCCCGTGTACTAGCGGGTGCAGTGCGGAACCTATCGTATCGCTTTCCATTACTCCCAGCACGGATTCGGTTGCCCTGGCCGGACAAACCGCTCAGTTTATCGCGCTCGGCACCACCAGTGCCGGACTTCAGGTGAATCTGACCGTTCCGGTCAGCGGGGTCGTTCCAGGGGTTAGCGGAACCCACGGGGTTGCGTGGAGCGTTACCAACACGGGAGTTGCCTCGATAGGCGCCAATACCGGACTTGCCACGGCTGTGGGCCAGGGGACTACGCCGGTCACGGCTATCTGGACGAACCCTGACAACTCAGTAGTAACAGCTACGGCTAGCCTTACTGTGACGGGCGTGCCGGCGGAGCCGCTGGTCTCGCTGGCCATTGTTCCGGCCTCGCAGACGCTCACAGTAGCTGGACAGACCTCCGGGCTGATCGCCATTGGCACCACGTCAACCGGTGCGACGGTGAACCTGACCAACCAATCGGCAACGATCGGCACGGCGACAATCGCGGCGGCAACGTGGAGGTCCAGCGTCGCCTCTGTGGCCTCCATCATATCAACCACTGGGGTCGCCACGGCCATTGCGAATGGCACGACGGCCATCACGGCCACCGCCACGAATCCTGACGGCACGATAGTGACGGGAGTCGCAACTCTGACGGTGAACATCCCCGCCACGCCGGAGCCTCTTGTCTCTCTGTCCATCGTTCCGTCCTCGCAGATGCTCACGGCAGCCGGACAGACCGCCGGACTCATCGCCATCGGCACCACGTCCTCTGGCGCGACGGTTAACCTGACCAACCAATCGGCAACGATCGGCACGGCGACAATTCAAGCGGCAACGTGGAGATCCAGCGTCCCCTCGGTGGCCACAATTAATTCAACCAGCGGAGTTGCCACGGCAGTTGCAAACGGCACGACAGCCATCACGGCCACCGCCACGAATCCCGACGGCACAGTGGTGACGGGAATCGCGACTCTGACGGTGAGCATCCCCGCCACACCGGAGCCGCTGGTCTCTCTGTCCATTGTTCCGGCCTCGCAGACGCTCACGGAGGTCAACCAGACCGCCGGTCTTATTGCCATCGGCACCACGTCATCCGGCGCGACGGTGAACCTGACCAACCAATCGGCAACAATCGGCACGGCGACAATTGCGGCGGCAACCTGGAGGTCCAGCGTCGCCTCAGTGGCCTCCATCATTTCAACCACTGGGGTCGCCACGGCCCTTGCGAACGGCACAACGGCCATCACGGCCACCGCCACGAATCCCGACGGCACAGTCGTGACTGGAACAGCGACGCTCACTGTAAACATTCCCGCAACATCGGAGCCGCTAGTCTCGCTGGCCATTGTTCCGGCCTCGCAGACACTCACAGTAGCCAACCAGACCGCCGGACTCATCGCCATCGGCACTACGTCATCCGGCGCGACGGTGAACCTGACCAATCAATCGGCAACGATAGGCACGGCGACAATCGCGGCGGCAACCTGGAAATCCAGCGTCCCCTCGGTGGCCACAATTAATTCAACCAGCGGAGTTGCCACGGCAGTTGCAAACGGCACGACAGCCATTACGGCCACCGCCACGAATCCTGACGGCACGGTAGTGACGGGAATCGCGACTCTGACGGTGAGCATCCCCGCCACACCGGAGCCGCTGGTCTCTCTGTCCATTGTTCCGGCCTCGCAGACGCTTACGTCAGCCAATCAGACCGCCGGACTTATCGTTATCGGCACCACGTCAACCGGCGCGACGGTGAACCTGACCGACCAGTCGGCGACGATCGGCACGGCGACGATCGCGGCGGCAACCTGGAAATCCAGTGTCGCCTCGGTGGCCACGATCGATCCCGCCAGTGGAATTGTCACGGCCCATGCGAACGGCACGACGGCGATCACGGCGATGGCCATCAATCCCGACAACACGGTGGTGACGGGTACGGCAACGCTGACCGTCGCCATTCCTGCCACGCCGGAGCCGCTGTCTTCGATGTCGATTGTTCCCGGCTCGCAAACGGTTGCGGCGGCGGGGCAGACGACCCAGTTTATGGCCATCGGAAACTTCTCTGCCTCGTCCACCACTCCAGGTGCGCAGAACATGGCGAACATCACCACCTACACGGTCGTATGGTATTCGAGCAATCCGGCGGTGGCGACGATTAACTCCTCTACCGGGCTGGTTACGGGGGTGGGCGTGGGCACCACCGCCATTACGGCCATCGCGACCAACAATGCTGACCATAGCGGTGTGAGTGCTACTGCGACCTTTACAGTTTCGGGCCCGGCGACGACGCAGGTCACGTCGCTTTCCATCATCCCCAGCTCACAAACCGTCACTTTGCCTTTGACGACGCCAACTGTACCAACCACCTACTATGTCGCCATCGGGACCAATGGCGCTTACGGTCTGCAAGAGAACGAGACCAATGCCGTTACCTGGAGTTCCAGTAACACGGCGGTTGCCACCATCAGCAATATTGGCGTTACTGCCGGTGGGGTGACGGTGTACGGCCAGGGCACGACCACCATCATGGCTCAGTACCCTAACCCTGCTTCCGGTTCCACTCCCGCCAACGTGGTGACGGCGACGGCTACCCTGACTGTGAACGGCGTTGCGGCAGAGCCGCTGCTTTCCCTTGCGATCCAGCCTGCTGCGCAAACGGTGGCATTTCCGGGGCAATCCAGCCAACTGACGGCGATCGGAACCTTCTCGGTGGCTCCCGTCTCGCAGAATCTGACCAGCAACAACACCACTTATCCGATCCGCTGGACCTCCAGCGACATCTCGGTGGCTACCGTGGGAAGTCCTGAGCAGGTGGGCACCGTTCCCGGACTGGTCACGGCAGTTGGTCAAGGAACGGCCGCCATCACGGCGATTGCCTCAAATCCGGACGGCAGCGTGGTGACAGGCGTATGTGCCTTCACGGTGACAAATGGAGCAGCGCAGCAAATCACCGCGCTTTCCATCATCCCCAATTCGCTGGCGCTGTCTGCAACAGGCCAACCCGGCAACTTTATTGCGCTGGGCACCATGGGAGGCACCGGCCTGATCGAGGATGTGACAAACTCGTCGCAACTGGTGTGGAGTTCCAGCGTTCAAGCGTATGCCACAATCACGACATATCCTGCCACCAATGCCGGCCAGGTCGTGGGAGTGAGTCCGGGCTCGACCACCATCACGGCTGAATGGACGAACCCCGCTACCGGCTCGACCCCCTCCAATGTGGTGACGGCTACAGCGTCCGTCTCGGTGACAACCACAGCCGCGGCGGAGCCTCTGCTGTCAATCATCGTCGTGCCAAGTTCGCTTACAACCGACAATTTGTATGGTACCGGGCAGTTTCTAGCCTACGGAACCTTCTCCACCACTCCAACCGTGGTGGACATCACCAACGGCTTCTACCACGCGGGATTCCCTGGCTCCAGCTGCACCGCTGCTCTGGCAGCTTCTGGTACTTCTCCCTGCACTTTGATCCCCGTCAACTGGATATCCGCCATGCCCAGTGTCTTCCCGGTCAACTCCTCCGGCGCTCCCGGCTCCACCGCCGGACTGGTCACCGCCGATGGCTCTGGAAATGCGGTCATCTACGTTACAGCAACGAACCCGGATTCAACTCTCGTTTACAGCCCAACAGTGACCTTCAATTGCCCACTCGCGCTGCCCACCTACAATTCCGCCACTCCGCCGGTTATGACCAATCCAGGTACGTGTAACCCGTACACCATCGCAAATGGGCTGCTGGTGACGCTGACCGTCTTTAACACCGGCCTGAACCAAACCAACTGGCTGGTAACCGCTCCTTCCGCCACGGGCACGCCGAATGTCATCCATTGCGGCGGTTCAACGGAACAAGCGGCGGCAGGCGGCTCCGTCTGCATGGCGACATATCCTATAAATTCCACCATCCTCCTGACCGCGCCAGCCGAAACGGGGGTTCACTTCGGCGGATGGTCCTATAACTGCACTCCAAGCGACTCGTTAGGCAACCCGCTCCCCGGTCCGGTCTTATACACCGCCGCCGGTCCAAACTATTGCACGGTTACGCTCGGAGCTACCGATTCCAACGTATCCGTGGGCGCCATCTTCAACTGATCCGCAGTGATTGCCGGCAAAGCCGCTCTTCGGGGCGGCTTTGTTGCGTTTGGCGGTAAAGGTTGACGTTGGTTGCCTGGTTTCTCACCCATGTCTTAAAGAATGCGTGATGAAAAGTGCGCCCAGCCAAACCGAGAAGCCGCGCAGAAAATAAAATTGAAACGTTTGCGAGAATACGAGTACTATCTATGCATCGCAGTAACCATCTCATTTCAAGAGAGAAAGGATTTTCCATGAAACGTCTGCTACTTGTAAGCGCGGCACTGCTCATGATTGTTGCCGTTGCTTCTTGCTCTGCTGCTAACGCTCAATCGTCATCCTCAAAAAAAGCAGCGCCTGCATTGGCGTGGAACTGGAACGGTTTCTATGTCGGCGGACACGTGGGCGGAGTCTGGCCCCACCTGAACATCACCGATGTGGGAAGTGGCGGCTCTTCATTTGCCTCCGCTGGCACGGCCGGACAGATCTTTCATGCCAACAACAAGACAGTTCTGGGAGGCGGCCAGGTTGGATGGGACCACCAGAGCAAGTCGCTCGTCTATGGCGCTGAGGGTGCTTTTGGCTACATGAATTTGAACGGCACTACACTCGACCCGGGAACTGGCAGCAACACCATGGCGGGGATGAACGCTGGGATGTACGAGAATATAACCGGCCGGCTTGGCAAAGCTTTCGGTCCGGCGTTGCTCTACGGGAAAGGCGGAGTGGCTCTTTTCCAGGGCAACAGGGCCTTCAGTACTACATCCCCATCTGTCACATCCGTCACCAATACCAGTGTTTTTTATGGCTACGTGGCCGGGGGTGGAGTCGAATATCACCTCCAGTCGAATTGGTTCGCCAGGGTTGAATATCTGCACAGTGGTTATGCATCCCAAACCTTCAATGTCCTGACGATAAGCGGCGGGCCGTGGCCCTTCAAGGAGCAGTTGTCGGGTGATACCGTGAGCGTGGGTTTCAACTACAAATTTCATTGCAAGTCGCCGGCCAAAACGAAACACTGAGGTTTCTCACTCTTAGATTTGCTCGTTCGACATCAGAAGATTTCGGCGTGATTTCAAACTGACTGAATGCAAGCGGCGGATGTTATAAACATCCGCCGCTTTTGTTTCGGCCCGTCACAGCACATTCCGGCCGGGTTGCCAAGGCTTCATCGCTCTTCTCCGCTGTGCTACTGCTGGTCGATTCCCGGTGAGGAGAAGAGCAAGTCGGCCGGTGTTCGCGCCGGAAGGGCAAAATGTGCGTCCAGATCGGCGGCCAGGACCACGGAAACTTCAGGGTGGCTAGGCTGATAGTGGACACGGATGCGCTTGTTCTTCAGCAACTCCAGCCACTCCCATGCCCGCTCTTTGTCTGGGAAGAGGCGGAAAAAGTCTCCCGAATAATAGTTGACTTCGCTTCCATTCTGAACGGTATAGGAGTATTTGAATGTTGCGTTGAATCGCCGCGTGCTGCCAAAGTATTTGGTTCCTGCACCTACATCGATGGATAGAACCTGCCCGTCGGTGACAGGCCAATGCTGCGCCAGGCGGGCGCGACGGCGTTTGATCCACGAACGAAAAGACTGAGCGAGTATCGCTCCAAGGGAAACTAATAAATTATGCAGTGAGTTCCATAGATAAATAGGATTCCAGTGAACTCGCTTGAGCAGATCGATTAGGCCGTGGTCTGTCACAGAACGGAACCTCCACTGGATGATATTTTCCACGATACAACAGGCCAGGGTGGTTCGCCGGTTCAGAGGGCTGGAGCGTTGATCTCCGGCCAGTAGCGGAAGTTGCGGAACGTGGCATGGCCCTGGCCGCAGGCGTAGACGGCGGGGCGAAGATCGAGAAAGCCGCCCAGAACGTTGTGGTGCAGGCCGGAAACTTCTGCCGAAGACTCGGTTTTTTGCCACGCCTGGCCGGGCAGGCGGTAGTAAAAGTCCACCTCCTGCCGGTCGTTGACGATGCGGAAGGTAGCGCGGGTGGCGCCCTTTTCCGTGCGGTTTTTTACCGAACCGTTGGGAATTTTAATCTCTATGCCCCCAGGCGTGATGCGGATGCCGGCAACGTGGCCGGGATCGTAGAAGAGCATCAGGCCGGCCTCGCAGCCGGACGAGACTTCAATGTCAATTTCGACGGTGTAAGAGTGCCCGCCAACAGCAGTAGTGAGGGCGCTGGAGTCGGTGAGTGAGCTGCCGCGCGCCTGCAAGGTGAGTACGCCGTTGCCGGTGGTGAATCGAGCTGGATCGTACTCCCGCCAGAAGCCCCACTGAAGGCCCAGCTCTGCGCTGGTGAAATCGTCGGATGGATCGGCATAGGGCTGCTGGCTGGCGCCGGGGACCGGCATGGGAATCGCCGCATCCGCCGTAACGCCTGCGGGAACGCGGAACCATCCGTCAGCGGTCCACTCAATGGGCAGCAGCAGAAGCTGACGGCCCAGCGTGCGGTAGCCATTCTCATACGAATGAACAGTGATGTACCACTTGCCGTCCGGGGTATCGACCAGGCGGCCATGGCCGAGCGAGAGCCAGCGGTCGTCGCGCGAAGGCGTGTGAACGACGGGATTGTATGGCGAGTACTCCCAGGGGCCATCGGCATGGCGGCTGCGCGCGGAGATGACGCTGTGGCTGGTGCCCGGGCCGCCGGTGCCGCCTTCGGCAACGTTGAGGTAAAACCAGCCGTTGCGTTCCAGGATTTTTGGTCCCTCCAGACAAGTACATTCCATGCGGATGGAGGCGGGCATGGGCCAGGCGTCGAAGACCTTGCGGGGCGGGGTCTTAACGGCCAGGCCGTCTGCGGTGAGCTCGACCATGCGTCCGCCGTTCATGTGCAGAAAGCGGCGGCCATTCTCGGCGATGTGGGCGGGGTCGATGGCCTTGATGCCCAGATTGACGGGCTCGCTCCAGGGACCGGTAGGGTGGTCGGCGTGGACCACGCGCAGGCTGCCGTCGGCGGGAAAGTAGATGTAAAAGTGTCCCTGGTACTCGCACAGGTACGGCGCCCAGACGGTGCCGTAATAGCGATGGAGCGCGGCAGCAACCGGAAGCCAGTTGACCAGGTCGCGGGAGTGCCAGATGAGCAGCCCAGGCGCGTAATCGAAGCTGGAGTGGGTCAGATAGAAGTCGTCGCCGACACGGATGGGGCTGGCGTCGGGATGGTCGCCGCCCAGGATAGGGTTGCGATAGACATTCGCCGGTTGCGCCAGGGCAAAATTGGCTTTGCAGACTTGGGCGAATGCGGCACAGGCGGCGGTATTCAGAACAAAGCGGCGGCGGGTTAGCATGGCAGGGCCAGTGTAACTTCGGAGGGATGGTTGAGTACAGCGATTGTGCGGGTCAACGGGCCGGTGAAGCAGTGTGCTAGCCGCAACCTCATGCCTCGGGAGCTAAATATGGCGTACGTCGCTTAGGACGTCAAATTGACCACACCGGCCACCAACTTGTAGTGAAAGCCCTCGAAGGGTTCGCTCAGGCTCAGGGTGAGGAAGGTTTTTGAGGGCTTGCCGTCGAAGAAGCGGGTGTGCGGATATATTCCCGTGGGCAAGGAGCGCAGTTTCTCCAGCCAGACGGGATCGGTCACGGCCAGGTCGTAGCAGGCGCGGATGACATTGCCGGCTCGGAAGAGAGCGCGATTCTTGCGCTTGCCGTTCTCTTCGCGTATCCACCACCACAGATTTTCCGGATGGATAAGTTCGAGGGACTTCTCCACTGGCGTTCCTTCGATCTTGCGGCCATAGACGCGGTCGCCAAATCCCTGCAAGATGGATGGTCCCTTATTCACGTATGCGGCGAGAAATCGCGCATCGCGAGTCTCGTCAAAGCGGCGGACTGGTTGCCAGGGCTTCTCTGTCGCGTACACATCTTCCGGATGACAGTTGGAACCGCATTTCTCGCCGAGTTCCGCCTCGAAGACATCCAGCAGCGCGGCCTCTCTGCCGTCTGGATAGCAGGTTTCCTTGATGGTGAGACAACCCGGAACTTTTCTACCGACAAGGCGAACCCATTTTTTTGTAACAAGACTGATTCCCGCGACACAGCGATGTTCATGCTTATAGGAGTTTGCGAGACAAACAATTCGGTCGAATTCCATAAAGTTAGTCATACCTCCAGACTGCCAATCAAAGATGACGGATTGTTATACCTTTCCAATGCTGTTGTAAATATTCGAGCGCCAGTCTGCGATGGCAATGCTCAGGAGTGGCCTCGCTGCACAGCAAAACGGTTTTCTTTCGAAAGCTTTTTTTGGATAGGACCGATTCCACTTTTCGGGAGCGAATAAGCGCGAGATAGGCTTCGGAGTAATCTTCCCAACTTCCTTTATGTTTCTTAAATGCATCCAGTATTTCCTGCGTGGGAGCGAGCAGGGGTTCGTGCTCATAAACTGCGCCGCAGATCTCTTCCAAAAAGTATGCCAGGTCAGCCTGCTTGGCAAAGGCGGCAAGCTGGGAGGTGTTATTCAGGCGTACATCGAGCAGGCGCTTGATGCCGTGAGCCTTTAGTGCGCCGAAAAACTCGCGGGCGCTTTTTTGGGTAAAACCGATGCTGTAGATCTCCATTTGTCCTCTTCGATCTCTGCAAAAAGTTCTCCCTGAACGCCAACCAGCGGCTTGCCGGAGTCTGCGGCAACCGTCTCATCGGATTCCAGGCGGCCATCGCCTCGAATATGAATCATGGTGTGGCCGCGCTCAATGAGCACGCGGCCGATGAGCAGGCGGCGATGGCAGTGAGCGGGGTCTTCCTCGCCGCAAACCAGTGCAATGTGAAAGCGCTCCATGCCGGATTCAAGGCGCGCAATGGCCGCCTGAAAGTGGGTATCGTCGCGGAGCCGGCTATAGAGAACACGGCCTTTGGCGTCGTAGCAGGCGGGATTGGCCGGACGTCCACCCAATTCCGCGCCGAGGAAGAGATAACGGATTCCCGCCTCTTCCAGGGAACGCTGCATAAGTTCCTTGTCGAACTGCGGGACGTACTTCGAGTAGGGCGAACTGCGCACATCGACCACTACTTCAACCCCGTGTTGGCGCAGAAAGGCAAGCCAAGCCTCGAAGGCGTGGTTGGAGTGGCCGATGGTGAAGAAACTGCTCATGCGCAAGCCCTTGCTGAGGAGGATAGCACTTATGCGGCCTTCCGGGTGTGAGAAACAGAGAACTCGGTAAGACGTCGTTTAGACTGGAAGGGTTCCTCGGAGCATGATGACCCGCCGCTTTGCACGAATTCGCCGCTTCCAATTCAATCTGCCGCAACGTATTGCAGCGGGGCTGCTGGCCGTGTTACTGACGCAAGGGCTGTGGCTCACCGGTCACCAAACACTGACGGAGCGCGATTACCAATATGCGCGTTGCGGGCGCGAGATGTGGGAGCGGCCGTCGCATCTCGCCGGTTCCTTCACCAGTTGTGGCAACATCCACGATGGCATTCTGGCCTACCGGCTCGCCGGGCTTCCGCTGACGCTCTACCTGCTGGCCGAGCGTGGGCTGGACCACTTCCGCAAGCCTGAAGACAAGGTGGTGCAGGCGGACGGCGAGCTTTCCACCTGGGAGTTGCGACACCAACTCAGGTACACACTACTGCTGCTTCGCCTGCCGTTTCTTGCCGCCGGATGCCTGCTGGGCGCGGGACTGTGGTGGGTGACGCGGCGGCTTTACGGCAACCTGGGCGGATACACGGCGCTAGGGCTCTACTGCTTTTCTCCCGCTGTGCTGCGGGCTTCAGTTACTACGAGCGCGGAGGTGCTCGCCGCGCTGGGGATCTATGCCGGCGTGTATACCTGCATCGGCGTGGCCCATGCCATGATGGGGCCGCGGCGGAGGTGGCGTCCGCGCATTGTGTTGCTCACGGCGGCCTTCGGGCTGGCGGCGGCCTCGCACATTGCCGCGCTGCTGTTGGTGGCGCTGATGGGTCTGGCGGCCATGCTGTGGATAGTCGAGGAACGCAGGAGCCAAACGCTGCCGGTGGTGCTCATCGCCACGGCCGGGGCGCTGGTCTTCGTCTTTGCCTGCTACGGCTTCTCTCCGCATGCTTTTAGCTACCTCTTCCGCTCTGTCCCTGGGGTCCTGTGGGTTTCGTTCGATACGGTTACACGGCACTTTTCCACCATGGGCAACGCAGGGATCACGATGGCCGCTGCCGCTGCTTTGACGTCATTCTTGGGAATAGGCAACGCCGGGATCACGATGGCTGCTGCCGCCGCGTTGGTGTTGTTCCTGTGTCTGCCCAAGTCGCGCTACTTCGGCAATATGGTACCGATGCTGTGCACCCTGGTTTTAATGGTTCTGGTGATGACGGGAGTGCCGGGAAGCCCGTTGCTGTGGGCGTTGCCGTTTTTGCTTACGTTGATAGGCGGGGTCTTTGCCGACGCCTATGAAGGGCCAAAGGGCCGGCTTGCTCTGGGCGCTGCCGGGGCGATTTTGCTGTTGCAGGCGGTCTTCTGCGTGCTGAGCCTGCCGGGGATGTTGTAGGGGTATCAACAATAAATGCACTTGACGACATTAGGCATTCTGGAGCATAATGCCTACATTGTGCATTTCTCTCACCAGCCGCTCCTTTTTTCAGAAGGCGCGCAACCGCAAGCAGGGCAAGATGTAATAACAAGTTAGTTCCTGTCAAGTCAGTTCTTGTGCTTTTGCGCGGAACAGCGGATGCGGAGAGGAGAGCATGCCATGTACCAACCGAAGGATTGGAAGACGCAGGGGCAACCTGCCAAGGACAAAAGTTGGCCGATCATCTTCCACGACGATTTTGTACCTGAATTCAATGATCTTTCGAAAAACGTTCAACGCGAATTGATTGCACTGACATTGAACCTTTGCGAAAGGGGACCGCTCCTTGGACGGCCTCAAGTTGATACGCTCAAGGGTTCGCGCCACTCGAATATGAAGGAACTTCGTTTTGATGCCGATGGAGGCGTATGGCGCGTCGCTTTTGCTTTTGATCCAGAGCGAAGGGCCATCTTGTTGGTGGCCGGGGACAAGGGCGGTGTTTCAAAGGGACGCTTTTATCAAAACCTCATTCGTGTAGCGGATAGACGGTTTGACCAGCATTTGAACGCGCTTCGTTCTCAGAAAAGGAAATAGTGATGCCAGTAACCCTGGACGAAATACTCAATGAAATGTCACCTGAGCGTCGCGCCGACATCTACCTGCGTGCCCAAGAAATACGGGAAGAACTCAACCTCCGCGAGGTGCGTCGCGCGCGCAAACTTACCCAGTCTCGCCTATCGAAGAAGCTCAAGATCGGACAGGAGGGGGTTTCGCGCATCGAGAAGCGCACGGACCTGTATCTCTCCACGTTGCGCAGCTATGTGGAAGGAGTGGGCGGCGAGTTGACGCTGATGGTCAAGTTTCCCGACCGGCCGCCGGTGATTCTGGCAAGATTAGGCGAAGACGCAATCGAAAAAAAGGCGAAAAAGAAGATCAGGACGATGGCAAAATCCAGGCCCGGAACGCGCCGTGCGGCCTGACTTGCAAAACTCTCGACAGGGCACACAGGAACAGCTATAAAATCAAGCAAAATAAGGACTTATTTCTTTTGATTGACCTTGCTGAATCCCTCTTTGAAGAGGTAAAATAGTAGCACAGCCCACGCCAGGCCGGCCCCGCTTTTCCGGTTCCTTTCCGCCGCCTTCCGGCGGGCATGAAATGACCTCTTATGCCAGACGATCAAAATCCCCAGCTCCCCCTTAAAGGGGTAACGCCGCCCCCCGGTAGCTCCAGCCTCATCCCCATCAACATTGAAGAGGAAATGCGCCGCTCCTATCTCGACTACTCGATGAGCGTCATCATCGGGCGCGCGCTTCCGGATGCTCGCGACGGGTTGAAGCCCGTGCATCGCCGCGTGCTTTACACCCTCAACGAGATGGGTCTGCAGCACAACAAGAAATACACCAAGTGCGCCAAGGTTGTCGGCCAGGCAATGGGCGTCTACCATCCCCACGGCGACACGGCCATCTACGACACGCTGGTGCGCATGGCGCAGCCCTTTTCGCTGCGTTATCCGCTGGTGGACGGGCAGGGAAACTTTGGTTCCGTGGACGGCGATCCGCCCGCGGCCATGCGTTACACCGAGTGCCGCATGGAGCGCATTGCCGGCGAGATGCTGGCCGATATCGAGATGGAGACGGTGGACTTCGTGCCCAACTACGACGAGTCCACCTTCGAGCCGACGGTGCTGCCCACGCGCATTCCCAATCTCATCGTCAACGGTTCCAGCGGAATCGCTGTCGGCATGGCCACCAACATTCCGCCGCATAACCTTACTGAAATCGTCAACGCGGCCATCGAGCTGGTCAAGAATCCCAGCGCGGGCCTCGCCGAAGTGCTCAAGCACGTGCAGGGGCCGGACTTCCCCACGGGCGGATTTTTATACGGCAAAGCCGGCATCGAGCAGGCCTACCGCACCGGCCGCGGCCGCTTCCTCATGCGCGCTCGCACCGCGCTCGAAAGCCTGACCAAGGAAAAACAGGCGATTATCGTTACCGAGATTCCTTACCAGGTGAACAAAGCCAAGCTGATCGAGCGCATCGCCGAGCTGGTGAATGACAAGACCATCGACGACATCGGCGACGTGCGCGACGAAAGCGACCGCGACGGCATGAGGATCGTCATCGAGCTCAAGCGCGGCGCGCAGCCGGAGATTGTGCTTAACCAGCTCTACAAGCACACCCAGATGCAGGAAAGCTTCTCCATGATCTTTCTTGCGGTGCTGAACGGGCAGCCGCGGGAGCTGAGTCTCGATGCTGCGATTCGCTGCTTCATCGATCACCGCATCGATGTTGTCCAGCGCCGGACGGTTTTCCTGCTGCGCAAGGCGCGCGAGCGCGAGCACATTCTAGTCGGGTACCAAATTGCTCTCGATCACTTAGATAACGTCATTAAGATCATTCGCGGATCGTCATCGAGGGCTGAGGCGAGGGAAAATCTTTACAATTTCTTCTCTAACAAGGACATCAACATTAATGTTACAGCGGGTCCTGGTATGACGCTACCAGATGGGCGTGTGGTGACATCTAGCAGTAAGGTGAAGCTCAATGGGGTCACACTTGTTCCCGCACACTATGACATCGATGCTGCAACACTCTCTACACGTACGCTGACTCTCAGCCACATACAGGTGGACGCGATTCTCGAATTGCAGCTCTACCGGCTCACGCAGCTCTCGGTCGATGAAATCCTCGCCGAACTCGCCGAGATCCGCAAGAAGATTGCCGAGTACGAAAAAATTCTGGCCAGCGAAAAGAAGCTGCGCTCCGTGATCGTGAAGGAGTTGGAAGAGGTGCGCGACAAGTACGGCGATGCGCGCCGCACGCTGATCGTCGACGAGTCGGCCGAGATTCAGCTCGAAGACCTCATCGTCGACGAGCAGGTCGCGGTCACCGTGAGCCACCAGGGCTACCTCAAGCGCACGCCCATCAGCACCTATCGCCAGCAGCGCCGCGGCGGCACCGGCCGCACCGGCATGAAGACCCGAGAGGAAGATTTCGTCGCCCAGTTGATCGTGGACTCTACCCACGCCTTCCTGCTCTGCTTCACCAACTCCGGCCGCGTTTACTGGCTCAAGGTCTACGAGATTCCCGACGTGGGCGCGGCGGGCAAAGGCAAATCCATCCAAAGCCTGCTCGATCTGCAGCCTGGCGAAAACGTCCGCGCCATCCTGCCCGTGCGCGACCTGGAAGAAGAGGGCAAGTTCATCTTCTTCGCCACGCGCAATGGAACGGTCAAGAAGACGCCGCTCAAGGACTTCTGCAACGTCATGTCTCGCGGCATCATCGCCATCGGCATCGATGACGGCGACGAGCTGGTCAAGGCGCGCGTTACCGACGGCAGCCAGATTATCTTCCTCGCCACGCATCTGGGCCTGGCCATTCGCTTTAACGAGAGCGATGTTCGCTCCATGGGCCGCCCAGCCTACGGCGTGCGCGGCATCGAGTTGCGCAAGAACGATTACGTCGTCGGCGTCGCCGTCACGCCCAAAAAGCACAAACCGGGCGAATACCTCATTCTATCCGTCACCGAAAATGGCTTCGGCAAGCGCACCAATGTCGAGGAGTACCGCCTGCAATCCCGCGGCGGCAAGGGTGTCAAGAACGTGGCCGTCACCCCGCGCATCGGCCGCGTCAGCAGCATTCAGTTGGTGGACGACACCTCGGAGCTGATGGTCATCAGCCAATTCGGCAAAATCATCCGCATCGACACCAAGACCATCCGCGCCGCCGGCCGCGCCACCCAGGGCGTCCGCCTGCTCAACCTGGAGGCCGACGACAAGGTTGCCGCCGCCGTCATCATCCCGCCCGAGGAACTCAACGGCAACAATCACGACGAGCCGACGCTGTTGCAGTGAGGAGACACGGAGTATGCGTACGACAAGGACAATCCGAAGGATTACGGACCTGAAATCTCAGCGGTTGGAAGCTTACCGTTATTGGCAAAGCCGCACTGTAGCCGAGCGCATGGATGCTGTCGACGATGTAGTCAGGGAAGCGTATTTTGCCAAGGGAATCGATTTGAGTTTCCGGCCCTCAAACCGGATGCTGAAACGGGTTGTCCGGCCCGATTGGAAAGCAGCTTGAGTGCAGGCGTTCGACGAAAGGCATTCGCATTATGTTCAAGGACCAAAGAGACCTAATCCTTGCCTTCAATGCGCACGGGGTGAAATACCTTGTGATCGGAGCGCACGCTGTCGGCGTTCATGCCGACCCTCGCGGCACCAAAGACCTCGATGTGTTTATCAAGGCCGATGAAGCAAACAGTCAGGTTGTCTTTGCCGCTCTCAAGGAGTACGGCGCGCCCTTGGGCAAAATGACGCCGGCCGATTTTAATGATGCGCATTCATCCGTCTTTCAAATCGGTATCGAGCCAGACCGTGTTGACATCCTGCAAGGCATAGCCGCTGTTCACTTCGACGAGGCGTGGAAGGATCGGGTTGAGACGTTTCTCGATCGTGACACTCCGGCGCATGTCATATCCCTGGAGCACCTGATTAAAAATAAGCTCGCTTCGGGACGGCATCAGGACATCGCGGACGCGGAAAAGCTGCGTGAGGTGGCTGCATTGAAGAAACAGGCGCGGAAGACGAGGGCGCGCGTCAAGGCTAAACGGAAAATCCGTTAATGCGGTAGAAGCGCTCGCCGAACCGAATCCTTGCCGCCCCCGTCATCATCCCGCTTAAGAGCTGAACGGCAACAACCACGACGAGCCGGCGCTGTTGCAATAGACAATAATGGAATCCCAGGTTTCAATATTGTGATCTGGGAATTCTATTAGGGAGAATGTCTAGTATGGCAGATCGGAAACTAAAGCAATTCCGAAGTTTCCTTACGACAGATCAAGTCGCTACTGGAATGAATTGTGCAAAGCAAAATGCGAAAAGACTTGCTGAAGACGCTCAATTACTTTTCGAAAGTGGGAGATATCCGAGTGCAGCGTCTTTAGCGGTGCTATCCCTGGAAGAATCGGGAAAGCTAGTAATCTTGCGCGAAATGGCTACTGCTACAACTAACGAAGAGATTTTGAATCTCTGGAAGCGGTATCGCCGTCATACATCGAAACATTCCATGACCCTGATGCCTGAACGTATAGCTAAAGGTGCTCGACGACTAGTTGAATTCCGTGAATGTGTTGATGATACGGCGGAGGATGAGAAAGAAACTTATGACGCTCTTAAGCAGCTTGGCTTTTATACTGACTGTCTAGGGGAAGCTCATTGGTCCATTCCGATTCAGGTTATAGACCGAGAACTTTCAGAAATGCTCGTTAAGTGGGCTGTTGCTACTTCTTCACATGAGCATGAAACCACTCCGCGAGAAATTGAGCTTTGGGTTATGTATATGCAGTCAGGTATGACACGGGCAAATTTGGTCAACTGGGCTAGGGCTATGGTCGAGGAGTGTTTGCAGCCTGAGGGCTATGCCGAGAGATTAGCTGATTTCACTATTGGCCTTAATTAGTGTGTGAGATAGTTGTGCCCCATGTCTCGATTCTTAGACCTGGTATTTTGCAATTCTTCGACTTTTGCCCATCGTCCGCCACTCCCGTAGGGAGTGGGTGAAAATAGCCCCGGATGAAATCCGGGGAAAGCAGTCCATAAAAACAATCGCGCCCCGTAGGGGCGCTGTGAAACCTATAAACCCGCCCAATCGCCGTGTGCCCCATGTCCCGATTTTGGGACCTGGGAGGCCACCATCGAGCGTCAGCATCGATCAACAGGCTTCCAATTCTCCATTCTCCTTGCGGCGAAACTTCCGTATCGTCTTATCCATCGGCTTGTTCGGATCGTGGACAACGCCGATCTTCGCCCACGCCGCCATACTCAACTCATGCGTCAGTTCGATCCGCTCACCGATCGTTAGACTGCGCCAGTTTTTCACTCGTTCCTTCAGGTGCTCCGGCACATAACCATACGGAAACTTCGATTCGTCCACGCTCATAAACAGATTGTATTCCTCTCCCAATCGCTCACGCCGTCCAATCCTCCACCACCAGCCCCTTCACTCTCCCGAACTCTCGCGTATTCGCCGTAACCAGAATCTGCTCCTGGTTTGCATAGAATTACCTCTCTCCGGCGCACAATCAAAGCAATCAAAGCCAACGCCGCTCTCGATCTTTGACAACCGACTCGCTGTCCACTGACCGCGAAAAACCGCATCTTTTCGCCTCCGCCGCTTCCGCAACCCACTCAAAAACCACGAGTTCGCTCCGCAATAGGCGCAAAATGCAACAAAAGTTTACCCCATTTTCGCCTTTTCAGCCGCAAACCAAATTTGCTAACCATCATGGGATCAACAACATAACCATTTCACAGGGTCAAAAAAAGGCGAAACCCAAGCGCGGGAATTCTCGCCGGATGGGCCGGGCGGAGCTCGATAGGGACGAAGGTAATCGTCCTGGAATCAACAATATAATCAATCAGCACGGGCAAACAAAGGGCGAAACCCAAGCGCGGGAATCCCGGACCCCCCGGTTTATTCCTATAGAAAGTCCTATTCCTTAACCAAGCCGCTGTCCCACTCGCCGCGCACGCGCAACGCGGCAATCTCCTGCCGCGCCATCTCCTGGGCGCGAACGTAATCCGGCTTCGCCACGCGGTTCAGCGGCATCTGGCCGGCTTCCAGCAGGATCCAATGCCGCGGCCGCATGTAAGAAGCCAAGCTACGCGCGTGACGGTCCAGTTCCTTGTGGCTCAGTTCCACTCCGGGCCGTTTCTCCACCACGGCCACGACGGCTTCGGAGACAACTTCATGCGCTACGCCGACTACCACGCAGTTGGCCACCTTTTCCGCCAGCGTGCAGATATGCCGTTCCACATCGCCAGGATAGATCTGGTAGCCGAAGGACTTGATCACCCACTTTTCACGCCCGGTCAGATGCAGGCCTGCGGCGTCCCTGTAGCCAAGATCGCCGGTATATAAATATCCATCGCGCGAGATCGCCTGGGCGGTGGCTGCGGGATCTTTGACATAGCCAAGAAATGTCTGCGGCCCGCGAAAGCACAGATGGCCGGTTTCGCCGGAGGGCAACTCGTCGCCGGCGTTGCCATCGGCGCGCATTCCATGTCGGATGCTGCACGGATAGACGGGCATATCCACGCCAAGCCCGGAGAGAATCGTTTCCCGGTCGTCCGCATTTGCCTGAATATAAGTGCAAAAACCGGCAGCTTCTGTGAGTCCTAGTCCGGTGCCGATGACCGGCGCCATGGCGGCCAGTTGATCTATGAACGGCCGCGAGACAGAATGTCCGCCATACGCTGCAAATTTCAGGCTGGAGAGATCGTGATGGTTATAGTCCTTCAGCATCCATTCCAGGTTGTACATGGCCGGGATCTGGGCCAGAATTTCCACGCCATGCCGTGTAATGGCGCGCAGCGAACGGCTGGCATCGAAGATTTCCACGAGGACCGCCGTGCCTCCTCCGAAGAAGGTGCTCATCATCGCCTCCGTCTGGCCGCCTACATGCGATGCGGGCAAATTGACCAGAGTGCGTGTGCCGCGGTCTCCGCCAAAAAACGCGCCGCATATGCACATGTTCTGCACCGTGATGTTGCGGTGCGAGAGCAGGGCTGGCTTGGGTGAGCCGGTCGAGCCGGTGGTAAAGATGACCAGCGCGCCATCGTCCTCGTTTACGGTGATTCCGGCTAGGGCAGTGGAGTCTGCGGCAGTCATGGTACGCTTCGACGCCTCAACAATCGACGTAAAAGCTTGCGTACCGGCAATCTCGCATCCTGAGTCCACCGCAATGAAATGTTGGATCCATTTGCAACGCGCCTGAATGGCGCTCCACAGCGGGCGAAAATCGAGCGGTGCTTTAACGCCAAGGCTGGCAAACCCGCGCGGCCGTAGGATATCCAGCGCGCGAATCACCTCGGTGGGAGACAAGCGCAGATCCAGCGGGGCGACGATCACGCCGATTTTGAAGCAACTGTATTCCAGCAGAACGTGATCCACGGTAAGCGGCAGCAAGGTGACCAGGTAATCGCCCTTGGCAAAGCCCAGGCGCAACAATTCCGTTGCCATCGCCGTGGTGATGCGGTCGAATTCGCGCCAGTTGACGCTGCGATCGCCCTCCGCGCTGAGCATGGCAACAGCCTCAGGCTTGGCTTTGGCCCACTTCGCCACTACTCCGTGCAGCAGATGGCGATCGGCAAAAACTTTTTCGTAATCGTCGAGGGTAAATTGAGGCACCTTCATAGGTTCACCAGGTTCTGTTCCTGAACCAGTCGAACATTCACGGCGGCGCGCGTCAAGGGCCGGGCTGTATCACCTATGAATCGCCCATTATCGGACAAAGCCGCATCCGGCTAGGTACTCGGAAACCAAGCTGAATCAGCTTACACTGGAGTTGCTCTGGATTCTCCGCCTACTCCTGGATGCGGCGGCCCATTTTTATCGTCTTCGTTCTGGCGCGTTCTGGTGTGCGCGGCCAACGGTTCGCCGAACCCTACCGCAAAGTCGCGGAACAGCACTGCATCCGTAACGCCTCTCACAAATCAGGTTTTTGATCCTGACATTGAACGTTTTTTTATTGTGCCGGGGTGGCCTTAAGAGGTTACAATCGCGGCCAGAGCCAAATATGGCTGAATAAGGGGGAATATGAACGAGATGGGAGTTCAATCCGGAGCCCAGGCAACCGGCCTTTCCCAGTGGCAGCGTGTTGCGAATACCTTCGCTGCGCCGGCGAAAACCTTTGAGGACATCAAACGCGGCAACAAAAGCTGGTGGATGCCGCTTGTCATCATGGCATTGGTTAGCTACATCTTTTTTGCTGCCGTCTTCGTCAAGATCGGCATGCAGAAGGTCGTGGCAAACCAGATCAAGCTCGATCCGAAGACGGAAGAGCGGTTGGCGCAAGTGCCTGCGGATCAACGCGAAAAGCAATTGAAGATCTCCGTGTATATAACGGAGGGTGTTTTCATCGCCCAACCGGTCTTTATGCTGGCGTGGGTTGCGCTTATGTCGCTCGGGCTGTGGGGGACCATCAACTTTGTCTTCGGTGGCAAGGCTACCTACGAAAGCACCTTTGCTGTCTGGATGTATGCGAGCCTGCCATCGATCGTCAAGGCCTTGCTGGGGACTGTCGTAATCTTCGCGGGAGCGGAGCCGGACACCTACAATATCAAGAACTTCGCGCCTACAAACATAGGCGCCTTTATGAATCCCCTGGAATACGACACAGCGCTCTACAAGGCTCTCTACGCGTTGGCAAGCTGGCTGGATGTAACCACCATCTGGATGCTGGTGCTGCTGGGGATTGGCATCGCGACGGTGGCTGGCGTCAAGCGCAACTCCGGCTACATCGCTGTCTTTGGCTGGTGGGCAATCTTCTTGCTGTTTAGTGTGGGCTTGGCGGCTTTCCGAGGCTGATGCAAGTTCAGGCTTGAAGCCAACAGTGCGAACCCCAATGGGATTCGCGCTGTTGGCATTTTTGCAGGTGGAAAAGCTGTTAGCTGCCTTGCTCGTTCCAGCGGCGCAGGATCAGCGTGGCATTGATGCCGCCGAATCCAAAGGAATTCGACAAACCAATGTCGAAGCTGTGGGCGATGGCCTTATTGGGCACATAATCCAGGTGGCACTCGGGATCCACGTTTTCCAGGTTGATGGTAGGCGGCAGCATCTGACGCTGGAGCGCCAGCACGGTGATGCCGGTTTCCAGTCCGCCAGCGCCGCCCAGCAGGTGGCCATGCATGGACTTGGTGCCCGAGATTTTGAGCTTGTGGCTCAGGGCGTGCTCGCCGAAGACCGCCTCGATGGCCTGCGATTCATTGCCGTCGCCGGCCGGAGTTGCGGTGGCGTGGGCGTTGATGTAGCCCACCTCTTCCGGTCGGATGCCGGCGTCCTTGAGAGCGGCCCTCATGCTGCGCTGCGCGCCCAGGCCCTCGGGAGCGATGCTGGTGATGTGATGGGCGTCAGCGCTCATGCCGTAGCCGATCACCTCGGCCAGAATCTTGGCTCCGCGCGCCCGGGCAAACTCCAATTCCTCAAGAATGAGGATGCCTGCGCCTTCGCCGATGACAAAGCCATCGCGATCCTTGTCAAAGGGCCTGCTGGCGCGAGTGGGTTCGTCGTTGCGCTGGGAGAGAGCGCGCATGGCGGCGAATCCGCCCACGGAGAGCGGCGTGACCGCTGCCTCGGCGCCGCCTGCGATCATCACGTCAGCGTCGCCGTGCAAAATCATGCGCACCGAGTCGCCGATGGCGTTGGCCGAGGTGGCGCAAGCTGTGGCCGTGGCCGAGATCGGCCCCGTGGCGCCATAGCGAATGCTCACCTGGCCGGCCGCCATGTTGACAATGGCCGCGGGAATGAAGAAGGGTGAGATCTTGCGCGGGCCGCCCTGCATCAGGTTGGTGTGTTCGCGCTCGATGATCTCGAAGCCGCCGATGCCGGAGCCGATAAAGACGCCCACCCGATCGGTAATCTCCGGGGTAATCTGGAGACTCGACTGGGCAATGGCCTCCTGGGTGGCGGCAAAGGCGAAGTGGATGAAGCGCCCCATCTTACGCGCTTCTTTCTTGTCCACGAAGTTGAACGGGTCAAAGTTCTTGACCTCGGCGGCAAAAGTAGTGGTGAAGCCAGTGGTATCGAAGGCTTGTATGGGGCCCATGCCGCTGGCGCCGGCCATCAACTGCCGCCATACCTCGGGCGCGGTGTTGCCCAGGCCGCAGACCAGCCCCAGGCCGGTGATTACGACTCTGCGGGTCACTGGCTACTTGCCGCCTTTCGAATTTTTCTCGATGTACTCGATCGCGTCCTTGACTGTCTTGATCTTTTCGGCTGCATCGTCGGGAATTTCGATGTCGAAGGCCTCTTCGAACTGCATCACCAGTTCGACGACGTCCAGCGAATCCGCGCCCAGGTCTTCCTGGAAGCTGGCGCCGGGGGTGACTTCGGCCTCGTCCACCTGCAACTGCTCAACGATGATTTGTTTGACTTTCTCTTCAACGGCCATGCACGTTTCTCCTCGTGATTTTAAGAACTTGGGAATCTTTCCGGGGCTTGCCCGCTCAGGCTCCGCCTGCCCAGCCTACCGGGTTGCGGCAGGGGAGCACAACCACGTCGCCCGAAATACTGCGCATGGCCCCGAAATTCAAGTCTACCGGGCTGATGAGGGTGTGTAAAGGCGAGGGGAACCAAGGGAATAGGGAACAAGGTATAGGGAATAGAAAACCTGCGAAAATGACGGAAAATCATAGGCAAAAGGCGTACATTAGGCGAAGAGGGTTTTTACTGTGGGAAACTCTGCCGTTGTCTTTGCGCTGGTCGCTGTTGCTGTATTCCTCCTGGGGCTCTGGTTGGGATTCCGGCAAGGCCGATCGAGCGTTCATACCATGCTTGGACTTGATGCCTTCAAGGGGGTTGCCGCCGATGCTCTTCGCGCCAACACGGAGTCGTTTTTAGACCTTGCGAAGGTGCGACTTGGCGGACAAACCCGCGAGGCAGAGCTGGCTCTGGAGGCGAAGGAACGGGCGATCAAAAATATGCTGGACCCTCTGGGAGCTGCGCTCAAGAGTCTCGACGAGCAAGCTCGCGAGATGGAGTCCAAACGCTCGGGAGCGTATTCGGAAGTGAAGGTCCTCGTCGAGAATATGCAGAAGTCGATTCCCGCTTCGCTCGACGCGCTGAAAAACGAAACCGCGCAGTTGATCACGGCATTGCGGGCTCCGAAAACGCGCGGCAACTGGGGCGAACTGCAACTGAAGCGCTGCGTGGAGTACGCCGGAATGGTGCAGTACTGCTCCTTTTCCGAACAGGTGACCGCGCGCGACGAGGACGACAAGATGCTCCGCCCCGATATGACCATCAAACTACCTAATGGTCGGGAGATCGTCGTCGATGCCAAGACTCCGCTGGATGCATTTCTGGATGCCAGCGGCGCGCCGGATGCTACTACGCAGACGCTTCGTTTTGCCTCCCATGCGCAGCGAGTTAAAGCGCATCTGAAGGAGCTGTCGGGCAAGGCCTATTGGAAGCAATTCGAGAAGGCGCCTGATTTTGTCGTCTGCTTCCTGCCCAGCGAAGCATTGTTCAGCGCGGCGCTGGAGGCTGACCCGTCGCTGATCGAGTTCAGCGCGCAAAACCATGTAGTCATGGCGACTCCGACGACCTTGATTGCCCTGCTGCGGGCCGTCGAGTTCGGGTGGCAGCAGACTGAGATTACCAAGAACGCAAAAGCGATCCACGAGATGGGCCGGAGAATTTACGAAAAACTGGTGGTCGCGCAAGGACATGTTGCAAAGCTTGGCACTGCGCTCTCGAACAGTGTCGAAACCTACAACAAGTTTCTCGGCACCATCGAAGGCAAGGGCGGCGTCTTCTCTTATGGGCGGCAATTAGGCGAGCTGGCCCACTCCGATGGAGAGTTAGCCGAAATGGTGAGATTGCAACCTGATGTGCGCGAGATGGAATCGCAGGAGTGGTCGCAACCGCTACTATCCATCGCTGCCGGCGATGCCGAGTCCAGCAAGCCGAAGGACTAACCCAACCCCGCAAACGCCGCGCGCATCCGCTTCCACGTCGTTTCCAGCTCTTCGGGCAGGATGCGGGTTTCAGCAATCGTAGTCATGAAGTTGGTGTCGCCCAGCCAGCGGGGCAGGGCGTGGAGGTGCAGGTGTCCGGCAACACCGGCGCCGGCGGCCTGGCCCAAATTGATGCCAAAGTTGAAGCCTTGCGGGTGATAGAGCCTTTCCAGCGCCTGCTCGGCGCGCTGCGCCAGCTCGATCAGTTCATGGACGGTGGCGGCGGGCAGGTCGGCCAGACGGTCCAGATGGGCGTAGGGCATTACCATCACATGACCGGAAGTATAGGGAAAGGCATTCAGGCAGACAAAGCAATGCTGGCCGCGATGGACAAGACCGCCGGCAGATTCGGCCTCCTCAGACTTCATGCCATGGGCAATCGCGTAGTCGATGGAGGCCATCAGGTTACAGAAGACACAGCGGTAGTCGCCGGGCCATGCTGACAGGCTCGGGGGAACGCCGGGTCGAGTAGCGCTGTCGGTTGCGGTGATGTAGGCAAAGCGCCAGGGAGTCCAGAGAAGGTCCATGGGTTAAGTTCCGTCTGCATCAGTATAGAAGGTTGTTGTGCGAGCGATGACAGCCGCAAGCCTATTGTTTTTGAAGCGGTGCACAAAAAACACGGTTGTCGCGCTGTTCCTGCCAATCGGTTGCATTGACGGAGGAAAGCGGCGGTTGCTACACTGGTGGGCGTAGCTTCCTGCGCGGATTCCAGCAGCGAGTTGCGGCCGCCCCTCCGGACAGCCGCCGCCTGCCGGGTGTTTCCCAAGGAGACCAGTTACTACAACCGCCAGCCTGACCGGCTGGAACGACTGTTCCTTGTGAAAGCACTGCGGACACAGGCGTGTGGTTGCGTGCAGAGATGGTCTTTGGAACCCCTCAAAGCAATCGTGTTAGAGGGACCACCTCCCAGCGGCAGGTAAGGTTGAGTCGCGGGAGCAAGGAATCGCGGAGCTGGTAGCAATGGCAAACGTCGTCAATCCCGAACCCGAGAGCATAACCCTGAACGCCGAATTGGAAAGCCCATCCCACGAACCTGCGGCGGAGCAAGAGCAGCCGTCGCCTGAATCCACGTCCAACCCCGAACCCCCCAATGCAGTCGAAATTTCAGCGCTGGACGCCGATGCCCCAACCGAGCCTGTAGCTCCTGCAGCCGAGGCAGCTCCCGTGGCGGAAGCTGCTGCGGAGGCCGCTCCTGCAGCCGAAGTTGCAACGGAAGTTCCCGCGCCACCCGAGATTGTTGTCGTGGCCGCGTCTGCAGCAGAAGTTGCAGCGGATGTTCCCGCGCCGCCAGAGCCCGCTGCTCAAGCTGAGCCGGTTGCCACAGTGCCAACGCCCGCGAAGGCCGCCGCGCACGCGGAGCATGGCCTGGAATCCATGGATGACTTTTCCGCCGCCCTGGAGGCCTTTGAACGCGAGCAGGCCGCGGAGGCCGCCGCTGTTGAAGCCTATGGCGACAAGATTGTCTCCGGCACGGTGATCAAGCAGACGGATAAGCATCTGGTCATTGATGTGGGCCTGAAGTCCGAGGGGCTGGTGCCACTCGAACAGGTTCTGGATCACACCGGGGCCGTCAAGTTCCAGCCTGGCGAATCGATTGACGTGGTCATCGAGCGCGAGGAGCCTGAGGGCGGCTATCTGGCCAGCTACGAGCGGGCGCAGCGCTTGCGCATCTGGGACACGATTGAGAAAGCCGCCGCAGACAAGTCCCCAATGATGGGCACGGTGGTGAGCCGCGTCAAGGGCGGCGTGACCGTGGATATCGGGTTGAAGGCGTTTTTGCCCGGCTCGCAGTTGGAGATTCGCCCCGTCCGCAACCTGGATGGTTATTTGGGCCAGCAGATTGAGGTCCGGGTCATCAAGCTCAACAAGAAGCGCGGCAACGTGGTGGTCAGCCGCAAGGAAATTCTGGAAGAAGAGCAGAACGCCAAGCGCTCCACAACGCTGGAGAAGTTGAGCGAGGGCGCGGTGATGACCGGCACGGTGAAGAACCTGACCGACTACGGCGCGTTCGTTGATCTGGGCGGAATCGACGGTCTGCTGCACATCACCGACATGAGCTGGGGCCGACTCACGCATCCCCGCGACCTGGTGAATGTGGGCGACGAAATCCAGGTCAAGGTGCTCAAGTTCGACAAGGAGAAGCAGAGGGTTTCACTGGGCTTCAAGCAGTTGACGCCCGACCCCTGGCTGGACGCTACCGAGCGTTACCCGGTGGGCGCGCGCGTTCATGGCCGCGTGCTTTCTGTCACCGACTACGGCGCGTTTGTCGAGCTGGAGCAAGGCATCGAAGGCCTGGTTCATCTCTCGGAGATGACCTGGTCCAAGCGCCTCAAGCATCCCTCCAAGCTGGTCAAGCCGGCCGATGAGGTTGACACCGTTGTTTTAAGCGTAAATCCGGCGGATAGGCGCATCTCGCTGGGCATGAAGCAGTTGATGGAAAACCCCTGGGAGAACCTGACAGAGAAGTACCCGGCTGGGACTCAAGTCGAGGGCCGGGTGCGCAACCTGACCGATTTCGGCGCCTTTATCGAGATCGAAGACGGCATTGACGGCCTGGTTCACGTCTCCAATCTGAGCTGGACCAAGCGCGTCAAGCATCCTTCTGAAATCGTGAAAAAGGGCGAGAAAGTGAAGGCTGTTGTCCTCGGCGTGGAGCCGCAGAATCGCCGCCTGAGTCTGGGCATCAAGCAATTGCAGCCCGACGTTTGGGAGAGCTTCTTCGCGACCCACCGCGTCGGCGACATGGTTCACGGCAAGGTGCTCAGGACGGCGCAATTCGGCGCCTTTGTCGAGATCGCGGAGGGTGTGGAGGGTTTGTGCCACATCTCTGAGGCCGGCGAAGACGCGGCCTCCAAGCTGGAAACCGGCCTGGAGCATGACTTCAAAATCATCAAGATCAACGTGGAAGAGAAGAAGGTGGGCTTGAGCCTGCGCGCCATTGGCCAGGAGACCAGCCGTCCCCAGGCGGAGAGCCATAAGAAGGAGAGCCACAAGGCTCCCGTTTCCAGCTCCACCACCACACTCGGTGAGTTGATTAACCTGCGGAAGAGCGAGCAGAGCGAAAAGAGCGAGCAGTAAGACGCTTTCCCCTCAAGCAAGACAGCAGCGGCCGCCCGTAAAGGGTGGCCGTTGTGCGTTTGGGAACCGCTGCTTAAGTCGATGTTTTGAAAGGGTACGACTTTACAGGCTGCGGAAAAACGCTGGTTCGTGTCAGGGCACGGCTTCAGTCGTGCCGTAAGTGCCGCAAAATCAACGCGGGCTTTAGCCCTGAGTCTCCCACCGGCGTTGCCGGCCCACGGGGAATGCCATCTGTAGCGACCCAGTTTACGATTTGTGTCATCATGTGCAATGTGATCGGTTTGGATTGTTCAGGCTGCGTGGGAGTGCTGACTGCATAGAATATGAGCCATCAACGAGTTCTGCTTGCTGACACGATTGGAGAAGCACTCCTCTTTCAGGCTGTCCGTGAGGGGTTGGCCCGTATAGACCCCGATCGCCGACCTAGGCGGCATGGCCGTAGAGTCACCCAAGATGCCTTGTCACTGCTTTTGTTGGCCGACGAACTAATAATGCCCGTGGGCAAAGGCTTAACTAGTGATATCCCGCTCCTGACAGATTCCGGAATCATGACAATTATCGAGTTTGACGTAGACGACCCCCCAAGCGGAGTAGACCCCTGGACGTCATTCCTTGAAAGTTATGAATGCATTCGACCATTTGTCCTCAGCAAGGTAGTAGCTTTGCGTCACGGAATAGATACGTGCGCCGATCTCCAATACGCACGTCGCCTTGGCCTATCACGGAGGGCTTTTTACGACCTGCTCATTCAATGTATGGCTGCCGTCTATTCGAAGAGCTTCTCATCGTCTCTTGCTTCCTATCTAGTACATGGCGGTCTTCGCGTCGAAGTCCTCAAAGATATGGAAGCCGACAATCGGATTACAGAGTTTATGGTTGATGCACTCTTCAGCACGCTTATATTCACGGCTTTGGTTGATCTTTCGATGAAGACAAATGCCAGCTTGGCGAGCGGGGACTATGGCAGAATTCATCGTAGTTGGTTCAAGACTGCTCCAGTCGAAAATGCGATGGAGCAATTACAGGGTCTGTCTATCCTACGGACTTCCATTCGTGACAGCGGTGGTCGGTTTCCTGAGATTGAGGGGATCCGCCATGCTATTCAACTACGCCAAGATCCGTCAGTGAAGTCCTTGCGCCGTTTTCTCAAAGACTTTCACGGATCCGTCGCGGCGGGCGAGGCGATTGCTGCACGAGAGGCTGCCGAAGCCGTTGCTGCCGCTAGCACAGCACTCCGAAAGGCGCATCATTGGGGTGATTCTCTCAGGTGGGTCACGTATGCGGCTTTACCGGTAGGGATCGCCGAGGCACTTCTGGCAGGATCCGGATACTTGGGAATTGCGTTCTCGCTTTATTCTGTTGTGGGAACATTCGCACAGGATTGGGCTCAACGACGGCACGGCTGGTTTCTCTTCGGGTCGAACGCGAGTACAAGTCAACCAAAGACCAACTAGAGTCGGCCGGTGCCCCAGGTCCCACTTGGTGCCTGGGAAAGTACAAATCCACACGGTGATGGTACTATCGGTAAACTTCTCGCCGGTTGCCGATGCGCACCACCAAAATACGAACCAGCTTATCTTCGATGCTGGCAATAATCCGATAATCACCGACGCGATACTTCCAGAGGTCACCGAACTCTGTGCCCTTGAGCGCTTCGCCGATGCTGCGCGGATTATTGAGCAGAGCAACGCGCTCGAAAAGGAAACGGTAAATCCTGCGCGCAACCTGCGGATCAAGCCCTTCCAACTCACGCTTAGCCCTGGGGTCCAGCTTAATCGACCATTCCATAGCGTTTCATCGCTTCCTCAAGAGGAATCGTCTTCACGCGGCCTGCGCGGATGTCGGCCAATCGCTTCTCGGCTTCATAAATGTCTTCCAGATCGTCGAGGTGTTCGAGTATGGCCTCGCGGGCATAATAGGATTTGGTCCGGCCAGTCTGCTTGGCCAAGGCGTCCAGACGCTTTTCAATCTCCGCGGGTAACCGAATTGCGAGCATGATGGACCTCCTGTATGCTGCTATACAAGTATAGCGCAATCTTTTGCAAGCCGACACTTCCGGCCCCAGGAAGACCAGTACGGCAGCTTGTTATTGTGAGCTTATTTTGATTCCCGCATCTGCCGCAGGACAATGGAAATTCCCAAAGCAGTGAGCAGGCATACCAACCCGAAGAAGAAGACGCTGGAATAGCCATAAAGGCCGATGACCGCGCCGGCCAATGGGCCGGTAAGGAAGAAGGAGACGTCGGCAAAGGCAGTGTAGACGCCCAGGGCGGCGCCGCGATTGTTGATGGCGACGCGCTTGACTGCTTCGATGCCGAGGGAGGGAAAGACCAGCGAAAATCCGAAACCTGCCATTCCAGCGCCGGTGAAGGCCATCCATGGCGAGGTGGAGCGCCACAACAGTAGCATCCCCAGGGATTCAACCGAGAGGCAAGTGATAGCCACCGGATATCCACCAAAGCGATTGATGGTCTGGATGAAGAGGAGACGCGCGGCGATAAACGCCAATCCAAAGGCGGTGAGGCAAAGAGCGGCGCCGTTCCAGTGGCGGCTGGCGTAGAAGAGCGTGATGAAGGTGGCCAATACACTGTAGCCCACGCCACCCAGCGCCAGCCCCATACCATGCGGAGCCACGCGGCCCACTACGTGGTGGAAGGGAAGGTGCTCGCCAGGATGTACCGGGACGGGGCTCTTGCGGCAGGCCAGGGCAAAACTGAAAGAGCCGATGAGCAGGGTGAGCAGGCCGATGGAAGCCAGGCCCAACTGCGGATTTCCCCAAAACGAATCCAGGACCACGCCCAGCGGAGCGCCCAGGGCCATGGCGCCATAGGTGCTGATGCCGTTGAAGGAGATGACCTTTGCGGTGCTGTCGTGGCCTGCGCTGGTAATGCCCCACAATGTTGAGCCGGTCGCCCCGAGGCTCTCGCCGACGCCCAGCACCAGGCGGCTGAGCAGCAGAGTGGAAAGGCCGAGCCAGGGGATGAAGTGCAGGGCGGCAGCAACAATCAGGATTACCCCACTCAGGGAGCAAGCGCCCATGCCCCAGAGCACGGAGACCTTGGCGCCGGCGCGGTCGCTGATGCGCCCGGCCCAGGGACGGCTGGCGAGCGTGGCAACGTACTGGATGCTGATGACCAGGCCTGCCAGCGCCGCGCTGTAGCCCATGCGTAGATGCACATATGGCGGCAGGACGGCCAACGGTAACCCGATGGAGAGATAGACCACAAAAGTGAAGTAGACAAAGCCCAGGATGTGCCGCGTGCCGCCCTTCGACGAAATCGAAGACGCGGCAGCGGTGGCGGCTGTGGCAGAGGCTTGCATGTGGTAGGGGACAACCTATGGAAGGGTTTGTCAGCTCCATTATAACGGAGGCGCGAGCGGCAGGATGCGGACGGAATGGCAGGACGTAGACTGAAATTATGGCGTCCACCTTTCATGTGGAGCATTTCGGTTGCCGGGCGGCGCGCGCGGATGGCGAGGCGGTGAGCGACCGGCTGCGCGCCGATGGGCTTTGCGATGCGAGCCCTACAGTGGCCGATGTGGTGGTGGTAAACACGTGCAGCGTGACTGCGGAGGCCGACCGGGCGGCGCGGGCCTTCATCCGCAGGACGCATCGGCTGAACCCGGCCGCGAAGATCGTGGTGACCGGTTGCTATGCGCAGCGCGCGCCGGAGGAGTTGGCGGGCCTGAAGGGCGTGGCCGCCGTGGTTGGCAACAGCCACAAGGCGCTGGCTCCGGAGATTATTCTGGGGCTGTTGGGGCGCGCGGAACAGCACGCAGATAGCGAACTGATAAAAATTCAAGCGGCGCAAGCCACTTCTGCCCCACCGCAGGTGGTCTGGGCAGACAACCGGTTTGCCCACTCTTTTCTGGATGAGGCGCAGATCGTGCCCGGCGCGCAGACCCGGCCAAATCTGAAAATTCAGGAAGGCTGCGGGAACCGCTGCGCCTTTTGCGTGATTCCCCAGACGCGTGGTCCTTCCAAAAGTTTGCCCGCCGCGGCCGTTCTCCGCCAGGTAGAGGGATTTGTGGCCGCCGGCGGCAACGAACTGGTGCTCTCCGGAATCAATCTGGGACGATGGGGCAAAGATCTGCCTGATTCCGACGGCGCAAACAAACCGTCGCTAGCTGGGCTGGTGAGGGCGATTTTTGAGCGTACGGTGCTCAACCGGCTGCGGCTCAGCTCGATTGAGCCGATGGATTGGGACGCGGAGTTGATTGGGCTGATGGCGGAGTTCGGAGGAACACGGCTGGCGCGTCATGCGCACCTGCCCTTGCAGTCGGGCTCGGATGCGGTGCTGCGACGAATGCACCGGCGATATCGGCCGTGGCATTATGTGGATAAAGTGGAAGCGCTGAGGCGCGCCTGCGGGCCGGAGTTGACCCTGGGCGCGGACGTGATGGTGGGCTTTCCCGGTGAGACCGACGCCGAGTTCGAGGAGACCGTGGCGCTGGTGCGGGCGCTGCCCTTCGGCTACCTGCACCTGTTCCCCTTTTCGCCTCGGCCGGCCACAATCGGCTGGGCGCTGCACGCCGAGCGGCCGGTTCCGGCAGAGGCGGTCGAAGAGCGGATGGCCGCCCTGCGCGCTCTGACAGCAGAAAAGAGTCAAACCCGCCGAAGGTGCTTTGTGGGACGGGAGCTGGAGGCCATTACGCTGCACACACCGGCGGAACTGGTGGCGCGTGGCCGGTGTGCGGCACTGACGGAGAACTTCTTGCCTGTGGAGCTGGTTGGCCGGCAGGAGGCCAACCACCTGGTGAAGGTGCGGATAACCGGGCAGAACGCCGAGGGAGCGCTGGAGGCACAATTGGCAAAAAACTGAAATAATCCCTTTGTTCAGATGAGCCGAGCCAATGCTATACTCAGTTTGTTCTAGCGCCCGCGGCGAGTCCGGTAGATTCCGGAGGCGGGTGGGAACGACTTTTGGAGGAGTACCATCGCACTCGACAAACGTTCTGCAAAGTCCTTTATACGCGTCAACGAGAAGATACGCGCGCGCGAAATCCGCGTGATCGACGAAGACGGCGAGCAACTGGGAATTATGGCGCCCTTTGAGGCGCTCAAACTCGCCCGTGAACGAGGTCTCGACCTGGTGGAGGTTTCGGCCAATGCGGTTCCGCCGGTCTGCCGCATTCAGGACTACGGCCGTTACCTCTACGAGAAGGAAAAGAGCGAACGGGCCGCCAAGAAGAAGCAGAAGGTGATTACGGTTAAGGAAATCAAGTTCTCCGTGACCGTGGACGAGCACGACTACCAGACCAAGAAAAATCAGGTGCTACGTTTTTTTGCCGAAGGCGACAAGGTGAAGGCCAGCTTGCGCTTCCGTGGGCGGCAGATGGCCCACCGCGAGCTGGGCTACAACATCATCAACCGGCTGATTCAGGACGTGGGCGACGCGTGTATCGTGGAGTTCGCGCCGCGCATGGAAGGCACCATTCTGCATGCGATTCTGGCGCCGGCCAGGAAGCAGGAAGCGCCCAAGCCCAAGCCTGCCGCTCCGCCGCAAGCTCCAGCCGCCGCAACCAAGCCAGCTCCCAAGGCAAAGGCGAAGACGAAGTAAGCGGCGGCGGTTCGCAAACCATTCAGGCTCGTTATGTACGGGCTTAAGCCGGTACCTTTCGGCCCCGGAGTGCGATATACTGGTTGAGGTCGCAAGAAGCAGGGAAATCACTGTTTTGCGATTATTTTCATTTGAATCCACCCTTCCGAAACGAGAAAAAGAATGCCCAAGTTGAAGACCCATTCGGGCGCGGCCAAGCGCTTCAGAAAGACCGGCACCGGCAAAATCAAGCGGGGCCAGGCGAAGACGCGGCACATCCTGACTTCGAAGGAGCCAAAGACGAAGCGCAAGCTGGGCCGGACCCTGCTGGTTTCCGATGGCGACTACAAGAAGGTAGCGCGCATGATTCCTTACGCCTGATTGCGGTGCTGATTCCCAAGGCGGAATCAGCGCTTTTGGGCCCCAGCGAACGCGTTGCAAAGGCCCCCGATTCGTGGACAGCTTTTGAGTCCAGCCAATCGAGAAATCAAGGCTTGTTAAAGCGAGTGAAGAGGTTTCAGCCTGCCCGCAAAGGGTGAAGGCCTCCTGCCTCCAGCCGCATAACCGAACGCAAAATGGAGAAACCGATATGCCCCGCGTAAAACGCAGCACCAAGCGGACAGACCGCCGCAAGAAGATTCTGAAAAGAGCCAGCGGTTATTTCCTCACCAAATCCAAGCTCTACCAGGCGGCCCAGGAGGCCGTGGAACGCGGCCTGAAGTTTGCCTACACCGGCCGCAAACAAAAGAAGCGCCAGTTCCGCTCGCTGTGGATAGTGCGCATCGCGGCGGCGGCCAGGCTGAACAAGTTCAGCTATTCGCAGCTCATCAACGGCTTGAAGAAGGCCGGCGTGGAACTGGACCGCAAGATTCTGGCGGAGATCGCCGTGAAGGACCCCAAAGGCTTCACCGAGCTGGTGGAACAGGCCAAGTTGGCTTTGGCGGCGGAGAAGGAAAGCAAGTAAAGCAAGACAGCGAGTCAGCGTGTGCTGCGCGCACATTTGCAAGTTAGCGAAACGGCTCCGCGTTGCGGAGCCGTTTCTGTTAGCGGAGTTAGCAACGCAAGCGGAGTTAGCAAGTCAGCAAAACAGCCCTGGAGTGATGCTTCGGGGCTTTTTTCGGGCAAAAAACCGGATTTTTCCGGTGATTTTCAGAGGCCAAATCTCACCATGCGGGAGAATTTGGGGCTGAAAATTTTCCACAGGCGTTGATTTCAAAGAGCTTACAAATAATCTGCAAGGTTTCAGGGGAAATTTATACCCCCGGGGGGTATAGGGGGGTGGCCATTCTGCGAGTTTGGGGGGCTGCAGGCTGGCGGCGGACCGTGGTGAGCGCGACCTGGGCGGCGTAGAGGAGCTTGGTGGCCGTATTATCCGTGAATATGTGGACGATCATGGCGTGAGTGACGCAGGCGATGAAATCGCGGATGTTTTCCAGCCCGCAGAGCGGCGGCAAGGCGTCGCGGAAGGCATCATCGGCCGCAATATGGGCTTCACCCTTGCTTTTGCCTTTTGCGCGTTCTGCCTTATTGGCGCGTTCCCAGGCGTTCAGGCAGCGGGCGACGGCAGGGTTAGCGGAGGCGGCGATGGGTTCGTTCACCTCGATTGGAGCAGGGATGGTTTGGATGGCTTCTGTCATGTTGGTTCACCAGATTTGATTGTGCAGGAGAATGCGGTAATAATCTGCAAAGGGGAGTGGGAGGGGTAAATGGGACGATCCAGAGCCAAACTCCGGGCTGTTTTGTGGATGAAATACAGGGGTTAAAATCGGATATTCTCGCGTTTGCAACATATTTATGTTGATATGTTGAGTATAGAGGCGTATATTTTGCTCTGCGTGAAGATTTTATGGTTCGATGGCTGTAGATTGAGAGCGTCGATTCCATCCACGAAGCAAGAGCAATAATCGGCTGGAAAACGCCTATACCTACGTTATTGACATTATAAAGTCAATAACGTTAGTATAGATTGTAGAATTATGGCTGTAGGGGGCAATCCATGATCCATCGCTTGGAGATCGAGAACTTCTATTCCATCCGCGAGACGCAGGTGATCGACCTGCGGATTGGGGCAAAGGTGCCGGACGAAGAGGGCCAGTTTGCCGAGATCAGGGACGGCAGCGGTATGCGCGTACCCAAGACGGTGGCTTTCTTTGGGGCCAACGCGTCGGGAAAGTCTAATGTCCTCAAAGCACTGGCGTTTATTGAGTGGTTCTTGGCTGACAGTTTCACTGCAACTCCAGATGAACCTCTCCCACTATGGAGATTTGCTGATGGAAATGATGATCCCGTAAGAATCAAAGTCGATTTCGACTGGTTAGTGAGCCAGCCCCTTAGCGGTGAATTGCCTGGCCCCGAAAGTCGAGTTGCTCGTTATGTCTATGAAGTAAAGTTCGGCGGGGAAAGCGGAGAACCTTTGCAAGTATTGTCTGAAGAGCTTAGATTGCAACCCGCTAGCGGAAAATCCCGCCGGATATTTGAGCGTAGTGTGAGCGGCGAAGTGCAAGGAAGCGTTAATTTTCCGTTAACTGGCTTCGGTCAAGTGCTGTCGAAGCTGCGCGGAAATGTAAGCCTCACTTCAACAATGGCGCAATTTGCGGAGCACGAAGCATCTAAGGCTTTTTTTGATTGGGCGGGGTATATCACATCGAATATCTTCAACATCCCTTTAGGCGATCCTTTTATGTATAAGGATGAGGAAAGAATTCCAGAAGAGCATATATTTCAATTTTATAAAAAAAGACCGCGCCTCGTAGATGCTCTGAATGGAGTTTTAGGGCGCGTGGACATAGGGATTCGGTCGATGTCGTTTAGAGATACCATTTTCGGACCAGAACCGCAATTCCATCATTTGGGTCTTAACCACCCAATTCAGTATCGACTTGAGAGTAAAGGCACACGTCAGTTCTTCCAGGTCTATGGGCATATTTGGCTATCCATCGAAAACGGTGGCATTGCAGTATTGGACGAACTCGATTCAACAATACACCCGGCCTTGCTTCCGGAGATATTGCGCTGGTTCCAAGATCCCAAGGAAAACCCCAACAATGCGCAACTCTGGATGAGCGGCCATAGCGCCTCATTGCTCGAGGACTTGAAAAAAGAAGAGATTTTTTTCACTGAAAAAGATTGGCAGGGACGCACCAAAATTTATGGTTTGAAGGACATTGATGGCGTACGCCGGGTGGATAATTTCTACCAGAAGTATCTGGGAGGCGTGTACGGCGCTGTACCGAGAATTGGATGAGCAGGCTGCGGATTCAGCCGCGTACCCGCATCTATCTGGGCTGTGAGGGTCCAAGCGAGCAGTCGTATGGGAAGCGGCTTGGGGAGATTGCCGATGCTGCCGGTTTGCACCTCTATTTCGATTGCGATGTGCTGCGGCCGGGTGGCGGCGATCCCTTGGCGCTGATTCAGCTTGCTATTCAACGCATCCGCGAAAAGGTCAATAAGCGCGGAGCATTTGTTTACCGCGCAGTCTTGCTGGATAAGGACAGATTGGGCCAAGCTGCTGACCGAGATCAACAAATCACGGCTCTTGCAAACAAACACAAACTCTATCTCATTTGGCAGGAACCCTGTCACGAGGGCTTCCTGCTAAGACACCTGGATGGGCAGCAGACTAAACGGCCTGTCACGAGTGATCTGGCGGAGCAGGCTTTGAAAGCCGTGTGGACTGAATATCAAAAGGCGATGCCAGCCATGCATCTTGCCAGCAAAATCGACTTGATGGCGATTCGACGCGCGAGTTCTGTCGAATTCTCGTTCAAGGAATTTCTCGATCAAATCGGATTGACTGGTCCATGAAAGTCGTCCATCCGGAAAAACTCAACTGCCAACCCCTCACAAATGCAACCTGACGATGGGATATGTGTGGCGTCAGTTTCAACAAAACGCCGCTCCGTGCAATGATTTATCCTGCTGAATAAGCCTATGAATGAAGAAATTCCGAATTTAACGGCATTTGATGAGGCCGGGCTGGACGAGGCGTTTGCCCGTTTGGAGCGGCAGGCGCGGGCGGCGGCGGCGGCGCTGGATGGCGAGGCGGCGGTGGAGGCCTTTCGCCTGGAGTGGCTGGGGCGCAAGCAGGGGCGGCTCAATGAAGTCTCTGGCCGGTGGTTGAAGGCTGCGCCGGCGGAGGCCAAAAAGCTGCTGGGAGTGCGCTTTAACGCGCTGAAGGCGGTGGTGGAGGGGTTGCTGGACGTAGCTCTGGGCGCGGGGCAATGCGGGAGTTGGGGCGGCGCGGCGCTGAAGGCAGAGGCACTCGACATCACGCTGCCGGGAACGCGGCGGCTGACGGGGGCGGAGCATCCGATTACGCGGACGATGAACGAGATTGTGGGGGTGTTTGCGGCGCTGGGCTACTCGGTGGGCGTGGGGCCGGAGGTGGAGACCGACTACTACAACTTCGAGAGCATGAATTTTCCGCCGGATCATCCGGCGCGGGATACGCAGGACACGCTGGTGGTGGCGGGGCAGGAGCGCCGTCAGCAGAGAGACCGGTTGCTGATGCGCACACACACTTCGCCGGTGCAGATGCGGACGATGGAGGAGCAGCCGCCGCCGGTGCGGATTGTGATTCCCGGCAAGGTGCACCGGAACGACGCGGCGGACGCCACGCACTCGCCGATTTTTCACCAGGTGGAGGGGTTGTGCGTGGACACCAATATCACCTTCAGCGATTTGAAGGGGACGCTGGACCACGCGATGAAGGCGCTGTTTGGCTCGGCGGTGAAGACGCGGTTTTATCCGTCGTTTTTTCCGTTTACGGAGCCGAGCGCGGATGTGCAGATCAGCTGCATTTTTTGCGGAGGGAAGGGGTGCAGGAAGTGCAAGGATTCGGGGTGGATTGAGCTGCTGGGCTGCGGGATGGTGGACCCGGCGGTGTTTGCGTTTGCGGCGGAGAAGCAGCCGGGATACGACGCAAAGAAGATTTCCGGATTTGCGTTTGGGATGGGCGTGGAGCGGATTGCGATGATGAAATACGGCGTTGCGGAGATTGGACAATTCTTTGCTGGCGATATGCGGTTTTTAGGACAGTTCGCGTGAGAGCGGAGTTAGCCGCGCTTCGCGCGTGTTAGCGGAGCTAGCGGAGTTAGAGAAAGGCAAAAGCGCGGTTAGATGAGGAGAGCGATGGCGCGGCCTAAAAGCTATCGAGAGCTAATCGTTTGGCAGAAGGCGATGGCCTTGGCGCGGCGAGCGTATGCGCTTAGCCAAGGGTTGCCTAAGAACGAGGCTTATGGGCTGCTCACCCAGATCAGACGCGCGGCCGTTTCTGTGCCAAGCAATATCGCTGAAGGACATGGAAGGCTGACCGATTCGCAGTTCAGGCATTTTCTGGGAAACGCGCGTGGATCGCTCTACGAGATGCATACCCAGCTTGAGTTGGCCGGCGATCTTGGTTATCTCGACGAAAAGCTTGTGACTGAATTGATGGATCAGGGATGGGAGGTTGCGCGATTGATCAACGGACTAATTTCGTCTCTGGCCGAGGCAAGGACAGATAAGGTGAAAACAGATTAGTTCGCACCGCTCGCTAACTCCGCTAACAACGCTAACTCCGCTAGCTCCGCTGACGAAAGGTTTTACACATGAAGATTCTTACGAAATGGCTGAGGGCGTACTTGCCGGGATTGACGGTGGATGATGCGCGGCTGGCCGAGGATTTGACGCTGCGCGGGATTGCCGTGGAGGGCATCTACGACCTTGGCGAGGGGAATGGCTCGCTTTACGAGATGGACATCACCACCAACCGCGTGGATGCCATGAATCACTACGGGGTGGCGCGGGAAGCGGCGGCGATTTACGGCCTGAAGCTCAAGGAGCTGGATGTTGCTTTGCCGAAGGCGCGGAAGGCGGCGGCTTATCCGGTGAAGATTGAAGCGGAGGATGCATGCGGGCGGTTCACGGCGCGGGTGTTGCGGGACATGAAGATAGGCGAGTCGCGGGATTGGTTCGCGGGCGCGGAGGTTTCTTCTTACTTTTCGTTGCTGGAGCAGAAATGCATCTCGAATGCCGTGGATGCGACGAATTTTGCGTGGATTGCGATGGGGCAGCCGACGCACGTCTTCGACCTGGACAAGCTGGAGGGCGGCATCGTAGTGCGGCGCGCGAAAAAAGGCGAGCGGCTGAAGACGCTGGACGGCGTGGAGCGCGTGCTGGACGCCGAGGACCTGGTGGTGGCCGACCACAAGAAGGCGGTGGCGCTGGCCGGTGTGATGGGCGGCTGGGAGACGATGATTACGCCGGAGACGAAAAACGTGCTGGTGGAGGCGGCGTGGTTTGAGCCGATGGCGGTGCGCAGGACGGCGCGGCGGCACGGGCTGCACACCGACGCCAGCCATCGCTTCGAGCGCGGAGCGGACTTCAATGCTGCACCGGTGGCGTCGGCATTGGTGTGCAGGATTCTGCTGGCGAATGGAGGATGGCTGGAGGGCGAACTGGTGGACGTGCGCGTGCCGGCATTGGAGGCGCGGACGGCCAAACGCAAGCCGGTGGAGCTGGCGCTTAGCGAGGTATGGCGGATTCTGGGCGCGACGGTTGATGAAGAAGGAATTACCGCGGAGACGGTGGAGGGCATGCTCAAAGCGCTGGGGTGCGGGTTAGCGAGTCAGCAAGTCAGCAAGTCAGCGAGTCAGCAAGTCGGCGAAAAGGCGTGGCGGGTGACGCTGCCGAGTTGGCGGCTGGATCTGGAGCGGGAGATTGACCTGATTGAAGAGGTGGCGCGGGTTTACGGATACAACCGCTTTGCGAACACGTTGCCGTCGTTTGGCGAAGGGGTGCGCGCGCTGCCGTGGGCGGAAAAAGAAGCGCAGGTGCGGCGGACGCTGCTGGGGGCGGGGTTCCACGAGGCAATTTCGAGCACGTTCTGCTCGCCGGCCGAGGCCGCGCTGACGGAGCCGCAGCCGGGGCTTTCGGTTCCGCTGGGCAATCCGCTGAGCGAGGAGGCAGGAGTGCTCAGGCCGTCGCTGGCGCCGGGAATGCTGGCGATGATTGCCGGCAACCTGAACCGCGACGTAAGCGATGTGCGGCTGTTTGAGATGGGCACGGTCTTCAGCGGGAGCACTGAGAAAGTTGAGGAGCGACCGTCGCTTTCCTTTGGCGCGGTAGGCAGCCTGGCGGAGCAGGGGGCGCTGCACGCGGCGCGGGCGATTGAGTTTCATGATGTGAAGGGCGTGGTGGAGCAGGTGCTGGAGCGGTTCCAGACGCGGGCCGTGGACTTTGACCGCTTTGAAGCAGAGGCAGGGTTGACGCCTGCGTGGCTGCACCCCTATCGCGCGGCGCGAGTGGTGGTGGACGGCGTGACGGCGGGTTGGTTTGGGCAGTTACATCCTCGTGTGGCCGCAGAACGCAAGCTGAAGGCGCCGGTGCTGGTGGGCGAGCTTTATCTTGACCGGCTGTACAAGCTGGCTTTGCGGGAGCCGGTGGCGCGGGAAATCTCGCGTTTTCAGCAGGTTCGCCGGGATTTTTCGCTGGTTTTGGACGAGGGCATTCCCTGGGAGAAGATCGACCGGGCGGTGGCCGAATTGCGGATTCCGGAGTTGGTGGAGTGGCGGGCGCGCGAGGTCTTCCGCGACGCCAAGCTAGGCAAGGGTGAGTACGCCTTGTTGCTGGGCGTGACGTTTCAGGCGCCGGACCGCACGCTGCGCGAGGAGGAGTTGCAGGAGTTCCAGGCGCGGGTGGTGGAGGCTGTTGGCAAAGTTGGGGCGCGGCTGCGTAGTTAAGCGGGAAAGCCGCTTAATCTGCGCTATACTCGCTCGGGTAAGCTGCATTCTCGTGGAGGTTTTCGATGTCGGAGCCGATGTGGAAGTCGGAGGTTATGGAAGAAGCGCAACCGGAAGAGCGGACGGCGGAACCGGTTGCGGAAGATGCTGCTGAAGCAGCCGCGGAGCCGCGCGCGGAATCAAGCGCCCTGACATTGAGCGTGGACGAGTTTTCCGCGCTGGAGGAGCGAATTCTGCGCACGGTGAACCTGGTGAAGCAGGAGCGGCAGGCTCGCGTGGCGGCTGAGGAGCGCGCCACCGCGGCGGAAGCCCAGATCAGCAAACATGCGCCGCTGGTGGAACGATTGCAGGCGGAGATACAGACGCTGCGCACCGAGCGCGGCCATGTGCGGCAGCGGGTGGAGCGGCTGCTGGCGCAACTGGACGCGCTGGAATTGTGAGGCCAGGCGTGGCTCAAGAGCAATCCGGCAAACCGGCCGGCTGCGTCACTGTCGAAATTTACGATCAGATCTATCACCTTTCCGGCGAGGACGCGGAGCACATTCGCGGCTTAGCCGAGTTGGTAGACGCGCGGATGCGGGCCGTGGTGGCACAGGGGCGCACGGCGGATTCGCTGCGCGTAGCCGTGCTGGCGGCGCTGAATCTGGCCGATGAGCTGTCGCGGGCAGAGCAGGCCGGCGGCGATACGCGGCCAGCTCACGAGCGGGCCGCCAGCCTGCGCGGGATGCTGGATGAGGTGCTGGAAGAAGAGCGGAAGACCGGGTCGTAGAGTTGTGAGCGGAATATACTAGAAACAGTCCAACTTCAATTTGTCGCCCGGGAGGTTGCAGGCATGTTTCGCATTTCCGGTTTCATTCACAGGGTATTTATCGCTGTTACGGTTCTGGCGGTGGTGTTTTGGGGAGGGGTTTCCGCCGCGTGTGCAGCGCAGGCCGACGCAGCCAAAACCGACGTGAACAAAGCTGCCGAGGCCAGGCCCTATGCGCGGCCTGGCGAGCCCACCGATCCCAAAGCAGTCAAGACATTTGCGTCGGCGGTGGACTGGCAGAGGCACGGCCGCTTCGAAGCGGCCATGGATGACTACCGCAAGGCCAACAAGCAGGATGGCGGCCATTGCACAGTCTGCCTGCAGCACGCCTACGATATGGCGATCAAGATCGATGCATTCAAGGATGGGATCGAGATAGCGCGTGAATTACTGCCGATATCCGAGAATGACGCGGAACGAGCCAAGGTACATTGGCACCTAGCCATGGCCTTGCAGATGGATGGCATCAGGAACAAGAAGGAGAAGAGCATACAGGAAAGCAGCGACGAGTTCAAAGCCGCGCTCGACCTGAATCCGAATCTTGCGGTGGCGCGCTACAGCTATGGAATTACACTGGCGCGACTCCATCAGGATGATGCCGCAAGGGCGGAGTTCAGCGCATTTCTCGATCAGGATCGGAAGAATCCGAACCTGCATCCACGCGCGGAGCGCTTTGTGGAGCGGGTGGAACTGGCGCGGGCAACCATGGCTCCGCCCTTTTCGTTGACCACGCTGGACGGGCAGCGCGTCTCGATGGACGGGCTCGCAGGCAAGGTCGTGCTGATCGATTTCTGGGCCAGCTGGTGCGTCCCATGCCTCAATGCGATACCGCACATCCGCTATATTGCCAAGAGGTTTGAGGGCCAACCGTTTGTGGTACTCAGCATCAGCCGGGATTCGGATGAGGCCAAGTGGAAGGCGTTAGTCGAGAAGAATGGGATGACCTGGTTGCAATATCGCGATGGGGCAGGTGGCCCGATTGCCAAGCTGTTCAATGTGACCGCTATCCCGGCCACCTTTACCATTGATGCCGATGGCGTGCTGGAGGATCAGCATGTGGGCGATGCGGATATCGAGGGCAAGCTGAAGAAGCTGATTGCACGGGCGGCGGAGGCCAACCGTAAGGCCCTGCCAGCGGTGTCTGCTGATAATACTGCCAGCAGCCCGAATTAAAACAACCGAGCGATTCGCCGTTTTGGGCGGGAGGCGACCGAAAGCGGCGGTCAAAACCTTAGCACACCGCGGCTACGGTGCGCAAGACTTGCAATTTTTTACGCAACCTCCTACTATTCGCATTAGAAACCGGCCTGCAAAGCAGGTGGGCGATTATCGCTGGTTGAACCAACATTCGTGAACAGGGGCTCAACTCGACAATCGGTTCTGTGTGCCGTGTCCGCCAGTCCGGAATGCCTAATGAACCGCGGAGAGCTCCACCTTCTTAGGAAGGGTTCACCAGCGCATAACCCCACGGCCCCGTGGGCCGGGTTCTTTCTTCCTCCCACATTCGACAATCACTGCGCCTCCGGTTTAATGCCGTATTCTGACACTGGTGTATCCAGTCCTCTTTCATCTCGGCCCGATTCTGATTCCGGCCTACGGCGCGGTTACGGCTTTGGGCGTGCTGTTGGCGTTGTTTATCACGCAGCGCACGGCGCGCATGGCGGGGCTTGACGGCCGGAAGGTGTGGAATTTGTGCGTGGTGGCGCTGTTTGCGGCCCTGGCGGGTTCGCGGCTGCTGCTGGTGGCGCTCAACTGGAGCGAGTTGCGCCTGCACCCGAAGTGGCTGCTGGGGCTGGCCATGATTCACCATCCGCTGCTGGCCGGCTTTGGAGGGCTGACCGCGATAGTGGCCTCGATTTTGTATGGACGCTGGCAACGGCTACCGCTGTGGACCACGGTCGATGCGCTGGCTGCGCCGACGGCATTGGGGCTGGCCTTCGAGCAGTTGGGCGCACTGCTGGCCGGTTCGGGCTACGGGGTTGAAGCCGGGACGGGGATAGCGGCGCGCTGGGCCGTCACGTATACCGATCCTCTGGCCCAGCTCTGGAGCGGCGCGCCGCTGGGGGTTGCGTTGCATCCGGTGCAGGCTTATGCGGCGCTGGGGTTTCTTACGCTTTCAATTTTTTTGCTGTTCTGGTTGCCGTATCGGCGCCAGCCGGGCGATGCGGCGGGGCTGTTGGTGGTGGGGACCGCAGTGGTGATTTTTGTCGCCGAGTTCTGGCGCGATACCGAGGGGCGAGGCGTGTTGTTGGGTGGCGCGCTGGATGGACCGCAGATGGCGGCGGTGGCGCTGGTGGTGGTGGGCGGGCTGGTGCTGCTGGAACGCCAGCGGCAGGTTGAAGATTGAGGTTTCCCACCCTTTCGCAAAGAACGCGAAAGGATGGGGCACGGGACTTTTTTAATCCAGGTTTCCCACACTAGCCGCAAGAACAAAGTCGCGCCGAAGGTGAGGCACCCAGATTTTGGGTTATCGGCGAAGGACGAGGCTGCAAATGGCGGAATTGCGCACGATTGAAGTGCCGACGGAGGCCAAGGGACAGCGGCTGGATCAGTTCGTGGCCGCAGAGTTGGAGGGCGTAAGCCGGTCGCGGGTGCAATTATTAATTGACCAGGGCGACGTGCTGGTGAACAGCAAGCGCGGCGAGAAGGCTTCGCTCAAGCTGAAGGGCGGCGAGCGGATTGAGATTACCGGCGAGCCGCATCCGGCGCCGCTCAAGGCCGTGGCCGAAGAGATTCCCCTGGAAGTGATTTACGAGGATGCCGACCTGGCGGTGGTGAACAAGCCGGCCGGGATGATGGTCCACGCCGGGGCGGGGCAGAATGAGGGAGCGCGCAGCCGCGGCACGCTGGTCAACGCGCTGCTCTACCGCTTCAAGGCGCTTTCGTCGACCGGCGGCGACCTGCGGCCGGGCATTGTGCACAGGCTGGATAAGGAGACCAGCGGCCTGATCGTGGTGGCCAAGAACGACCGCGCACATGCGGCGCTGGCGGAGATGTTCTCGAGCCGCCAGATCAAGAAGACCTACATTACGCTTGTTCAGGGAGCGGTGGAGCGGGCCAAGGGAACTATCAACGCCAGCGTGGGCCGGGATCCGGTGCGGCGGACGCGCATGACGGCAAAACCGCTGGGAGACGCGCGCGCGGCCGTTTCGCACTACGAGGTGGTCCGGCGGCTGGCCAATCGCTTCGGCAAGTTCACGCTGGTGCGGGTGCGCATCGAGACCGGCAGAACGCATCAGATCCGGGTACACATGGCGTCGATTGGCCATCCGGTGGTAGGCGACACGCTATATGGCGGAGCGGGGCAACTGACTGACCAGACAGCCTCGCAGGCCGCAACTTCCAAGGCGGCGCGGCGCAAGGCGGAACCGGAGAAGCTCAGGCTGGGACGAAACTTTCTGCACGCGGCGCGGCTGGAGTTTCCCCACCCCCGGACGGGGAAGCTGCTCGAACTTGAGGCGCCGCTGCCGGCCGAACTGGAGGCGTTTTTAAGCCGTCTGGAAGAGAGACAAACCCATCCAGGGAAATGAGTTACGCCGGTCTAGCGCGAAGCCAGGGTGCTCTTGATAAAATGGAAGAGCTATGAAAAGAAAGCTATCAATACTTGTGTATGCCGCGGCGTTTGCGGCAGCCGCCTTGTATGCCCAGCAACCTACGGCCCCGCCGGCAACCCGGCAGGCTGGCCCATCGGCGCCCGCCCCGGCCGCACAGCCGCCGGCGGCGCAGCCCGCGGGACAGCAGGGAGATACCAACGCGTACACCCTGCGGTTGCCGGTTAATGAGGTCAGCCTCATCTTCACTGTGACCGACAGGCACGGGCACTATATTCCCAACCTGCAGCAAAGCGACTTTGCCCTGCTGGACGACCGCAAGGCGCCGGCCAAGGTGAACAGCTTCCACCAGCAGATCAATCTTCCGTTGCGGGTAGGCATCCTCATCGACTCCAGCACCTCGATTCGCTCACGCTTTCAGTTTGAGCAGCAATCGGCCATCGAATTCCTGCTGGAGATTATCAAAGCCCGCAGCGACCGCGCCTTTGTAATGGACTTTGATGAGACTCCCAGGATTGACCAGGACTGGACCAACAATCTTGACGGCCTGGAGACGGGCGTGAACCGAGTACATCCGGGCGGAGGCACGGCACTGTACGATGCCGTCTACACCGCCTGCCGCGACAAGCTGCTTACCGAGCGCGGCCCGGAGCCGGTGCGCAAGGCGATGGTGCTGATCTCCGACGGCAACGACAACCAGAGCCGCGCCTACCAGGATGAGGCCATCAAGATGTGCCAGCGGGCAGAGACCATCATCTACGCCATCAGCACCAATTGGACGCCCAGCCGCGGCAAGGGCGACCAGGCGTTAACCCAAATGGCCAAGGAAACCGGCGGGCAGGCGTTCTTTCCGCCTTCGGTGGAGGAGATGTCCAACAGCTTTCACGGCATCGAAGAAGAGCTGCGCAGCCAGTATGCGCTCAACTACATTCCGGCCGACTTCAAGGAGGATGGCGCATTTCGCCCCATCTACCTTTATTGCTACAACCGGAGCTACATCGTGCGCACGCGCACGGGCTACTTTGCGCATCAGCCGCAAAAAAAGTAACAGCAGAGGAGAGACCTGACGCCGTGAAGCATTACCCGCTGGCAACACTATCCACCGGTAGTGTGAACAGGCCTTAGAGACGGACGTGACCGATTGATCACTTGTTTCATAGGCGAAAAGGTTGAACTCTACTACTTCGGATATATCCTTGCGGGGTTGTATGAACAATCCCATGTGGCCGTGAAACTGCGGCGCATGGATTGGATCAAAAACTCGTGTTGTGTGGCGTTGGATGTGGATGGCCTACGGATTGGAATCGAAATCAGCGACCACGCCGATTATTGGGAGCTTCCCCTGCTGGAGTGGTGCGACGTGTATGCAAAGCGGAATATGAATCCGCGTCATACCACTGCGTTGCAACACAAAATTATCCCCTTTGGCTTGAACTATATGTGCCGCTCACGGCGCGGGCTGGTTGCCGCTCTGGCCGCCATTGCCGGCGCTTGGCCGAGAGTTTCGAAAGCAAAGCTGAAGGAGATTTATTGCATCCTGGCCACTCCCCACTGGAAGTTCTTTGAACATCGTCCGGAGCAACCGGTGGACAATACCATCCTATTCCAGACAAGGGTTTGGGAACCGCATGAAGCTCCCGACGATGAGGCCATTAACGAGCAACGAATCAGCCTTTTACGCGCGCTCAAGCGCGAGTTTGGCGGCCGTGTCGTTGGAGGGCTGGTGCCAACCCCATATGCCAGCAAGACATATCCAGACCTCATTACCAATCAACCATGTCGTATGCCCCAATACATTCGCTGGTCGAAGAGGCCGCTTATTGGCATTTACTCACGGGGCTTGTTCGGAGCTATCGCAGCCAAAATGGCGGAGTATCTTGCCGCCTCGAAGTGCATTGTCAGCGAGCCGATAGATAACCAGCTTCCTGTGCCGCTGGATCACATCTCTGTCTATCGCTCCGAATGCGAATGCCTGGAGGCTTGCGACCGTTTGTTGAGCGACGCATCTTTAGCGCAATACCAGCGTCAGCAATCCTGGAAGTATTATGAGGCTCATGTTGCGCCTCCTGCCCATATGGCAGAGTTGCTGGCTAGCGCTCGATCTGTTCATAATCCATCCCTGGCATCTTGAGGGCTATTACGGGATGGAGGTGCTCGACATGGAAGCGTTTTATACCTCATATTTCATCTTTTCCCCTTTTATTCAATAGAATCTGCCGGAGCGTTCCGATTCAGGACAATTCCGCATTCTGTTGTTCGCATTTGCCACCATCGCTGTTTCTTTCCGCTCTTCTCTCACTGATTTCACCGGATCAGCGATGAAATAGAGGTGGGCAGCTCCAGGAGTTCTCCATGGGGTTCGCCTGCGCGGCTTACGGCTCTTCGTGGTTGTCTGCCGTATAGGGCAAAGGGAAAGACGGGAATCGTCCAGGCCGCGAAAGGAATATGCGACAGGGGGAAACCGGGTGATCCGACAGGCGATATCGTGCGATATCTGCGGGACGGAGAAAAAGCAGACGAACCACTGGTTTGTGGCTTATGACCAGGGGGAGGAGTTGCGGGTGAGCGGGTGGAACTCGCGCAACCGGCTGCGCCCCGGATCGAAGCATCTGTGCGGTCAAACCTGCCTGCACAAGCTGGTGGACGATTTTCTGGCCAGGGCACTAACGTCGCGCATACCACGGAACGCCCAATACGATGCGGAGGACGAGTTGATAAGACAGACCGTGAAGACCGACACCAGCCTGACCACGGTCGCGGCCTCCAAGGAGATTGCGGCCTCCTCGCGACTGATAGCCACGCCTGCGCTGGTATCACCCGCGCGGCCCCCTCTCAGAATGCAAATGGGATTGGTTACCATGCCTGCAAAATTGCCAGCCGAGGAGATAGCGGTAGCGGTCAACGAGCCGCCGCGTTATGCCTCGCGCAACTGGCGCGCCGCGGCCTGGGAGCGGGAACGCGAGCGGGAGCGCGAATTACGCGTCATCGAGCGTCATCCCGGACTGTCGGCCCGCCGCCGCTACAGTACATAACAAACGAGATAAGAATGCGAGGTCGTCGTGTGGCTTGACTTGTTGCTGATTCTTCTGGCCATTTCTCCCTTGATGCGAACCACCATATTTCTTGTGCGGGATTCCGGAACCCTGTATACGCGCGAAGATGAAGCGAGCTTCAATGCGTGGCCGTTGCGGACAGAAGCAGCGCCAGCAGCCCGGCCTCATCCAGCACAGGAATGTTGAGGCTGCGCGCCTTGTCGAGCTTAGAGCCGGCTTCCTCTCCGGCCACTACATAGCTGGTTTTTTTGCTGACGGCTGCGGCGGTCTTACCGCTCGCGGCCTCGATCCTCGCCTTGGCCTCGTCGCGGGTGAGCGTGGGCAGTGTGCCGGTGAGCACAAAGGTGAGCCCTGCCAACTGGGCAGAGCGCTGCTTCTTCCGGGCCGTCATATCCACGCCGGCGCCCTTCAGGCTCTTGACTAGAGCCAGATTGGCCGGCTGCGCAAAGAATTCCAGAATGGCCTGGGAGATGCGTGGACCGACCTCTTCAACACGCTCCAGTTCTTCGGCGGAGGCCGCTCTGAGCGCTTCGATGGAGCCGAATTCTTCTGACAATAATTCCGCAGTGCGCTCGCCGACAAAGCGAATGCCCAGACCCACCAGGACGCGTGCCAATCCGGCTGCTTTGGAACGATCTATTTCTTCGATGAGGGAGCGAGCGGATTTTTCCGCAAAGCGGTCGAGGGCGGACAACTGCTCCGCGCTGAGGGAGTAGAGGTCCGCCACGCTGTGGACGAGGCCGCGATCGAGCAACTGCTGCACCACCGCCTCGCCCAGGCCCTCGATGTTCATGACTCCGCGGGAGGCAAAGTGGAGCAGGCTTTCGCGCAGCTTGGCGGGGCAATCGGCGTTGACGCAGCGAAAATCCACTTCGCCTTCTGCGCGGACGACGGCGCTCTGGCACTCCGGGCATTTCTTCGGAAAAACAAAAGGCTGCTTGCCGCGCGGATGGCCGGCGTCTTCCAGGACTTCGACGACTTTTGGAATCACGTCGCCGCCGCGCTCGACGCGCACCCAGTCGCCCAGCTTGAGGCCGAGGCGCTCGATGAAGTCGGCGTTGTGCAGCGTGGCGCGGCTGACGGTGGTGCCGCCGATGAAGACCGGGGCCAGCTCGGCGACCGGCGTGAGCTTGCCGGTGCGGCCCACCTGCACGGTGATGGAGTTGACCTGCGTGATGCCGGAGCGGGCGGTGAACTTGTAGGCGATGGCCCAGCGTGGGGCGCGGCCGGTGTAGCCGAGACGCTGCTGGGTGGCGTGCGAGTCGACCTTGAGGACCACGCCGTCGATCTCGTAACCAAGAGTGGAGCGCGCGGCTTCGGCCTCGTCGATAAAACGGGTCATCTGCTCGACTGAGGCGAGCAGCTTGCGCTGCGGATTGACGCGGAAGCCGAGGGCGGCGAGCGCATCGAGAGTGGCGCGCTGGCCCCGCGGCCAGTACTCGCTCCCGCCTCCAATTTCGACGAGCAGGAAGTAGGCGTAGAAAACAAGGCGGCGATTGGCGACGATGGAGGGCTCGAGGGTGCGCAGGGTTCCGGCGGCGGCGTTGCGCGGATTGACTGCAAGCGCGAGGCCTTGCTGCTCGCGCTCTTCGTTCAAGCGAAGAAAGGCAGCTTCGGGCATGATCACTTCGCCGCGGACTTCGAAGGCCTGCGGCAGGCCAGCCTTGCTCAAGGCCTCGGCGGAAATTGTCAGCGGCACACTGCGAATGGTGCGAATGTTGGAGGTGACGTCCTCGCCAGTCTGACCGTCGCCACGGGTGATTCCGGTCGTCAGCCTCGCGCCGCCGTCGGTTGCCGGCTCATAGCGCAGCGCCACGCTCAGGCCGTCGAGCTTGTACTCGGCGACATACTCGACCGGCAACGGGCCGGCCAGCTCGCGGCAGCGTGTATCCCAGGCGGCCAGCTCCTCGGCGGAGTAGGCGTTGTCCAGCGAGAGCATGGGGCGGGAGTGGGCGATCTTGCGAAAGCCCTCGGCGGGCTTGCCGCCGACACGCTGGGTGGGCGAGTCGGGGGTGACGAGTTCGGGGTGCGCGGCCTCAAGCTGCTTAAGCTCGTTCATCAGCGCGTCGTAGGCGGCGTCGTTGATCTCCGGCGCGTCGAGAACGTAATACAAGTGCTCGTGGCGGCGCAGTTCGGCGCTGAGTTCGGCGGCGCGCTGAGCCGGAGATGAGTGTGGCGGGGTTCGTTCGCCCATGGGGAGAATTATAGGGGGCCGGGGAGCAGGGTAGTATGGTTGGCAGACAGCTATGGAACCCATCACTCATTTTCTGACCGGAGCGTGCATCGGGCGGGCGGGGTTGAACCGCAAGACGGCTTACGCCACGCTGGCGGCAGTGCTGGCCGCCGAGGCAGCGGACATTGACGTATTGTGGGGGCTGGCGGGGCCGGTCGAGGGGTTGAAGCACCACCGCGGCATCACGCATACGTTTATTGCCGTGCCGGTGGTGGCTGCGGCGGTGGTGGGAATGGTGTGGCTCTTCGATCGCTGGCGGCGAACGCGGCGCTCCGGCAAGGCCAATCCGCACAACCAAAATGCAAAAGCGCCCCCGGCGTTGCGCTGGGGCTGGCTTTATATGACGGCATTGATTTCGGCGTTGAGCCACCTGCTGCTGGACTGGACGAACAACTACGGGCTGCGGCCGTTTTTTCCCTTCTATCCGCGCTGGTATGCGGGGAGTTTTGTGTTTATTGCCGAGCCGGTACTGTGGGCTCTGCTGATTCTGGCTCTGGTCATGCCCTGGCTCTTTGGTCTTGCCGACCAGGAGATTGGCGCGCGCCGTGTGCGATTTCGTGGGCGGGGATGGGCGATCTTCGCGCTGACGGGGATGGTTTTGCTGTGGGGCTGGCGCTGGGCGGAGCAGGGGAGGGCGCGGGCGATGGCTGAAAACACGCAGATCGCGACGGCTGCGGTGAAGCGGATGGCGCTGGAGCCATATCCCATCAATCTCTTCCGCTGGCACGCGATTCTGGAGACGGCGGAGTATTATCAGACGGCCGAGATCAACACGCTAAGCGGGGAGATCGAGAGCGACCCGCGCCGGGATGTGATTTACAAGCCGCCGGCAACCGCGGCCACAGAGGCCGCCAAAGGCACGCTGCTGGGACAGGTTTACCTGGACTGGGGCACGTGGGCGGTGGTGCAAGACGTGGGACAAGAGCCCATTCCTGGTCCTGTGCCGGGTCTGGAACCTCCGAAGTTACTACGCAACCGGACGTGGACGACGGTGGAGTTTTACGATCTGCGCTTTGATTATCCGTTTTTAGGAGCCGGCAGAACCCCTGGCCGGCACCACCTGAGCGGCTGGGTTTATATCGTGGACGGGCGCGACGAGGCGGGCGAGGCAATGAACGGACGGGAGCAGCGGTAGAGCGGGATTGCTCCGAATGAAAAAATTTGTTCATCGCGTAAAGGTTCCAGGTTGACCGGGCGGGGCGCGACCCGGAGAATGAGATGAGTGTCGATTGCGCTGCCGATGTCTCTTCTTCCCCTTGGGAGAGGCCGGAAATCCGAAATCCGAGGTTTACATGCCCGCTTATCTTCTGTTGCTGGTTGCCGTGTTGAGCCGTTTGCTTCCCCATGCGGGGTGGATGAACTTTACCGCCGTGGGCGGAGCATTGCTGTACTTTGGCGCACGGCGGCCGTGGCGGGAGATGCTGATACCGATTGTGGCACTCGTGGCCACCGACTACTTCCTCCACGTTTACAGCTACCACTACACCTTTGCCTGGCAGCTCTATGCGGCTACATGGGCGTGGTATGGAATGGCCATGGCGCTGGGGCAGATACTGTTGCGGGCGCGGACGACCGTGGTGCGGGTGGCGGCGGCAGCGCTGCTGGGGCCGACCTCGTTTTTCCTGGTTTCGAATTATGCGACCTGGATGAGCGGCTTCGCTTATCCGTATCCGCACACGTTGGGCGGGCTGGGCATGTGCCTGGCGGCGGGTGTGCCGTTCTATCGCAATGATTTGCTGTCGACGGCGCTGGTGGCTGGGCTGGCGTTTGGAGTTCCGGTGCTGGTGCGGCGGATGAGCGCGGCGCCGGCGCAGGTGGCGCTGGCCGGGAAGTAAGTTCTTTCGTTTTCATTTCGCGGTAAGATACTTGTATCAAATTCTCGTTGGAGGTGAATCATGGCGGCAGCGGCGCAAGCAACATACACGCCCGTCGAGGTCTACCTGAACAGCTCCTACGAGCCGGATGAGGAATACGTGGGTGGCATCATCGAGGAGAGACCCATAGGCGAATGGAACCATGCAAACTGGCAAGCGGCGATTCTTGAATTTTTCCGGAGCCGTCGTCGTGAGTGGAATGTCAGGGCTGCCGCGGAGTTGCGCATTCAGGTCTCCGCTGGAACTTTTCGCGTTTCTGATGTGACCATACTTGATCGCAATCTTCCCATCGAGCAGGTGATTACCCATCCGCCTATTGCAGTCTTTGAAATTCTCTCGCCGGAGGATTCGCTCTCGCGCATGATGATCAAGCTCGGCGAATATGAGCAAATGGGCATTCGAACGATCCTGGTTCTCGATCCGTCCGGGCGAAATTTCCGCTATAGCGGCGGAAAACTGGAACCGCTTCCCGCGGAGCCTTTCGATCTGCCAGGCAGCGCTTGCCGCTTCAATCTGGCGGAGATCGAAAAGCTGCTGGATTAAATGGGCTCTGAAGTCCCCTAGTCTTCCAGCTTGCCGGCGCGCTTTTTCCTTATCCACCACCAGGCAAAACCAATCACTGCCAGGCCGCCGACGATGGCCAGCAGAATCAATCCGTGATGCGCTACCAGATCGACGACGCTGGGGCCGAAGATGAGGACCAGCACGGAGAGCACCAGCCAGCGCAGCATTCGGCCGCAGAAGACGGCCAGCATGAAGGGGGCGATTCTCATTTCAAAGACGCCCGCGGCAAAGACGCAGATCTTCCAGGGAGCGGGCGGGGGGAGCATAGAGGGAATCATCATGGCCAGGAACTCCTGGCGCTCAAAGCGGAGGCGCATCTTCTCGTAGCGCTCGCGGTTGACGCGCTTGAGCAGGAAGAGTTCGCCACCGGCGCGGCCCAGGCCGTAGGGCAGCAGGCCACCGATGGCCGAGCCTACAGAGGCCAGCAGGCAATAGAGCCAGAAATGGCTCTTGTCGTTCCAGACGTAGACAGCCAGAATGGCGTCCATGGGGACGGGGATGGTGGAGGAGTCCAGCAGTGCGACGGCGCCCACTCCCCAAACGCCGAACTTGGCCAGAAAAAGGGCTACGAGCTTCCACTTGGCCATCAATCGAACGATAAACTGCTTCAAACAGAGTTCCCTTCTGCCGGATTTCGCGTCTTACAGTCAGAATCCATTGTACGGGCCGGGGCGATGGGCGGGGCTTTGGCCTGGATGAGAGAATAGAAAGAAAGGACTCGAAACGGAGCGGTGGACGCGTGTGCGCCCAGGGACGCTCCTCTAGAACGAATGCCCACCGACCAAGCGCCAAGCGATGTGAACGAGCCCAACGAGCCCGCGGGGGTCAACCCCTCGAGAGCCAGCCTCGCCTCGGACGATGAGGCTGTGGGCGAGGAGTTGCGCCCGGCTGAGTCCGAGTCTCCGGTGGTTCGCGGTTCACGCTGGATCGACTACGACACCCACGAGCTGCTGGTGTTGATCAGCGAGCTGGAGGACGAGCGGCGCTGGGCGCGTCTGCGCGAGGGCTTCTGGATCGCTATCCTCGTCCACCTGGCATTGCTTTCGGCGGTGACCTGGATTCCCAAATATGTTTTCAAGGTGCCGCCGGTGGTTAACCGGAATAAGCTCAGAGAGCATAAGGATTTTACGTACCTGGATACACCGTTCACGCTGCCGCCCAAGGTGGCGGTCAAACCGCTGACTAAGCCACCCGAGATTGACAAAGAGACGATGGAGGCGATGAAGCGGGCGAATCCACCTGCTCCAGAGCCTGCGCCGAAGCCAGCTGCTCCACCTACGCCGCCTATCCCGCCGAACGAGCAGTCGCAACTGGAGGCGCCACGCCCGGCGGCGGTGCCGGCCAAGCCCAGCTTTGCCATGGGCTCGCAAAATCCTGCCGACCAGTTGCGCGAAGCCATGAAGGGCGCACGGAGCCATGGCGCGGGCGATGACAATCTTCCCGGCCACGGCGGGCTGTTGCGGCATCCCGGCGCGGGCACGGGCGGCCTCGAAGTGCTCTCCGACACGCAGGGCATAGACTTCACGAGCTGGCTGGCGCGCTGGCATTGGGAGACAGAGAGGACCTGGGATCCGCTGATTCCCGACGAGGTGAACCCGCCGATTTACAAGTCGGGGATGGTGGCGATTCGCTTCAAGGTGCTGCCCAACGGGCGATTGATGGACGGCAGCCTGGTGCTGGAGGGCCGCTCGGGCGACGTGGCGCTGGACCGCGCGGCGTGGGGCGCTCTGACCGGCTCGAACTACCCGCCGCTGCCCAGGGATTTCCACGGGCCGTACCTGGAGCTGCGAGCCTGGTTCCTCTACAACATGGAACCGCCGCGGTAGGGGGAGACGGACCTTTTAATCTTCGATCAGCGGAAATGCGAGATCGACGCTTCGACCCCCGTAGAGAATACGGAGAATGCTCACCGAGTCCCCCTTCACGCGGAAGGCAATCGTTACCCTGCGCCGGAATCCCATTATCCGCAACCCCGGTCTCAAATCCGAACGCTCCGTTCCCCGGTTAGGCATCGTGCCCAGACTTAGACAGGTCTTCTCTATCTCTTCCACATAACGCTGGGCATTGGTAAAGCCGAAGCGGTCCGCGAGATAGTCGAAGAGTCCGTGCAGATCGGCTTGAGCGCGGCGCGTAAATGCGACGCGGTACGTCATTGCCGGCCGGCGATTCTGTTGGCAACGTGCTTCCGAAGCTCCGTGAAGACCTCTTCAGCCGGAACTGCGCTGCCGGGGTCCGCATCCAGTTCGTCGTAGGCCTGCACTACCTCCGTCCGCAGCCAGCGCTCCACGGCGGCATCCCGTTCTTCCAGCGCGCGCAGGCCGGCCCGGACGACCTCGCTGGCCGAAGCGTAGGCGCCGGAGTCCACTAACCGGTCAATATAGCGGCCCTGCTCCGTGGGTAGGCTGACCGTCCGTTTTTCGCAGAGAGTGGCGGACATGGCGAATTGCTCCTAAAGAACAGTCTAGCATGAGTATGAAGGATTCACACCAGTATAGGATGAATTTCATTCTCTCGTTTTTTCCCTTGCTCCAGGGTGTTGCCATGCCGCCGATCCGACCGCAGCAAGAGCAAGGCGAAGATGAGCCCCACCCCGCCGAGACCCGCGAACATGACCTGGGTCGCGGTATAAGTTCCGGTGACGTCGCGGAGCTTGCCATTCAAGAAGGGGAAGAGCCCGAGACCTAAATTCTGGATGGCGGTCATCAGACCGAAGGCCGTGCCCACACGTTTCTCCTCCACCACAAGGGGAACCGAAGGCCACATCGCCGCGGGCACCAGTACAAAAGCGGCGCCGAGCACTACCATGCTGGGGATGGGATTCCAGTGGGTGATGCCCATGATCAGGTGGGCTGGAATCAGCATGAGGGAGCCTACCACCATCAGCGTAGCCCGCTTGCCGATGCGGTCCACCAGGTCGCCGGCGAAGGGTGCGAAGACCATGGATGCGAAGACCACGATGCTGGTGATCCCCGGCGCCGTCGAGAACATGTGAATGAAGTTGTCGAAGATCTGGGCCAGGAACCCGCCCGTGCCTGAGCTTACGAGGGGGATGCCCCACTTGTCATGAAACATGTCTGTGGCGAGGGCCGTGAAGGGGAAGATGGCGCTGTAGAAGGTCACGCAGAGAAGGACTACGAACCAGAAGGAGGACGTGAACTTCTTGATATCAGAGATAACGATCCTGTCGCCAGCGTCCGGTTTGGGTAGCGCGAGCACCTTCTCCCCATGGTGGTCCATGGCATTAAAGATCAGGTTGCACAGCACGGAGAAGAGGCAAAAGCCGGCCGCGGCCCAGAGAGCCGTGCGGTAGCTGCCGAAATAGTGGGCGATGAGTTCTTCGGTATTGAAGCTGAAGAGAGTCCCGACCCGGCTGATGGTGAGGGCGATGCCGAAGGCCAGGGCCATCTCCTTGCCCTTGAACCAGCGGCTGATGATGGCGCTCTGCACCACGATCAGGGATTCGGAACCCGCGCCGAAGATCAACCGTCCGGCGAAGAGCTCCCACTTGGAGTGGGCGAAAGCCACTATCGTGGCGCCCAGGAGGACGAGACAGCAAAACAGCATGCTGGCTCGACGGGGGCCCAGCTTGTCGTAAAGCACGCCCCCGAAGAACACGATGACGATGGCGGCCACGGAGTATGCCGTGTAGAGATTTCCGATGGTGCTGCGGTCCAGATGCAACGCATCGATGAGTGTAGGCGCGAGGGCGCCGATGCTGTCATAGGCGAAATAGCTCCCCAGTACCAGCAAGCTAATGAACATCAGGATGGTGAAGCGGTAAAGGCGCTTCGATGGATGGAAGAATCCCATTGATTCAGGAGCATCAATATCGGAAGCGGGCGGACGGCGGGGCGGTTCAGGCATGTGAGCGATGGTCCTCGGGGCGCGGCGGCGCCGGCAATTTTGAAGCGGTAAGACGCAACTTATGAAAATAGCAGATGGGGGCGGGAATTGGCTGGAGAGAAAACGAGTTTCGGCGATTATTTTCAGACAACGCTGCCGTGTGTTCGCCCCGGGTCCGTGATCGCAGCGGGATCACCGCCGGGGTTGCTACGCATAGAATACGCAGCATTAACCCCAAAGATCCGTAGTATTGACGGGTTTGCCCTGCAGTTTCAAGTAGTAGAAAAGTTGGCTCTTGTGCCGGTCCAGGTGCTGGACCATCTGAAGGAGATGCCAGCCCAGAGCGAACGATGTGCCGGGAGCCCACGGAGCAGCGAGCTCTTTGCTTGCCATATCGTTCTCGCCGGCTTGATCGATCATCTGGAGGGCGAGGATCTTGTCCTCCGAAAGCAACTTCCTGGCCTCCTCAACGCTCTCAACCGCAGGCAGCTTTTCGGCGGGCGGCATCATCTCCTCTGGAGGCAAGTCTTCCATTTTTGTGCCAGCGGGAAGCCCCCAGTCGCCGGTCACGAATCCCCTGCAGCCCGGGCCACACCCAGTTGTGATGTGCTTCAGGAGCTGGCCGACGGTCATCCAGTTGCAGCCGCTCTCTGGCTTCCAACCAAGGCTATTAGCATCCACTTTATCCATAAGTTTTGCGGTGGTTGTGTAGGTTGATTCAATCTCGTTCTTCAAAAGTTGTGTCCAGTTCACCCTGGTTCTCCTTTCACTTGGATTTTGCTGACGCGACGAGTGTATGCCAAAGGCCGATCAGGTTGTCAATCGCATCAATCCCCGGCGAGGGGAAAGCGCTCGCGGATTTCGTAGCGAGCGCCGGCGGGCGAGAGAAAGCTTTCGTAGAGGAGAAATTCGCGGGCAATAAAGCGGGTAAAGTTTGCCGGACGGCGGAGTTTGGCTTTGAGTTCACTAAGATTATGCCGGCCTTTGCTGCGCGCCAGCGTGATATGCGGCTGGAAGGGACGAGTCTCGGGGACGAATCCGCAGGGCTGGGTGGCTGCGATGACACATTCCTGAAGCGAGAGAAGTTCGGGCGTGAGGCGAACGCCGGCAAAGAGTATCCCGGCGCGATCGAAGCAGCCCAGCTCCTCCAGGCAAACAGGAACGGGCGGCGCATGCAGCGCGTGCAGGAGCGCGACCACGCAGGCGTATTGTTCCGGGCCGGTGTTGCCCAGAAATTGCAGGGTTACATGCCAGGATTCAGGCGCCGTCCAGCGGAGTCCGTCGTTGGCGGAGCGAAGCCGCGACGAGGCCGCACTAAGCTCTTCGATCACCGCTGCGGCTAAGGGGATTCCGATGAAGAGGCGCATGGCGATTACTTAAGCTCCTCCCTGGAGGGCTTTGGCTCCGTCAAGAGCATAAACTCCGCCAGGTAGTCCTTCCACACTGCGGCAGCCGTATGGGTGCCGTGTCCGCGCGTGGCGTCGGAGATGGGCAGAAGAATGAAGCGAGCGTGGGGCATGCGCAGGACCATCTGTTCCGCAATGCCCAGCTCGGGCGGGTTGATGTAGTCGTCGGCGGAGTTGATCCACAGCACCGGCACGATAATGCGTTCCAGATTCGGGCTGGGATCGTAGTTGCGGCTGGCGTTCCAATAAAAAATCAAATCGTTGGCGTCGGTGGAGGCCATGACGCGATTCAGATAAGCGTCTACATACTTCTCGGCGGCATCACGCGTGGGCGCGTTCTTCTGCATCTGCAGCGGGCTTGAGCCCATGATCAGAGTGAGTTCGTTGGCGGTGCGCAGGCCCTGGACCGGCTCAGTCTGGTATTCGCCGCCCATCCATGTGGGGTCTTGCTTGACGGCCTGAATCGCCATGTAGCGCATCATGCGGTTGCGTCCCGCAATCTGGACGGGCAGGCAGGCAAAGGGCGCGAGCGCGTCGGCGAAGCCGGGATAGGTTTCGCCCCAGACGAAGGTCTGCATGCAGCCCATGGAGGTTCCGAGGATGAGACGGAGATGGTCGATCTTCATCTCGTCGAGCATCATGCGTTGGCTGCGCACCATGTCGTCGTAGTCGTAGGCGGGAAAGCGGGCGTGCAGGCCGTCGGAGGGCTTAGAGCTTTGGCCGTGGCCGATGTCGTCAGGCAGGATGAGGAAGTATTTTGTGATGTCGAGCGGCGCACCGGGGCCGAAGAGCACGTTGGAGAAGATGGGGTTCAGCAGGGAGTGGGCATTGCCGCCGGTGCCGTGCAGCAGGAGGACGGCATTGTCGACATGTCCGGCTGCGTTGCGATGCGGCGTGCCAAGGGTGAGGTAATGCAGCTTGAGCTGGGGCAGCGTTTCGCCGCTGCCGAAGCGGAAGTTGGGGAGTAGGACGGTTCCGTCCACAGTGGGCCAGGTGACGGCGGGCGACTGCTGTGCGGCGGGCGGGGTTGCAGGAGGCATGGACATGGTCTGGCTGTGGGCTGCGAGGCCGAGCAGAAGTGGGGCTGCAATCAAAATTCGGACTATGCGAAGGGACATTTGCGAACTCCTGAGGCGTTCGCTTCGAGAATAACTTCTTTTCTTCAGTTTTCAAAGTGCAAGTGGCCAATAAAGGTATAAGATGTGAACGTCGAGACTCCGGCTATTCTCGCGGTTGCGAGTGGATGAACATTACCCGGCATACCGCGCCATTACCCCCAGTTGAGCCACGCGACCGTTCAGACCGGAATATCCGCCGCCTCGAAATGAAAGGAGAGTTCTTCAATGAAAAGAATAGGATTGTTGTCGTTTGCACTGATCACAGCGTTGCTGATAGGAGTGGGCTGCCATGCTTTTGCCCAAAACGCCCCGGCTCCCGGTCCCAAACCAGCGTCCGGCGCCAAAACTCAGGCGCCCAAAACCCCGCCTGGGATGTCTTTTGTCTCGGATGACGGGAAGTCCACACTTGCATCGTTCCATGTCGCTTATGCCAAGGGCGGTCCGGCTCTAAGCATAAATGGTCCAACGGGTAAGAGTGTTCAATTACCGGAGATGAGCAAGGATAGATTGCCTGACACCGATACTCTTCTCTTGGTTTTTGACATCAAGAATTGGATATCGGTTGACCCCAATACCGCTGTTGTCGCACAAGACGGTACGAAGTACGTCCTCCTTCAATTCTATCCAGCAAAGCCGGAACCCAATAGCGGCAACGGCGGTATGCTTATCATGAGCCAGTATGGCACTATAATGGAATTCGATCTAGGGCCTACTGAAAACAGTGCCAACAAGACGTTTATTCTTGCCTTTCGTCTGCCACCGCCATCCTCCCACCTGACCGTCAAGGGAATCGAAGGATTCTCGCACATCGAGTTCGACGTGAAATGAGGTTGCTGGATAGGAAGCTATGAACTTCGATCATCGGGAACTTCCCACCCTTCCCGCAAACGGCGCGGGAAGGATGGGTCACCCAGCGTGTTACTGATTTAGAAGCTGTTTCATAACCTGCAACACATTGGATTTGAAGCACATTTCTGAGGCCATAGCCCTGTTTTTACAGGGCATCAGTACAGCATGACCTTACGCGTTTCTTTCCAAAATCGGGTTATGAAACAGCTTCTAGACTTCTCACCTGAAACGGCTGCGCGATAAAATATTTTTGTATTCAATGTGCCGCCGACCTGCCATTCCGGTAAAGAGAACGCCCCTGCTGAGGCGCTATCGCCGTGGGCGGCGTGACCGTGGACGGCGTCCCTCCCGCTGAGTAATCTTATTTTGTTGATGCTGGTTTCCCAGCTCTCAGGATCGAGAGCTGGGGCTGGTTTTCCGGGTCTAAAAGTCGAAACCTGGGGCACCAAAACAGATGAGATTCGTGGTATCCCACCCTAGCCGTAAAAACAAAGACGCGGCGAGGGTGGGGCACCCACATTGTTCAGATTACATCCGCCGGCGCGCGGAGAGAAAGGCTTCCCACAAGATGAACAGTTTTTCCAGCCGAGCTAAGCTCACCTCGGGCAATCGTACCTATACGATTTATAGCTTGCCGGCGCTCAAGGCGCGCGGTTTCAACCTGAGCCGGCTGCCCTTCAGTTTGAAGATACTGCTCGAAAATCTGCTGCGCCGCGAGGATGGCGTGATCGTGACGGCCGCCGACATCGAGTTTCTGGCCAAATGGGAGGCCAAAGCCGTGCCCAGCCGGGAGATTGCCTACATGCCGGGGCGGGTGCTGATGCAGGATTTTACCGGCGTGCCGGCGGTTGTGGATCTGGCCGCGATGCGCGATGCGATTCGTGCGCTGGGCGGCGATGCGGGGCGGGTGAATCCGCTGGTTCCGGCCGAGTTGGTGATCGATCACTCGGTGCAGGTGGATGAGTACGGCACAGCGGCGGCCTTCGACGCCAACACCCTGCTGGAGTTCGCGCGCAACCGCGAGCGCTATGCATTTTTGAAGTGGGGACAAACGGCGTTTCGGAATTTTTCTGCGGTGCCGCCGGGGATGGGCATCTGCCACCAGGTGAATCTGGAGTACCTGGCGCGGGTGGTTTTTACGGCGGAGGCAAACGGTGAGTTGGTGGCGTATCCCGACACGCTGGTGGGCACGGATTCGCACACCACCATGATCAACGGCCTGGGCGTGCTGGGCTGGGGCGTGGGCGGCATTGAGGCCGAGGCGGCGATGCTGGGCCAGGCTGTGTCGATGCTGGCGCCGCAGGTGGTGGGCTTCCGGCTCCTCGGCAAACTGCGCGAGGGCGCGACGGCGACGGACCTGGTGCTGACCGTGACCCAGGAGTTGCGCAGGCTGGGCGTGGTGGGCAAGTTTGTGGAGTTCTTCGGGCCGGGGGTAGCGGAACTGCCGCTGGCCGACCGGGCAACGATCAGCAATATGGCTCCCGAGTACGGGGCGACCTGCGGGATCTTCCCGGTGGATGAGGAGACGCTGCGCTATCTGCGATTGACGGGGCGCAGCGAGGAACAGATTGCGCTGGTGCGGGATTATTACACAGCGCAGGAGATGTTCCACACCGCGGACTCGCCACAGGCCGAATACACGCAAACTTTGGATCTTGACTTGGCGAACGTCGAACCTTGCGTTGCCGGACCCAAGCGCCCGCAGGATCGCGTGCTTTTACGGGATGTGGCGGCGTTGTTTGCGGAAGAACTTCCCAACATGCTCTCGCCAACCGCGAAGCCGCTGGGAACGCGAACGGCGGCGAAGTGGGAACGTGGAGCGGTGAAGGATGCGGCGCTGGCGGCTGCGACCGCTCCAAATACAGTGCGGGGCCGGTTTGGCGTCGATCCGGACAAATATCTCGATCATGGCTCGATAGTGATTGCGGCGATTACCAGTTGCACCAACACTTCAAATCCATCGGTGATGGTGGCGGCGGGAATTCTGGCCAAGAAGGCGGTGGAGAAAGGGCTGACCGTCCCGCCGTGGGTTAAGACATCGCTGGCGCCCGGTTCGCGAGTGGTGACGGATTACTACACCAAGACGGGCTTGTTGCCTTACCTGGAAAAGCTGCGCTTCAACGTGATTGGATATGGATGCACAACTTGTATTGGTAATTCGGGGCCGCTGCCTGCCGATGTCAAGCAAAGCATTGATGAGCACGGGCTGGTTGCGGTCAGCGTGCTGAGCGGCAATCGCAACTTTGAGGGTAGAGTGAACGTGGATGTGCGGGCCAATTATCTGATGAGCCCGCCGCTGGTGGTGGCTTATGCGCTGGCCGGAAGGATTGGGCATAACTTCGAGACAGATGCGCTGGGCGTGGATGGGGGAGGGAAGCCGGTTTATTTAAAGGACATTTGGCCGACGCAGGCGGAGGTGGCCGAGGCCATTGAAAAGGGATTGTCCAGCGAGAGCTTCCGCAAAGAATATGCGACGGTGAGCCGGGGCGACGCCAACTGGCAGGGGTTGAAATTTCCCGCCGGCGAGGTCTACCAGTGGGAGCCGGATTCGACGTACATTCGGAAAGCCCCGTACTTTGACGGCATCACGAAGACTCCAGCGCCTGTGACGGACATTTTGGGCGCGCGCGTGCTGGCGGTGCTGGGCGACTCGGTAACCACGGATCATATTTCTCCGGCGGGTAACATCAAGGCCAACGGACCAGCAGGAAAATATCTGGCGGCTCACGGCGTAAAGCCGACGGAGTTCAACAGCTACGGCTCGCGGCGTGGGAATCATGAAGTGATGGTGCGCGGCACGTTTGCCAATGTGCGGCTGCGCAACCGGCTCGCGCCGGGGACCGAGGGCGGCGTGACGCGGCTGCTGCCCGAGGGCGAGCCGATGTCGATTTACGACGCCAGCGTGAAGTACGCCGAGCGCGGCGTGCCGCTGATCATTTTGGCGGGGAAGGAGTACGGGTCTGGATCGTCAAGAGATTGGGCGGCCAAGGGACCGAAGCTGCTGGGCGTTCGCGCTGTAATTGCCGAAAGCTTTGAGCGCATTCACCGGTCGAACCTGGTGGGGATGGGGATTCTGCCGTTGCAGTTTGCCGAGGGGCAGAATGCGGAGTCGCTGGAGTTGACGGGCGAAGAAGTTTATGACTTTGCCGGGCTGACGAAGCTGCTGGCTCACCGGATGGAAAAAGGACGGACGCTGCGCGTGAAGGCGACGGCGACTGACGGAAAGGTGAAGGAGTTCGACGCCAGAGTTCTCATCGATACGCCGCAGGAGATTGAGTACTTCGAGCACGGCGGGATTTTGCAGTATGTGTTGCGGCAGTTGGCAGGGAAATAAGTGACTGCCGAACCACGATTTGCGTTTATCAAGTTGCTTCAGAATTGAATGACCGAATAGGTGCAATCAGTGTTACGATTCTTGTATGCAGGTCACCATCGACATTCCCGATCATCTCGCCGCCCAGCTCCAGGCTCGCGGGCTAGCGCTGGAGGCCTATGTACAGAGTTTGGTGGTCTCCGAAGAGGCAGCTTCTCAGTCTCGCCTCGTTCGTCTGGGCCCCGGTCCTTACTCGCCCGCCGAGGCTGGACGCCGCATCCGCGAACTACGCAAGGGCAATCGCCTGGACGGCCTCAAAATCAAGGATTTGATTGAGGAAGGCCGTAGAGTCTGATGGCCGTCTTTATTCCCGATGCGTCCGTGAGTCTTGGTTGGTGTTTTTCCGATGAGGCCACTCCCTATACCGAAGCCTTGCTGGATCGTCTGATCGGCGGCGAAGAGGTTGCGGTTCCGTCGCATTGGCCTCTGGAAGTTCTGAATGGTGTGGTTCAGGCCAAACGGAAGGGCCGCGTGACCGAGCAGACCGTTCAATGGTACTTTTCGTCTCTCGTTTCATTTCACATTGTTATCGACACTGGACCTGGTTTTCAGCGGTTGATTGCGATTCGCAACCTTGCCGAGCGGCATCGGCTGACCTCGTATGACGCAGCCTATCTGGAATTGGCCATGCGATTGAATTTGCCTTTGGCCACGTTCGATGGAGAGCTGCGCCGAGCGGCTCAAGCGGAGAATGTTCCCTTGATTTGAGACCTTTTGGCTCCCTCTTTTTTACCAGCATCTCTTCGCGACGCAAAGTATCGCTCGCCCTACTTGCGCTCGCCGATCACGTGCAGGCGGAGGAAGTTGGTTGAGCCGGAACGGGTGCGTGTGCCGGCGACGATGGCGATGACATTGCGGGGCTTGACGAAGCCGCCTTGCTCCAGCAGACTTTCGGCGCACTCCACCATGGCCTCATTGGAGTTGATCTTAGGGCAGAGGATGGGGGTTGTGCCCCACAGGAGGTTGAGGCGGTTGATGGTAATTTCAATCGGGCTGAAGGCGAAGATGGGCGCCGAGGGGTGGTACTTGGAGAGCTTGCGCGCGGTCGAACCGGATTCAGTGAAGAGCGCGATGGCGCGCAAGTCCAGATCGTCAGCGGCGTGCGCCGTGGCCTCGCAGATGGTCTCGGCGATGGAGAGATCCGTGCGGCGCTGCTTGCGGCGATCAGAATGCTCGTCCTCTTTGATGTTGCGCTCGGCATCGACGACGATGCGGGCCATCATGGAGACGGCCTCGACTGGGTACTTGCCCACGGCGGACTCGCCGCTGAGCATGACGGCGTCAGTGCCGTCGTAGACCGCGTTGGCCACGTCGGAGACCTCGGCGCGGGTGGGGCGCGGGTTTTCGATCATCGATTCCAACATTTGGGTAGCCGTGATGACGGGCTTGCGGAGCTCGGCGGCGCGGCGGATGATGTGCTTCTGGATGGCAGGAACCTGCTCCGGCGGCAGCTCGACTCCCAGGTCGCCGCGAGCCACCATGATGGCGTCGGCGGCGTTGAGGATGGCGTCAAGATGCTCGATGGCCTGGGGTTTTTCCAGCTTGGCGATAATCCAGGTTTCGCCGCCCAGGGCCGCAACGCGATTGCGCACCAGGCTCACGTCTTCCGCGGTGCGCACGAAGGAGACGGCGATAGCGTCCACGCCGTTCTTGAGCGCGAATTCCAGGTCATCGGAATCTTTTTCCGTCAGCGAGGGCGTGCGCACCGGAATGCCGGGCAGGTTGATTCCCTTGTGCTCGCCCAACATGCCGCCGTTGACGATCTCGCAGATGACGTCGCCGCCAGAGACTTCATGAACACGCAGCTCGATGAGGCCGTCGGAGAGCAGAATGCGCGAGCCCTGCTCGACGTTTTCCGCCAGAGTTTTGAAGGTGGCGCCCACCAGAGCCGCCGTGCCCTGAACGTCGCGCGGCGTGATGGTCAACCGTTGGCCGGCCTGGAGCAGCACGGGCTGGTGATCCTTCAGCGTGGAGGTGCGAATCTTGGGCCCTTGCAGATCGCCCAGGATGCAGAGCGGCTTGCGCTCCTCGCGGCTCACCTGGCGGATCATCCGGATCAGCTCCAGCTTTTCGTCTTGAGAGCCATGGGAAAAGTTCAGGCGAACCACATCGACGCCCGCGCGGACCAGATCACGGAAGACGGGCACGGTGTTGGAGGCCGGCCCGAGCGTGGCAACTATCTTGGCGCGGCGCTGGGTGGCGGAATCGGTCAGGCTGAGAGGCGCGAGCGACATGGGGAAACTCCAGGGGAGGTTGCATGGGCGACTCGCGCGGCTGCCGCAAAGTACGCTGAGGAGCGCAATCCCCTTTCTCCATTATGCGGGAGAGAGTGCCCGATAGCAGGTAAATAAACCATAAAGACCGGAGCCGTTTATCTCAAGCCTCTTGAGGCGAAAGCCCGCTTGCGGCGTTTCCGATATTCCCGTCGTTCCCGAAAAAGGACGCCGTTCAGTTCCGCGCCCAGCAGGGCGCTGAACGAGGTGATGTAGAGCCAGATCAAAGTGGCGATGCCGGCGCCAAAGGAGCCGTAGAACATGGAGTAATTGGCAATGCGCGTGACGTACCATCCAAAGGCCAGGGTAGACGGGAACCAGACCAGGGTAGCGGTCACCGCGCCCGTCCTTACGTAGGCCCAGTGCTCCTTGCGCGAGGTGCCGAAGTGATAGAGGGTGACCAGGACAATCACGCTGGTAACGAGCGCGACGGACCAGCGCACCATGCGCCAGAAGAACAGCACGAAATGCTTCAACTCATGGCCGGCGTTGTCGACCATCCACTTCTCAAACTGGTGACCAAAGACCAGCACCATGGTGGCCAATGACAACGGAACTACAACCATGAACACCAGCGCAAGCGCTCTGCGCCGCCGCCTCCAGAATCCCCAATCATTGAGCGGCAACCGATAAGCGCGTCGAAAGCCCTCCATCAGGGACAGCATTAGGCCAAGACTGGCAAAGACCGCGAGAGCGGCGGCGGAGAAGATCAACTGGTTGGAGTGAATGCGGTGGGTCTCCATGGCGGATTGCAACAGGGACAAGGCGCCTTCGGGCAGAACCTGCTCAAAGGCGCCGCGCACCTCGCCCACCAGCGAGGTTCCCTCCGGCGCCTGAGCCAGCAGCGCGGTGAGAACAACCAGCGCCGGAAACAGGGCCAGCATGCCCGAATAGGCGACGGCTTTGGCCGAGTTGAGCACGTCGTGCTCGAGCGCCAGCCAGATGGCTTTGCGGAAGCTGCGAATCAATGAGGCCATAGGAGTCTCAGGAAAGAGTAGTGCATCAGGCCGCCTTCTGCGAAGAGGAAACAACAGCCATATCCTAAAAGATTTGACGGCAAACGACAGTTCAGGGTACAAGCGTTAAGTGAAGGATTTGCCATCTCTTGATGGAGATAATGATTCTAATTCGACTCTCCACAGGTCAGGGCAGGTACACTAAGCATGAAAAGGAGATAATCCATGCAAACCCGGATTCTAGGCACCACCATGCCGGTGCTCGATGTGCAGCTTGAACCCAACGAGAGCGTCTTTTCAGAGAGCGGCGAGCTCTCGTGGATGACTGCTTCCATTCAAATGACCACCCATACGCAGATGGGCGGGGGTGGGGGAATCTTTGGGGCATTGAAGCGGGTGGCCGGGGGCGGGAGCCTGTTCATGACCGAGTACCGCGCCTCCGGGGCTGCCGGCGTGGTGTCGTTTGCCACCAAGGTGCCGGGCCACATTGTGCCAGTCGAGGTCGCGCCCGGCAATGAGTACATGGTTCACCGGCACGGGTTTCTGTGCGCCACGCCGCAGGTGACCATCGGCGTGGGCTTCCAGCAATCGCTGGGAGCGGGCATCTTTGGCGGCAACGGGTTTCTGCTGCAGAAGGTGGGCGGCCAGGGAACGGCGTGGCTGGAGCTATCCGGCGAGCTGATCGTAAAGAACCTGGCGCCGGGCGAGGTGCTAAGGGTGCATCCGGGCCATGTGGGCGCCTTCCAATCCTCGGTGGGGTTCCAGATCACGACAGTGCCGGGAATCAAGAATATGATCTTCGGCGGGGATGGCATTTTTCTGGCCGTGCTGCAAGGGCCGGGAACAGTTTGGCTGCAGACGCTGCCGATTTCGCGGCTGGCGCACCAGATTGCCGAGTACATTCCGCGCGGCGAGAGCCGTCAGGCGGGACCGGCTGTGGGCGGCGCGCTGCTGGGCGGAATTGTGGGGTCGATGCTGGGCGGAAACAAGTAGGCAGCACCGGACAATGAACTTTCTGGCCAGAAGCCTGATGGCCACAGAATTCGCCGAACGCATTGCCGATGCCGTATACTCCGGCTTGCAGGAATCCTGCGCATGACTAAGCCCTTCGATAACCCGCGCACTCTGCGTCGCGACATTGTCTTTGCCTTCGCCCTTGCCCTGGCCTGCTATCTGGCCTGGCTGATTCGCGATGTGCTCGTGCTGCTCTATGTCAGCGCACTCTTTGCCGTTGTGCTCACCCCTGTGGTGCGTTTTACTTCCCGGCTCCGCATACGCAGTTGGCAACCATTCAAGGGTTCAGCCGCCATCTTCCTTCTTCTGCTCGTTGCGGCCGGAGCGCTTACCGCCTTCGGGTTCCTCGCTCTGCCTCCGATCATCAGCGACATGCAAGGGTTCATCAGGGAGATGCCAACACGCCTGCCAGGACTTTTAGAGAAACTCAAAAATATTCCTCTGGCTCAACACCTGGATACTGCGGATCTCAGTTCCCGTCTTCAGGATTTCGCGAGCCAGGCAGCTACTTATCTGTTGTTCTCCCTCAGTAACTGGGCGGGCAGGTTATTCGATTTGATCATGGGCTTTATCCTTACCATTTATTTCATATTGGAAGGCGACCAGGCCTACCGGTGGTTTCTTTCTTTTTTCCCGCAAGAAAGCCGCGAACGTCTCGATAAGACCCTCCAGCGGGCGGAGGTCCGCATGGGTAAATGGCTGCTTGGTCAAGGGAGCCTGATGCTCATTCTGGGAGTGACCAGTACGATTGTCTATCTATCGCTCAACGTTCGCTATGCCTATGCCCTGGGCGTGTTGACGGGGTTGCTCAACATCATTCCCGTGGTGGGCGCTGCCATCTGCATCATGCTTGCGCTGCTGGTGGCAGCCATTGACTCATGGGGCCGGGTGCTTGGCGTTGCTATCTTTTACCTGATCTATCTACAGGTGGAAAACTCCTACCTCATTCCGCGCATTATGAAAAACAGAGTCGGTCTGCCCGGCCTTGCTATCCTCATTGCCCTGGTGCTTGGCTCCACGCTTGGAGGCGTTCTCGGAGCCATGGTCTCGGTCCCCACGGCTGTGCTGGTGGCCGTGCTCCTCGACGAATACCTCGTCCATAAAGACGCGGAGTGATCGTTCCCGGAGCCCGCAGTTGGTCTTGTGGCGACGTACTTCTGATGCCAGCTGCTACGGCGGCTTTCATCACGCCGAAGTAAGAGAGGAAGCGGGTGAGATTGGCGGTGAGCGGTTCCGTGGTGGAATCGTGGGGTCGATGCTGGGCGGGAACCGGGGTTAACGAGTCAGCATGAGGGGTTCCCAGGCCTCAAAAATGAGGCCCGGGAGCCGCTCTTTGCATCGGCAGAGAATTAGTAATGATGCCCTCCGCCTCTTTCCATACCGTGAAGGGCATGTTCGAGGGCTTGCCGCGCCTCGTCAACGTGCCGGAGTGCGCGCATCTGCAGCCCGCGATGTCCACTCTCATCGGTCCCGCTGGCAATGTCCCGGCGTGCTTCATCCAGAAGAGTCAGTGCCGACCGCATGGGGCGATTGGGGTCTCCCCCGGCCGGAGGGGGGGTGTGGTGGGGGTTCCTTCCCTCTTCGCGCACCGCTTCACTCACTTCATGGATGGCGCGGTCAATTTCCTCGATCGCGTGGTCCCGCGCGCGGATGAATCCCGGACGGGTGTCCGTTTGCAGCAGTTCACGCGCCTCCCGCAGGTTGGAGAGGGCATGGAGATAGTGGGGACGCTGGGCCTGAGCCGGTGTTCCGAGAGCAAACAGCAAGAAAGCCGACAGCCCAACAGCTGCTGTGGTAAGTGTTTTGAACATACGCATTTCAGTAGCACCTTTCATGGGTTAATTGAGATTCCGAACTACCCGACAGAGAGATTAGCACATTTCCTGCGCTCCCGTACCCCCCACGGCGTATACTTTTGCTGTTTTAAATCCTTGTTTGGAGAGGAGTCCATGTTCATCGCTCTTCGTTCTTTTATTCGGTTTTCATGGATAGACTGCGTCGCTGTAATTCCGGTTTTCGCGGCAGCCGCGCTCTTCGCCCAGAGCGTGGCTGGTCCCAGCACGCCAGCCAACCCAGCCGCCGCGCATGCGCCCGCGGGTGATGCCAGTCCGGCTTCATGTCCGCCCATCCCTGACACGGAGATTCCAATCAGCTCGACCATAGCGGCCAAAGTGATGGGAGTGCTGGACTCCGGACATCTGAAGGTGGGCAAGGAAATATGGGTGCAAGTCGTATACGGTGTAAGCCTTCCTGGATGCAGGCTGAATGAGAATTCTGCCCTCTACGGCCACATCACGTCTGCGGTTTCGCAAAAGAACCCGAATTCCTCGGAGCTGTCGTTGGTGTTCGATCATGCCGATTGCGCGGGCCAAAAAAAGAAAGAACTGCCGCTGCGGCTGATTGCCCTGGTGGGGCCTCCGGACCAGTCGGACAACATGCTTGCAGAAGCGCCCATTGTCATGCAGGGTGCGAGCCGGAGCGCAGCCATCCCCGGCCTGGTCGCCGCGTTCTCTAATGTCAATCTCAACCCCGGGGGCTCATCGCAATATGTGCACCCGGGAATTGTTATCAGAATGTCCAAATTGAAGCTGGAGGTTGCGGGAGGGCCGGGATGCAGCGCCCGATTCTCCAGTACAAATCACAGCATTCAACTGGAACCTGGGTCGGAACTTATCCTGATCCCATAAATGCTTTGCAGGCGCGATGGCCGACAAAGCGAAACGGCGTATACTTTTACTGTTTTTAATCCTCGTTTGGAGAGGGATCAATGTTCAACGCTCTTCGTTCTTTTATTCGGTTTTCATGGATAAGCTACATTGCTGTTATTCCGGTTTTCGCGGCGGTCTCGCTCTTCGCCCAGAGTGTGACAGGTCCCAGCACACCAGTTTCAGTTGCCACCCCCGCGCCCACATCGCAAGCACTCACGAGTGAGACGAATCCGGCTCCGTGCAAGCACAGCGCCGTTTCAGATATTCCGCTCAGTTTCGCCATTCAAGCTAGAGTGACAGGACCGCTGGACTCTGCGCGTCTGAAGGTGGGCAAGGAAGTTTGGGTGAATATCGTTGAAGATGTGGTCTACCCAGGATGCAAACTGAATGCGGGATCTGCCCTCTACGCGCACGTAACAGCAGCCGCTTCGGGGACGGACGCAAATGCTTCAGAATTGTCGCTGTCGTTCGATCATGCCGATTGCGAAGAGCAACGAAAGAAAGGAATGCCGCTGCGGCTGATTGCCCTGGTGGGGCCTTCTGAGGACGCGGTGAGGATCCATGAGGAGTTGCCCATTGCTTTGCGTGGCTCGAACCGGAATGTTCACGACGCAGTTAAGGCCATGGGCGGTTCCGGTGACAAACTCAATACGGGAGGCCTTCCGCTAATTTTTCGACCAGGAATCGTGATCGGCATCCCTGCGCTGAAACTGGAGGTAGAGGGAGGACCGGGATGCAGCTCCCGCATCTCCAGTACAAATCGCAACGTTCAACTGGATCGGGGGACGATACTTATCCTGGTCGTGGAAGACAAGTAGGAGCCACGGCAGACGGGCGGAGCAGCTATACCCCCTTGCTGGGAGCAGCAGGCCAAAACACAATCCATGAGCAATGTGTCTCAGCCTACCTATCGGGCTGCCTGCATGGCCGCGCTTACCGCTGCTTTCATCACTCCGCAATTGGAGAAGATGCGGACCAGGTTTCCGGTGAGCGACTGCCGGAGGCCCGAATCGAGAGCTGGGATTGGTGTCTGCATGGTTTCCGCCATCTTGAGCTCGCCGGTTCCCTGCGCGTCGAGGATGAGAGCGGTGAGCTTGCGGGCCAGGTCGAGCGGGAAACTTTCCGCAACGAAGACCAGCTTGCCGCGGGTGGTGATGACCACCGGGCCTTCGCTGGTGGAGAAGACCTGTTCCTCATCGCCTGGCCTGCCGGTGGGAAAGTCCGCCGAGCGCAACTCCTTGACGCCGGAGTATTTGCGGCCCAGCTCATCGGCGTAGAGGCGGGTGAAGGCCTGTGAGGAGGCTGAGTTCTTCCAGACGGAAAGATAAAAGAGGGCGATGGAGTTTGTGCCGGCCTGCTCTTCAGGAGTTTTGGCGTTGAGCCGTTGACCGGCCCAATAGAGGCCGCCGTCCCAGGCTGGGGTCAGGTCGCCGGCGGCCCGGTCACCGCCGAAGAGTTCGGTGAGAATGTGCAGATCGAGCTGGCCGACCTGGCCAATGTCGTAGGGCTTGTAGAGCTTGTCCACCAACGGGTGAATATTGGGCAGAAGGGGCACGGCGGGCACGTGCCGCTTTTCGTACTCGCGCGGGTTGATGATCTCCCAACTCGAGGATGGCGGGCGGTCCATGGTCCCGGCAAAGGCAGCCGCCTGGCCCTGGTCCATCCACACGTCCTGCTCGAAGCTGAGTCCCTCGCGATAGGGAAAGAGCAGCGATTCAGAGAGCAACAGCGGCGCGCGCGCCAGCACGGGAGAATCTTCCGATGCGACCATATGCTGCCTGACGAACTCCATCACCTCCGGGTCTTTGACGAGGCTCTTGCCCATGGGCTTGAGCATGTAGTCCATCATGACGGCCGTGGCCTGGCCCTCGACGACAGCCTCGCGCGCCGTGTCCATTTCGTCCCTGGCCAGGTGGTCGGTGTCGTCGCGGGAGTTGAGCGAGACATCGTCGGGGGTCTGATCGTTCCATTTCTCAAGGTCGGAGTGCTGGTCCTGCAAGGCGTGGGTCAACTCGTGAGCCAGCACCGGCTTTTGCTCCTCAATGTCCACCCAGTCGAGCAAGTACACGGTCTTGGTTTTGGAGTCGTAGTAGGCCTCGATCTGCTCCTTGAGCAGCGCCAGCAGAAAGGGCTTGAGGGCGAAATCGCGATCCAGCAGACCAAATTTTTTAAGCACGATTTCGCTGCGCTGCAAGCGCTTGGCGCTCTCGTCCTCCTCGAACTTCTGCTTGAGGTAGCTTTCCACCGCGGCGCGGGAAGTGATCTGGCGCTTGACGGCGCTCTTGATGGCGAGGCCGGTTTCGTTGGAGGAGAACTTGATGAGTTCATCGACGAGCGAGAAGAGCTGACGCTCCTGCTCGGGGGTAATCTTGCCTGCGGACGGGGCTGGCGACTGCGGCGCGGCCACCTGCGGTGGGGCCAACTGCGCCGGAGCAATGGCTGACCCAAGACATAACGCCGCGGCCAGAACCCATCCGCGAAACCATCCATGCTGCTTGCTCATAGATTCTTCCTATCTTCTTTCAAGGCTATAATCAGAATGCGGTTCGGCGCACGAATTCCGCTGAAAATTGTGCCTGAACCGGCAAAAAGATCCCCTATGATGGAAACCGACCTCTCTCTGACCACAACTCTTGCTACGTTGCTCGCTCAAGCGGCTACTCCGCCGGAGTTGGTTGCATATCACGGCGTGATGACCCCACGGGAGTTGGACGCGCCAGGCAGGGAAACGGCGGCGTTGGTCTCCGCAGCCGCGGTGCACGACCTAGGCTGGCTGCGGCGCGTGGCAGTACGCGGCGAAGACCGCTTCCGCTGGCTCAGCGGCATGGTCACCAACACGGTGAACGATCTGGGGGCGAACGCCGGCGCCTGGAACCTGGTGCTCAACGCACAGGGGCGCATCCAGGGCGAGTTGTATGTCTGGCGCGAGGGCGACCAGTTGGAGCTGGAGATTGCCGCCGATCAATATGACCGGCTGATGGCCCATCTGGAGCGCTTCATCATCATGGACGATGTGGAGTTGACGCCGTTGAGCGAGGATTCAGCGCTGGGGTTTGCCGGGCCGTTGGCTGCGGGTATCTTGGCGCGGCTTGGAATACCCGCGCTGGCTGAATCGATGAGTTGTGCGCGCGCTGCCTGGAACGGCGAGGAAGTGCGCATCGTTCGCGGATACGGCGTGCTGGCTCCGCATTTTGAGATTTGGGCGCGTGCGGCGGAGATTCCCGCGCTGTGGCAGGCGCTGGTGGAGGCTGGAGCAACCCCGGTGGGAGCGGAAACTTTGGAGACTTTTCGAATCGCGGAGGGGATTCCCGCCTATGGCATCGATATTGCCGAGCGCGACCTGCCCCAGGAGACTTCGCAGATGCGTGCGCTCAGTTTTAACAAGGGCTGCTACCTGGGCCAGGAGATTGTGGAGCGTATCCGGTCCCGCGGCAGCGTTCACCGGCATCTGCGGCAACTGGAGTTGTCTGGACCCGTTCCGGCTGCGGGGGCCGAACTCATCTCGGACGGCGGAGCGGTTGCCGGGCAGATCACCAGCGCGGCGGAGTTGATGCTGGCGACAGGCAGCCGCATTTTTGCCCTGGGCATGATGCGCGACGAGGCAGAGATTCACAGTCAACCCTTAACCTATACTGCCGGAACAGCCACGGGAACAGCACTTATTCTGAATGTGCCGCCCGTGCTGGAAATGGGCTAGCGAGTCACAAATCAGAAATTCGGATAGGAAAGAAAAAACCATGAGCGATAAACCGAAGTTTGAAGTGATTGACCGCCGCAAGATCAAGGCGGAAGAAGAGCATGAGGGCCAGCAGCAGCCGGCGACTCCTGCAGAAGCGCCTCCACCGCCGGGCGGCGGTCCGCGCCTGGTGGTCAACGAATCGAAGTCCGAGGCCAAGCGGGAGCCGGCGTCCGCTGCAACTCCCAAGGCAGCGGCAGGCGTTGAAGCCGAGTTGCCCGCTCCGCCCACAGCCCAGGAGAGCCGCGAGCAGAAGGCAGCCTACGACGCCTCGGCGCAGCGGCTGGAAGACATGGTGCGGGCGCAGAACCCTGCCGCGGGCGCGCCGCCGGAGATCAGCTTCGAACATCTGGTGCAGCAGTTTTATGTCTCCGCGATGATTCAGATGGGGGCGGGCACGCAGGAGGGGCAGCGTCCGAGGGTGGACATCCTGGGTGCGCGGACAACCATTGATTTGCTGGGCGTGCTGGCGGAGAAGACCCGCGGCAACCTGACGGAGGCCGAGGATAAGATGCTGCAGACGGTTCTGTTTGAGGCGCGGATGGCCTTCCTGGAATTGACCAATATGATCACCTCGCAGGGCGTGCAACCGCCGCAACCGCCGAAGAAGGCTTAGCGGGCTGGCCACGCATGGACGGTCTACTCACATTTCTGGGGACGGGAACCTCGATGGGAGTTCCCACGCTGGGGTGCGATTGCGCGGTGTGCGCGTCGGACGACCCGCGTGACCGCAGGCTCAGGCCCTCGCTGCTGTTGCGCTGGCGCGAGCCCGGCCAGGACGGCGGGCGGGAGCGCGTGGTGGTCATCGATACCGGCCCGGATTTTCGTGAGCAGGCGCTACGCAACGGCCTCACTCGCGTGGACGCGGTTTTCTACACCCACTCCCACGCCGACCACATTCTGGGCATGGACGATCTGCGCCCGCTCAGCTTTGCGGTCTTCCGCGAGGGAGGGCCGATTCCGCTCTACGCCGCGCCGGAGACGGCAGAGGCGCTGGAGCACATCTACGAGTACACCTTTTCGCCGCGGGCCACTTATCCCACCCGCGCACGGGTCCAACTGCATCCGCTGGCCGAGCGGACAGCCGTTCACGGCGTCGAGTTCCTGCGCGTGCCTGTGCTGCATGGGGAGATGGAGATTGCCGGTTTTCGCTTTGGCCGCGCCGCTTATCTGACCGATGTGAGCGCCATCCCCGAATCGAGCTTCGCGCTTCTGGAAGGGCTGGATCACCTGGTTGTCTCCGCGCTGCGCCGCAAGCCGCATCCCAGCCACGCCACCGTGGAGCAGGCCGTCGACTGGGCACAGCGCATCGGCGCGCGCCACACCTGGCTTACGCACATCTCCCACGACCTGGGCCACGAGGAAACCAACCACACGCTGCCCGACGGCGTCCGCTTGGCGTATGACGGACTCAGCCTGCCGGTGAACCTGGAGACTGCGAATTGATGACCGAAAATAGGACTTCTGTTTTTCATTCAATCGCGGAGATTCCGGCTGGCTTCGGCTCCAGCGTAGCTGTCATCGGCAACTTCGACGGCGTGCACCTGGGCCACCAGGAGATACTTTCAGCGGTGGTGCGCGAAGCCCGTGAACAGAACGCGCGGACTCTTCACGCGCGGGCTGTGGCCATCACCTTCGACCCTCATCCGGAGCAGTTTCTGCGCCCCGCGACAGCACCGCGGCTGCTCACGCCGATTGACGAGCGACTGCGGCTGCTTGGCTTGACGGGCATCGATGCGGTCGTCGTACTGCCTTTCAATGCGGCGCTGGCTTCGTTGTCCGCGCGGGAATTTGTGCGCCGGATTCTGGTGGAAATGCTCGCCGTTCGCAGCCTGCATGAGGGCGGCAACTTCCGCTTTGGACACGGCGCCGAGGCCGGAGTAGCCGAACTCAAAACGCTTGGCGCGGAGTTTGGTTTTGCCGTACACGTTCATGCGCCGGTGCGGGTAAGGAGCCTGGAGGTTTCCAGTTCCTCCATCCGGGAGCGCGTGGCGGCGGGCGACATGACCCGGGCGCGCTGGATGTTGGGCCGGCCCTTTGAGATTCGCTCCACGCAGGCCCGCGGGCGCGGCATCGGCACACGGCTGCTGGTGCCCACGGTCAACCTCGCGCCCTACGCAGGCCAGCTCCCCGCCTTCGGCGTCTACGTCACGCGGCTCACGGTCGCCGGGCGCACGTTTCAGGCGGTCACCAACGTGGGCAACCGGCCTACCTTTGGCGAGGCCTCCTTCGCCGTCGAGTCACACATTCTGGATTTTGAGCCAATCGACTTGGACGAGCAGACGCCAGTGGAAGTGGAATTTTTGCTGCGGTTGCGTGGCGAGCAGGAGTGGCCAACGCCCGAGGCGCTGAAGGCGCAGATCTTCAAGGATGTAGCGCGGGCGAAGCGGTACTTCCAGCTAGTACATTCTCGCTGATCGTGTAAGCGGCTGGAATTGTTATAGATCGTGTAAAGCCATGGCTACACCGCCCTCGCCGTGCTTTTATTTTTGCGGCTAGGGTGGGATTCCCGCTAAGTATACTGACTCGTGCGGGTCATTTGCGATTCTTGAGCAAATCGGAATTCACTGTCATGACGTAGTAGATTCCGTTCAGATCCGCGATCATGTCCCGAAAAAACTCACGCATCTCATCCTGCGAGTAGTGGCCATCACGGAGGTCCTGCATCTCGCGCTTGAGGGCAAGATCGAGAGATTCCTGGGGCGATTTGTACAGGCAGATGCCGCCAAAGACATTCCAGTGGCGGCTCTTGTCAAAACCATCCTCCTTGTTGCCGGGGAGAAGGAAGTTGTCGAGTGCCAAAGAACTCGGCAAGTCCTCGCGCGGGATGGATTTTACCCAGAGAAAAGGAATGCGAATCGCTTCGTCGAGCAATCCCACCGCTTTCTTCCTGTCGCCACCCTTAATGCGAAGCGCCTCACGAAATAAAAGCTCCATCGGCAGATTGTGATTTACCTCATCCATATCCGTGAGCTTGCGGCTGGTTCGTGAAACGGCGCGCAAATAGCGGGGGTCATGCTGCGCGAAGGCGATGAGTGCGCGGAAATCCTCATCCTTCACGGAGCTCTTGTAGTATTGCCATTCGGAGCGCTGTAGGTAGTTTTGGAGATGAGTGAGATTTCTGGGAGGAGGAAGCGTCTCGAAGTTATAGGTAAGTCCGAGATCTGTCTGAAGATGGCCAGCGACGACTTTCATGACCGCCTGCCAGGGCTGTTTGCCATGTGTGAAGTCAGCGTAAACAGGCGATTTGAGCGTATCGCGGAGGTGATCGCGAAAAACCAGAATTTTCAGCGGAAAGGCCGGCTGATTTCTTTCGGTAAGCGTTTCTAGATCCTCAACGCCATCGATGAGAGACAGAAGCAGCTCGAAGCGCTCGCCATGTTGTTGAAGTTCAGCGAGGCGCGCCAGCTTCAGAGAGGCGTATTCGCGCTCCATGGGGAGAAGCTGCGGCTCTCTCTTGCGCCAATCCTGATCAAATCGGATAGCCTCCGCGTAGATGTCGGCGTCGAGCGCCTCCGAATAGGAACTGGCGCTTACAGGTGGATGGAGGCTGGGCAGCCATTTCAATACCGAATCTCGAGCGAGCGGGTAGGGCAGAGCCCAGAGCGGACGGGGATGATATTCGGCGAGCGTGACATATCGATAGAACTCACGCGGGCGGGGAAAGTGTTCGCCCTTGGCCCGTGCGACCTCTTCTGCAGCATAAGGGTCGCTGTTTGATGCGACAAGGGCGCGAAGAAGCCGGAGGTCTTCCTCGTCGATCATTCCGTTTTGATTCATGTCGATCTGACGCGCTACATCATCGGAGAAGGCAAACGGATCCTTGAGAAAGGTATCTAGGATCTTCAGGTCATTGGCTGTCCAGCGGTGATCGCCGTCCAGATCGCCGAGCATAACCAGCTCGGAGTGCGTCTCCACACGGTGGGTGGGAATCGCGAATTTCCAGTAAGTCAATCCTAGGATAACGAGAACACAAACGGCCAGGAACAAGCGCTTCCACTTCGTCATTTTCAGGCTCCCAAAGAGTGCGTTGATGAGTTTTTCTTTGTACGCGTTAGAGGCTCAAATCAGAGTATATGCTCGGGCGAAAAAGATAAATCATTGTTTTTGGCCGTAACCACGGGAAACCAATACTTAATGCTCCGATCGCAAGGAGATTCGCATCCACAGTTGTTAAGAACAGCCCATAGCGTGCAATGAAAACCATCCGACGGTTGGTTGCTGAAGGCGTCCGCTGCACCGCAGGTGCCGCCTGCCTGGAAGGCCGTCCTTGCAGATAATTACCCTCCACTGGTGCACAATCATTCCATGATCAAGTTTCAGAGGCGCACGCAGTTCCTGACAACTGATAACTGACCACTGACCACTGAAAATGAACGGCCGGGCACATCCCCGACATTTTAGACCGGGCACATCCCTGACACTTTCTCCTTATCAGGAAGGTTTTGTTTTGCCGTTTCAGGGGCAGCTGCCCCTGAAACGGCGCACGTTGTTTGCATCCCTCCGCCCTTGGGCAGCGGGTAAGTTTTTCTTCTTTTCGGGTCGAACAGCGCCAGCGGCACATG